>CAVUSN010000023.1:0-200651 GCA_963744065.1 uncultured Actinomycetes bacterium | reverse complement strand
CCCGGCTCGCCGGTCACCACCAGCAGCCCGCCCGAACCCGCCAGCACCGCGTCGACGACTGCTCGCCCCTCGTCCAGCTCGGCATCGCGGCCGACCAGCGGCGTGGCGGCGACGGCATGCCGGATCCCGGTGGCCGTCACACCCATCACCTCGGATGCCTCCACCGGCTCATTCCTGCCCCTCAGCTCGTAGGGGTGCGGCTCGCCCCACGCGAAGAGCGGCTCGGCGGCCCGTCGGGTTGAAGCGGCGGCCAGGACGCTGCCGGGAGCCGCCAGAGCCTGCAGTCGAGCGCACCTGTTCACCGTGTCCCCGAACGCGGCGTACTCGACCCGGCTGCCGGCACCCAGTTCGCCAAGCACGACCTCGCCGGTGTTCACACCGACCCGTACGCCGAACCCCTCCAACCCCCAACCCGCGGCAACCTCGAGCGCGTACGCCCGCATTCCTCGGCGGTGACGTCGAGCGCCGTCCTCAGCGCCCGCTCAGCATCGTCCTCGTGTGCGACCGGCGCCCCAAACAGCGCCAGCACGCCGTCTCCGGCCAGATCCTTGACCGTACCCCCGTAACGCTCAACCGCGCCGACGATCCTCGCCACCGCCTCACCGACCACCAGCCGAGCGTCATCTGGGCCCGTCCGCTCGGCAAGCGCAGTCGATCCGATCAGATCCGCGAACAGCACCGTCACCACCTTGCGCTCCTCACGCAAGCCGGTACCTGGCAGAGAGGCAGGGTCGCTGATCGGCAAAGTCTAGAAAACGACGGTCATCCGCGCAGGTGAGAGCGCGGCTCGGTGACCTCCGCCGCTACTCGTCGACTGCGCTGAGCGCTGGCTCAAGCTCAAGCCCGCGCCGGTGTGACGCGGTCATCGGGATCGCGAAGCCGGCCAGCGTGCACAGGATCAGAAAGGCCGTCGCCATCACGAAGGTGTCGGTGAAGCCGGTCACCGCCGGCAATCCCGTCGCCGCCAGGTGGCCGGCGATGAAGATCGCCGCCAGTTGGCCGCCGATCGCCCCGCCGATCGTGCGCATGACGGTGTTCATGCCCGACGCGGCTCCCGTCTGCTCGGGCGGCACCGCCTGGATGATCAGGTTGCCCAGCGCGGCGAACGCAAGGCCGATACCAATGCCCAGGAAGCTGGCCGCGATCAGCATGTCGTAGGGGTGCGCGTGCGCCACCGCCAGCCAGGCAAAGCCGAGGGCCGAGATGGCCGAGCCGGCGATGGCGGCTGAGTGCGAGCCGAAGCGGGCGGCGATATGGCCGGCCGCCGACCCGGCGATCATCATGCCCACGGTGGCCGGCAGCAGGTACAGGCCCGACTGCACCACCGACGCGCCGAAGCCAAACCCGGTGCTGATGGGAAGCTGCGCCAACTGCGGGAAGACGACGAACGACGAGTACATGCCCGCCCCAGCAGAAACGCGGTCAGGTTGGTCGTCCACACGCCGCGGATGCGCATCATGTGCATGTCGATCAGCGGCTCGTCGCTTCGCAGCTCGGCCGCCACCCATCCGCAGCACACGACCACGCCGGCCAGGAACAGCCCGACTGCCTTGGCCGAATGCCAGCCCCACGCCGTCGTCTCGCTGATGGCCAAGAGGATCGCCGACATGCCGACGCTCATCAGCGCCGCGGCCGTCCAGTTGATGTGGCCGGGAACGCGCACCGGCGACTCCGGGATGAACCGCCAGGCGCAGAAGGCGGCGGCGACGATCGCCACCAGCGGCATCCAGAAGAGCCACTGCCAGCTCAGGTGCTCGACCACCCAACCGCCGGCCACGATGCCGATGCCGCTGCCGATGCCCAGGGTTGCCGACAGAAAGCCGATGCCGCCCGCCACCCGGTCGGGCGGGAACTCATCGCGCACGATCCCGAACGAGAGCGGGAAGATGCCGCCGGCCACACCCTGGATCACGCGGGCGAGGATCAGCAGGCCCAGGCTCGTCGAAACGGCCGCCAGCAGCGTGCCCGCCGCCAGCACAACCAGCGTCGCCACCAGCACGTGCTCCTTGCCGAACATGTCCCCCAGCCGGCCGAGGATGGCGGTACCCACCGACGCCGACAGCAGGTAGCCGGTGAGCAGCCAGGTGACGCCGGTCTCGGATGCGTGCAGGCTGTGCTGGATGGTGGGCAGGGCCGGCACCACCGCGGAGCTGAGCATCGCGTAGGCAAGCCCCGATGCGGCCAGCACGGCCAGCGTGATGTTGGGGTGGATGCGCTCGGCCGCGTGATCCGCCATGCCTGCACGGTACCCCACCCTCCACCTGTTGCAGCGCTGCCAGACCTACAGGCGCTTGCGCCACGTCAGCAGCGTGTCATCCACCTCCAGCGGGCCGGTGCGGATGTGCACCGTGCCCAGCACGCGCCTGGGCGGCAGGCCGGTGTCGGTGAAGCCGAGTCTGCGGTACAGCTCCTGGGCACCCAGCCGGTCGACGCTGACGGTGATCTGCAGCTCGTGCGCACCATGGGCGCGGGCCTGCGATTCAACTTCCGCCGTCAGGGCTGAGGCGACGCCGCGGCGGCGGTGCGTCTCCCGAACCTCAACGTCCTGCATCTCCGGCGGATCGGTCAGCGCCAGGTGGGCGTGACCGACCGGCTCGTCGCCATCCCAGGCAACGAGGTAGAAGCCGTCGCCCTGGTAGAGCCGGGCCAGTCCCAGCACCGATCCCACCCGATCCGCCTGGCCCGGCTCGAGCCTGCTGATCCGCCAGTCGCTCACGGGGGCCCCGCTAGGCTGCCGTGGGCACACCAGGAGGGTTCACGTGAAGCTGAGCGCACGCAACAGGCTGTCCGGCACCGTCACCTCGATCACCAAGGGCGAGGCCATCGCCAACGTGGTTGTGGACTGCGGCGGCCAGCGCGTCGTGGCCTCGATCACGGTCGAGTCCGCGAACGAGTTGGGGTTGACCGAGGGCGCGCCAGTGACTGCCATCATCAAGGCGTCCGACGTCATGCTGGCGACGGGCTTCGAAACTAGACCAGGCGATGTGGGCGGCGGACCCTGCCGCCGCTCACACCCCAACTGGCGAGACGTCAGCCCTTGAAGTGGCAGGTGTTCTTGCCCCAGGCCTGCAGCTTGGCCTCGGCCTGCTTGACGGCTGGGCTGTTGAAGTTGATCTTGGCCAGCTCCGGCTCGGCCGTGGCGAAGTTGTAGTTGTTCTTGGCCAGGATGCCGACGAGCTTGTTGAACTGCCCGTCCACAACCATAAAGCTGGACTTGATATCCGACGGCGCCACCGCGGTGAATGCCTGGAGGACCGCCTGCTCCTTCTGGATCAGCGTCTTCAGTGCGGCCGGGCCCGAGCCCAGCTGAGCCGCCAGGCTGGATGCCTCCTTGCGCAGCGCTGGGATGGCCTTCTTCGCGCTGGCGCAGAAGGTCGCGTCGCTGACGCCGCCTCCGCCGCCGGAGGTGGATGTCGGCGTCGACGATGAGGTCGGCGTCGAGGACTGGCCGCCATTGGTGGACGAGCTCGAACTGGACGAACTGCCGCATGCCGCCGCCAGGGCCAGCACCGCCGCCAGCGTGACCACCCACATCGCTCTGCGCATTCCCCTCACCCCTTCCCCACCGGATTCATGCGAAAGACTCTACCCCGGGCCCCGGCGGCCAGCAACACCCTTCAGAGTTCAACATACGCGCCCACCTCGAACACGCTGTCAGGCGGCAGCCCGTAGTAGCGCGCGGCCGGTGCGGAGTTCTGGTAGAGCAGCGCGAACAGGCGCTTGCGCCAGCCGGCCATGTGGGCCCGGCCGGTGGTCAGCACCGACACGTGGTCGAGGAAGAAGGACACCCGATCGACGTCGATCTCCAACCCGTGCGCACGCGCCAGCTGCAGCGCCTCCACTGCGTTCGGCTCATCCTGGTAGCCGTACCGGGCGAGCACGGCCACGAAGCCCAGGCGCAGCTGCTGGAAGCTGACCCGGGAGGCCTCCGCCACGTGCGGGCGGCCGATCGTCTCCAGCTTGAGCAGGATCACCTGCTCGTGCACCACATGGTTGTGCTCGGCGTTGTTGAGCAGCGCCGGCGGCACCGTCTCCAGCGACGTGGTCAGGAAGACGGCGGTGCCGGGCACGCGGTTCGGCGGGTCGTCGATCATCCGGTTCAGGTAGCGGCGCAGCGACACCCGGCCCTCGCGCGCGGCCTTGCCCAGGAGCATGCGGCCACGGTGCCAGGTGGTGAGGATGGTGAACAGGATCGCTCCCACAACCAGCGGCAGCCAGCCGCCGCTGAACACCTTCTGCAGGTTGGCGGCGAAGAAGGTCAGCTCGACGGTCAGGAAGACCGCCGCGCCGGGGATCACAAGCCGCAGCGGCTTGTGCCACAGCACCCGGAAGACCACGAACGCCAGCAGCGTGTTGGTGGCGAAGATGGCGGACAGGGCGATGCCGTACGCGGAGGCCAGCCCTGACGAGCTGTGGAAGGCCAGCACCAGGCAGATCACGGCCGCCAGCAGCACCCAGTTGACCACCGGGATGTAGATCTGGCCCATGATCCGCTTGGACGTGTGGCGGATGGAAACCCGCGGCAGGAAGCCCAGCTGCATCACCTGCTGGGTGACCGAGAAGGCGCCCGAGATAACCGCCTGGGAAGCGATCACAGTGGCCACCGTGGCCAGGATCACCATCGGCACCTGCATGCCGGCCGGCACCAGCCTGAAGAACGGGTTGTCGACGCTCTTGGGGTGGGCCAGGATCAGCGCCGACTGGCCCATGTAGTTGATGACCAGGGTGGGCAGACACAACGCCAGCCAGGCCCGGGTGATGGCCGGCCGGCCGAAGTGGCCCATGTCGGCGTAGATCGCCTCCGCGCCGGTGACCGCCAGGAACACCGGCCCCAGGGCCAGGAATCCGGTCTTGGGATCGTCGAAAATGAAGGCCGCGCCGTAGGTCGGCGAGAGCGCGCGCAGGATGCCGGGGTGGGTGATCACCTCGCGCCCGCCCAGCACAGCCAGGACGGCGAACCACACCATCATGATGGGCCCGAACAGGGCGCCCACCGCGCCGGTGCCGAACCGCTGCAGCGCAAACAGGCCGATCAGGATGGCCAGCGAGAACGGCACCACCTGAGACGCCAGCGACGGCGACGCCACCTGCAGACCGGACACCGCCGAGACCACCGAGATGGCCGGCGTCAGCATGCCGTCTCCGTAGAAGAGCGACGCGCCGAGGATGCCGACCAGTACCAGCACACCCTTGCGACGGGAGGCGATGGAGCGCTGGATCAGGGCCACCAGCGCCATGATCCCGCCCTCGCCGTGGTTGTCGGCGCGCATGATCAAGAGCACGTACTTGAGCGTCACCACCATCATCAGCGCCCAGAAGATCAGCGACATGGCGCCGTACACGTGGGTCGGGGTGGGCGGCATGTGCCGGCCCTTGGCGAACACCAGCTGCACGGTGTAGAGCGGACTGGTGCCGATGTCGCCGTAGACCACGCCCAGCGCGCCGATCGACAGCGCCAGTGCGCCCCAGCGTGACGCCTTGTGCGCATCGCGGCTCTCGACAGCGGGCACGGCCGCTGCGGCGGACGGCTCCGGCTGACGGCGAAACGGGGCGCGGATGGTGGCGTGGGTGCTCATCCGGCTATCTGGCCATCGGCTCCGGGCGCGTGGCCGCCACCGGCCCCTCGGCGCGGCGGACGCGGCTGGGCCCGACCACCAGCAACTCGGGTGCGACCCCACGCGCAGCCCGCCGAAGGCTCCAACCGGCCCGGCCGACCAGCACCAGACAGTCGGCCTGTGTGACTGCCCGAAGCAGCGCCGGCACACTGCGGCAGGGCACGATCTCGACCCGGCCATGGGCGTCTGCGGCCCTCAGCGCCAACTGCGCCTCGGTCCGCAGGGCGTTCAGGCGGGCGGCGATGCGCGGCGGACAGGCGCTGATCGGAAGTGTCGGCGGCAGCACGGCCGGGATCAGCACCTCGACCTGGCCGACCGCGTCGGGCCCGACCGCCCCGGCCTCCATCAGCGCATCGTCGATCAGCCGCGGCGGCACATGCGAGTCGGTGGGCACGATCAGGATCCGCTTGCTCATACGGCCACCCCTCTCGGTTGGATGATCATCACGCGCTGGCCGGCCTCGGCGGCCACCCGGCGCAGCACCTTGTCGGAGACCGCCCGGGCCGGAGCCCGCTGCGGTCCGCTTCCCTCCAGCAGGATCAGGTCGGAGCTGCGGCGGCTGGCCTCGGTCAGGATGGCCTCGGCCGGATCGCGCGTGCGCAGGTGCGCCGTGTGCACCCGGATCCCGTACTGGTCGCCGATCGCGCGCGCCTGTCCAGCCAGATGCTCGACGCTGTCCTCCAGGTCGTCGATGTCCATGTCCAGCTCCTCGCCCAGCGGGATCTGCGTCAACGCCAGCAGCAGCACGGAGGCGCGGCGTTCGGAGCACAGCCGGGCGGCCACCTCGAGCACGTCGGCTGGGATGGCGGATTGGTCGGTGGAGACCGGGATCAGCATCGTGCGGTACTCGACGCGCATGCCGACGCCGGCCTGCGGCAAGCTCTGGCGGCGCACCGTCTGCGTCAGGCTGAGCCCGCGCTGGCGGCGGTAGACGGCGTAGCCCGCCAGCCCGGCAAGCATCCAGCCGGTGCCGGCGATGCGCGCGTCCGGATCCCAGCCCAGGACGGCGATCCAGGCGATTGCGCAGCCCACCGCGCCGGCCAGCATGCCCAGCGGCAGGTCGGCGGCGGCGCCCACCGGCAGGTTCCAGCCTGCCCGCACCGGCCGATAGCGGTCCGGGTCGGTCAACCGCAGGGCGATGATGGACGCCTCCAGGGCGGTCAGTGCGATCAGCGCGCCGTAGGCGTAGACACCGGCCAGCATGCCGGCCCCGCCCCATGCCGCCTGCAGCACGACCAGACCGGCGGCGACCAGCCCAGCGATCGCAATGGCCACGGCGGGCGTCTGCCGGCTGGGGTGAAGGCGGGCGGCGGAGGCCGGGAACTGGGACTGCTCAGCCAGCGACTGGGCCATCCTCGAGAACCCGCGCAGGCCGACCTGGGCGGTCACCACCAGCATGCCGGCGATGGCGACTCCGAACAGGTAGCCGGCGCCGTTTGAGATCACGTGCAGCGGCAGCCGGGCGACGATCCCGAGCATCGGAAATGCCGCGTACCCGTGGGCGGCGTGGGGCGCGCCCAGGATGGTCGCGAACCGCCCGCCGCCCAGCGGCCGCACCGGCATGGCCATCAACGCCACCAGGGTGAGGCCGAAGACCAGCGACAGTGTGGCAGCCACAGCGGCGCGCACGGCCCGCTGCAGCTGGTGGTCGGAGACGGCAGCCTGCTCGGCCAGATCGGTGACCGCATCCATGCCGGTGAAGGCCACCAGCGCCAGGCCGACCGCCAGCATCGCCTGCGGCAGGCTGGGCGCGCTGCCCAGGTGCACGTGCTCGGCGATCGCCCGGGGATGGAAGACGAAGGCCGCCCCCAGCGCGATCAGCACCAGCTGCACCATCAGGTCGATCGCCCCGATGAACACCTCGATCCCGGACGACGCCGAGATGCCGCGCAGGTTGGCCGCGGCCAGCAGGCCGATCACCGCGATCGCGCCGATCGCATCCCATGGCGAGGAGCCAAGCGGCGACCACAGGACGCTCAGGTAGTGCACGGCAAAGAGGCTGGCCAACGCGGTCAGACATGCCAGCGCCAGCCCTCCCGCCCATCCCGCGGCGAACCCCGACAGGTCGTCGAAGGCATGCCGCACGAACGACCATGGGCCGTCGGCCTCGGGAAACATGCCCATGCCCTCGGCGTGGCTGATGGCGGCAGCGGCGAACAGCAGACCGCCGACCACGACCGCGGCCGGGGTCAGCCCCAGCCCGCGCGCGGCGACCAGGCCCAGCACGGCGTACACGCCACTTCCCATGCGCACGCGGCTGGAGGCCAACCGCGCGCCGCCGGAGCCCGAGGGCAGGCCGATCGGCCGGCCGTTAGCCGCCCGGGTGCGGGAGGTGACGGAGGGAAATCCCATGCCCATATGGTCGTCCAGGGACCGTCACAGCGGTGTCACGATTGGCCATCCCGGGATGCCGATTGCACAACAACAGCATCACGCTTGCATCACGGCTGTGAGGGTGGTTCAGCCGCCGGCGGGGAGCCGCAGGCGGCTGCGGGCCGCGCGCAGTGATCACGTTGAAGGCGCCGGTATACGGCGCCGGGCGATGCCGGATGTGTGGGCCCCGGCCGCTCCACCGGCCGGGGCCCTCGCATCAGGGTCTACTCAGGCGTGCCGGATGACGCCGAAGAGGCCATGGGCCTCGCCGTCCGGGCCGGCTGAGAACAGCAGCGCATGGCTGCCGCCGGTGGCGCTGTTGCCGAACCGCAGGCCCCACAGGCCGTCGATCTGTACCGGCATACCGCTGGGCCGGCGCAGCGTGCCCATCAGGCCGCCGTGCAGGGAGTAGGCGTGGATCAGTCCGTCGCCGAAGTTGCCGACCAGCAGGTCGTGGCTGAACGGGCCGAAGTCCCCCGGCGCCTTGACCAGGCCCCACGGCGCGTTCAGTGCGCCGCGGGTGGCGATCCGGCGGACGAACCAGCCGGTGGCCGTGAACTCGTCCACGAACCCGAGCCCGGGGCCGTCGGCCTCGTCGCCGCTTCCAGGCACCGTCTTGGCGAAGCTGACGAACACGTTGCCGTCGATGGCCTGGATGCCGAACGGGGCATAGCTGTCGGGCAGGCCCGGGTCACGGAAGCCACCCGGCACCATCACGCGCTTGAACCGTCCGTTGAACACGTCCACCGACCGATGCGCGAAGTCGGCGCCGTACAGCAGCGGCCCCCAGCCCTTGGGCGTGGCCATGGTCAGGCCCTTGAACTCTCCGCCGTTGACCATCTTGGCCGTGATGGCCGTCGTGCCGCTGCCAGGCCAGCCGGCCACGACGCCGGCCTCGGAGTCGAACAGGAACACGGACGGCACCCAGGCGGTGCCGTTCCAGACCTTGAACTGCTTGGTCGGGTTGAACACCGTCCCGGTCGGGGCACCCTGCGGGATCGTGACCACCAGTGGGGCGATCGAGATCGGCATGCCACCGACGGCGCCCGGGTAGATGGTGGATAGTCCGCTGCCGTTGTCGGCCACCCAGATGGGCGTGGTCGGGCCGGCGGACAGGCCCCAGGCATTGACCAGGTTGGGATCCGTCAGCTTGGCCATCCCCGGCTGGTCTGAGACCAGATCCGTCTGCCGGTACCCGTTCTGCGCACTGGCCAGCGCCGGCACGGCGAGCGCAAACAGCCCCGCCCCGACCAGCGCCATGGTGATCCGCCGGCCAAGCGGATGCGTGACTCGTTGGAGCATTGACTCCCCCTTCAGTCTCGTTTGGGTGCGCCCGCGTCTCTCCCCTGTTTTCTCCCGACAGGCGCTATCAACCCCGGCCTACGCGGGCCTTCAAACTTCGGATTGTGGGCTCGCTCACTCGTGTAACGACGGTCACCCAGCGAGTGCTTGGCAGATTCACACCACAGGCTCAGGCGAACGTGACATCCTTAGTCCACGCACGTGCGGCGCCGGCCGCGGCCGAACCCCCCCTCCCACAGGTCGCGGTCGGCGCCCACGTCAGCTCCCCCTTTTGGGGGCTGCGCGACGGGTCGTGATTGGCGAGGATTCACGCGACCCGTCGCGGCGCATGGCTGCGGCCGGCCGCCGTATCCCCCTCCTTGGCGGCCGGCCGCTCCCATCTCCGTGGCGGGCCGTACCCGGAGGCCCTGGAGGCGGTCCCTGGATGGCGTCGTTTCGAGGCGCAGGATGCGGGCACGCTGGCAAGATCGAGCGGCGAGCGGAGCGCAGGCACCGGCCCGAAGGGCCGCGGAGGCCACGCTGAGCACCGCACGCCGCGTAGGACGCCGCCACGTGCCCGCAGACCAGCAGCAGTAGACGTTCATCCAGGGGCCGTCTCCAGGGCCGGTTGGTAGGATCCGCCGCGTGCTGGTGGTGGGATCGGAGGCGGGGACCGTGCTGGTGGCGATGCCCGCTGGCCTGTTGCTGGTGGCTGGGGGCGGCAAGCTGGTCGCGGGCCGCGACCTGCGCGGGCAGGCCGCTGCGACAGATGGCGGGCTGCCGGCCTGGGCGATGCGTCCGCTGGGCGCATTCGAGGTGTGCCTGGCCGCGGCCTGCCTGGCCTGGCCGGTCGTCCCGCTGCTGGCCGCCGCCGCCGTCCTGTACGCCGTGTTCGCGGTCTACACCGGGCAGCGCGTGGCTCGCGGGCAGCGCGGCGGCTGCGGCTGTCTGTGGGGCGACGAGCAACTCGACCCGGTGCACGTGGCGGTGGACGCACTGCTGGCTGCCGCGCTGGCGGTAGCCGCCGCCAACCCGCCGGGATCGCTCGTTTCGCGGATCGCCGAGGCGCCGCTGCTGGGATTCGCGCTTGTGGTGTCGGTGGCCGCCTGCGTGGGCTGCATGGTGCTGGTGCTGCGCCACCTGACCGACGCCCTCACCGCCTACCGGCCCGGACCGGCGGGGTCGCGATGACCGACCGCCTGGTGCGAGCCGCCGGTTCGGCGCTGGCCCGCCGCAGCTCCCGCCGCGGCGTGCTGGTGCGGGTGGCGGTGTTTGCCACGGCCGCGGCCGCCGGGCCGCTTCGCTACCTGCTGCGGCCGGGATCCGCCGAAGCCGTCATCACCTGCCGTGACTGCCACGGCGGGGCGCCCTGCTGTGACGGCTGGACGACCTTCTGCTGCACGCTCAGCGGCACCAACACCTGCCCCTCCTACACCTACATCGGCGGCTGGTGGAAGTGCACCGACTACCGCGGCAAGGGCCTGTGCCACAGCGAGGGTGTTCGCTACTACATCGACTGCAACCGCACCCCTGGGCGCAGCTGCCCGCACGGCTGCTCGTGCGCCGACGGCAGCTGCCACGAGCGGGCCACCTGCTGCAACGTCTTCCGCTACGGGCAGTGCAACACCCAGGTCCCGCAGGTCACCCAGGTGGTGTGCCGGGTGGTCTCCTGCGTCAACCCGTGCCGGCTGTATCCGGCCCAGTGCTCGTGCACCGAGATGGTGTCCAACGCCACCTGCACGCACGAGTCCGGCTGCCTGGACGCGCAGCCGCCGCCGCAGTCGCCGCCCTACACCGGCCTGGGCAGCGGGGGCGGTGCGCTGACGTGACTCGACCCTGGGGGGTGACGGCGTGGAAGCGGTCGTAATCGCACAGGCGGTGCTGCTGGTGCTGCTGACGCTGCTGGTCGCGGGGCTGCTGCGAAGCCACGCCGAGATCCTGCGCCGGCTGGACGGTATGGACGCTCGCCCGGCCGGCTCCGGCCGCGAGTTGGCCCCGGGGCTGGCCGAGCCGCGAGCGGACGCCCCGGTGGCGGCCGACGTGACCGGCCGCACGCCATCGGGCGACGCCCTGCACGTGGCCGTCACCCGGGCCGGCTCCCCCACGCTGCTTGCGTTCCTGTCCAGCGGCTGCGACACCTGCCAGGGATTCTGGGACTCGCTTGGCTCCGACCAGCGTCCGCCCCTGCCGGGCGGGGTCGAGCTCCTGGTGGTGACCAAGGGCTGGGAGGAGGAGAGCCCCAGCCGGATCGGCGAGCTGGCGGCGCCAGGCGTACGCACCGTCATGTCGTCGGCGGCCTGGACGGACTACGGCGTGCCCGGGTCGCCCTACTTCGTGCTGGTGGACGCGGCCGGCGGCGTTGCCGGCGAGGGCACCGCGCGGGCGTGGCCGCAGGTCGTCTCGCTACTCACCGATGCGCTGGCTGACGCCCGCCTGGCCGGCGGCCGCGACGACGCCCAGCGGGCCGATCGCGAGCTGGCCGCCGCCGGCATCCGGGCCGGGCATCCGAGCCTGCGGGGGCCGGCCGAGTGAACGCGGTGGTCGTGCTGGGCGTGGCGCTGGCCGTGGCCGCCGGGCTGCGATCCGCCTGGTCGCCATGAGGCGAGTCGATGCTGGGAAGCATCACTCCGCTCGGGGAGCGGAGCCGGGGAATGCGATGGGGAGTGACGGCCTCGGCCTTCGCCATCGGCTCGGCCATCGGCGGCGGCCTACTGGGCGGGCTGCTGGGCCTGGCCGGAGGGCCGCTTGCCGGCCGGCTGGGGTCTGGCCGGGCGCCGGCCGTGTTGGCGGCCGCGGCGACCGTCGGGCTGGCCGCCGAGGGCCGGCTGGGCCCGCTGCATCTGCCCACCATCCGCCGGCAGGTGGACGAGCGCTGGCTGCGCACCTACCGGGGCTGGGTGTACGGAGCCGGGTTCGGGCTGCAGCTGGGCGCGGGCCTGCTGACCATCGTGTCCAGCGCATTGGTCTACCTGACCTTCCTGGCCGCCTGCCTGGCCGGCGGGCCGGCGGCGGGCGGGCTGGTCGGCCTGGCCTTCGGCGTCGCCCGGGCGTGGACGCTGTGGCCGGCCGCGCGCGTGCGCACGCCGTCGGCGCTGCTGACCGCCGACGAGTTCCTGGGCCGCTGGCGGCTGCCCGCGCAGCGGGCTGCGATGATCGCCACCGGGTTGGTGGCGGTGGCGGCGGCCGCACTCGCGCTGCAATGAGGCTGGCCGGATGAGGTTGTCCGCCTTCGGCGTGTCGTTCGAGCTGCCCGCCGGCTGGGACGGGCGGATTGGCCGCCGAGCCGACGGCTACGTGGTTGCCCATGCCGCCAGCTTCCCGCTACCGGCGCAGGACGGCGACTTCGCGCTGGCCACCACCGAGCGGCTGCCACCCGCGGGTGTGGTGGTGGTGCTGGTCGAATACGAGCCGGCGCTGGCCGGCAGCGGGCTGTTCGCGCCGGCTGGGCCGCCGCGGGCGCTGGCCGCCGGCGAGTTCTCAACCTCCACCCTGCTTCGGCGGCTGCCCGGCCAGGCCGGCCTGCAGCGGTTCTTCAGCCACGCCGGGCGCGCCTTCTGCCTGTACGTCGTGGTCGGAGCCAGCCGCCCCGATGCCGCCCTGGCGGCCACGGCCAGTCAGGTTGTGGGCGGGATCGCCCTGGACGCTTCCCCGACGGGCTCTACGGGATGAGCGCCCAGCTGGGCAACTCGCCGCCGTGCACCGACACCTGCTGGCGGCCGCTGCCGTCCGGGTTCACCATGAACACGTGGGCATGGCCGCCGGAGTCGCTGACGAATGCGATCTTCGTCCCGTCCTGCGACCAGGCTGGCTGATAGTCGCTGGCGGAGTCATTGGTCAGCCTCGTGACGCTGCCGCCCTGCACCGTCACGATGTAGATCTGGTAGCTGCCGCTGCGGTTGCTGGCAAAGGCGATCCGGGTGCCGTCGGGCGACCAGGCCGGCTGCACATTCTCACTCGAGGGTGTGGCGGTGAGGGCGGTCGCCGTTCCCCCGCCGGCCGGCATCAGCATGATCTGGTAGTGGCCGCCGCCCCGGTTGGAGTCAAAGGCGATCTGGGTTCCATCGGGCGAGTAGGCCGGCAGCGCATCGACCGCCGTGCTGGTGGTCAGGCGGCGGGCGGTGCCGCCGGATTCGGCGTAGATGTCCCAGTTGCCGCCGGCCCGGTTGGACTCAAAGGCGATCTGACCCGACGGCGCCCAGGACGGGAAGGCGTCGATGGCCGGGTCGGTGGTCACCCGGGTCAGCTTGCCGCCGGTGACCGGCGCCAGGAAGATGTCGTAGTTGCCGTTGACGCGGCGGGTGAAAGCCACCAGCCGCCCGCGCGGCGACACCTCAGGAGCAAAGTCGTCGCCGTGCTGGTCGCGCACCACGAGCTCGGTCGCCCCGGCCGGCAGCTTGGCGTAGATCCGGTAGCGGCCGGTGCGGGCGCTGTCGAAGAGCACCTTGGCCTGGGTGGCAGCGGCCCCCGTGCTGCCCACCGCCGCCGGCCACAGCCCGCTCCCGACCATGCCTGAACAGACAACGCCGCCCACCAGCCAGTACCGCATCCGCATCGCCCGTAGTATGCCCCGCCGGGCAGCCGGTCAGCCGCCGGGCACGAGCAGCGGGAACCACACCAGGGCGATCACCAGCAGCACCGCCAGCACCAGCTCGGCCACCCCCAGGACGACGGCCGCGGTCGCCATCCACCGACCCGCCAGCTCTGGCGAGGCCTCCAACCGCCTGCGCGCGGCGACGCCCTCGCGGATGGCCATGACCGCGGGGATCACCGGCAGCGCCACGTACCCGCCAACCGCCAGCACCAGCGCCGCCACAGCCTGTGCATCGCGAGCGTCCCGCGGCCGCGCACCGACAGCCTCGGCATGTCCGATGGCCGGATTCGGGAGCGGTGTGCGAAGCGCCTCCGCCACGCCCGACATCCTGCACCAGCCCGATGGGGGAACGATTGAGCCTGTGGGCCGGTTCTTAGAACCCGTTTCAGAATGAGGTTCTGTTGCGGCTGGTCCGCGGCGGCTGCGGGTGCGTCCCACGCGGCGTGCGGTGCTCAACGTGGCCTCCGGCCACGCCTGCGCTCCGCTCGCCGCTCGATCCTTCCCGCAACCACCGCGCCCTGCGCCTCACGACGAACCTCATTCTGAAACGGGTTCTTAGACGACCGGCTGGCGGATCATCGTGCGCAGCCGATCGGGTGACGTGCGCCGGGGGTCGCTCAGGTAGATCTCATGCTGGCGGCCGGCCGGTGTCAGCCCCTGCGTGCGGGCGAACTCGTGCAGGCGCTGCACCGTGCACGCCTCCTCGGCGTAGGGCCCCACGTGCACCGTCTCCACCGCGCGCCGTTCGCACAACTCGGTCAGCCGTACGCGGCCGGATGCAGGGCTGGCGGCCACTCGGGCCGAGTGCTCGCGCACCTGCTCGACCAGGTCGCCGGTGACCTCGTCGTCGGCGGCCAGAGCCAGCGTCCAACTGCCCCCGTCGCGATCGAAGAAGCCCTCCAGGTTGCCCACCCGGCCGCCTCGCCGGCCCTTTCGGCGGAGCGCAAATCGGATGCCGTGCGCGACTGCATACAGCGCCCGCACGGCGGATTGAAACTCTTCCCCTCCCGGTTCCCCGGTGCCCTTGACAGTCAGCAGGCGGCGCCAGCCAACCTCTACCACGCGCGGCGCTGAGGCCGCGGCGGGCTGGCTGTCCTGGGCTGCATCGCGGATCGACTGGGCGAAATCTGTGGCGGCGTGTGCGTCCATGTGACTAGCATCGGCGGGCAGCCGCCGGCCCGCATCCGGGGTGCCACCGAGCTTGGATCCGGGATCTCCCGCAGACTCAGCCGGCGGTCGAGGGCTCGGCCAGCCGCTCGGCCAGGAACGGGGCCAGGTAGTGGCCCGCGATCTTGGCCGGCGGCCACCACATCGGAGCGCTGGACACGGTCGAGGTGTCGCCCGCGCCGCCCGCCAGCTCGCAGCGCAGATACAGCGGCTCGCGACCGGACACCAACACCGCGCGCAGCACCGGACGGTAGGGCTCGGGTTGGACCGGGGCTCCGGCGTCGGCGGCGATCGCCTGGGCCGCGGCATCCGCCTGCTGCGTCGCCAGTCCCCCCTGCTTGACGGCGAACCCGGCCGCGTCGCCAGCCGCGAAGACGTCCGCCATCCCCAGCACCCGACAGCGCATGTCGGTGCGCAGGAAACCCGCGGCGTCAGCCGGCAGGCCGGGCAGCGCCGGCCCGCGCAGACGCGGCAGCGCAATCACGTGGTCGACGGCGATGGACGGCCCCGGCGTCAGCTCCAGCGCCCCGCCGGCGTAGGCAACCGCCGAGGCGGCGGTCACCAGCATCACGCCTGCAGCCTCCAGCAGGTTGCCGACAGCGTCCGAGACGGCGTTTCCGAACACACCCAGCGGCTGCTCCTCGGGCGTCACCAGGATGACCTCCATCGCGGCCCGTCCGCGCCTGGCCAGATCGGCGGTGAAGAGCGCCAGCTCGTAGGCCGGAAGCTGCCAGCCGCAGCCGGCCGGCACCACGATGGCCACCCGCCGGGCGTGCCGGCGGACGATCTCGTCCAGCACCGCGCGCACGGCGATCTCGTCGTCGCACAGCTGGATCGCTCCGGGCACGGCCGGTTCGGCGTGAGCGCCGACGGCGACCAGGGTGGCATCGAAGGGCAGCGCCAGGCCGCTTGCGGTGCGCACCACCCGCCAGTCCAGGTCGACCGCCTGCACCGTGTCCTGAAGCAGTGCGGCGCCCATGCTGCGGGCCATCTCCGCCAGCTCAAAGCTGTGCACGATCCCCTGCCCGAAGGCCTCGGCCACCACCGCCGGCCGGTACACGAAGCGGTCACGCGGGCTGACCAGCGTGGTCGAAACCAGGTCGCCGGCCAGGTCGCGCAGGGCCAGCGCCGCCTCCAGCGCCGCCACGCCACCGCCGGCGATGACCACGTTCAGTGCCCGATCGTGTGTCACACGCCCCAGCGTCCACTTTGTGCCTCCGGCCTGCGTCGGGGGCGACGCGGATCTCTCGTGCGTGGAAACCACGGTTCCGATCAGACGGGCGGCGACGCGGCCGTCACCGGCCTGGCCGGCAGGCGCTCGAGCCGGAAGCCATCGACCAGCTCAGTCGCGCGCACCGCCTGCCCGGGGCCGGCCAGGCCAGCGCTTGCGGCCAGCCAGCCCACCACCCGCTCTGCCGAGACCCCTGCCTCGCGCAGCCCGGCCACCGGCGGAGCCGCGTGCCGCTTGGCCAGCCGCGCGCCGTCGTCGCCCACCACCAGCGGCACGTGGGCATAGGCCGGTGTGGACAGCCCGAGCAGCCGCTGCAGCACCACCTGGCGCGGCGTGGAGGCCAGCAGGTCGTCGCCGCGCAGGACATCGGTGACCCCGTCGACATCGTCGTCCACCACCACCGCCAGCTGGTAGGCGAAGAGCCCGTCGGAGCGGCGGACGACGATGTCGCCGACGGTTTCGGCGACGCTCTGGACGATCGTGCCGTGGATGCGATCGGCCACCTCGATGGGCGGCTCGGGCATGCGCACGCGAAGCGCCGGAGGGCGGCCGGCCGCTCGCCGGGCGGCCACTGCGCGCGCGTCCAACCCGCGACACGTGCCGGGGTAGCGGCGCTCCGCATCTGCGCCGTGCGGCGCAGAGACCACCGCCAGCTCCCGGCGCGAGCAGAAGCACTCGTAGACGACACCGGCCCGTTCGAGCTCGGCCAGGGCCGCCCGGTAGGCATCGTCGCGGGTCGACTGCGGCGGCGTCTCGTCGTCCCAGTCCAGCCCCAGCCAGTGCAGGTCGCGGCGCACCCCGTCGGCCAGCTCGGGTGTGCAGCGGACGGAGTCCAGATCCTCGATGCGCAGGATCACCCGCCCCCCACGGGCGCGCGCGTCCAGCCATGCCAGCAGGGCGGTACGGGCGTTCCCCAGGTGCATGGGGCCGCTGGGACTGGGCGCGAACCGGCCGACGACCATGGCTTGCTAGCGTAGACCGGCCATGCCGACCGCCTTCGCCCAGCTGCTGCCGCCCTCCCTGGACGGATCGGTGGTGACCCTCCGCCCGCTGGCGGCAGAACACGAGCAGGCGCTGTACGCCGCGGCCGACCACCCGGAGGTGTGGCGGTGGATGCCGACCAACGCCGTCGCCAGCCGGGAGGCGTTTGCTGCCTGGATCGCGACCGCGCTGGAGGCCGCGCAGGCTGGCCGGGAGGGGCCGTTCTGCGTGCTCGACTCCGTGGGGACGCCGATCGGCTCGATGCGCTACCTGGCACTTCGGCCCGAGCACGCCGGGCTCGAGATCGGGTACAGCTGGCTGACCCCGTCGGCCTGGCGAAGCGGCGCCAACGTTGAGGCCAAGCTGCTCCTGCTCGAGCACGCCTTCGACCGCCTGGGCTGCATGCGGGTGGAGTTCAAGACCGACGCCCGCAACGAGCGCTCGCGGCGCGCGCTTGAGGCGCTGGGCTGCCGCTTCGACGGCATCTTCCCCAAGCACATGCTGGTGCGCGACGGCGACATCCGCGACTCAGCCTGGTACAGCATCGTGGACGACGACTGGCCGGACGTGCGGGCGCGACTTCGGTCGCGGCTGGAGGCCCGCCGGTGAGCCCGCGCAGCTACCACTCCACCAACACCGAGTTCGAGCAGCGGATCGGCTACTCGCGGGCCCTGCGGGCCGGCAACGCGGTGTACGTGTCGGGCACGCTCGGCATGGGCGCGGACGGGCGGCCGCCGGAAGGCGCCTACGCCCAGTCGGTGGCGGCCTTCGAGCGGATCAAGGGGGCGCTGGAGGCGGTGGGCGCATCGCTGGCCGATGTCGTTCGCACCCGCATGTATGTGGTGGACGTGGAGCGAAACCAGTTCGAGGTGGGCCGCGCTCACTCCGAATACTTCGCCGACGTGCGCCCGGTCTCAACCATGGTCGGTATCGCCGGCCTGGTCGGCCCCGACTTCCTGGTCGAGATCGAGGTCGATGCGGTGGTGGGCGAGTAGGCCGGCCTCCCGGGCCGGATTGCTAGAATCGTCGCGCTCCGGCTGGAGTGAGAGGGGCCTCGAGCCCGCCCTCCGGAGGTTTCGGGCCGCATTCGTCTAGGGGCCTAGGACGCCGCCCTCTCACGGCGGTAACACCGGTTCGAATCCGGTATGCGGTACTCGCGGCGAGGTGACAACCTCGCCAAACCCGCCCAACCAGGCCGTTTTGCGCGTGGTTGGGCGGCGTGCTTGTGGGGCCTCCACAGGCCGTTATTGGGGCTGGTGGTACCAATGTGGTACCACGCCCTCGCGCCACCGGCCCGGTCGGGCAAGGGCTACCGGCTGCCGGGGAGAGAGCGCGCGACGATCACATGGCGCGCGTAGCCCCCGAGCGCGCCCACACCCGGGACATGCCAGCACCTGCTGCGGGCACGGACGGGTCGGCTTCGCGTACGTGGCGCTGGCCCGGTGGCGAGGAGGGCGAGCCGCTGGCCGGCTGGGCCGGGCCGAGGTTGCGGCTGGCCGGGAACCAGGCGCTGGCGTACCTACGCAACCACGGCGGCGGGCCGTGGGCGCTGCCGGTTCCCCGCGATCCGGACGCGTAGTTTCCCGGATGCGTGCCGGCCGCTCCGCTCGGACACTTAGGGAAGGCAAACAGAAAGAAGGCGATCTCACATGAGACGTCATCGATACATGGGGTTCGTGGCCGCCGCACTGGTCGCCATGTCAATCGGAGCGGTGACGGCGTATGCGGCCGTGACCTGGCCGTCCTCGGCCACCACCTGGTCGGGGGTGAACTCGCACCTGAACGCGCTGCACAACACCGACCTCACGCAGCTGTCGCAGGTCAAGATCGTCAGCGCCGTGCTGACCGACCAGACCGGCGGAAATTCGCCTGGAGGGCAGCGTGCGGTGTCCGGGCGGGTCGGGAACCACGACCGGCTGGTACGCGACGGGCGGCGGGATGAACTACCCGCAGACCAGCGGCGATGGCAACTGGGTGCTCAACACGTCGGGGCCGATCACACAGATGGGGCCGAACATGCCGCCGAACGGCTGGCAGATCAGCGTCAGCGATCCGACCTACCAGATCGGCGATCCGATCCCGACCGACATCTCGGTCTACGTGGTCTGCGCGACCTGACCGATCCATGCCAGAGAGAAGGCGCGGCCCGGGCAAACCGGGCCGTCCTTCTTCGGGGCGCGGACGTTACCGACTGCGTGGCTCTGGCACGCCTCGTGCGGGCTGCCAGGCGAGACGGCAAGCGCGTCGTCGTCAGCGTGCGCGGCCGAAACCCCGCGACCGTGAGGTGTGACGGCGCGTGCCCGATCACGGTCTACTGGCTCACCGATCTGGAGGTTTGCCGGCGGACGCAGGAAGATGACGGGACGAGGTACCCTCCACACCTCACCGACTTGGTTCCGGAGTCGCCCGTCGGGTACTAAGAACGTGCGGCTGTCGACGACGGGCAATCCATCAGCAGCAGTCGTCGCACATCTTGCCGCGCCATGCCTCCCGCCCCTCGCGGACGGCCACGGCGGCGATCACCAGACCGGCGAGTGGATCAGCCCACCACCAGCCAAACGCGGCGTTGGCGCCGAGGCCGATCAGTAGCGCCACGGACAGGTACGCGCACACCATGTTCTGGCCACCCTCGCTCTCAACGGCTCGCGACCCGAGCTGATGGCCGACTCGGCGCTTGGCGCGGGCCAGAAGCGGCATGGTCGGCGCGGTGATGGCGGCCAGGGCAATGCCGACGTAGCTCACCTCGGGATGGCCGCCCGTGAACGCGCGTCCCGACTCCACGACCACGTACAACGCGAGCGCGTAGAACGACACGGCAATCAGCTGCTGCGCTCGTCGTTCGGCGGCCGCCGACTGGCCGCGGCGACCGGACACGAGCCAGATGATCACGCTCCCGGCCGCTAACTCGATCAGGCTGTCGATGCCGAACGCGACCAAGGCAACCGACGACGCGGCGATGCCCGCACCGAGCGCGATGCCAAACTCGACCACGTGCCAGGCGTTGCCACCCCATGCGAGTAGGCGGGCGCGCCGCTCCAACGAGTCGCGTTCCACGGATCCATGAGGCGGCCTGACCGATGGCTCCGCGGTTGCCACTGGCTGTTTCAGCATCAGCGCAGCCTACCCGTGCGGGCCGGGCACGCCCGTAGCGGCCCCGGCTCGACGCGACGGTGCAACCCCCGACCTGCTACCGCCCGTTGGGCAAGGTCTTGGGCAAGACCTATTCGAGTGCGCTGCGCCGCCGCTGGTACTCCTCGACGTCGATCTCGCCGCGGGCGAGCCGATCGTCCAAGAGTTCCCGCGCCGAGGACTTGCCGGCCGGCGGTCGCTGGTTGTGACCCCACGCCCCCGACCAGTATCCGATCGCCCAGATCACAACCGCCAAAACGATCAGGAGGAACACCATCCACGCGATCATCGCCCCCCAATCCGAGCCGTTCATGTGATCGCCGTAGTACACGGCCCAATACTACTGGTGGGTACCAAAAACGTGCACTCACCAATGCGTTATCACGGCCCCCGCGTCACCGGAGCGAGCGCGCAACGAATCACCTGGCCAGGTCAGTCCTCGGCGCTGCTGTAGGCGGCGAACGCCGAACCGCAGTGGGGGCAGGACAAGACGTACACGGACTGCTTCAACGCGCTGGGCACCGAGACCGGTGTGTGGTTCGGCGAATCCAGGCTGTCCGCCCCGACCAAGGCCTTCTCGCACTTCGGGCAGTTGAACTGATGAACGACGCCACCCACGACCGCCGATGGTAGTGGATCAGCGCGCGGCGTGACCTCTGGCGGTCGGCAAGGGCCACCGCGTGCCGGTGGACGAGCGGGCAACGATCATCTGGCGGGCGTAGCTCGAACCCGAACAACTGCTCCTCCTGCGGCGGCCCTTCCTGCGTCAGGGGCGCAGAACGCGCCGCTTGAGGAGGCCGTTCGCTTCCACGTGTCGGCCGGTGGCGCTCAGGCCGCGTTGGCCCTCACCTCGATACGAAGCGCAGGTGCTGTGCGATGAGGAGGTCGAGGCGTTGGTTGAGCGTCGTGTGGCCGTGGAGACTGACGGCGTAGGTCACCCCTTGCTGGCGCCAGAGGAGGACAATGTGGCCCGAGTTGAGGCTCGACCCCTGTGGGAAGGCAAGGAAGGTTGCCGTGTGATGGCGAATCCGCGCCGTGCCGACTCTCGTGCCTCCTGCCAGCGTGTCTCTTGGGAAGACACCGCTGCGCCGGTCGTACGCGATGACCCAGAGATGACCCTGTCCTGGTTCCACGCCTTGGTAGGTCGGTGGCGCGGTGAACGTCCCCTCCAACACGACTGCCCCTGTCTGTGAGCAAACGGCGCCAACGGCACAGAATGCGTCGTCTGGCGTGCCGGGGATTAGCGTTGGACAGGGCACGGCCAGTCCCGAAGCATGTGCTGCTGCCGCGCAGAGTGCCGTGAGGGAGCGGGCCGGTCGCACAAGGTAGACACCGCGGATCAGAAGATCACCTCGTGGCGTTGCGGCTTGGTGGTACCCAGCGGCCGACGCCCGCTCGGCCGATGCGAAGCACCGCTGCGGCCGGGACGTCTTGGGTGGTGGGCTAGGGAAGTTGCTCGGATAGAACCGGCCGCGGTAGATCGCAACCGGGGCAACCGATGGACAGAGGTAGAGACCCCCCACCGCCTGAGGAGGGGTTCCGGGCTGCGGAGCGCTGGAGGAGCCTGCGCAACCGGCCGCTGCAACGATCGCGAATGCGAGTACGCAAAGCCTCATCTCGGTATTACAGCTCACCCATTGCTGCTCGTCCCACGTTAGCCTCGGTGCCGAGCGGCCCTCACTCCGGCATCCCCTCGAACAGCTGCTGCTTCTGCGGCGGCCCGGCCCTACGGGTGCTGGGTTCTTCGACGGGTACCTGCGCGCGGCGGCGTGCCGCAGCAGAACGACCGGTCATGCGGGGCGCGGCTGGGGCCGACATCGCGTTTGTAGGTCGGCAGGTCGGAGTAGTGCCAGGTCGTTGACGGGTGCGCGCCCTCCCAAACGACCTTCGTCGGGTTATGGCCCGTAGCGGCGACGGCAATGTCCTCGCCGACCTGATCTGCGGCCTGCGCCTCCCGCCGCCGCCATGCCCACTGGCGAGCCGCCTGCGACGCGGCGCGTGACCGGCGCCTTGACGCCGCCAGACCGGCTGCCCGGCACCAAGACCAATGCCGCCCGATCAGCACGCCGCTGGTCTGGCACTCGGACGGCCACCCGCTGTCTTGGGACTGGTGGCGGCCGAGGGTGTGGACAACCGCCCTTGAGTTGGTCGGGCTGGAACATCGACGGCGCTACGATCTCAGGCACACGTTTGCCCACTTCTCACTGCGGGCGGGTGTGCCGATCAGCGACCTGGCCCGCGAGATGGGCCACAGGAACGTTCAGCGCACGTACCGCTCCTATGGCCAGTGGTGCGCGGAGCAGGGCGAGCGGGCCGCCAACCTGCGGCACGTGGGCAGAAGTGCAGGCGGCTGGTACCAATGCGGTACCAAACAGCCCGCAAACCCAGTCGTAGAGCCAGATATCGGTACCGTTATGCGGTACCTGTGGGGCCACGCCCCGCCAAGTCTGCTCAATCAGGCGGTTCCTCGCCTGGTTGAGCGGGCTGGTCCCCAGCGGTGTGCCGCCTCCAGGCCACGCGGTAGGTGATCGCCCAGTGCTCGCCGCACACCGGGCATGCGCAGTCCGAAATCTGGGCGCTACGTTCGATCTCCAGCTCGGCGTTCGGCTCTCCCTCGTTGGAGATGGTTTCCAGGGGGGCGGCGCAAGTAGGACAGCCGATCACCAACTGCTGCGGGGCGTGACCAGGCACGTGGAGCGTGCTCTGCCCGCTCGACATCCGGCGACGTGCACGGCTCGACCCTCGGCGCGTGGCAGGGTCCCCCAGCATGCGGATGGTCTCGTTGCGGATCTTCTCCGCGTCGGCATCGAAGTCCAGCAGGATGCGGGCCCCGACACCCTCGTTCTCGCTCACCAGCCCGAGCAGGACATGCTCCGTTCCGATGTAGTTGTCGCCCAGCGATAGCGCCTCGCGCAGCGCCAGCTCGAGCACCTTCTTCGTTCGGGGCGTGAACGGGATCGCACCAGCCGTGGGTTCGTGGCCCTGGCCGACGATGCGGGCCACCTGGGCCCGCACCTCCTCGACCTCGATGTCCAGTGAGTCGAGCACGCGCGCGGCCACCCCCTCCTCCTCGCGCAGCAACCCGAGCAGGATGTGCTCGGTGCCGATGTAGTTGTGCTTGAGCGTGCGGGCCTCGTCCTGCGCGAGCACGACCACCTGGCGGGCACGCTCTGTGAAGCGCTCGAACATGACCAGAGTGTCGCAGACGGCGGAAGAAGCAGCAGATTTCTACACAGACGCTGCTCGTCGCGACTGGACCCGTTGCCAGGCGACGAACGCGAGCGCCACCGCCCCCAGTACGGCGATCAGCAGATGGCCCTTGCCGAACGCCCAGTTGACCACCGAGATCACGCCCAACAGCGTGAGCAGCGCGTCGCGCAGAATCGCTGCGGTTAGCCTGCCATATGTCGCTCGTCCCCCGCCTCTGAAGGAGTTGCGCCCGTAAGGCAGGAGAGGCGGTAAGCGACCCGGCGGACGTTCGCGCGCTTCGACCGTATCACGCGCGGCATGTGTTACCAGCGCGGGTCGGTGCCGGGTGGGGGCGCCGTCCGCAGGCGGCGCCCCCACCCGGTCAGATCAGCGCTGGAAGAGTCCCGTCAGGAGCTGCGAGCGCGGGATCCTGCAGCTGTTCGCAAGGCAGCCCAGATTCCACAGGCGCTCGATCGTGGCCAGCATGTTGTAGTGGTTGGAGGCAACTCGTCGACGCGATGGCCGGTGCCCCAGAGTTGATCACCAGCGTCGGGACCCGGTAGCCGCCGAGGATGATGCCGTGGACGCCGCGTGGGCTCGTCCAGGTGCCCGCGAACCCGGTGTAGTCGTCCTCGTCCCAGGCGATCACGATCGACGAGCGGGTCGTCCTCCACACCCGCGAGCTCATGATCTCGCCCACGCGTCTTCTGCAGGAAGGCGTCGCCCAGCTGGATCGCGCCATGATCGAGTCCCGGAGTCCGGGTATCCGCACTTGGGCGTGTGCCCAGCGCGGCCGACGTGGGAGTCCATGCCGTGCATGTCGTGGCACTGGTCGGGGCTGATCCACACGAAGTTCGGAACCGGCCCGGAGCCCAGATCGGGCGCGAAGCGGTCGAAGCGGACGATGTGGTGCAGCCGCGTCGCTGCCCGGGTGGTTGATGTCGGAGAAGTACACGAACGGGTTGTGCTTCTGCGCGTACAGCGTGTAGGTCACGGGCCCGCTCGCGTCTGGATCGTCGGCGCGTATTACACCTGCGAGCCAGGGCTCGGGATGCGACTGCATGTACGCCTGCCAGGTCAGCCCGCGAGACTGCAAGCTGGTCGACGAGGTTGCGGCCGCCGAACAGGTGCGGCCTCGCGCTGGCGCTGGCGATCTGGCGCTTCGTCAGGTAGTTGCCGGCCGTGCCGTCACCGGAGTTCGGGATGAACTCCTCGGGCGGGCACGGTGGTGCGTCGGCGCCGGCCTGGCAGTCGTCCCAGATCCCCTGGAAGCTGCCCGAGACCGCGGCGAGGTAGTTCGGCAGGCTGGGGTGCGTGACCCCGAAGTAGTTGTCGGCCACGCCGTTGTGTGCCGCGCGAGCTGGTTGATGTAGGGCGCGTCCGCGGTATTCCCGATGATCTCGCGTGAAGCCGTGGTTCTCCATCATGATGAAGAAGATGTGCTGCGGCGCCGCCCGATGGCTCGCCGGATGCGCCGCGGTGCGCGCCGAAGCCGGCCCCGCCGCCACCATCAGAGCGGCCAGCGTCGCAAGCGCCACCAGCAGCCGTCGTCCCAGTCGTGCAGTCACGTCTCCTCCTTCGACGAACGCAGGTCGGCCAGACGATACGCCTGCGCATGAACAACCGGGTGACGCGGAGAAGAAGATCTGGAAAAGGTCCGGTCAACGCGCCCCCCTTGCCAACACTATTCGCTCAGTGTATAGTGGCCGTTGTGGGACTACTCACTGAGTGTATAGAGACGCCGGGCAGTTGGAGGAGCACATGACTGACTTCCTGATCGAGGGCAGGGCCCTCAGTAAGCGGTTCGGACGGACGGAGGCGCTGCGCGGCGCGGACGCCCAGATCCGTTCTGGCGAGGTGGTGGCGGTGATGGGGCCGTCGGGATCGGGCAAATCCACCCTGCTGCACTGTCTGGCCGGGATTCTCCGGCCCGACGACGGCGAGGTGTGGTTCTCAGGCTGCCGCATCGACGCGCTCAGCGAGGCCCAGCGCACCGCACTACGCAGGCAGGCGTTCGGCTTCGTGTTCCAGTTCGGGCAGCTCGTGCCCGAACTCACCGCGGTCGAAAACGTGGCTCTGCCGCTGCTCCTGGGCGGAACGCCGCGTGCAAAGGCGGTGACCGAGGCCCGCCGCTGGCTCGACCGGCTGGACGTCGGCGAGCTGGCCGCAAGCCGCCCATCCGAGCTGTCCGGAGGCGAGGGCCAGCGGGTGGCGATCGCCCGCGGACTCGTGCACCGCCCCCGGGTCGTGTTCGCCGACGAGCCGACCGGCGCGCTCGACTCGCTGGCCGGCGAGGCCGTCATGGAGCTGTTGGTGGAGCAGGCGAACGACCTCGACACGACGGTCGTCCTGGTCACCCACGACGCCCGCGTCGCGGCCTATGCCAGCCGCGAGATCGTGATCCGCGACGGCCGCACCGTCACCCCGGCGGTGATGGCGGCGTGACCCGGCTGGCGCTGACCATGCTGCGCGGCGCCGGCCGCCGCGGCCTCGCCCGCGTCGCCCTGATCGTCAGCGGCGTCGCGGCCGGCGTGGCGCTGCTGCTCGGCGCCGCGGCGATCATCCCCGCCCACGACATCGAGGCCGGCCGGACCTACCAGCTGACCAACCCCGCGCTCCAAACCCAGGCCGGCCCGCACACGCCGTATCTGCTGTGGGCGCCGCTTTACCCGGAATACATGGCGGGGCGGCAGCTGACGATCGTCCGCCTCGCGCCGGGCACCCCTGGCGCGCCTCTCCCGCTGGGCGCCGACCGCATCCCGGCCCCGGGCACGATGCTCGTCTCACCCGCGCTGCGTGACCTGCTGGCGGGCGCCAGCGGGGGCGTCTACCGGCTGCGCTTCAACGCCCGCGTGGTCGGCACCCTGGGCCAGCCGGCGCTGCACGATGCCGCCCAGTTGGTCGCAGAGGTCGGCGTCCCCCGCGCCAACCTGGCCCAACCCGGCAGCGGGGCTCTGCAGGTCACCGGCTGGCAGTCGCATCCCGCCGCCCCTGCTGACCACCACCTTGACCTCACCCGCCGGGTGGGGATCGTACTGGGCATGACGGGGATTCTGGTGCCGATCATGCTGTTCATCGCCGCCGCCACCCGCATCGACGCACGCCGCCGCGAGCAGCGCGCCGCCGCCCTGCGGCTGGTCGGCGCGACGCCGGCCCAGCTCGGCCAGCTCGTCGTCACCGAGACAGCCGTCGCCGCGATCGGAGGCACCTTCCTGGGCCTTGGCGTGGCGATGGTCGTGCGCGCCCTGGCCGACCGCGTAACCGTCTCGGGCTACAGCCCGTTCCCCTCCGATCTGGCCCCGCCGGCGACCCAGGTCGCGGCGATTCTGATCGCCATGCCGGCGTTGGCCGTCCTGGCCGCGGCCTGGTCGGTCAAGCGGGTTGCCATCTCGCCGCTGGGCGCCGCCCGCCGCGCGCCCGCCGGAGCGCCCTCCGCGCGCCGCCTGCTCGCGCTGGTCGCCGCTCTGGCGCTGCTTTGGTGGGCGAGCCGCCCGGCCACCGGCGCAGACCAGAACCATGTGCTCGAAGCCGTCGCGGCGGGCTTTGCCGCCGTGATCGTGGCGGTCGCATTCGTGGGGCCGTGGCTGGTCGCGCTGATGGCGCGGGCGCTCGCCGGCCTGGCCCGCCGGCCCGCCACGCTGCTGGCCGGCCGCCGGCTGGCCGCCGACCCCACAGGCATGTTCCGCGCCGTCAGCGGCGTGATCGTGGGCACGTTCGTGATCGCCACGCTCTCGATCTACGTCACCTCGCACAACCAGTGGCTGCGCAACCAGCTGCACGGGTTGCCGGCCTACGCGCCCACGGCGGCCGACCGGTCGACCGCCATCGTCAGCCAGAACCCCGGCGGACGGGAACCGCTGCCTCTCGGCCAGGTGGGCCGGATCCCCGGGGTGCGCGTGTTCGCCCGCGAGTGGGACGAGACCAAGAACGGGCGGCGCGACCTGATCGCCTCCTGCCCGGCCGCCCGCCTGGTGCAGCCGGGCGTGCACTGCACGCCCGACGCCATCACCCGCCTGCCCAACAATGGCGGCTACAACAGGATCGTCCCGCCCGGTCTGGCGCACAGTCTGCGCGCCGGCGGTGTGAGCGAGGCGTACGTGGCCACCAACGGCACGCTGGCGGCAATCGAGCGGCTGCGCGCCGTGGCGCTCCCATCCGGTGCGCTGGTCAGCTCGGGTTACAACTTCGACGGAGCCCCGTCCTCGGACGGCTCGCCGATTACCGCGACCGACGTCAGCCGAGCCCAGATCGCCGTGGTCGTGGTGCTGTTTGTCGCCACGTGCAGCCTGACGGTGCTCTCGCTGGAGGGGATCCTCGACCGCCGGCGCGAGCTGGCGGCGCTGGTCGCGGCGGGCACGTCGGCCGCCACGCTGCGCCGAGCCGCCGCGCTCGAGGTGGCGCTGCCGGTGGCGGTGGCTGCGGCCGCCAGCATCGCGGTCGCCGTGCCGGTGGGCTTCATCGTCCTGCACGTCGCCCGGGGCATGCCGCTGGTCGTGCCGTGGGGCGGGCTGGCCGTCCTGTTTGGGGAGAGCCTGGCGGCCGCCGCTGTCGTGCTCGCCGTCACCCTGCCCGCCATCGGCCGCCTGTCCGGCCCCGACAGCCTGCGATACGAATGAGCGACCCCGCGATCACCCCTCGCAGCTCCGAGCGCCCGGCCAGCGCCGTCCCCTACGCGCTGCTGGGCCTGCTCGAGGAGGCGCCCCGGCACGGATACGACCTCAAGCGCGAGTACGACGCGCTGTTCCACCACGCCCGCCCGCTCAAGTTCGGACAGATCTACGCCACGCTGGGCCGGCTCGAGCGCGACGGCATGGTTGCCCTCGACCAGCACGAACCCGGCCACGGCCCCGACCGCAAGCGATACGTCATCACCGGCGACGGCGTGGACGACCTCACCCGCTGGCTGCAGGCCCCGGAGCGGCCCGAGCCCTACCTGCAGAGCACGCTCTTCACCAAGATCGTGCTGGCGCTGCTGTCCGACCGCCCCGCCGAAGCGTTCCTGGACTCCCAGCGAGCGGCGCACATGCTGCGGATGCGCGAGCTGACCGCACTCAAACAGCGCGGCAGCCTGATCGACGGCCTGCTCGCCGACCAAGCGCTCTTCCACCTGGAGGCCGACCTGCGCTGGATCGATCTCACCCAGGCGCGGCTCGACAAACTGCGCGCGCAGGTGATGGAGTCGATACGACCGTGAGCTCGCGGTAGGCTCGCCACCCGTGCCGACCGCCGATCGCACCTGACGCGGATCACCTCGTCGGCTTCATGTGACCGATGATGGCCGCCAGGAACGCGGTGGCTCCTGCGAGCGGAGTCCAGGCGTGCATGCTGGCGACGTATGTCCAGGGCCCCTGATGCCAGACGAACGTGAGATGCCCGGAGAAGAGGCTCTCGCTGCGTGGCGTGAGGTAGTAGAGGGTGCCTGTCTTGCCGCCGAGGGTGCGCTTGCCGAGGTTGGTTGCCGGAGGGTGGTACGGCGGATCGGGCGTGAGCGGCCACGACGGGCCATGCAGATCGACAGTTCCACCGAGAAGTACGAGGTGCAGGAAGCGGTTGGGAGCATTGAGCCGCAGATGCGGCGTGTCCTCGTACGGGGCGTTGTATCCGAAGCTGATCTGGTAGTACGAATACGAGCCGTGGAGCGCCATCTGACGCAGGATGTGGCGAGTGGCGGCGTTCGTCGAGGCCCGCCGCAGGAGCGTTATCTGCTGCGTCGTGGGCGTCAAATCGACTGAGCCCCGCAACACCATCGGGCGCTCAGACGGCGTGTTCCCCACGGTTGCATGAGGTAGCAGTGTTGGGCACAAGACCGGGACATGTCGGCGCGGCTTGTGCGCGCTGGCAGACCTGCGCAACGGCGGGCGGCAGCCGAAACAGGAGATGCCCCGCGACACGCATCGAGCGGGGCGGCGGCGGATGGCCGGGGGGTACCGGGGCCTTGGCTCCGGACGCCAGGCAGCCGCTGCATGCCGCAAGGCACAGAAGGACAGCCATTGGCCGCATGTCACGAACGATACGACTCACAGCGATGTCCACGTCCGCGCCCAACCCGTACGCTCGGCGCCTGCCGGGCGCCGCGGCGGGCGTTATCGTCCCGTGCCCGTGGCAAGCGCTCCCAGATTCGATGTCGCCGTCGCCGGCCAGGGCCTGATCGGCCTGGCGGCGACCCTTGCCTTCGCCCGCCGCGGGCTGCGCGTGGTCGCGTTCGACGCGGTGGGCGCCGGGCACGCGCTGTCCTCATCCACCGGACGTTCGCGCTCCATCCGCTGCGCCTACGCTGAGCCGCCCTACGTGCAGCTGGCGGTGGATGCCATCGCGGGCTGGCGGCGGCTGGAGCAGGAGCAGGGACGCCGCATCCTGCATCTGACCGGCCAGGTCGACATGGGGCCGCGGGCGGTGCTTGACGGCTTGCACGCCGGCATGGCCGCGGCCGGTGTCGAGTCGGGTCACCTGAGCCCCGAAGAGCTCCGCACGACCTTCCCCGAGCTGGTGCCTGCGCCGGCTTCGGACGTCCTGCACCACCCCGACGGCGGCACCGTGCTGGCCGACGAGGGGCTGGTGGCGCTGGCCGCAGCCGCGGTCCGGCTGGGGGCGGAACTGGCGGCGCCCGAGCCCGTGCGCACGCTGAGCGGCGATACCGGCCACGTCAGGCTGGAGACCGCCCGCCGCACCATCGAGGCCGGGCTGGTCGTACTGGCGGCCGGCCCGTGGACCGGGCCGCTGGCGGCCCAGGCAGGTCTGCAGCTTCCGCTCACCCCGGCGGTCGCCCAGGTCACCTACCTCGACGCCCCGGCCCTGCTCGAGCGGCCGGGCCTGGCCGAGTGGCAGATAGACCCAGATGGCCGCGGCGTCTACGGCCACCCGGTCCCGGGCACCGGCTACAAGCTCGCCTTCGACGCCGCCGGCTCCGAGCCGTGGCAGCCCCACGCGCCAGCCTGGGCACCCGACCCGGCCGAGCAGGCGGAGATCCAGGAGTGGGCGCGCTCGCGCCTGCCGGGCCTGGCCGCCCCCATCATCCGAAGTGAGCGCCACCCATGGACGATGACCCCAGACGGCAACTTCATCATCGACCGCCGGGGGCCGGTCGCGGTGGCCTGCGGCTGCTCGGGACACGCCTTCAAGTTCGGGCCGGCGCTGGGCGAACTGGTCGCCGACGTGGCCCTGGGCGAAGCCCCGCCGGAGCTCTTCTCGCTGGGTCGGGAGGCGATGTCGATGGCGCCGGTCGAGGCCGCCACACCGATCTCGCGCTAGCCGTCGTCCCCAGGCGGGCCGGCGTCGCCGCCATCGGTCGGGCGCCGGCGCCCCGCGGATCGCATCCCGGATGCGAAAGGAGCGCCGGTGATGAGTCGCCGCGGCACCGATCCCGAGCTGGCTCTAGCCTTGGCCGGATGCTGTGGGTGCTGGGCGCAATCGGCGGGATCCTGCAGGGCGTGGCCTTCCTGCCCTACCTGCGCGACGTGCTGCGAGGCACGACCCGGCCGCACCGCGGCACCTGGCTGATCTGGTGCCTGCTGTCGGTCATCGTGCTCGCCTCCCAGCGGGCCGACGGCGGACGCTGGAGCCTGCTGCTGGTGGCCGTCCAGTGCGTCGGCACGGTGATCATCCTGGCCTTGGCCATCCGCCGCGGGGTCGGCGGCGCAGCCCCCGCCGACCTGGCGCTGCTGGCGGTGGCCGGCGCCGGCGTGGCCGGCTGGTACCTGGCCGGCGACCCGACCATCGCCACCGCCGGCGTGGTCGTGGCCGACACCGCAGCAGTGGTCATGATGCTGCCCAAGACCTATCGCGACCCTCACTCCGAGACGCTCTCGGCCTACTGGTTGAGCACGGCCAGCGTGCTCTTCGCGGCCGCGTCGGTGGGTTCACTGAACGTCGCGCTGCTGCTCTACCCTGGCTACCTGACGGTCGCCGACTCGATGGTGATCGGGATGATCATGGTGCGACGACGGCGGTTGGGGCGGGCCGCGACGAGCGCGGCGGCGGCCTAGTCCTCCGAGGCGGCGTCGGCGATCGAGTGCGGGAACCGGGTCGGAGAGTGGCGAAGCGCTCCCGCCGGCACCATCCAGGGCATGATCTTGAGCCGGAAGATGCCGGCCTGGACCGCCGGGTCGGCTTCCTTCAGAGCGCGCGCCCGCTCCACGTCCACGTTCAGGATGCTGAGCCCGCGCAACTCCTCATCGGGGTTTCCAGAAGCCGTCGGCCCGGCGGCCAGCAGATACCCGGCCTCATGCAGCCCGGCCAGGTGGTCGAGGTGCGCGTCCTGCAACGCGTCGCCCTCCTCGTCAGGAGAACTCAGGTGCATCCGGGTTTCGGTACAGGAGGACGATCGAAAGCCAATCGAACTGCAGCCGCTACGCGGCGGCCGAGCGGCGGGCCGCCGAGCGCGCGCGGGCCTTGGCCGCCTCGACCTCGCGGTCCTTGGCGGGAGCGGTGGTGACCAGCTCGGACAGGAGCCGGGCCGACGCCTCGGCTACCGCGTCAACCGCCCGCTCGAACGCCTCGGTGTTGGCCTTCGACGGCTTCGTGAACCCGCTGATCTTGCGCACGTACTGCAGCGCGGATGCACGCACCTCGTCGTCGGTCACCGGCGGCTCGAAGTTATGGAGTGTTCGGATGTTTCGGCACATGCCCGCATCCTAGAAGATCAAGACCGGGGTCAGGCACCGTCACGGACCACGTGACGGTGCCTGACCCCGGGTTGCTCGGCACCGGCCTCGGTCGAGCTAGAAGGTGACCGGCACGCTGGCCGAAGTGGTCGCCGTGGAGGTGCTGGCGGTGATCATCACGGTGTAGGTACCCGACGGTACGACCGCCCCCTTGTCGGACAGCCGACCCCACTTCTTGACCCACGTTCCGGGGGCGTAGGAGCCCTGGTAGAGCAGGTGCTTGACCACCGTGCCGGCGGCGTTTCGGATCTCGATGCGGATGTCGGCGGCCTGGTTCTGCGACCAGGTGATGGTGATCGCGGGCGACACCGGCGAGGTGGCGGCGGTCGTGCCCGCCAGAGTCAGCGCGAAGGCCGCGACGACGCCCGACTGGGCCGTGGTGGCGGTCGCGCTGCCAGCCGAGCTGGTACCGGTCACCGCCACCCGCAGGGTGCCGCCCAGGTCGGCGGTGCCCAGCAGGTAGGTCGCGCCGGTGGCGCCTGGCACGGGCAGGCAGGCGGCGCCCGCTGCGTTGCAGCGAAGCCACTGGTAGGTGACGGCTGGAGTCGGCACGCCGGCCCACAGGCCCTGCGCGACCGACAGCGTCTGCGTGACCTGGGCGAAGCCCGACAGCGTGGGCGCCACGTCTGCCGCCGGCACCAGGCCCGATGTGGCCGCCGGGACCGCCAGTGCCTGCTGCAGGCTGCGGCCAAGGATGTTCTCCGAGTAGTCGGAGTTGAGCAGCGTGAACGGGTCATTGCGGCCGATGTCCCAGCGCGCCCACGAGAGGCCGTAGCGGTTGAACAGGTCGAGCATCTGGCTCTGGAAGGCGGCGGCGCCCGAGTCCTTGGTCTGCACCCCCCACTCGCCGATGAAGAGCGGAATGCCCAGCGCGCGGGTGCGGTTGATCGCAACCTGCAGGTTCTGCTCCTGCGCGTACTCGGTGCCGTGGTAGTTGGTGAAGTTCTGGTTGTGGGTGGCGTCCCAGGACGGCGCCCAGTTCTCGTCGTCGGGGGTGAAGCCCGACCCGTAAAGGCCGTTGTAGTAGTCGTGCAGGTCGAGCACCATGTTGGTCAGGCCGCCAAAGGCCGACAGATCGGCGTTCAGAAGGCCGTTGTCGCCGCCGCCGCGGAGCATGAAGAAGATGGCCCGGCTGGGGTCGGCGGCGCGCATGGCCGCCGCCACCGGCGCCTCCCAGTTGATCACGGCCTGGGCAGCCGCGTGGTTCTCGCCCATCGAGCCCACCATCGGCTCGTTCAAGAGCTCGTAGCCGACCACGTTGGGAGCGCCCGAGTAGCGGGCCTCCATCGTCTGCACGAAGGCGACGTAGTCGGCCTGGCCAACGGGGTCTGTCCACCAGGCGGCCATGGCCTGCTGCAGGCCGTCGCTATCGGGGCTGAAACGGCCAGCCTGGGCGACCGAGTAGTACCAGCTGGGGATGCCCTCGGCCCCCGGCTGCTTGAAGTACGGCGACCACTTGAACTGGTGGAAGTCGAGCAGGACGTTGATCCCGTGGGCCTGGTACCACGCGACCTGAGCGTCCACCGCGGCCAGCTGCGAGGCCGAGTAGGTGTGCACCCCGGCGACCGGAGCGGCGGTCTCGATCGAACTCCACGGCACCAGCACCCGGACCACGTTCGCACCGAGGGTGGCGGCTGCCTGGTCGGACATCTTGCCGGCGCCGCCCTGCTGATCGACGCCGCGCAGCACCACCGGCTGGCCGGCGGCATTGGCGAAGCCGTTGCCCTGCACGTGCACCCAAGGGGCGACCGGCGCTGCCGCTGCCGCCTGCCCAGCGCCTGCGATCAGGATGGCGGCAGCGGACGATGGCTGCTGACCCCCACCCGGCCGCCCACCGGTGGATGGCATGGGACTGCGCTCGCATCTCGACCCCCCTCAGGGCACGAACCCTCGACGAATGACTGCATCCCTGGTATCGGCCGCGGCGAGGGCCCGCGGGTCACTCGGAGGAGTCGTCCGGGGTACGTGAAAAGCGGTAGGGCGGGGTCAGGCGGCGGCTTGCAGGGCCGGCCTGGCGCCATACCAGTGGACCAGCTCGTCCCAGGCGGCGGCCTCGCTCCACCGGGCCAGCTCGACCCGGTCGGTGTTCACGCGCACCCGCGGCTGCTGGAAAGTCGTCTGGTCCACCAGCTCGAGCCGACACTTCAGCCCAGTCCGGGCGGCCACCTCGAAGGCCGTCCGGCGGGCGAACGCGCCCGACGACTCGCGGTAGCCGCTGGGGCCCAGCGATGCCCGCCCAGCCGCCCCGCGGCCCGCCGGCGAACCCGGCGTAGGACGCGGCCAGCGCGGACGCGTGGACGTGGTCGCGGACGTAGTCGGGCGTGCGCACCTGCGGCGTCTCGCCCGCCCGCCAGGCCCGCATCAGGTGTGCCGTGAACCGCTCGCTCCTCGAGCGGCCCGAACGGGTTGGGGATCACGAACTCGGCCGAAGCCGATGCCCGCCGTCGGCGCCCGCACGGTAGCGCGAAGCTCTCGGCCGTGAACGCCTTGGACAGCCCGTAGCGGCGAGAACGCCGCGCAGCTCGGCGTCGCCCTGGCCCGCGCCCGGCTCGAACACGCTGCCGGTCAGCAGCACCCGCGGCACGTGCGGCACCACCTCGGCGCGCGCGGTGCGTGTTCGCCGCCAGCGCCGCGGCCACGTCGAAGTCCGGGCTGCGGTAGCCCTCGCACCGTGGCGCCGTGCAGGCACAGCAGGTCCCAGGAGCGCGAGCGCGCCAGCTCGACGAACCGGTCGTCGCCGAACGCGACCCCGTCGACGCGCTCGCAGATCCCGGCCAGCAGCGCCACCCGCTCGCCGCGACGCCGTCGTAGGAGCGCCGACCGCATGGTCACGGTCACCTCGTGGCCGGCGGCGGCCAGCTCGCGGCGAACCAGCAGCCCGTGAACGAGCTGGCGCCGGTCAGCAGGATCCTCACGCCGCCACGCCGCCTGGGCCAGCCGCTGCATGCGCGAGCTGAGCGTGCGCAGCCGCACGAAGCGGGAGCCGTCGAAGTCGGCGGCCGAGAAGCCGTGCCGGCCGGTATGCGCGGTCGCAGCTCGTCCATGCCGCTCTCCAGGTTGTAGGCCAGCCGGAAGTCCGGCAGCAGCCTGCCCAGCAGGTCGAAGTTGACCCGGTAGTCGCGCGGGATCGGCGCCGACCTCGCCGGTGAAGCTGATCGCGGCCGACGGCTGCAGCCGCTGCACCTGGTCGGCCACGTCCCGCACCTGGTAGTTCTCGGTGTTGCCGCCGATGTTGACGGCGACGGTCGTGCAGCGGCTCGCGCGGGCGCCTCCAGGCAGTGCGACGAAGGCGCGGGCGATGTCGCGGCAGTGCACCAGCGGCCGCCACGGCGAGCCGTCGCTCATGATCCGGATCTCGCCCATGGCGCAGCGCGCAGGCCAGCAGGTTGTTGACCACCAGGTCGATGCGCAGCATCGGCGAGTCGCCGTAGGCGGTCGCGTTGCGCAGGAAGACCGGGCGAGAAGCCGGCGTCGGCCAGCGGCCGCACCGCCGCCTCGGTCTCGATCTTGGAGCGGCGCGTAGGCGGTCAGCGGGTTCAGCGCCGCGATCCTCGTCCAGGTCGAGCGTCTCGCCCTTGCCGTAGACCGAGCAGCTGCCCGAGAACAGGAACCGCGGCACGCCGGCCTGCTTGGCAGATCTGGGCCAGCCGGATCGAGCGCGTCGCGGTTGACCGACAGCGTCAGCGCCTCGTCCAGGTCGCCCATCGGGTCGTTCGAGATGGCGGCCAGGTGGCAGATCGCGTCGTAGCCCTCCAGGTACGCGCACGTTCAGCGCGCGCACGTCGGCGACCAGCTCGCGGTCGGGCGGCGTCGCCGGCTCCCACGCGCAGCCCTCGAACAGGTCGAGGTCGACGCCGGTGACGGTGTGGCCGTGCTGCTTCAGCAGCGTCGACCAGGTGGGCGCCGATGTAGCCGCGTGGCCGGTGACGAGAACGTTCATGCGAGCTCCTCAGTGAGGCGTGGACACTGCGCATCAGATCGAAGCGCGCGCTCGCGCCTCGTCGCGATGTGGCGGGCGATCGCGAGCGACGAGGTCGCCCCCGGCGAGGGGGCGTTTCGCACGTGCAGCGCGCGCTCGGTGTGCGAGAAGACGAAGTCGTCGACCAGCCGACCGTCGCGGTCGACCGCCTGGGCGCGCACGCCGGCGAAGTCCGGGCAGCACGTCGGCTGCGCGCAGCTCCGGCACGAAGCGCGGCCGCGGCCGCCACGAACGAGCCGCCGCTGGCAGCACGTGCCGAGCCTCGTCGAGACCGGTGCGCCAGAAGCGCCGCGCCATCCGGTAGGTGCCCGGCCAGGTGAGCGTCGAGGCCAGGTCGACCGGCCGCAGCCGGCGCAGCGAGTAGGCGTCGCGGGCGCCGGCCAGGAGCAGCGCCGAGGGGCCGATCAGCACCTCGCCGTCGATGTGCCGGGTCAGGTGCACGCCCAGGAACGGCAGCTCCGGGTCGGGCACCGGGTAGATCAGCCCGCGCACCAGCTCGCGGCGCTCCGGGCGCAGCCGCAGGTAGCGCGCCGCGGAAGGGCACGATGCGGGGGTCGGCGTCTGCCGCCGGCCGATCACCGCCAGCCGGTCGGACCAGCCGCCGGCGCAGAACAGCGCGTGCCGCGCCCGCGTCTCGCCGTGCGGTGCGCGCAGGCGATGCGGCCGGCCGCGACGGCGATCTCGCACGCCTGACGCCGCAGCCGGTCACGATGCCGCCGCCGGCCTCCTCGACGTCGTCCGCGCAGGCGGCCGCCACCGCGCGCGTAGTCGACGATCCCGGTCTCGCGGCGAGTGCAGCGCCGCGATGCCCGCAGCGTGCGGCTCGATCTCGGCGATCCGATCGCGGTCAACCGCGCGCAGGCCGGGCACGCCGTTGGCGAGGCCGCGCCGCTCGAGCTCGTCCAGCCGGCGCCAGCTCGGCCTGCCCGGTGGCCACGATCAGCTTGCCGCAGCGCTCGAACGGGATCTCGTTGGCCGCGCAGTAGTCGTACAGCTCGCGCGCGCCCTCCACGCACAGGCGGCGCCTTCAGCGAGCCCGGCTTGTAGTAGACGCCCGGTGCAGGACGCCGGAGTTGTGGCCGGTCTGGTGCGTGGCCATCGCGTCCTCGCGCTCCAGCACCTGCCAGCGACAGGTGTGGGTGGCGCCAGCAGCAGCTCGCGCGCCGTGGCCAGGCCGAGGATGCCGGCGCCGACCACCGCCACGTCCACGTCGGCGCCCACTCGCCGTGGGGGCTGCGCCCCGACGCCGGTCTCGCCACGAGTGTGGTCCGCTATCCCATCATCCGTGCCGCAGCGACCAGTCGTAGGGGATCTCGTCGAGAACGGGTCGAGCCGACCGATCTCCTCCGGATCGTGCGGAAGGCTGGCGCAGTTGGCGATGATGGAGGGCGTCTGCGCCGAATCCCTTGACGCCGTTCCAGACTTTGGGTGGAATCCGCACCAGCACGTAGTTGCGCGTCGCCCAGGAAGAGCTCCTGCACCTCGCCGCGCGTGGGCGAGCCATCGCGCTCGTCATACAGCACCAGCTTGACCTGGCCGTGCGATGCACGGCGTAGTTGAGCGTCATCCCGGTGTGGATGTGCCAGCCCTTGATCGCGCCCGGGTTGACCGTCGCGAAGTAGATCTCGCCGAACTCCTGGAAGTGCGGCGCGTCGGCGCGCAGCATGTGCATCACCTGACCGCGCTCGTCGACGATCTGGCGCAGCGGGACGATCTGCACGCCGTCGATCATGCCGCCCTCCACAGCTCGGACGGGTCGGCGCTGGGGATGGCCATGGGCACCGATCGGAGGGCGGCCTCGGGGCTGAGCGTCCAGTCGCCGGCGCGGGCGCCGCGATCCGCCCGGCCTGCCTCTCGCCGGTCGTCCCACACGCGCCACGGCGCCTGGCCGGAATCCCACAGCCCGCGCAGCATCTCCACGTCGCGCAGCGTGTCGGCGCACTGCCAGTAGCCCTCGTGGTGGTAGACGGCCAGCTCACCCTCGGCCGCCAGACGCTCCAGCGGCTCGTGCTCCAGCACGCAGCGGGGATCCGACGACAGCCGCTCGAGCACGCTGGCGCTCGAACACGAAGAAACCGCCGTTGATCCAGCCGGTCTCCAGCGGCTTTTCGGCGAACTGACGGACCCAGCCGTCGTCGGCCGACCAGCTGGCCGCTTGGGGGGAACCTCATGCCCGGTCGAATCGTCCTCGGCTGCCGCTTCTTTAGCGGGTCTAAACCGCGACCCACGGCGGCCGATCACCTGGCGGACATCGACCCACCCCCCGGGGAGGCGTTTCCGTGAGCGACACCACCGCCAGTCACATCCTCGACCTCGTGCGCCAGCACGCCGAGCAGCGCCACCAGCCGCCAGGGTTCGACCCCCAGCACCCGCGCGTACCCGCGTCGGGCCGGGTGTTCGGGCCGGAGGGGGTGGTCGAACTGGTGCGAGGACGTGCGGCGGATGTACCTCGAGGCCGGAATCCCCGGCGAGCGGGTGGTGGTGGTGCCCAACGGCGTCGATCTGGATCGCTTCCGGCCGGATGGCCCGGCGCTGGAACTGGAGACCGGGCCGGGGACGGCGTTCCTGTTTGTGGGCGGGCTGATCTCGCGCAAGGGGCCGGACCTGGCGGTGGCGGCCTACCAGCGCGGGTTCGCCGGCCGCGACGACGTGACGCTGGTGATCAAGGACTTCGGGGCCGACTCGATCTACGGGTCGGTCGACCGCTCGCGCCTGCGCGAATGGGCCGATGCGGGGCGGCTGCCGCGGATCGTCTGAGGCGGCCCGCCGGATGAGCTGGGATTCGGTGGCAGAGCGCTACCGGGAGCGGATCGAGGTGCTGGCCGTCCGTCCGCCGCTGGCGGCGACCGCCGACGGCCCGCCGCTCGAACTGGACGAGGCCGCCCACCGGCTGCTGGCCGTCCCGGCCTGGCTGGGCGCCGACCGTCTGGGCCCCGAGTCGATCGCGGCCTGGCTGGCCGCGGTCGCCTAGCGAACGCTGATCTAGTCCGCTGGCGAGCGGTTGCTGGAGAGAATCATGGCCACGGCCAGCGCGACCACCACGGCCGCACCGATCAGGCCCATCTCCACCAGCAGGAAGGCGCGCGGCGAGGCCTTGCCGGTCAGATAGAAGAACAGCGTCGAGCTCATGGCGGCGACGATGGCGGAGGTGGTGCCAACCAGGCCCATGCCCTTCGCCAGCTTGAACGCCTCCTCGGCGGGTTGGCCCGGCGACTGGGCCATGGGGATGGCAATCGCGGCCGCGATGATGCAGCCGAACGCCGCCAGGAAGACGGTCACCACGGCGGTCTTGGCGAAATCTGCCAACAGCCCAACCCCCATCGGGACCGATCATACGCCGCCAACGACAACGGCGTCCGACGCGCGCGGCGGATCCACCCAAACTCCACCCACCCCCCCACCCAAACGGGTGGGGGTCAGCGGGGATCAGTGGCCGCGGGGAGCCTTCTGGCCGGCCGCGTAACCGGCGGCGTAACCGAGCCGGTAGCCGTCGGTGCGACCCAGCGCCGAGCCCGACCGGTTGCCGCGCTTGACGCCGGCCTTGAAGCCCAGTTTGTACCCCCGCTTGCGGCCCGCCGTCAGTCCGGCCTTGTGGCCAGCGGCGATGCCCGCCTTGTAGCCGGCCGAGTGGCCGCGGTCATACGCCGCGCCCACCTGCTGCTGCAGTTGGGAGGCCGGCGGCTGCGACCCCTCGGCCACGGTCCAGGCGGCCACCCCCACCGCCGTGGCCATTGCCGCAGCCAGGGTGAACGCGAGCATCAAGCCCGTGATGCTGATCCGTGGTAGCGCCCCAGTCGGGCGCCCGGCTGACTCTTCTGCAGACATGGTCCGGGAGCTCCGTTATCCGCTTGCACCGATAATCCTCCCAGATTGATGCGAATGCAAGTCGCTACTAGAGCGCCCAGCAGAATGCCTCGTGTCGTCTGGCGGCGTCGCGCTGGCGCTGGAGGCGCCACTCGCCAGCCATCCACGACTCATCCTGCTGGGCACTCTTATCCCAACCGCTGCAGCGCGGCGTCGATCCGGGCAAGCGACTCGGCCCGCCCGAGCAGCTCCAGGCTCTCAAAAAGGCCCGGTGACACCGTGCTGCCGGTGATCGCCACCCGCACCGGGGTGAAGAGCACCCGCGGCTTCAGCCCGGTGGCCTCTCCGGCGCCCCGCAGAGCACGCTCGATGGCCTCCGCCGTCCACTCCCCGGCGCCGTCCAGAGCCGCCCGGCAGGCGGCCAGCGCGCCCGCCGCCTCGGGGTCGTCGGCCACCCGCTTCCACGCCTCCGGCCGCATCTGGACGGGCCCGAACAGGAATCCGGTCAGGCCCTCGAACTGGCTCAGCACACGCAGCTTCTCCTGCACCAGCGGCGCGGCTTGGGCAACCCGCTCGGGCCGCTCGGCCAGCGCCGAGCCGACATAGGCGAGGTGCTCCTGCACGGCCCGAACGAACGCCGCCGGGGCCAGCGCACGCAGGTGCTCTCCGTTCAGCCACTCCAGCTTCTCCACGTCGAACACGCCCGGGCTGGGATTGACGCGCTCGATCGAGAACCGCTCGACCAGTTCGGCGCGGGTCATGAAATCAGTGCGGTCGTCGTAGCTCCAACCGACCAGGGCCAGGTAGTTGGCCAGCGCGTCGGGCAGCACGCCCAGTTCCCGCAGTTCCTCCACCGAGGCCGCGCCGTGCCGCTTGGACAGTCGCTTGCGGTCGGCCCCGAGCACCATCGGCAGGTGTCCGTAGGCCGGCGGCTCGGCCTCCAGCGCCGCGTACAGGGCGAGCTGTCGAGGGGTCGAGGACAGCAGGTCCTCACCGCGGATGACATGGGTCACCTCCATCGCGATGTCGTCGAACGGGTTCGCGAACTGGTAGGTGGGCGTGCCGTCGGAGCGCACGATGACGTGATCTCCCAGCAGGGCGTTCTCCCACTCCACGCGGCCCCGGACCATGTCCACGATGACCGTCGATCCGGCCGCCGGCACCCGCAGGCGCACGGCCGGCGTGCGCCCCTCGGCCTCGAAGGCGGCCCGCTGGTCGGCCGTCAGCCCGGCGCAGCGGCCGTTGTAGACCAGCGGCAGGCCAGCCTGCTCGCGGCGGCCGCGCTCGGCGGCCAACTCCTGGGCCGTGCAGTAGCACGGATACGCGGCGTCGCGCTCGATCAGCTCGGCCACCGCCCGGCTGTACAGGTCAAAGCGCTCGGTCTGCCGGAAGGGCCCGGCGTCCCAATCGATGCCCAGCCACTCCAGCACGCGCAGGGCCTGGGCGACGGCGTCGTCGGTCGAGCGCTCGCGATCGGTGTCCTCGAAGCGCAGCACCACCCGGCCGCCGGCGTGCCGGGCATACAACCAGTTGTAGAGCATCGTGCGGGCGCTGCCGACATGCAGGTAGCCGGTCGGGCTGGGCGGCATGCGCACGCATGGCCTGGTCACGACCACACGATATGACCCCGGTACGATGCCGCGATGCACTTCGGCGGGCACGTGGGCACGGCGGGCGGCATCGACACGTCGATCGGCCGGGCGCGCGAGTTGGGTGCGAGCGCAATGCAGGTGTTCACGCAGAGCCCGCGCCAGTGGCGGCACCCCGAGATCGCCGACGACGCCGCCCGGCGCTTCCGTGAGGGCCGCACGCGCGCCCGCATCGCCGACGTGGCCTGCCACGCCACCTACCTGATCAACCTGGGCTCGGCCGACGACACCACCTACCACCGGTCGGTGCGTGCGCTGCGCGACACCATGGCCGCCGCCGGCCAGATCGAGGCCGACTCGGTGGTGGTGCACCTGGGCAGCCATCTCGGGCGCGGCCTGGACGCCGCCCTGCACCAGGTCGTGCCGGCTGTCCAGATCGTGCTGGGCGACACCGCCGGCGCGCCGACCTGGCTGCTCTTCGAGAACACCGCCGGGGCGGGCGACACGTTGGGCCGCACGATCGAGGAGCTGGCCCGGGTGATGGATGAGCTGGGCTGGCCGGACCGGCTGGGCGTGTGCCTGGACACCTGCCACCTGTGGGCCTCCGGCGTTGACATCTCTGACCCAGGCCGGGTGCAGGAGCTGGTGGACGAGGTGGACGAGCGGATCGGGCTCGACCGCCTGCGCTGCCTGCACGTGAACGACGCCGCAGTGCGGGCTGGGCGCCAACCGCGACCGCCATGCCCCGGTCGGCCTGGGCGAGATCGGCGCCGGGCTGGCGGTCATGCTCGGCCACCCGCAGCTGCAGGGCCTGCCCGCAATCCTGGAGACGCCGGGCGCGGAGAGCGGCGCGATCGACGCCGGCGAGATCGCCGCACTCCGCCGCCTGCACCGAAACGGCGTGCGCCGGTGGGCGCGGCGGCCAAGCGCGCATGCTTAGAGCTCGACTCACGATGGCATCCTGCGCCTCGCGACGGAGTCCGTCGTGAGTCGAGCTCATGACATCGGCGCGAGCCGTCCTCTGCCCGAGGAGGAGCTGGCGGTGCGCTTCTCCCGCTCCGGCGGGCCCGGCGGCCAGCACGTCAACACCTCGGCAACGCGGGTCGAGGTGGTGTTCGACATCGACGCCAGCCCCAGCCTGACCGCGGCCGAGAAGACGCGCATCCGGCGCCGGCTGGCCGGCCGTCTGGACGCCGCCGGACGGCTGCGGGTGGTGGCCCAGGACGAGCGCAGTCAGGCCCGAAACCGGGCGCTGGCCAGCGAGCGGCTGTGCGCGCTGCTGCGCGAGGCGCTGGCCCCTCCCCCGCCGCCCCGCCGGCCCACCCGGCCGACCCGGGCGGCCACCGAGCGGCGGCTGGGCGAGAAGCGCCGGGCCAGCGAGCGCAAGCGCGACCGGCAGGATCCGGCACCCGGTGAATGAGATAGGTTCGCGGGCATGACGGACGAGCCCCGGCGGGTGCTGGTAACGGGCGGCGGCACCGGGATCGGCGCCGCCATCGCCCGCCGGCTGGCCGCCGACGGCGACCGGGTGTGGGTGATGGGCCGGCGCCGGGAGCCGCTGGACGCGGTGGGTCAGGGCGTGATCGTGGGCGACGTGACCCGAGCCGACGACCGCGAACGGGCGCTGGCGGAGACCGGCGACCTGGACGTGCTGGTCAATAACGCCGGCGTCGGCGGGGCGGGCTGGGACGAGACGCTGGACATCAATCTGACCGCGGCCCACGAGTTGAGCCAACTGGCCGCGGAGGGGCTGGCCCGGCGCTCGGGCACGATCGTCATGATCTCGTCGGTGGCCGGCCTTGTGGCCACCCAGGGCGCCCCCGGCTACGCCGTGTCCAAGGCCGGCATGCTGATGCTGACCCGCTCGCTGGCGGTGTCGCTGGGCCGCCGCGGCGTGCGCGTGAACGCGGTCTGCCCGGGCTGGGTGCGCACGCCGATGGCCGACGCCGAGATGCTGGAGATCGCGGACGATCCCGAGGCCGGCTACCGGCTGGCGACCGAGCACGTGCCGCTGCGGCGGGCGGGAACGCCGGAGGAGGTGGCCGCCGCGGTCGCCTTCCTGGCCTCGCCCGAGGCGTCCTACATCACCGCCGCCACCCTGACCGTCGACGGCGGCGCCAGCGTCGTCGATGTCGGCATGCTGGCCTTCGCCCCGGACTAGCCAACCGGGGTCAGGCACCGTCACGGACGACGTGACGGTGCCTGACCCCGGTGTGGTGGGCTAGCGGCGGCGGCGGTTGACGATCACCCGGAAGCTGGGCTCGCCGGCCGGCAGCTCGTGGAACTCCGGGTTGATGCAGCCCAGCGGATCCTCGCGGCCCTCGTAGGCGCGCTCGACGCCGGACGGGCAGATCGCAAACGGCTGGCGGGCGGCCAGCACCGCGCCGAAGCCGTGCCGGCGGCGGGCCGCCCGGCGCAGCACCTCCAGATCCAGCTCGGTCGCGAACACGCCGTGCGTGCAGCCCACATAGGTGCGCCCGAACTGCTCGTGCGCATACAGGAAGGGACACGAGTTGGCGAGGCAGGTGCTCGGGTAGACCACCTTCTGGCAGACCACACCGCACCCGCGGCACTCGGTCGCCTCCGCGGCGGGGATCTGTGAGGGCACCTGTGGCAGCCCCTTCATGATTCCTACTTTAGCCTCCTCCCCGCAAGCGGTCTATGAGCGCCGGGATCTCGGCCAGGTCGGCCACAACAGCGTCGGCCAGCCCGTGGTCGCCGCCGTCGCTGCGAAACCAGGTGGCCAGGCAGGTGGCCATGCCCTCGCGGGAGGGGCCGACCACATCCTCCAGCACGCGGTCGCCGACGAAGAGCGTGGCCGGGCCCGCGGTGGCCAGCCGGCGCAGGGCCTCCCGGTAGATGACAGGCGAGGGCTTGCGGTAGCCCACCTCCGACGACAGCACAATGGCATCCGCGCGCTCGAACATGCCCTCCGAGCGGATCACGTCAAGCAGGATCTCAGGCGGGTCGAAGGTGTTGGACACGTAACCGACCCGCAGTCCGGACGCCCGCAGACGGTCGAGCACCTGGTGGGCGGCCGGATGCAGCTTGCGGGCCGGGTTCCAGGCCAGGATCTGGGCCCGCACCGCGGCCTCCAACCCCTCGGCCGGCGGATCGAGGTCGTGCTCGGCCAGGGCGGCGCGGACGACCATCAGGTAGTCCACCTCGCGCCAGTCGGCAGCCGTGCGCTCGTACTCGGCCGCCAGCAGCGCCATCACCAGGTCATGGAACGGCCCCAGCTCCACTCCCGGCGCCGGCAGGGCGTCCAGCAGCACCCGTTGGCTGGCCACGAGGGTGGCCTCGGCGTCCTCGAACCCGACCAGCGTGTCCCCGTAATCGAACAGCACCCCGTCCAGGGGGCGGGCCCGGACGGCCACCGGCTACACCACGGCGGGCTCGTCGAAGTGGTGGCGAACGACCAGCCGCTTGGCCGCGGCCGCCTCGTCCAACCGCGTCACCGAACGCGTGTGCGGCGCCGTCTTCAGCGCCTGCGGATCCTCCGCGGCCTCTCGGGCGATCGCCAGCATGGCCTCGCAGAAGGCGTCCAGCGTCTCCACCGTCTCGGTCTCGGTCGGCTCGATCATCAGCGCCTCCGGCACGATCAGCGGGAAGTAGATGGTGGGCGGGTGGAAGCCGTGGTCCATCAGCCGCTTGGCCACGTCCAGGGCGGTGATCCCGTGGTCGCGCTTGAGCCCGCGGGCGGACAGCACGAACTCGTGCATGCAGCAGCCGGTCGAAGGGCAGGTCGTAGGTGTCGCGCAGGCGGGCCAGCAGGTAGTTGGCGTTCAGCACCGCGATCTCGGACATGTCGCGCAGGCCCGGGCCCCACATGCGCATGAAGGCGTACGCGCGCACGAACACCCCGAACGGGCCGGCGAAGCCCGCGCACCCGGCCGATCGACTGCGGACGGTCGAATTCGAGCCGGTAGCGTGTCGCCTTCGCGGACGACCACCGGGGTCGGCAGGAACTGCTCGAGGATGGCCCGCACCGCCACCGGCCCGGCGCCCGGGCCGCCGCCGCCGTGCGGCTGGCTGAAGGTCTTGTGCAGGTTGAAGTGCATGATGTCGAAGCCCATGTCGCCCGGCCGGGAGATGCCGCACACCGCGTTCAGGTTGGCGCCGTCGTAGTAGAGCAGCGCGCCGGCGTCGTGGAAGATCTGGGCGATCTCCTCGATGTGCTCCTCGAACAGGCCCAGCGTCGAGGGGTTGGTCAGCATCAGTCCGGCGGTGTGCGGGCCGACCTCCGTGCGCAGGTCGTCGACGTCGATGTTGCCGCGGCTGTCGGTCTTGACCTTGGCCAGCGTGAAGCCGGCCATGGCCACGCGAGGCGGGATTGGTGCCGTGCGCGGTGTCGGGGATGACGATCTCGCGGCGCTCTCCTGCTCGCCGCGGTCGGCGAAGTAGGCGCGCATCAGGGTCAGGCCGGTCAGCTCGCCCTGCGAGCCGGCCGCCGGCTGCAGCGTCACGGCGTCCAGCCCGCCACCTCGGCCAGCATCTCCTGCAGCCGCCACATCAGCTCCAGCGCGCCCTGTGCCCCGTCGTCCGACTGGTGCGGGTGCAGGTCGCGGAAGCCGGGCAGGCCGACCACCCGCTCGTTGACCCGCGGGTTGTACTTCATCGTGCACGAGCCCAGCGGGTAGAAGCCGGTGTCGATGCCGAAGTTGCGGGTCGAGAGCTCGACCAAGTGGCGCACCAGCTCCGGCTCGGCCAGCTCCGGCAGGCGGGGCGGGCGGGCGCGCGCGAGCTCGGCCGGCAGCTCGGCCGCCGGCACATCGGGGGCCGGTATGCGGCCGGCCCGGCGGCCGGGCTGCGACCGCTCGTACAGCAGGCTCATGCGCCCACCTCGTCCAGCACCTCGGCCAGCCGGTCGATGTCGGCCGCCGTCCGCCGCTCGGTCAGCGCCACCATCAGCGCATCGTCCAGGCCGGGGTAGTCGCGGCCGAGCGGGTAGCCGGGGTGCACGCCCAGCTTGCGGGCCTCCGCGACCACCTGCTCGGCCGGCCGCGCACCCTGATCGCGACCTCCTTGAAGCTGGCCTGCCCGAAGGCCGGCGGCCGGCCCAGCCGCCCGCGGGCGTGCTCGCACAGCGAATGGCATGCCTCGCCCAGCTCGCGCAGGCCCTGCGGCCCCAGCCAGGACAGGTAGACCAGGCCGGCCAGCGCCAGCAGCGTCTGGTTGGTGGTGATATTCGAGGTGGCCCGCTCGCGGCGGATGTGCTGCTCGCGGGTCTGCAGGGTGAGCACGAACCCGCGACGGCCCTCGGTGTCGACGGTCTCGCCCACGATCCGCCCGGGCAGCCGCCGGATGTAGCGCCGACTTGGAGGCCAAGAAGCCGTAGTGCGGCCCGCCGTAGGACAGCGGAGTTGCCGGCCGACTGGCCCTCGCCGATGGCCATCTCGCAGCCGTAGTTGCCGGGCGCCTCGAGCACGCCCAGCGTCATCAGGTCGACGTGCGCGATGGGCAGCGCCCCGGCGTCGGCGGCCGCCGCCGCCAGCTCGCCGGCCGGCCTCGAGACAGCCGAAGAAGTTGGGCTGCGGGAAGATCGCACAGGCGGCGTCCGTCGCACGCGTCCCGCATGGCCTGTGGGCTGGTGGCGCCGTCGGTGTGCGGCACCTCCACCACCTCCATCCCGAACCCGGGCGCGAATGTGCGCACCACCCCGCGGGCCTGCGGGTTCAGCGTCTCGGTCACCACCACCTTGGTGCGGCCGGTGGCCGAGCGTGGCGACGTAGCAGGCGTCGGCGGCGACCGTGGTGCCGTCGTAGCCCGACGCGTTGGAGACGTCCATTCCGGTCAGCTCGCAGATCGCCGTCTGGTACTCGAAGATGGCCTGCAGCATGCCCTGGCTCATCTCCGGCTGGTAGGGCGTGTAGGCGGTCAGGAACTCGTCTCGCTGGGTCACCAGTGTCGACCACCGCCGGCACGTAGTGGTCGTACATGCCGGCGCCCAGGAACGACAGCTCGCGGCCGGTGTCGCACGTTGCGCTCGGCCAGCTCGGTCATGTGCGCGACCAGCTCCTGCTCGGTCAGGGCCGGCCCGACGTCCAGCGGACGGTCGAACCGGACTGCCGCCGGGATGTCGGCGAACAGGTCCTCGATGTCGGCCACGCCGATCGTCTCGAGCATCCGCTCGCGGTCGGCCTCGGTCAGCGAGCTGAACGTCACAGCGTGTCCACGAACGCCTGGTAGGCGTCCGCGTCCATCAGTCGATCCAGCTCAGAGGGGTCGGACATCCGCAGCTTGATCAGCCATCCGCCGCCGTAGGGGTCGTCGTTGATGGTGGACTCCGACCCGTCCAGGGCGTCGTTCACCTCGACCACCTCGCCGGACACCGGCGAGACCAGCGCCGACACCGCCTTGGTCGACTCCAGTTCGCCGTAGTCGCCATCCCGGGCAACCGAGTCGCCCACCGCCGGCGGGCTGTAGAACACGACCTCGCCCAGCGCATCCTGGGCGTACCAGGTGACGCCGAAGGTGGCGATGTCGCCATCCACCCGCACCCAGTCGTGCTCCTCGTTGTAGCGCAGATCGTCGGGATAGCTGGCCTCGCTCATTGCTCGCTCTCCTTGACGTACAGGGGCTTGGCCGCCACGTCGGCGGGATAGCTGCGGCCGCGCACGTCGATCTTGATCGGGGTGCCGGGTGAGCCACTGGCGGTCGGCACGTAGCCCATGCCGATCCCCACGCTCAGCGACGGCGACATCGTGCCGCTGGTGACCTCGCCGGCCGGCAGCATCGGCATCCCCTGCCGCGGGATGCCGCGCTCGTCCATGCGGAAGGCCACCAGCCGTTCGCGCAGGCCGGACTCGCGCTGAGCGCGCAGCGCCGCCGCGCCCAGGAAGTCCTTCGTGTCCAGCGCGCAGACCCAGCCCAGTCCGGACTCCAGGGCCGTGCGCTGCTCGCGTCAGGTCGTTGCCGTACAGCGGGTAGCACACCTCCAGCCGCAGGGTGTCCCGCGCGCCCAGCCCGCAGGGCACGGCGCCGGCTGCGACCAGCCCGTCCCACAGCTCCACCGCCCGCTCGGCCACGACCACCAGTTCGACCCCGGGCTCGCCCGTGTAGCCGGTGCGGCAGACGAGCGCGTGCACGCCGCAGCACCTCGGCGTCGGTGAAGCCGAACGGCACCAGCTGCGGCAGCTCGACCAGGTCGAGCGCGGCCGGTCCCTGCAGCGCCAGCATCGCCAGCTGGTCGCTGCGGTCGTCCATGACCACGGTGTCGGGGCGGTAGCGCTCCAGCCAGATGCGGTCGTCGTCCACCCTGGAGGCGTTCACGACCAGCAGCAGGTGGTCGTCGGCGAACCGGTAGCCGATCAGGTCGTCGATCGGGCACCCGCGCTCGTTCAGCAGCAGCGTGTACTGGGCCTGGCCGGCGCCGATCCGGTCGAGGTCGTTGGACAGCATCCGCTGCGCGAACTCGAGCGCCTGCGCCCCGCGCAGCTCCAGCTGGCCCATGTGCGACACGTCGAACAGGCCGGCGGCCGTGCGCACCGCCCGGTGCTCGTCGATGATGCCCTGGTACTACACCGGCATCTCCCAGCCGGCGAAGGGAACGATCCGCGCTCCCGCCGCGACGTGACGGTCGAAGAGCGGGGTTCGGCGAAGGCCCTCCGGCTGCATTCCGGGAGGGCAGTCTACCCCTACCCAGGCCGGCGTCGGGATACTGCATATCGAGGAGGCAAAGACCGCCAGCAGCCCCCTGGGCTACGCTCGATCCTAGACCTGTGGCAGCTCTCGACGCCTACCCGGTCTGCGGTACCCAACCCGCGCATATCAGCCTGACCGCGCATCGACACCTCCGGCGCGCTCACCCGACCAGTCCCACAGACAGCGAAAGCCCCGCAAAGCGGGCCAACCCCGCATGCCTACTTGACAAACCACATCACATATCAGCTCGAGGGAATCACTCCTCGCGCAGGAACGACGGCACCTCGAGCGAATCGCCTGAGGGCGGCGCTGGCGGCGGCGACGGCCGGTCCTCCCGCGGACGCTCGGCGCCCGCGAAGAGCGCGGCCGGGCGATCCACCGCATGCCGGTCGAAGCCGGTCGCGATCACCGTCACCCGCACCTGATCGCCCATCGACTCGTCGATCACCGCGCCGAAGATGATGTTGGCATCGGCGTCGGCCGCGCTGCCGATGATCTCGGCCGCCTCGTTGACCTCGAACAGGCCCAGGTCGGAGCCGCCGGTGATGTTCAGCAGGATGCCGGTGGCGCCCTCCACCGATGCCTCCAGCAGCGGCGAGGAGATGGCGGCCCGGGCGGCCTCGGAGGCCCGGTTCTCGCCGCCGGCCACTCCGATCCCCATCAGCGCCGAGCCGGCCTCGCGCATGATCGTGCGCACGTCGGCGAAGTCGAGGTTGATCAACCCGGGCACGGTGATCAGGTCGGTGATGCCCTGCACGCCCTGGCGCAGCACGTCGTCGGCGATCCGGAACGCGTCCACGATCGAGGTGCGCTTCTCGACCACCTGCAACAGGCGGTCGTTGGGGATGATGATCAGCGTGTCGACCTTCTCGCGCAGCTGGCGGATGCCCGAGTCGGCCTGGTCGGCGCGCTTGCGGCCCTCGAACCTGAACGGCCGGGTGACCACACCGACGGTCAGCGCGCCCAGCTCCCGGGCGATCTCGGCGATCACCGGGGCGGCGCCCGTGCCGGTGCCGCCGCCCTTGCCGGCGGTCACGAACACCATGTCGGCGCCCTTCAGCGCCTCCTGCAGCTCGTCGCGGCTCTCGACCGCAGCCTCCTGGCCGATGGCCGGATCGGCGCCGGCGCCGAGACCACGGGTGATCTTGGAACCGATGTGGATCTTGACGTCGGCGTCGCACATGAGCAGCGCCTGGGCGTCGGTGTTGACGGCGATGAACTCAACTCCGCGGAGTCCGGCGTCGACCATCCGGTTGACGGCATTGGTGCCGCCACCGCCGACGCCGACCACCTTGATCACCGCCAGGTAATTGCCGCTCTGATCCCTCACCTTGCACCTCCGGCCGTCGGTGCCGAAAACCTTGCTCCTCGACCTAACTCTCTAGTTGACAGTAATGCTTCCATAAACGAATCGAGCCCACGCGGCGGGCAGCAAACACTGACACCGACGCGAGGGCTTCGTGGAGGAGCGTACTCTCCACGGGTCTCGCTGTCAAGTCGAAGGTCAGATCGCAAACTCTAAGGGTCTTGTTGAGACTTACTTCTTGTACTTGAGCGCGGGCCGGGCCGGAGCCGACACGTCCACGTACAGGAGCGACGCACGGTCGGACGCCGGCATCGTGCCCAGCCAGCGGGCGGCCACCCGCAGCTTCAGCGGCAGTTCCTCGATCGAGCCCAGCCGCACCTGCAGCTTGCGGTTGATGACCAGCGTCAGGGCCGACGTGCCGGGGACGATCTCGGTGATCCGCCCCACCCTCTGGCCGAACCAGGCCGGCGTCGAATGAAGCGTCTGCAGGGCCGTGGTCAGGTTCGCCTGGCGGGCGATCGCGCCGGTGGCCAGTGTCAGCCCGCCGGGCAGCACGACCTTGGGCAGGTGCGAGCCGGCCACGGTGGCCGTGCCCAGCACGCGGCCGTCGCCCGACACCAGCCAGGCCGAGTGTCCGGAGGCGGCGACCGCCACCGGCCGCTCCACGGCCAGCGTCACCGACAGCGTGTTGGGGAACGCGCGGTCGACGCGGGCAGCTCGCACGTAGGCGATCTGCTCGAGGGTGCGGGTGAGCGGCGCGGTATCCACTGCCAGCAGACTGCGGCCGGCCACCGCCTGCTGCATCTGAGCCTGCACCTGCGCGTCCAGCGCGGGGCTGCCGCCGTGCACCACCACCGTGCGGACAGCGAACACCGAGGAGGCCTTCAGCGCCTGATAGCCGGCCAGCGACGCCGCCAGCCCCAGAGTGCAGCAGACAAGGGTCAGCCGGCGGCGGCCGCGGGCCCGTGAGACGGCGCGGCGGCGGGCGAGCAGGATGGGGTCGGATGGGGCGGCCAGCGCCATCACGGGGGAGTTCGACCGCAGCCGCCCCGATCCTGCCCCGATCAGGGCAGGCGGATATCTCCCAACATGCGCACCTCGTGCTCGAGTTGCACGCCGAACTGCTCGCGCGCCCTGCGCCGGGCCTCGGTCATCAGCGCGATCACGTCGGCCGCGCTGGCGTTGCCCATGTTCTCGATGAAGTTGGCGTGCACGGGCGAGATGCGGGCGCCGCCGATCCGGTAGCCGCGCAGGCCGCACTCGTCCAGCAGGCGGCCGGCGGTGCGCTCGGGCTCGGGGTTCTTCCACACGCTGCCGAAGGTGCGCACCTTGGACGGCTGGGCAGCCCGCCGGCGCCGCTGCAGATCGCGCACGGTGTCGGCCACGTCGACCGGGGTCGAGCGCGCGAGCGTCAGCACCGCCTCGGCCACCACCTCCCCGGGGCCGACATTGGAGTGCCGGTAGCGAAGCTCCAGCGCCTGCGGGTCGCCGGTCCGCCTGCCGCCCGCCGAGACGATGAGCGCCCGCTCCAGCACGGCCGCCATATCGCGACCGTAGGCGCCGGCGTTCATGCGCACGGCGCCACCCACCGTGCCCGGGATGGCGCAGCCGAACTCGACCCCGGCCAGGCCCCAGTCGCGGCTGCGGCGGCACGACCACTGCCAGCGACGCGCCGCCACCGCACACGATCCGCCTGCCGTCCCGGCGCGACCTCGGCCAGTTCGCCGGCCAGCCGCAGCACGACGCCGTCGAAACCGTCGTCGGCGGCCAGCAGGTTGGAGCCCAGGCCGACCACCGCCAGCTCGAGCTCTCGGTCGCGCGCCCACCCAGCGCCTCCTCCAGTTCCTGCGACGTGCGCGGTTCGATGAACCAGCGGGCGGGCCCGCCCATCCCCACCGTGGTCAGGCGCGACAGCGGGTAGTCGGGCTCGACGTCCACGGAAGCGATCATGCCGGCAGGTCGCTCGGAACGACGTCCAGCAACAAGTCGCCCACCCGGCGCACGTCGCCGGCGCCCACCGTCAGCACCAGGTCGCCGTCGCGCAGCCGCCCGCGCAGGTAGTCGGCCGCCTCCGTCCAGCGTACGCGAGTAGGCCAGCGGCATGCCCGGCCGGCGCTCGCTGACGGCGTCCACCACCAGCTTGGCGGTCACCCCCGGCAGCGGCTGCTCGCGGGCCGCGTAGATCTCGGTCACGACCACCTCGTCGGCCTGCGCCAGGGCCGCACCGAAGCGGCCAGCCAGCGCCTGCGTGCGCGAGTACAGGTGCGGCTGGAAACACACCACCACGCGCCGCGGATGCTCGGCTGCGGGCGGTGGCGATGGTCGCCTCCAACTCGGTCGGGTGGTGGGCGTAGTCGTCGACCACCGCGAACCCGCGGCGCTCGCCGCGGCGCTCGAAGCGGCGACCGGCGCCCCGGAACTCGCCGATGGCGGTGGCCGCGTCGGCGGCATCGGCGCCCGCGTGATGGAGCGCGGCGATGGCGGCCGCCGCGTTCTGGGCGTTGTGCGCGCCCGGCACCCGCAGCGACACGTGCAGCGGCGTGGCGTCGGGCGTGGCCAGCCAGAAGCCGGTGCGCGGCCCGGTCAACTCGAGCCCGGAGATGTGCCAGTCGGCGCCCGGCGAGAACCCGAAGCGGGCCGAGGCGGCGACAGTGAACGGCAGGTCGACGCCATCTCCCAGGAGCACCGCCCCGCCGGCCGGCACGGAGGCCGCCCAGCCGGCGAACAGCTCGCGCAGCTCCTCCTCCGAACCAAACCGTGTGTGGTGATCGAGCTCGATATTGGTGACGACGGCGATCGCCGGCCGCAGCAGCGCCAGCGAGCCGTCCGACTCGTCGGCCTCGGCCACCAGCAGCTCTCCCCCGCCCGGCCCGGCGTTGCCGCCCAACTGCGACACCTCGCCGCCGATCAGGTAGGTGGGGTCGAGCCCCAGCCGCTGGGCGGCGAAGGCGATCATGGCGGTGGTGGTGGTCTTGCCATGCGCCCCGGCCACGACGATCGAGCGGCGGACTGCCACCATCTCGGCCAGCAACTCGGCCCGGTCGCAGCACGCGGCAGCCCCAGCTCGCGGGCGGCGGCCAGCTCGTCCTGATCGTCGGCGATGGCCGAACGACGACGACCTCCATCCCCTGCTCGAGGTGAGCTGGGTCGTGGCCCTCGGCGACCGCGATCCCGAACCGGCGCAGGCGCTCGCTGTAGCGGGACGGGGCGCGATCGCAGCCGCTGACATCGGCGCCCCAGGCGTAGGCCACGGTGGCCAGCGCCGACATGCCGGCGCCACCGATCCCCATCAGGTGCAGGCGGCGCCCGGCGAACTCCGTCACCGTGCCAGCTCCAGCAGCTGGGAGGCGATCACCGAGGCGGCGTCGGGGCGGGCCAGGCGGCTGGCTGCCAGGCCCATGCCGGCTCAGCCGGCCGGTGTCCGAGAGCAGCGCCGATACCTCGTGGGCGCAGCCGCGTGCGGCGTCAGCTCGGCGTCGCGCAGGACGATGGCGGCGCCGCCCGTCGGCCAGGTAATCGGCGTTGGGGGTCTGGTGGTCGGCGGTCACGTTGGGCGAGGGCACCAGGATCGACGGCTTGCCGGCGGCGGCGATCTCGAACACCGACCCGCCGGCCCGCGACACGACCAGGTCGCAGGCGGCCAGTAGCGGCCCCAGCGACTGCGTGTACTCGATCACGTGGTAGTACGGCGTTGCGCTGCGAGCGACCTGGGGCGAAGTCGCGCGCGCCGGTGACGTTGACCACCGTGAACCCGGGGTCGTTGTGCGACCAGGCCTCCGACGGCCGCCTTGTTCAGCGAGCGGGCGCCCAGGCTGCCGCCGATCACGACCACCACCGGCTGGTCTGCCGGCAGCCCGAACTCGGACGGCCCTGCTCGCGGGTGGCCGTCAGCACCGACTTGGGCACCGGCCGGCCGGTGACCACGTAGTGCGGCGGCCGCTGGTCGGCGATCGGGAAGGCCAGGAACACCCGCCGCACCAGGGGTGAGGCCATCCGGTTGGCAAGGCCCATGTGCGCGTCCACCTCGAGCAGCGCCGAGGGGATGCGAAGCGCCCCTGGCCGCGGCCACCATCGGGCCGGCCACATAGCCGCCCCCGAACACCACCGACGGGGCGCAGTCGGCGCAGCATCCGCAGGCAGGTGCCGGGCGCCAGCGCGGCCAGCCCGGCGGCCTCGCACCAGGCCGGGCGACAGCCGCCGCTCGAAACCCTTGATGCGGAAGCTGTGCAGCGGGTAGCCGGCGGCCGGCACCAGCCGCGACTCGATCCGGTCGGCCGTACCGGCGAACTCACCTCGGCGCCCCTATCCGACAGCTCGTCGGCCACCGCCAGGGCTGGCACGACGTGTCCGGCGGTTCCGCCGGCGGCGATCAGCACGCGGATCTGGTTGGGCGGCGGCGGGCTGCCTGACTCGCTTCGGTTGGGTTGTGGCATCGTCGTTCGGCGCCCTTCGGGGTCGTGCCACGGCGGCGCTGGCCGGCGCCCCCTCGGCGACGTTCAGCAGCACGCCCGCCATGGTCAGGAAGACGACCAGGCTGGACCCACCCGAGCTTATCAGCGGCAACGGCACGCCAGTCAGCGGCAGGAAGCCGAGCACGGCGCCGAGGTTGACGATCGCCTGCCCGGCCACCAGGCACGTGATGCCGGTGGCCAGGTACTTGCCGAACGGATCCTTGCAGCGCATGGCGATGCGAAACCCGAGCACCGCGAACGGCGCGAACGCGAGCGCCATCAGGACGATCCCGATCAGCCCCAACTCCTCGCCGATCACGGCGCCGATCATGTCGGTACGGAGCCTCCGGCAGGTAGTCGATCTTCTGTCGTGCCCTTGCCCAGGCCCTTGCCCCTGATGCCGCCAGAGCCCAGCGCGAGCAGCGCCTGGACGTTCTGGTAGCCGGCGCCGGCGGCGTCCTGCCACGGGTCCATGAAGGTCAGCAGGCGATCGCGCAGGTACGCGCTCTGGGAGATGCCGGTAGGCCGCCGCGGCGCCCATGGCGGCGCCCATCCCGGCCAGAACGCCGAAGCGGCGTGCCGGCCACCACCAGCACCCCGCACACCATCAGCGCGATCGCGATGGTGGTGCCGAGGTCGGGCTCGGCGTAGCATCAGCAGCGCACACGATCAGGGCCACCGCGCCGACCGGGTTGAACAGCTGCTCGACGGTGCTGGGCGGGCGCTTGCGCGCGAGGCCAGCACCTGGCGAGGCGAAGAGCACCACCGCCAGCTTGACGAACTCGGATGGCTGGACGAGATGGGCCCGAAGAGGATCCAGCGGGCGGCGCCGTTGATAGCGAACGCCGATCCCGGGGACCAGCACCGCCACCAGAGCAGCAGGGTGACCAGCGTGACCACCGGCACCGCGCGGCCGCCAGCGCCGGTACGGGAAGCGCGCCACCACCGCCATCGCACACGATCCCGACAGCGGCGTAGACGGCCTGCTTGATCAACGCCGACATGGGGTTCTGCGCCGTGCACCACGGCAGTGCCGCGACGAGGCGCTGTAGACCATGATCAGGCCGAACGCGACCAGGCCCAGCGTGACCAGCAGCAGCAGGTGGTACTCGAGCTGCGGTGCGAGCTCGCCCGGGCAACGCGGCGGGCCAGGGCGCGGGCCTCGACGGCCTCAGCGTCCACGGCACCTCCCCGGCGAGCGGCGCGAACTCGTCCGCCGCGATGCTCGTAGTCCTCGAACTGGTCGAAGCTGGCGCAGGCCGGCGAGAGCAGCACCACGTCGCCCGGTTCGGCGGCGGCGGCCGCATCCTCGATCGCCTGCCGCAGCGTGCCGCTGTCGGTGTGGGCGACGCCCGCCGCGTCCAGCGCTCGGCCGATCGGCTCCGCCGCCTGCCCGATCAGGTACACACCGACACGACCGGGCCCGCGGCCACCGCGGCCGCCAGCCCGTCGAACGAAGCGCCCTTCAGCGAGCCGCCCAGGATCAGCCGCACGCCCGGTCGTAGGCGGTCAGGGCCTTGATCACCGCCTCCGGATTGGTGGCCTTGGAGTCGTCCACGAACTCGATGGCGCCGCCGGCACGGCGACGGTCTGCAGGCGGTGCGGCGGCGGCTGGAAGTCGCGCAGCGCGCGGTCGATGGCCGCCCGCTGGACGCCGACCGCGGTCGGCGGCCGCGGCGGCGACCAGCGCGTTCTCGAGGTTGTGGTCGCCACGGAGGCCGGCGTGCTCCCAGTCGATCGGTCGCGCTGGGCCTTGGACACGAACCACCGCGGCGGCCGTGGCCGGGCAGCTCGGGCGCCGGCCAGCACCGGGTCGTCGGCGTTGAGCGATGGCGATGTCCCCGCCGGTCTGGTTTTCGAACAGGCGCAGCTTGGCTGCGCGCGTACTCCCCGCACGTTCCGTGCCGGTCGAGATGGTCGGGGGTGACGTTCAGCACGACGGCCACCCGGCGCGCGGAAGTGTCGATGTCCTCGAGCTGGAAGCTCGAGAGCTCGCAGGCGATCCAGGCGCCCGGATCGACCCGGCCGGGCAGCTCCGACAGCGCCCGGCCGACGTTGCCGGCCACCTCCACCGGCACCCTGCCGGCCCGCAGCATCGCGCCGACCAGCTCGGTGGTGGTGGTCTTGCCGTTGGTGCCGGTGATACCGATGATCGGGTTGGGCAGCATGCGGGCTGCCAGCTCGACCTCGCTCCACACCGGCACGCCGGCCCGGCGGGCTGCCGCGACGGGCGGCGCCTGCCCCGGCACTCCCGGGCTCTTGATCACGGCTGTCACCCCTGCAAGCTCCAACTCATCACCCCAGGCGCGGTATTCGGCGCCGGCCGCCGAAAGCCTGCCCGGGTCGACGTCGGGCGCCGAATCGGTCGCCAGCACCTGCGAGCCCGGCCACATGCGAGCGATCGCCTCGCAGGCCGCAAGGCCCGAACGGCGCAGCCCAACCACCACGTAGCGGGCCGGCGCTCACCGGTACGAGCTGAAGAAGAGGTAGTAGAGGACGAAGCCGATGGCGCCGAAGATCGCCGGCCGCGATCCAGAAGCGGACGATGATCTTGTTCTCGGTCCACTCCAGCATCTCGAAGTGGTGGTGGATCGGCGCCATCAGGAACACCCGCTTGCCGGTCGTCCTGAAGCGCGATCACCTGGATCGCCACCGACAGCGCCTCGATCACGAAGATGCCGCCGATCACCACCAGCAGGAACTCGGTCTTGGTGAAGACGGCCATGGCCGCCAGCGCCCCGCCCAGTCCGAACGAGCCGGTGTCGCCCATGAACACGTCGGCCGGGTAGGCGTTGTACCAGAGGAATCCGATGCAGCCGCCGACCAGCGCCGCGGCCATGATCGCCAGGTCGAGGCTGCGCTGGATCGCGCGGCGCGTACAGGCCGCGGTGAGCGATGTCTGGCGACAGGAAGGCGACCACCATCATGGCGCGAGTAGGTCAGGCATGGCGATCGTGCAGGTGCCCGCGGCCAGGCCGTCCAGGCCGTCGGTCAGGTTGACCGCGTTGGCCGCCCCGGCCACCACCAGGAACAGGAAGCACGTAGTAGAGCGGGCCCAGTCGAGACGTGCACGTTGATCAGCGGCACATACACGTCGGTGCACAGGTGCTCGTGGTGGGCGACAAAGCCCAGTCGCCGCCACCACCAGCGCCAGGGCCAGCATCTTACCCGCCCGGACAGCCCCAGCGAGCGTCTGTGCGACTAGCTTGAACCAGTCGTCGACGAAGCCGATGAAGCCGCACGCGATAGTCACCCCGGCCACCGTCAGGGCCGGCGTCGTCCGCTTGGTGAAGATCGCGAACGCGATCAGCGCGCAGGCCAAGCAGCATCAGCCCGCCCATCGTCGGCGTGCCCTGCTTCGACGTGGTGTCCGGCAGGCCCCTCCTCGCGGATGTGCTGGCCGAACTCGTGCCGGCGCAGAAAGGCGATGAACGCCGGGCCGGCCACGATCCCGAGCAGCATCGCGATCACGGCCGCGACAGCACCAGCTTCACGGCGCCAGCGCCTCCACCACGACCTCGAGGCCCATCGACGCGGCTGCCCTTGACCAGCACCGCGTCGCCCGGCTCGAGCAGGTCGTCCAGCGTCGGCCAGCAGGGCGTCGCGGTCGGCATACCAGCGTCCGCCGTAGTCGCGCGCGAGCGGCCCGACGGCGATCACGTCCACGTCCAGCTCGCGTCGGCAGCGCGCCGACCTCGCGGTGGTATGCGCGGCGCCCGCTCCCAGCTCGGCCATGTCGCCCAGCACGGCGACCGAACGTCGGCTCCCCGGCCAGCTCGACCAGGTGGCGCAGCGCGGCCGCCATCGAGGTCGGGTTGGCGTTGTAGCAGTCGGCGATCAGCACGCCGCCGCCGTCCAGCTCGATCTGCTCGCCGCGCCAGCGCGAGAACGCCACCTGCAGACCGCGCCCCGCGTCAGCTCCTCCAGCGGCCAGGCCGAGGCTGTCGGCAGGCGGCCAGGGCGGCCGCCAGGTTGAGCGCGTTGTGACGCTGGGTGAAGTTCACGGGCACGGACAGGGTTCGACCGCGAGCGTCGAACTCCGCCCTGCCGGGCCGCAAAGCCGGACCAGCCGCACATCGGCGCCCGGATCCTCGCCGAAGCTGACCACCGCGCCGCTGAGCCCGGCAGGTGCGGCTCGAGCAGCGGCTCGCCGTGCGGCACCACCGCGGTCCCGTCCGCGGCCAGCGCCTCAGGATCTCGGCCTTGGCCTCGGCGACCTGCTCGACCGTCCCCAGCAGCTCCAGATGGACGGGGCCGACCGCCGGTGATCACGGCGACGTCGGGCCGGCACGATGCTCGGCCAGATAGGCGATCTGGCCCAGCCCGCGCATGGCCAGCTCGCACACCACCGCCTGCGGTGGTCGGCTCGATCCGCGCCAGCGTCAGCGGCACGCCCGATCTCGGTGTTGTAGTTCGGCGGCTGGCAACGACCTCGTGCGTTGCGCTCGAGCAGCGCGGCCAGGATGTCCTTGGTCGAGGTCTTGCCGGTGGATCCGGTGATGCCGACCACGCGGCGCGTGCGTGCGCGGCCGCACCTCGCCGCCGACCCTGCCCAGCGCGTCCAGCGGGTCGGGCACCGCGATGGCCGGGCCGGGCCGTCCCGCGCCCGCGCGGCACCAGGCGCCACGGACGCACCGGCGGCCAGTGCGGCGTCCGACGAACCGCGGCGCCGTCGGTGCGCTCGCCGGGCAGGCGCCACGAACAGGTCGCCGGGCGTCACCTGGCGGGAGTCGATCGCGACCCCGGTCACGGTCGCTCCACGGCGCGTCTCGACGCCGCAGGCAGCGGCGATCTCGGCAGCGGTCAGCGGGATCATGCCGGCCACAGCGGCTGCAGCGCCTCGAGCGCGACCGTGCGGTCGTCGAACGGGGCACCGTGCGTCGGCGAACTGCTGCCCCTGCTCGTGGCCCTTGCCGGCGATCACGACCACGTCGCCGGGCCGGCCGTGCCGCGACCGCCAGCTCGATCGCGCGGCGGCGGTCGGGCTCGATGTCCATGTCGATGCCGTCCATGATCTCGGCGATGATCGCCGCCGGATCCTCGCTGCGCGGATTGTCGGAGGTGACGATGGCGACGTCGGCCAGCCGGCGGGCGATGCGCGCCCATCAGCGGCCGCTTGCCGCGGTCGCGGTCGCCGCCGCAGCCGAACACGCAGATCAGCCGCCGGCCGGTGATCTCGCGGGCCGCCTTCGAGCACGTTCTCGAGCCCGTCGGGGGTGTGCGCGTAGTCCACCAGCACCGTGAACGGCTGGCCGGCGTCCACCGCCTCGAACCGGCCCGGGCACCCCGTCCACCGCCGCGATGCCGGCCCGCACCGCCTCGTGCGGCAGCTCCAGCAGCTCGGCCACCGCCACGGCGGACAGCACGTTCTCGACGTTGAACGCCGCCGCGCAGACGCACGTCCAGCGGCAGCAGCCCCCGGGGCGTGCGGCGCGATCAGCGAGATCGCCCCGCCGGCGCCGATCTCGACCGCCTGCGGCGCCACGTCGGCCTGCTCGCCGCCCGCGCGCGTAGGTGAGCACCGGGCCGCCTGCCTCGTCGGCCAGCCGCCGGCCGTACTCGTCGCCGACGTTGACAGCGCCGGGGGCGTCGGTCTCGAACAGCCGCGCCTTGGCCAGGTAGTAGCTCCTCCATGTCGGCGTGGAAGTCGAGGTGGTCCTGGGTCAGGTTGGTGAAGGCGGCGGCGGCGAAGCGCACGCCGGCCACCCGCTCCAGCGCCAGCGCGTGCGACGACACCTCCATCGCGCAGGTGCGGTCGCCGGCGTCCAGCCATCCGCCGCAGGGTGGCCTGCAGGTCGACGCTCTCGGGCGTGGTGCGGTCGACCGGCTCCACGACCCCGCCCGACCCGCTGCTCGACCGTGCCCAGCAGGCCCGGGCCGCAGCCCGGCCGCATCCAGCACGGCGTGCAGCAGGAAGGCGGTGGTGGTCTTGCCGTTGGTGCCGGTCACGCCGACCACCTGCAGCTGGCGGCTGGGGTGGCCGTAGAAGGCGTCGGCGGCGGCGGCCATCGCCAGCCGGCGAGTTGCGCACCACCAGCTGCGGCACGTCCGGCTCCAGCCCGCGCTCGACCACCAGCGCCACGGCGCCGCGCTCGACAGCCTGGCCGGCGAAGTCGTGCCCGTCGACGCGAGGCCGCGGCACGCACACGTGCAGTGCGCCCGGTCACGGCGTCGTCGGCCCGGTAGGTGACCGCGGTGATCTCGGGATCCCCCTGCCCGCGCACAGCCTGCAGCGGCCGGATCGCCTCGATCAGCGTTGCCAGCTTCATGCGCGGGGAACTCTAGGAGAACGGGCCTACTTCAGGGCCGGGCTTGTCGGGCGGGATGCCGAACCGGCGGGCGTACCAGGCGCCGATCTTCTCGAAGGCCGGCGCGGCCACCATGCCGCCGAAGATGTTGTCCCGCGGCGAGTCGACGACCACCAGGATCTCGCACCTGCGGGTTGCCGGCCGGGAAGAAGCCGACGAACGAGGCCACGTACTTGCAGTCGAGTAGCCGCCGTGTCCGTCGGCCTTCTGGGCGGTGCCGGTCTTGCCGGCCACGGTGTAGCCGGGGATGCGGGCGTGGATGCCGGTGCCGGACCGGTATCGACCACGCCCTTCAGCATGTTCACCAGCTCGGTGGTCGACGCCGCGGGCGCAGGATCCGGCGGCTGTGCAGGGCCGGCCGGCGCTGGCCCTGGATGCTCTCGATCACGTGCGGCTGGGGCATCACGCCGCCGTTGGCGATGGCCGCGTACATGTCGGCCATCTGCAGCGGCGTGACCGAGATGCCCTGGCCGATCGGGATGGTGCCGATGGACGACCCCGACCACTGGTTGCGGCTCAGAAGCGGCACGAGGCCGGGCGTCTCACCCGGGAAGCGCTGTGCCGGGTAGCGGCCGAAGCCCCACCGGTGGATCCACGTCAGCAGCCGCCCGGGGTGCACCCAGCCGGCGATCGTGTCGGTGCCGACGTTGGACGACTCGGCAGGATCTGCGGGCGGTGAACGTCTTGGGCGGGCGGGGCGCGTCGTCGTGGATCACCTTGTCGGCCACGTGAATCGAGTACGGCAGGTCCTTGAACTCCATGTCCGGGTAGATCAGGCCCAGCGACAGGGCGGCCGAGTAGGTGACGGCCTTGAAGATCGAGCCCGGCTCGTACGCCATGTCGGTGGCCAGGTTCTGGGTCCGCCCGAACGCGCTCTGGGGGAGCTCGTGCACACGGTTGTCGTCGTAGGTGGGGGCCGAGGCCATGGCCTGGATGGCGCCCGTGTGCGGGTTCATGACGATGGCGGTCGCGCCGTGAGCGTGGAACTCGCGGACGGTCTGGCCGAGCACCTGCTGCACATACGACTCGAGCGAGGAGTTGATGGTCAGACGCACGCTGCGCCCGTTCTCCGGCGCCTTCAGCTGCACCGTCTCCAGTGCGGCGCCGGACGGATCCTTGACGACCACCTGCTCGCCCGGGCGGCCGCTCAGGGAGCGGTTCAGCAGGTGCTCCAGGCCCGCGCCGCCCTTGCCGCCGTTGGAGCCGATGTCGGTGAAGCCGAGCAGTTGTGAGGCCAGGCCGCCGTTGGGATACGCGCGGGTGTATCCGGGGATGCCGCTCAGGCCCGCCGGGTGGCTGGCCAGGATCTTGTGTGCGATCGCCGGGTCGAGCTGACGGGCGACGTAGGTGAAGTGGCTGGACCCAGTCAGGAGCGGCAGCAGCGACTGCACCTCGCGCACGTAGGCCGCGCGCCGGTGCTCCTGGTGGGCGATGAACTTCTTCTGCTTCTTGGTCGGCTCTTTCTTCTTGACGTGCGGGACGCTGACCAGGCGGTAGCCGAGCGCGTTTGCGATCAGCCCGGCTGTGGCCTTCGGGTGCTTGACAAGCGGCTGGTTGGCCACGATGTCGACGGCCGGCTGCTCCTGCGCCAGCACCAGCCCGTCGGCCGAGTAGATGGTTCCGCGCAGGCCGTCCTCGGTGATCACGTTCTGCTGCTGCGAGACCTCCCGCGCGCGCAGCGACGCCGCGTCCAGGCCCTGCACCTGGATCGCGCGTCCGATCACGATCGTGAACGCCCCGACCGACACGGCCAGCATCAGCCGCAGGCGGTGGTCGCGCAGCCTCACCGGGCGAACGTCCCCGACGGCTGGTGCTGCGGTGCGTGCCTCGGCGACAGCCGCAGCTTGTCACCCGGCCCCGGCGTGTGCTGGATCATGCCCAGCGCGCGTGCCCGGTGATCGATCCGAGGGGGCGCCGTTAGCGACGCCACCGTCGCGCTCAGGCCGCGGTTGGTCTGCACCAGAGCCTGGGCGCTGGCCGACAGCCGGCTGGCCTCCATGGTGGCCCGCAGGGCGGCCACGTTGAGGGCGACGATGCCGCCCAGCAGGGCGCCCAGCACGATCAGCGAGGCCAGCCCGCCGGCCGACAGCCGGCGCGGTCGGAAGCCTGTCCGCTGCTCGGGTGCTCGCCGGGGTGAAGCAGGCGCGGCCGCCGGCCGGTCGGGTTCCCGCCGGCGCTGCGGCCGTGCGGGAGCGGGAGCGACGGCGCTCACCGGCTGCCGGTCCTTTCGGCGGCGCGCAGCTTGGCCGACGACGAGCGGGGGTTGATCGCGCGCTCGTCGACGCCCGGCACCACCGCGCGCGTGGTGAGCGCGCGCAGCTCGGGCTCTGGCCGCACACGCAGATCGGGAAATCGGGCGGGCAGGTGCAGCCGCGGGCCTGCGTCGCGGATGAACCGCTTGACGATCCGGTCCTCGAGCGAGTGGAAGCTGATGACGGCCATGCGGCCGCCGGGCGCGAGCAGCTTCGAGCGCCGCGTCGAGCCCCTCGCGCAGCGACTCCAGCTCGTCGTTGGTGGCGATCCGCAGCGCCTGGAAGACGCGCTTGGCCGGGTGTCCCTGGCCGAACCGGCTGGGCGTGGGGATGGCCGACTTGATCACCTCGACCAGGTCGCCGGAGCGGTCGAACTCGCGCCCGTCCGCCGGCGGCGCACGATCGCTCGGGCGATCTGGCGGGAGAACCGCTCCTCGCCGTAGCTCGCGGAAGATGCTGGCCAGCTCGCGCTCGTCCCAGCCGTTCAGGATGTCGGCGGCGGTCAGGTCGGCGCCGGGGTCCATGCGCATGTCCAGCGGCGCGTCGGTGGCGTAGCTGAAGCCGCGCTCGGCCCGGTCGATCTGCATCGACGACATGCCCAGGTCCATCAGGATCGCGTTGGCGTGCTGGCCGGTGGCCGCCATGTTGCGCAGCACCAGCGCGAAATCGCCGTGCACGAAGCGGGTCTCGACCGACGCGCCGGCCGCGAAGCTGGTCGAAGTAGCGCTCGGCCTCGGGGTCGCGGTCGACGGCGATGTACATGCCGCGGCCCGCGCAGGTGCGGCTCCAGCACCGCGGCGTGCCCGCCCGCGCCGAACGTGCAGTCGACCACCGTGTCACCCGGCCGCAGCTCGAGCAGCTCGGCGACCTCCGTTGCCATCACGGGCACGTGTCCCACGAGTCCTGGCTACTGCTGTGAGAGAGATTCGGCAACATCCTCCACGCTCCCCTCGATTCCGCCTCCTGGCACGTCCAGGCCTCAGACTCCCAGATCTCGAGGCGGTCGCGCAGCCCGGCGACGACGATGTCGCGCGTCCAGCTGCGGCGTGCTGCGAGCTGCGACGGGCGGCAGCATCATCCGCCCCTGCCTGTCCAGCTCGACCTCGGCGGCTCCCGCCGTACAGGAACCGCGACTCACCTGGCGGCCCTGCTTGCTGAAGGGGTCGAGCCGCCCCAGCTGCGCCTCCGTGAAGGATTCCCAGTCGTCGCGGTTGTACACCGACCAGGCAGCTGTCGAAGCCCTTGGTGATGACCACGCCCGTCCACGAAATGTCCGCGCAGCTTGGCCGGCAGGGTGACGCGGTTCTTGGCGTCGAGCTTCTGGACTGACTCACCGAGCAGCAACGGGGACGTCTCCCATTTCGCCCCACACATACCCCACTTTGCCCCCACATGTCGCAATCCACGTCGTGATTCGGGATGCGGGCACTGCGCCAGCGCAGCGCCGTGCACCGCGACCGAACGTGTCAACCGGTGAACTAACACACGCCGTGAGTGGCGAAATCCTTACAAGACGGTCCTGGTTGCAGGTCCATCGCCGGTGGTAGAGTCCGCGGCCCATGCCGTTCCCGGCCCCCCGCATGCGCGGCGAACGCGCTGGGTCGTGTTGGCGGCGCTTGCGGCTGCGCTGCGCAGCCGCCGCAGCGCTGCCCCCGACCGCCCACGCCGGCCAGATGGCGGACGCCCGCGCTCAGGCTGCACGGTCGAAGCCCGCCTGAACGCGCATCAACGCGAGGTCGATGCCGCGGTCGAGGCCTACGACGCGGCGCAAGTCGCGGCTCGACCGCCGTGCAGGCCCAGATGGCCCGCAACAGCGATCGCCCTGCGGATCGCCAAGGCCAACCTGCGGGTCGCCCAGCGCCAGCTGGCCGGGCTCTGGTGGCCGCTACAAGGGCGCGAGTCGGGCGACGTCGACCGTGTACGTGCTGGGCGCGGGCTCGTTCTCCGACCTGGTCAACCGGCTCGAGTTCGTGCAGCGCGCGGACAACAGCAGGCACAGCTGCTGGAGCAGATCCACGTCGCCGAGCGGCGGATCGAGACCCGCCAGGCCGCGCTGCGGATCGAGCAGCGCCAGGCCGAGAAGCTGGTCCACCAGGCGGCGCACGCGCAAGCATCAGGTGCAGGCGCTGCTGGCCCAGCAGCAGCACGTGCTGTCGGGCATCAAGCACGACATTTCGGTGCTGATCCAGCAGGCCCAGGCGGCCGAGCTGGCCGCGGCTGGCGCCGCGAGCGCGCCGCAGGCGGCCGCCGACGCAGCCGCCGCCCGCGCCGCCCAGCCCGACCCCGCCGGCGGCGGCACCGGCGGCGGCGGCGCAGCCGCTTCCGATCCCGCCCGGCGGGACGCTCGGCGAGAAGGCCGTGCAGATCGCCGAGCACGAGCTGGGCGTGCCCTACGTGTGGGGCGGCGCCAGCCCCTCCGGCTTCGACTGCTCGGGCCTGACCATGTGGGTGTACGCCCAGCTGGGCATCTACCTCGACCACTACACCGGCGGTCGCAGTGGAACGCCGGGCGCGCACGTGCCGCGCGACCAGCTGGCGCCGGGCGACCTGGTCTTCTTCGAGCCCAGCCTCGGCCACGTCGGCATGTACATCGGCAACGGCCTCGTTCATCCACGCCCCGCACACCGGCACCGTGGTGCAGATCTCCAGCCTGTCCGATCCCTGGTACGCGTCCGAGTATGACGGCGCCGTCCGGGTCGTCGGGTAGTGTCTTCGGCGCGCTTCCGAGCTGGCTCGGCGGCGCGCCGTCAGCTACCTGGAAATACAGCGAACCGGGGATATAATGGCGACACGGGCTACCCGCCTTGGGGGATGGCGGTCCTCCAGCGGAGGCCCGTAGACTGGTCTACTGCCGTACCAAACCGGAGAGGGTGAGGGGTCACCCACCGGAACAACGCGGGGCGAGGCCTGCTTCAATCCGAAGTCAACCGCGTATCGGTAGAACGTGGCCGAGCGGGGAATCCTGCGTCTGATCGCGAACGTTTCGGGGAACACAGTGATCGAGCGAGTGTACGAGGGAGTTGATACGTATGACTGAGCAGCTCGTCATCGAGCCGGAGGCCCGGCTCCTGGTGGAGCTCGGCCAGGAGCGCGGGCGTCGTCTACGAGGACGAGCTGGCTGGTCTCGCGCTGGAACTGGATCTGGACCCCGAGGACGTGCAGGCGCTGCGCGACGAGCTCGCCCACCTGGGCGTCGACATCGTCGACCCGCCGGCCGCCGAGGAGCGCATCGAGGTGGTCGACGTCGAGATCGCGACCACCAACAGCCTCGACCTGTTCCTGCGCCAGGCCGGCCGCTATCCGCTGCTGACCAAGGACGAAGAGGTCATGCTGGCCAAGCGCATCGAGGCCGGCGACACCATCGCCAAGCGGCGCATGATCGAGTCCAACCTGCGCCTGGTCGTCTCGATCGCCAAGCAGTACCGCGGACAGGGCGTGCCCTTCCTCGACCTGATCCAGGAGGGCGTGCTGGGCCTGAACCGCGCGGTCGAGAAGTTCGACTGGCGGCGCGACCTCAAGTTCTCGACCTACGCCACCTGGTGGATCCGCCAGGCCGTGCAGCGGTCGATCGCCAACAGCGGCCGCACCATCCGCCTGCCCGTCCACGTGTCCGACCGCCTGCGCGCGATCGAGCGCGCGCGGCGGTCGCTCGAGGCAAGCCTTGGCCGCGAGCCGACCGAGGACGAGATCGCCCGGGCAGCCGAGCTGACCTCCGACGCGGTTGCCGAGACGCTGGGCCTGGCCCGCAAGACGGTGTCGCTGCACGAGCCGGTGGGCGAGGACGGCGACTCCGAGCTGGGCGACATGATCGCCGACCCGGACGCCGGCAACCCCGAGGAGCTGGCCGAGACGCACCTGCGCCACGAGCGGCTGCGCGAGGGCCTGGCCCGGCTGGGCGAGCGCAAGCGGCTGATCCTGGAGCTGCGCTTCGGCCTCGACGGCCAGGACCCGCGCAACCTGGAGGAGATCGGCCGGATCGTCGGCCTGACCCGCGAGCGCGTGCGTCAGCTGGAGGCGGAGGCGCTGCGCGAACTGGCCGCGTCGGCCGACATGCAGCCGCTGCGCGCGGCCTGAGCATCTCTTGAGAGCCGCCCCCGGGGTCTGACCCCTGGGGCGGCTCTTTCCATCTGCGTAGCAGATAGCCCCCGGCATTCGCCACGGCCTTGTACTGATCAGGAAGCCGCGGTCTTACCGATGCCTGACCGGCGCTCGCGCCGCATAGTTGACTTGCGGCATTATCGAAGGAGGCGCACCCTGCCCGGTCGGGCTGTCATCGCAGCGTGTCTTGTATGTGCGGGAGGGCTGGTGGTTGGAGCGCCAGCTTCAGCGGCCCCGGCGCGGGTGCTCGTCCGGACACCCCAGCCGATCATTCACTTTGCATTGGATCCGTCCGGACAGGCGGCGTGGATGCAGTACGAGCAGGTGGGGGCTCGCAACTGCTACCAGGTCCACCGAGGGCGCCTCATGCGAGGCGCGAACGTGATCGTCAGCCGCTGTTACTCGACCCAGGGGCCGGAGACGGTCGCGGACATGGCGGGCCCGATCGTTGCCACCAGCAGCGGTCATGCATTCCGCATCCTCTGGGCCCAGCAGGCCACCTCCGCGTCGCAACACTGGTCGACCGTATGGACGGCGATTCCGGGTGCGCGTCGGATCGAGGTAACCCACCAGTGGGCGGCCTGCGCCGATGGGCAGTGCGTGCCGGGTGCGCCCGGCTTGCAACTGGGGCCGCTGGCGGCCCGCGACGGCGTCGTCCTGTACAGCGTGGCGAACGTCGCGGCGGGCAGCTCGTGCCAGCCGCAGGGGAAATGCAACGAGGTCGTCACGGGAGGAGTGATCAAGCACGTCATCTACCTGTCCAACGGCTTCCCCAAGCGGTTGGATGTACACGGGGCGCCGCCCGCCGCCCTTATGGCGACAGCCGGTGGCGTGCTCGCCGAGCAACCGCTGGCCGCAGACGGCTCCGCTGAGCCGTCCATCCAGATCCGCGGCGTCGATACGGGAACGTTGACGGCGACCATCCCGGTCACCGGCACGATCGATTCCATGGCCATGTCGCGCTCAGTGCTGGCGCTGCTGACCACCGACGCCCAGCACCAGCACCATCTGCTGCGCTACAGCGTCTCCACCGGGTCACTGCTCGGGTCGACCTGGCTCAAGCGGGGCGTCGATCCGACCAGCCTCGGCATCTACGGCGAGAACATCGTCTATCAGACCACCAGAGCTATTCGGGTGTTTCGGATCGACCTCGGACATGCCGTCAGCGTTTATGCGCAGCACGGCTATCAGCACAACCTGTCCATCGACTGCTACGGCGTTCGGTGGACGACGTCCGACCAGTACACCCAACTCCAGCCCGCAGAGATCATGGGTGTCGATCTGCCGCCCGCGCACTGAGCGCGGCACTGATCGCCCGCGCCCAGGCGAAACGGCCGGTGCCTGGCACCGGCCGTTTCGGGTTCAGGTTGCGCCGAGCAACGCCAGCAGTTCGGGGCCGGCGCCGTCCACCTCGACCGGGACGCTGCGCGTCGCCCGCCACTCGTCCGGGGTCAGCTCCAGATTGGCGTGTCCGACCTCGACGCCGCGCGGCGCCACCGTCGACCGGCTGACCTCGAGGTAGCCGAGCTTGTCGGACACCCGCCGCGAGGCCATGTTGCCGTCGATGGCGCCGGACTCGGCGACCCGCGCGCCCAGGTGTGCGAAGGCCAGCTCCAGCACCGCCGCCCGCATCTCGGTGCCCAGTCCGCGGCCCTGAACGGAGGCCGTCAGCCAGGAGCCGGTGCTCACCCGCCGCTCGGCCGCAAACCGCTCGGCCTCCATGCCCTGCACGCCGACCGGCCGGCCTGCCTCGCGCACGCAGAGGAGCAGGTGCCAGTGCGCCGGCCCGATCGCCGCCCGCGCCTCCAGGTGGTAGGCGAAGAACTCCTCGCGCCGGCCGGGGTCGCCCAGCCCGTCCGTCCAGGGGATCCCGAATGGCATCTCCTCCGGCGGGTGGATGCCTGCCATCGCAACGTCGTACAGCTCCGCCATGTCGACGTCGCCGGTCACCGTCAACTCCAGCCGCGGCGTGCGCAGGCGCAGCCCGGACAGGATCTGGTCGTGCGTCACAGCGGGTAGGGCACCCGGTGCTTCCAGGCCACCGAATGCATCCGCTCCAGCACCCGCTCGGCCACCCCCCGCTCCACCCCGGCCCGGGCGGCGGCCGCGTCGATCTCGAGCCCCAGGTCGACGTGGGCGGCCAGCACCCGGTCGCCCTGATCGTAGGTGAAGCCCAGCTCCTGCTCGTCGGTCTGGCCTCCCCACAGCCCGGCCGTGGGGTGCTTTCGGATCACCGCCTCGGGCTGGCCGAGCAGTCGGGCCGCCAGCCGCACCTCGGTCTTGTACAGGTCGCTGATCGGCTCGATGTCGGAGGCGGCGTCGCCGAACCGGGTGAAGTAGCCGAGCAGCGACTCGCTGCGGTTCTCGGTGCCCAGCACCAGCGCGTGCAGCTCCTGAGCCAGGTCGTAGATGACGAGCATGCGCGCCCGCGCGCTGGCGTTGCCAAACCGGATGTCGGAGCCGGCGGCGCCCGGGCGGGCAACGGTCGATGCCCTCCAGGATGGGCTCGATCGACACCGTCAGCACGTTCTCGGCCGGCAGGCCGGCGGCCTCGGCCGCGACGGAGGCGTCGTCCAGGTGCACCTGCTCGGTGTGCCGCGACGGCAGCCGCACGGCCACAACGTGCTGGGGGCCGATCGCGCGGGCGGCCAGCGCCAGGCCACCGCCGAGTCGATGCCTCCCGAAAGGCCGAGCACCAGCTTGCCGCGCTGGGCTCCCTCCAGCACCGCGCGCAGGGCCGCCAGCTTTGCGTCCAGCAGCGGCTCCAGCTGCTCGGGGCCGCGCATCAGGTGCACCCGGTCGAGCGTGCCACCCGCCGCGCTGACCTCGGCCAGCGCCCGCTCGCCGTCGCCCGGGTTGACATCGACCGCCGCCACCGCGTCGGTCAGCACGGTGGTCTCGAACCCGGCCGCGATCGCGTCCAGCGCCGTCGCGCGCACGCAGTAGTCGGTTGCCAGACCGGCGACCAGCACGCGCTGCACGCCGCGGTCCCGCAGCCACTCCGCCAGGTCGGTGCCGTCGAAACCCGAGTACTGCTCGCGGTCGCGCTGCCGGCCCTTGTCCTGCACGCGGTCGAAGGCCATCTCGGCCATCGACGGATGCAGCTCGGCCCCGTCCGTGCCCGCCACGCAGTGGGCCGGCCAAGGCCCGCCCTGGTCGGCGAACGAGCAGTGATCGGGGGGATGCCGGTCGCGGGTGGCGACCAGGCTGCCGGCGCCGGCGCGGCCTCGCCGATGCGCCCGGCCAGTCGGTCGCCGCCGGCCACGGCCAAGCGCGCCGCCGGGGCAGAAGTCGTTCTGCACGTCCACCACGATCAGGGCGACTGCGGGGTCTCTGCTCATCTGGCCAGGGCCTCTCGTAGCTGCGGCAGACGCGGTGAGAGGCGTGGCGGCAATGTATCCGGCCGTTCGATCGCGCGCACCGCGGCCGGCAGCGCCGCCAGCTCGGCGGCCGCTCGGGCGCGGATCTCGTCCAGCGACGGCAATGGCGCGACCGCCGCCCGGCCCGCAGCACCGGCTCCAGCAGCGGCACCCCCTCCAGCGGCTCGTCGGTCAGGCCGACGGTGTCGTGGCCGTCCGCCCTGAACACCTGGTGGCGGCCGGGCAGGGTCACCTTGTCCGTGGAGGTCTTCATCACCGGGCGGCCGGCGCTCTCGACCAGCTTGTAGACGCCGCCCAGGGCGGGCGCGTCGTAGCCGGTGACCAGCCGGGTGCCGACGCCGAAGCCGTCGATCGGCGCGCCGGCGGCGACCAGCGCGGCGATCCGGTACTCGTCGAGGTCGCCGGAGCCGACGATCCGGGTCTCCCTCAGGCCCGCCTCGTCGAGGATCGCGCGCACGCCGCGGGCCAGCTCGCCCAGGTCGCCCGAGTCGAGCCGCACCGCCTGCGGGACGACGCCCTCCAGTCGCGCGGCCTCGACCGCCGCCGCGCGCCCCGGCCAGTGGCTCGTAGGTGTCGATCAAGAGCGTCGAGCGGTCCGGCCAGTCGCGCAGGAACGCGCCGAAACGCGTCCAGCTCAGGCTCGAAGGCCAGCACGTAGCTGTGCGCCATGGTGCCGCTGGTGGGGATGCCCCAGCTGAAGCCGGCAGCCACCGTGGCGGTGGCGGCGAAGCCGCCGATCTAGGCGCAGCGGGCGGCCCACAGGCCGGCCTCGGCCCCGTGCGCGCGGCGGAAGCCGAAGTCCACCACCGGCCGTCCGGCGGCGGCCTGCACGATGCGGGCGGCCTTGGTGGCCACCAGCGTCTGGAAGTACACCGCGTTCAGCAGGTAGGTCTCGACCAGCTGGCAGACGATGCGCGACCCTCGACACCCGCAGCAGCGGCTCGCCGGCGTAGGCAACGGTGCCCTCGGGCAGGGCGTCCAGGTCGCCGTCGAAGCGCAGCTGCGCCAGCCGCCGGCAGGTCTCAGCGGTGCAGATGCCGGACGCCAACAGGTGGTCGAGCGCCGGCTGCGTGAAGCGCAGCTCGGTCAGGTAGGTCACCGCCCGCTCCAGCCCGGCCACCAGCAGGTAGCCGCGCTCGGGCGGCAGCTCGCGGACGGAGAGCTCGAACACGACCGGGTCGTCGGCGATGCCCTGGGCGAGGTACGAGCCGGCCATGGTCAGCTGGTACTCGTCGGTCAGCAGTTCCTCTGGCGGGCATGTTCACGTGGCCCTCCGGTAGCGGGCGCTCTGGGCCAGGATCAACGGCCGCCGGTCGGCGAACCGGTAGAGGGTCGCCGGGCGGCCGCCGGTGGGCCGCTCGCCGGCTTCGGCCAGCACGCCCCAGCCGAGCGCGATGCGGCGGAAGTTGTTGGGCTCGAAGGCCCGCCCGATGCCGGCCTCGTACACGCGCCGCAGCTCGCTCATGGTGAAGCTGCTCGGGCAGCAGGCTCCAGGCGACGTTCTGGTACTCCAGCTTGTAGGCCAGCCGCCGGCGGGCGATGCCCAGGATGCGGTCGTGGTCGAAGGCCAGCATCGGGCTCTCCCCGCTCGATCTGGTCGGTCAGCTGCTCGAGCGGCTCGCCAGGCCGCCTCGCGGGCGTCCGAGCCGGGCTGCAAGCGCACCCGGGTGGCCGTCCACCAGGGCCAGGTAGCAGCACGAGATGACGCGGCCGCGGGGGTCGCGATCGACCTTCGAGAAGGTGGCCAGCTGCTCCATGTAGACGTCGATGACGCCGGTCTCCTCGCGCAGCTCGCGGACGGCAGCCTGCTCCAGCGTCTCGTCCGCCTCGCAGCAGCCCGCCGGGCAGCGCCCAGTAGCTCTCGTACGGCTCGTAGCGGCGGCGCACCAGCAGCACCTGCATGGCGCCGTCGAGGAAGGTGAACACCGCCACATCGGCCGCCACCTTCGGGTGTTGGGCTTTCGCCACTTATAGACCTCGTGACTATTTTAGCAGCCGGCCTACCGGGAGGGCGAGATCAGCACCGTGCGCAGGCTGGTGTAGAACTCGCGAGCCGCCTTGCCCTGCTCGCGCGGCCCGAGCCCGGAGGCCTTCTCGCCGCCGAACGGCGCGTGGAAATCGACCCCCGAGGTGGGCTGGTTGACGCGCACCAGACCGGTGTCGAGGCGTCCGGCCAGATCGAGCGCGCGGTCGAGGTCGCGGGTGAAGACCGACGTCGAGAGCCCGTAGCGGACGCCGTTTGCCAGCTCCACACAGGCGTCGGCGCTGCCCGCCTGCAGCAGCGCGCAGACCGGCGCGAACACCTCCTCCTGGGCCAGCTCGGCGGCCGGGTCGTCGACCTCGACCAGCGTCGGCGCCAGGTAGTTGCCCGGCTCCGTCAGGGCGTCTCCCCCGCTCAGCACGCGCAGCCCGCCGGCCCGCGCCCGGCCCACCGCCTCCAGCGCCCGGGTGCGGGCGGCGTCCGTGATCAGCGGCCCCACCTGGCAGGCGTCGCTGGCCGGGTCGAGCACGACCAGCCCGCGCACCGCCTCGACCAGCGCGTCGCGCATGGCGGCGGCCACCGGTGCCTCGCAGATGACGCGGCTGGTGGCGGTGCACTTCTGGCCGGCGTAGCCCATCGCGGCGCCGGCGATGGCCGCCGCCGAGCGCTCCAGGTCGGCGTCCGCCAGCACCAGCGAGGCGTTCTGGCCGCCCATCTCGCACTGGCCGGCGGCTCCCCGCTCGGCCAGCACGCCGGCCACCCTGGCGCCGGTGGCCGCCGAGCCGGTGAACGACAGCGCCGCCACGCCGGGGTGCCCGACCAGCGCCGCGCCGGCGTCGCCGTAGCCCTGCACCAGCCCCACCGTCGCGGGCGGCAGCTCGGCCGCCAGCAGCTCGTACAGGGCCTCGGCGCAGGCCGGCGCCAGCTCGGACGGCTTCCACACGCACACGTTGCCGTAGGCCAGGGCCGGGGCCAGCTTCCAGACCGGAATCGCCAGCGGGAAGTTCCAGGGCGTGATCAGCCCCACCACCCCGCGTGGCGCCCGCCGCGCCAAGAGCAGCGAGCGGCCGTCCGCGGGCGGGAAGGTCTCGCCGTCAGGGTCGAGGCGGCGCCCGCGTGGTATCGCAGGATGGCCACCGTGCGGGCGACCTCGCCGCGGGCCTCGACGATCGGCTTTCCCACCTCGCGCCGGATCAGGTCGGCCAGCCCGGCCGCGCTTCGCTCGACGGCCGCGGCGGCCCGCCCCAGCGCCTCACCGCGGGCTGGGGCCGTCAGCCTGCGCCACTCCGCCGCGTCCTGCGCGGCGGTCACCGCCCGGTCGACCTCGATCCCGCCGCTGGGCGCGACGACGGCCACCTGGTCGGTCGGATCGGCAGGGTTTCGGCTCTGTATCTCCCGGGGCGACGCCGCCGCTGCCACGGCGACTACTTGTTGACGTAGATCACGAGGATCAGCAGGCCCGCCAGCGTGGCCACGGTCACCAGCACCCACCAGCGCGACGTCGTTTGATTGGTCATCCCGGTCTCCAGCGGTCGGTTGGTCGGCGAGAGTGTACCGACGGCGGCCGCTGGCGGCGGTCAGGCGGCGTCGTAGGAGGCTGCGAAGGGGCGACGCCTACTGCGGCTGGTCTGCACCCGCGCTGGCCTCGTCCCGCGCGGCGTGCGGTGCTCAACGTGGCCTCCGGCCACGCCTGCGCTCCGCTCGCCACTTGATCCTTGCCCGCGCGGCCGCATCCTGCGCCTCGCGACGGCGTCACCCCTACGCAGCCTCCGCCACCCGGTAATACCCCAAGCCCTGGCGCTTGGACTCGTACATCCCGCGGTCGGCCGCACGCAGCAGCGAGGCCGCGTCGCGGGCGTGGTCGGGATACAGGGCAATGCCGATGGACGCGGTCACGTCGAGAGTCGCCGCGCCCACGCCAAACACCTCCCGGAACCCCTCCTGGACGCGCTCGGCGACCGTCTCGGCCACCCGCGGCCCGGCGCCCTGGGCCAGGTCGCGCAGCACCATCACGAACTCGTCGCCGCCCAGCCGGACAACCAGGTCGTTGGCTCGGGCCGCCGTCGACAGCCGGTCTGCCACCTGCCGCAGCAGGGCGTCGCCGCTCTCGTGGCCGTAGGTGTCGTTGACGTGCTTGAAGCGATCGAGGTCGATGTACAGCAGCGCCACCTGCTGGCTGGCCTGGCCGGCCGACGCCAGCGCCTGCTGCAGGTGCTGCTCGAACAGGGTGCGATTCGCGAGGCCGGTCAGGTGGTCATGGAAGGCCATGTGCTCGACCTGCTGCTCGCGCTGCTTGCGCTCGGTGATGTCGTGGCAGAACAGGTTCAGGCAGACGTCCACGCCCGATCCGCTGGCCCACAGCGTGACCTCGGCCGGGAAGCTGCGCCCGGCGTGCGTGTGCAGCACCAGTTCGCGGTCGCGCAGGCCCTGGCCGGCGCCCCCCGCCCCCGCCTTGATCACGTCGGCCAGCAGCCGGGCGTGCTCGCCGGAGGCCACCAGCTCGGGCAACTCGACCCCCAACACCGCCGACCTGCCCCAGCCAAACAGGAGTTCGGCCGCCCGGTTCCACTCGGTCACCTGGCCGCGCCCGTCGGTGGCGGCGAAGGCCTCGCTGGCGGTCTCGACGATCGACCTGGCCCGCTCTTCGCTCGCCCGCAGGCGGGCTTCGGCGCGCTTGCGCAGGGTCACGTCGGCATCGCGGATCTGCACGCCCACCTGCACGCCCGCCTCGTCCATGACCGGCGCCCCGGTCGACCACAGCCAGCGCACGTCGCCCGCCTTGGTGACGACCCGGAACTCCACGCCGGAGTACGGCCGGCCCTGCCACAGGCCGCGCCACAGCTCGCGCATGCGCTCGACATCGTCGGGATGCACGTCGCGCATGGGCGCCGCCCGCAGCTCGTCGGCGGTGTAACCGGTCAGCCGCTCGTAGGACGGCGTCACGTAGCTCAGCACACGCTGCATGTCGTAGTGGAAGACGACGTCGGTCAGATTGTCGGTGATCAGCCGCTGGCGCTGTTCGGCCTCGCGCAGGGCCTGCTCGGCGTGCTTGAAGTCGGTCACGTCGCTGACCACCACCCCCACTCCCAGCATCCGCCCGCCGGCCGCCTCCACCGGATAGAAGCTGTACACGTAGTGGCGGCCGCTGGCCGCCGTCTCGTCGGGCTGGCTGGCCACGCCCATGACCGGCTCGCGTGTCTCCAGCACCCGCTGCATAATCTGCTCGTAGGGGGCGGTGGCCGGCGCCAGCTCGCTCAGCCGGTAGCCGACGTGCTGCTCGGGCGGGACGCCGATGATCTCGGCGAAGGCTCGGTTTGCCCGCACGAAGCGGCGATCCGGGCCAAGGAAGGCGCGACCCACCGGGGCGGTGTCGAAGAGCCCGTTCAGGAGCGCCCGGCCCTGCTCGGCCTGCTCGGCCGACTCCCGGGCCTGGGCCAGCACCAGCTCGCGTTCGGCCTGCGCCCGGCGCTGGTCGGTGATGTCGGTCACCGTCCCCACCGCACCCGCCATGCTGCCATCCGGCTCGCGCATGATCGTGCCGGTGGTATAGGCCCAGGCCACGCTGCCGTCCGGCCGCCGGAACCGGCACTCGGACACGAACTCGCCGCCCAGCCGCACCGCGCCCGCCCACTCTTCGCGCACCCGCTCGCGATCCGATGGGTGCACCCAGTCGGTGGGGATGGTGCCGACCAGTTCCCGGGGACCGTGGCCCAGGATCTCGCAACACCGCTCGTTGATGAACTGGCAGCGGCCCTCGGCATCCATCTCCAGGATGCCCACCGGCGCCGACGTGGCCAGCAGCCGGAAGCGCTCCCGTTCACGCTCCAACTCGTGCTCGGCCAGCCGCAGATAGGAGATGTCGTTGGCCACGGCGCGCAGCCGCTGCACCCGCCCGTTCGCGTCCTTGTGCACGCTTGCGGTGGCGTGCAGCCAGCGTCCGCTGGCGGCCCGGCCGGCGGCCCGAAACTCGTAGCCCACATCCAGTCCGGTGGCGATTGCCTCGGCGTGCCGAGCGTCCACCAGCGGCCGGTCGGCCGGATTCACCAGGCGGTCGAGGAAGGCGTCGGCGGGCCCCAGCAGCTCCTCGCCGGTGCAGCCGGTCATGCGCTCGGTGCCGCCGCTCACGAACACCGTTCGCGAGCGCGCGACGTCGATCTCCCAGACCACCGCATCCAGGCCGTCCACCAACTCCTGCAGCCGCCGGCGGCGGCGCGAGAGCTCGACCGCGAGCGTCCCGGCGACCATGGCGACACCCCCGGCCACCCCCAGCCGCACACCCAGGCTGGGCCCGGACACGCCCGCTCCGCCGGCGTCCGGCAAGAGCACCCGCTCGGTCAGCCAGCCGCCACCCGCCACCAGCACCCAGGCGCCGGACGCCACCAGCCGGCCGCTCAGGATCGCCAGCTCGGCGAGGCCCAGGGTGACCAGGGCCGCACCCTGCGCCGCGTGGCCGGCGTAGGCCAGCGCGGCCGCGGCAGACACCGCCACGCCGACGTCGGCCCAGGCCAGGGCGCGCGAACTGCCCAACCCCTCGCATACCCGCACCTGCACAACCGACATGGCCACCAGCAGGCCTGCCAGGCCCAGCTCGCAGGCGACAATCGAGGCCCCCGCCGGCGTGCGGCTGCCCAGCACCAGCGCGGCCGCGACCAGATAGACGGCAGCCGCCACGCGGATGGCCGCAGAGGCGATCGACGCGGCGGGCGGGCACCCCGCTGCGCGGGTGGTGCGCACGGCGCTTCTCATTCCCCCGCGTGAATCGGACGCTGGGGTTGAGAATTAAGGGGCGCGCCGAACCGGCACAGGCACGGATGCGGGTGGCGGGTCGGGGAGCGGTGCGGATGATCCCGGCCGAGTTGCCCGGGCGCTCGCCGCTCACGGCCCGAGATGGCGTGCACAACGGCGGTCGCGACCGCCTGCACCGGCGTCTGGAAGCGCACCAGAAGACACGACCCAACCAGGATCGCCGAGACCAGCAAGAGATATTCGACGCTGGCCTGGGCTCGTTGCATGCCGGTCAACGTACCGAGCGCCAGGTCGCGCAACCATCGCCGATCGTGCCAGCTTCGTCACGAACCTGTGACGGCGCCTGCCACCGACAGGCCGATGGCCGCGGCCATCGGGATGAGGGCAGCCGGGACCAGCACGAACACGACCACCAGCAGCACCCGCGGAGCGGCGGCCGCGGCCCGTTCGGAGACGACCCGCATACGGTCCGTCCGGGCCCGCCTTGCGGCTCGCCGCAGGGCGTCAGCCATCGGCACACCCAACCTGTCCGACAGCGACACCGCAAGCGCCAGCCCGGCCAGTGCCGGCGACCCGGTGCGCTCGGCCAGCTCCAGCAGCTCGGCCCGGCGCGGGTGGCCCAACTCGATATTGGCGTGCGCCAGATCGAGCTGCTCGGCCAGCGGTCCGCTGACCGCTGACCGGGCGCCGGCCAGAGCGGCGTCCAGCAGCACGCCTGCGGCGACCGCCGCGGCCACGAGTTCGAGCAGCGCAGGCGCCTCCCGCTCGATCCGCTCGCGCCGAGCCCGGTCGGCCGAGCGCAACCACAGGTCGCCATAGGCCGCCCCTGCCAGACCGGTCAGGACAGCCAGCAGCACACCCGCAGTGCCGCCCACCAGCAGCAGCGCGGCCAGCCCTATACAGCCGAACATAGCTGCGGCGCCGGCCCGCAGCGCCGCCACATCGGCCTGAGTGAGACCCGCCGCCGTGGCCGCGGCCGCCGCCCGAGGCCCGGCCAGGAACGCCGGCCGGCGACCCAGGCCGGGGGCCACCGAAACGACCGCGCGCCCCACCGCAACCAGCAGCGGGGCGCCTCGGCGAGCGGCCGGCGCCGCATTCGCCCGCCGATCCACGGCAGCGGCGCGCGCGGCCTCGGTCGCCGCCACCAGAGCGCCGGCCATCGCAGCCAGCCCGATCCCGGTCACGGGTCGACCCGCGAGATGCGAGCCACCAGCAGCTGGCCGCCGGCTGTCAGCCCGGCCGAGACGATCAGCGCCAGCCAGCCCGGCCACGTCTCCAAGAGCAGCATGCCGGCCGGTCGATCGACGGCCCACAGCGCCGCCACCCCCAGCGCCGGCATGACCGACACGATGCGGCCGGTGGCGCGCGCTTGAGCGGTGGCCACACGCGCCGCCCGAGCCACGGCGGCGCGCTCGTGCAGCGCCTCGCTCATGTCCTCGAGCAGCACCGGCAGGTCGCCGCCGAAGCGAGCCTGCATCTCGACCGCGGTGGCCAGCAGCCGCAGATCCGGGTGTTCGCCCAGCCCGGTCAGCGCCTCGCCGGGCGTGCTGCCCAGCGCGACCGCCGCCGCGGCCCGGCCCATGTGCGCTCGCACGGGCTCGGGCAGGTGCTCGCCGGCCTCAGCGATGGCCTGGCGCAGTGAGCGCCCCGCCCGCAGGTGGGCGGCCAGCACCTGGGCCAGCAGGGGTGCCTGACGGCCCAACTGCTCGAGCTGTCTGCGCGTGCGCACACGACCCGCTGCGCTGCTGATCCAGCCTACGACGGGCACCGCCGCTCCAACAGCTCGGAGAGCAGCCCGTCGTCCACATCGCGCAAACCGCCGTCGCCGCGATCCTGGCCGGCCAGCGCCACAACCCGCCGCCGACCGTCCGCTGAACGGGCGACGTGCACAACCAGGTCGATGCCCAGCGAGACGTGCTCGCGGACGACCGCATGCGGGAGCTCGAGCCCCGCCATCAGCACCATCGTCTCGATCCGCCTGATGGCCTCGGCCGGCGATCCTGCGTGCACGGTGGTCAGCGACCCGTCGTGGCCGGTGTTCATCGCCTGCAGCATGTCCAGCGCCTCCGGCCCGCGCACCTCCCCCACCACGATCCGGTCGGGCCGCATGCGAAGCGCGTTTCGCACCAGCGCCCGCACCGTCACCTCGCCCTGCCCCTCCAGGCTGGGCGGGCGGGCCTCCAGGCGAGCGACGTGCGGCTGGGACAGCCGCAACTCGGCGGCGTCCTCCACCGTGACGATCCGCTCAGACGGGTCGATGAACTCCGCCAGCGCGTTTAGCAGCGTGGTCTTTCCGGTGCCCGTGGCCCCGCTCACCGCCAGGTTGAGGCGGCCGGCCACCGCCCGCTCGAGCAGCCGGGCATGCTCCGGCCGCAGGCTGCCCGACTCCACCAGCTGGTGGATGGTCAACGCGTGGCGGCCGAACTTGCGGATGGTCAGAAGCGGCCCGTCCACCGCCAGCGGCGGCAACACGGCGTTGACTCGGCTGCCATCGGCAAGGCGAGCGTCCACCATCGGGCTGGCGTCGTCCACCCGCCGCCCGGCCGAGCCCACGATGCGGTCGATCACCTGCCGCAGGTGGGCCTCGTCGCGGAACGCAACCGGCTCACGAGCCAGCCGCCCGTCCCTTTCGGCGTACACCACGTCTGGCCCGTTGGCGATCACCTCGGTCACCGCTGGGTCGGCAACAAGCGCGTCCAGCGGGCCGAGCCCCACCGAATCGTCGATCACACGCGCAATCACCCGTTCGGCATCCGAGGCCGAGAGCGGCAGCCGATCGGCCTGCAGCAACTCGCGTGTGCGCCGCTCCAGCAGCCGCCGCACCTCGTGGCTGGTGGACGGCAGTCCGCCCGCCAGCTCGCGCCGTACCCGCTCCCGGTAGCCGTCGGCCAGTTCGCCCAGATGATCGCTCACGAGCCGAACTCCGCCTGCGATGGCAGCTTGGCCAGCGACCGAAACGGGGTGCCAGCCGGCCACCGGTCGAGATCGGGGCGGCCGTTGCGGTAGCCGATCATGGCTCGCGGGCGGTCGCGCACCACCGCCTGCACGGGGCACCCGATCGTCCGCTCCAGGCTGCGCGAGGACAGCTCCGCAAGCCGGTTCCAGCGGTTCACCACCAGTCCCATGGCGGGCGCCGGGGCGCCCCAGCGGCTGACGGCGGTGACCAGCGCGCGAGCCGCCGCCGCCGACCGCAGGTCGGAGCCCAGAACCACGAGCAGCCGGTCGCTGGCCACCGCCAGCTCGCGTGCAGCCGGGTGAGTGACGGTGCCCAGGTCGACCACCGACAGCGGCGATCGGGCTCGCAACTCTCGTGCCAGCACTGACCCCAGCCCGGCCGGCAGCAGCTCCAAGAGCTGCGGGTCGTCCGGTGCCGCCAGCAGCTCGAGCCCCGATGGATGCCGGCCGACCACGGCGTCCACCGCTCCCTGCACAGCCGGGCCGACCCGGGCCAGGTCGGCGATGCTGCCTGAGGCTCCAGCCGCCACCGGCGGCGGGCCCCAGCTGTGGCTGAGGTCGGCCAGCAGACCGTGACCGGAGATGGCGAGCGTCAACGCGACCGCGGAGGTGCCGCAGCCACCGGCCGCGCCGGCCACCGCGAGCAGGCTGCCGGCCGGCGCCGGCCGTGAGCTGGCCGCCCGCCGGGCGGCCTCCCCGATCGCCTCCACCAGTTGAGCGGGGGCAGGCGGGACTCCGACCACCGCCTGGGCTCGGGCCGCCAGCGCGGCCCGGTAGGTGGCCAGATCCAGCTGACGCGCCAGCACCACGACGCCGGCCCCGGGGCAGGCCGAGGACAGCTGGGCCGCCAGCTCGGCGGCCGGATGCTCGTCGTGGTCGCCGACCAGCAGCACCTCGCAGGCCGGCGGAGCGGCCAGGGCCCGAGCTGGCTCAAGGCACGCCGTCAACTCGGCGCCAGGCATGCGGTCGATCAGCTCGGCCACCGTGGCCGCCAGCTCCCGGTCGGCGGTCACCACCACACAGCGCGCAGGGGCGTCGACGCTCATCCGCCACCTGCCGGCAGCACGACCAACCGCAGCTGCCCCAGGCCCTCGGCCGCGATCGCTCGCGACACCTGATCGGCGGCCAGTCGCAATGTGGCAACCGCGCCATCCGACGATCGCGATGCCGCCACCACCAGCACACCCGACAGCACGCGCTGGATCACGGGCGGACGGCCGGGCCGGGTCAGGTAGAGGTCGGCTCGGGCACCGGTCATCGACTCGGCCGGCACACCCGCCAGATCGTCAAGGCGGACGGCGACGTCGCGTCCGGCGCGACCGGCCGTCGAGGCCAACTCGGCGTCCATCAGCGGCGAGCCGGCGGGGACGCCAACCGCCGTGGTGTGGCCGACCGCGTTTGCGACGGCCGCCAGCTGGTGCACGCTGACCGCCCACGACGGCAGCCGGCGGATGGCCACGTCGCGGGCGGTGATGACATGCCCGGCCGGGAGAGCATGCACCGTGACCACGCCGCTCAGAAACCGCACCGGCGGCGCCGAGTGGCCGCCGCCGCGGCCGAGCGCCAGCCCAGCCAGCACCAGCGCGACGGCTGCCCAGCCCAGGGCTCGCCGGCGGTTTCGGGTCACCCCGCACCTCCCCGGCAGCGCGAGCACGAGCTGCCCAGCACCGGCACGTGGCACCAGGCGCAGCGTGGCGCAGCGCTGATCCGCTCGCGCAGCCCGGCCAGCGCGGCGGGTCCCAGCGCCGGCGCGATCAGCAGTTCAACCGCCCACGGCACGTCCAGTTGCTCCGCGACTCCGTCAGCCACCCGACCGGCCTGCCCCACAGCGGGCAGCAGCGACGACAGCAGCGAGCGGGGTGGATTTCCGGGGCCCGACACCGCCAACAGGCACACTCCCAGCCAGGAGGGCGCTGCCGCGGCCGCGCCAGCCAACTCCAGAATGCCCCCCGCCACCCGCACGAACCTTCCAGACCGCCAGGCCGAGACGCGCACCGCGGTGGACAGCCGGCGTGGTGTCACCACCCACAGGCCGCAACGCTCCTCGGCCGCGGCCAGCAGTCCCAGCGTCTCGGCGGGCGTCCAACCCAGGCGCACCACATCCGCCTCCAAGGCGCCCAGGAAACGAGCTCCCAGCCCCGGAAAGCCCGACCGGTGGCTGCCGCCCACGGGATCGCCCGCAGCCGGTTGCCCGCACTCGTGAGCGCGCGTGGAGGCCACGGCCAGCCGCGCTCCGCTGCTCACGAGCCCTCCCACACCGGCAGCCTGACGGTGAAGCACGTGCCGGCGTTGAGCACACTGTGCACCTCGATGCGGCCGCCGTGCGCCTCTGTCAGCTCCCGCGCGATGGCCAGCCCGAGGCCGGCGCCAGGTTCCGAGCGGCCGGCTGCCTGGTAGAACTCGTCGAAGATGTGCGGCAGGTCGGATTCGGCGATACCCCGCCCGCGGTCGTCCACCGACACCGCCAGCTGATCGGCCTCACGCTCGGCGGAGACCGTGACTGCGCTCTCGGGTGGCGCATACCGAATGCCGTTCGTGAGCAGGTTCGCGAAGATCTGGCGGACGCGGTTACGGTCGCCGCGAACCAGTTCACCGTCGGCGTGCCAGACGACGTCAACCGCCACGTTTCGCTGCTCGGCAACGGTGCGCAGCCGCTCCACGACCTCCTCAACACAGCCCCTCAGCGGGAACGTCTCATCTGAGACACGCAACTCGCCGGCGCGTGAACGTGACAGTTCAAGCAGATCCTCCACCAGGTACGCCAGTCGCTCGCACTCGGCTTCGATCACGTCGAGCTTGGCCAACTTGGAAGCGTCATGTTCGCTGCGCCGAAGCGTGTACACGTACCCCTTGATAACTGTCAGCGGGGTTCGCAGTTCGTGACTGACCTTGCCGATGAAGCGGGCCCTGGTGTGCTCCTCCTCGGCCAGGCGCTCCGCCATCTGCTCCACGCGCGCGGCCATCCGCTCGCGTTCGTTGCGGCCGCCCAACTCCAGCACGCGCGAGATCGTGCCCATCACTGGGGCCTTCTCATGTGATATCCGACACCCCACACGTTCACGATCCAGGTGGCGTCGGAGTGCGCGGCCAGCTTCTGGCGCAGCCGGCTGGCGTGCGAGTCCAGCGTCCGCGTGCGGCCCTGGGAGCGGAACCCCCACACCGTGGCCAGCAGCTCCTTCTTGGTGAAGACGCGCTCCGGCTCGGCGGCCAGGGTGGCCAGCAGCTGAAACTCCTTGGCCGAAAGCGAGACCGGGATGCCGCCCATCGTCACCTCACGCGAGAGCGTGTTGACGACCAGGTCACCGATCCGGATCAGGTGCCGCTCGCGGGTGCGGGCGACGCGTTTCAGCAGCGCACCGATGCGTGCCAGCAGCTCGGGATAGTGGAATGGCTTCCCGATTCAATTAGGAACCCGCAGCTCCGACCACCACCGCGACGCTCAATCTGTCGCTGGTGCCTTCAAGTCGCGTCCTGCCTTCTCGTGACCGAAGTCCTTCCGGACCTCATCCGCGGACGCGTTTGTACCGAAAGACGGTGCACCCGAACGCGGACGCGATTCGTACCCGAAACGAGAGGCGAGAGCAGACATGCCAAGAACTTCGACGATCCGTGCGGCCGAGCCCTTCGGTAGGCCGCCCAAGCGTCTGGCCCGCCAAGAACTGGCGACGGGTGACCTCAGCTTCTACGGCTTCTCCCTCTTGGCCTGGCTTGAGCTGCAGGCGGACCACTCCGCCTCACCGCCGGAATACCTGTCCGGCGTCTCGTCCATTCACGAGCTGACCCACTGGCCCCGCACGAAGGAGCACCTGCGGCAGACCCTGCAGGCACTGAAGACGGGCGGCTGGATCACATTCAATGTCGCCGAGCGTAGCCGCGCTCCGTTCAAGATCCTGCTTCTCCCACGAGCACTCTCATACGGGGGTTGGCCCGCGAGCCAAAACGCGACTGGGTCCGAGTTGGCACAGACTGCAAACCTACCGCTGCCCGTCAACGGCCCAAGCCCCGTCTCAGACTCAACTCTGAGCCAACCTGCACCACCTATCCCCCTGCCCCTAGACGGTAGACAGAAGACAGAGACTCAAGACGAAGCCGTAGGCCGGGCATCTGGGGGCGCCCCGGCGGCGCCCGAAGGTGCGCCCATCGCTCACATGCAACTCACGGACGAGCAGTTCGACGCCATGGTTGCTGAGCGGCGCCGACGACGGCGCGCTGTTCGCAAATCACTTTCACAAAGACCATCGGTTGGCGGTGTTCCTCGGTGCGCTTTTCCTGATCGCTCCACTCCTCGCCGTTGCTGGGTTGTGGGTTGCAAAACAGGCGGGCGTAGCGATGGGAGGAAAGGAGGCGAGCGGGTTCCGGCACACTCTGGCGTCCCTGAACCCGTCCGGATTCTTCGCGAACAATCAGACGACCGAGACAGTTACGGAGGGCATCCAGCGCGGTGACCCGACATCGGTTGAGTTCGAGAGTCTCTTCTCGAAGATGCTGGACGAGGCGCTGACGGGTTCGCGGCGATTGCTTCTCGTTCTTGACAACCTCGACCGCGTCTCGGAGTCGGATGCAAGAACCGTCCTCGCGACGATGCAAACGTTCACCGGGTCTGCACACGCGGCCCAGCCTTGGGCTCCGCGGCTATGGACGCTGCTCCCGTACGACCCGAGTGGGCTTGCCAGACTTTGGAATCCGGATGCAGCGAGGGAGGCAGCCGCGGCGACCGGTGACGATGCGGGCTGACAGCAGCCCGCCCCACTTGGGCCGAGCCAGCTCGCTGCTGATCCGATCCGGCCCCTGGCCGGGATGACCCAGGCGGTGACTGAGAAACGCGTCTACCGGCGAGCACGCGTCTTGCCAACGGGTGTGCCTAGGAAGTTCCGTTTGTTGCCGCTGGGATTCGGGTCGGGTCGGTTGCGTGGGTGTGCAGTGAGCCGTTCAGCCACGCCCCGTACTCGCGCAGCTGCGCCGACGACCCGGAGATCGAAATCGTGCAGAGGTACAGATGTACACCCCGGAAAGTGCGTTTCGAGTCGAGGCGGCACGTCGCCGGTCCCTGATAGCTGTGGCCGGTCGGCGGTGGGCGAAAGGCGCCGGACTGGGCCTGCGTCAGGATTGCTTGGCTGATGAAACTCTGGACGTTCGCCGAATGCTCCTTTGACGGGCCGCAAGAGGAACAGACGAGGACGCCCGCGATTACAAGGAGTGTCGGGATGGCGCGCACGGCGGCTCCCACTATAGACTCCCGCCGGCTCGGATTAGTTCCCGCTGAAACTTCGCTCGAGCTCGCGCGCGATGCCGACCACGCGGTGCAGGGTCATTGCCGGGCCGCTCACGTAAACCAGCACGCGTCCGCCTTGGATCAGCCAGCGAATGTCGGCTCTTGTTTTGGCTTGGTCGAGCGTCCAGAACCCGTGGACTCCGCGGCCGATTGAAACCCAGCCAGCTGTCCCGTGCACGTCGGGTTTGCCGATGCTTGCAATCAGAGCGTTGTTGGATGAGATCCACTGCCGAGCGGGAAGCGGCGGCGATGACTCCTCCACGTCGACCAGACCCGATGCTTCTGGGTAGAGCATCTGTATCCCGGTCTTGGTCGAGTTTGCATACCGGGTGATGAAGACCTTCGCCGGGCTGCCAAGACCGGCGGGCACGGCGACGGAGAACGTCGCCTCGTGCTTACCTGCAACGACCGATGAGAGCGGCGTTCCATGCTCTGGGTTTGACCAGTTGATCGCCTGCGGTTCCACGGCCGTGGTGGGCGGCGCGACCGGCGTAAGCCGAAGGCCCGACGACGAGCTCCCGAGCGACTTGTAGTGTGGAGAGGCGGAAGTGCCCTGACCACAAGCAGTCGCCAGGCCAACAACCGCGATGATGACTAACCGCTTTACGGGCATGATGTGCCATCCGGTTCGAGATAGTACTGAGTTGCCCCTGGGCAGTAGTGGTATCCGGCGATGTGAAGGCCGTCTTGGCTGACCTCGGCGCTGTTGAACCCCGCCCAATCCCATGACTGCCATTGCTGAGCTGCCTTGTTCCACTGGAGCAAGTTGTAGTGGTGATCCGTCGCGCCGGTACCCGTCCCGCCGAATCGCACCGTCTCTCCCTCGGCGGTGACCTGTCGGAACCCGACGCCGGTGGCACACGCTCCTTGGTCAGTGCCACAGTTCGGGCCGCTGTAAATGTTCGTCCACCCGCTGCCGTCATTGGGGTTCACGAAGTAGTGCCAGTCATCAGGGCCGGAGGCGTACACCACCTTGAATGTCCACCCGGTGCCCTGCGGCGGCGTGCCGTTCAGCTGACCCGAATCCTCGTTCGACCCCGTCACGACCCCGCCGGTCGTGACCTCCCAGAACAAGTAGAAGTTGTGGGTGCCCGATCCGGAGGCGCCACCCTCGGTGTATCCCGCCTCTGTCTGATCGTAGGCGGTGTCGATCACGTGCGCCGTACTCCCCGCGAGGTGTTTGGAGCACGTCGATAGCGTGCGGTTCTTCAGGATGAATGTGTTCTCGTCGCCGTACGACAACTCCGGCGTCCCGCCCTGTCCGTTTACGCTCTGGGCGAAGTCGCCTTCTTCGTCGGTGCAAGCCGCCGCATTGGCCGGGGGCATTCGTGTTGCGAGCCCGGTCCATATTGAGAATGCGCCGGTCGTGGCGAGAAGAAGGGCGGCAAGCCGAAGGCACCCACGGTGTGCCGCTGGACGCTGGACGATCTGGCGCATCGACGGACCCCCCACGACGAGCGATACCTGCAACGGCCGTACAGTGACCGACGGAGCGTCACTTGTCAAGAGACAGCGGTATCCGGTGGCGAAAACGGTATAAATCGGACCACCAAGGGTATGAGCGACCGGTTCGCAGGTTTCCGAGTTGCCTTTAGTGGGGGATCGTGTGGCTCCCTGGGTAACCCGGCCGGCCGCTCCGACAAGCATGGAGTCGAGCGCCGGTCGAGTGAGCCGTGCTCGGGTTCGGGGCTAGCTCGACTGGGCGCGCCGTTGACGGCTGTGCTGGAGGTCGCTACGCAGGTACGGCAACGTGCTCACAGCCACGAGGAGCGCGTAGGCATATCCCAGCCAAACGGGGCCGCCCAGCAGAAGCCCAACCACAGCCGAGAGACCGAGCGGCAGCACCGCCAGTCGGAATCCCCTGTGCTTGTGGCCTCGCTGCCGCTCGATAAACCGGTGCCACACCGGCGCGCTCTCATGGTACGGCGGACCGGGAACCACAGCGGCGAGACGGCTCGGCTGATCTGACGAGCTAAATCTGCGCCGACGCCGGGTGTCGACGTCGGAGGGCCAGCATAAGCGGCGTGCGATCCAGCCAGTCGGTGGGCGATTCGGCCGCCTCTGGGAGGTATTCGACAAGGAGGCGCAGCGGCTGGTCGGAGACGCCGAGGGTGAGGCGGCCGATCCGGCTGCGCTGATCTTCGGCTATTATCAACGCGCGAACGACCGTTTCTTATTCGTGAGCAGGTTCGCGAAGATCTGGCGGACGCGGTTACGGTCGCCGCGAACCAGTTCACCGTCGGCGTGCCAGAGGACGTCAACCGCCACGTTTCGCTGCTCGGCAACGGTGCGCAGCCGCTCCACGACCTCCTCAACACAGCCCCTCAGCGGGAACGTCTCATCTGAGACACGCAACTCGCCGGCGCGTGAACGTGACAGTTCAAGCAGATCCTCCACCAGGTACGCCAGCCGCTCGCACTCGGCTTCGATCACGTCGAGCTTGGCCAACTTGGAAGCGTCATGTTCGCTGCGCCGAAGCGTGTACACGTACCCCTTGATAACTGTCAGCGGGGTTCGCAGTTCGTGACTGACCTTGCCGATGAAGCGGGCCCTGGTGTGCTCCTCCTCGGCCAGGCGCTCCGCCATCTGCTCCACGCGCGCGGCCATCCGCTCGCGTTCGTTGCGGCCGCCCAACTCCAGCACGCGCGAGATCGTGCCCATCACTGGGGCCTTCTCATGTGGTATCCGACACCCCACACGTTCACGATCCAGGTGGCGTCGGAGTGGGCGGCCAGCTTCTGGCGCAGCCGGCTGGCGTGCGAGTCCAGCGTCCGCGTGCGGCCCTGGGAGCGGAACCCCCACACCGTGGCCAGCAGCTCCTTCTTGGTGAAGACGCGCTCCGGCTCGGCGGCCAGGGTGGCCAGCAGCTGAAACTCCTTGGCCGAAAGCGAGACCGGGATGCCGCCCATCGTCACCTCACGCGAGAGCGTGTTGACGACCAGGTCACCGATCCGGATCAGGTGCCGCTCGCGGGTGCGGGCGACGCGTTTCAGCAGCGCACCGATGCGTGCCAGCAGCTCGGGGTAATGGAAGGGCTTCGTAACGTAATCATCAGCGCCGCGTGTGAGCCCGCGCACGCGATCCGTCTCCTCGGCCTTGGCGGACAGCATGATGATCGGGACGTCGGGATCCCAGTGGTCGTTGATGCCGTCACCGGCCCGCACCAGGCGACACACCTCGTAGCCGCTCAGGTCGGGTAGCACGATATCGAGCAGGACGACATCCGGGCGGGTCTGGCTGAGCACCGACATCGCCTCCGTGCCGCTCGCGGCGGTCAGCACGGTGTAGTCGTCGGCGCGCAGGTTCTCGGCCAGGAAGTCAACGATCAGGGGCTCGTCATCCACGACGAGCACGGTGGATTCGGCCATGGCGTATGGCTCCTTCGGTCGATCGGGGGCGAGGGCTGCGGGGGTTGCCGCGCAGGCCCATCGAGTGCTGGTTGCCGCCTGGCCCGGCCGCCTTCGGGGGGCGTCGATTCTCACGATACGACACCGCATGCCCCGTGAGAAGGACTGTTACGGGGACTGGTGCAGAATCGCCACTCTGTGCGAGGAGGTGCTACCGAAACCGCGCACAAGCCGCACGCCAGGGCGGGTATTGACGCGCCCTGGGGTCTCACCACCCGGTAGCAGGCGCTGCGGGTTTTCCCGGACTCGGCCTAGACCGTGCGCTCGTCCATCTTCAACTCACCGGCGATGCCGGGACGCAGCCACAGGCTGACGTGGCGCGGCTGCAGCGTCGCCGCGACCACGTCCAGCACGTCGGCCGACAGCGCGTCCAGTTCGATCTGGTCGCGCAGCCTGGCGGCAAACGCCTCGAGCGTCTTGGCCGAGTCGTAGCGCTGGCGGTAGAAGCGATGGTCGACAGCCCGCTGCAGACGGCCGCGCAGGGGCTGGAAGGCGGCAGCCACCGCCAGCGTGGAGAGGGTGACGGCGAGCGCGCCCGACTGCCCCGTGAGCGCCTGGAAGGCGCGGTCGATCAGATAGATGCCGCCGAGATACACGGCCGCCAGCGAGCCGATCAACGCCGTGTAGACCAGCGTCTTTCGGATGATCACGTCGATCCCGTACAGCCGGTACTTGAAGATGCCGACGCCCATCGCCAGCGGAAGCGCCCCGATCCCCAGCACCATCACACCGTCGAGGATGCGCACGATGTCCGACGATGACCCGGAGATGACGATCCCGGGGATGCAGGCGGCGGTGATCGCCGATCCGCACATCGCCCACTTCAGCTGCTGTCGGTGATCGCCGGTTGCGCGCCGGAAGTTCGCCACCAACCGGCCGACGAACGCGATCCAGCAGCCCAGTACCACCAACACCAGCACGGGCCAGAGCACCGAGAAGAACACGTTGGAGAGGAAGTCCGGCGCGCGCGACGTGAGATTCCCTGATGTGTCCATGCGCACCCGGTGCTGGACGATCGCGCTCACCCCCACCGTCAGCTGATCGGCCAGCAAGAGGCCGGTGGCGGCCAGATACACCCGCACAACCCACCGCCAGCGGCGCGACTGCACCCGGCCGTCGGGAAACATGAGGATGGCCAGCGGAGGCAGGAAGAGCGCCACCACCCAGCACTGGCCCAGCAGCACCGCAAGCTGCCCGAACGGCAGACCGCCGTACCCGCCTCGGTAGGCCAGATAGGAGTACTGCTCGCCGTCCACCAGGCCGACCGACACCGCGAGGCCGACGCCGATCAGAAGCCACCCGATCGGGTTTCGCGGCTCCCGCCTGGCGACCACCACCCCCACCCCGGCATAGGTCAGCGTGACCAGCGCCTGGGCGCCCGCAAAGCCGATGAACCCGCCCGCGATACCGTCGTGGGACAACCACGCCAGCGGCACCCAGGCCGCCGTGGACACGACCACCAGCAGGCCCAAGCCAGCCGCCACTGTCGGCGAGGACACCGGAGAGACGCGCTACCCGATTCACGACTGGTTCGACTCTACCCGCAGGCGTTCCGTGAACGTTACGGCCGACCGGTCGCTCCATCGAGTGAGCCCGCTCAGTGCAGGGTTCTACGCTTGAAGGTCGGGGCTGGGGTTATCGCTCCGGTGTGTCTCGCAACCGCATGCGCTGCCCATTCGAGGCTGTACAGCACGCACCGGGAGATCACCTCGGGCACGGCGGCTGGAAGCACGAGGAACAGCCCGAGCAGTGCGACCAGCCACTTCCTTCGCCAGATCGGCAGACCGAGCGCAGCGATTGGTACGAAGACAGTCCAGCCGTCGTGAATCCACCGAACAGAAACCAGCAGCGACAACAGCCACACGTCCAAGCCAAGCACCGCCAAGAGGGCAAGCCCGACCTCCGGGCCCGCGCCGATTCGCCGCATGCCGCCCTCCCTCCAGTGGCCGGCTGCGTCCACAGCTGTCCACATCAACCACCGTCGGAGGATGGGGACGTCGGATTCGGACAAGGCGGTCCCGAAACACGAGATTCGCCTCGTCTACCGGCACCGACACCTCGTTGTACAACTGGTCGTGAAGCAGCGCCGCCCGAGTTTGCCGCTCGCCGGTTTTGGTCCGCAGTACCAGCGTCGCGCCAGCGCGTTGCCAGGTGACACCTGGGTGGCTTGACGGTGGCAGCGAGGCGTGCCACACTCCGAAGCGGTTCACGGAGCCGCGACCCGGCGGCCGACCCGACTTACGCCGCTTGGCACTGCTCCCAACGCTCCAGGGAGGGGACGACGATGGCTGCCATGTTCGGGCCAGTCGCTGCCGCACCCGCGACCAGCGGCGGTATGCGGCGCAGTGAGTTCCTCGGCCTTGCAGCGGCCAGCCTGGCGCTGTTCGGGCGGACCGGCGTTGCACATGCCGACGACAGCAGCGGATCGATCATCTGGGGCATCGGCGACACGTACACCCTGGACAAGAACTTCGCCACCTACTGCAACCAGCTGGAGGCGGACTTCGGACGCGGCTTCGCCGGATTCCGGCTGAACGGCGGGTTCCAGAAGACCAACGCCGACTTCACCGAGATGCACCGGATGTTCGCCGCCGGCCGGCGGTGGACGTACGTGAACGGCAAGCCCACCGGGACGACCACCGGCTACTGGCAGGCGATCACCGCCGGCCAGTACGACGCGGCCCTGAACTCGTTCATCCAGCGCGTGCTGACGGACCCCACATGGACGACCGCGCTGCCCATGCACTTCTCGTTCCACCACGAGCAGTACGTGAAGGCCGAGGGCGGCGGAGTGGCGGCAGGTACCGCGCAGGACTTCATCGCCGCCTTCCGACATGTGCGCTCACTGATCGACGCGGCCAATGCTCACGTCTCCCGGGGCGGCAACATGCTGATGTGCTGGACGCCGCACTGGCGCCAGTACTACCAGGACCCGATCTGGGGCGTGGGCGGTGGCACGGCGGCGGTCAAGCCATACGTCGTCAGTCTGTGCGATCCGGGCGCCGACTGCTACGACATGCTGGGCGTGGATATGTACAACCAGGCCAACTACAACTACACCGCGGCCGGCCAGTGGATCCCGGTGCAGGCCTTCGCCGCCTCGGTCGGACGGCCGTTCCTGAGCGCCGAGACCGGCATCGGCGGCACCGACGCCAAGGTCGTGCCCTACCTGCAGCAGATGGATGCCCTGTTCAAGGGCTGGGGCGCCGGCTGGGGCGCCGGGCAGGTGCTGGGCGTGTGCTGGACGAGCCGCGGCGCCAAGTACAGCGACTTCCACATGGACCTGACCCCGGCCCGCCTGGCCCAGTACACGACGATGGCCAACGACCCCTTCTATAGCCTGGTGGTGTAGCCGGGCGGGACCGCCCGCCCGAAGGCCGATCTAGGATCCGCACCCGGTACCTGTCCGCAGGGATCCAGATGGCCGACGAGCTTGCCATTCACGCCCAGGGGCTGACCAAGCGCTACGGCGCGACGCTTGCGCTGGACGGTCTCGAACTGTCCATCCCGGCCGGCCAGGTGTACGGCTACCTGGGCCCCAACGGAGCCGGCAAGACCACCACCATCCGCCTGCTGCTGGGCCTGCACAGGCCGACCGCGGGCGCTGCCCAGGTGTTCGGGATCGACGCCTGGCGCGATCCGGTGGCGGCCCACCGGCGGCTGGCCTACGTGGCCGGCGAACCGTTCCTGTGGCCGGCCATGACGGTGGCCGAGACACTCGACTATCTGGCCCGCCTGCACGGCTCCGACGACCCGGCCTACCGCGCCCAACTGCTCGAGCGGTTCCGGCTGGAGTCCGACAAGAAGGTGCGGGCGCTCAGCAAGGGAAACCGCCAGAAGGTGCAGCTGGTGGCCGCCTTCGCCAGCCGGGCCGAGCTGCTGGTCATGGACGAGCCGACCAGCGGCCTTGATCCGCTGATGGAGGTGGCCTTCCGGGAGACGGTGCAGGAGGCCCGAGAGCGCGGCCAGACGGTGTTCCTTTCGTCGCACATCATGAGCGAGGTGGAGGCCCTGTGCGACCGGGTGGGCATCCTGCGCGAGGGCCGACTGGTGGACGAGGGCACGCTCCAGGAGTTGCGCCACCTGAGCGCGCAGACGATCGACGTCACCTTCGCCGGGCCGCCGCCCGAGCTGGCCGGGATGGCCGGCGTGCACGCGGCCGCGGCCGGCCCCAACGCGTTGCGGATCGAGGTGAGCGGCGACATCGGGCCGCTGATCGCCGCCCTGGCCGCACACCCGGTGGTGGCTCTGACCAGCCGCGAGCCGTCGCTGGAGGAGATCTTCCTGCACCACTACTCGGGCTCGGCGGATGGCGGCCGTTAGAGCGATCAGCCTCCGTACGCTGGCCGACGGCCGCATCCGGGCAGGTTCATTCGGCCTCATCTTCGTCTTCTACGCCGTCGCCAACGTGGTCGGGTACCGTGACGCCTACCCGACGATCGCCGACCGCCGGGCGTTCGCGACCACCTTCGGCTCAGATAAGGCGATACGGCTCTTCTACGGCGTGCCCCACGACCTGATCCACGTCGGCGGCTACGTGGCCTGGCGGGTGGGCGGCGGCGGGGTCATGCTGGCCGGGGCCTGGGGAGTGATCGCCTCCGTGCGGGCATTCCGGGGCGAGGAGGAGTCGGGCCGGATGGAGCTGGTGCTGGCCCGCTCGCTCAGCCGCCTGCAGGCCAACCTGAGCATCCTGGCCAGCCTGGCCTTCGAGGCGGCGCTGCTGTGGCTGGCGCTGGCCGCCGGCCTGGTCGCCCCCGGGCTGGCCCCCGGCGGATCGGCCTACCTGGCGCTGGCCATCATGTCGGTGGGCAGTGTCTTCGTCGGCGTCGGCGCCCTGGCCAGCCAGATCGCACCCACCCGGCGGCTGGCCCTGATGGCCACCAGCGGCCTGTTCGTGGCCGCCCTGCTGGTGCGGGTGGTGGCCGATACGGCGTCCGGCGTGAGCTGGCTCCTGTGGGCCACGCCGCTGGGCTGGACGGAGCAGATGCGGGCATTCAGCGGCGCCCGGCCGGCCGTCCTGCTGCTGCCGGCGCTGACCACCGCCGTGCTGCTGGCGGGAGCACTCGGAATCGCAGTCCGGCGTGACGTTGGCCGCGGCCTGGTCGAGGCCCACGACACGGCTCGTGCCGACCTGCGGCTGCTCGGCTCACCCACCGCTCAGGCGCTGCGCTCGGAACGAGGCAGCTTGATCGCCTGGATGGTTGGGGTCGGCCTGTTCGCGCTGATCGTGGGCAGCCTCGCGTCCAGCTTCACCCAGAGCAGCATCCCGGCCAGCCTGCGCAACCAGCTGCACAAGCTGGGCGCGTCGATCGCCACCCCCTCCGGTGCGCTGGGCCTGTACTTCCTGTTTGGGTCGCTGGCGTTTGCGCTCTTCGGCTGCGCGCAGGTGGCCGCGGCCCGCCGGGAGGAGGCCGAAAGCAGGCTGGAGACACTGCTTGCCCTGCCCGTCAGCCGCAGCTCGTGGCTGGGTGGGCGGCTGGCGCTGGCCGTCGCCGGGGGTTTGCTGCTGGCGCTGGCGGCCGGGCTGGCGGCCTGGATTGGCGTGGCCACCCAGGGCGCGGCCGTCAGCCTGCCGCGGGTGCTGGAGGCAAGCTTCAACTGCCTGCCGGCGGCGCTGCTCTTCCTGGGCCTGGCAGCGCTCGGCTTCGCAGTCTGGCCGCGGGCCGGCGCCGGCATCGGCTACGGGCTGGTCGGCGCCGCCTTCATATGGCAGCTGGTCGGAGCGGTCCTGAACGTGCCGTCGTGGACGCTCGGGCTGTCGCCCTTCAACCACATCGGGTTGGTGCCAGCGCAGCCCTTCCGGGCAGGCGCGGCCGCGATCATGTCGGCGACCGCGGTGGCCGCTCTGGCGCTCGCCGACTGGCGCTTCCGCCGCCGCGACCTGACCGGCGCCTAAGAACCCGTTTCAGAATGAGGTTCGTCGTGAGGCGCAGGGCGCGGTGGTTGCCGGAAGGATCGAGCGGCGAGCGGAGCGCAGGCGTGGCCGCAGGCCACGTTGAGCACCGCACGCCGCGTGGGACGCACCCGCAACCACCGCGAACCAGCCGCAACAGAACATCATTCTGAAACGGGTTCTGAATCGGGCTGAAGGCGGGTGGGGGCGGCGTCACCGCCACCGCATACCGAATCAAGACCCATGGGCCCTCGCATACAGGTGACCGATGGTCACCCACGGGGGATGACCTCTGGCCCCCGAATTGTCTCTAGGCGACGGAACCGAGCGGAATCAGGCCTCGATCACCAGGTGATCGCCCACCCCCACCCCGCTGCGCTCGATGGCGCCGACCGGCAGCTCGAGCGCAACCTTGGCCCCGCGGCAGTAGGACACCCGCCACGGCCCGATGCCTCGCACCAGTTTGAGCACACGGCCGTCGGCGGCGGCGTAGATAACGTCGATCGCAAACCGCATGAAGAACATATGGATGGAGTTGGTCGGCTCGATCCACAGACCCTGATCGGGCTCCAGGCCGGATCGGCCGAGCAGGCCCTTGGTGCGCGTCCAGGCGGTGATCGCCATCTCGCCCCGCTCACACACAACCGGCCCTCTCTCCAGGCGAATCCGAGGCATTTCTCTCTAGACTCCCCGCCCGTGGAGCACTCGGAATCCGACTACGTCTCGGGCGACGACTTCGTGGTCGAGTTCCTCGACTACAGGTACGGCTTCTCGCGGATCGATTTCGAGCAGCGGGTGTCGGCCGCGGCCGCCCGGTTGGAGCTGGTGCCGCCCGGCGACCTGGGCGTCGAGGAGGCCTCCGACCTGGTCGATCTGACCGCCACCGGCATCATCGAGAGGCCGCGCAGCGACCTGGGCCGCTACCTGGTCGGCCGGCTTTCGGATATCGACGACCTGCACAAGGAGCCGGTCGCCTACTGGCTGCGCAAGCTGGTCTTCCGCGGCGCCTGGCTCGACCACCGGGTCAAGGCGGGCATGCTGGAGGTGAGCTACGACGAGCGGGCCGGGCGGTTCGATTACCGCATGCCGACCGACGCTTCGCCGCTGGTCGAACTGGCCCCGGTGCCATCGTGGGCGCCGCTGCAGTTCAGGCGCTGACGGGCGGTCAGGCGGCGACAGCGCCAACGAACACCAGCAGGTGCGGGCCGATCTGGATCTTGTCGCCGTGCTCCAGGAGCTGCTGCTCGACCCGCACGCCGTTCACGAACGTCCCGTTCAGGCTGCCCTCGTCCTCGATCACCACGCCCACCTGCTCGCGGCGCACGGTCGCATGGCGGGTGGACACGGTGGGGCCGGCCAGCATGATGTCGTTCTGGTCGTGGCGGCCGATCCGCATCAGCCGGTGCTCCAACTCGAACACCTGCTGCTCGCCCAGCTTCGGCTTCCACACCAGCGCCGGATGCGTACGCTGGGTGCCGACCGGGTCGGCGGTCATCTGGTCCATCGGGCCCAGGATGCGCGTGTAGGTCACATCATCATCGTCGTCGTGCACAGGCTCACCTCCGGCGCATGGTCGTGGCCCGAGCTTAACAGCGACCGCGGACGGCGATACACTGGGAGCGTGGAGGAGCCGAACCCCATGGCCGAGGCGGAGGCCCAGCTCTACCGGCGGATCCAGGAGTTGCGGGCCCGCGCGCGCGGCGAGGGCGAACCGCCCGCTGAGGACGCACCGCTGGACGCGCCGGTTGTCAGCTCGATGCCCGACCTGCGCACCCTGCTGGCCCGCGCCGAGCAGCACGTGGATGACCTGCGCAGCACCGCCTCGGAGCTCGAGCGGTCGCTGCCGGCGCGCATCGAGCAGGCCGTCGAGCGGGTGCTGGACGACCACACCAGCTCGCGCCGGATGGGCGAGCTGCGCGACCTCATGGTCGACATGGCCAGCCGGGTCGAGCAGCTGAACCGCGACCTGCTGGCCGAGCGGCTGGGTCGAGTCGAGGATCTGGAGTTGGTGGTCGAGCTGCTGTCCAGCGGCATGTCCGCCCTGCGCCAGGACATCGCCCAGGTGGGCGGCGCCGTGGAGCGGGCCGGAAGCGGCGTCGAAGCGGTCATCGACAAGCTTGACCAGCCGATGCAGGTGACGCTCGAGCGGCCCCGCCAGAGCGGAGTCCGCGACCTGTTCCGGCCCACCGAGTCGGAGACGTCGGCGCCCGCCGGCGCGCCCGGTCCGAGCGCCGCCAGCTGACCGTCGGCAGCTGACGCCAGCGCCTCAAGACCGGCCCCGGACCTGCCGATCCAGACGGTATGGCCGCCCACCCCCACGCCCAGCGCATCGAGCGCATCGAGACCGATCCGCACGGATCGATGACCGTGCGCGTGATCACCTACGACGCGCCCCGCAGCGCGCCCGGCCCCCGGCCCGGCCTTCCGCCCGATGTGTGGCAGCTGGTGCGCTTCTGCTGCGTCGGCGGCTCCGGCTATGCGCTGAACCTGGTCAGCTTCAGGCTGACCGACGCGCTCATGCCCTACCTGCCGGCGTTCACGATCGCCTTCGTGTTGGCGGCGCTCTCCAACTTCGCGTGGAACCGGCTGTGGACGTTCCCCGATGCCGGCGGCCGCCCGCACCACCAGCTGGCCCGCTTCCTGACCGTGAGCACTGCAGCCCTCGCGCTCGACCTGCTGCTGCTCTCGGCGCTGGTGGAATGGGGCTCGGTGGCCAAGCTGCCGGCCGCCGCCATCGCCATCGCCGCGGTCACCCCGATCAGCTTCCTGGCCAACAAGCACTGGAGCTTCGGCCGGTAGATCGCGCCCGCCGCCGACCCGCCACTAGACTGGCGGGACGACGAGACGAGGAGGTCGGGCATGGCGATGGTGTCGATGCGCCAGCTGCTGGACGAGGCCGCCGCCGGGGGATACGGCGTGGCCGCGTTCAACGTCAACAACATGGAGCAGATCCAGGCCATCATGGAGGCCGCCCGGGCCACCAAGAGCCCGGTCATCGTGCAGGCCTCGCGCGGCGCCCGCAAGTACACCAACGACAACTTCCTGCGCCACCTGATGCTGGCCGCGGCCGAGCTGTATCCCGAGCTGCCCATCGTCATGCACCAGGACCACGGCAACTCCCCGGCCACCTGCGTCAGCGCCATCCGACTACGGCTTCACCAGCGTCATGATGGACGGCTCGCTCGAGGAAGACGGCAAGACGCCGTCGAACTACGAGTACAACGTGCGCGGTGACCCGCGAGGTGGTCAACCTCGCGCACGCCGTGGGCGTGTCGGTCGAGGGTGAGCTCGGCTGCCTGGGCTCGCTCGAGCACGGCATGGCGAGGAGGACGGCCACGGCGCCGAGGGCAAGTCGCTCGACCAGCTCTGACCGATCCCGACCAGGCGGTCGACTTCGTCGAGCGCACCGGGCATCGACGCCCTGGCCGTCGCCATCGGCACCAGCCACGGCGCCTACAAGTTCACGCAGCAAGCCGACCGGCGACGTGCTGGCCATGAACCGCATCGAGGAGATCCACCACAAGCTGCCCAACTGCCACCTGGTCATGCACGGCTCGTCGTCGGTGCCGGCAGAGCCTGTGCGACGTCATCAACAAGTACGGCGGCACAGATCAAGGAGACCTACGGCGTGCCGGTCGAGGAGATCCAGCGCGGCATCCGCGCCGGCGTGCGCAAGATCAACGTCGACACCGACAACCGCCTGGCCATCACCGGCGCCATCCGCAAGGCGTTCGTGGAGAAGCCCGACGAGTTCGATCCGCGCTACTACCTGACGCCGGCCCGCGCCGCGATGCAGAAGGTGTGCGAGGAGCGCATGACGCAGTTCGGGCAGGCCGGCCACGCCGGCGACTACGAGCCCAAATCGCTGGATGACATGCGCGACTTCTACGGAGCGATGGTCAGCTAGTGGGCCTGCTCGTAACGTTCGTCCGGAATCGGCGAGCGAAAACCGAGCGATGCAAGGACGCAGGGAGCTCCAATACCGAGTTGTATTGGCGCGACCGAGGACGCGGCAGCGCGAAGCGTTTGCAGCCGGCGAAACGGGCGAAACGTTGCGAGGAGGCCCACGAATGCCTGTGACCAAGGTGATCGAGGTAATCGGCACGTCCTCGTCGGGGTCGGACGACGCGATCCGGGAGGCGGTCACGTCGGCGTCGCGGTCGATCCGCGGCATCACGGCGGTCGACGTCGAGTCGATCACCTGCGACGTCGAGAAGGGCCAGGTCGTGCGCTGGCACGCGCTGGTCAAGATCAGGTTCCCCGTCGAGCCCCGGTAGCGCCGGCTTCCCTACAACCGTGACCTTGAGGCCGATGACCCGGTTGTACGAAGTCGTGAGGTTGGACATCGGCAGCGCACCCGACTTGGCGGCGGCCAGCAGGGCCTTGAAAACCGCCTGGCTGGTGGCCTGGGAGCCGGTCACCAGCAGCATGTCGGCGCCCGCCCCGGCGCAGCGGAGCGCGACCGCAGGCACGGTCTCGTGGCGCACGGCCGCGGCCGAGTCGAGTGAGTCGGTGATGGTGACGCCGCCGAAGCGCAGCTTTCCGTGCAGGAGCGGGCCGATGATGGGGGGCGACCAGGCGGCCGCCCGCCAGTCGAGCGCCGGGTAGACGGCGGTCGACAGCATGACCAGCGGGTGCAGCTTGCGCTGGAAGGCCAGTGTGTAGGGGATGAGGCCCTTGTTGATGGTCTGCGCCGAGGCGGTGATGCGCACCAGTGCCTGATCGGTGGAGACGGTCGCCAGACCGAGCCCGGGGAAGTGCTTCATGGTCGGCCAGACGCCCTCCTGCTCGAGCCCGCCGGCGAACCCGGCGGCGTCCAGGGCGACCGTGAACCGGCTCTGCGAGAAGGCCCGCTGCTGCTGCTCGATGAAGTCCTGCGGGCCGGCGGGGACGTCGGACACCGGCGCCAGGTCGACGTTGACGCCGTCCTTGGCCAGCGCCACGCCGGTCTCCCTGCCGCTCTGGGTGACCTGCGCCGTGGGCAGCATGCCCAACTGCTGGGCCGAGCGGTTGGGCGGCGCCCACGGGATGCGCTTGACCAGCCCGCCCTCCTGGTCGGTGGCGATGATCAGCTTCGGCTGGCCACCGGCCGTGGCGGCCGCCTGCAACGAGCTGGTCAGCGCGATCAGCTGGCTGGGCGACGAGATGTTGGACGAAAACAGGATCACGCCGGCCACCTGGCCGGCCTTGATCCGACCCAGCAGAGCGGGGTTGGCGGTCGTGCCCGAGAACCCGATCACCAGCCGCTGGCCGACCAGCTGGGACAGGGTCGGGGTGGTGGTGACCTGCTGCCCATGCGCCCGCTGCCCGGCGCCGAGCAGCGCCAGCCCCGCCAGTGTCGAGACCAGGCCAACCTTGGCGGGCAGTGTTCGCAGGAGCCTCATGCCCCCAACGTATCAGGGGTGGGTGGCGGCTCCGTGTCGGTGCGGTAACGGTTCTGGGTCTACCGGTCGCCGCGAGCGCCGTCAGCTCAGCCCTTGCCCAGCCAGCCATCGGTATCCGCGTGGCGCTGACCCGCGGGAAACGCGGTTCCGCTAGAGAGCCCGGGCTTCTGCTCCAGACTCTCCTCGACCGGCGTGCGGTTGCCCGGCGGGGTCAGGCGACGGGTCGCGCCGCGTGCCGCGCTGCGGATTCGATTCCAGACCGACTTTGCCACTTGACAAAGTGTATTAGGCGACCCGGTACGCTGGAACCGTGAGCACCGACCAGCAGGCCGCCTTGTTCCTCGCGCGCGGCGACCTGCCGGTTGGCCTGCTGTTCGCCGCCCCGGCGGCAGCGGTGGCGCTCATGGCAATCGCCCGCACAGGGCGGACGATGGCCAGGGCGGCATTGGTCATCGGCTCCGGCGAGATCGTGCTGTTCATGCTGGGGATGCTGTACATCTCGTCGGCCAACCCGAGTTGCTAGATCACTTGGCGCCGCCCGACGCCTGCTCCAGCGCCGACTTGATGGCGCCGGTGATGATCGAGCCGATGCCATGGTCCTTACCGGACAGGAACGAGCTGACGGCGAGCAGCAGGACGCCGATGGCCATGGCCAGGCCGACGTACTCGACGGTGCCCTGTCCGCGTTCGTCGGCAGCATCGCGCTGCAGGCGCTGGGCGGCGGCCAGAACGGCGCTATGGGCGCGGGCGGTGAGCATCAAGGTGGTCATCAGAAAGCCTCCTGGGGTCGGTTGACCGCCACAGCATCCGGCGAGCCCCAGCCACGGAACAAGACGCCATCCGAGCCGAGTTCGTGCCCAAACCGCCACGCATTGGGTGACATCTCCGATCCCTCCCCTGGGGGAGGGCATATGCCCCGCGGATTCCGATGCAATATGTGCATGAAGCTCAGGTTTTCTTGTCTTCTTTCTGGGGTGGTCGTTTCACTGGTTGTGCTGGCGGGCTCCGCGTCCGCCAGCCAGCTGGTGGCCCGAAACGCCGCGCATCCGTCCATCAAGGTGGGCATGCTCGATGGCCGCGAGGTCGCCGTCGTCACCTACCAGAGCGGTGGCGTCTGGCACCGCGCTCTGGTGTGGGGCGCCATGAACGCGCGCTTCTACTCGACCAAGGTGCCGCAGGTGCAGTTCTCGATCAACTACAACGGCGGCGCCGGCAGCCCGTTTGGGGCCAACGCCTGGAAGCACATCACCAACATGTGCACGCCTGACCAGGCGCTCAAGTCGTCGATGGCCGTGACGGTGGCCGCCTGCACCATGAACAACAACGCCTCCGAGCACTGGGCGCTGCAGGAATGGCAGCGCACCCTGCCCGACGCCGGCGTGCACCCGGCCACCACCACCGCCCGCGCGTGGGAGCTCCAGGTGTCGCACTGGACGGACAAGTTCAACCCGGTGCTGTGGCTCAAGTGGGGCTGGGCGAACGCGGCCGGCAGCGTGCACTACGACCACCTGTACGGCGTGTTCGCCGTTGACGGCCACCGCGTCTACGGGCATGCGTCCACCCGGGTCGGCAGCCCGACGGACGGCTACGGCCGAAATATCTACGTTGACGCCCAGAACTCGGCCTGGTCGAAGGACGGCGCCTACACGCAGCCCGGCGGCTGGGTGCGCTGGAACGGCTTCCTCACCCACTATCCGCACGGCGACTTCTGCGCCAGCGTGTACAAGACCACCTACGGCGTGACCCGCCCGGGCTACGCCGCCGCCACCATGTACCGGGCCACCGCCATGGGGCCGGGCGTGACGCCGATCGTGCGCTGGCAGGGGCCGCCTCCGGGCGAGTACACCGCCGGCGGGTTCCCCGACGGCTACTCCTCGGCGCCGGTCATGCTGCCCGGCGGGGCGATGCACCGCAGCCTGTATACCCAGCTGCTGGCCCAGCAGTTGAACGACGAGCAGCGGACGATCGCCGGCGCAGCGGACAGCTGCTACACGGTGTACGGGCCCAAGTAAGCGGCATACACCGCTGGTAGGCTCGACGCGTGACGACGTTTGCGCTCGTGCACGGGGCCTGGCACGGCGGCTGGGCGTTCGACGCACTGTCCGCCGAGCTGGAGGCCCGCGGTCACCGGGCGGTGGCGCCGGATCTGCCCTGCGACGACCCGGAGGCGGACGCCAGCCGCTACGCCGCGGCGGTGTGCGAGGCGCTGGATCGGGCGCAGGCCGGTGACGACGTGGTCGCCGTCGGCCACTCGCTGGGCGGGCTGACCATCCCGCTGGTGGCCGCCGCCAGGCCGGTTCGGCACATGCTGTGGCTGTGCGCGCTCGTCCCCATCCCCGGCCGGTCGATGAGCGAACGCTGGGACGAGCCCGACCTGTTCCCGCCGGGGCCGGCCGAGCGCATCGGCCGAAACGCGGCCGGCCTCTCCTACTGGCCGGATCCGGCCGACGCGATCGAGGCCATGTATGCCGACTGCGACCCCGACCTGGCCGGCCGTGCCGTCGACCGGCTGCGGCCGCAGGCGTCCGCCCCCGGCCGGGAGGTGTGCCCGCTGGCGGGCTGGCCGGACGTGCCCTCCACCTACCTGGTGTGCGCCGAGGATCTGATGATCGGCCCGGCCTGGTCGCGCCGGGCCGCCCGCAACCTGCTCGGAGTGACCACGCTCGAGTGGCCCGGATCGCACTCGCCCATGCTGGCCCGGCCGGCCGAACTGGCCGATCTGCTGGCGAGCGTCTGAATGGGCCGCCGGTAGACTTGCGGCCCGATGCCAGGCCTCGTCACGACGCCATCATGAAACACCCTCCAGGCGCCGCTGAGCTCTTCGTCAACTGCCTCGAGAACGAGGGCGTGCGGTACGTGTTCGGCATCCCCGGCGAGGAGACGCTCGACCTCAATGAGGCCCTCGACCACTCGTCCAGCGTGGAGTTCATCCCCGTCCGGCACGAGCAGGGCGCCGCCTTCATGGCCGACGCCTGGGGCCGCCTGACAGGCCACGCCGGTGTCTGCCTGGGCACGCTGGGGCCAGGTGCGACCAACCTGGTGACCGGGATGGCCGACGCGTTCCTCGACCGGGCGCCGCTGGTCGCCCTGACCGGCCAGACAGACCTGTCGGAGATGCACAAGGAGAGCCACCAGCACATCGACATCGTGCGCATGCTGAAGCCGGTGACCAAGTGGAACGCGCGCATCCACGACGCCGAAATCATCCCCGAGGCGGTACGCAAGGCGTTCGCGGTGGCCGAGCGGGAGAAGCCCGGCGCGACCCATCTGGAGCTGCCGGCCGACGTGATGGAGACGCCGGACGTGGACGGCGAGCCGCTGCCGCACCGGCCGGCGGCCATGATCGAACCGGTGGCCGGCGAACTGCACCGCGCTGCAGCACTGCTGCAGTCGGCTGAGCGCCCGGTGATCCTGGCCGGGAACGGCGTCGTCCGCCAGAACGCCGCCCCCGCCCTGCGCCGGTTCTGCGCCCAGACCGGGATGCGCGTGATCAACACGTTCATGGGCAAGGGCGTGGTCGACTCCGACTCCGAATACGCGCTGTTCACGGCTGGCCTGCGCGCGCAGGACTACCCCAAGGGCTTCATGGGCCAGGCCGATCTGGTGCTGTGCGTCGGCTACGACCTGGTCGAGTGGTCGCCGCGGGCCTGGAACCCGCGCCGCGACCGGCGGGTGCTGTGCATCGATACGGTGGCGGCCGAGGTGGACGAGCACTACGTGCCCGAGGTGGAGCTGATCGGCGACCTGGCCCACATCCTCACCCACCTGGGCAACCTGATCTCGGACAAGCCGCCGGCCCGCTTCAGCGCGCCGGAGTACGGGCAACTGCTGCGCGGCGCTCTCGAGGCTGGCTCCGACGACGGCTTCCCGGTCAAGCCGCAGCGCGTGCTGCGCGACCTGCGCCAGCTGATGGGGCCGCACGATCTGCTGATCTCCGACGTGGGCGCACACAAGCTGTGGATCTCCCGGCTGTGGCCGACGCACGAGCCGAACACCGTGCTGATCTCAAACGGCGCCGCCGCCATGGGCTTCGCCGTGCCGGCCGGGGTGGCCGCTCGGCTGGTGCTGCCGCGCGACCGGCGGGTGGTCACGATCTCCGGCGACGGCGGCTTCCTGATGAACTGCCAGGAGTTGGAGACCGCCAAGCGGCTGGGCCTTCCCACCATCAACATCGTGTGGACCGACTCCGCCTACGGCGTGATCGAACTGCACCAGCAGCGGCGCTTCGGCCACCTGGCCGGCACCAAGTTCACCAATCCCGACCTGGTCAAGCTGGCCGAGTCGTTCGGGATCGCCGGCATGCGGGTGGGCGCGACCGACGAACTGGTGCCGACGCTGCGCCGGGCGCTCGAGCTGGACGTGCCGTCGGTGGTCGAGATCCCCATCGACTACCGCGAGAACACGGCCTTCTCGCGCAACCTGGTCGAGCTCAGCCAGGCCCAGGCCTGAAAAGTCGGGGTCAGGCACCGTCACGTGGTCCGTGACGGTGCCTGACCCCGACTCTCAGTGTTGCAGGGCGGATAACACGGCGGCGACGCTGGCCCGGAGCGCGTCCAGGTCGTAGCCGCCCTCCAGCACGTGCACCTGCGGCACGCCCAACTCCCCCAGCCGCTCGGTCATCTCCACGAAAGCCGCCTCGTCCAGCCGCAGCGAGCCCAGCGGATCGGCGTGGTGGGCGTCGTAGCCGGCCGACACCAGGATCAGCTGCGGCCGGTCGTCCCGCACCGCCGGCAGCGCCCGCTCGGCGAACGCCGCCAGGTACTCGCCGCGGCCGGCGCCGACCGCCAGCGGCACGTTGACCGTCGCGCCCGCCGCACCGTCGCCGCCCTGCTCGGCGGCCGTGCCGGTGCCCGGGAAGAACCCCCACCCGAACTGGTGCAGGGACACGTACAGCACGTCCGGGTCGGTCCAGAAGATGGCCTGGGTGCCGTTGCCGTGGTGCACGTCCCAGTCCACGATGGCCACCCGCTCGACTCCGCGGCTGCGCGCGTGGGCGGCGGCCACCGCCACGCTGATTTGATGATGCAGAAGCCCATCACCCGCGCCGCCTCGGCATGGTGGCCGGGCGGACGCCCGCCCACGAAGGCCGCGCCTGCCTCACCGTCCAGCACCGCGTCCACACCGGCCACCGCCCCGCCGCAGGCCCGCAGCGCCGCGTCCAGGCTGAACGGGTTGACGACCGTGTCGGGGTCGAGCATGCCGCCGCCGGCGCTGCAAACCTCCTCCAACCAGGCCAGATGGGCGGCCGGGTGCACGCGCGCCATCGCCTCCGGCGTCGCGGCCGGGGCCTCCAGGATGTCCGCCCCGGACGCCTGCACGGCGGCCAGCACGACGTCGTAGCGGGCCGGCCGCTCGGGATGCGGGCCGGGGTCGTGGGCGCCGAACAGTGGGTGCATGTAACACCGCATACTGCGAGTTTGTGACCCGACACCCGCTTGGGTATTTGTTGGGAAATCCGCCACTTTCTCCGAACGAATCGCGGTGATTAATCTCTGCTTAACAATCCGACACCCCAAATGAACGGCCCGCGGTGCATAATGGCACGGCCGTCCTTCACACCCTTGTAACAGCGCGAGGAGAACGCATGTATCGATTCAGCCGCGCCATTTACGTCGACATCAAAGAGCTGGTCGACCCGCATCCGGACACGATCAGCGTCCCGGAGGCGAAACGGCGGGTGCTGAACGCATGCGAGGGCACCATCGAGCGGCTGGCCCGCGACCCGCACTACTTCGCGAAGCCCAGCCAGAGCCTGTTCCAGGAGATCCGCCACCTGTTCTCGATCTCCAATCAGGCGCGGGTGTACCGGTCGATCGACCGGCACATCTCCAGAGCGGTGGCCCACATCCTCGAGGAGATCGAGCGGGCCGACGAGGGCATGGCGTCGTGCAAGGCGACCACCCGCAAGGGCAAGCCGTGCCAGCGCACGCCGCTGCCCGACCGCGAGTACTGCCCGTCGCATCAGCACCTCGAGGAGCGCCGCCCGGTCGCAGCGTAGCCGCCTCGTCCACCGGCAGCGCGAGCTGCTTGTGGCGCTCGAGACCTGACACGCCGACGCCGACCAGGCGCAGCGCGCCCGGCCGCTGGTCGAGCGCGCGGTCGAGCAGCCGGCAGGCCAGATCGCCGATCATCTGGGGCTCGTCGATGCCGACCGCCAGCGACTGCGAGCGGGTGACGATCGAGAAGTCCGGGTAGCGCAGCTTGGTCGTGACGGTGCGCGCCGCCAGGCCTTTGCGGACGAGCGTGCGGCCAGCTCGTCGGCCATCGGCCGCAGCCGGCGTGCAGCTCGTCGCGGTCGGTGATGTCGCGCTCGAACGTCTCCTCGCTGGAGATCGAGATCGCCTCGCCCGGCTCGGCCGACACCGGCCGCGGGTCGATGCCGCGGGCGCGGTCGCGCAGCTCCGCACCCAGCCGCGCCGGGCAGCAGCTGCGCGCAGGCGGTCGTCGTCGAGCGCCGCCAGCCCGCCGATCGTCTCGATCCCGGCCGCCGTCAGGCGGTGCTCGGCCTTCGGGCCCCACCCCGGGCAGCTTGCGCACCGCCAGCGGCGCCAGGAACGCGGCCTCCTCGCCGCCGGGACGTACGTGATGCCGCCCGGCTTGCGCATGTCCGACGCGATCTTGGCCACCACCTTGCAGGTCGCCACGCCCAGCGAGCACGACAGCCGCACCTGCCGCGCGGATCGCCTGCTGGACGAGCGCCGCCTGCTCACGCGGGTCGCCGTCGGCCAGCACCAGGTAGCCCTCGTCGATGCCGACCTGCTCGACCACCGGCGCCATCGAGCGGACGATCTCCCAGACCCGCCGCGACCACTCCCGGTAGGTGCGGTGGTCGGGCCGCACGAACACGACGTGCGGGCAGCGGCGCAGCGCCTCGGCGCAGCTCATGGCCGAGCGGATGCCGTACTTGCGGGCCTCGTAGCTGGCGGTCGACACCACGCCCCGTGCGGCCGGTTGCCGCCCACCACCAGCGGCTTGCCGCGCAGCTCCGGACGGCGGTGCAGCTCGACCGCGGCGAAGAAGGCGTCCAGGTCGAGATGGGCGATCATTCGTTCGATAGTACCGCCGCCGGCGGCCGGTCACGGAGCTCGTCACAGATCCGCGACCGACCCGGCACGACATGGCGGATTGGCAACACCCGGGCACCGGTAGACTGCCCCTCTGTCTTGACGCACGACGCCGACAAGCTCATCCGCCAGCTCTCCCTGGTGGCCTACCTGATGGCGGAGCAGCGACCGGTCACCGCCCGTGACGTGAAGAGCAACGTCGAGGGCTACGCGAACATGGGCGACGAAGCCTTCGCCCGCCGCTACTACGCCGACCGCACCGAGCTGCAGGGCCTGGGCGTGCCGATCGACTCGGTCCGCGACGAGTTCACCGGCGAGGAGCTGTACAACCTGCGCGAGGAGCACTACTTCCTGCCGCCGATCGACCTCACCGACGACGAGCTGGCGGCGCTGCAGACCAGCCTGCACCTGCTGGAGGGCCAGTTCGCCTACGCCGAGCCGCTGCGCCTGGCGCTGCAGAACCTGGCCCTGGGCCGCGCCCACCCACTGCTCGACCCCGGTCCCAAGACCGCCACTGTCGACCTGCTCGGCAGCGTCTACACGGCCGAGATGGCGCAGCGCCTGGCCAAGCTCGAGCAGGCCATCTCCAAGCAGCGCACGGTGCGCTTCACCTACTGGACGATCTCGCACCGACACGCAGCGCCGAGCGGCGCGTCAACCCGTACGGGCTGTGCGAGCTGAACGGCGTCTGGTACGTGGTCGGCGACGACCTCGACCGGCCGGCTGAGGACCCCGACCGGCGGCGCGACCTTCCGCGTCTCGCGGATCCGCGGCGAGATCAAGTTCGCCACCCGCCGCGAGCGCGACTTCCGCATCCCCGCCGACTTCAACGTCACCGCCTACCGCGACCGGGCGCCGTGGCAGCTGGGCCGCGAGCCGGCCGGCGAGGCGGTGCTGGCGGTGTCGCCCGACGCCACCTTCTGGGTGGACCGGCTGTACGGACGCTACGGCGAGATCGAGGAGCACGACGACGGCTCGGCGCCGCCTGACCACCGAGTACTCCGACCTGCGCGCGCTGTCGCCTGGATCCTGTCGCTGGGCGGGCGGGTGACTCCGCTGTCGCCGCCGGCGCTGCTGCGCACGGTCTCGGCAGACCTGCGGGCGGTCGTGCGGGCGCACCGCGGACGGCCCACCGAGCCCGGCGAGCTGGCCCCGCCAGACCCCGCCCGCCGAGCCCTACCTGAGCCCCCGCGCCCACGGCCCGGTGGCGCCCGAGCGCTTCGCGCTGCTGCAGGCGCTGCTTGCCTTCCTGCTCGAGCGCTGCGGCGACGAGCCGTCGGCCACCGTGTCGTCGGCCGACATGCGCGAGCGCTTCCGGCTCTCGCCAGCAGGAGCTGCAGGACCACCTCGACCTGCTCAACCTGGTCAACTTCGGCGGCGGCTGCTACGCGGTCTACTGCTCGACCGTGAACGGGTCGATGCAGGTGGACAAGGAGCTGTATGGCGACACCTTTCGGCGCCCGGCCCGGCTCTCGCCGCTGGAGGCAAAGGCCCTGCTGCGGGCGCTGGACGTGGTCGCCCCGCTGGTGGCGGCCGAGTCCCACAGCTCGCTGGACACGGTGCGGGCCAAGATGGAGGCGGCGTTCGGCCACTTCCCGCTGGCCGACACCCCCGCGCCCCAGAACGCCGACGCTGAAGAGTTGGCCGTGACCGTGCTGAACGAGGGCGTGCGAAGCCGCCAACTGGTCGACATCACCTACCTGTCGCGGTCGTCCAGCGAGCTCTCCACCCGCGCCATCGAGCCCTACCTGCTGCGGCGCGACGAGCGCGGCTGGTACGTCGAGGCGTACGACCGCTCACGCAGCGCCCGGCGCACCTTCAAGGTGGCCTACGTCCAGGACGCGAGCCCTGCGCAGCGAGCCCTACCAGGCCCGACCCGAGATGGCCGACCTCGACCACCAACTGGGCGGCGAGGTGGGCATCGCCCGCGTCCGCTTCAGCCCCGAGCGGGCGCGCTCGGAGCTGGAGGGCCGGCTTGGCGCTCAGCCGACGGCCGATGGCGGCGCGGTCGCCGCCATCACCTACGGGTCGCTGGACTGGCTGATCCCCGAGATCGTGCGCTACCGCGGCCAGGCCGAGGTGCTCGACCCGCCCAGCCTGCGCGAGCAGGTCAGAGACGCCGCCGCCGCCCGCCTGGGCGAGCTGACGGCGGTCCCCACCGGGTAGCCGCGGATCCCCGTTTTCGGGGAGTCAGGTTGAGGGCTGACGCTGATCCCGCCGGCGGCCCGGGGTGCCGATGCCTGAGGCATGAACGCACCCCTGATCATCCTCCCCACGCCGCCCAAGCGGCACTTCCCCGAGACCGAGATGGAGCACTTCCAGCGGCTCGCCCAGCTGGCCGAGTTCGATCGCCGCATGCAGCGGCGGGACGCTCGGCGCGCTCGCCTGCGCTGGCTGATTCAGCGCAAGGCCGCCTGATCGACGTTCGCCAGCGCTATTCGCGCATTGCGCTGCAGGTGGCGTCCGTCCCGGTCGGGGACGTACAGCCTGCGGTAGCGCTCGGCCAGACGGCCGGGGTCAGACTCGATCCACTCGGCTAGGGGCGGGTAAACCTCGTCCACCGGATCGGGCTCGGCCCCGGCCGCCCGCCGTTCGGCCCCGCGGTTCCACGGACAGACGTCCTGGCAGATGTCGCAGCCGTACACCCGGTCCTCGAACTGCTCGGCGAACGGCAGCTCGGCCAGCCGCGACTGCGACAGGTAGGACAGGCAGCAGCCGGGAGTCGAGCACGCCGTCGGCGACGATCGCGTCGGTCGGGCAGGCATCGATGCAGGCGCGGCACGAGCCGCAGGCGTCCCACGCCGGCCCCTCCGCCGGCTCGCCGGTGGGCGCCAGCTCGACGTCGGTGACCAGCGCGCCCAGCACCACCCACGAGCCGTGCCGGCGGGTGATCGCCAAGGTGTTCTTGCCGTACACCGCGATCCCCGAGCGCACCGCGGCCTCCCGGTCGACGTGCTGGTTTGCGTCGACGTAGACGCCGAAGCGCGCCCCCGAGGACAGCCCGCGCAGGCGCTCTCCCAGTTCGCGCAGGTCGGCCCGCAGCTGGGCGTACTCGTCACGGCGGGTGTAGCGCGGCAGCCGGCCGCGCGGCAGGTCGTCCGGCTTGGCCGGCTCGGGCCGGGCGTAGCTGCGGGCCGCGGCCACCACCGAGCGCGCGTTACGAAGCAGCGTCTCGGGGTGGCACGAGCGTTCCGGCTGAGCGCATCGTGAACCGCATGTCGGCGAAGAGCCCCTGTCCGCGGCGGGCCAGGATCGCCTGCTCCGCCCCCGTGTAGGGCTCGGCCGCCGTCAACGCCGCAGGCGTCGATGCCGAGCTCGGCGGCCGCGGCCAGCACCGCCTCGGTCAGCTCGCCCGCGTCCATGCTCGAAGCCTATCGGCCGCACCGCCGCCAGAGCCGTTTCCATCCGGTTACACAGCTGTTACCCAGCGCCCTTCCAATCGCGAAACGAGCGGCGTAAGGTCTGCAACCGAGCCGTGCGCCGCACGGCGTGGAGGGTGAACGGGGGAGGCTCGTCATGAGAACCAGGTCGCTGGCCGGGCTGGTGGGTTCTGCATCCATCGCCGCGGTCGCAGGTATTGCATTCACGGGGGGCGGTGCGCCGGCAGCATCGGCCACCACCCCATGCACCACGCCGCCGGCGGTGTTTCCGGAGTCCGGCCTGAAGCCGGGCGTGACCGGCATCGGCTACACCGTGGTGCAGGGCACCAAGCCGGCGTCCTTCACCGTCAAGGTGCTGGGCGTGCTGACCGACGGCATCGCGCCCGGGGTGGACTTCGTGGCCATCCAGGTTTCGGGTGCGGCCGTTGACAAGACCGGCATCGCGGCCGGCTTCTCGGGCTCGCCGGTGTACGTCAACGGCAAGCTGGCGGGCGCCATCTCCTACGGGTTCGACGCGTCCGACCCGACCATCGGCGGGATGACCCCGGCGGCCTCGATGATGAAGCTCTTCAGCTACCCGATGGGCGGCGGCGCGGGCGCCCCGGCGGCGGCCAGCGTCAAGCTGACCCCGGCCCTACGCGGCCAGGTCGCAAACGCGACCGGCGTGCCGGCCTCCAGCCTGCCCTCGTCCGCACACGAGCTGGACGTACCGCTGTCGGTCTCGGGTCTGTCTGACCGCGGCCTGCAGCACGTGCAGTCGTTTCTCGACCGCGGCAAGCTGCCGTTCATCGCCTACCGCGGCGGCGTCGCCTCGGCGCCCTCGGGCGGGGGCGCCAAGACGCTCAAGGCCGGCGACTCGGTGGCCGCAACCATCAGCTACGGCGACGTCACCATGGGCGGCATCGGCACGCTGACCGCGACCTGCGGCTCGGAGGCGGTGGCCTTCGGGCACCCCATGCTGTTCGACGGCGCAACCGACATGGGCATGAACGGCGCCGACGTGGTGGCCGTGGTACCGAGCATCGTCGAGCCGTTCAAGATGGCCAACGTGACCGGCTTCCACGGCATCATCGACCAGGACCGGCTGACCGGCATCCGTGGTATCGAGGGTGTGCAGCCGACCCTGATCCCGATCACCGCGACGGTCACCAACCCGGATCTGGGCACGTCCCGCACCGGCACCACCGATGTCGTCCGCGAGAGCTACCTGGCGCTGACGGGTGAGTCGCATCTTGAGGCCGACCAGGACGTGGTGTTCGACCGGGTGGGCGACGGCACGTCCAGGGTGTCGTGGACGATCACGGGCACCGACGCCGAGGGCAACCCGTGGACGCTGACCCGGCAGGACATGTACTACTCGCCGTTCGACGCCTCGTTCGAGAGCGTGTTCGAGTTGGGCGGCGAGTTGGGCGCGATCGAGTCGAACCCGTTCGAGAAGGTGCACGTGACCGGGGTGACCATCAACTCGACCATCACCCAGCAGCATCTGACCGGGTCGATCGTGCGGGTGGACTCGTCCAGCTCGCTGGATCCGACCCTGAAGCCGCACTCCACGCTGCACGTGATTCCGGGCGAGCTGGTCCGGCTGCGGGTGTGGCTGCGGCATCCGGACGGCACCGAGTCGGCCGTCGGCATGCGGGTGGCCGTCCCCGAGAAGATCGGGTTCGGCGGCTCGCTGCGGATCGGCGGGGGCATCCCGCCGGGCGGCTGCCAGTACTGCGGGCCGTTCGGCGGCGGGTCTGCCAGCTCGGCGGCGGGGTCATTCCCCAACATGCTGGCCGTGTTTGCCAACGGCCAGCACACCAACGACCTGGTGGCGTCGGTGTTCGGGTTCAACGGCGGCGGTGCGGCCAGCACGACCATCGTGCCGCGCGGCAGCGTGATCCTGGGCCGGCGCACCATCAACCTGCAGGTCGGCTGAAGAAAGCCCGGGTCTGAAGAAGCCCGGGGTCAGGCACCGTCACGCCGTTTGTGACGGTGCCTGACCCCGGGGCGTAGGGTTGGCCCATGGATGCGGTGCGGAGGGGATTCGACAGGCGCCCAGCGGTCGTTATCGGGCTGGCGCTGGCGATCGCCTGGATCGGCATGAATGTGTGGGAGTGGTGCATCCACAGCCGCTACGGCGCGGAACTGGGCTGGTACGAAAAGCTGACGCAGGTGATCGACAGCTCAGCGCTCGGGGTCGTGGGCGTGGCGGCGCTGGTGTGGCTGCTCGAGCGCAGCAGACTGTTCGACCGTTCATGAGCTTCGACTCGCCATACCAGCGCACGGTGAGGGAGCTTCGTCGGTGCGGGTCACGTAACCCACCGGCGGCGCTGGCGGTCACGCTGGCGCTGATCTGGATCGTGTCCGTGAGCGTCTTCTTCGCCGACCACTGGCGCCGCCAGGGTGAGTATGTCCAGGTGCAGGGCGCGATCGACCTGGGGACGGCAGGCGTCATCATCCTGGCCGCGCTTCTGTGGCTGTACGAGGAGCTGCGCGAGACCGGCTAGAAGCCGAGCACGAACTTGGCGTCGTCCGACATCAGATCGGGCGACCAGGGCGGCGTCCAGGTGAGGTCGGTAACCACCTCGGTCACCCCGTCCAGGCTGCGCACGACGTCCTGGATCTGCTCCTCGATCATGGCCCCGGCCGGGCAGCCCATGGAGGTCAGGGAGTAGGTGACGGTGACGGTCGGCAGTTCGACCTTGACGCCGTACACCAGGCCCAGGTCGACCACATCCATCCCCAGCTCGGGGTCCTCGACCACCCGCAGGGCGTCGAACACGTCCTCTTCGGTCAGGCTCATACCGGCAGGGTAGACGATCCGCCGCGGGTATCCCACAGCGCGGCGAACGCCCGCTCGTGAGCGGCCAGGTCGGGTTCTGCGGCCAACAGCCGCTTTGTAACCGTCAGCGCCTCCCGATCGGAGCGGCTGACGCTTGAGGTCAGCGACTCCAGCTTGGACTCCAGCCGGCCCGGGCCCACCACCTCGTCCACGATGCCCAGGCTGCGCGCCTCCTCGGCTGCCACCACCGTCGCACGTCGCGAACAGCCGCAGCGCCGGCGCCCGCCCGATCAGGCGCGGCCAGCCGGCCGGCCGCACCCCACGGCGGCGAGTAGCCGAGCTCGTTGTGGATGAAGCGCAGCTTGGCCCCCTGCACGGCGATCCGCCAGTCGCAGGCCAGCGCCAGGTCGATCGCCCCGCCCACCGCATGTCCGTTCAAGAGCGCCACTGTGGGCACATCCAGGCTGGCGATCCGGCGGCAGGCGTCGGTGCCCGACGCGGCCACGATCGATCCCTCGCGGCCGCGCATGCTGGGCAGGTCGGCACCGGCCGAGAAGAGCCGGGTGCCGGCGCCGGTGATGGCCACCACCCGCACGGCCGGGTCGGCGGCCTGCAGCTCGGCCAGCTCGGCCACCCGCTCCAGCGTCTCCAGCGACAGCGCGTTCTCGTGCCCGCGCAGCACCAGCAGCGCGAAGCCGGCCCGGCGCACCAGCTCCACCTCGGTGGGGCCGGCGGTCTCCGTCGCCGCCGCAGGCACCGAGCGGCCGTCGGACTCGAGGCCCAGCGCGGCCGCCAGTTCGGCCTTGGACATCAGCCGGTAGCGCTCGATTCCGCGCTCACGGGCAAGGTCGTGCAACTCGTACAGCAGCGGCATCCCGGCACCATAGTGGAGCCCGCGGCGAGCAGGCGGCTACGGCTGGGCTATCCGGCTTACAGGCGGATGTCGCCGTGCCGAGCGCTCGAGAACAGGTGGATCGAATCCACGAAGCGCACCCGGTTGCAGTGTGAGCAGAGCACGATCGAGTGCGTGCGGGCACCGTCGGCGATGTACCGCACGCCGCGCAGCAGGTCGCCGTTGGAGATGCCGGTGGCCACCACCATCACCTCGCCCCGGACAAGGTCGTCGATGCCGAAGATGCGCTCGATGTCGGTCGATCCCGTACTCCGCCGCCTGGTTGATCTCTGTCCGGCTCATCGGCCACAGCTGGCCCTGGATCTCGCCGCCCAGGCAGCGCAGCGCGGCCGCCGAGATGATCCCGCCCAGCGCACCGCCGATGCCGATCGCCAGGTGGTCGTTGGTGCCGCGCACGGCCGCATCGATGGTGGCGGTGATGTCGCCGTCGGAGATCAGCTTGATGCGGGCGCCGGCGTCGCGGATCTCGGCCATCAGGTCGTCGTGGCGGGGCCGGTCGAGCACGATCGCCGTGATGTCCGCCACCGTTCGCCCGTAGGCGTCGGCGATCGCCATCAGGTTGTCGCGCACCGGCAGGCGCAGGTCGATGCGGCCGCGGCCACCGGGCCGACCGCCATCTTCTTCATGTACATGCGCGGCAGCGGAGTCAGGCCGCCGGGGTCAGCCGCTGCCAGGATCGACAGCGCCCCGGCCTGGCCGCGGGCCAGCACCGGCCCGCCCTCCACCGGGTCAACCGCCAGCTCCATCTGGCGGCCGCCGCTGCCCACCTTGGCGCCGACCGTCAGCAGGTGCGCCTCGTCCTGGCGGCCGATCACCACCTCGCCCGAGATCGGCAGCTTGGCCAGGGCGTCAACCATGGCCCGGGAGGCCGCCTCGTCCGCCTCGCGGGCATCGCCGCGGCCCAGGTACCGGCCGGCGGCCAGCGCGCAGCGCTCGGTCACCGACACCAGTTCGGTGCACGGGCAGTTCTCGGAGCGATCGCCGGCGGCGCCGCTGGCCGCTGGCTCCTCCTTGGCGGAAAGCGCCACGGCCTCAGGGTAGCGCGGGCGTCACGGCGCCGACCCGATCCAGGATCAGATCCATCACCGCCACCAGCGCGTCGTCGGGGTCACCGGCCTCGATCACCGGCACCTGCATGCGCTCCGCCTGCGCCATCAGGTAGTCCTGGATGCGGCGGATCTCGCCGAACCGCTTCAGATATCGCTCCATGCCGCGCCCTCCGCCGGACTCAACGTCACGCAGCAGGAAATGGGCCTGATGGGCGTCGTCGTCGGTGATGGCCAGCATCACCTGCACCGTGACCGCCGCCGCGTGCCGCTCCGGCGCCACCAGCCCGGGCACGAGGTGCACGCCCTCGACGACGGTCGAGAGGCCCTCCATGACCGCTCGCTCGATAATCGCGTTGGCGCCGACGGCCACCTGCTCCGCCTGCTGGATGAAGCCGTACAGCGCGCGGTCGGCCGCATCCGGGTCGGGCATCGGGATCTTGCAGCCCGTCGCCGGCCTCGAACGATGAGTAGTGCAGCGCGGGCAGAAGCTCTGCGGCGAACGCGGCCCGCATCACCTGGCGGACGGCGTCGGTCGAGGTGATGCGGCTGATGCCCAGCCGGTAGGCGAGGTCCGTCGCCAGCGAGCTCTTGCCGGTGCCGGTGGCGCCGCCGATGAGGAGCACCAGCGGCTTGTCCAGCCGGGCCAGCCGGTTCCAGCCGTGATAGCGGGCCAGCATGGCCGGGGTGTCCTCGCGGCCCAGCACGTGCTCGACCAGCTCGTGCAGCTGCTCGGTGGAGATCTCGTCGGCGCCCACCGCCGCCACCTCGCGCTCGATCACCTGGGACAGTTGGTATGCCCGCTCGGCTGCGAACCCAGACAGCATCAGGGTCTGCGCCATCCGCCCCTTGGAGTACGGCAGACCGGCCCCGCGGCCGCGGATGCGCGGCTCCCGGCCCGCGTCGGCCACCTGCTCCGGGCTAGCCCGCCGGCGTCGCCATACACGCCACTCAGGCATGCGCCGCCACCGCCTCCCGCACCAGGTCGCGCAGGGCGCCGTCCAGATCGGCCTCGCCGGCCACGGGCTGCGGCCGGTTGTCGCACAGCACGACCTGGATCCCGCGCTCCAGCGCCGTGGCGGCCACCATGTCGATGCCCGCCGCCTTGACCTCCACCACGTAGGCGTCGGCGCCCCGCACCTGCGGCGATTCCAGGTCATCGCGCAACCGCGAGCGGTCGGCCAGGTTGGCGGACACCGCCACCACCTCAGCCCCATGCAGCTCGGCCAGATGCCGCGCGGGCACGGCCGGCTGCGTCGCGGTGGTGAAGTAGGCCACCCGCAGGCCGCTCACCTTCCGCGCAGGGTGCGGTCGAAGCACCGTGCGGATCACAGCCACATCTTCGCGCACCGGAGCCTCCACGTCGAGGCCGGGTTCGCACATCGTCAAAATCACCAGGTCGGCGAGCAACAGCCGGTAGCGGTCGAAGCCGCGCCCGGCCGGGCCTGCGGTGGCGGCGTGCACCAGCACCGTGCGGTCGGCGGCGATCGGCGGGACAGCGGCGCCCGAGCCCTCCAGCAGCACCAGGTCGGGATGCTCGGCGTCGGCCAGCGCGGCCGCCGCCGGCATATTGGACAGGTAGGGCAGCCCGAACAGACCGCCGCCGCAGCGGCGCGCGCCGACCGTCGCCACCCCGGCCAGCAGCCGCGTCCTCCAGGAAGTCGGAGGCGGCATGCTGGCCGGCCTGCGCCCGGGCCAGCAGTTGTTCGACGCCCACCGGCGGCGGTCGTCGCCACCCGCTCCGGCTCCGCCGGGCCGCCGCGGCCCATCGCCACCACCACCACGTCGCAGCCCGTCCGCCGCCGCCAGCCGGGCCAGCGTGCGCCGACACGGCCGTCTTTCCGACCCGCTTGCCGGTACCGATCACGGCCACCGCCGGCGCCTCGATCGGCTGCCGCGGCGGCGGCCGAAAGTCGAAGTCGCGGCCCGCGATAGGCCAGGCCCGCGGCCAGCGCGTGGCAGGCCAGCTCCACCCGCTCGTCCTGGCCCAGCACCGGCTCGTCGGACAGGTCGAGGACGCCGTCTGCGGCGTACCGGCGGGCGGCGGCCAGCATCGCCTCCGGCACCGTCTGGCCGGCCGCCAGCGCCCTCCAGCGGCACGCCGTAGTCGGCCTCGCCGACCAGCTTCTCGCTGCCACCGACCAGCAGCGCGCCGCGACCACCGGCTCGGAGGCCGCGGCCTGCGCGAGCGCCGCCCGCACGACGGGCGGATAGTGCTCGCCGTCGATCAGCGCTAGCACCCGAGCTCAGCGGCTGCCTCCGCCGAGCAGCGGAGGGTGCTTCTCGTAGGTCAGCGTGTGCGGCGAGAAGCGCACGATCAGCTCGCGGCCGTGGAAGGGATAGCGGCGGTAGATCTCGACCCGGTCGGGCCTGATCTCGACCACGTTGTAGCAGGGCCGCGTGTGGCCGCGCAGGCGAAGCGACGACACGGTGCCGGCGTTGACCACGAAGAGGTTCTCCAGCCGCCACGCGTACGGCACGTGCTTGTGCCCCGACAGCACCAGGTCGACCCCGGCACTGCTGCAGCACCTCCAGCGTGTCGCCGGCGTCGTGCACGACGTTTCGCTCACGGCCGGTGCCGGGGATCGGCAGCAGGTGGTGGTGCAGCACGAACACCCGGAACTCGGCCTCGGTCGCGAAACTGGTCGCGGATCCAGCCGTAGCGGCCGCGGCCGACCACCCCGTGGTCGAGGTCGGGCTCCGACGAGTCGATCGGCCACGAACGTGATGCCGTCCTTGCGCAGCACCGTCGAGCGCGGCCCGATCATCTCCTCGAAGTGCACGTAGCCGACGTTTCGGGAGTCGTGGTTGCCGGGGATCGTGATCACGTCCGGGCAGTCCAACCGGTCGAGGTAGCTCGCGCGCCTGCGCGTACTCCTGCTTGTAGCCGAACGTGGTCAGATCGCCCGAGCACACCACGACATCGGGCTGGATGTCGTTGATCTCCATGATGGCGCGCTCCAGCAGGTTGGCCACGAAGTACGGCGACCCGCAGTGCAGGTCGGACAGGTGCGCGATCACGAATGGCCGGCGGGCAGGCATCGCCGCCGATGATATGCCCGCGGCGGCGGTCGCGAAACGGCCTTGGTTCGTGTGTTCGCGAACCTGGAGACATCCGATGTCGTGGCTACACTTTCGAGGCGGAATGCCGAACCAACCTCGGTTTCACGCCTTCGTGGGCGAAAAGCCGCCGCGCTTCGCGAATGACGCGGAGCGGGAATGCGCGCAGCATCCTCGATTTCCACGGCATCCGCTGGGATTACGAGCCGCACACGTTCGCACTCGAGGTTGACGCCGACGGCGCATGCTGGAGGCGTTCACGCCCGATTTCTACCTGCCCGATCAGGATCTCTACCTCGAGATCACCACCATGAAGCAGTCGCTGGTGACCAAGAAGAACCGCAAGATGCGGCGGCTGCGGGAACTGCATCCGCAGCTGCGGATCAAGCTGTTCTACAAGCGGGATATCGAGGCACTGGCCGCCAAGTATGAGCTGCGCGAGCCGCCGCAGCAGGTTGCCTAGTGCCCGGAGATAAGCCGTGAGCATGCCGGCGCAGCCGCTGGAGCAGCCCGTGCCGGGGCGGGTGTTTCTCTCCCGCGACATGCTGGCGGCGCGCGTGCGGGAGCTGGGCGCGCAGATCGGCCGCGACTACCACGACCGCGACCTGGTGCTGGTGACGGTGCTGAAGGGCGCGGTCGATCTTCCTGGCCGACCTGTCGCGGGCGCTGACGGTGCCGCACCGGCTGGAGTTCATGGCGATCTCCAGCTACCGCGGCGCCTCCCCCGAGTCCAGCGGGCGGATCCGGCTGCTGAAGGACCTCGATGCGCCTGTCCGCGGCCAGCACCTGCTGATCATCGAGGACGTGATCGACACCGGCCTGACCCTCCATTCGCTGCTGAAGACGCTGCGCTTCCGCGGCCCCGCGTCGATCGAGATCTGCACCCTGCTGGATCGCCCCTACCGGCGGCTGGTCGACATCCAGCCGTGCGCTACTCCGGCTTCACCGCCTCGGACGAGTTCGTGGTCGGGTACGGCTTCGACCACCGGCAGCGGTTCCGCAACCTGCCGGACATCCACATCCTGGAGACGTAGCGCTCTTCGGAACCGAACGCCGCCGGGCGCCGTCCTATGGGTATGCGACGGGTCGCCCTTGTCCTCGGGCTGGTCGTGGGAGTTGCGGCCGGCTGCTTCGGCAGCGGGCACGCGCACGTCCCGCCAAGCCGCGTGACGTCGCTGTCGGTGGTCGTCAGCGGGCTGCCCGGCCAGACCGTCCACCGGTACACCCTGACCTGCCATCCGGACGCCGGCTCGATGCCGCATCCGTCGGTCGCCTGCGCCGCGATCGCCGACTATCTGGGCCGCGGGATGCCGGTGGCGAACTGCCTCACGGCCGCCGGCGTTAGCGGGCCGCAGACGTCCATACGGCGGACGGTTCGATCATCGCCCGTTCTACGCTCGACCTCGGCGTCGAGTCCTGGTGCGCTGTCCCACCGGCCGCCATGCGCGACTTCTGGGCGCTCTCCACCTTCCCCTGCTCCACCGTGCTCGAGCGCATCCAGGGGTTCAGTCCGCTCGAGTTCGCCCGCCTTTCGGGCTGCGCCGGCGGCCGGCCGATCGGCGACAACGCGCCGCTTCGAGAGTCCATCCACGGCTGAGAGCCGGCTGTGGATCGGCTTCGGGTTTGCCAGCCGCCCACGAACGGACGTACCCCGCAGCTACAATCTGGGCAATGGCACGACGCCGCAGAACGCTTGATCGAGACCCCGGCCTGGCCGCCCGCATGGCGGCCACCGTGTTCCTGCTTGGCCTGCTGTACGTGGTCTTCTTCGGGATCCTGTCCCAGGTGTTCTCGATCGGCCTGATCCCGATCATGCTGATCGCCGGCGGGCTCCTGATCGTGCAGTACTGGACCAGCGACAAGATCGCTCTGGCGACCGCGCGCGCCAAGATCGTGTCCCAGTCCGAGGCGCCGGAACTGCACGCCGTCATCCAGCGGCTGTGCATGACGGCCGACCTGCCGATGCCGCGGGTGGCCATCATCCAGACCGACATGCCCAACGCGTTCGCGACCGGACGCAGCCCCAGGCACGCGGCGGTGGCCGTCACCACCGGCCTTCTGCAGCGGCTGGAGCCGCACGAGCTGGAGGGCGTGCTGGCCCATGAGCTGTCGCACGTCAAGCATCGCGATGTGGCGATCATGACGCTGGCCAGCTTCTTCGCCATGGTGGCCGGCATCATCGTCCGCTTTGGCTTCTTCTTCGGCGGCGGATTCGGCGACGACGAGGACTCCGGCCAGGCCTTCATGATCGCCCTCTTGGTCTCGATCGTCGTCTATGCGATCTCTTTCGTGCTGATCCGGGCGCTCTCCCGCTACCGCGAGTTCGCGGCCGATCGAGGCGCGGCGGTGCTGACCAAGTCGCCGTCCTCGCTGGCCTCGGCGTTGGTCAAGATCTCCGGCTCGATGGGCCGCATCCCGCAGCGCGACCTGCGCGCGGCCGAGAGCCTGAACCAGTTCTTCATCGTCCCCGTCGGCCTCAAGAACGGGCTGTCCAACCTGTTTGCGACCCACCCCTCCATGGAGGCCAGGCTCGAGCAGCTGCGCCGCATGGAGCGCGAGCTGGAAACCGTCTAGCCCGGCCCGTCCGCGGCCTCCAGCTTTACCGGATATGCCGGCGTTGCCCGTGAGTGCATTCTGATAGGTAGGATCTCCCCTGCTAATGGGGCTGTTCGACTCACTTCTGGGCCGGACCAAACTGCAGAAGCCGACGCTGGAGCGGTTGTTCGCCATCTCAACCGCACAGGTCACGCTGGACACAGCGCTCGGTCTGCAGCCAGCGTCCAAGGCTGCCATCTGCTTCAAACCGATGGCCTCGGCGCGCTTCCGCGAGAGCGGCCAGGACGTCGAGGGCATGGTGGCGCTGGCCTTCAAGGACGAGGGCACCAAGATGGAACGCTCCACCGACAGCTTCGGCTACGAGTGGCTTGTGCTGGCGGACTCCGACTTCGAAGACCTGGTCACGACCATCCACGTGGCCGCCCAGTCGATGATCGACGAGGGCTTTGGCGAGCAGCTGCTGTGCGGGGTGTTCCTGTTCGGTGAGCAGGTGCACTTCATCTACAACTTCAAGCGCGGCTTCTTCTACCCGTTCGTCCCCACCGGCGGCCAGCGGCGTGACTCCGAGCGGGAGCTGCAGCTGCAGGGCAAGCTGGAGCAGGAACTGCCCATCGAGCCGGAGCTCGAGCGCTGGTTCCCGTTGTGGGACGCGCCCATCTGATGCTCGAATACGACCGCGAATTCCAGCGCCAGATCAGGCGCGAGATGCGACACCGGCGGATCCGCCGGCAGCGCATGATCGGCGCCGGCACGATGGCGGCGGTGGTGCTGGGCGCGGCTGCGCTCCTGTCGCTGCACCACACTCCGCCCACCCGGGCGGTGGCGGCCAAGACGCATCACAAGCCGCCGGCCCCGCCGCACCTGCCCCGCGGCGGCCGCACGATCCTGCCCGACTTCCGTGTGGTGGCATTCGACGGCGCGCCGCAGACTGCCGCCCTGGGCGTGCTCGGGGACGGCACCCCGGCCCACGCGGCGGCCCGGCTGGAGGCCCAGGCTGAGGCCTACGCCCGGCCCGGCCGGCCGGTGCTGCCGGCCTTCGAGCTGATCACCACCGTTGCCCAGGCCGATCCCGGCACCGACGGCATGTACCGCATGCGGCAGTCAAACCAGGTGATCGCCAGCTACCTGAAGGCCGTGCGCAGGGTCAAGGGGCTGCTGCTGCTGGACATCCAGCCCGGCCGCTCGAGCTTCCTGAGCGAGCTGCGGGCCTATCGCCAGTGGCTGCGGCTGCCGGATGTGGGCGTGGCCCTGGATCCCGAGTGGAGCATGCGCCCGGGCCAGACCCCGGGCCAGGTGATCGGCTCAACCACGGGCACCGTGGTGAACCGCGTGGCGGCCATGCTGTCGCACATCGTCAAGGTCGGCAACCTACCCCAGAAGCTCTTGATCGTGCACCGCTTCACGCCGGACATGATCGCCCACCAGGGCGTCATCCACCCGTATCCGGGCGTCGCCATCGTGATCAACATCGACGGCTTCGGCGATCGCCCCAACAAGATCTCCAAGTACGACGAGTTGGCCCGCCACAAGCCGGGCATCGGCAACGGCTTCAAGCTCTTCTACACGCAGGACACCGACCTGATGCCCCCGCGCCTGGTGCTGGCGCTGCGGCCCTCGCCGGACGTCATCGTGTACGAGTAGCCGGGATTCGGGGTCAGGCACCGTCACGTCATGACGTGACGGTGCCTGACCCCGGTTTGGTCAGCCCGGGATGACGCCTTCGCCGGCGAAAGCCTCGCGGGCCTCGGCCAGCGTGATCTCGTTGTGCGGGAGCACGTGGTCGGAGGTCACCAGCTCGGAGTCGCCGACCCGCTCGCCCTGGGTGCGGACGAAGTCCAGAAGCGCCCCGAGCGACGATCGGAAGGCGGCCTCGTCGGACGCCGCGACCGCCGCCGCCACGGCGTTGTCGAGCTCGTTCAGGCGCCCGTGCTGGTCGTCCGAGAGCCGGAACTGGCCCTGTTCGAGGATGCGCACGATCACGGCTTGGCCTCCTCCTCGGCGGGCGCCGGCGGCGGCGCGGCCGCCGCATCCCCGGTGCCGATCTGTCCGGCCGGGGCAGCCCCGCCGCCCAACTCGGCCTTCATCTTGGCCAGCTCGGCATCCACCTGGTTGCCGGCCGTCAGCTGCGCGATCTGGCGATCCAGATCGGTGCCGGCCGGCGCGGTCAGATCGTCCAGGGCGCCGGTCTCCACCAGCTCGTTGACGGCCGAGGCGCGGGCCTGCATCTGCTCGGTCTTGTCCTGTGCCCGCTGCAGCGCCATGCCAACGTCCGACATCTCCTCGCCCAACCCTGTGGTCGCCTCGCCGATCCGCACCGAGGCCTCGGCGGCGGAGTACTGCGCCTTGACGACCTCCTTCTGGGTGCGGAAGGACTCGACCTTGGCCGACAGCCTGCGCTCCTGGTCGAGCAGGTTCTGCTGCTGCTGCTCGAGCGCGGTGATCTGCTGATCGAGCCCCTGCAGCTGGCCCTGGATCAGCGTCTTGCGCTCCAGGGCTGTGCGGGCCAGATCCTCGCTGCCGCCGGCCAGCGCCTGCTTGGCCTGGCTGTCCAGCTTGACCACGCTCTCCTCGAGCTTGGCCGTCTGCAGCTGCAGCCGCTTCTTGGCCGTGACCACGTCGGCCACGCCGCGCTTGACCTTCTGCAGCATCTCCAACTGCTTCTGGTAGCTGTAGTCGAGGGTCTCACCGGGATCCTCAGCCCGGTCCAGCGCCTTGTTGGCCTTGACCTTGAATAGCGTGGTGAACCTGGACATCAGACCGGCCATCAATCCTCCTCGGACCCGCTCGGTGGAACTTCCAAATCTAGCTGATCCAGCTCCCGCAGAGCCCCGGCCGCCTGGCCGCGCAGGCGCACCCGCTCGCGCTCGGCGTCCTCCTGGGTGATCTTGCCGGTGCGCACCTCCAGCTCCAGCTCGCGCAGCGCCGAGTAGGCCTCGTCGCGCCGCTCGGCGGCCGCCAGCCGGCGGCGGGCCAGATCGCTCAACCCCGGCTCCGGCTCGACCTCGGGCGAGACCAGTGGCCAGGCCACGAACACCAGGGCCGCGATCACAAGGGCAGCGGCCGCGATCGCGACCAGTGCGGTGTTCACGCCTCCCGCGCCAGGGCGGCGGCATACCGCCGGGCCAGCATCCGGGCCTCACGCGGGTCCGGCCACACGGTCACCAGGGCTCCCAGCAGGAAGATCACGCCGGCCGTCCAGACCAGCCCGATCATGGGGTTGACCAGCACCTTCAGGTCGACACCCTGGGAACCGTTCTGGTCGATGCCCTGCAGGATCGTGTACAGGTCGGTCAGGGACGGGTACATGGTGCGGATGTCGACGGCGTTGGACACCTGGGTGCCGGTGTCGGTGAAGGCCCGCAGGCCTGGATTGAGGGTGCCCATCGACCGCCCGTTGTGCGTCACCGCAAGCCGCACGTGCTCGGTGGTGAAGTTCGGCCCCGGGGTCTGGAAGAGCCCCCTGTTGGTCAGTGTGTAGCCGTCCAGCTGCATGCTCTGGCCGACCGCCAGGTGGCCCTCCCTCACGGTCGAGTAGGCGCCGGAGGCGACGATCCCGACCACCAGCACGACCATCGCCAGGTGCACGATGTAGCCGCCGTAGCGGCGCCGATTTCGACGCACCAGCTCCAGCAGCGCGGACGGCCACGAACCGCCCGCCAGCGCCCGCCGGGCGGACGCCCCGCGGGCGAACTCGAGCAGGATGGTGACGGTCACGAACACGCACAGCGACAGGGCCGTCAGGCCGGCGGTAGACGAGCCCAGCCCGGCGGCCGCCAGCAGCACGGTGGCGGCGATGGCCGACGCCACCGGCCAGCGGAACGTCCGATACAGGCTGCCCGGCGACGCCCGCCGCCAGGCGATCAGCGGCCCCACCCCGGTCAGGAACAGCAGCGGCAGCCCGAACAGCACCAGGAAGAAGTTGTAGTACGGCGTCGACACCGACGACTGGATGCCGCGCACGGCCTCCGACAGGATCGGGAACAGCACGCCCCAGAAGACCGCAAAAACGAGCGCCACGAAGAGCAGGTTGTTGAACAGGAACGTGGCCTCGCGGGAGATCACCGACTCCAGCCGGTGCTCGGCCCGCAGCAGCGGCAGCCGCCACACGATCATGCCCACCGAGAAGGCCACCACGACCGCCACCAGGCCCAGCAGGTAGCCGCCGACCGGCGACTGCACGAACGAGTGCACCGAGTTGACGACGCCGCTTCGGGTCAGGAACGTGCCGTACACCGAGAGCGAGAAGGCGCCCGACACCAGCACCATGTTCCACACCTTGAGCATGCCCTTCTTCTCCTGCACCATCACCGAGTGCAGGAAGGCGGTGGCGGCCAGCCACGGCATCAGGGCCGCGTTCTCGACCGGATCCCAGGCCCAGTAGCCGCCCCACCCGATCTCCTCGTAGGCCCAGTGCGCGCCCAGCAGCATGCCGACGCCCAGCGCGGCCCACGCGACCAGCGTCCAGCGGCGGACGGAGAGCCAGCCAGCGGGCGTCGGTGCGGCCGGTGACCAGCGCCGCCATTGCGAACGAATACGGCACCGCCATGCACACGTAGCCCAGGTACAGCGTGGGCGGGTGGATGGCCATGTACGGGTTCTGCAGCGACGGGTCGAGGCCGCGCCGGGATGCGACCCCCTGGGCGCGGCGGCAAACGGCGAGGAGACGAACGCCGCCATGGCCGAGAAGAACACCATCACCGCGCCCAGCACCGCCGTCACCCACGGCAGCAGTTCGCGGTTTCGGTGCCGGTTCTGGAGCGATCACCAGGCTGGCCGCGCCGGACAGCACCGTCAGCCACAGCAGCAGCGACCCCGGCTGGCTGGCCCACAGCGCCGTCAGCAGGTAGAAGAACGGCAGCTGGCGGGTGGTGTGGTCGACCACCACCGCGATCGAGAAGTCGTGGGTGCACCAGCGCGATACTCCAGCGCGAACACCGCGACCAGCCGGTGGCGAAGGCGGCCAGCACGGCGTTTGCCGCGCTCTGCATCAACCGCCGGTCGCGCCGCCGGCCGGCCAGCACGGCGGCTCCGGTCGCGTAGACGGCCAGCGCCGAAGGCGACGTAGCAGGGCGACGCTGCCGAGCGTGGTCACGAGTGGCCTAGCTCCCGGCCGCCGGCGGTGTACTTGCTCGGGGCACTTGGTGACCAGCGAGTCGCGCTCGGCATCGAACGTCCCGCCCTGCATGCGCCCGGTGACGATCACCCGCCGGCCCTGACCTTGAACGGCGTCGGGGACGGAGCCCCGGTAGACGCACCGGGACCGTCTGCGTCGAGCCGTCGTCGCGCAGCACGAAATCCAGCTTGGAGCTGTTTCTTTCGGCCGACACCACCATCCCCGACAGCTGCACCACGCGATGGGCGGCGCCGTCCCGGTTGGCCCGCAGCTGGGCGACCGAGACGATCAGCTGATCGGAGCCGCCGAACACCTGATAGACCAGGAACGCGATCAGCATGGCAGCCACCACCAGCGCAATCACCAGCCGCGGACGCCCGGTCATGCCGGCCAATCTACGCAGCGCCGGCCGGATCAGGCGGCGGGATCGGGCACGGCGTAGCCCAGATCCAGGCACAGCTGGCCGCGGTTGGTCTCGCGCAGGGCATCGGTATAGCCCTGGCCGTAGGCCGCCCGCAGGAACCAGGCCAGCAGATCGGCGTCCAGCCGGCCGGGCTCGATCTCGAACAGCTCGACCCACAGGTCGGTCAGTCGCAGGTCGATGGCCATCGCCAGGTTCTCGCGCTTCGAGTCCATGTTCTCATCGTACGAACGGGGTCGGACGGAGCCACCGATCCAAAGGCCGGTGCCAGGCACGTGCCTGGCACCGGCCGTGGGTAGGTACCCTTGAGGCTATGGCCGAAGAGCGACAGCGGCAGGACTGGCTGGAATGGGAGGCGCAGCTGCGGCGGGCGATGGACGCGCTGCGCGCCGACGGTCAGCACGGTCGGGTGCTGGAGCTGCTCGAACTGCAGGCCGCCACCGCCATGCACAACGCTTACTGCGGCCAGGACATCCCCTTCCCGCAGGTGGGGATTCCGGCCGGCCCGGCCAGCACCGAGACGTGATGCCGCCCCACTCCACCCTGCTGCTCTTCTCGGCGGCGGCACTGGCGCTGCTGGTGGTGCCCGGGCCGTCGGTGCTGTACATCGTCGGCCAGGCCCTGCGCGGCGGCCGCCGGCGCGGCGCCGTCGCCACCCTGGGCATCCACACCGGGAGCCTGGTGCACGTGGGCGCGGCCGTGGTCGGGCTGTCGGCGCTGCTGGCCTCGTCGGCCCAGGCCTTCGCGGTGGTGCGCCTGATCGGCGCCGGCTACCTGATCGTTCTGGGCGTCCGCATGCTGCTGTCGGCCTCCTCGGAGCCGCTCGAGCCGGCCGCCCCGGCCGCCTTCCGGCGGGTGTTCTGGCGGGGCGCCCTGGTCAACAGCCTGAACCCCAAGACAGCGCTCTTTTTCATGGCCTTCCTGCCCCAGTTCGTGGACACCCGGCGCGGCCACGTGCCCGAGCAGGTGGCCGTGCTGGGCCTTGTATTCATCCTGCTGGGCCTGGTCTCGGACTCGACCTGGGCGATGCTGGCCGGCACGCTGGGCGGCCGCCTGCGCCAGGGCGGGCGGATCCTGCGCTGGCAGCCCCGCATCTCCGGGTGCATCTTCATCGGGCTGGGCCTGGCCGCCGCCGAGGTGTCGGCCCCCTCCTCCCGCTCCTGATCTCGGGAACCGCGCGGGCGAAGGCGCGGTCATAGGGGCGACCACCAAGGAGGATCTCGATGTCCACGCCCCGCCTGGCGGCTCTGCTGGCCGCCGCCGCCCTGCTCGCCGTTGTCGCCGACCACTCGCTGGGTTCTCAAGCCAGCCCGGCCCGCGCCGCCACCACCCCGCACGGCATGTCCTCGTTCCTGCGCTTCACCGGCACCGGGACGGCCACCCTGCGCCCCGACCAGGCCACCATCTACCTGTCCACCAGCGGCCGCGGCACGACCCTGGCGGCCGCCACCAACGTCGCCTCGAGTGCCATGCAGAAGGTGATCGCGGCCATGCGCAAGGACGGCGTGCAGGCCGCCGACATGCAGACCGGCGATACCGGCGGCGGGCGCCAGGGGCACGGATCCGAGCCATGGGTATCCCACCAGTCGCTGACGGTGACGGTGCGCCAGGTGTCCCAGACCGGCCGCCTGGAAGCCGACGCCATCTCCGCCGGCGCGACCGCCAACTCGGGCCCCGACTTCTCCCAGTCCGACCAGCAGGCGGGTCAGGCTCAGGCCATCGCCAAGGCGGTCGCCGACGCCCGCATGCAGGCGAACGCAGCCGCCGCGGCCGCAGGACTGCGGGTGACGGGTGTGATCTCGATCACCGCAAATGGCGGTGGGTATCCGGTCTACGCGGCCGGCGCCGTTGAGGGTATGAAGTCGGCCGCAGCCCCGGTTCCGGTGCAGACAGGCTCCCAGCAGGTCAGCGCCACGGTCACCGTGACATTCGGGATCGCGCCGGCGTAAGCAACCGAGACGCGACAACGGATGGCGATTCTGCAAGCATCCTGGTGATGCGGCAGGTCGCCATCCGTGTATCCCGGGGACTCGGCGCGTGAGCCCTCCCCGCAGCCGCGACTCGGCCTCCCTGCTGGACGCCCTGCTGGAATACGCGCGTGACGCCATGGGCGCCGACCACGCCGTGTTCTCGGAGTGGCTGCGGGAGAGCGACGCCTTCACCAACGCCGCTGTGACGGGGATCCTGACCGCGCCCGAAGTTGCACAGGTGGATGAGCCATTGTCAGCTTCGGGGTTCTTCGTCAGCCCCGCCGAGCGGGTGGCCATGCGCCGCCGCCGGCCCACCCGCTACATCCGCCGCGACCGCCGGACGCCGCCGCTCATGCGCGCCTACCTGGAGCGCATCGGCGCCGAGCTGGAGCTGCTGGTGCCGGTGCGCCGGGCGCGCGACCGGGGGCTGTTCCTGGAGCTCTACTACTGCCAGCGCGAGGCGACGTTGACGGCCGAACAGGTGGCGGCCGCACAACGCCTGGCGCCGATGCTGGCAGCCGCCCTGGCCCGTGACCAGTTGGCCGAGGAGCACGCTCGGGTGGTGCACAAGCTGCGCCGCTCCGAGGAGCACTTCCGCAAGCTGATCGACCAGCTGCCGGTCGCGGTGTACGAAACCGACGAGCAGGGCAGCGTCATCTTCTACAGCCCAGGCGAGGACCTGCTGGGCTACAGCCGAGCCGAGTGGCGGCGCGACCCTGACCGGCTGTGGGAGGCCGTCCTGCACCCGGAGGACCGGGACTGGGTGATGGCCGCGTTTGATGACGCCGTGGTCAAGGGGCGGCCATACCGGGCCCGCTTTCGGATGCTGACCAAGGACGGCCGCACCGTGTGGGTGCGCGAATACGACCGCGTCAACCGCGACAGCCGCGGCCGCGTCGTCAGCCGTCAGGGCGTCGGCATCGACGTCACCGCCGAGGTGCTGGCCGAGCAGGCGCGGCTGGAGGTCGAGCAGCGCTACCGCACGCTGATCGAGCAGCTGCCGGCGGCGACCTTCGCCGACCGCGAGGACGGCACCTCCATCTACGTCAGCCCGCAGATCGAACAGGTGACGGGTATCCCGCCCGAGCAGTGGGCGTCGGGCTGGGACGCCTGGCTGGCCCGCATACACCCCGACGACCGCGAGCGGGTGTATCGGGATGCCCTGGAGCAACTGGACAGGGGCGACTTCGCCATCCGCGAGTACCGGATGCTGTTGGACGACGGCACCCAGCGCTGGGTGCAGAGTCGCAGCACGGTGTTGGCCGATCAGGACGGAGAACGGGTCTATCAGGGGGTGCTGTTCGACGTCACCGCCCGCCGCGAGGCGGAGATCGCGCTGGAATCCAGCGAGAGCCGGTTGCGGGCGCTGGTCGAGCAGATGCCGGCCGCCGCCTATGTGCACGACATGGACGGGCGCTCGCAGTTCATCGGGCCCCAGGTGGAGCCGCTGCTCGGCTATCCGCGCTCGCGCTGGGCCGAGGATCCCCATTTCTGGCGCATGTTCGTGCATCCGGATGACCGCGATCAGGTGCTGCCCGAGTACGCACGCCGGATGGCCGCCGGCCAGCCCTACGAGCAGGAGTACCGGGTGCTGCGGGCCGACGGCGAGGTGCGCTGGATCCACGACACCGCCGTCGTCCTGCGCGACGCCGACGGCAACCCGGCGCTCGTCCAGGGCATCATCACCGACGTCACCGACCGCCGAGTGGCCGAGCAGCTGCGGCGCGAAGGCGACCGCCACCGGACGGCGGTGCTGGCCGCCATGGTGACCGCTGAGGAGCTCGAGCGGCACCGCATCGCCGGCGAGCTGCACGACGACTCGATCCAGGTCATGACCGCGGCCCTGGTCGACCTCGACCGGCTGCAGCGGGCCGCGGCCGCGGGCGAGCTGGAGCGCGCTCTGGAGGCCGCCCGGCACGCCCGTGACACGCTGGCCGCGGCCACCGAGCGCACCCGCCGGCTGAGCTTCGAGCTGCGCCCGCCCACCCTGGAGATGCACGGCCTGTCCCGGGCCATCCGGGCGCTGGCCGACGAGACCTCGCGCGAGGCCGGATTCCAGGTGCAGGTGCGGACGCGGCTTCGCCGCTACAGCCAGACCAGCGAGACGCTCGTCTACCGGGCCGTGCGCGAGGGCCTGACCAACGCCCGCCGGCACTCGCGGGCCGCCAGCGTGCAGGTGACCGCGGTCGAGCGGCGCGGCACCATCCACTGTGAGGTGACCGACGACGGGGTCGGCTTCGACACCGACCGCGTGCTGGCCTCGGAGCGGGTGCGGCTGCACTTCGGCCTGGACGCCATGGGCGAGCGCCTGCGACTGGCCGGCGGAGAGCTGGAGGTTCGCTCCACGCCCGGCCGCGGGACGCGCCTCGTGATGTCCGTGCCGGCCCAGCCCAGGCAGCCCGCTGCAGAGGACGGGGCCGGATCGGACGGGATACAGTGACCACCATGGCGTCCACCGTCAAAGATCTGCTGCCGGACGACTACTACCAGGTGCTGTGTCCGCCGGTGCCCGAGCCGGGGTTCCACGATCCCGGCCAGCTGGAGCACGTATGGGGCGCCCGATGGGGCTCGCTGGACGAGGTTGGCCGGCTGCGCGACGTGCTCATGCGCCGGCCCGGCGGCGAGCTGGCGCAGATCCGCGCCGACGCCTGGAACGAGGCCGTCGGCGCCATGGTCGACCCGGACGGCGGCTGGTACTGGACCGACCGCGAGCCGCCTGACCTCGACCTGATCGCGTCGCAACACCAGGGGCTGGTGGCAGCGCTCGAGCGGGAGGGCGTCAGCGTGCACTTCGCCGACGGCCTGGATCCGCGGTTCACCAAGGCAGTGTTCACTCGCGACCCGCTGATCTCGCTGCCCGGCGGCATGCTGATCGGGAGGATGGCGCCCGCCATGCGGCGGGGCGAGGAGGCCAGCGTGACCCGGGCGGTGGCGTCGGCCGGAGCGCCGATCCTGGGCACGATCACCGGCACCGGCATGCTGGAGGGCGGGTCGTTTGCCAAGCTGACGCCGACGGTGGCCGCCTTCGGCACCTCCATCCGCTGCAACGCCGAGGCGGCCGATCAGCTGCGCGAGCTGCTGACCCGGATCGGCATGGAGTTGATCGTGCTGCCAATGGGTGGGTTCTCGATCCACCTGGACGCGCATTTCGGGATGGTCGACGTGGACAAGGCGCTGGTGGATGCGCCGGGCCTGCCGCACTGGTTCCTCGACCGCATGGGCGCACTGGGCATCGAGCCGATCTGGTGCGCGCCCGAGGAGACCTGGGCCATCAACTGCCTGGCGGTGGCGCCCGGCCGCGTGATCATGCCGGACGACTGCCCGCGCACCGCCGAGACGCTCACTCAACGCGGCGTCGAGGTGCTGCCGATCCCCTATTTCGAGCTGCACAAGAACGGCGGCGGCATCCACTGCTCGACCATGGAGCTGCGCCGCGACCCCGCCGTCTGACACGGCGCTGGGCGCGGAGATCACGGTCGAGCAGCTGTGGGACGACCCCTACCCGGCCTACGCCGAGCTGCGTGAGCACGCCCCGGTCTGCCACGTGCCGGCGATCGGCCTGTGGCTGGTCACCCGGTGGGCGGACGTCGAGCAGGCCGCCATGGACGCCGTCCGCTTCCCGGCCGCCGTGCCGGGGTCGCCGCTTGACGCCACACTGGGCGGCAGCAATGTGCTGACGGTGGACGGCGAGGCCCAGCGCCGGCTGCGCGCTCCCATGGAGCCGACGCTGCGCCCGCGGGCGGTCGAGCAGCGCGCCCCACAGCTGGTGGAAGCGGTCGCCGGCCGGCTGCTGGATAGCCTGGTGGCGCGCGGCTCGGCGGAGCTGATGAGCGAATACCTGGAGCCGCTGTCGGTGCTCAGCCTGGCGGAGCTGATTGGGCTGGGCGACGAACTGGACGTGCCGACGCTGGTGGGCTGGTTCGCCGGGCTGGTTTCGGGCACCTCGAACTTCGAGGCCGACCCTGCCAAACAGGCTGTGGCCGACGCGACCAGCGCCGACATCGACCACCGCCTGCGGCCGCGCTTGGAGGCGCTGCTGGAGCGACCCGACGGGACGCTCGTGTCTGACCTGCTGGGGTCGGTCGAGGGCGACCTGGACGCGCGCCTGGCGGCGGTCATGCCGACCCTCAAGCTGGTGCTGATCGGCGGCCTGCAGGAGCCCGGCCACGGCGCCGGCTCGACCCTGCTGGGGCTGCTCTCGAACCCCGACCAGGCGGCCGCCTTCGCCGCCGACCCGGAGCGGCTGGCCCGCGACGCGGTGGAGGAGGGCCTGCGCTGGATCTCGCCCATCGGCACCCAGACGAGGGCGGCGGCAGCCGGCGCCCGGCTGGCCGGAGTCGATCTGCCGGAGGGCTGCGCGGTGGGCCTGGTGGTGTCGTCGGCCAACCGCGATCCGCGGGTGTGGGGCGACGACGCCGACCGCTACCGGCTCGACCGGCCGCGCCGGCCCAACGCCGCCTTCGGCTTCGGCCCGCACTTCTGCATCGGCCACCACCTGGCCCGAGTGCAGGACCGGATCGCAGTCCGCATGGCGTTCCAGCGGCTGCGCGGACTGCGGCTCGACCCCGACCGCCGCGCCAGGTGCGGGGCTGGGAATACCGGGCGCCGGCCCAGGCTGCACGGTCCTGTGGGACGCCTAGATCAAGGCTCGGGCGGCGCTGCGGCGACCTGCGCGCACTCCGGGCACAGGCACTCGCCGTCGGGGTCGTCCGAGGCCTGCCAGCCGGGCGGGGCCACCGCCGCCTGGTCTGCGTGGCGCACGACGACCGCCCCGCACCGGCACCGGTACACGGCGCAGAGGTACGGATATGGTGCGTCGATCAGCTCGTACGTGACGCCCATCACGAGTATGGTCGCATCCGGAGCAGGCTGCGCGCAACCCGTCCGCGGTCGGGCTGCGTGACCGAGCGGCCCGCGGCGGATGCCGCAGTCACCCGCCGCCGGCAGCTGACGCTGGTCGCCACCATCGTCGGCTCGTCGATGACGTTCATCGATTCCACGGTGGTCAACATCGCGCTGCCCACCATCGGCCGCCAGCTGCACGCGGGCCTGGCCGAGCAGCAGTGGGTGATGCTCTCCTACTCGCTGGCGGTGGCCTCCCTGTACATCGTGTCGGGCGCACTGGGTGACCGCTACGGCCGGCGCGGCATGTTCACCCTGGGCGTGCTCGGCTTCGCGGCCACCTCGATGCTGGCCGGACTGGCGCCCAACGCCGGGGTGCTGGTCGGGGCGCGCGTGCTGCAAGGCGTGGCCGGGGCGCTCCTGACCACCAACAGCCTGGCCCTGCTGCGCGCCACCTACGGCGCCGACAGCGGCCGGGCGGTCGGCCTGTGGACGGCCTGGAGCGGCATCGGGATCCTGGCCGGCCCACCGCTGGGCGGTCTGCTGGTGCAGTACGCGTCATGGCGCTGGATCTTCTTCATCAACCTGCCGCCGGCGGTGCTGACGCTGACCATGGCCAGGGCCGGGCGGCCCGGGCAGCCGGAGCCGACCCGGCCCAAGCCCGTCAACCTGCCGGCCGCGGCCACCATCGCGGTTGCCTTCGGCTCGCTCACCTACGCACTGGTGGACGGCGCCCGGGCCGGCTTCGGGCGGCCGCTGGTCTGGATCGCCGGGCTGGCGGCGCTCGCCGGGGTGGCGGGGTTCGTGACCTCAGAGCGGCGTTCGGACTCGCCGCTTCTCCCAACCGCCCTGCTGCACGAGCGCGTGTTCGTGGTGGCCAACGCCTGCACCTTCCTGGTATACGCAGCGCTGGGCGCCTCGACCTTCTTCCTGGCGCTGTACTTGCAGTCCGCTGCGGTGGGCTACTCGCCGGTGCGGGCGTCGGTGGTGATGCTGCCGGTGAGCGTGGTCATGTTCCTGCTGGCCGGCCGTTTCGGCCGCCTGGCCGATCGCGACGGCCCGCGCCTGTACCTGACCGCCGGGCCGCTCCTGATGGCGGTGGGCATGCTGCTCTTCGCGGTCATCACCGACACCGCGCCGCTGCGCCCGGTGCCGGGCGTGCTGGTGTTCGCGCTGGGCCTGGCGATGACCGTGGCGCCCATCACCAGTACCGCGCTGCGGGCCGCTCCCTCTGATCTGGCCGGGCTGGCGGCCGGCGTCAACACCACCGTCTCGCGGCTGGGCGGGCTGATCGCCACGCCGCTGATCGGGCTTGTCGTGTCGCTGGTGTTCGACGCCCGCTCCAGCCACGGCCACGGCAACCCCTTCGCCTCGGGTGCACTGCTTGCGGGGACGCGCACCGCCACCCTGGACGCTTTCCGCAGCGGCATGGCGGTGGCGGCGGCGCTGTGCGTGGCCGGCGGGCTCCTGGCGGCCCGCTGGCTGCCCCGCCAGCTCGACGCCTGAAACGAGTTCTGAGCGCCTACTCGGCCGGCCCGCCCTCGGCGGAGGCGATCAGTGTGCCCACCTCCGGGCTGGCGGCGACAATCGCCACCCCCAGCGCGACCAGCGCCAGCGCACCCACCAGCACGGCCACAACCTCGCCGTCGGCACTCCACCGCTCGCGGAAGAGCCACGGCGCGATCAGCACTGGCAGCACCGTGTCCAGCACGAAGATGACCGGCGCCACCCGGGTCGCCGGGCGGGTCTGGAAGGCGGTCATCTCGCTCAGCATGCCCACCGCCGCCCCCGCCATGGAACAGCCCAGCCAGCCGGCCGCCAGAAGCAGCGAGCGCGAGTAGTCGTCTGCCACCAGCTTGGTCGCCAGCGCGCTGAAGGCGAAGGCGAAGCCGGCGCTCACCGACACCGCCAGGCCCAGCGAGCGCATGCGCGCGCCGGTCAGGTAGGGCAGGACGGCCACGGCCGCCACCGCACCCATGGCGATCGCCAGCGGGCCGGCGGCGGCGTGCGAGCCGCTGCGGGCCGGCGCGGCCGCGGCCAGCCCGGCCACCCCGGCCACGATGGCGGCCGCGCCCAGCACCTGGCGGCCGGTCACGTGCTCGTCCAGCACCCGGGAGCCGATGGCCAGCAGCAGCACCAGGCCGAAGGCCAGCACGGGCTGCACGACGGTGACCGGCGCCAACACAAGGGCGGTGGCGTGCAGCGGCCAGCCCAGCCCGGCCAGGGTGGTGCCGACGACCCACCGCGGGCGGTGCAGCAGCCGCCAGATCAGGGACGGGCGCAGCGCGTGCTGGCCGCCCGTCGAGCGCGCCTCCACCGCCTGCAGCGCGAGCCCGCTGGCGAACAGGCCCGACGCCGCCAGCGCGGTCGCGATGCCCAGGCCGAGCCGTAGCATGCAGCCAGAGTACTCCGGGGCCCGTGACAAGTCCTACCCATCCTCAGACCACCCGGTCCTTCGCCGACGGCGTTGTGCTGCGCTGGCGCGGGGAACTGACCGACGACGAGATGTGCGAGCTGGTCGCCTCCTACGGCGGAGTGCCCGTGCCCGGATGGTGGGATCAGATCCGGCCGCACAGCCACGGTTGGGTGACCGCCCGCGCCGACCGCGGCGAGCTGTTCGGATTCGTGAACGTGATTACGGACGGCGGCGACCACGCATTCCTGATCGATACGAAGACCCGAGGCCGCCTGCAGCGGCGCGGAATCGCCACCCGGGTGGTGGCATTCGCAGTCGAGCACGCCCGGGCAGCCGGTTGCGAGTGGCTACACGTGGACTTCGACGACCACCTGGCGGCGTTCTACTTCCAAGCGTGCGGCTTCCAGCCCACGCCGGCCGGCCTGATCAAGCTTCGCTAGGCCGGTGCCAGGCAGGTGCCAGGCAGGTGCCAGGCACCGGCCTGGGACGTGTGGCTCAGATGATGTTGCGCTCAGGGCGCAGGTGATCCGCGCTGAACCGCGCGGCCGAGAGCGGCCCGACGTCCACGAACGGCTCCCGCCGCAGGTACAGGTCGCGGACGATCTCGCCCACCGCCGGCGCCTGCAGGAACCCGTGGCCGGAGAAGCCGGTCGCGTACAGGAAGCGGCCCGGTGCCGGCGCCTCGCCGATCAGGGCGTTGTGGTCGGGGGTGACCTCGTACAGGCCAGCCCAGCCCCCCGCCACGCCCGCCTCCAGCACCGCCGGCGCCCGCCGGCCGGCGATCTCGGTCAGCGCGGGGATCCAGTCCTCCGTCGGGCGGTCGTCGAAGCCCGGCTGCTCGTCTGGGTCGGACATGCCGACCAAGAGCCCCGGTACCTCGCGGTGGAAGTAGAAGCTGGTCTGGAAGTCGATCGTCATCGGGATCGGCCCGTCCAGGCCCCGCACCGGGCCGGTGTGCAGCACCTGCCGGCGCAGCGGCGACACCGGCAGCAGAACCCCGGCCATCTCGCCCACCCTGGCCGACCACGCCCCGGCCGCGCACACGACGCAGTCGGTGGCGACGCGGCCCTGGGAGGTCACGACGGCGGCGATGTCGCCATCCTCGAACTCGATCGCGAGCAGATCGCAGCCGGTGTGGATGTCCGCGCCCAGCGCCCGGGCAGCGCTGGCGTAGCCCTGCACGACAGCCTCCGGCGTGGCGTGGCCGTCGTCGGGCGAGAAGGCCGCGGCCAGCACGTCGTCCACCACTATCAGGGGGTTGAGCGCGGCCGCCTGGGCAGCCGTCAGCATCCGGCTGGGCACGCCCAACCGATTCTGCGTCTCGACCCCCTGGGCGAATGCCGCCACATCGGCGTCGCGGGTGAGCAGGAACAGGTAGCCGACCTGGTGGAAGTCGATCTCCCAGCCCGGCCGGCGGCCGAAATCGGCGAAGGCGCGCAGGCTGCGAGCTCCGATCTGGATGTTCAGCGGATCCGAGAACTGCGCACGGACACCGCCCGCCGCCCTGCTGGTGGAGCCGCCGGCCAGCTGGCCGCGCTCGATCACCAGCACGTCCGGTACGCCCGCCTCGGCCAGGTGGAAGGCGATGCTGGCGCCGATCACCCCGCCTCCCACGATCACGGCCGACGCCCGCGCCGGCAACGGTGCACCGGCCATCAGGTGGGGCCTGGCGTGCGGGCGGTCACGATCAGCATCGTACGCTCGAGCTCCAGCCCGGCGCCGCGCCGAAACGGCTCCAGCCGGCGCTCCAGCTCACCCGCCACAGCCTCAGCCTCAGCTGCGGTGAGCGACTCGCGCAGACGCCGGTAGTGGCCGATCGAGCCCGCCAGGCGATCCCAGTGCTCGGCTGCGCTGGCCGGCCGGACGATGTCGACCAGGGTCTGGCCGCGCGCGTCGACCAGCCCGGCGCTGCGGTGCAACTGCTCCAGTTCTTCGAGATTGCCGAGCCGGCCGAACACTCGCGCGAAGGCCGCCCGCTCCGGTCCGAGCGCGGCCGCCACCGCTGCCCGTGGCTCGCAGAACCAGGGGTTCCGGGCCGGGTCGGCCCATACGGCCGTGGCCACCGGCGCGTGTGCCTCGACGACCCGCACGACCTCCCGCAGGGTGGCCAGCGGGTCGCGGGCGATCTGCAGCGAGAGGCGGCTGACGGCCGCGCCGAATGCGCCGTCGGCGAACGGCAGCGGCTCGTCCATGTCGGCCTCCACCACCTCGACCGGCACCGCGGCTGCCTCCGCCGCCCCCCGCAGCACGGAGAGCCGCTGGGCGCTTGTGTCGACGCCGGTGACGGACGCTCCGGCCGATGCCAGCATGACGGTCAGCCGGCCGCTGCCGCAGCCCATGTCGAGCACCGAGCGGGCGCCGCCCACGGCGGCCACCAACAGCGCGGCGCCCAGCGGCACCCGGTCCGGAACCATCGCCGCCGAGGATACCCTCCATCCCTGTGGGCGGCATCCCCACACACCGCCGAGCCGCGTTGGCGGCCCTGATCGCGACCGCCGCCGGCTGCAGCTCTGGCGGGTCCCACGCCGCCTCGTCCACGACCCCGCCGACCGGCTCGACCACCACCCCGCCGCCGGCCGTCCATCACGCTCCACGGGGCCGCGACTGGCTTCAGTTCGGCGTCGACGCCGCCCGCACCAACGTCCAGCCCGGGCCGACGGGCATCAACGCGGCCACGCTGGCGAGCCTCCGCCCGAGGACCGTGGACCTCCCCGGCACGGTCGACTCCTCCCCGATCTATCTGCACCGGGTGCGCATCGGCGGCCGCATGCAGAGCGCCTTCTTCATGACCACCACCTACGGCCGCACGCTGGCCGTCTCGGCCGTAGGGCGGATCCTGTGGACGTACACGCCGAAGTCGTATGCGAGCTATGCGGGCAGCGCCCAGATCACCACCGCATCGCCGGCCGCCGACCCGGACCGCCGCTACCTGTATGCCGCCTCCCCGGATGGGCTGATCCACAAGCTGGCGGTGTCCAGCGGGCGCGAGCTGACCGGCGGCCGCTGGCCGGTGCGGGTGACCAGGCTGCCGGGGCGGGAGAAGATCGCCTCGGCGCTCTCGGTGCACGCCGGCCGCCTGTACGTCGTCACCGGCGGCTACATCGGCGACGCCCCGCCCTACCAGGGCCACCTGGCCGTGATCGACCTGCCCGACGGCCGGCTGGCGGCCGTCTTCAACATGCTGTGCGCGAACGTGCACGCGCTGCTCTCGCCGCCCACCTGCGCCGGCTCCGACTCGGCCATCTGGGGCCGGGCCGGCGCGGTCATCGACCCGGCCACCGGCGATGTGCTGGTGGCGACCGGCAACGGCCCCTTCGACGGGGCGCAGAACTGGGGCGACTCGGTGCTCGAACTGGGCCCGGAGGGCCAGGGGCCGCTCCGCACCTACACCCCGTCCGACCAGGCCGAGCTCAACTCCAGCGACCTCGACCTGGGCTCGACGGCGCCGGCCCTGCTGTCGGAGGGCGGCCCGCTGGTCGCCCAGGGCGGGAAGGACGGCCACATCCGGCTGATCGACCTGGGCATCCAGGGCGTCGGCCGGCTGGGCGGGGAGCTGCAGACGCTGGCCAGCCCGGGCGGGGCGCAGATGTTCACGGCGATGGCCGTGTGGCATCGCTCTCCCACCGAAACCTGGCTCTTCGCAGCCGACGGCTCGGGCACCGAGGCGCTTCGCCTGCAGGGTGCGGGCAGGGCGGCCCGGCTGACGCCTGTGTGGTCGATCGGGACGGCCGGCACCAGCCCGGTGCTGGCCGGCGGGCTGCTGTTTGTCTACGACCCGGGCGGGACGCTGGACGTCTACCGACCGGCCACCGGCGCGCGCATCGCCTCCCTGCCGGCCCAGCCGGGCCACTGGAACTCGCCGATCGTGGCCGGCGGCGTGATCGCCCTGCCCACCGGCGACGCCAACAACCACGCGACCGCCGGAACGCTGCTTCTGTACTGAGCCGGGGCTTCAGGCGGTGTGGGCCAGCACTCGCCGCCGGGCCTCACGCAGGAAGCCGAGCGCGGTTCCCAGCTGATCGGGTTGCGGCTGCAGCTGCGAGTAGACGAGCGAGGCGCCCTTGAAGCTCGGATCGGCGAAGAACTCGTCGATCCGGCCGGCCCACGGCGAGACGTACAGGTACGGCTGGTCGTGGTGGCGGTCGCCCGGAGAGGCGCCGTAGGTGGCGCGCCGGCCCGCGGCCGCATCGCCCATGTCGATGGCGGCGTCGAAATGCTCGGGCCAGATGCGCACGATGCTCGCGTCGTCCTGCGCCTGCGCCTCCCCGCGTAGGGCCTCCAGCGCGTCAGTCGCAAACGCGTACCAGTCAGCCAGCGCGAGGGCGGCCCGCGCATCGACCGCCAGATCGGCGTCCAGGTCGCCGTGGGCCGGCACGTCGAACTGGGTCTGCTGATCGACGTCGGGGGCGATGCCCGCGACCTCTGCCGCGGCGTTCAGCGAGCTGATCGGATGGGGCTGGCCGCCGGCCAGCAGGCGGTCGCCCTGCACGCCGACGGCCCGCCCGTCGAACTCGAAAGTGGCAAACCCACCCGGCGTCGCCCGCATGATGATCTCGCCGTTGACCAGCCGCTGGGCAGGCGAGATAACGTACACCGCCAGCCTGTGCAGGGCCTCGGTCGTCTCGCGGAAGCTCGCCGGAAGCGGCGCCAGTCGGGCGGTGCTCATCTGCGGCCCACGATCTCACATGGCCAGTCGGACGGCCAACCAGGCCAGATAGCCGCCAATGATGCCGGCCCCCGCCAACCTGCCCGCGCCGCCCCGGCGGCCGACCACAAGCAGGCTGCCGACGGTCAGCGCGACCAGTGCCCCGACGTCGAGGCCAGCGCCGCCCGATGCGCTGACGGTGACGAAGAGCGACGGCACGATCAGGCCGCCCGTCAGGTTGATGGTGTTGCTGTTCAGGGTCTCTGAGACCAGCGCCGACGCGCGCCCGGCCAGGCCCAGGCGGATGGCGGTGGCCGCGTTGGGCAGACTGGTCATGGTGGCCAGCACGAGCAGGCCGACAACTCGCTGGGACGCTCCCCAACGATCGGCCAGGGTGACGGCGGCGCTGACCATGCCGACGCTGCCGGCAACGATCACGAGCACGGCCGGCAACTCCAGCACAAAGAGCCGCGTCACCTCGGCCGCCGCCCGGTGCCGCCCGGCCAGGGCCGGGCGTCCGCTCGGGATCGGCGGCAGGCCCGACAGCCAGCGCAGGTACGGCACCGCGCCCACGATCACCACCGCCAGTGCCAGCCATGCCGGTAGCCATCCCACCAGCACGCTGCCGCCCAGAGCGACCCCTGCCAGTGCGACCGCGCCCTCGCGCACGAGCGCAGCCGAGTCGAGCCGAATGGCACCGGCCAGGATCGCGCTCAGCCCGATCATGGCGGCCAGGTTGAACATGTTGGAGCCCATGACGACGCCCTCGCCGACCGCGGCGTGACCGCCCGCGATGGCGGCCGCGGCCGACGACAGCTCAGGGGCGTCGGCGGCCAGGGCCGTCAGCAGGCCGAGCGTCGGCTCCGGGATGCCGAGCCGGTCACCCAGCCGGTCGAGCCGGCGCGCGAACAGCCCGGCGGCGGCCAGGGTGGCGGCCAGCGAGGTCGCAAACAGGAGGATCGCAACCGGCGTCGACATCAGGGCGTGGACTCGTTCTGAGGGGGCCGCCAGGGCAGCACGCGCATCCTCCTGCCGACCAGGCTTCCCGGCACGCCATCGATGACTGTCCCGCCCAGCTTATCGGCCGCGCCCGTCGTGAGGGTCTGTTGGGCCGGCGGGCTGCTTCTTGAGGTCGCATTGAGCCTCCCGGCCATAGCGTGAGGGTATGGAAGTGTCAGCCCACACCCACCCCCGCCCCGGATCCGCGAGGACGCTCGTCGTCCCGACCGGCAACCGGGTTTCGGCCGATACGATCGCCTCCGCGATCCACTCGGCAGCCCGGGACGAAGGCTTCATCTGGGTTGCGATCCCGTGTGTGATCCCGCCTGCCCTGCCGATCGGCGCCGTCCCCCCGCGGCTACACGAGCGGCTGCGCCGGCAGCAGCAGGCGGCACTGACGGCGATCCGCCAGACTCGGGTTACGGGCAAAGTCGAGATCGTGCCCTGCCGCAGCGTGTCCGCCATGATCGGCGCCGCGTGCGCCCTGGAGCCCGTGGCCGGGATCGTTCTGGCCGGCCCGGCTGGGTGGTGGCTGCGGCGCGAGATACACGGCCTTGCGCCGGTGACGACGGGGGCGGGCCGCACACCACGGCCCACGCCGCCCACGCCCACCGTCCCGGCGCTGGACGCCCGGGGCTCATCCTCTTGAACGCCGCGGGGCGCCGGCGGGAAGACCGTCGGCGCCCCGCATGAACCGAGCCGAAATCAGGCAGCCACAGGCTCGCGAAGGCGAGCGCCGGCCCGATCCGGAGCCACCAGCACGGGGCAGGGAGCTCGGTGCAGCAGCGCCTGCGGGGTGCTGCCGATGACCGCGCCCAGCAGGGTGCGGTGCTCGGAGCCACCGGTCACGATGACGTTGGCGCCAAACCTGTCCGCAGCCCGGACGATCACCTCGGCCGGGTTCTTGAACGTCGAGTAGGCGTGCTCCTCGACGGTCAGTCCACGGGAGCGCAACTCCTCGGCCTGCCGATGCACGGCAGCCGCCAGCTCGGGCTCGTGCAGATGCACCGGCCCGGCGCCACGGCCGGCGTGGAGCTCTCGCACGTGGACGACCACAACCCGGCTGTCCGCCTCGTCCGCCAGCCCGGCGGCGTACCGCACGGGATCCGCGGATCGCTCGGAGCCGTCGAGCGCGAGCAGAATCGTCTTGAACATCTTGGGTCACTTCCTCCTTGGTCGAGATCCGGGGGGTTCCCGGCCTCCTGCCGTCACGCTAGAAGTGATCCGCTCAATACGGACTCAAGGCGCTTGCGGGCGTGTCAACAGACCCTCAACGCGGGCCCTCCGTAGTCTCCCGTGGCGACGTTGGGTGGAAGTCACCGATGTCCCGCGCCCGGCGCTGCGTGTGAAATGCCACGCGCGGCCCGATGAGACCTTGTTGAGCGCTCCGCAACGCCTTTGAGATCGCGTTGAGGCCGCCCCTTCTAGCCTGAAACCCATGATTACCCAGCATCGAAAGCGACTGTCCACCGCGGCGGGTTACCAGAGGGGGCTCCCCCACCCGCTGCAGTCCGTGTTGCCGTATCTGACGATCGGCGGGCTCGCCGGCGCGCTCGGCGCGTCGGGGGCGCTGCGCGCGACCGCCTGGACGGCGGTACTGATCGCGTCGATCGCCGGCGGCATGGGCGCACTGGCGTGGAGTTGGATCCGGCGCAAGCAGTTGAGCGCCCACGCCGATGCCTGGCTGACCCACGAGCGCGGCCGCCGGCCCTCACCCGAGGTGCTGCGCGATCGCACTCACACCCTGCTCGCCCCGCGTCACCGGAGGATGGTGGCCGGGTCGCTGCGCAGGGTCGCCTGCGAGCCGGAGGGGGCGTCCGGGCTCTCGGCCCGCGTCCCCCTGGACATTCCGGCGGTCCGCGCCTGCCAGCCGCAACTGGTGCGCGCGGCGGCTGACCTGGAGGACGTCTCGCAGCCGGTCTCGGCCCGAGCGGTCGGCCTGGCCGAGGAGTTGATCACCGATCCCGGCAGCCCCATCTACCGGCACGCCCATTCCGGTGCGCCGGCCCTTGAGGAGCGGCTGCGGCAGACCCTGTTCGAACTCGAGAGGAGCTTCTGATGCCTGATGTGTATGCGTTGCTGCTTATGGTCGTCTGTCTGGGCGCCATGTTCGGTTTCATGTGGGGATTGGAGCGCCTGTAATGGCCGCCTCTGATGCCTTCGGTCTGATCGTCTCGATCATCCTCTTCGTGTACCTGGTGTACGCGCTCGTGCGTGGAGAAAACCTGTGACATTGCCCCCTTATCAAGGAATCGCCCAGATCATCTTCTACGTCGTCGTGCTGCTCGCCGTGACGCCCTTCCTGGGCGCATACATGGCCCGAGTGTACGAGGGCGACCAGGTCATCCTGGCCCGCTGGTTCGGCTTCGCCGAGCGCGGTTTCTACAGGCTGCTGCGCACATCCCCTGAGGAGGAGCAGAACTGGAAGCAGTACGGGACGAGCGTGATCGTGTTCAGCATGATGTTCATCATCCCGCTGTACGCACTGCTGCGCCTGCAAGGCCACCTGCCGCTGAATCCCGACGGCCTCAAGGGCGTCAATCCCGGCGTGGCCGTGAACACCGCGTCCAGCTTCGTCACCAACACCAACTGGCAGTACTACGGCGGCGAGTACACCATGAGCTATCTGAGCCAGATGGCCGGGCTGGCGGTGCAGAACTTCATCTCCGCGGCCGTCGGCATGTGCGTCATGGTCGCCATGATCCGCGGCTTCGCCCGCCGCCAGACCACGTCGCTGGGGAACTTCTGGTTCGACCTGTACCGCACAGTGGCCTACATCCTGCTGCCGATCTGCATCATCGCCACCGTCATCCTGATCTGGCGCGGCGTCCCCGAGACGTTCTCGGGCCACGCGGTCGCGCACACACTGACCGGCCAGACCCAGTCGATCGCCCGCGGCCCCGCCGCGTCGCAGATCGCCATGAAGCAGCTGGGCACCAACGGCGGGGGCTACTACAACTCCAACTCGAGCGTGCCGTTCGAGAACCCCGACGGGTTCACCAACTTCATCGAGATGCTCTTCATCCTGCTAATCGGCTCGGCCGAGGTGTACATGTTCGGGAAGATGGTCAGAGCGACCCGGCAGGGCTGGGCTCTGCTGTCGGTCATGTTTCTACTGATGATTGTGGGCGTCGTCATCGCCGCTCCGGCCGAGCAGCACGGATCGCCCGTGCTGCGCCAGTCCGGGGTCAACATCGCAGCATCGTCGAACTCGCCCGGCGGCAACATGGAGGGCAAGGAGATCCGATACGGGATCGCCAACACGTCGCTGTGGGCGACCGCCACCACCGACGCCTCAAACGGCTCGGTGAGCGGCAGCCACGACTCCTTCACGGCCCTCGGCGGCGCCGTGCCGCTGACCAACATCTTCATCGGCGAGGTGATCTTCGGCGGCGTCGGCTCCGGCCTGTACGGCATGCTGATGCTGGTCATCATCGCCGTCTTCGTGGGCGGGCTGATGGTTGGCCGAACGCCTGAGTACCTTGGCAAGAAGATCGAGGCCCGGGAGATGAAGCTGGCGGTGATCGGATCTGTATGGGTGCCCATCGTGGTGCTCATCCTGACCGCGATCGCCATGTCCACGCATGCCGGCAAGCTGTCCATCTTCAACGCCGGCCCGCACGGCTTCACCGAGGCCTTCTACGCCTACACGTCGCAGACCAACAACAACGGCAGCGCCTTCGCCGGCTACGGCGCCCTCAACTTCTCCACGATGTTGGGTGCATTCGCCATGCTTGTGGGCCGCTTCGTGCCGCTGCTGGTGGCGCTGGCCATCGGCGGGTCGGTGGCGGCCAAGAAGATCACGCCGCCGTCCGCCGGGACAATGCGCACCGACGGGCCGACGTTCGTCGTGCTGCTGACCGGCGTCGTCATCCTGCTCCCCGCCCTCACCATCCTGCCGGCGCTCGTGCTCGGCCCGGTGGTCGAGGCCCTCACATCCAAGCTCTTCTGAGAGGTATCTGACTCATGCGCAAGGACATCATCCGATCGGCGATTGTGATCGTCGCCAGCACCGTGGCTCTGGGGCTCATCTACCCGGCCGCGATGGTAGTGGTCGGCCAGCTGGCCTTCTCCAACCAGGCCAACGGCAGTCTGATCACGATCAACGGCAAGACCGTCGGCTCCAAGCTGGCCGCCCAGTCGTTCAACGGCCCCCGCTGGTTCCACGAGCGGCCGTCCGCCGTCGCCTACAACGCCGACGGCACCAGCTTCTCGAACCTCGGCCCCAACAGCACGGCGCTGGCCAAGCTGGTCAAGACACGGATCCAGGACATCCTCAAGCTGGAAGGCCCGTACAACCCCGGCCTGACCGCCAAGGACATCCCGGTCGACGCCGTCACCGCGTCGGGCTCGGGTATCGATCCCGAGATCTCCAAGGCCTACGCCGAGCTGCAGGCCCCGCGCATCGCCGCGGTCTGGCACCTGCCCCTGAAGACGGTGCAGCAGCTCATCTCAGACCACGTTGACGGCCGCTTCCTGGGCTTCCTGGGTGAGCCGGGCGTGAACGTGCTCGAACTCAACATCGCACTCGACCAGGAGCAGCACTGATGGCCCGGCAGTCCGCCAAACTTCTCACGCGCGAGATCGTCACGCGCGCGACAATCGACTCGTTCAAGAAGCTGGATCCCCGCATCCAGCTGCGAAACCCCGTCATGTTCGTTGTCGAGGTGGGGTCAGTCATGACCACCGCCACCTTCATCATCAACCTGTTCGGGTCAGGCGGCCAGCCGCTGTGGTTCACCGGCGACATCGCCATCTGGCTGTGGTTGACCGTGCTCTTCGCGAACTTCGCCGAGGCGATCGCCGAGGGCCGCGGAAAGGCCCAGGCCGACACCCTGCGTTCGATGCGCACAACGACCGCGGCCACCCGCCGGCGCGCGGACGGCTCCACCGAGCAGGTGCCAGCACCGGAACTGCAGCGCGGCGACGTGGTGATAGTGGAGGCGGGCGAGCCGATCCCGGCCGACGGCGATGTGATCGAGGGCATCGGGTCGGTGGACGAGTCCGCCATCACCGGCGAGTCGGCTCCCGTCATCCGCGAGTCCGGCGGCGACCGCTCGGCTGTCACCGGCGGCACGCGCCTTCTGTCCGACCGGCTGGTGGTGCAGGTCACGCAGGAGCCGGGCAAGTCGTTCCTGGATCGCATGATCTCACTGGTGGAGGGTGCCGCCCGGCGCAAGACGCCCAACGAGGTCGCCCTGAACATCCTGCTTGCCGGGTTGACCGTGATCTTTCTGGTGGCCGTGGTCACGCTGCAGCCGTTCGCGCTGTACGCAAAGAGTGGCGTCTCCACCACCGTGCTGATCTGCCTGCTGGTCGCGCTCATCCCCACCACCATCGGCGCCCTGCTCTCGTGCATCGGCATCGCCGGCATGGACCGGCTGGTGCGCCGCAACGTGCTGGCCCTGTCCGGCCGCGCGGTCGAGGCATCGGGCGACATCGACGTGCTGCTGCTGGATAAGACCGGCACCATCACCCTGGGCAACCGCGAGGCGGTTGAGTTCATCGCGGCGCCCGGCGTCGAGGCGCATGACCTGGCCGAGGCTGCCCAGCTGTCCTCACTGTCGGACGAGACGCCGGAGGGCCGCTCGATCGTCGTGCTGGCCAAGCAGTACGGCGTGCGCGAGCACGAGCTGTCGACGCTGGACGCCGAGTTCGTGCCCTTCTCCGCCACCACCCGCATGAGCGGCGTCAATATGCACGGCAGCTCCATCCGCAAGGGCGCCACCGACGCGGTGCGGAAGTTCGTGGAGGAGAGCGGCGGCCGGGTGCCGGCCGAGGTGGACTCGGCGGTCGAGCGGATCGCCCGTGAGGGCGGGACGCCGCTGGTTGTCGCCCGTGACAACTTCACGCTGGGCGTGATCTACCTCAAGGACATCGTCAAGGGTGGCATCCGCGAGCGCTTCGACGAGCTGCGCAAGATGGGCATCCGCACGGTCATGATCACCGGCGACAACCCGGTCACCGCAGCCTTCATCGCCAACGAGGCGGGTGTGGACGACTTCCTGGCGGAGGCCACGCCCGAGGACAAGATGGCCCTGATCAAGGAGGAGCAGTCCAAGGGCCGGATGGTCGGGATGACCGGCGACGGCACCAACGACGCCCCCGCCCTGGCCCAGGCCGACGTGGGCGTGGCCATGAACACCGGCACCCAGGCGGCCAAGGAGGCCGGCAACATGGTCGACCTGGACTCCAATCCGACCAAGCTGATCGAGATCGTCGAGGTGGGAAAGCAGCTCCTGATCACCCGCGGCGCGCTGACCACGTTCTCGATTGCCAACGACGTGGCCAAGTACTTCGCCATCCTGCCGGCCATGTTCGCGTTCACCTACGCCTCCAAGCCCGGTGACCACGGCCCGCTGTGGACGATCAACATCATGAAGCTGGGCACGCCGCTGTCGGCGGTCACGTCGGCCATCATCTTCAACGCGATCGTGATCCCGATCCTGATCCCGCTGTCGCTGAAGGGTGTCCGCTACCGGGCCATCGGCGCGACCGCGCTGCTCCGCCGCAACCTGCTGATCTACGGGCTGGGCGGCATCATCGCCCCGTTCATCGGCATCAAGCTGATCGATCTGGTGGTGCACAACGTGCTGGGCGCTTGAGAACTCCCCGCCACGCGCCGACGGCGGCGCCATGGCAGGATGAAGCGGTGTCGCGAGGACACCACAGAATCCTGCTTGGCGCCGCCGCTGGCGTCGGCAAGACCTATCGGATGCTGCTGGAGGGCCGCCAGGCCGTTGAGCAGGGGGTGGACGTGGTGATCGGGTACCTGGAGCCGCACGACCGGCCCGAGACGATCGCCCTCGCCGAGGGGCTCGAGGTGGTTCCGCGGCGGGCCGTCGAGCACGGCGACGTGCGGATCGAGGAGATGGACACCGAGGCCGTGATCCGGCGCGTACCCGAGCTGGCGCTGGTGGACGAGCTGGCCCACACCAACCCCCCCGGCTCGGCGCACAGCAAGCGCTACGAGGACATCGAGCAGATCCTGGACGCCGGCATCGACGTCATCTCGACGGTCAACATCCAGCACCTCGAGAGCCTGAACGACGTCGTCTTCGAGACCACCGGCGTGCGGGTGCGGGAGACGTTTCCCGACCGGGTGCTGGACGATGCGGATGAGGTGGTGCTGGTTGACCTGACGCCGCAGGAGCTGCGAGAGCGCATCCAGGCCGGCAAGGTGTACCCGCGTGGCCGCGTGCAAACGGCGCTCGAGAACTTCTTCCGCACCGACAACCTGCAGTCGCTGCGCCAGCTGGCCCTGCGCGAGGTGGCCGAGGACGTCGAGGCCCGCCGCTCGGCAACCGCCATCCACTCCGGCGACGACGAGATCCCGATGCGGGGCGCGGTCACCGAGCGGATCCTGGTGCTGGTCGAGCCGTCCCCCCGCTCGCAACGCGTACTGCGGCGGGCGTGGCGGTCGGGCCAGCGCCTGAACGCCGATATCGACGCCCTGCTGATCCGCTCGCCCGGCGACCGGCTGGACGAGGCGGAGCGGGTGACCGTGGCCGCCCTGCGCCGGCTGGCCGTGCTGCTGGGGGTGCACTTCCTGGAGGAGGAGGACCCCGACCCGCTGGCAGCCGTCGCTCGGGTCGCGGCCGACCGCGGCACGACCTACGTCTTCGTCTCCAGGCCGCGGCGCAGCCGGATGGCCCTGCTGCGCGGCCGAACGCCGCTCGATGAACTGCTGGACGCGCTCCCCGGCATCGACCTGCGAATATGCGCGGATCCCGCCGAACGCCCGGAGCCGGTGGCATGAGATGGCCGGGCCGCAGCCGCATGGCCGGTACGTCGAGGCGCGTGCTGGTCGCCTTTTCGGGCGGCGAGCTTGATCCGGTCGTGCTGCAGGCGGCCTTCCGGATCGCCCGCGCCGAGGACGCGACCCTGGTGGCGGCCTGCCTGCTGGTCGTGCCCCTCAACTACCCTCTGGACAGCCCGCTGGCCGAACAGGTGGGGCGGGCGCTGCCTGCGCTGGAGACGATCGAGCACGAGGCCCGGCGGGCCGGCGTGCCCATCGACACCCGCATGGAGCGCGGGCGGTCGCTGCGCGACGCACTCACCCAGTTGTGGACGGTCGAGCACTTCGACCGCGTCATCCTGCCGGCCACTGCCGGGGATCGAGGCGGTTTCGACGAGCGCGACCTGGCCTGGATCCTGATCCATGCGCCGACCGAGACGCTGGTGCTGCGGCCGGGCCCAGTGGCGGCATGAACAAAGCCCACGAACTGCTGCACGTCGTGCAGTCGCTGCGCGGCCGCCGACGGCACGCCGCTGCGCTTGCCGGAAGCGTGGTCGCAGTCGCACTGACCACCGTGGCGGTCGAGCTCTTGAAATTGGTCGCCCCGGTGCTCAGCCTGGGCGTGCTGTACGTCTTCCCCGTGCTGGCGGTGGCGATCGGCTTTGGAATCGCCTACTCGGTTGTCGTCTCGGTCGCCAGCATGCTGGCCTTCAACTGGTTCTTCCTGCCTCCGGTGGGCACCTTCACGTTGTCCGACTCGCGCAACTGGGTCGCCCTGGCCGTGTACCTGGCCACCGCCATCGTGGTGTCCAGCCTGACTGCCCGATCGCGTTCGCGGGCGATCGAGGCCGAGCGGCGGGCCGGGGAGACGGCCGTGGTTGCAGACCTGGCCACCGCGCTGCTGGGCGGGACGCTGATCGCCGAGGAGTTGGAGCGGCTGGCCGAGCGGTCCGCGCGCGTGCTGGGTGGCACGCGCGCACGCATCGAACTGGGCCCGCCCAGCCCGCCGCCGGCTGGCGAGTCGCCACTCGAACTGACCGCTGGCGGCCGCCACGTGGGCACGCTGTATGTGGACGAAAGGGCGGACATCTCGTTGGCCGCCCGCCGCCGGTTCCTGCCAGCGCTGGCGTCTCTGCTGGCGGTCGCCATCGATCGCGAGCGGCTGGCGGAGCAGGCGCTGGAGACCGAGACCCTGCGCCGCTCCGACACCACGAAGACGGCCGTCCTGCAGGCCGTCAGCCACGACTTCCGGACGCCCCTGACAGCCATCCGAACCGCCGTGGAGGGGCTTCGCAACCCTGCGTTGGAGCTGAGCCAGGAGGATCGCGCGGGCCTGCTGGAGACGATCCAGGTGGAGGCCGAGCGGCTGACCCGGCTGGTCTCCAACCTGCTCGACCTGTCCCGCCTGCAGGCCAACGCGGCCGAGCCGGCGGCCGAGCTGTGGACGGTCGACTCGCTGCTGGCCCAGGCCCTGACCGGGCTGGACGAGCGCGGGCACGAGGTGCAGGTGCTGCTGCCCAAGGACCTGCCGCCGGTGCGCATCGACCCTGTGCATGCCCAGCGGATCCTGGTCAACCTGCTGGAGAACGCGATTCGGCACTCGCCGCCCGGTGAGCCGGTGACCGTGCGCGGCAACTGCACCCGGCAGGAGGTGATCGTGCGCGTGATCGACCGCGGCCCGGGCATCCCGGCCGCCGATCTGGAGCGGATCTTCGAGCCGTTTACAACCGGAGACACGGGCGGCGGGAACGGCGCCCGGGCCGGCCTCGGGCTGGCCATCGCGCGCGGCTTCGCGCAGGCCAACGGCGGCAGGCTGTGGGCCGAGTCGCAGCCCGCGCAAGGGGCGTCTTTCGCGCTCGCGCTGCCTTTGGGGGCTGACCCAGGATGAGCGCCTGCTGCGGCTGGTCTGCGGGCAGGCTGGCCGCGTCCCACACGGCGTGCGGTGCTCAACGCGGCCTCCGCGGCCCTTCGGGCCGGTGCCTGCGCTCCGCTCGCCGCTCGATCCTTGCCAGCGTGCCCGCATCCTGCGCCTCGTGACGGCGCCACCCTGAATCATCCCCCTCTGCAAGAATCGCCTGAGTGAGCGCCGCCAAGGCTCGCATCCTGGTCGTGGACGACGAGCCGCAGATCCTGCGAGCGCTCTCCACCAACCTGCGCGGGGCCGGCTACGAGGTGCAGCAGGCCGCCACCGGCGGAGAGGCGCTGGCCATGCTCAGCGCCCACCCACCCGATGCGATGGTGCTCGACCTGATCCTGCCCGACATGAGCGGGATCGACGTCTGCCGGCACGTCCGCGAGCACTCCGACATGCCGATCGTGGTGCTGTCGGCGGTGGGCGAGGAGCGCACCAAGGTGGACGCGCTGGACGCCGGCGCTGACGACTACGTGACCAAGCCGTTCGGGCTCAACGAGTTGACCGCCCGCCTGCGCGCGGTGCTGCGGCGGGTGCCGCGCCCGCCCGAACCGGTGATGACGATGGACGATCTGGAGATCGACCTGGACGCCCAGTCCGTGCGCGTGGGCGGCTCGCCGGTGCAGTTGACCCGCACCGAGTTCCAGCTGCTGCGGCTGTTCGCCGAGAACCGCGGCAAGCTGCTCACCCACCGCATGATCCTGCAGCGGGTGTGGGGCCCCTCCTATCAGGTCGAGTCGCACTACCTGCACGTGTACATCTCGCGTCTGCGCCAGAAGATCGAGCGCGACCCGACCAGGCCGCGGCACCTGCTGACCGAGCCCGGAGCCGGCTACCGGCTGGTCGATCCCTCCGAAACGTAGGGTTAGCCGCACCCCCACCTGCCGGCTGGCTGGCTGCACTATCCCAGCGGGGCCGCGATCACAAGGAGACACGAATGCTCGAGGACACGACCACGACGACCGCCGGCGGCATCGTGCGGCCGGGCGACGCCGACTACGACCAGGCCCGGCTGGCCTGGAACCTGGCCTGCGACCAGCGTCCGGCCGCCATCGCCACTCCCGCCGATCCGGCCGGGGTGGCAACCGCCATCGCCTACGCACGTGAGAACGGTCTGCGGGTGGCGGTGCAGAGCACGGGCCACGGCGCCGGGCCGCTGGGCGACCTGAGCGACAGCCTGCTGCTCAAGACCTCGCGCATGCGCGAGGTGGCCATCGACCCCGACCGGCGGATCGCCCGGGCCGGCGGCGGCGCCTGGTGGATCGACGTCACCGAGCCGGCCGGCCAGCACGGGCTGGCGGCGCTGGCCGGATCGTCCCCCGACGTGGGCGTGGCCGGCTACACGCTGGGCGGCGGTCTCAGCTGGATGGCCCGCCAGCACGGGTTCGGCGCCAACCAGGTGACCGCCATCGAGCTGGTCACGGCCGACGGCCGCCACCTGCGAGTCGACGCGGACAACCATCCCGACCTGTTCTGGGCCCTGCGCGGGGGCGGCGGCGCCTTCGGTGTGGTGACCGCCATCGAGATGCGGCTGGTGCCCGTGCGCGAGATCTACGCCGGCATGCTGCTGTATCCGATCGGCCGGGCTGCGGAGGTGCTGAACGCCTGGCGCGAACTGGCCGACGAGCTGCCCGAGGCGGTCACCTCACTCGGCCGCCTGCTGTGGCTGCCGCCCATCCCCGAGATCCCCGAGCCGTTGCGCGGACGGGCGTTCGTGGGCGTCGAGGTGGCGGCCCTGCTCGAGCACGCGGAGGCCGAAGCGCTGGTCGCGCCGCTGCGCGCGCTGGGCCCGGAGATGGACACGCTCGGCGTGATCCCGGCGTCCGGTCTGGGAAAGCTGCACATGGACCCCGAGCACCCCGTTCCCGGGGCCGGCGACGGCATGCTGCTGGCGGATATCGACGCCGATGGCATCGACGCCCTGCTCGCGGCCACCGGCACCGGCGATCGCTACCCACTGCTCTCGATCGAGATCCGTCAGCTGGGCGGTGCGCTGTCGCGCTCGCACCCCGAACACGGCGCTGTCGGCCCGTGGGACGCCGGATTCGCCATGTACGGCGTCGGTATCGTGCCCGTACCGCAGGCCCGGCCTGCGGTCGACGCAGCCCTGGAGGCGGTGACGCACGCGCTCGCCCCGTGGGAGGCCGACCGCTCGTACACCAACTTCCGCGAGGTGCGGGTGGACGGTCGGCACCTGTTCGGCGCCCACGCGCACGACCGGTTGATCCAGGTCAAGCAGACCCACGACCCGGAGGGGCTCTTCCGCTCGAACCATCCGATCGGCGAGTAGCTCCGAGCCGGTCTCGGGCCGGTGCGCGCAGCCGCGCGCCCCGGCCACCGGTATCCTCGAACTCCGCCACGACCGGAGGACCGGTGCAGCAAGCTGGCTGGCGTTCGAGCGCGGCCGCGATCGCAATACTCCTGACGGCCCTCGCCAGGCCGCCGGCGGCGCTCGCCCACATCACCACCGGCGACCTGTCCACCAGCTTCCGGGCCACCGTGACCGGCTTCCGGCCGGCCGCGCGGGGATTGCGGGCACGGGTGCTGGGCGGTGACATCCGGCTGCAGCTGACCGTCCCGGCAGGCGACCGGGTGCTCGTGCTGGGACTGGTTGGCGAGCCCTTCCTGCGCTATGGGCCGGACGGCGTGTGGGTGAACCGAGCCTCCCCCACCGCCGCCACCGCCGGCGTCGTCAAGGCTGGCAGCGGCGACGGACGGCCGGCCTGGGTGCGCGTGGCCGGGGGACACACCTACACCTGGCACGAGAACCGGCTGCGTCCGCTCACCGTTGTCAGTTCCGGTTCAGGCCCGCGGCGGGTCGCCACCTGGAACCTGCATCTGATCGTGAACGGCCGCCGCACCGATCTGTACGGCGCCGAGTGGTGGGGCCCGAGACCGGCCTGGTGGCCGTGGATCACGGCCGGCGTCGCCGGGCTGGCCGCGGCCATCGCGGTTGCACGTTTTGTCGGCCGGCGGGCCCTGCACGCCCTTTCGCTGACCCTGCTGGCGCCGGTGGTCGCCGCCCTGGGCGCGGGCTGGATCGGCATCTTCCTGAACGGCGCAACCACGCCGCTCGGCCTCGCCCTGGGCGCGCTCGCGCTGGCCGTCACCGGCGTCTTCGTGGGGTTCGCGGTGGCCGCCGCCACAGGCCCGGCGCGAGTGTGCGTGGCCGGCATGGTGGGAGCCGTCTGCGCCACCTTCGCCATCCCCCAGGCGTCGCTCTTCGCCCACGCCTTCGTGCTCTCGGCGCTGCCGGCCACGGCCGCCCGGATGATGGTGTGGGTCGCACTGGTGGGCGGAACGGGGCTGGCCGTTATCTGCATCCCGGCGGCGATCGAACTGCTCGACCGCTCGCCCTACGAATCGCTGCGCCCTGCGGCGCATCGACGGTCCTAACCCGATGCAAAGCGGGTCTGGCATACTCCGGCCGATGACGCCGGTGACAACCCGTGTGGTCACGGTTGGCGGCTGGTCGGCGGCGGCGGCGCTGCTCGCCCACGGCGGCCCTGCGCTGCTGGTCGACCCACGCTGGCTGGCCGTGGCCCTTGCTGGGTCAGTGACCGCCGCCTGCGGTCTGGCGGTGACCGGCGGACGCATCCTGGAGCGGCACGCCAGGTTGATGCGGCTGGAAGCAGGCGACCTTGGTCCGGTTCGTGCTTCGGAGTTTGGCCGCGTTCCGCTCTCGGCCCTGATGGGCGGCATGCTGGTGTGCCAGGCGGCGGCACACCTGGCGCTCGGAGCCGGCGGCGTGCACGCGGCCGGCGGCCAGACCGGCGCACTCGCCCTGCACGCGGCGCTGGCCGCTCTGGGCGCCCTCGCCGTCTATCAGCTGGAGGGCCTGCTGGAGCGGATCAGCGCCCGCCTGGCGGATGCCGTCTCCCGCGCGATCGAGTTGCTGACACCGGTGGCCGAGCCACGGTATCCGTACTCCGGCTCCCCCTGCCTGGCGGCCGGCCTGCCGGCCGTCGTTCGCCTGCGCGGCCCGCCGCCCGTCCGCTGACCCTGTTAGTGGGGCGCTGCGGCCGGCTGCACGCCGGTCCGGGCGCCTGATCTCCCCAGCCCGCAGCGGGCGATCGGAGGACCGGTGTACCCCAGCGACGAGCGCAGCCCGGGGGCTCGCGGCATGATCGCGATGCTCCCGCTGGCGGTGGTAGCCGCGATCGGCGGCGGGCACCCGCATGCAACGGCCCCGTCCACCGCCGGCGCCATCCCCACGCCGATCGGGGTTGCGCCCGGGTTTCGCCTGCCCGCGGGAGGCCCCAGGGCCGCGGCCGGACGGCCGATTGCGGGCCTGGTCTGCGGCCCTCAGGCGGCCCCAGCCGGCGCCGTCCACGTTGAGTTGTTCGCGCGCGGCCGGGTGCTGCTGTTGCCGCCCGGGATCGGCGTGGCCAGCCCCGCGGCGCGCCTGGGCGCAAGGGTCATCCCGCACGGCTGCGTGTATCCGCTGCGCACGCTCGACCCCACCGGCGTGGTCTGGCTAGGACGGTCGCATGGGCTGACGATGCGCATGCTGTTCGCGGTCTGGGGCCAGCCGCTGGCCACCCACCGGCTGGCCGGGTTCCACTCCCGGTCGGTCGTGCGGGCCTATGTCGACGGCGTCCGCTGGCGCGGGTCGGTGGGCCGGCTGGCCCTGACCGACCATCGCGAGCTGGTGCTCGAGATCGGCCCCTACGTCCCGCCGCACCGGTCGTTCGGATTCTCGGGGAGGGTGATCACATGAACCCGCGTTGGTTTGCCCAGGCCGTGCTCGTGCTGCTGGTGGCGGCCGCCTGCGGCTCGTCCGGCGGCGGCCTCAGCGCCCCCTCGATCGCGGCCGCCCACGTCTACTCACTGGGGTCGTTCACGCCCTCCGGGCCGGTCAAGCCGGGCGTCCCGGTGACCATCTCGTTCACCGTCCTGCAACCGTCCGGCCAGCCGCTCGTGCACTACCGCACCGGCGCCGGCCCGCACGTCGGCGTGCACCTGATCACGGTCCGAAGCGACCTGGCCAACATCATCCACCGCCATCCGCCGATCGGCGCCAACGGGCTGATCACCCAGACGGTGGTCTTCCCCACCGCCGGCCCCTACCACCTGCTGGTGGACATCTACCCGGCCCACCAGGGCCCCGGCTACGTCAACTTCCAGCTCACCCACACGATCCAGGTGGAGGGCGCCTACCACCCCAAGCCGCTGCCCCCGTTCGCGCCCGACGTCAACGTCGGCGGCCTGCACTTCGTCCTGCACGGCGGCAGGCCCAAGCTCAAGCTGGCGCAGGCGGCCGTGTTCACGGTCACCGTCACCGACCACGGCCGGCCGGCCCACTTCACCCCCTGGTACGGCGCGCTGGCCCACGCCATCTTCTTCCACCAGGGCGACCTGGCCTACTTCCACACGCACATCTGCGCACCCCACGCGGCCGGCTGCACCAGCATCCTGGGGCCGACCGGCACCTCCAGCACGCCTGGGGTGCTGAGAGTCGGGGTGCTGCTGCCCCAGACCGGGGTGTGGCGGCTGTTCCTGCAGTGCCAGGTGGACGGCCGCATCGTCACCGCCCCCTTCACACTGGAGGTAAACCCATGACGCGAACGCGCGTCACCCTGGCCGCGGCCGCCGCCCTGGGGGCGCTGCTCGCCCAGGCCGCCCCCGCCTTCGCCCACGCGGCCATCAGCCCGCCGGTGGCCAAGGTCGGCGTGCTCCAGCAGTTCACGCTGGCGGTGCCCACCGAGAAGCAGGGCGCCGCTACCACCAGCATCCGGCTGACCGTGCCCGACGGCGTCCAGATCGACTCCTTCGAGCCCGAGCCGGGCTGGACGCGGACCGTGAACCAGACGGGAACCGGCGAGGGCGCCATCATCAAGCAGGTGACCTGGAGCGGCGGCACGGTGCCGACCGAGGAGGACGCGGTCTTCCGCTTCCAGGCCACCCTGACAGCCGGCCCCAAGGACTACGTGTTCTCGGTCCGGCAGACGTACTCCGACGGCACCCTCGTGGACTGGAGCGGTCCCGAGACGACCGACACACCCAGCCCGGTGGTGCAGGGCGTCTCGTCGTTCGGCGGCGGGTCGGGTCAGACGCTGGCGATCATCGCCCTGGCGGTGGGCGCCGCCGGTGTGCTGATCGGGGGCATCGGCCTGCTGTCCGGCCGCGGAGGGCGAGCGCTGACGTGAGATGGCGGCTGCGGGGCGGGCTGGCGGCGGTGGCAGCCGCGGCTGGGCTGGCCGCGACGGCGACGCCGGCGCTCGCCCACGCCGTGCTGCTGCGCACATCGCCGGTGGCCAGCGGCACGCTGACCAGCTCGCCGACCCGGGTGGCGCTGACCTTCGACGAGCCGATCGAACCGCGCTTCGCCATCATCTCGGTGACCGACGCGGGGGGCCACCCCGAGACCGCAGGGCCCCCGCGCAACCCGCCCGGCGACGCCACCACCGTGCAGGTGCCGGTCAAGCACCTGACCGAAGGGTGGTATCTGGTGTACTGGCGGGTGGTGTCGGCGGACGGGCATCCTGTGCGGGGCGCGTTCACCTATGCCGTCGGCCCCAACCCCGGGCCGGCGCCGCAGTTCGTCATCCCGTCGCTCTCCGAGAGCTCGGTCACGACCCCGCTGATCACGGCTCGCTGGGCGGCTCTGCTGACCGTGATGACCACCCTCGGCCTGCTGGTGTTCACGGCGATCATCGCCCGGCCGGGGTCGCCCCTGGCCCCGGACGCGACCCGCCGCTGCGGCCAGACGTTCATCGCCGTCGCCGTGCTTGCGCTGATCTGCGTTCCGGTCTATGTCGAGCTGGCCACCGCCCAGTTCGCCCTGCGGCCGGCGACCGACGTGGCGGCCGTGGTTCCGCTGATGCGCGACTCGCCGCTGGGCCGCGCCTGGCTCGACCTGGAGCTTGTGCTGGCGCTGGTGCTCACCGCCGGGGCGATCGCCCTGCACGTCGACCGTCCGGAGCGCGGACGGCGATCGGTGGCCGGGCTGCTGGCCCTGACCGGCGGCCTGATCACCGCTGGGTCCGCCGCCCTCGTGCCAGGGCTTGCCGGACACGCTGCGCAGACCGCGCCGCGAGGCGTGTCGGTGCCCGCCGACTGGGTGCATGTCGGCTCGATTTCGATCTGGCTGGGTGGCCTGATCGGATTGACAGTGCTGGCTGCCAGCACCCCGGCTGCCGCCCGGCTGGCAGTGCTCGGCCGGGTCGTGCCGCGGTTCTCGACCACAGCTCTGATCTCGGTGCTCCTGATCGTCGTTTCCGGCACGGCCTCGGCGCTGGTGCACCTACCGACGCTGGGTTCGCTGTGGCAGACCAGCTACGGACAGGCGATCCTGGCTAAGATCGCGCTGCTGGCGGTGGCACTGGTGCTCGGCGCGGCAAACTTCCTGTCCAGCGCGCCGCGACTGGCCCGGGCGCTGCGCGACTCCGACCACGAGTTGGGCGCCCGCGCCGCCCGGGCGCTGCGCAGACTGGTGGGCGGCGAGGTTGCGATCGTGGCCGGGATCGTGCTGGCGTCCGCCATCCTGACCAGCCTTCCGCCGCCTGCCAGGGCGCTGGCCGAGGTCGGGCAGGCGAGCGCGCACGTGGGTCCTGGGTCGGTGCGCACGGTCAGCGTGGATCACGGGCCGTACCATTTGGTGATCGGTATCAGCCCCAACGTGGCCGCCCGCCCGAGTGCGTTTACGGTCGACCTCACCCGCGCCGGACAGCCGGTGAACGGGGCCACGCTTATCGCCCACTTTGCCATGCTTGACATGGAGATGGGTACACAGGCCTACCTGCTGAAGTTCCGGGGAGGCGGGCACTACAGCCTGACCTCTCCGGCGTTGGTCATGGTGGGACACTGGGCGCTGGGATTCGAGGTCGACCCGCCCGACCACGGCCAGCCATTCACCGTCATCGTGATCGATCATGCGGAGGGATGACCGTTGACAGACTTCAACTCAGCCGGGCGCATCCTGGCCATGGCCGTGCTCGCCTTCCTGGCCGGGATCGCAGCCATGACCGTGGTCGGATTGCTGGCGGTGAGAGTCCTGTGACACGCTCGCTCGCCTGGCTGGCGATGACCGCCCTATGCCTGGCGGCGCCCGCCACCGCACTGGCCGACGGCGACCCGGCCTCGGACGTTCTGCTCTACCAGCAGGTGTATCTGCCCTACCGGGCGCCCTCCGCCGCCGCCAAGAGCGACCTGACCGCGGTCATCGCGGCCGCCAACAGGGCTGGCTATCCGATCCGGGTGGCGGTGATCCAGTCGCCCACCGACCTGGGCTCGATCCCGCAGCTGTTTGGAAAGCCTCAGACCTACGTCTCGTTCCTGGCCCAGGAGCTGGCGTTCGGCTACCGAAAGCGGGTGCTGGTGGTGATGCCGGCAGGTTTCGGCCTCAGCCCCGGGCTGACCAAGGCGACCGGCGCCCAGGCCGACTCCGGCACCGGCTACGCCCCCATCCCGGATGCCCGTGAGCTGAAGCTGGTGAGTGGGTTCGCGAAACCGGCCGGCGCGAGCTCCGACCAGCTGGCGGCCGCCGCCGCCCAGGCCGTGCGGGCGCTGGCCAAGGCTGCTGGGCACACCCTGCCGGCCCATCCGGCGCCCCCATCCGGCGGGTCGGGCGGCAACTCGACCCCGTCCGCACCCGCGCCCAGCTCGGGTGGCAGTTCGCTGTCGCCCGCCCGGATCGCGATCGCGGTGGTGGCAGCGCTGGCGGTACTGGCACTGGGGTTGGGCGCGGTGGCGCTGGTGCTGCGCCGCTCGCAGGGCTCGGGCCCGGCCGACGGCGATGCCTCGTGAGCCGCAGGCGGGCGCTCATCCTGGCGGTGGTGGGGCTGCTGGCGCAGCCGAGCATGGCAGCCGCCCACACCATCTCCAGTGATCCGGTGGCGGGCGACTACCAGGCCCGGATCGTCTCGGTGAGGCCGGCCACGGATCTGATCCAGCTGCGTATCGTGGACGGCGACCAGCGGCTGTGGATGCGCGTGCGGCCGGGCGTACGAGTGATGGTGCTGGGCGTGCAGGGCGAGCCGTTCCTGCGTTTCGCGCTGGGCCAGGTGGACGTCAACACACGATCGGTGACCGCCGGCCTGGACAAGCTGGCCCCGGGTGCGCCGCCTCCCAGCTTCCAGTCGACCACCGCCCCTGTGTGGAAGCGGGTGGCGGGCGGGGAGGCCTATCTGTGGCCGGAGCGGCGGATCGGCGCGCTGCAGCCGCTGGCCGCCCGCAGCCCGCCCGGCGCCGCCCGCTGGACGATCCCGCTGGAGGTGAATGGCCGGCGGGTGATCATCAGCGGCCAGCTGCTGCACGCCGGCTCACCCGGTGTATGGCTGGCGCTGGCCTCGGGCCTGGCCGCGACCGGGCTCGCAGCAGCTGCGCTGGCCTGGCGCCGTCGGCCGGGCGGGCGGGCCCCGATGCTCGCCTGGCTGGGCGCCGTGGCCGCCGCCGCAATGGTGCTGGCCCGGGTCGGACGTGAGGCGTACGGCCGGCCCGACCTGGGCCTGGGCAACTGGGTCGAGCTGGGGCTGACGCTGGCCGTCGGGCTGCCGGCGTGCTACCTGCTGGCCCGCGGGCGGCCGGACGTGCGGGCGTTCGTGGGGCTGGTGGTGGGCGTGCTGGGCGTCTACCAGACGCTGCGCTTCGCGCCCATGCTGACGCACGGCCTGGTGTTCGCGCGGCTGCCGGCGGGGCTGGAGCGCGCCTGCGTGGCGGTGATGGCCGCCGCCGCCCCCGCCACCCTGCTGCTGGCCGTGTTCGGCGAGCCGGTCGCTCAGGCCGATTCCAGCGCGCGCACGTCCTCGACCACCAGCCTGGGCAGGAACGGGGCCACATAGCCGGTGCGTTCGCGGCCGTTGACATCCAGCAGGTAGATGGCGCTGGAGTGCGCGATGCCCGCCACCCGGATGCCGTCGATCTTCTTCTTGGTGCGGATGACCTCGATCCCGAACCGCTTCCACACCGGCACAAGCTGGCTGCGGGTGCCTGTCATCCACACCCACGGGCCGGTCCAGCGGGCCTTGTGCACGAACCGCTGCACGGTCAACGGCGTGTCGGCCGGGTTGACGCTGACGACGACGATCTCGGGCCGATCTGCGGGCGCCAGCTCGCGGTCGACCGCAGCCATCTGGGCCGCCTGCACCGGGCACTCCTGGCCGCAGTGCGAGTCCAGGAAGGTGAGCATGACCACCCGCCCGCGGAACGACGCCAGCGATACCCGGTGGCCGGCCGAGTCGCGCAGCTGCACGGGTGGCGCCGGCCGCCCTTGACCCGGCCAGATGGCGTCGCCATGCAGCGTCAGCCGGACCCCGCCAGCCGACCAGCCCAGCACCACCACCGCCGCGCCGGCCGCCCCGGCCATTGTCAGCACTGCGATCGCCATGGCGATCGCGAGCCGAACCCGACTCAGTTTCAAGATCCCATCTCCCGCAGTCGAGAGGATACTGCACGCCTGGTCGCCGGCGGCCGGCTTCGGTATGCTGAGTTGACGCGCGATGAGGCTCGCGCCTAACCGCCCTCCGGGCTGATGGCCTCTACCGGTTTCACGGTGGCCCACGCCCTGGAGGTGAGCGGTGAGCGAGCTTGCGATTGCAGCAGCACTGGCGGCGGCGATTCTGCTGGCCAGCACGATCTCTGTCGAGATCGGCCTGTCGGTGGCCCTGATCGAACTGGCGGCGGGTGTCGTGATCGGCAACGTGGCCACGGTCACGGTGCCCGACTGGCTGACCTTCATCGGCTCCTTCGCCGGGGTCGTGCTGACCTACCTGGCCGGCGCCGAGGTGGACGTGCCCCAGTTCCGCAGGGAGTGGCGGGCCAGCCTGTCGATTGGGGCGGCGTCATTCGTGGCGCCGTTCGCGGTGGCCGGCGTGGTCTGCTACTGGCTGGCCGGCTGGAGCCGGCCGCAGGCCGAGATCGGCGGCCTGGCCCTGTCCACCACCAGCCTGGCCGTGGTGTACGCGGTGCTCGTGGAGACCGGCCTGAACGGCTCCATCATCGGCAAGCGGATCATGTCCGCCACCTTCGTCACCGACATCCTGACCGTGCTCGGGCTGTCGGTGCTGTTCATCAAGCCGACTGTGTGGATCGTGCCCTTCGTGATCGTCGCGCTGGTGATGGTGGTCGGCTTCCCCAAGCTCTCGCCATGGTTCTTCGCCCGTTACGGCGACCGCGTCATCGAGCCGGAGATCAGGCTGGTGTTCGCGGGCCTCTTCCTGCTCATGTACCTGGGCGAGAAGGCCAACTCGCAGGCGGTGCTGCCGGCCTTCGTGCTGGGCCTGGCGATGAGCTCGCACTATGTCAAGTACCGCAGCGAGCAGGAGCGCATGCGGGTGGTCGCGTTCGCCTTCCTGACCCCGTTCTTCTTCCTCAAGGGAGGGCTGAATGTGTCGCTTGGCGCGGTGTGGGCGAACATCGGCCTGCTCGGCCTGCTGCTGGTCGCCAAGTTGGGCCCCAAACTGGCCGCCGTGTACCCGTTGGCCCGCCGTCACACCGGCGACCACGCCGCGTTCACGACGCTGCTGATGTCGACCGGGCTCACCTTCGGCACCATCACCAGCCTGTACGGGCTGCAGCAGGGGATCATCACCCGCACCCAGTTCTCGCTGCTGATCACGGTCGTGGTGATATCTGCGATCGTGCCCACCGCGATCGCCCAGCGGCTGTTCTCACCCACCGACGAGGAGCGAGCGGCCGCCGAGGCCGAACCTCAGTCCGAACTCGCCCCCGCCACGTTGTAAAGACGCCCCCCGGGGCCAGACCCGATTGATGGTCTTTAGAAATTTGCCGCGGAGATGGTGGCCGCCTGCGCGGCGGCCTCGACCTGGGTGAAGCTGCGCCCGATGCCGGCCTTGAAGACAGCATTCAGCTGCGCACTGGTCAGCCAGGTCACCCCGTGCCGGGCCCGGAACGCCCGGGACAGCGCCCGCAGCCCCCGCACGCCCGCCTCCCGAATCACCTCGCGCACCACCGCCGCCCCGTCGAAGTAGCGCCGTTCGAGCGCGGTCTGGGACACCCGGTACCACTCCGAGAACTCCCACTGCCAGGCCGAGGCGCCGTTCCAACCCGACCGGTAGGCGTCTGCCAGCGGGAAGCCAGGCAGCGGCACGCCGTGCGCCGCATCCCAGTTCTCCTCCTCGTAGCGGGCGACGCCCTCGACCAGGCTGATCGGTGTGCCGATCACCATCCGCCGGGTGGCGGCATGCGCCAACTCGTGCCCGACGATGCCCTGGCGGTAGCCGCCGCAGCACCACTCCGGGCCGATCGCTTCCTAGGCAGCCGCCGCCGTCAGCACCACCGGTTGACGACCAGGGCCGGCCGGCAGCGGGAAGAGGCCGGACATGGTCCGGCCCTCCCCTGGTGGGAGACGCTCAGCCGTTGAAGCCGATGAACTCGCCCAGCGGGTTGGGCAGCTTGGGCTTGAACGGGTGGAACTTGAACGGGCGGGTGGTGTCAAAGCCCGCTTTCTGGGCCGCCGTCTTGTCGGCGAACGGCAGCAGTGCGTCCACCGCCTGGCCGATGTTCGCCAGCTCCAGCGTGCGCTCGTAGCCGTTGTTGTTGGGCGGATCGACCGACTCCGGCACGCCCTGGATGCCCTTGATGAACTCGATCGGGCCGCCGTCGCGGGTGGCGACGCCGGGAGCGACCACGCGGGCCAGCGTGCGGTGGTCGGACTCGATGCCCATGATCCGAGCCGAGGTCACCCGCAGGTCGGCGGTGGAGAACTGTCGCACGCCCACCAGGTAGGCGGCGATAAACGCGTCCTCCAGGCTGACCAGGGTGTTCAGCGTGACCCTGGCGTCGCTGAACATGTGGTGCGGGTAGTAGAAGGTCGTGAACGGCGACTGCACGCCGGTCACCGACGCCTCCAGCCGGTAGTGCGACATCTCCTCCTGGCGGGCCGCCTTCAGGTAGCCCTGGTCGTCCGGCTGCAGCCGGGTGAAGAACGGTGCGCTCATGACGATGCCGGTGTAGGTGGTGACAGCCAGCGCCTCGGCGATCTCTGCCGCCACCAGGATGTCGGTGTCGGTCTTGGTCAGCCCGGAAGCCTGGGCCGGGGCGGCGGTCAGCAGGCCACCCAGGGCGAGCCCCGCGCCGGCCGCGCCGGCAGACCGGATCAGCGATCCGCGCGTCAACGTCCGGGTGGAGGTGTCAGTCATCGAGTCCCTTTCATCGGTGAGACGGCGACCCAAACCCCGCGCCGTGCCGACCAGGGATTCGCCCGCCCCCCGGATTCGGTTCACCGGTCCCGGCCGGGCCGGTGGCGCAGCGCACACTGAGGCTGTAGAACCCCTCGCACACCAGCCACGCACAGGGGGTCAGTGATGCCGCAGGTCGACGCCGCCGGGTTGAACGTCAACTACGAGGTCACAGGTGAGGGCGATCCACTGCTCCTGATCCCCTATCTGTCGGCCGACAACGCCTGCTATGCCTTCCAGCTGCCGGCCTACAGCCAGCAGTTCCAGTGCATCTCGGTCGATCTGCCGGGGTCGGGAGAGAGCGACAAGCCGCCCGGGCCCTACACCACCCACGGCTATGCCGACCAGGTGGCGGCGTTCATGGCCGCGGCGGGCCTGGAAAGCGCGCATGTGGCCGGCGTCTCGCTGGGCGCGGCGGTCGCCACCCAGCTGGCCGCACGCCACCCCGAGCGCGTGCGCTCGCTGTCACTGCACAGCGCCTGGCACGCCACGGACGCCTATCTGGAAACGGTGGTGGTGATGTGGCGGTCGCTGGCCCGCGGCCTGCCGACGGTGGCCGACGCGGTCATTCAGGGCATCTTCCCGTTCTGCTTCACGCCCGAGATGTACGCTGAGCGGCCGGACTTCGTGGAGGCCCTGGAATCGTTCGTGCGGGGGCGACCGGCGCAGCCGCTGGAGGCCTTCATGGCGCAGTCCGACGCGGTCATCGGGCATGACGCCAGCGGTGTCCTGGGTGACATCCGCGCGCCCACCCACATCACCTTTGGGCGCCACGACTCGGTCACCTCGACTCGCTTCGCCGAGCCGCTGCGGTCAGGCATCGCGGGCAGCCAGGTGACGGTGTTCGAGCACCTGTCGCATGCGGGCCTGCACGAGGACGCCGACGCCTTCAACGAGGCCACCCTGGCCTTCATGCTCCGCCACCGGTAGCGGTTCAGGGCGCTTGTGCGTCCGGCAGCGATTCCACGGCCCGCTTCAGCATGGGGCCGCGCGTCTGCTCGATCTGGCGCCGCACCCTGGAGCGCATGAGCGGCTCCATCAGCCGCATGCCGCCCTTCATAGTCAGGCTGACCGTACATCCGACCTCGGTCTCGCCCTCCCCCACGGCCCGGAAGGTGAACTGCACGTTGGCGTCGGCCTTGGGGTTGCGGGCGTCGAAGCCCAGCGCACCGGGCCGGTCGAAGCGGTCGATGGTGGTGCGGAAGCTGCCGATCCGCTTGAAGTCCTCCGTGTACACCGTGCCCAGGCCGATCTGGCCTGGGCTCTCCTGCACGATGTTGGAGGCGTCGGGGTTGAACTGCGGCTCGTTTCGCAGGTCGGCGACGAAGTCGAACACCTGCTCGGGCGGGCGAGCGATCCGGATCTGCCAGGCGGCGATGATCACGAGCGCGACTCTCCCTCGCAGGCCGCTACCGCGCCCTTCAGCCCAGGGTGTGCACCGGCACCTCGTAGAACTCGACGGAGCTGCGGGCCCCGGCCTCGCCGGGCCCGGCGTTCATCGCCTCGTCCGCCGCCATCATCTCCTGTTCGGTGTCGAACAGGGCGACACCGAGCGTCCTTCCGGTGTCACGGTTGGCCAGCAGCAGGAATCGCAGCCCGCGCATCCCCTCCGGCAGGTCATCCGAGTCGATGGCCGCCCTGATCCGTTCGGCCGACGCGTCGATCCGGGCCGGGTCGTTCTCAAACGTTGCCACACGTGCATACATCTCGGTCTCCTTCGGGTGCTGGGCAGACAGACGACGGGGAGGCGGCGCCGCCTGCGCGGAGAGTATCGCCGACGCGGCCAGGTATGTCTGCGCCAGCGGCTGAGGTAAACCTCGACCCTGATGGTGGTCCGAGCTCCCGACGGCTGCTGCTTGCCGGCGGAGTTGCCGAGCGCTCGATCACGAAGCGCGCCGCGAGCGTTGGGGGCGATCGTCCTGGACGCCCAGCGACCTCGACTACGAGGCCGCCATCTCTGCCGCAGACGTCCTCCTCGTTCTGCGGCGCGAGTCCGTCGGTGAGACAAACGGGCCGCTGCTCGACGCGATCGGCGCCGGCAAGGCCATCCTCGCCACCAGGACAGGATCCATCCACGAAGTCGCGGGCGATGCCGCGCTGTGCTGCCGGCCATCCCTGATCAGTCTCCCCCACCGCCTCCAGGAACTCGAAGACCCGACAACCCGCGCGCAACTCCAAGCCCAGAGCATCCTTCGCCGCGGCCGACTCACCTGGCGCAGCGCCGCTGACCACCACGCAGCCGTCTTCGCCGAAGCCGCCGCCTGAAGCGAGGGCGCCCACCCAGCCCTCTGAACGTTCGAGTCCGTAGAACAGCGCGATCCGGTTAGGCGACTCTGCGGATGCCCGGCGGGCCCGGATCGCGCATGCTCCAGAGTATGCAGACCGCTCACCGACCGCGATGGGACTGGCCCGCGTGGGCGGTCTCCCACCGGGGCTGCGGGCCGGCGCCGCAGGGTGCTCACTGGTGGCGGTCGTCGCCCTCGTCGGTGGGCCGCCCGCCGGGCTGTTGGTCGCCGTCGCCTGCGGGCTGGCCGCGGCGCTGGCCTGGCCCGTACCGAAGGCGGTGGTGGAGGCACCCGCACCGGCCACGGCCGAGCCGGCGCGTCCGGGGCCAACCGGGCCGCACGGCCCCGACCTGGCAACGCTGGCCGGCCGATCCTGGATGGCGCTGGAGACGGCACAGGCCGCTCTGCGCGAGGCCGCGGACCGCCTGGACGCACAGGAGGTTGCCGAGCGCAGCCAGCGGCTGGCCGAGGAGCGCACGCACACGATCCGGCAGTTGCAGGCTCTGGCCGCCGACAAGCACACCGACGCCCCGCTCTTGCACTGGCTGGCGGCGCCCTTCATCTCCCGCCGTATGCTCGGCCTGCCGAACGACGTCACGGCCTGCGTGTTCGACCTGGACAGCGTGCTCACGACCAGCGCCGTCGTGCACGCCGCCGCCTGGGCCGAGACGTTCGACCCCTTCCTGCTCGAGCGCTCCGAGCGGTGCCACCGGCCCTATACCCCATTCGACCGCGAGCATGAATACGAGGCGTACCTGGCCGGCCGCCCGCGGCGCCGCCCTTGATGCATCCGCGCCACGCTGTTGATGCATTCCACCAGGCTGCTGGCACGCCACACTCCATGCAATACCTCACGAACTCGCCCAGCTAAATCCTGCCAGTGGGGTTCTGCCTTCGCCAGTTGGACCGTGCGGGCCAACGCCCAGCTCGTGTCGCGGCTGAGCCGGGCGTTGACTCCGACAGTCGCCAGGCTTGGCGCCTGCAAGCCTTCCAGGTCCAGCAAGGCCGACAAGACGTCGGGGTCCAATCCCAGCTCAGCCAGACGCCGTTGCGCTTGGTCCAGGAACGTGAAGCTCTCGCGGCGGAGCAACAACCGCCGGGTCTTGGCCCATGCCGGACCGCTCAAGTGGGGCAGCGCCGCCGCCACAACCGCCTGGGCCTGTTGCCGATCGTTGAAGCGGCCTTCGGGCGTGAAGAACTCGAAGGCGGATCGGGTCAGCTTCCAGGCCCTCTCGGCGGCCATCGCCTGATCCCAAAGCCCCTCGGCCTGACGCCACAGGCGGCTTGTCCGTGTGGCGTGGCCCGTCCGCGATTCTCCCGCACGGCCCAGCCGGTCCAACCCCTTCTGGGCCGCTTCGGCTCGCTCCAGGGCGCGGCTGGCCGCGCCCAGGTTGTCCGCAGGGCACGGCCACCCTCGCGGAACGTGTGAAAGATGTCCAGCGAATCCTCGAGATCCGGCTGTCCTGCGGCGCGACGTCGGGCACGCTCCAGCTTCAGCCCCTTGCCCAGGCCGCTGCCATCGTCCCGGACGACGCCGCTGAGCGCCGAAAACCGGGCGAATTCCACAGCCCACGTCTGGCCATCGCGGGCTTCGACCATTCGTCCCCCGACCCAACACAGGCTGCCGGGTTCGACGAGCATCAAGACCGGTTTGGGCCCAAAAAAATTTCGTCGGCGGTGGCCTGTTTGACCTTGGGTTGGGCCACCTCGTCGAGCACTTCGAGCAACTGGCCGGCGCGTTGGCCAGCTTCCTCGGTGGCCCGTCCCAACGTCGGCACGCTCGGGGTAGTTACCGACCCGGCCACGACCTGCAACAGCCGCCGCGCCACGCTCAGGCTGACCCCCTCGGCTTGGGCGACGCTGGCGAACTCGTCCTGTTTGTCGCGTGTGATCTCGATGGCGTGCTCCAGTCGCTCCTGGAGATCTTGGATTTGAGCCTGCTGCCCGGCGAGTTGCCGCTGGAGTTCGTCGATGCGGGACTGGACTGCGGTTCCGTCGACAGCATTGGCGACTTGACTAGCCTCGCGGTAAAGCGATTGCCGCGATTGCTCTCGGTCGTGCGCCATCTTGGTAACGTCGCCGTATCGGCCGCAGAGGACGACAAAGGCGCTGGCGATCCGTTGCGTGATTGTGGACATGGGGCTCCCTCCATCGATGCCAATCGGGGTTAACTCACCAACGATTGAACACATTTCTAGAGAAATTGTCCACAGGCTACCCCCCGGAAAGCCCCCCTCTTGAGAAAGTCCCCTTAGTAACTATCCGAAAACGCTCTCAAGTCCTGGATTTTACGGGAGTTACACCCCGTTTTCGGATAGTTACTTACGAAAGCGCGGTGGAGACCCGGCAGATCCTCGAGCGGCGGCAGGTGCGCAGCGTCCTCCTCGTCACCGAGGCCGTCCACATGTTCCGCTCCCTGCACTGCTTCCGCAGACAGGGTGTGGAGGCGGTCCCCGCCGCCTGTCACCACAGGGCGACCCAGTTCCGATGCAGGCTCGGCACCTTCCTACCTTCCCCGGACGCTGCGAAGGACTGCGCGGCGGTCTTCCACAAGTGGCTCGGCGTGGCCTGGTACTGGCTGAGGGGAAGGATGTGACGGCCGCGGCAACTCCCACCCGAACCGTGTGGGTTCCACCACCGCGACCGCGATGACTTCAGCGCAGGAATGACACCGGCCCCACGAGCACCCGAGCCCCGGGTCGTTCACGAACGCCAGCCGGCGTTCTCCGCGAACAGTGTGGAGAGCCGCGCTACCTCCCCTCGGCGATCTTTCCCTTCACCGCGTCCATGAGCTCACGGGTCTGAGCGTTTTCCGGTTGCAGCATCTGGACCTTGAGCAATTCCTGAAAGGATTCTTGGAACCGGTTCTGCTCATACAACAGCTCGGCGAGCTCGTAGCGCCTGGCAAGCTGGAGGGGCTCCCGGTCCAGGGATGCCCGGTAAGCCGCCAGAGCCTCGATCGGCTGCCCGAGGGCCCGATGGATCGACGCCTTGACATGCAGATCCGCCGCCCCGAGCGCGTCCGGCCGCTTTTCGAGGGTGGCGAGGGCCTGCTCGAGGAAGGGCCGACGCCCCTCTCCCGGTTGGGGGTAGAGGTGTAAGGCCGCTTTGAGCAAGAGGCCGGGACGGTCCGGGAGGATCCGGCGAAGGATGTCGTGTGGGCTGAGGAGCACGGCACTCCGGTCGAGGATCTCCGGGAGGTGGCTATCCGACAGTTCGAGCGACCGCCGCCAGCTCGTCCAGGCTTGATCCGGCCGCCCGTCCCTGAGTTCGAGGGTCCCACAACGCTCCCAGAGCTCGGGATCGTCGGGGGCGAGGAACTTGGCCCGCTCGAGGTAGGTCTCGCGCGGCTCAGCCTTCTCGAACTTGTCCACGTATTCGGCTATCTCCATGTGGGCCTCGGCCCTCAGGGGACAGACATCGCGCGACCGCAAGAAATGCCACAGCGCCGGCACCAAGTGCAGATGCGTCAATTGCTCCTGATCGGTCTCGCCAGGCCCATCCCGGGGCGCAATCGGCCCGGGTCCAGCCACCGCATCGGGCGGCGCACTCACTGTCAGCTCGTCCATTCGCAGTTTGAGGATGGTGAGGTGCGCGTGGGCGAGCTCGGCCTGCAGCCGGGCGTAGCCCGGAACCAGGTGTGTCGCGGCCTCCAGAGCCGCAACCTTCTGCTCACGACCGGCCGGGTCGGGAGACGCATCAAGGTCGAAGGCCATGAGCCGGAGTTGCTGGGCCCGATGCGCCCTCCAGCCTTCACCAGCAAGCGCGAGCCCGAGGGCCGCCGCCGACACGGCCCCAAGGACCGGAGCCAAGCCTCGAAGCCGCAGGACGTATCGATCCGAGTCGTCGGACTCGCGGTCGGCCGCGGTCTCCGGTCCGGCCCCCCCGCGCTGCCGCCCCACGGCGCACAACTGGGCGCAAAGGACCGTCACGATCGCCGCATTGGCCGGGATGTGCATCCCGAAGTCGCTGAAGCTATGGATCGCCACCGTGGTGAAGCCCACCAGCGCCCCCAGCACCAGGCCACCGACCGGCCGGTCCTCATGGCGGCGGACGGCTCCGAGGCCGAGCCGGAAGACCAGGACGACGGCCACCATGACGGGGATGAACAGGACCAGGCCGCCCTCCACCAGCGCCTCCAGGTAGTCGTTGTGGGCATGATAGACGATCATGCCGGCGTCGAGAGCATCGCTGCGGTGCAGGACGTCAACAAATTGATAGGTGCCGTAACCCGACCCCCACAACGGGAAATCCCTCACCAGGGGTAAGGCCCGGGACCAGATGGCGAGGCGACCGCCTCGACTCATCAGTTCGTCCTGGATGGTGCCCAGCCGCGTCACGACCCGTTCGTAGCCGAACCAGGACACCAAGCCCACCGCGGTCACCAGGGTCAGGACGACGACCCTCCCCTGGGTGGACCACCGCCATCGGGGCAGCCGGATCAGCAGGCCGAAGATCGAACCGCCCAGGAGCGCCAGGAATCCACCTCGGGACAGGGAATAAACCATGCTGCTGATCATGAGCGCCAGGGCAAAGATCATCCCCAGGGCCACCGGATCGAGCCAGCGATCAAGACTGTCCCGCGCGTCCAGGGAACTCGGCCCTGCCGCCGCTTGCATCCGATCACGACCGGCGTACCGGCTCAGGAGCAGCCCCGCGCCGAGGCCCACGCAAACGTTCATCTGAAACGCGAAGTGGTTCCGGTTGATGAAGGGGCCGAAGACAGCTTCCCCCGGTGCGGGGTAAGACCAGTAAATGGTCTGGGGGTTCGCGGAGAAGGCTTGAACCAGCCCGAAGAGGGCCAGCAGCGAGCCATTGACAAACGCAGCGATGCCGAGACGCCGGAGGCTCGTGGACGAAGCGATGTTGTTGCGTACGACCGCGAAGAGCAACAGGATCGCCAGGTACCTGCCCAGTTCCCGCCGCGTGGCACCGGGATAGAAGCTGAGCGTCGAGCCGGCGGGCGGCATCGAGACGCCCCTCGGCTCCCCGAAAGGCAAGACCTCCGGTTGGGCGGGGAGGAGCCGGTCGTACATCCGCGTTGTGACGGGAGAAATCCGGCTGAGCAGGCCTCTGGGCAAGGGGGTGAGCTGCCAGACCCCGAGGAGGATCCAGGCGGCCAGGCACACCGCCACGGGGCATTTCCGCCAGGACAACTGCCCGTCGAGCAGCATCCGCGCTCCCCAGAGGATCATCAGGACGGCGATGCCGACATCGAGGAGGAATTCGTGCTCCGGTTCCACCGCCCCGAATGCCCAGGGAGAAAGACACACCATGGCGAGGACACCAGCCTCCATGGCCCCGCGCACGAGCCGCGTCGCCGTGCGACCAGAATCTGCGCCCGGCGGTGATCATCGGTCACGACGGGTGAAGCGATGCTGGTCATGGCTCGACTCGGGGGGGGTCATTCAGAGACTCGCTCGCTGATCTCCACCGCCGTTTTGACGCAAAACACGGTGCTAACAGGTAGTTGGCTGCAGTTTCCGGTGTTCTCGGTCCGGTCGTGGCGAAATCCCTGGGATTGATCCTCTGGCGGTCTCGTCCCGGCCGCTTTTCCTCGGAAGTTAGCTGCGAGGGCCATCCGTACACTGGTGGAGATCAACGAGGAGTCTCGTCATTCACCTCTCGATGGCCCAAGCGACGCCGCCCCCGTCCATCGGGCGACGGCGGGTCGCCGGATCACGGCCACCCTGGCCAGGGCCAGGATCTCGTCGCCGCCCACCGCCACGGGTTGGGCCACCTTCCCCTGCTCGTCCAGCAGGTACGCGACCGGCGTGCCCTGGTCCTTGAAAGTCTCCCGGGCCAGCGGGCCGTCGTCCGGCATCAACAAGATGAGGCACGTCAGCCCATGCTCAAGGGCGAGCTCACGGTTCGATTCGGCGTCCTCCGGGCTGGCGAGCACCAGTTGCACGTTGCTGGTGCGCAGATCGGCCTGGAACTGCGCCAGGTCCGGGGCGAGAAGCTCGCAGAACGCACAATCGGGATTCCAGTGGACCAGCAACACCCGCTTGCCGCGGTAATCGTCCAAGGAGATCAGCCGCCCGTCCAGGTCGGGCAGGCGTGGTGAAGATACCGGCGTGCCCACCTCGAGCCCACCCTGACCGGTCGACGTTCCCGGACCGGCCCCCAGGCCGACCTGCGTCAAGCGGTGGTCCAGTTCGTCGAGGCGCAGCAGCAGCCGACCCAGCTGTTTGACCGCCTGGTAAAGGATGGTCCACAGGCTGATCAGAATGAGCCCCTGCAACACGAGGAGGATTACATAAGCTGCAACCTGCATAGGCGTTGCTCTATCGCCATTGGACATCGGCCGGGAGGGTTCTCGCTACACAGAAGCAACCGCATTCTCTTCTTGGAGGAGCGGTGATGAAAAAACATCGAATAACTTCAACTCTTCATTCACGGTAGGCAACGATACCGCATAAGTGAAGACGGATGCAAGCAAAATCGCTGAGCGGTCTGATGAAGGGTCAGAAAATACGACCGAGTCCAGGCGGTCGCTCGGAGAACCGGATCGGTACAGAAACTCTGACGGTCGTCGAAGTCCTCTTACTCGAGGGCGATGGCAAGCGTCCGCCGGGCCAGCAGGGTCTCCTGCCAATGCTGAAGCAAGAGCAGCCAACGAGTTCTTCAGGATGGCCCGACCGTGGGACCTCAACTGCCTGTCACGCGACACGATGTTTCGCGCGAAATTGCGACACCAAGTTTCGCGCGTTCACAATTGATTAATGATATTGTTAATTAATATTTAAATAATATAGCACAATAAGATAATACGATGGGCAGTCTCCTGAGACTCGCCTCATTGAATTGGTCCAGCCTTCGCCGGCACAATTCCACTCCACCCGGGTCGCTGATCACCCATTCGGCTGTCTCCGCGTCGAACTGCACCACCACCTCTTTCCCTTGGTTGACTGCCCCCACGTACATCTTGCCATGGTACAGCCCGATCTTGCCGCAACGATCCACCCGTCTGGGCGCGATCCCGTCCGCCAGGTAGGCCAGCACTGCATCCCAGGCCCAATGCTCCCGCTCCCACGCCGCGCTGTAGAGTCGGCCCGAATGGGCCAGGCTTGGGTACGCCTCCAAGCGGGACCCGAACGAGCCGTGGGGGTACGACTGGCGTTGCACCTGGTCCTCCTCGTTCAGCCGGCGCTGCAACTCCGCCGCGTCGTGGCAGCGGTCCGGCTCTGCCCAATTCTTGGCCAACCCTTGGCTCCGCTCCACCACGCCGTTGTCTTGCGGCCGCCGCGGCGGGTTCCAGATCACCCCGATGTCCAGCCCCACCAACCACAAGGCAAAGGGCGTCGGCAGATCGCCGCACGACCCCCAGGGATAGCCGTTGTCCACCCGCAACGACACCGGTCTACCCCACTGCCTGAAGCAGCGGCGCAGCTCGGCTTGCACCATTCCGGAGGGCACCTGGGTGAAGTAGCCCTGGGGGGAAAACATGGCTGCTCAGCGCTGCCCCCGAGCATTCATCAACCACCCGAAGCCAGCAAATCATCCGGCCATCGGCCAGGCGTTTCTGGTCGGCGGCATCGACCTCCCACGTGTCGTGCGGGTGCTCGGCCCGCTGCCAACTCCTGCCCTGCGGTCGACCGGTCGGAACCACCGCGCGAAACTTTGTGTCGCAATTGAATCAATTCCAAATGAAATCTGTCCGTTTTGGCTTCTTGGACTCGCGAGGAACGGAACTAATGTGTGCTCGCGTTGTTTTATGGCAACACCCTTGAAAAGCCGAACACTGTTAGGCAACGTATATCATTCTAAAGCGGCAGGATAATTAGGCAGGGATATCATTCTAAATAGGCAGGGATATCATTCTAAAGCGGCATGATGAGAATAAATACATATGCATAGTACGATCTGTCGATGGTAACCCTGTTGGCTGCTGGAGCCAGAGCTGGTGAGGAGGATTCGTCCATGCAGAAACTTCCTTCGACTGTGCAGAAACTTCCTTCGACTGTGCAGACGGACTCGCGCACGCTTGTCGAGGATTTGTACGAATTTCTCGGCACGATCGTGCGGGGCTGGCGGCTCATCGCGGTCTGCGTCGGGATTACCCTGGCGCTGGCGGTCATTTATCTGGCCAGGGTCAAGCCGGTCTACCAGGCCTCGGCCCGCCTGCTCGTCCTGCAGCACGGGGGACAGCCGCTCACCGTCGCCAATGGCGCCTCCAATCACGACGAACCTGTTCCAGTCCATGGACGGGTCTTCGAACTCGCTCGCGACCCAGATCATGATCATCCGCAGCCCCTTGATCGTGGGGCGTTCGCTGGCCGCGGCCGGCTTGAAGGACGTCTCGGCCGGGTCGGTCATCGCGGGCCTCTCGGTCAAGCTCCCCGATCAGACGGCCCGGGTGCTCGAGCTCAGCTACAAGGCCAGCTCGCGCGATGAAGCGGTCCGGGTGGTCGATTCGGTGATCAAGAGCTACGACCTCTTCCTCCAGGAAAACTATCAGAAGAACTCGAACGAGGTGCTGGGGCTGATCACCAAGGCGCGCGACGAGCTGAGCGCGGACCTCAAGAGGCTGGAGAAGGAGTACCTGGAGTACCGCCAGCAGAACACCGCCAACCCCTCCGGCGGGGATGGCAAGTCGTTCATCGCCAGGCGGCTCGACCAGTGGGACCAGGCCATCAGCCAGGCGATGCTCCGGTCGCTCCAGCTCAAGAGCCAGCTCGAGCTGGGACGAAACCTGGCCGAAGACGGGGCGAGCGTCGACATGATCACAAGTGCCCTCGGCCATCTGAGCGGGACGCCGGTCACCCCGGCCGCTGCCGACCCGGGCCCTGCGACGGGCCTTTCCTATGAGCGGCTCGCGGCCCAACTGGGTGAGACCGAATTCCAGCGCCAGACTGCCGAGAGCCTGCTCGAACACCTCCGGGCCGAGCATGCCAAGGCGGTGTCCTCCGCGCAAGTGAGCGACGCCGAGCTGGTCCCTGAGTTCTACGCGGAGCCGGAAGTCGCCGACCGCGCCGCCGATCTCAAAGATGCCAAGGACAGATTCAACGCAGGCCAGGAGGGTTAGCCGTCGGAGCGACGAGGCGTCCCTCGTGGCGCTGGGCAAGCGGATCAAGGAACTCGAAGCCGAGCTGGGCCGGATGTGGCAGCAACGGAAGCCCCGGCTCCAGGCCAGGTTGGCCGGAGCAGGCGACGACCAGGCGATCCGTCAAGCCGCGGGCGAGGTGATGGCCCTGAGGGCCAAGGAGGCCGCCCTTGGCGAGCAGTTGGACCAGTTCAAGGCGCAGCGACTCCTCGAGCTCCAGGCCAAGCACGACCGACTTGCCAAGCAGCACGGGCCACAGCACGCGAAGGTCCAGGAGGTCCGGGAACAGATCGCCCGGCTCAAGGAGGACGCGAACGAGGCGCCTGCCGATCCCAGGCAGGCGCAGGCCGCCGCCTTGCTGAAGTCGATCGAGCAGGGCCTGAAGTCGGTCGAGGGGATGCGGGCGGAGGTCGAGCAGCGGTTCCAGCACGACCTCGCCGAGTCCAACAAGTCCGAGATCGGGCAGCTCGGCGAGTCCAATCTGCGCAACAACTTGGAGCGGCAGCGCGCCTTGTTCTACTCGGTGGTGGACCAGCTCAAGCAGGCCCAGCTCGTCAGCGATTTCGGCAGCGTCACCGCCCAGGTCCTCGACCCGCCGGCCGCGACGGAGAACCGGCCGTCGATCCCCGTCGTCCTGCTCGCGGCCCTGGTGCTTGGCTGCGGCCTGGGGGCGGGGGCGGTGTACGTCGCCGACCAGCTCGATGCGCGAATCCGCTCGCTGCCGGAGATCCGGCGACTGCTGGATTACCGCATGCTCGGGGTCGTCCCGCTCCTGTCCCGCGGGCAACAAGGTCACGTGAAGATCGCCCTGGTCAGCCATGCGAAGCCGCGGTCGGGCCTGGCCGAAACCTACAAGTCGATCCGGACCCGCATCGACCTGCTCCGCCGCAACTGGGAGGGGAAGGTGTTCATGGTCACCAGCCCCCAACCGGCTGACGGCAAGAGTACGACCGCCAGCAACCTGGCGATCTGCATGGCCCAGTCCGGCAGAAAGGTCCTGCTGATCGATGCCGACCTGCGCCGCCCTTCCCAGCACACGCTCCACGGCCTGCCCCGGAGTCCCGGCCTGACTGAGATCCTCAACGACCAGATGCCCTTCCACCAGGCCGTGCAACAGACTGCGATCGAGAACCTGGACCTCCTCGCCACCGGGGAGGAGGTCTCCTACCCCGCCGAGCTGCTCGCGAAGGATCGGCTGGGCACACTCCTGAGAGAGCTGCGGCAGGCCTACGATCTTGTGATCCTCGATACCTCCCCGCTCCTGGTCGTCACCGACGCGTCGGTCATCGCGGTGGTGATCGACGGCATCTTGCTGATCGTCCGGGCTGCGGTCACCCGGCGCCTCGACGCCGAGCGGAGCCAGGACCTGCTCAAGGCCCTGGAGACCCCCGTGCTCGGCCTGGTCATCAACGGGATCAACCCCGGCCACGGCTACGGTCTACGGCTATGGTAACTACGGGCGAGCGAGCTCATCTGGAAACGGCGACGACCCGACCCCCGGGTTGCTCTCCGACCTCGCCAGTGCTGCGGCCAAAGTGCCCAGGATCCAGGGCTTACGCACGCACTTTCTCCCGCTGCGGATTTTTGACGGGCAAGTTGCAATCTTCACAAGGACTAAGTAGCAATGCACTGTAATCGAATATCTATGCGATAAGTCGCGACTGGCTCCAAGATCGATTGGCTGACAGAGTTCGAGGCAAGCGTAACTGGTCCATATCGAAGGACGGAGAACGTCATTTGTAGATCGTTGGGTTGATTCTCTCCACTCAGCCCGAGCATGAAGCTTGGATCCGCTCCGATGTGGTAGCGATTCCCTGCGATCCGGCACTCCGGCTCGCACGATCGATTCGACCGCCCGACCTCGGGCGGTTCCCCCGCAGTACACCCCTCCAAAGGAATGGATCGAGCGTCATCGCCCCGGGTTGCCGGCCGAGACGTCGTGGCCCTGGATGGCCTGCTGACGGTCGATCCAGCGGTCTGACGGGAGCCCTGCGCAACCGACGGGGACGGAGTCTGCCCGGGGGAAACGACCGGGACGCCCCCTCTCCTCATCATGATCGAGTGTTTGGAGTTTACCCACCTCTCCTCGGACGATGCGTAAGGGGCATCAGGGACTAGACATGTTCAACCAGTTGCATCTCATCGCCCCGCTCGCTGCGTTCCTGATCGGCGTGTGCGCGTTCCGGACCGTCCGCCGGATCGCGCTGGCGGTGGGATTCGTGGACAATCCCGACCGATGGAGGAAACTCCACGAGGCGCCGATCCCGCTCGGCGGAGGCCTCGCGGTGTGGTTGGCAACCTGGTCCGGATGGGGCATCAGCCGGCTCGGTCGGCCCTTCGGACACCGGGGCGGACGGGGATGCGGGTTGGTTCGCCATCGGCCTTGCGATCGCTTCCTTCGTGATCCTCGGCCTGGGAGTCATTGATGACCGGTATGGCCTGCGTGCCCGCCAGAAGCTCGCCGGGCAGGTGGTCGCGGCCGTGATCCTGGTGGGCTTGGGCCTGCGGATCGACGCCTGGAGCGCCTTCGGTGTCGAGGTCAAGCTGGGGATCTTCGCCTACCCCGTCACCGTTTTCTGGATCGTTCTCGTCGTCAACGCGTTCAACCTGGTCGACGGGATGGACGGCTTCTGCGGCAGTTTGGGCCTCGTCGCCGCGCTCGGGATCGCCTTCCTCGCGTACCGGTCGGGGCGTGTGGGGGACGCGATTCTCGGGCTGGCCCTCGCGGGTGCACTGGCCGCTTTCCTCGAGGGACAACCTGCCGCCGGCCAGGGTTTACCTGGGTGATGCGGGCAGCATGACGCTCGGGTTGATGATTTCCGCCCTCTCCGTCCGGGCCTGCTCTGACGGCCCCAGCAACGCCGTCTCGTTGCCGCCCCTGGTCGCGCTGTTGACCTTGCCGCTGCTGGACGTCGTGACCGCGATCGGCCGGCGTTCGATCACGGGCCGCTCGGTCTTCACGCCCGACCGCGGACACATCCACCATTGCCTGAGGAGTCGCCTCGGCAGCACGGTCGCTGCGCTGGGTGCCGCCGTGGGCCTGGCGACGCTCGGGGCCGGCGGCGGCTGCGCTGGTGAAGGTGGATGGCCTGGGCGACCTTGCGGCCTGCCTTGCCATCGTCATCTCCGTCGGCCTGCTCGTGGGCACGAATACTTTCGGGAGATCCGAGTCGCGGCTCCTGTTGTTCCGGATCCGCACGGCCCTGACACCACTCCTGACAGGTGGGGCGGTTCGACGAGGAGGTATCCAGCAGGAGTGCCACCTCCACGGCATCCGGGACTGGGCGGGCGTGTGGGACGCCCTGATCCGCGAGGTCGAGGACGGTGGGGTGTGGCGCATCGAGCTTGCCATCGACATGGCCGCCGCTGGCGAGGTTTACCACGGCCTCTGGATTTTGCCGACGGCGTCGGGAGACGATCAGAGCTGGTCGGTCGTCCACAACCTCTACGCCGGGGGTGTCCCGGCGGGAGTCCTGCACGTGGCGGGCAGCATCGACGCGTCTCAGTCCCACCATCTCGCCAAGGTGGAGGAACTCGTCCGGATGCTGGAGGACCAGCTCGGATCGGACGTCCCCGCAGCGTCGGTTCGTCGAGTTATCAGTTGTGAGTTGTGGAATGACACCCGCCCGCCGACACCCGACAACTGACAACCGACAACTGAACCGACACTCGCCACTCGCCACTCGACACTCAAGCCGACTCGCCACTCGCCAACTGATCACCTCGACAACTCGATCAACCGACAACTGATTTGGAAAGGCAGGTCAGCATGACAATCTTAGCACCGACGGGGGTCACCCCCGAAACGACATCTGGACGTCGCCAGCGACGTTGCCGACGACTTTCGGCCGCGTGAGTCGACCACGGAACCGCACGGGTCATCGTTGCGGATCGTCCATCTTGGCAAATACTTCCACCCGGCCCACGGCGGCATCGAGCGAGCGGTCCGATCGCTGGCGCACGCGCAGGCCAGGATCGGCTGCTCGGTGCGCGTGATCTGCATGGACCACGAGCGGGGCCGGGCGACCCGTGTCGAACAGGATGGGCCGGTCGAAGTCGTGCGCCTCCGCCGGGCGGCGAGTTTTTGCAAGATCGACCACTGCCCCGACCTGCCGAAGGCGCTCCGCGATTCCGAGGCCGACCTGCTGCACCTGCACACCCCGAACCCGTCGATGATCCTCGGGCTGATGCTCTCGGGCGATCGCAGGCCACTGGTGGTGAGCCATCACAGCGACGTCGTCAAGCAACATCTGCGTCGCGTGCTCTTCAGTCCGATCGAACGGGCCTGTTACGACCGGGCACGGCTGGTCTTGTCGATGTCGCCGCCCTACATCGCCGGGTCAGCCGTGCTGCGGCGCTATCCCGACCGGGTGGCCGTCCTGCCGATCGGCCTGGAGCTTGCCCCATTCCTGGACCCGGCGCCCGAGGTCAGTGGCGCATGGCGATCGCTTGAGACGCTCTTATCCCGGCCCGCTCTGGTTTTTCTGCGGCCGGCTCGTGTACTACAAAGGACTCGAAACCGCGCTGCACGCCCTGCGGTCCGTCCCCGGCACCTTGCTGATCGCCGGCGATGGGCCGGCGCGTACGCGGCTGGAACGGCTTCGCGGCACGGCTCGATCTCGAGGACCGGGTCCGGTTCCTGGGAGACGTACCTCGCGACGAAGACCTGGTCGCCTACTACCTGGCCGCGGACGCCTTCTGGTTCCCCTCGAACGCACGCAGCGAGACGTATCGGGCTGGTGCAAGTCGAGGCCATGGCGAGCGGCTGCCCGGTGATCAACGCGGCGATCCCGCACAGCGGGGTGCCCTGGGTGAGCCGCCATGAGGAGACCGGCCTGACGGTGCCCGTCGACGACCCGGCCGCGTTCGCCGCCGCGGCCCTGCGGCTTCTGGAGGAGCCCGGCCTGCGCGACCGGCTGGCCGCCGGTGCCCGGGCCCGGGCGATCGCCGAATTCCAGTGCGAGGCGATGGGCCGGCGGTCGCTGGCGCTCTACTCCGCCACGCTCGCGGCCGCACGACACGACTCGGGCCTGGCGGGCCGAGCAGGACATGAGAACGAAGGGGCGTTGACGAGGATTTGCACTCACGAACCGACCCGGCTCGGCTCGGGCTTTGAAGTCTCTTGAACCCTAGTTGAAGCCCTCCGTCGTTCTCCCGCGGGACGCCGGCTCAGGTGCATCGGGCACTCCGAACGTTCGGCTCGGCCCCGATTCCGTTCCATGTGACACGCACCGCGCTGCCCGAACACTTCACGCTCGCACCCGCGAACCGACTCGTTGTGAGCGGCCGTCAAGGTGACGCCCTCGGTCTCAAGCAAGAACGCGTCCTCGGCAAACGGGATTGGACTCACACAGCGACAGGTCGGTCTCCAGATCTTTGATCTTTTCCCAGTCGGTGATTTGACGAGCGTTGCCGTCTGTCTTGTTTCCGCTGAACCAAGATCTCAACTCGCGGAGATATTTATGCACATGAATAGGATTTTCCTGACCGGAGCGACTGGCTTTACGGGCTCGTGGCTCGCCGAGCACATGCTGGACGCTGGCGCGGTGGTTACGACATTGCTGGTTGACTCTGATGCGGGAGGTATCTTTAACCGGACCGGAATCGCCCAAAGGATGAGAAGAGTCTATGGGTCGATTCTCGACTTTGATCTACTCGTCCGGACCATTGCGGATCACGGCATCGACTCGGTTTTCCACCTGGCGGCGGTTTCTGTTGTACACCAGGCTTATGGACGTCCCAGGGAATCATTCGAGATCAACATCCGGGGGACGTATAATCTCCTTGAGGCCTGTCGGGTAAACCGCGACCTGGTGAAGAAAGTGCTCCTCTCGTCGAGTGATAAAGTGTACGGCGACAGCCCCTGTCTTCCTTACTCGGAAACACTGCCTGTTCAAGGAATGAACCCTTACGATGCCTCAAAATCATGTGCGGATTTGATCGCTCGAAGCTATCATCACAGCTTTGATCTTCCTGTCGGAGTGGCAAGGTTTTCTAACATCTATGGAGGCGGGGACTTCAACTGGAGCCGTTTGGTTCCGAACACGATCCGCCGCTTACTGAACGGCGAGGCACCTCGGGTGCGTTCTCCATCGCATGGAGTCTACAAGCGAGACTTTCTTTATATCAAAGATCAGGTCAGGGCCTTCAGATCGCTATTCGATGGGCTGAGCCGCCGCGAAGTTTGGGGGCAGGCTTATCATTTGGGATGGGTGATTGCCTTGCGGTTCCGGAAGTCGTCGCCAAGATCCAGCGGATCATGGGGCTTGAGCAAATCGTGCCGTCAATGGAAAAAGGTGAACCCGGCGAGATCTTGCACCAACAGCTTGGGACGGAAAAGGCGAGAAAAGAACTCGGGTGGGCTCCGTCTTGGTCGATCGATGATGGGTTGGCGGAAACCGTTGATTGGTACACGCAGCTCTTCTCGCAGCGAAACAAGAACGAGATCTCAGGGTGTAGATCTTGCCGGTCGGCGTGACTCCGCCCATGACCGAGAGGTGGTCGCGCGTCTGCCACTCGTGGAGGACCGGCGTGTGCCCCTCGGGGGCGTAGGTCCGGACCTTGCCAGGCAGGAGATAGAAGCCCGATTCATCCACGAAAACCAAGGCGCGGCGCTCGCGGCGGGCCTCGTCCTTGAGCCGAGGCCAGACCGCGACGCGCCACTGCTCGATCTCTTGCTCGTCGCGCTGGATGGCCCGCGCAATCGGCAGCTGGGGCGTCCAGCGCAGTTCCTTCAGAAGCCTGGAGACGTGACCCTTGTGGTAGGAGACGCCGAACTCCTCTTCGATGACCTTGGCGACGCGGGCACAGGTCCAGACCTCGCCGCGAAAGCCGTAGGCTTCCGCCCCGTGCGAAAGGAAGTCGGGGATGAGACGCAACTGATCCGGTTCGAGCTTGGCGGCAAGGCCGAGGTGGGGTCGCGCGAGCAGCGCAGCCGGACCTTCGCTGCACGCCGTCGCAACCCACCGGCTTACCGCCCCCTCGGTGACACCGAGGGCGACGGCGATCTGCCGCTGCTTCCAACCGAGTTGCTTGAGGCGCCAGGCCTGCATTCGCCGCCACTCTCTCCAGTCCTCAGGGTCGGGGCGCTCGGAGTCCATGCCCTATTATACGGGCCGAAAAACTTTACTTTCTGCGCAACGCTCAGTAATGCTTTATTATACCGCCGCCGCCAATGGAAGAGGGCACCGGTTTTTTCGAGTGCCGACTGTGGGTTGCTGATTCGTTTGAGGGCCTTCCTCCACCACCGACAAACGACAGTTGTCAGTTGTCGGTAATGAAAACTGACCACACACGCGACAAAAGACGGTTGTCAGTTGTCGATAATGAAAACTGACCACACACCCGACAACCCACAATTCACAACCGCCAACCAACACGGACCCGACCGATGGAACCTTCGGCCGCCATGCGCCCAATAACAGCCGCCTGTTCGATATTCCGACCATGACCTACCTTCCCAACGGCAAGATCGACGACGGTCCGCTGTCCACCGACCGTCCGCACACCGCCACCGGCTATGCGTACTACGTCATCAAGTGGAAGGGCATGGAGACGAACCTTGGGATAACCCAGTCCGCTTTCCAGGGAACGCCGATCAATTCCTGCCTGCCGGTAGTCGGCACGTCTTCCGCCTGCCAGTGGGCTGAGGGCCGCGGCAATTTCGTGAGACTGGTGCGCAACGCGGATGGCAGCATCTCTTCCAATGGCGTGGTCAATAACGCGCGTACCGACCCACTGATCCAGACCGATTTCAACCTGCGGCATGAGATCGTGGTGAAAGAGAGCATGCGCATGGCGTTCGAGGCCACTTTCATCAACCTGTTCAATCAGCGCGCCGTGGAGTCGGTGTACCAGTTCATGATCCCGACCAACCTGGTCAGCCCGACCCGTGCGTCCCGCTTCTCGGGCGACCCGCAGGTGGATTGGGGCAAGGTGATGAACGGCTACAACTACATCGATGCGCTGAACGGCACGGGAGCCTTTGCCGGCGTTCAGTCTAAACTGACCCTGGCCAACCGCTACGGGATGCCGAACCTCTGGCAGACCGCCCGCAACCTCCGCCTGGCAGTCCGCTTTACCTTCTAGAGTCGACTCAAAATTGTCAATAGCAAAAAGGGCGTCCTTCGGGACGCCCTTTTCTGGTTAGGGGCGCAGCCAGTGGAGCATGTGGGGATAGGGCTCGACGCCCGACTGGCCCGCGCTCTTTTCATCGAGGCACAGACCGCGCCACTGGAGCATGGGGACGCCGATGTAGCGGCCGGCGGCAAAGTTCTCGAGCATGCTTTGGCTGCCGCCGCGGTAGCCGCGCTCGTGGAAGACCACACCAGGGTCGAGTCGCAGGTGGAGGGCGGCGGCGTAGGACCAGGCGATGGCGCCGAGTTCTTCGCCCCCGTTGTCGCCCACGTCGCCCGTCACCTGCCTGCGCTGCTGCTCCGTGAGCAGGGCAAGGTGTCCGGCCTCGTGCAGCAGGTCGCCGGGAAAGGAGAGCCTCGCCGGGTCCACGCGGAGGACACCGGAATCGGCGTGGATTCCCGGCAGGAAGGTGGGGTGGGGGATCGCCCCGATCTCCACGGGCAGGCCAATTTCGGCGAGAAAGGCGGCGATGGTGGAAAAGGTGCGGTCGGACAAGTTCACACGGTAGCATGGATCGATGACAGTGGCGCACTGGAAACTTCCGATGAGCTTCGATGTGGGGCGGCTTCAGACAGACCTGGCGGGAATGCGGCCGGAGGAATGGACCGCTCACTTCAATACCAGTTACTACGATGGCCTGTGGAGTGGAATCGCCCTGCGTACGACTGAAGGCGCGCACGTACCGTTGTATCCCGACCCGAGCAAGAGCACCTATGTGGACCTTGAGGCGCTGCGGCGATGTCCGTATATCGGCGAGGTCCTGGCGGCGTTTCATTGTCCGCTGCAATTGGTGCGGCTATTGAAACTAAGTCCGGGCTCGAATATCAAGGAGCATCGCGATTACAACCTGAGTTACGAGGACGGCGAGGTGCGCGTGCACATTCCGATACAGACTAACGCGGATGTGGAGTTTGCTGTGGAGGGCACGCCGCTGCCGATGGGTGAGGGGGAGTGCTGGTATGTCAATTTCAATTTGCCGCACCGGATTCACAATCGGGGCACCACGGACCGCGTCCACTTAGTCATCGATTGCGTGTTGAACGATTGGCTGCGAAGTATGTTTCCGCGGGAATAACGCGCTTATGCCGGCAGTAGAGATCTCGGGTGTTACCAAGACTTTCGGCGAGGTCACCGCCGTGAACGACCTCTCCCTCACTGTTCCCGAAGGCAGCGTCTTCGGTTTTATCGGTCCCAATGGCAGTGGGAAGACCACGACCATTCGGATGATCGTGAATATCTTCTATCCGGACCGGGGCGGGATTCGCGTGCTCGGACATGCCTTCACCTGGCCGACTCCGGGTGCGTACCACTTGTGATCGTATAGTCCCTTTTCGAGGGGACTGGTTTCCACCACGCTCTCGAACGTACCGGCAGGGGTGACGATCTTCTCGTTGTCGGAGAGGATCTCGCAGCGGTCCATGCTGACCCCGGGCGCCTGCTCCTGATAGAACTGCTGCCCCAGCCGGCCGTTCCTCATCTCGCGATCTTCCACGGCGCGCGTTTCCACTCCGTCGATCCGTTTGGTCTCATTCACGACCGTCAAGGTGTCGGTGTCCTTGCCGTGCCGGTAGGATAGCGTGTATCCGGGCGTGAGGTTGAAGTAGGGGTTGGGTCCTTTGACGCCGAGCGTTTTTCTGTCCACCGCGAAGACCGATTGAAAGTCCTTCGCGGGCTGTGCGGAGAGCGCGCCCGCCAGCAGCAGAACGATACTCGGAAATTTGCGGGCCATCAGTCTTTGGTTTCGGTGCCGTCAGGCTTGACCAGCACTTCATGTTTCTTTCCGGCCTTGGTGGTGTAGGCAGCCTCATACATGGTGACGCTGCCCTTAGTCACGGTTTCGACCATGCCGAGTTTGCCATCGGCCACTTTCTTCAGAATTGCCGCTTTCGCCGCCGCCGGAATGCTGTCGATGGAGGTCTCTTCCTCCACTTCCACCAGGCCGCCTTTGGTATCGACGTTGAAATCCCGCTGCTTGCCGTTCACGATGGTCTCCACTTCGTACTGCGTGACGCCCTTCTCGGTCTCTTTAGAAATATTCTTGATCTCGGCGCCCTTGACCTGCTCCTGAATGGTCTTCTGGACTGCGGCCGGCAGATCATTCACCGCGAGCGATTTCGCCGCCATGGCGAGAGCGCCGGCGACTGCGAAGGACAGCATGATGCGAACCGTTGCTCTCATGAGTACTCTCCTTACTTGCGCGGCGCGGCGTTGCCGGGGGTGACGTCGTCGCCAGTGAGCCTGAGGGCCCAGCGGGTGGCCTCGAAATACATTTTCTGAATTTGTGGGTCGTCCCAGGTTTCGGGGGCGTGGCCGAAGGTGGAATAAAAGACGCGGCCTTTGCCGTACATCTTGGCCCAGGCGACGGGAAAATCCTTGTCTTCGCGGTGGATGTTCGGTTTGGTGTAATCGAGCTTGCTGGAATCGAGGCTGGCCAGCACACGCACCTTGGCGCGCGAGAAATCCTTGTGCTGGTAGATTTCGTCCTTGATGGTGAAGCGGACGGGGAAGTGCTGCATGGCAGGGAAAGCGGGGTCTTCGACGATGACGGGGGCGTCGAAGGAACTCCACGGGTGGCCGTCGAAATAGCCGCCAATCATTTCCAGGAACTCGGGCCATTCGAAGAATGCGTCGTCGCCGGTGTGGGCGCCGACGAAGCCTTTGCCGTCCTCCTTGATGAAGGACATGAGGTCGGTCTTCTGCTGCGCATTGAGGGTGTCGCCGGTGCCGAAAAAGAAGATGGCGTCGAAGTAATTCAGATTGCGGGTATTGCGCGCGGGGGCGGGAACGGGCTGTTTGGTGATGAGCTGCGAATCGGTGCGGATGTACATCTCATAAGCGCCGGACTCGTGGCCGAGGCGTTCCATGGTGGCGAGGGCGTGGGAGATGGAATCGTGCTGGAACGCGGTGAGGGTGTCGCCCCACGCCAGGACGCGTTTGGTGCGGGGGCGCGCGGGTTGTTGCGGGGATTGGGCGGCAAGCGGGCCCAGGAGGAAGGCGCTCAGCGTGACCAGTGACAGGCCCAGGGCTTGGGTACGGAGCATAAGCTTACGATACCAGCCATTGCGGGGAGAAGCGCGCCCCTTTATGCTGGTAGCCGTCACGTTATGATTTTACGAACTGGAATTCGCATCTCACTGGGAATCGCGGCCGCCGCCCTGCTGCTTTGGACCGCGGCTGCGCAACAGCAACAGTCGAAGCCCGGGGACCTGGGCTTCACCGATACGCCGATCCTGCCCGGCTTGAAATGGCATGTACACGATCCTGCCCGTCCGCACCCGCCGGTCGTAACGCCGGGTGCGACGCCCTATGCGCCGCCGTCCGACGCGACGGTGCTGTTCGACGGCAAGGACCTCTCGAAGTGGGCGCAAATGGGCAAGGGCGCCGATGCCGGGAAACTGATCGCGCCGACGTGGCCGGTAAAGGACGGATACTTCGAATGCGCCGGCAACGGCGACCTGTTCACGCGGGAGAAGTTCGGCGACATTCAACTGCACGTGGAGTGGAGCGAACCGGCGGACGTGAAGGGAACCAGCCAGGGGCGCGGCAATAGCGGCATCCTGATCATGAGCCGCTACGAGATCCAGGTGCTGGATGCCTTCCACAATCCCACTTACGCGGACGGGCAGGCGGGGGCGATCTACGGGCAGTGGCCGCCGCTGGCCAATCCGGCGCGTCCTCCGGGGGAGTGGCAGGTGTACGACATCGTGTTCGAAGCGCCGAAGTTCGATGGCGAGAAGCTGGTGAAGCCGGCGTACCAGACGGTGTTCATGAATAATGTGCTGATGCACAATCACAAGGAAGTGATGGGGGCCATGGTGTACCGCAAGGTGGCGACGTATACGGCGCACGGGGCGGAAGAGCCGCTGGCGTTGCAGGACCATCACAATCCGGTACACTTCCGGAATATATGGATACGGCGTGTGCGACATTACGATGAGCCTGAGAGATAGTTCGGCGATTCTGCTGCTGCTGGCCGGGCGGGTGCTGGCGGCGGGTGCGACGGCCGAGATCAAGGTCGACCAGGTGGGCTATCTGACCGGCGCACCGAAGGTAGCGCTGGTGGCGTCGAAGAATGCCGCCGCCGAGTTCACCGTGCGGCGCGCGAGTGATGGCGGGGTGGCGTTCCGTGGCCCGCTTGCGGCGGCCGCGGAAGATCCCGATTCCGGCGATCGCTTGCAGGCGGCGGATTTCAGCAAGTTGAACGCGTCCGGGAAATACTACGTGGAGATCGCCGATGTGGGCCGCAGTTGGGAGTTCGCCATCGGGCCGGACGTGTACGGGCGCGCGTGGTATCTGGCGATGCGATCTTACTACGGCCAGCGGTGCGGGACGGCGGTGGACCTGGGGAGCGAGTTTCCCGGTTTCAAACACGAGGCGTGCCACCTGGAAGGAGCGTGGCACGCGTCCAGCGGGAAGAACGGGGCACGAGTGTCCAAGGCAGGGTGGCATGACGCGGGCGACTATGGCCGCTATGTGGTGAACTCCGGAATCACCACGGGGACGCTGCTGTGGACCTGGGAGATGTTCGCGCCCGCGGTGCGCGGGGTGAAACTGAACCTGCCCGAGACGGGCAACGGCACGCCGGACATCCTCAACGAAATCCGCTGGAACCTGGAGTGGATGCTCACCATGCAGGATGAGGACGGCGGCGTGTGGCACAAGCAGACCAGCGAGCGCTTCCCCGGCTTCGTCATGCCGGAACAGGACAAGCTGGTGAGCTACGTGGTGGGAAGCGGAGTGGAGCCGTTCAAGACGTCGTGCGCCACCGGCGATCTGGCGGCGGTGATGGCGATAGCGGCCCGCGCGTACAAGCCCTTCGATGCGGCATTCGCCGAGCGTAATTTGCACGCTGCCGAGAGGGCGTGGACATGGCTAGGGAAGTATCCGAATGTGACGTTCCGTAATCCGCAGGCGGTATCGACGGGCGGGTACGGCGATGGCAATTGCGCGGACGAAGCGCTGTGGACGGCGGCGGAACTGTGGCGGAGCACGGGCGGCGCCGAGTATCAGAAGTACTTCCTGGCGCACTATGCGGAGTTCAGCGGGTCGATCCGGGCGACGGGTCCGCAATCGTGGCCGAATGTGGCCAACCTCGGGCTGTGGACGTATGTGTTGGGCGGCGGCAAGGATGCGGACGCCGTGGGCGCTATCCGCAAGGCATCGTTGACGGCGGCAGATCAGATTGTGGAGCGCACCAGGGCGAATGGGTACCGGCAGAGTCTGACGTCGCGGGACTATATCTGGGGATCGAACGCGGTGGCGGCGAATTACGGAATGCAGTTGCTGGTGGCGAACGCACTCGAGCGCAAGCCGGCGTATGTGGAGGCCGCGCTGGATAACCTGCACTACCTGCTGGGTAGGAATACGTTCTCCCTTTCGTGGGTTACCCAGGTGGGGCAGAACGCTTTTCGTCATCCGCATCACCGGCCGAGCGGCGCGGATAACAATCCGGAGCCGTGGCCGGGATTGCTTTCGGGCGGACCGAACCGCGGCAAGCAGGATGCGGCGATGAAGCGGCTGGCGGCGGAGACTCCGGCTGCCAAGTGTTATCTGGACGACCAGGAGGCTTACTCGGCGAACGAGGTGGCGATTAACTGGAATGCGCCGCTGGTGTTTCTGCTGGCGGGTGTCGGGACAGGCAAATGAGGCACCGCTCCCTTACGGTCGGGGCTCTGATTGGGGTTACGGCACTCGCTGCACAAACCAACTATATGCAATCGAAACTGATCATCGTCGATCCGGGGCATTTTCACGCGACGCTCCTACAGAAGGATATGTATCCGTGGGTGGACCCGCGGGTGACCGTGTATGCGCCGTTGGGACCCGACCTGCTGGATTACCTCAATCGCATCTCGCTGTTCAACTCGCGGGCCGACAACCCAACGCGATGGGCGCTCGACATACACACCAGCAACGACCCGATGGCGGAGATGCTGCGCGGGCACGCGGGCAACATCGTGGTCTTCACGGGGAGGAATCGCGGCAAGATCGATCGCATTCTGGCGGCGCTGCATGCTGGGCTCAACGTGCTCGCCGACAAGCCGTGGATCATCACGGAGGCCGATATGCCGAAGCTGGAAGAGGCGCTGGCGCTGGCGCAGCGCAAGAACCTGGCGGCGTACGACATCATGACGGAGCGCTACGAGGTCACCAGCGAGTTGCAGCGCGAGTTGGTGAACGATCGCGAGGTGTTCGGCACGCTGGAAACCGGCAGCGCGCGGGAGCCGGCGGTGCGCGCGCGCAGCATACATCACGTGATGAAGGTGGTGGCCGGAATGCCGCTGCGGCGTCCGGCGTGGTTCTTCGATATCGACGAATACGGCGAGGGACTGGCAGACGTGGGCACCCACGTGGTGGACCTGGTGCAGTGGACGGCGTTCCCCGACCAGGCGGTGGATTATCGCAAGGATATCGAAGTGCTCGCGGGAAGGCGCTGGCCGCTGAAGATGACCAGGGAGCAGTTCACGAAGGTCACCGGCGATGCCGAGTTTCCACCGGCGCTGGCCAGCCACGTACACGGCGGCGTGCTGGATTACTACTGCAATAACTCGGTGGCGTATACGGTGCGCGGCGTCCACGTGGAACTGGAGATTCTCTGGAACTGGGAGGCGGCGGAGGGCGGCGACGTGTACGAGGCGAGTTTCCGCGGTACGAAATCGCGGGTGGAGATCCGCCAGGGCAGGGCGGAGCGATTCGTGCCCGAAGTCTACATCGCCGGGGCGAATGCGGACGTCGCGGCGGCGGTGGAGAAGCGCGTCGCGGCGCTGCAAACGCGCTGGCCGGGCCTGGCCGCGGTGAAGAGCGGGGCGGACCTCAGGATCGTGGTGCCGGAAAAATTCCGCGTGGGGCACGAGGCGCATTTCGGACAGGTCACCAATCGCTTCTTCGAGTACGTGACCTCGCCAAAGTCACTGCCGGCGTGGGAGACTCCTTACATGCTGGCCAAGTATGCGGTATCCACGAAGGGTGTTGAGAAAGGGAAGCCATGAAAAGCTTACTGTTGATTCTGGTATTGACGCTGACGGCGGCGGGGCAGGAGAGCCGCCGCGAGATCACCAATGCGGCGGCGAATCCGGCGGACGATAAGAAAGGTCTGAGCGACAAGGTGCCGGATGTGTCCGCGACCTCCACGCAGTTCGACCGCGTGGTGCTGCTGCGTTTCAAGTTCGATACCGACCTGCTGGCCGGCCTGCAGAAGATGGTGAAGCAGGAGAAGATCTCGAACGCCATCATCCTGTCCGGCATGGGGTCGGTGCGCGGATACCAGGTACACCAGGTCAGCAATCGCACCTTCCCCTCGAAGAACATGTTCGTGAAGAACCCCACGGAGCCAGCCGATATTGTCGGCATGAGCGGGTTCATTTCCAACGGCACCATACACCCGCACATCATGCTGGCCACGCCGGACAAGGCGTTCGGCGGGCATCTGGAGCCGGGGACCAACGTCTTCACGTTCGCGTTCGTGACTATCGGCGTGCTGAAGGACGGCGTGGATTTGAGCCACGTGGACGACAAGAGCTACCGATGAGGCACGCGTTAGTCCTCGGGATCTGTGCGGCGGCGCTGTGGTGCGCGGATAGGAGGAGCGACGTGTGGAAGTTCGACAGCATTACGCGGATCGGCGGGCATGCGGTGAAGGCGGAGGGACATCCGCGGGTGATCTCGACGCCGGCCGGTAAGGCGGTGGAGTTCGGCGGCGTGGAGGATGCGCTGTTTCTGAATGTGCATCCGCTGGCGGGCGCGGAGACATTCACTTGGGAGGTGATTTTCCGGCCGGATGTGGGTGGCGCGGCGGAGCAGCGCTTCTTCCACTTTCAGGAAAACGGCACGGACACGCGGATGCTGTTCGAGATCCGCGTGGTCGACGGCAAGTGGTGCCTGGACAGCTTCGCGCTGTCTGGCAAGGAATCGAAAGCGCTACTGGATCGCGAGAAGCTGCACACGCTGGGGGCGTGGCATCACGCGGCGGCCGTGTACGACGGCAAGGAATATCGCAACTACGTGGACGGCGTGCTGGAGGGCTCGGCGCAATTGCACCTGGCGCCGCAGGGCGCGGGGCAGACGTCGGTGGGCACGCGGATCAACCGGCGAGATTATTTCAAGGGCGCGGTCCTGGAGGCGCGGATGACGAATCGCGCACTGCCGCCTGCCGAGTTCCTGAAAGTGCCGGCATCGTTGATGAAATAGGCGCGGGACTGCACGCCGTTGTACGGGCTTCAGCGCACGCGGATGGTGCGGATTATAATTACGGGACATGATCGATCGCACCGCTTTCGCCGCTGCCGTAGTCAGTTATGGCCTGTTTAGTTGCGCCGCGCTGGACGCGCGCGTGACGCGCATCGTAATCGAACAGCGCGAGTCGCCGGCCTACAAGGGGCAGAGCTTCGGAAAGGCCGGACCGTACGAGATTCTGAGCGGCCGATTCTACGGCGAGTTGGACCCGAAGGACGCGCACAACGCCATCATCACGGACATACAGCTTGCGCCGCGCAACGCGCGCGGGATGGTGGAGTACTCGGCGACGTTCGCGATCTCGAAGCCAATCGATATGTCGCATGCGAGCGGCGTGCTGTTTTACAGCGTGCCGAACCGTGGCAACGGCGCGCCGGTCCCGTCGGCGGAGGGACACGTCAGCGTGGTCAGCGGATGGCAGGGCGACGTGATTCCGCGCGCCGGCCTGCAGACCATCACGGTGCCGGTGGCGAAGAACACCGACGGCTCGCCACTGACAGGTCTGGTATTCGAGCGCTTCATCAACATGGCGGCGGATACGACCACACTCGACATCGGCACCGCGCCGTATGTGGCGCTGACGTATCAGCGGCCACTTACGCTCGATACGGCGAAGGCATCGCTGGCGAAGCGTGCGTCGCCGGCCGCGCGGGCGATCCCCATTCCGAGCAACGCCTGGGCCTTCGCCGATTGCACGAAGACGGGTTTCCCCGGCACTCCGGACCCCTCGAAGATCTGCGTGAAGGACGGTTTCGATCCGGCGTTTCAGTACGAGCTGGTGTTTACTGCGAAAGACCCGCTGGTGCTGGGCATCGGCTTTGCGGCCACGCGCGACCTCAACTCGTTCTTGCGCTACGTCGGTCAGGACGACACCGGCGCGGCGAATCCGGTGGCGAAGCAGATCAAGTGGGCGCTCTCGCGGGGAAGTTCGCAATCGGGCAATTTCATCCGGACTTATGTTCATCTGGGCTTCAACCAGGACGAGGCGGGGCGGATCGTGTGGGACGGGGCGAATCCGCACATCGCCGCGCGGCAGCTTGCGCTGAACTTCCGTTTCGCGGTGGGCGGAGGCGCGGCTGGTCTGTATGAGCCGGGTAGCGAAGCGGTGCTCTGGTGGAGCGACTATCCCGATGCGGCGCGCCATCGCCCGGCGGCCGGAATGCTCGATCGCTGCACCGCCTCGAAGACCTGCCCGAAAATCATGGAGACGTTCGGCGCGCTGGAATTTTGGTATCTGCGCGAATCGCCCAATCTGGTGGGCACGGATGCGAAGACGGATATCCCGCTGCCCGCCAACGTGCGCCGCTACTTCTTTCCCGGGACGTCGCACGGCGGAGGGCGCGGCGGCTTCACGAGCGCCGCACTGGCGCCGCCCAACGGCTGCGTTCTGCCCGCCAACCCGAATCCGGAAACCGAGACCATGAAGGCGCTCACGGTGGCGCTGGTCGATTGGGTAACGAAGGGAACGGAGCCGCCGCCGAGCCGCTACCCGCGGTTGGATCGCGGCGAGCTGGTGCCCGCGACGAAGGCCGCGATGCACTTCCCCACGATTCCCGGCGCACCCTCGCCCGAGGGCCTGGTGAACATGGTGGCCGACCACGATTACGGGCCGGAGTTCCGGTCCGTCGATCTCTCGGGAATCATCACGAAGGAACCGCCCGTGGTGAAGCAACTCATTCCGACGCTGGTGCCGAAAGTGGACGCGGATGGCTCCGACGTGGGCGGCGTTCCCTCCGTGTTGCGGCAGGCGCCGCTCGGATCGTATTTCGGCTGGAATGTGACGGCGGGCGGCTTCGACAAAGGGAAGCAATGCACCCTGAGCGGCGGGTATGTCCCATTTGCGAAGACGAAGGCCGAGCGGCTGGCGGCGGGCGACCCGCGGCTGTCGCTCGAAGAGCGTTATGGCAATCACGCAGGGTTATGTGGCGGCGGTGAGAGCGGCGGCGGAGAAGGCAGTGAACGAACGATTCCTGTTGCAGGACGACGCGGATCAGTTGATCGCGCAGGCGTCCGCCAGCGACGTGCTGGCGGGACGGTAGGCGCCGCCGCTGCGAGAAGCAATGCGGAACTTGCCTCCAGACGGACGGCTGCTTTTCGTGACGCGATTCATCCGGCTGTTCTCTTACGGCTCGCTCTCCGTCGTGCTGGTGTTCTACCTGTCGTCGCTCGGGCTGAACGAAGCCCAGACCGGACTGTTGCTCACCCTGACGCTACTGGGCGACACCGTGATTTCGTTGGGCCTGACGACCCAGGCGGACCGTATCGGACGGCGCCGTATGCTCATCATCGGCTCTGTGCTGATGGCCGGCGCGGGCCTGGCATTTGCCGGGACGCGGAACTTTCTGTTCCTGGTGGCCGCCGGCACCGTCGGCGTGATCAGTCCCAGCGGAAACGAAGTCGGTCCATTCCTGCCGATCGAGCAGGCGGCGCTGTCGCATGTGGTGCCGGCGCGTGAACGTACGACCGTCTTTGCGTGGTACGCACTTGCCGGCGCAATGGCGACAGCGATGGGTTCTCTGTTTGCCGGGGTCGTCACGCAAGCGTTGCAGAAGGCCGCCGTGCCGGTGCTATCCAGCGAACGGACCATTATCGTTTTTTACGCGGCGATGGGCGTTCTGCTCGGCTTGCTCTTCCACCGCCTCTCACCGGCAGCGGAGGTGCCGGCGGAGGAAAATCTCGCGTTCGGCCCAAGGACGCTGCTTGGAATCGGGGCGTCGCGCCGTGTGGTGCTCAGCCTGGCCAGTCTTTTTGCACTGGATGCCTTCGGCGGCGGTTTCATCGTGCAGAGCTTCGCAGCCTACTGGTTTTACCTTCGCTTCGGAGTTGCCCCCGCAACGTTGGGCGGCATTTTCTTTGGCGCCAACATCCTTGCCGGCCTTTCCGCGCTGGTGGCACCGCGGCTGGCTGCCCGGTTCGGCCTGATCAGGACCATGGTGTTCACGCACCTTCCTTCCAACATTCTGCTGCTGCTGATACCGCTCATGCCGAACTCTGCCTCTGGCCGTTCTGACCCTTTTCCTGCGATTCAGCATCAGCCAGATGGATGTGCCGACCCGGCAATCGTACACCATGGCCATCGTGCGCGCAGACGAGCGGTCTGCCGCGGCCGGAATCACGGGGGTGGCCCGGACAACCGGTGCCGCGCTGGCTCCCGTGTTTGTCGGGCTCCTGTTTGCGCACCCTTCACTGATCAACCTGCCGTTCTTCATCGCCGGCACACTCAAGATCGTCTACGACCTGCTGCTCTACAGGGCTTTCGTGCGCAGAGTGCCGCCTGAGGAAGCTCAATGAATTCCAGCGGGCACGGACGGAGACCACTCCCTTAAAAGCCGTGAAATAATTGGGATGTGCCTGCCGTTGTAGCGCACGCACTCTTGCGTGCCGCGTCGAGTCTCACTCGACGCCCGGGCGCCCACGACAACCCGAGCCGCACCCCGCGCCCATCTGAGCCGCGACCGTGAGAAGCTGTGAAGAAAACACTGATGGGCCGCCGATTAACGCCGATAGGCATCTTGTTTTCATCGGCGTTGATCCGCGTTCATCGGCGGCATTTGATTTTTTCTCGCCTCCTGACGGTCGTGGCTCGGATCGGAGCCGCCGCGTCATTAAGCGCTCACGGGCGGCACCATCGTCTTCAGGTATTCGTGTGCTGTCCGGAAACCCCGCTTGAACTGCTCGGTGAAATTCCCCTGATTGTACGCGGGATAGTAAAACTCGTCTTCGTTTTCGATGTTCATCGCGCCGGTATAGCCGGCTTCGGCGAGGACGGCGAAGAAGCCCTTCCAATCTACCGAGCCCTGGCCGGGAATCCGGAAGCGCCACCACCGCTGATTGTTTAGAGGATTGATGCCCGTGCGGCGTAGGACGTGCCAGAGAATTTCGCAGTCCTTCAGGTGGACGTCGTAGATCTTGTCGGCGAAATCGCGGGCGGCCTGCACCGGGTCCATGAACTGCCAGACCAGGTGCGAGGGGTCGAATTGCAGTCCCACGTAGGGGCTGTCTTTAAAGGATTTGAAGAGCGCTTCCCAGCCGACCGGTCCGGTGCCGATATTGGGGCCTCCGGCGTAGGGTTCCCACAGGATGCGGACTTTGTTCTTTTCGCAAACCGGGAAATACTTTTCGGTGTAGACCTTGACGATTTCGTCGACCTGCTCCTGCAGGGGGCGGCCCTTGATGGTACCGCTCTGGCCGCCGATATTGGGGATGCCGAGCTTGCCGCACAGCTCCAGGCAGGCGATGGTGTACTTGTTTTGTTTTTCGCGCGCAGTGGGGTCGGGGTCGATGTGGTTGCCGTCCACGGCAAGTGAAGATACATAGAGTCCGGAGCGCTGGATCTTGTCCTTGATGGAGGCGATGGCGGAATCGTCCAGTTTGGCGGGGTCGAGGCGCAATTGCATACTGGTGAAGCCTTCCGCCTTGACGAATTCCAGGTTGGAATCCGAGAACTGGCAGAGGGTGCCGAGCCGAGGTTTCCAATTCGGATAACGGCGCTGGGCCTGGACGGCGGCGGCCGCTGAGACGGCGGCGAGAACAGAGCGTCTGGTGAGGGTCACGTACAGACTATATGCGGGACGGGCACCCAATGGCAAGCGGGTCCGATTCACGAGAATCCGCAGCCTGCCGATAAGGCAGGATGTGATCTCTTTGAAGAAACTGATCGATTCGAATCAGGAGGAATTGCTTCGCTGCACGCTGCAGGCCTACCGCGCCGCGCTGGAGGCCATCGGCGCCAGCGGGGTGCAGGCCTGCCCGCCCGTCGGCTCGCAATTGCAGCTTGGCCTGAGGAACCTGCAGCGGCAACTGGCGGACGAAACCACTCCCCGCCAGGTGCAGGAAACCAGGCAGCGCGTGGAAGCGGAATTGCACCAATGGGGAGACCGGTCGGCCGAATACTATAAGCGCAAGACCGAAGAATTCAAGGAGATCATGATGATCATGGCGCGTACGACGGAGGCCGTCGGCGAGCGTGACCAGCGCTATTCCAAGCGGTTCACCGAGTTTACGACGCGGCTGCACGCGCTGGCCAGCATGGACGATCTCACCAAAATCCGCGATTCGCTGGTGTCCAGCGCCCACGAGTTGCAGGCCGGCGTGAACCAGATGGCGCTGGACGGCGAGGAAGCCGTAGCGCGCATGCGCGGCGAACTGCGCCAGTATCGGGAAAAGCTCGAAGAGGCGGAGCGGTTGGCATCGCTGGATTGCCTGACCGGGCTGCAGAACCGGCGCAGGATGGACGCCGTGTTGGAACAGCGGGTGGCGCGGCGCACCCCGTTTTCGGTCCTGATCTTCGATTTGAACGGTTTCAAACAGGTAAACGACACCTACGGACACGCTGCGGGCGATGATGTGCTCGTGCAGTTCGCCAAGGAATTGCGGGCGGCGTTTCGCGCGATGGACGACGTAGGCCGGTGGGGAGGCGACGAATTCATCGTGGTGTTGGATTGCGGGATGGAGGAAGCGCGCCGGCAGCTCGAGCGGGTGCGGAAATGGGTCTTTGGCGATTACGTCGTGCGCGGCGAAGGGCCGCCGGGCAAACTCCACGTGGATGCATCGGTCGGAGTGGCGACATGGCGGGAGGGAGAATCCATCGCCGGGATGTTCGCGCGTGCCGATGCGGAGATGTACAAGGAAAAGAAGGCTGCAGCGCGCGCGCCTACGCCAGCATGACGTACGCGTAAATTACGGGCAGGGCGAACAGCGTGCTGTCCACACGGTCCAGGAAGCCGCCGTGGCCGGGAAGAATGGCGCCGCTGTCTTTCACGTTCGCGCCGCGCTTCATGGCGGATTCGGCAAGGTCGCCCAATTGTCCGGCGACATTGGCGGCCACCGTTAGCGCGATGGCTTGCCGCAACGGCACGCTGGGGAGAAAGCGCTGCAGGTAAATGGTCCCCACCAGGGTCGAGGTGACGACCGAAGCTAGGGAACCTTCCCAGGATTTATTCGGGCTGACGCGCGGCGCCAGTTTGTGCTTTCCGAAGGGGCGCCCGACATAGTATGCGCCAATGTCGCCCACCCAGTTGAGCATCAGGCCGTACATCAGCCAGTGGGGACTGAGCTCGCGCAGCGGGCGCGCGCACCTCCAGCAGCCGAAAACGTAGACAATGCCGGTGAGCAACAGCGCGGCACGGGGCAGGGCATGCGCCAGATTCTCCACGCGCATCACCATCACCAGAATCACCAGCGTGAGGATCACCACCGCGATCCACGGGACATCCGGCGCGAACAGCAGGAGCAAGCCCGCTCCATATCCGGCGACACCCGGCGCGCCGAATCCGTAGTCGGCGGCGATGTCGTTGTATTCCCGGTAGCAGAGGCAGGCGACCGCGGCCAGTACCGCCAGGAAGATCCACGAGTCGGCCCACAGGACTACCCAGGCAACCGTGGGAATCAGGGCTAAAGCGGTAAGGACACGCTTCATGAGGTGCGGAGCGCTTCGATCAGGGATTCCTCGTCGGGCTTGACGACGCTGTCCACCGCCGTCCCGCTGAGGCCGCCGTACCGGCGGTCCCGCTTTTGGTATTCCAACACGGCCTGCAACAGGTCCGTGCGCGTGAAATCCGGCCAGAGCGTCTCGGTCACGTAGAGTTCCGCGTAAGCAATCTGCCAGAGCAGAAAGTTACTGATGCGCATTTCGCCGGAAGTGCGGATCAGCAGATCGGGGTCCGGGCAGGAAGCGGTGTAGAGGCAGGTAGCGATCAGGTCCTCGTCGATCTTGAGGGTCTGAATGCTGCCGTCCAGGCGCGCCATTTCGAGGATGGAATTGACGGCGTCCACGATCTCGGCGCGTCCTCCGTAATTGATCGCCAGGTTGACCAGCAGTCCGCGATTGGCGGAGGTGGCGTCCACCGCCGCGTCGAGCTCGCGGCGCACTTGCATGGGCAAGGCTTCGAGGCGGCCGATGGCCTGCAGGCGGATATCGTTCTTTTGCAGTTCGGGGAGTTCCTGTTTCAGGTAGTAGCGAAGCAGTCGCCACAGGGTTTCCACTTCGGCGCGCGGGCGCTTCCAGTTCTCCACCGAGAAGGCGTAGAGAGTGAGCGCCTTGACGCCCAGGCGCGCGCAGGTTTCCACGGCGGTCCTCACGGGGCCGATACCGGCTTTATGGCCGGCTACGCGCGGCAGGAAACGCCGGCCCGCCCAGCGGCCGTTGCCGTCCATAATGATCGCGATGTGCGCCGGCAGACGGGCAGGATCGATCGCCTGCGCCAAATCCCAGTCCCGTTCGCCTGGCTGTAGCGCTTCGAGTAAAGCCTTCATTCAGTAATTCTTTATGGTACAACACGGCTTCGCGAATCGCCCGTGCGATAGAATCGCAGGATCATGAGATTTTTGCTGATTCCTCTTCTTGCCCTGGCGGCAAACGGCGCGGACTACCAATTGAAGGCCACGCCCGGCACGGTGGCCTGGGGCTACTACTGGTCGGCGGCCAAGCCCGTGCTGCGCATCAAGTCGGGCGATCGCGTGGAGATTCAGACCATGCTGACCAATAGCCCGGAGCGGTTGGCCGCGGCGGGGGTCAAGGCGGAAGACATCGAAGCGGAGTTGAAGGCGATCTATGCCGAGGTGAAGGACAAGGGACCGGGCGGGCACATCCTGACCGGACCGATCTTTGTGGAGGGCGCCGAACCCGGCGACACGCTGGAGGTGCGGATTCTTAGCATCAAATACTCCATTCCCTACAGCTATAACGGTTTCCGGCCAAGCAGCGGCGTGTTGACGGCGGAAGATTTCCCCCAGGGCGCGACCAAAATTATTCCGCTCGATACCAAACGGAATGTGGCGAAGTTTTCGGACCGCATCGAGATTCCCTTGCGGCCCTTCTTCGGCAGTATGGGCGTGGCGCCGCCGGAAGCCGCCGGACGCGTGTCCAGCGCGCCGCCGGGAACGCATGCCGGCAACCTGGACAATAAGGATCTGGTCGCGGGAACCACGTTATTCATCCCGGTGCACGCGGCAGGCGCGCTGTTCGAGGTGGGCGACGGCCACGCGGGGCAGGGAAACGGCGAGGTGGATATTACGGCGCTCGAGACGTCCCTGGTGGGCACGTTCCAGTTCGTCGTGCGCAAAGACCTGCACCTGGATGCGCCGCGCGGGGAGACGCCGACGCACTACATCGCGATGGGACTGAATCCGGACCTGACGGAGGCGCTGAAGATGGCGGTGCGCCAGGCCATCGCTTTCCTGGTGACGGAGAAGCACCTTTCCCGCGAAGACGCCTACATGCTATGCAGCGTGGGAGTCGATTTCAATGTGACGCAGGCGGTGGACGGCACCAAGGGCGTTCACGCCATGATCCCCAAGAGCATTT
>CAVUSN010000022.1:0-29759 GCA_963744065.1 uncultured Actinomycetes bacterium | reverse complement strand
CTGCGATACCCGACCGCCGCGGCCTGCTAGCGCAAGGGCCCCACGGCGGCCTCGACCGCCTCCAGCAGACCGCCGTCCGCCAGCCGCTCGGCCACCCGCTCGATGTCGTCGGACAGCGACCGGTCGGCGTCCAGATGGGCCGACAACGTGCGCAGTTCGCCCTGCAGGGCGGCCACCCCCGGCCCGGGCCGGAGCGGGGCCAGGAAGTCCAGCCCCTGGGCGCCGCACAGAAGCTCGACCGCCAGCACGCGCTCCACGTTGGCTGCCACGTGCAGCAGGTGCACGGCCGCCGTCGCGCCCATGGAGACGTGATCCTCCTGGCCGGCTGAGGTGGGGATCGAATCGACGCTGGCCGGGTGGGCCAGCACCTTGTTTTCGGACACCAGGCTGGCGGCCACGTACTGGGCGATCATGAACCCGCTGTTGAGCCCTCCGTCGCGGGTCAGGAAGGCCGGCTGGCCGCCCGACATGGTCGGATTGAGCGTGCGCTCGGTACGCCGCTCCGAGATCCCGCCCAACTCGGCCAGAGCGATCTTCAGCATGTCCAGCGCGAACGACACCGGCTCGCCGTGGAAGTTTCCGTTGGACATCACCTCGCCCTGCTCGGCCAGCACCAGCGGGTTGTCGGTGGCGGAGTTCAGCTCGATCTCGATCACCCGCTCGGCGTAGGCCAGCGCGTCACGCACGGCCCCGTGCACCTGCGGGGAGCAGCGCGGCGAGTAGGCGTCCTGCACGCGGCCGCACCAGCGGTGGGAGGCGACGATCTGGGAGTCGTCCAGGAGCCCGGAACAGGTTGGCCGCAGACGCCGCCTGGCCGGGATGCGGGCGCAGCGCCTGCAGCTCGGCGCCGAACGGCGTGCGCGACCCGCGCCGGCCTCGATCGTCTGCGCCGCCGCCAGGTCGGCGATCCGCACCAGGCGCCGGGCGCGGGCCACCACCAGCGCCGATGGCGGCCATGAACTGGGTGCCATTGACCAGCGCCAGGCCCTCCTTGGCACCCAGCTCCAGCGGTTGCAGGCCAGCCCGGCGGAGCGCCTCGCCACCGTCCACCTCATCGCCGTTCACGCGCGCCCGGCCCTCCCCCACCAGCACCAGCGCCAGATGGGCGAGCGGCGCCAGGTCGCCGGACGCCCCCCAGCGACCCGCGCGACGGCACCACCGGGCGCACGTCGCTGGCCAGCAGGTCGACCAGCAGCTGCACGGTCTCCCGGCGCACCCCGGAGCTGCCCTTGGCCAGCGTGTTCGCGCGCAGCAGGGTGGCCGCCCGCACGACCTCGTCGGGGAACGGCCGGCCGACCCGCAGGCGTGGCTGCGCAGCAGGTTCAGCTGCAGCTGGGTGACCTGGTCGGCCTCGATGTGCACATCCACGAAGCGGCCGAACCCGGTGCCGACGCCGTAGGTGGGGATGCGCTCCGCCACCACCCGCTCGATCAGCTCGCGGGAGGCGGCGGTGCCGGCCGAAGCCGGCCTTCGACGTTTTCCGCGCTGGTTCGCCGGCCTCGACGTCGGCGATGGTCAGGTCGTGACCGGTCAGCTGGATGGCGGAGGACATGTGCGCGAGGCGAGTCTAGGGTCAGCCGAACTCACCCGCCACCGCCACCTCCAGCAGGCGGTCGGCGGCCATGCCGGGGATGTGCGGAGCACCCTGACCGCTGCGCCGGCCGCCGCGGCCGCCGGCGTCAGACCACCAGTTCGGAGCCGTGCACCTCGACGCCGCGCTCGCGGGCCACCAGCTCCACCTCGGCCACCACCGTCTCCAGCCGGGTGGCGGTGAGGTCGATCAGGTTCATCGACACCTGCGCCCGGCCGCCGGCCAGCATGCCCAGCGCCTGTACACCTGGCAGCCCGCCGGAGCTGGCTCGCACCAGGCGGGCGATCTCCTCGGCCACCGGCACCCGATCGGTGTCGAGGTTGACGTTGAAGGCCACCAGCGGCGCGCGCACGCCGACCAAAGCGGCGCCGGCGGTCGGATGCAGTTTCGCCGGGCCGGCCAGTGGCGCGAACTCGCCGGCGGCCAGCCGATCGGCCAGCCGCTCCGTCCCGCCGGCGCGGTAGAAGACGGGCCGCCGGTCCTGGCCCAGTTCGCCATAGCCGAGCGCCGGGATGCCCAGCTCCCCGATCAGCCTGGCCAGCTCGCGCGCTGCGGCCTGCGGCCGCTGGTCATCGGGCCGGAAGCGGACGATGGGGACGACGTCCGCGGCGCCCACCCGCGGATGCACCCCGCGGTGGGAGCGCAGGTCGATCAGCCGGGCCGCCACCGCCACCGCACGGGCCAGGCCCGACACCAACCCGTTCGGCTCGCCCACGCAGGTGAACACCGAGCGGTTGTGGTCGGCGTCGGCGTGCACATCGAGCACCCGGGCGTGCCCCTCGATGGCCTCTCGGATTGCTGCCAGAACGCCCTGATCGCGCCCCTCCGAGAAGTTCGGAACGGCTTCCAGCAGGTTTTGCATCCGGTCCACGGTACCCCAATTCGGGGACGGGAAAGCGTCCGATCGAGCGACCAGTCGCGGCTCCGGCCTGTCGATGATGTGGATTACGGATCGATAAGGGCAAGCCCACCGTGAGGTGGGTGCGCAAAGCTAGAGGTCTCAGATACGAGATAGCTCGGCTGCCGAAACCGGGACCCGCTCTGTAGCACGTCCGTGCGTGGAGACAAAGCAACACGACGGACCTGCGAGCGGCGACCACCAGCGCTATCGGGGGTAGGCACCTCGAAGCGCACCTCGATCCGACTTGACACGGAGCGGACGGTGGGTGCTGCGGGGGGCAGTGTCCTAGTGACAGTGAGATCCACCGTCCGCCCCGTCACCTGCCCTCAGATCGCACCGCGCCCGGTCCCTACGGCAAGATGTCGTGGCCGCCGATGGCAATCCAGATGATGTGCGGCTGTCCGGCAACTCGCTCCGGCCCGTACGTCCAGATCGCCCGTCCGTTGCCAGCCCAGGTCAGTTCGAAGCACCCGGGCAGACCCTGAACCGCCTTGATGCGAAGGCCCGGGGGGAACGCGCCGGCGCGCAGACCCGCCACGAACTTTCTGACCGCGATCTTGAACGCCCTCTTCTCAGCTGGCGTCAGCGCGTCGTAGTCTCGGCGGAAGCGGTCTGGCTCCTCGTGGGTCGGCACGCGGAACTAGTCCAGGGAGTCCAGGAACGCCTCGTCGGACGCATGGACGGTCGTGCGACCGGCCTGGATATCAGCGAGACCGGCGGCAACGCGCTCCTGCCATTCGGGCTTGAGCATCCATGCCTGGTCGCGATCCACGACGGCCTGCACGCGCAGGACCATCGTGTTTTCATCCACGACCTCGATCTGCACCACCTGCCCCGCCTCAAGCGGTACGCGTTCGCGCACGCGCTGGGGCACGGTCAAGCGGCCGCGCTCGCCGACTATCACCGTCTCGCGTACCGACGCCTCCACCTCAGCTACCTCCCATATTCCCATAGTACCACAGTGGGTAATCGGGCGCCATCGTCAGAGCTTGAGCGATTCGGTTGAGCGCTCTTTATGCGCGCTGGCTGGCCAGCTGCTCGAAGTACTCGCTGGCCTCGCCTCCCGGGTGCTGCTCGCGCACATACTCATCGGCCCAGGCGGCCGCGTCCGGCATGCCCGTGCGAGCGATCCTGTCAGCCGCCGCTGAGGCGTCGAAGGCCGTCCGCCGCAGCTCCACGTCGGCGCCGAGCAGGCACCAGAAGGCGTTGCCGGGCGCGGCCTCGTAGGGCATCCCCACGCTGCCGGCGTTGACCACCCGGGTGCCCTCCACCACCCGGTCGAACTGGACATGGGTGTGCCCCAGCACCACCACCGGCTCGCGCACACCGGCCAGCATCGGCCGCATCCGCTCGGGCGGCGAGAGGGAGGTCACGATCTCCTCGTCGGAGCGCGGCGAGCCGTGGCAGAAGAGCACCGGACCCAGCCCCTCCACCGGGAGCGAGACCGTCGCCGGCCAACTGGTGACGCTGGCCATGCGCCCCTGACCGAGCTGGGCAACAGCCCATTCGCCCGGGTCGCGGTCAGCATTTCCGAGGATGAAGCGGGCCCGCTCTCCAAGCCCCTCCAGCAGGTCGAGCACCTCGACCGGCATCGGCCCGGCCACCGCGTCACCGCCGATCACGATCCGCTCGGCGCCGGCCAGCGCCGGGTCGGCCAGCACAGCCTCCAGCGCCGGCAGGTGCCCGTGGATGTCGTACAGGCACGCCACACGCATGCCGGCACGCTAGCGCCGCCGGTATCGTGACCGGCATGCTGGAAACGCTCTTCTCGCCGCTCGCGCTCGGCCCTGTCGAGATCCCCAACCGCGTCGTCTCCACCTCGCACCAGACCAGCCTGGTGCACGACCACCTGCCCACCGACGACATGATCGCCTACCACGCCGCCCGGGCCGCCGGCGGCGCAGGGCTGATCGTGACCGAGGCCACCGCCTGCCACCCCACCGGCCTTCTGACCGCGCACACGGTGGGCGGCTACCTGCCCGACGTGGTGCCGGTGTACCGGCGGCTGGCGGACGCGGTCGGTGCGCACGGCACCCGGCTCTTCTGCCAGCTCTTCCATGGCGGGCGCGAGGTGATCGCGGCCGGACCGAGACCGCCGGCGGTGGCGCCGTCGGCCGTCCCCTCGGCCCGCTTCAAGACCGAGCCGCGGGCACTCACGCTGGCCGAGATCCGGGAGCTCGTGGACGGCTACCGGTTGGCAGCCCGGCACGCCGCCTCCGGCGGTCTGGACGGGGTCGAGGTGTGTGCCGGCTTCGGCTACCTGCCGACCCAGTTTCTGTCCCGCCACGCCAACCAGCGCACCGACGCCTACGGCGGATCGTTCGAGAATCGGCTGCGCTTCCTGCGCGAGCTGGTGGAGGCGATGCGCGAGGGCGTCGGCGAGGGTCGCGCGGTCGGCTGCCGGCTGACCCAGGAGGTGGGCTCCGAACAGGGCGTCGAGGACGAGGAGGTGATCGCGGCCGCCGCCGCGCTGGCCGCCGACGGCCTGGTCGACTACCTGTCGGTGACGCTGGGCGCCTCGCCCTCCTACCGCGGCTCGAGCTTCATCGTGCCGCCCGCGCCGACCGACCACAACCTGATCGAGCCGTTTGCCCGCCGAGTCAAGCAGGCCGCCCCCTCGACTCCCCTGATCGCCACCGGACGGGTGCTCGACCCGGTGGCCGCCGACCGCCTGATCGGCTCCGGCGCCTGCGATGCGGTGGGCATGACGCGGGCCATGATCGCCGACCCGCAGCTGGTCTCCAAGGCCCGCCGGGGAGTGCCGGCGATGACCTGCATCGGCTGCAATCAGGGCTGCATCGGCCACTACCACGCGGGTCTTCCGATCGCCTGCACGATCAACCCGTGGGCCGGCTTCGAGCGCGTCCTGCCGCGACCCGCGCGCGGCTCGGCTGTGGATACGATCGCCGTGGTCGGCGCCGGCCCGGCCGGCTGCGCGGCCGCCGCCAGCGCGGTGGCGGCGGGCCACCGGGCGATCGTGTTCGAGGCTGGCGAGGCTCCCGGCGGGCAGATGCGGCTGGCCCTGGGCGGGCCTGGCCACCGCGAGGTGGCCGAAGGCCTGCTGGCCATCCTCGAGGAGTGGCTGGCCGGTGCCGACGTGCGCTACGGCGCCGCCGCGGACACCGAAGCCATCCTGGGCGTGGAACCGGACCGGGTGATCGTGGCCACCGGCGCCGGCCGCTACGACCCTGCGATCGCAGGCACCGGGACGGACCTGGTGCATGCCTGGGATGTGCTGGCCGGCGCCGCCACCGGCCGGCGGGCGCTGGTGTGCGACTGGGGCGGCGACTGGACCGGACTGGATGTGGCCGAGGCGTTGGCCGAGCGCGGCGTCTCGGTGCGGCTGGCGATCGCTGGGCCGGGGGTGGCCGAGGTCGTCCACCAGTACCAGCGAAATCTGTACCTGGAGCGGCTCGACCTGGCCCGCGTGGAACTGCTGCCGCACCTGCGGCCTGTGGCCGTGGGCGAGCGCGCTGTCGTCTGCCGAAACGTCTTCTCCGACCGCGAGCTGACGATCGGTGATGTCGACACCCTGGTGGTCAGCGCGGGCCGATCCGCCTCCAGCGCGCTCTTCGAGGAGCTGACCGGCCTGCACGCCGACGTCGTCCGGGTGGGCGACGCGCTGGGCCCGCGATCGTTCGAGGAGGCGATCGCCGAGGGCACCCGGGCAGCGCTTCGCCAGCCGCTTCCCGCCTGATCGCTACGCTGCCCGAAAACTCGGGCGGAAAGGGGCGCACATGCGGATCGGGGTGTTCGGAACCGGGATCGTCGGGCGCACGCTCGGCGGCAAGCTGGTGGAACTGGGGCACGAGGTGCGGATGGGCTCGCGCACCGCTGACAACGAGAGGGCCGCTGAATGGGCCGCCCAGGCCGGCCCGATGGCCTCGCATGGCACGTTCGCCGACGCGGCCGAGTTCGCCGACCTGATCATCAACGCCACCAACGGCGACGGCGCCGTGCCGGCGGTCGAGTCGGCCCGCCAGAAACTGGCCGGAAAGCTCCTGATCGACGTTTCCAACCCGTTGGACTTCTCGCACGGCTTCCCGCCCCGGCTGAGCGTGTGCAACGACGACAGCCTGGGCGAGCGGGTGCACCGGGCGCTGCCGGACACCCGCGTGGTGAAGGCGCTGAACACGGTCAACTGCGTGGTCATGGTCAACCCGGCGGGGCCGCCTGGCGACCATGTGGTGTTCGTGTGCGGCGAGGACGAGGCGGCCAAGCGGCAGACGGTCGACCTGCTCGGCGGCCTCGGTTGGCCGGCCGAGCGGGTGGTCGACCTGGGCGGTATCGAGGCCGCGCGCGGCACCGAGGCGTACATGCTGCTGTGGGTGCGGCTGATGCGCGGGATCGGCAATCCCAACTTCAACATCGCCCTGCAGCGGGGAGCCGGCTGAGCTACCAGCGTCGACCGTCCCCCGGTACCGCAAAGCGCGTTGCGGGTTACTCCAAATTCTGTGGAAACGATGCCCCGTGTGGCGGTGAAGTGCTGGGGCCCGGCTCCGAACTACGTGGTCGCATTCGCACTCAAGCGAGGAGAACCCGATGCGACTATCCAGAACCACACGCGTGCTCGTCATCGCGGCGGCTGTAGGCCTTGTTGGCACGGCCTCATACGCCTTCCTTGGATCGATCACGGGCCTGGGGACTGCCGGCCACGCCGGTGCCGCCACGCAGGTCGTGAGCGGATATGCCGTCAGCGATATCGCCTACAGCTACGACGGCAGTGATCCCGACCAGATCGACAACGTGAGCTTCACGCTGGATAACGACGCCAACGTCGTGCACATCCAGCTGGTCGGAGCCGGGACCTGGTACACGTGCGTCCTGAACGCGGGCGAGACAGCCGTGGCGCAGGGCGTTCCGGGTCAGGAGACCGACACTGTCTGGGACTGCGACACGACGATCGGCACGCAGGCGACCGTCACCGAGCAGGACCAGCTGCGGATCGTTGCCCATTCGTAACAGCCGGCGGCCGGTATCCGGGCCCCTGGCGGGGCCCGGAGGATCCGGTCGCGCCCGCAGTATGCTGCGGGCCGGCCTGCAGGTGATCGCCGCGCTCGGCGTGGTGGCGCTGGCGAGCCTGGTGTGGCTGTTCGTCGCGCCGGAGTCCCTCGGCGGCCTGCTCAGCGCCTCCGCGGTCAGCGGCACCAGCATGCAGCCGACTGTCCGCACCGGCGACCTGGTCGTGCTGGAGGCCCTCGACCACTACAGCGTCGGCGACATCGTCGCCTACCGAAACCCCGCGGTCGCGCACACGTTCCTGCACCGCATCGTGCGTGTCGCCGACGGCGTGTACTCGATGCGCGGAGACCGCAACCGGTGGCTCGACCCGGCCGGATCGTGCGCTCGGACATCGCCGGGGCGATGGTGCTCAGAATCCCCCACGGCGGCGCGCTGGTGTCATGGCTGCAGGTGCCGGCGCACGGCGCGCCCGTGGCAGGCGCCGTGACTGCTCTGGTAATTCTGGCGGGCGGGGGACGGCCGTGCGCCGGTCATCGCGCCCCCGGTGGCACGCGGGCGTCCGAGACGGATGCCGCGGGTTCCGCGGGCCGCGCCGATGGCGGTCGCGGTGTTCGCGGCGACCGTGCTGCTGGCATCCGCGGCTGGGACGGCCGTTGTGCTCAGGCTGCCGACATCCGACGGCGGCCGCACGGCCGTCTACCGGCAGTCGGCCGGTCTGACGTACTGGGCAAGTGTGCCACCCAGCGCGGCCTACCCGGACGGCGCCGTGCGCACCGGCGACCCGGTGTATCTCGCCATCGTGCGCAACCTCGACATCAGCTTCGCCTATCGCTTCGCCAGCTCGGCCGCCCATCGCGTGACCGAGCGCACCACGCTCGTAGCCCGCGTGAGCGACGAGGACGGCTGGCGGCACGCGGTTCCGCTCGCGACCTCCACCTTTCGGCACGGCGACAAGGTGGTCGTACGGGCAAGGCTCTCGCTCCCGTCGGTGCGCCGGCTGCTTGCCGACGTCCAGGCCCTGACCGGTGTCTCCTCGGTCAGCCACTCCCTCACCCTGGAGCTGCGAGCATCGGTCGCCGGCACGCTCGCCGGCCGCCCGATCCGCGCCGGCCTCAGCGACCCCGTCAACATGCAACTGGACGACGTGCAGCTGCGGATGGGCCGCCCGCGGACGGTGGGCGGCGCTCCCGTGCTGGCCTGGCACACCGACGCACGCCCGCTCGCCATCGTCGCCGCCCGGCCGCGTCGGTTGACACGGGCCGGCATCGGCATGACCGTGGCCGCCGCGCGGATCCTGCTCGGCGCCACGGCGCTGGGCGCCGCGCTGGCGCTCGCACTGGCTCTGTACATGCGCGGCAGAGGGCCGCGCCGGGCCGACGACGTCGCCATTGCCCAGGCCCGACACGGCGGACTGATCGTGCCGCTGGCCGCATTGCCCGTGCTGCTGTCCGCCCCCCTGGACCTCCGCGACATGGGCTCGTTGGTGCGGATCGCCCGCCGCTACGACGCGGTCATCCTGCATCACGCCGGCGAGCAGGGCGAGTGCTTCCTGGTGATCGACGGCGAGGCTGTGTTCCGGTTCGCCCGTCCGGCGCTCGGCTGGGAGCTGACCATCCTGGAAGCCGCCGGTTAGCCCACGGCGGTGCACCGGCACCTCCGAGAGGCGCCTCGGATCGCGACCTCCGCGTGAGACGATGCCGGCCATGGTCGTCCACCTGGTCGACGGCACCTTCGAGCTCTTCCGCCAGTTCTACGGCCGCCGCCGGGCCGGCACCCGCGGCGATACCCCGCTGGGCGCCGTCGCCGGCGTCCTGCACTCGCAGCTCGAGCTGATCGAGGGCGGCGCCACCCATATCGGCGTGGCCACCGACCATGTCATCGAGTCGTTTCGAAACGACCTGTGGCCGGGCTACAAGACCGGGGCCGGCGTCGACCCGGCGCTGAGGGCCCAGTTCACGCCGCTCGAGCAGGCGCTGGAGGCGATGGGCGTCGCGGTGTGGCCGATGATCGAACTGGAGGCGGACGACGCCCTGGCCGCCGCGGCCCGGATCGCGGACGCCGACCAGCGGGTCGAGCAGGTGCGGATCTGGACGCCCGACAAGGACATGGGCCAGTGCGTGCGGGGAAGCCGGGTCGTCCAGGTCGACCGCCGGGCCGGTGCGATTCGCGACGCCGCCGGCGTGCGCGAGAAGTTCGGCGTCGAGCCGGCCCGGATCCCCGACCTGCTGGCGCTGGTGGGCGACTCGGCCGACGGCTACCCGGGCATCCCCGGCATCGGCAAGGTGACCGCGGCCCGGCTGGTCAACGCCCACGGGCCGATCGAGGAGTTCCCCGACGAGGTGCTGGGCGATCGCCGGGAGCTGGCCCTGCTGTTCAAGGACCTTGCCACCCTGCGGGCGGGCACCGCACTCTTCGAGGACGTCGAGGGGCTGCGCTGGGCCGGCCCCAGGCCGGAGTTCGCAGACTGGGCCGAGCGGATCGGCGATCAGCGGCTGCTGGCTCGGGCGGCCGCAGCGCCGGCCAGCTGACGCCCGGCTACTCCCGCGGCAGCTCCACGGCTCCCAGGAGGAGTTTGTTCGTGGATGACGTCGTTGCGAGGCGCAGGATGCGGGCACGCTGGCAAGGATCAAGCGGCGAGCGGAGCGCAGGCACCGGCCCGAAGGGCCGCGGAGGCCACGTCGAGCACCGCACGCCGCGCGGGACGCAGCCAGCGTGCCCGCAGACCAGCCGCAGTAGACGTCATTCCCGAACAACCTCCAAACCGAGCCACGCGGCCAGGTCGTCCAGTTCGGCCTGCACGGCCCTGGTCATCGGCCGCGTGAACCTGACATCCTGGTGGATCGCGGACACGCGCAGCACCGAGGCCCTGCGGTCGGCGGCGGCATCCAGCTTCCCCACCAGCCGGTCCTCGTGCAGGATGGGCAGAGCGAAGTAGCCCCAGCGGCGCTTGGCGGCTGGTTTGTACATCTCCAGCGTGTACTCGAAGTCGAACAGCTGCAGAGCGCGGGCGCGGTCGTACACCAGCCGGTCAAACGGCGAGAGCAGCGCTGTGCGGCCGTGAAACTCCCCGTTCAGCGCGGCCGGGTCGACGCGCCACTCGCCCGTGGTTCCCTCCACCACCGCTGGCTCCCCCACCTCGCCCACATCCACCGGCTCGATCGGCACGGCCGTTGTCTTCTTGCGAGCGATGCCGAGCGACGCCAGCCGGCGGACGTTCTTGGCGTGGTCGGCCTGCTCGACCGACGGCACAACCACATCCGCGGGATACACGCGCTCGGGCAGGTCCCACAGCCGCTGCCTGCCGACCCGCCCGGCGATCGCGACCTCGCCCCGCATCATCAGGGCCTCCAGCATGCGGGTGACGTTGCGGTTGTGCGTCCACCCGGTGGAGGTCCAGGGTGCAACGCAGGTGTCGGGGATCTCGCGCGAGCTGATCGGGCCCGAACGCCCCAGCAGGTCGAGGATGTCGCGCCGGAAACCATCGTTGTCGCTGAGCCACGCCCGAAGCCGCTCCCACCGCGGTCGTTCGGCCGCGCCGGCCAGACACAGCCCCAGATCGCCGACCGGGCGCACCAGCGCGTTGTGCTCGAAGAGCGTTCGGTCCCGCTCCAGAGCCTGCTGCAGGTGGGCCGGCTGGTAGGACGACCCCAGCCGGCTCCAGGCCACCAGATCGGCGCTGGGCGCGATGGCGGCGGTGGGGTCGATCTGCAACAGGGTCAGGCCCTGCACCACCGCCAGCAGGTCGGTCGGGCGCGGTGCGTCCAGCATCTGCGCGCGCACCGCGATCCGCCGGGCCTGCTGCTTGGTCAGCCTGTGCACCGCCACCGAGCTACGCGACGCCGCCCCGTCTATCCGGTGCGCCCGGGCGCGCGGGCGTACTCGGACAGGTCGATCGGCTGGATCGGTGCCCAGATCGTGCGCTCGCCGCAGTCCGGGCAGAACTCCGGTTCGGCCGGGAAGTGCCGGGGCTGGGTGACCGCCGCCCGGATCAGCCGCGTCTCCACGTCGAAGGTGGCCTCGCCGGTCTTGCCGGCGATCCGCGCGGCCTGGCCGTGCAGGATGGCCGCGTCATAGCCGACTGTGATGCGAGCTCCGCAGTAGCCGCACAGGGCGATCCTGGAGATGGTCGGATCGCTCGGCGGAGGTCCTTGGTCCTGCAGCCGGAAGCCCTTCCACAGCGCCCACAGCAGCAACATCAGCGGCGCCTTCAGCACCACCGCGAGGAAGATCACCGCCCAAACGTCGCCGGACAGCCCCATGCCTGCAGCCTATCGCGAATCCCGACACCTCTCCGGGCGCTGAAGGCCGTCATACTTCTTGCCGATTCACCGGGACGATGGCGACAAAGCTGAGCCAAGAGGAGCTGCTGCAGCTGGCACTGGGCGTGCTACCGCCGCTGCCGTGCCAGGTCGAGGTGCTGTCCGAGGACGGCGGCAGCTTCGCCATGTCGCTCTTCGACGGGGCGCCGCAAGGCGCGACCCGGCTCCTGCAGGCGTCCGGGCCACAACAGCAGGTGCGCAAGGAGCTGCACCTGCTGGCCCGCATCATCGACGAGCTGCGAGGCCGTTACGAGATCGAGTTCGAGGTCAAGGAGGCGTTCTTCCAGAGCGGCTCGGAGACGCTCATGCACGTCGCTGTGAGCGGCGTTCGGCACCGCAAGATGCGCCGCGCGGCGCCGCGCATGGCGGTCGCCGAGCCGGCCACTGCGCGGGTCATCTTCTGCCGCACGCTGGCCCGCGACACCGAGCTGGAGGTGCGGCTGGCCGACATCTCCTCCACCGGGCTTGCCTTCACCGCCGCCCGCAACCTGGACGCCGGCGACCTGCTGGCGGTGTCCACCCGCATCGAGGGCCATCTGATCGAAGCCGAGGTGCGGGTGATCCGCTCCGACCCGGCTCCGTACAACAGGGTGCGGGTGGGATGCGAGATCACCGAGCTCGAGGACGATGCGCGGCGCGTGATCGACGGGCTGGCGGCCGAGGGTCAGGCGGGGTCGGAGGCCGAGCGTCAGCCCGATCTGCAGGCTGCCCGGGAGCGCCTGCGGGGCAGCCACCAGGGGCTGTCGTCCCGCATCCAGGGCGACGACGCCTGAAGAGCGCCTGAGCGACGCCCCCAAACGGGCATCACACTCAAAGGGGATTCCCAAGCGGCCGCTTCGACCCGATACTCGAAGTGTGCGCCTGCCGCGCACGCTGGACGGGGTCAAACATGGAAGGGGTCGTGGTGAAGCTTTTCGCCGACGAGCGGGGCACTGTCGCCTCCGAGTTGAGCTTCGGCGCCATGGTGGTGGGCATTCTCGTGATCGGCGGGCTGTTTGCGGTCGCCCAGATCGAGGGCGTCAGCTTCCTGGCTCTGCTGCATCAGCTGCAGAACAAGCACTAACCGGGCGCACTTCCCACCCCGCCGCCTGGACGCGGCGGGCAGTGGACAGACGTCTAATCTGCACCGCGTGACTTTTCGCCGCCTGCTCGGCTTCCTGCGCCCCTATCGGGGCCAGGTGATCATCTCCGCGCTGCTGGCCGTCGGCTCACAGGCGGCCGGCCTGACCGATCCCCTACCTGACCGGCCGGGTGATCGACTCGCTGCCGCCCAGCGGCCACCACCGCTCCAGATCTACGAGCTGGCCGCGGCTGATCGTCGCTGGCGGGCGTCGTCAAGGGCGTGCTGATGCTGTTCCGCCGGTGGCTGGCCGGCCGGCTCTCGCTGGCCGTCGAGTACGACCTGCGAAACCGCATGTACGAGCACCTGCAGCGGCTGTCCTACCGCTTCTTCGACCGCCACCAGACCGGCCAGCTGATGTCGCGCGCGACCGTCGACCTGCAGGCGGTGCGCTTCTTCCTCGGCTACGGGCTGATCTTCTTCTCCCAGAACGTGATCACCATCGTGGTCGTGACTGTCGCCCTGTTCGCTGATCAACGTGCAGCTGACGCTGATCGCGCTGGCCATCACGCCGGTCCTGTGCGTGAGCGCCTACCGCTACTCGCGGGTCAGCCACCCGATCCTGAAGGACGTGCAGCAGCGGGTGGCCGACGTCACCACCCAGGCCGAGGAGAACGTCGTCGGCGTGCGCGTGGTGAAGGCGTTCGCCCAGGAAGAGCGGCAGAAGCAGCGGTTCGCGCGGCGGCCGAGCGGATCTTCAGGCGCGCGATCGACGCCGCCCGGCTGCAGGCGACCTACGTGCCGGCCATGTCGGCGCTGCCGCGCTTGCGATCGCCGGAGTGCTGCTGGTCGGCGGCTACCAGGTCGTCCACGACACGATGACGCTGGGCCACTTCTTCGCCGTCAACGCCTACCTGCTGCTGCTGGTGCTGCCGCTGCGCTCGATCGGCATGTGGGTGGGCCAGTACCAGCGCGCGATGGCCTCCGGCGAGCGCATCTTCGAGGTGCTGGACGAGGAGCGCGACATCGTCGAGCGGCCGGACGCGCGGCCGCTGGCCGGCGGGCCCGGCGGCGGTCGAGTTCGAGGACGTCGAGTTCGGCTACGACGCGCAGCGACCGGTGCTGCCGGGATCGACCTGGAGATCCCGGCCGGCGCCGACGATCGCGCTGATCGGGCCCACCGGCTGCGGCAAGACCACGCTGACCACGCTGATCCCGCGCTTCTACGACGTCGACACGGGCGCGTGCTGCTGGACGGCGCCGACGTGCGCGACGTTGACGCTCGACTCGCTGCGCGTCCGATCGGCATCGTCAGCCAGGACACCTTCCTGTTCTCGACCACCGTGGCCGAGAACATCGCCTACGGCGCGCCCGGGGCGACGCCCGAGCAGATCGTGCGGGCCGGCCGCCGGGCCCAGGCGCACGAGTTCATCAGCGACCTGCCCGACGGCTACGACACGCGCGTCGGCGAGCGCGGGCTGTCGCTGTCGGGCGGCCAGCGGCAGCGGATCGCGATCGCCCGCGCGCTGCTGATGGACCCGCGGGTGCTGATCCTGGACGACGCCACCGCCTCGGTCGACGCCAACACCGAGGCCAAGATCAAGCTGGCCCTGCGCGAGGTGATGCAGGGACGCACCACGCTGATCATCGCCCACCGGCTGTCCACCATCTCGCTGGCCGACGCGGTGGTGGTGCTCGACCGCGGCCGCATCGTCGCCCACGGCGAGCACGCCGCGCTGCTGGAGCAGAGCCCGGTCTACCGGAGATCTACGAGCACGGCCTGGTCGAGCGCACGTTCGTGCAGCTCGACCCGGACGGCGCGCCGATCGAGAAGGAGGCGACGATCGGCGTGAGGCCGACGCTCCGTAGCCACTTCGGCAGCCACATCGGCGCGCGCGGCGTCGCCTCGAGCGGCCTGGGCCTGCGCAGCACGATCCGCCGGGTGCGGCAGCTGGTCGCGCTACACGTGGCCCCACAAGGGCCGCGCGGCGCTGATCGCCATCGCGGCGCTGCTGGGCGTCACCGCCACCACCATCGCCGGGCCGCTGATGGCCAAGCAGGCCATCGACCGACGGCATCAGCCCCGGCGACTTCGGCCAGGTGGAGCTGTGGGTGGCGCGTGTACCTGCTGGTGGCGGTGCTCGGCTGGGTGTTCGGCGTGGTGCAGAGCTACCTGACCACGCTGGGTCGGCGAGCGGGTGCTGACCGACCTGCGCAGCGACCTGTTCGCCCACGTGCAGACGCTCGACCTGGGCTTCTTCGAGCGCACCCGCGCCGGCGTCGTGATCTCCGCGGCTGACCAACGACATCGAGGCGCTGAACACGCTGGTCACCGACGGCCCCACCACGCTCGTGCAGAACTCGATCACGCTGGTCGGCTCGGCCGTCGTGCTGCTGTTCCTGGACTGGCAGCTGGCGCTGGCCACGCTGATCGTGTTCCCGGGGATGGCGATCGCCACCGGCATCTACCGCCACTACTCGGCCGTCGCCTACCGGCGCACGCGCGAGCGGCTGGGCGAGGTCACCGCCAACCTGCAGGAGGACATCTCGGGCGTGCGCGTGGTGCAGGCCTTCCGGCGCGAGCACGTCAACTACCGCAGCTTCGTCGAGGTGAACGACTCCTACCGGCGAGGCCAACCAGCAGACCGTCAACGTCAGCGCCATCTACTTCCCCTTCGTCGACCTGCTGTCGGCGACGGCGATGGCGTGGTGCTCGGCTACGGCGGCGTGCTGGTGCTCGACGGCGACCTCAGCGCCGGCGACTGTTCGTGTTCATCGGGCTGCTCACCAACTTCTTCGACCCGGTGCAGCAGCTGTCGCAGTTCTACCAGACGTTCCTGGCCGGGACGGCCGCGCTGGACAAGATCTTCGACGTGCATGGACACCGAGCCGCGGATGCTGGACGCGCCGGCGCGCTCAGGAGCTGCCCGAGATCTGGGGCCGGGTGGAGTTCGAGGACGTCCGCTTCAGCCTACCGCGAGGACGACGGCGGAGGTGCTGCACGGCATCTCGTTCAGCGGTCGAGGCCGGCCAGACGGTGGCGCTGGTCGGCCACACCGGGGCCGGCAAGTCGACGATCGTCAAGCTGCTGGCGCGCTTCTACGACCCCACCGGCGGCCGCATCCTGATCGACGGCCACGACCTGCGCGACGTGACCATCCAGTCGCTGCGCTCGCAGCTGGGGATCGTGCCGCAGGAGGGGTTCCTGTTCGCGGGCTCCGTGCGCGACAACATCGCCTTCGGCCGGCCGGACGCCAGCTCGAGGACGTCGAGGCGGCGGCCCGGGCGGTGGGCGCGCGACGAGTTCATCCGCGAGCTGCCGGACGGGCTACGACGACGGAGATCGAGGAGCGCGGCGGGCGGCTCTCGATCGGCCAGCGCCAGCTGGTGGCGTTCGCCCGGGCGCTGCTGGCCAATCCGCGGCTGCTGATCCTGGACGAGGCCACGTCCAGCGTGGACATCCCGACCGAGGCCCGGATCGAGCGGGCGCTGGAGACGCTGCTCGCCGACCGCACCGTCGTTCGTGGTCGCGCACCGGCTGTCGCACGATCCGCCGCGCCGACCTGATCGTCGTGCTGGAGCACGGCGAGGTGATCGAGATCCGGCACCCACGAGCAGCTGATCGCGCCGCGGGGCCGCTACTTCTCGCTCTACGACGACTGGGTTGAAGCGGTCGCGTGAAAATGCGTAGGTCGTACTTGCGAACATCCTTGCCCACTAAAGCAATGGGCGCGATCGCCGATAACCCGAAGGATGCGGGGTCGCCTCACCATTCTGGTGTCGCTGTGCGTGCTCGGTCTGGCCATGCCGGCCACCGGGGCGCGGCCTCGAACCCATTCACCGACGTCTCGACGTCCTTCTGGGCGCGAAACCAGATGGTGTGGTCGGCCGGCAACGGCTGGATGACGCCGCGCGCACCGACCCACTTCGATCGCCCACACCGCCTCCCGCGTAACCGCCGCCGGGTGCTGGCCAACCTTGCGCTCAAGGCCGGGCACGCCGATCGCGGCCGACCCCTTCACCGAGGCGGTCGAGTCGCACTGGATCACCGCCGGCACCGGCCCGTCCGAGCCGATCACCCAGCTCGAGTTCGACCGCGGCGTGGTCCGCGTGCTCGGCCTCAAGCGCGTCGCCACCAGCCATCGGCCATCGAAGACGGCCGGCGGCTGGAAGCCGCAGCTGCCCACCGGCTTCGGGGTCGAGCAGGTCGTGCGCGCCATCGGCGCCCGCTGTGAACGTGCCCGAGCGGCGCCGACCACTGGGAGACGTGGCCGGCCCAGCCGCTGAGGCGCGCCAACCTGGCCGTGGAGGCCTACCTGCTCGCCCACCTGCCAGCTACGTGGCCGGCTCCATGGCCGACGACGAGCAGAGTGTGGTCACGCGCTGCCGGCCTAGACGCCGCTGAAGAAGGCGGTGCTCGGCTTCGCGCTTCGGTACGCCGGCGCGCCCTACGTGTGGGGCGGCAGCTCCGACCACCCCCAGACTCGCCGTTCGGCGCGCCGGCGGCCGGCGGCTTCGACTGCTCGGGCTTCGTGTGGTGGGTGATGAAGCTGCAGACCTACACGGTGCCGGCAGCCTGACCTGGAGCGGCAACGCGCAGATCCCGTGGCGCGACACGTACGACATGGCCGAGCACCTGCCGGTCTCCAAGCGCATCCCCTACACCAGCCTGCAGCCCGGCGACATCCTGTTCTGGATCGCAGCGCGCCAAACGGCGTGAAGACCGCCTCGAGCACCGTCTACCACACCGGGATCTACCTGGGCAACGGCTGGACGATCAACAGCCACGGCAGCGGGCGACGGCGTCACGCTCAACTACATGGGCCCAGGCGCCGGCTGGTACCACGACGCGTTCGCCTTCGGCTGGCGCGTCATGCCGCTCGGCATGTGAGCCAGGCGGCGTGAGCCGCGATCGCGATGACGCCGACGGAACAGCAGCCCGGAGCCCGAGGAGATCTGCCCGCAGACGCACTGCCCGACGGCGGCGCCCCGGTCAGCGTGCGGGCCGAGCGGGAGGCGCGGATGACGCCCTCCGAGGCGGTGCGCGACATGCGCATCAAGCTGCCGGCCCGCGGCAACCGCACGCTGCGCGAGGTGGTCGACCGCGTCAACCGCGACGACTCGCTCAAGGCGCTGTGGCACGCCGCCAACGTGAACGCGGTCACCCGCCTGCAGATCAACGACCACTCCTGGGTGCACATCCAGATCGTCACCAACATCGGCCTGAAGCTGCTGCGCGAGCTGCGCCGGGCGGGCGTCGAGCCGGGCATGGTGACCGACTACGGGATGACCGACGAGGACGCCGAGGTGGTGGTCGGGCTGGGCTGCCTGACGCACTGCCTGGGCATGGCCATCCACCGCGACGGGCACGAGGAGATGAGCCTGTTCCTGGCCGCCGACCGGCTGCCCCGGCTGCTGGAGGGGCTGTACGACGAGCCCGAGCGGACGATCGTGAGGCCGAGGTGCTGCAGACGATCATCAGCCACCGCTCCGACGGCCAGCCGCTGTCGGTTGAGGCCGGCATCGTGCGCGTGGCCGACGCGCTGGACATGGCCAAGGGCCGCTCCCGGATCCCCTTCGAGAGCCGGCCGCGTCTCGATCCACTCGCTGTCGGCGGCGGCGATCGAGGAGGTGCGGATCCGCGCCGGCGACGGCAGGGTGCTGGTCGAGATCGAGATGAACAACTCGGCCGGCCTGTACCAGGTGGACAACCTGCTGCGCAGCGAAGCTGCACGGCTCCGGCCTCGAGGACCACATCGAGGTGCGGGCGACGATCGAGGGCGAGACCGAGAAGCGCCTGCTGCCGTCGTTTCGGCTCTAGCCTGGCCGGGCCTGGCCCGCCTGGGCCGCAGGGGGCCTTTGGTATCCTTCGCCCGCCCTTTGCGGGGTCGTCTAATGGTAGGACGCCTGACTCTGGATCAGGTAGTCGGGGTTCGAGTCCCTGCCCCGCAGTCCGGCTCCTAGAGCCGCCACCCTACACTTCGCCGGTGACCGGTCGAGGGGGCGGCGAGGCGGCCGGCTGAACGATCAGATCGGCGAAGCTGGCTGACGACTTGCCGAACTCCCACCAGCCCTCGATGCCGGGCCGCAGGTAGGCGACGTTGCGGCCGTAGCAGAGCGGGATCAGCGCAGCCCGGTCGGTCACCGCCGCGCGATCGACCTGGTGGAACAGCTCGAGTCGGGCGGCACCGCTGGTCTGCTGGCGGGCTCGATCGATCATGTCGTCCAGTTCGGCGTCCACGAAGCCGCCCTCGTTGGTGAGCGCGTCTGACTGGAGCAGAAGACGCAGGCAGTACTCGGGATCTGGGTACCCGGGCAGCCACCCGCCGATGTACACCTCTCCGAGCTGGGAGGGGTGAGGTAAGTCGGGCACGTCCTCGGCTCGCCAGGTGACGTGGCGGATGGTCACGCCCAGAACGTCCGTCCAACCCTCCGCCAGGACGCCGACGATCCCCGCCCAGACGTCCTGGGTGGCGAGGGTGAGTTCGATTCCGGACCCGATCCCGGCCGCCGCCAGCTCGGCTGCGGCGGCCTGAGGGTCGAATGCAAGCGCGATGTCAGCGGTGTGCCCCTGAAGTGCCGGGGGCACGATGCCGCCGGTGGCCACCGGCAGGTGGTCGGGCAGCACCTCGGCGAGCCGGCTGCGGTCGATTGCGAGGGCGAGGGCGCGGCGGACGTGCGGGTCGCCCACGATCGGGTCGGCGTGCCGGAAGGCGAGGTAGGCCGTCCAGGTGGCAGGCCCGGGCACTGCCGGCGGCGCCTGGGCCGGTAGATGATCGGCCACCCGCGGTGAGTACACGAGCGGCACGAGGTCTACTGCGCCGTCGACGAACCCCTGGAGCGCCTTCTGCACGGTCGCCTGCTGGATCTCCACCGTGCGGATGTTCCCGCGGTGCCGAGAGTCAACCGGCCGCCGCTCGAGCACGATCCGGTCGCGGGACCGTTCGAGTTGGCGGAATGGACCGCTGACCACCTGCCGCTCCGGTTCGATCCAGGCCTCCCCGTCACGCTCGATGGCATGGCGGGGTAGCGGAGCCGCGTCGGCGCGGTTGATCACGCTGAGGAAATACGGAGCCGGGGCCGCCAGCCGGAACTCGACGATGTTGTCCGCCACGGCCCGCACACCGACGGCGGCGGGGTCGGTCAGCTCGCGGTGGAAGTACTCGCGCGCGCCCTCGAGCATGAAGTAGACCGCGACCGACGCGCCGGGACGATCGGGATCGAGCACGCGCAGAATCGCGTAGACGACGTCATGCGCGGTCAGCGGGTGGCCGTCTGACCAGACCGCGTCCTGCCGCATCTGGAACCGGTACGTGCGGCCGTCGCTGGCGATCTCCCAGCGCTCGGCCAGAGAGGGCAGGATGACGCGCTCCGGCCCGGCCTCAACCAGCCGGTCGAACAGCTGCATGCCCAGCCGGATATCCGCCCACCAGCCGGCCCGGGTGGGGTCGGCCACGCGGGGGACGTAGGTGGTGTCGACCCGAAGCGTCGCCGTTGCCGCCGGCTTGACGATGGCCGGCTGCCACAGGTCGAAGGCACGCTGGTACGCCTCGTTGGCCTCGCCGAACCGCATCGACGTGTGCAGAGCCAGAGCCAGCTTGAACAGCACCGTGGCCGCCTGTTCGGCGGCGCCGCGCTGCTGGAGCAGCGCGAGCAGCGCGCGGTAGTGCTCGATCGCCTCGTCCAGAGCCCAGCTGCGGGCGGCGCTGTCGCCAGCCAGGGCCAGGTAATGGGCCGCGCGATCAGCATCCGCAGCCCGCAGCCAGTGATGGGCGAGCAGGCCGTAGACCTCCTCCGCCGCGCCGGCGTAGCGATGCTCGAGCCAGGTGGCAGACCGTGCGTGCAGCGCCTCCCGGCGCTGGCGGACGAGCGTGCGGTACGCCCCCTCCTGGATCAGGGCGTGCTTGAACCGGTACTCGGGTTCGGGCCAGCGACGCTCCTCGCGGATCAGGTCGAGCCGCTGGAGCTCACGCAGCGCCGCCGGGGTGTCGCGGCCCTCGGCGCCTATGCCGGCGAGCAGCGCCAGGCCGAATCGTCGCCCGATCACCGACGCGTCCAGCAACACGTCGTGGGCATCCGCGTCCAGCTGGTCGATGCGGGCCGAGACGACCTGCTCAACGGTCGCCGGCAGTCGCACCGCGGTCTCCCGCCCGAGCTCCCACCGCCCATCGCGCTCGACCAGCCCGCCGCTGTCGGCCATCGACCTCAGCAGCTCCTCCAGGTAGAACGGGTTGCCCTCGGCCAGATCGCGGACGCGCGCAAGCATCTCCATCGGGACGCTCTGAACGTCCGTCAGCGCCGCCAGCAGCTGCTCTGCGGCGGCGCCGGACAGCGCGTGCAGCTCGAGCTCGCGCACCCGATGCGGATAGTCTCGGACAGCGGACTCGCGCAGTCGCTGCCAGCCGTGGTCGCGCTCCGGGCGGCCGGTGGCGACGATCAGCAGCGCACAGCTTTCGGTCAGGCCCAGGATCCGCTGCAGGAGCGCCAGCGAGGTCGCGTCAGCCCAGTGAAGATCCTCCAGCATCAGCACCACCGGTGCGTCCTCGGCAAGTTCGGCCAGCAGCTGTTCGACCACCTCGAACGTTCGGTACTGGAGCGCCTCGGGGGCGAGTTCGGCGACCCGTGCCTGGGCCTCCGGTTCGAGCGGCAATCCGAGCACGACGCCCAGGTAGGGGTAGAGGAGTCCGGCGCGATCACCGACCAGTCCGTCGAGCGCGCGTCGCAGGGCGATCCGCACGCGCAGATCGGGCTCGTTCAGACCGACCCCCAGCCAGCTGCGCAGGAGGTCGCGGAACAACCAGTAGGGCATCGACTCGCCATAGCTGACGCACCGTCCCTCGAGCCAGACCGGGCTGCGCTGCCCGCCCGCCAGTCCCGTGAACCCGCTGCGCAACTCTGCGGCCAACCGGCTCTTGCCGACACCCGGCTCGCCGGTCACCACCAGCAGTCCGCCCGAACCCGCCAGCACCGCGTCGACGGCTGCTCGCCCCTCGTCCAGCTCGGCATCGCGGCCGACCAGCGGCGTGGCGGCGACGGCATGCCGGATCCCGGTGGCCGTCACACCCATCACCTCGGATGCCTCCACCGGCTCATCTCTGCCCCGCAGCTCGTAGGGGTGCGGCTCGCCCCACGCGAAGAGCGGCTCGGCGGCCCGTCGGGTTGAAGCGGCGGCCAGGACGCTGCCGGGAGCCGCCAGAGCCTGCAGTCGAGCGCAACTGTTCACCGTGTCCCCGAACGCGGCGTACTCGACCCGGCTGCCGGCGCCCAGTTCGCCAAGCACGACCTCGCCGGTGTTCACACCGACCCGTACGCCGAACCCCTCCAACCCCCAACCCGCGGCAACCTCGAGCGCGTACGCCCGCATCTCGGCGGTGACGTCGAGCGCCGTCCTCAGCGCCCGCTCAGCATCGTCCTCGTGTGCGACCGGCGCCCCAAACAGCGCCAGCACGCCGTCTCCGGCCAGATCCTTGACGGTACCCCCGTAACGCTCAACCGCGCCGACGATCCGCGCCACCGCCTCACCGACCACCAGCCGAGCGTCATCCGGGCCCGTCCGCTCGGCAAGCGCAGTCGATCCGATCAGATCCGCGAACAGCACTGTCACCACCTTGCGCTCCTCACGCAAGCCGGTACCTGGCAGAGAGGCAGGGTCGCTGATCGGCAAAGTCTAGAAAACGACGGTCATCCGCGCAGGTGAGAGCGCGGCTCGGTGACCTCCGCCGCTACTCGTCGACGGCGCTGAGCGCTGGCTCAAGCTCAAGCCCGCGCCGGTGTGACGCGGTCATCGGGATCGCGAAGCCGGCCAGCGTGCACAGGATCAGAAAGGCCGTCGCCATCACGAAGGTGTCGGTGAAGCCGGTCACCGCCGGCAATCCCGTCGACGCCAGGTGGCCGGCGATGAAGATCGCCGCCAGTTGGCCGCCGATCGCCCCGCCGATCGTGCGCATGACGGTGTTCATGCCCGACGCGGCTCCCGTCTGCTCGGGCGGCACCGCCTGGATGATCAGGTTGCCCAGCGCGGCGAACGCAAGGCCGATACCGATGCCCAGGAAGCTGGCCGCGATCAGCATGTCGTAGGGGTGCGCGTGCGCCACCGCCAGCCAGGCAAAGCCGATGGCCGAGATGGCCGAGCCGGCGATGGCGGCTGAGTGCGAGCCGAAGCGGGCGGCGATATGGCCGGCCGCCGACCCGGCGATCATCATGCCCACGGTGGCCGGCAGCAGGTACAGGCCCGACTGCACCACCGACGCGCCGAAGCCGAACCCGGTGCTGGTCGGGAAGCTGCGCCAACTGCGGGAAGACGACGAACGACGAGTACATGCCCGCCCCCAGCAGAAACGCGGTCAGGTTGGTCGTCCACACGCCGCGGATGCGCATCATGTGCATGTCGATCAGCGGCTCGTCGCTTCGCAGCTCGGCCGCCACCCATCCGCAGCACACGACCACGCCGGCCAGGAACAGCCCGACTGCCTTGGCCGAATGCCAGCCCCACGCCGTCGTCTCGCTGATGGCCAAGAGGATCGCCGACATGCCGATGCTCATCAGCGCCGCGGCCGTCCAGTTGATGTGGCCGGGAACGCGCACCGGCGACTCCGGGATGAACCGCCAGGCGCAGAAGGCGGCGGCGACGATCGCCACCAGCGGCATCCAGAAGAGCCACTGCCAGCTCAGGTGCTCGACCACCCAACCGCCGGCCACGATGCCGATGCCGCTGCCGATGCCCAGGGTTGCCGACAGAAAGCCGATGCCGCCCGCCACCCGGTCGGGCGGGAACTCATCGCGCACGATCCCGAACGAGAGCGGGAAGATGCCGCCGGCCACACCCTGGATCACGCGGGCGAGGATCAGCAGGCCCAGGCTCGTCGAAACGGCCGCCAGCAGCGTGCCCGCCGCCAGCACGACCAGCGTCGCCACCAGCACGTGCTCCTTGCCGAACATGTCCCCCAGCCGGCCGAGGATGGCGGTACCCACCGACGCCGACAGCAGGTAGCCGGTGAGCAGCCAGGTGACGCCGGTCTCGGATGCGTGCAGGCTGTGCTGGATGGTGGGCAGGGCCGGCACCACCGCGGAGCTGAGCATCGCGTAGGCAAGCCCCGATGCGGCCAGCACGGCCAGCGTGATGTTGGGGTGGATGCGCTCGGCCGCGTGATCCGCCATGCCTGCACGGTACCCCACCCTCCACCTGTTGCAGCGCTGCCAGACCTACAGGCGCTTGCGCCACGTCAGCAGCGTGTCATCCACCTCCAGCGGGCCGGTGCGGATGTGCACCGTGCCCAGCACGCGCCTGGGCGGCAGGCCGGTGTCGGTGAAGCCGAGTCTGCGGTACAGCTCCTGGGCACCCAGCCGGTCGACGCTGACGGTGATCTGCAGCTCGTGCGCACCATGGGCGCGGGCCTGCGATTCAACTTCCGCCGTCAGGGCTGAGGCGACGCCGCGGCGGCGGTGCGTCTCCCGAACCTCAACGTCCTGCATCTCCGGCGGATCGGTCAGCGCCAGGTGGGCGTGACCGACCGGCTCGTCGCCATCCCAGGCAACGAGGTAGAAGCCGTCGCCCTGGTAGAGCCGGGCCAGTCCCAGCACCGATCCCACCCGATCCGCCTGGCCCGGCTCGAGCCTGCTGATCCGCCAGTCGCTCACGGGGGCCCCGCTAGGCTGCCGTGGGCACACCAGGAGGGTTCACGTGAAGCTGAGCGCACGCAACAGGCTGTCCGGCACCGTCACCTCGATCACCAAGGGCGAGGCCATCGCCAACGTGGTTGTGGACTGCGGCGGCCAGCGCGTCGTGGCCTCGATCACGGTCGAGTCCGCGAACGAGTTGGGGTTGACCGAGGGCGCGCCAGTGACGCCATCATCAAGGCGTCCGACGTCATGCTGGCGACGGGCTTCGAGAACTAGACCAGGCGATGTGGGCGGCGGACCGTGCCGCCGCCCACACCCCAACTGCCGAGACGTCAGCCCTTGAAGTGGCAGGTGTTCTTGCCCCAGGCCTGCAGCTTGGCCTCGGCCTGCTTGACGGCTGGGCTGTTGAAGTTGATCTTGGCCAGCTCCGGCTCGGCCGTGGCGAAGTTGTAGTTGTTCTTGGCCAGGATGCCGACGAGCTTGTTGAACTGCCCGTCCACAACCATAAAGCTGGACTTGATATCCGACGGCGCCACCGCGGTGAATGCCTGGAGGATCGCCTGCTCCTTCTGGATCAGCGTCTTCAGTGCGGCCGGGCCCGAGCCCAGCTGAGCCGCCAGGCTGGATGCCTCCTTGCGCAGCGCTGGGATGGCCTTCTTCGCGCTGGCGCAGAAGGTCGCGTCGCTGACGCCGCCTCCGCCGCCGGAGGTGGATGTCGGCGTCGACGATGAGGTCGGCGTCGAGGACTGGCCGCCATTGGTGGACGAGCTCGAACTGGACGAACTGCCGCATGCCGCCGCCAGGGCCAGCACCGCCGCCAGCGTGACCACCCACATCGCTCTGCGCATTCCCCTCACCCCTTCCCCACCGGATTCATGCGAAACACTCTACCCCGGGCCCCGGCGGCCAGCAACACCCTTCAGAGTTCAACATACGCGCCCACCTCGAACACGCTGTCAGGCGGCAGCCCGTAGTAGCGCGCGGCCGGTGCGGAGTTCTGGTAGAGCAGCGCGAACAGGCGCTTGCGCCAGCCGGCCATGTGGGCCCGGCCGGTGGTCAGCACCGACACGTGGTCGAGGAAGAAGGACACCCGATCGACGTCGATCTCCAACCCGTGCGCACGCGCCAGCTGCAGCGCCTCCACTGCGTTCGGCTCATCCTGGTAGCCGTACCGGGCGAGCACGGCCACGAAGCCCAGGCGCAGCTGCTGGAAGCTGACCCGGGAGGCCTCCGCCACGTGCGGGCGGCCGATCGTCTCCAGCTTGAGCAGGATCACCTGCTCGTGCACCACATGGTTGTGCTCGGCGTTGTTGAGCAGCGCCGGCGGCACCGTCTCCAGCGACGTGGTCAGGAAGACGGCGGTGCCGGGCACGCGGTTCGGCGGGTCGTCGATCATCCGGTTCAGGTAGCGGCGCAGCGACACCCGGCCCTCGCGCGCGGCCTTGCCCAGGAGCATGCGTCCACGGTGCCAGGTGGTGAGGATGGTGAACAGGATCGCGCCCACCACCAGCGGCAGCCAGCCGCCGCTGAACACCTTCTGCAGGTTGGCGGCGAAGAACGTCAGCTCGACGGTCAGGAAGACCGCCGCGCCGGGGATCACAAGCCACAGCGGCTTGTGCCACAGCACCCGGAAGACCACGAACGCCAGCAGCGTGTTGGTGGCGAAGATGGCGGACAGCGCGATGCCGTACGCGGACGCCAGCCCTGACGAGCTGTGGAAGGCCAGCACCAGGCAGATCACGGCCGCCAGCAGCACCCAGTTGACCACCGGGATGTAGATCTGGCCCATGATCCGCTTGGAGGTGTGGCGGATGGAAACCCGCGGCAGGAAGCCCAGCTGCATCACCTGCTGGGTGACCGAGAAGGCGCCCGAGATAACCGCCTGGGAGGCGATCACGGTGGCCACCGTGGCCAGGATCACCATCGGCGACCTGCATGCCGGCCGGCACCAGCCGGAAGAACGGGTTCGTCGACGCTCTTGGGGTGGGCCAGGATCAGCGCCCCCTGGCCCATGTAGTTGAGACCAGCGTGGGCAGACACAACGCCAGCCAGGCGCGGGTGATGGCCGGGCGGCCGAAGTGGCCCATGTCGGCGTAGATCGCCTCGGCGCCGGTGACCGCCAGGAACACCGGAGCCAGCGACAGGAACCCGGTCTTGCGGATCGTCGAACATGAAGGCCGCGCCGTAGGTCGGCGAGAGCGCGCGCACGATCCCGGGGTGCGGCGATCACCTCGCGCCCGCCCAGCACGCCGAGCACGGCGAACCAGACCATCATGATCGGCCCGAACAGGGCGCCCACCGCGCCGGTGCCGAACCGCTGCAGCGCGAACAGGCCGATCAGGATGGCCAGCGAGAACGGCACCACCGCGACGCCAGCGACGGCGACGCCACCTGCAGGCCTGACACCGCCGAGACCACCGAGATGGCCGGCGTCAGCATGCCGTCGCCGTAGAACAGCGACGCGCCGAGGATGCCGACCAGTACCAGCACGGCCTTGCGACGGGCCTGCGATGCAGCGCTGGATCAGGGCCACCAGCGCCATGATCCCGCCCTCGCCGTGGTTGTCGGCGCGCATGATCAAGAGCACGTACTTGAGCGTCACCACCAGCATCAGCGCCCAGAAGATCAGCGACATGGCGCCGTAGCACGTGGGTCGGGGTGGGCGGCATGTGCCGGCGCCGTGGCGAACACCAGCTGCACGGTGTAGAGCGGGCTGGTGCCGATGTCGCCGTAGACCACGCCCAGCGCGCCGAGCGACAGCGCCAGTGCGCCCCAGCGTGACGCCTTGTGCGCATCGCGGCTCTCGACAGCGGGCACGGCCGCTGCGGCGGACGGCTCCGGCTGACGGCGAAACGGGGCGCGGATGGTGGCGTGGGTGCTCATCCGGCTATCCGGCCAACGGCTCCGGGCGCGTGGCCGCCACCGGCCCCTCGGCGCGGCGGACGCGGCTGGGCCCGACCACCAGCAACTCGGGTGCGACCCCACGCGCAGCCCGCCGAAGGCTCCAACCGGCCCGGCCGACCAGCACCAGACAGTCGGCCTGTGTGACTGCCCGAAGCAGCGCCGGCACACTGCGGCAGGGCACGATCTCGACCCGGCCATGGGCGTCTGCGGCCCTCAGCGCCAACTGCGCCTCGGTCCGCAGGGCGTTCAGGCGGGCGGCGATGCGCGGCGGACAGGCGCTGATCGGAAGTGTCGGCGGCAGCACGGCCGGGATCAGCACCTCGACCTGGCCGACCGCGTCGGGCCCGACCGCCCCGGCCTCTATCAGCGCATCGTCGATCAGCCGCGGCGGCACATGCGAGTCGGTGGGCACGATCAGGATCCGCTTGCTCATACGGCCACCCCTCTCGGTTGGATGATCATCACGCGCTGGCCGGCCTCGGCGGCCACCCGGCGCAGCACCTTGTCGGAGACCACCCGGGCGGGGGCCCGTAGCGGTCCGATCCCCTCCAGCAGGATCAGGTCGGAGCTGCGGCGGCTGGCCTCGGTCAGGATGGCCTCGGCCGGATCGCGCGTGCGCAGATGCGCCGTGTGCACGCGGATCCCGTACTGGTCGCCGATCGCGCGCGCCTGCCCAGCCAGCTGCTCGACGCTGCCCTCCAGGTCGTCGATGTCCATGTCCAGCTCCTCGCCCAGCGGGATCTGCGTCAACGCCAGCAGCAGCACCGAGGCGCGGCGTTCGGAGCACAGCCGGGCCGCCACCTCGAGCACGTCCGCTGGGATGGCGGATTGGTCGGTCGAGACCGGGATCAGCATCGTGCGGTACTCGACGCGCATGCCGACGCCGGCCTGCGGCGAGCTCTGACGGCGCACCGCCTGCGTCAGGCTGAGCCCGCCGGCGGCGGTAGACGACGTAGCCCGCCAGCCCCGCCAGCATCCAGCCGGCGCCCGCGATGCGCGCGTCCGGCTCCCAGCCCAGGACGGCGATCCAGGCGACGGCGCAGCCCACCGCGCCGGCCAGCATGCCCAGCGGCAGGTCGGCGGCGGCGCCCACCGGCAGATTCCAGCCCGCCCGCACCGGCCGATAGCGGGCGGGATCGGTCAAGCGCAGGGCGATCATGGACGCCTCGAGAGCGGTCAGCGCGATCAGCGCGCCGAAGGCGTAGACGCCGGCCAGCATGCCCGCCCCGCCCCATGCCGACTGCAGCCCGACCAGACCGGCGGCGACCACCGCGGCGATCGCAATGGCCACGGCCGGCGTCTGCCGGCTGGTGTGAAGGCGAGCGGCCGCGGCCGGGAACTGGGACTGCTCGGCCAGCGACTGGGCCATCCGCGAGAACCCGCGCAGGCCGACCTGGGCGGTCACCACCAGCATGGCGGCGATGGCGACACCGAACAGGTAGGCGACGCCGTTTGAGAGCACGTGCAGCGGCAGCCGGGCGACGATCCCGAGCATCGGAAAGGCCGCGTACCCGTGGGCGGCGCCGGGCCCCCAGGAGGGTCGCGAACCGGCCGCCGGCCACCGGCCGCACCGGCATGGCCATCAACGCCACCAGCGTCAGGCCGAAGACCAGCGACAGTGTGGCCGCCACCGCGGCGCGCACCGCCCGCTGCAGCTGGTGGTCGGAGACGGCCGCTGCTCGGCCAGATCGGTGACCGCATCCATGCCGGTGAACGCCACCAGCGCCAGGCCGACCGCCAGCGTCGCCTGCGGCAGGCTGGGCGCGCTGCCCAGGTGCACGTGCTCGGCGATCGCCCGAGGATGGAAGACGAAGGCCGCCCCAGCACGATCAGCACCAGCTGCACCATCAGGTCGATCGCGCCGATGAAGACCTCGATCCCGTACGAGGCCGAGATGCCGCGAAGGTTGGCGGCCGCCAGCAGGCCGATCACCGCGACGGCGCCGACGGCGTCCCTGGCGACGACCCGAGCGGCGACCACAGGACGCTCAGGTAGTGCACGGCGAACAGGCTTGCCAGTGCGGCCAGGCAGGCCAGCGCCAATCCGCCAGCCCATCCGGCGGCGAACCCCCACAGGTCGTCGAACGCGTGACGGACGAACGACCACGGGCCGTCGGCCTCGGGAAACATGCCCATGCCCTCGGCGTGGCTGATGGCGGCTGCGGCGAACAGCAGTCCGCCGACCACCACCGCCGCCGGGGTCAGCCCCAGCCCGCGTGCGGCAACCACTCCCAGCACGGCGTAGACGCCGCTTCCCATGCGCACCCGGCTCGAGGCCAGCCGCGCGCCTCCGGTACCCGTGGGCAGTCCGATCGGCCGGCCGCTACCCGCCTGTATGCGAGACGTGACGGAGGGAAAACCCATGCCCATACGGTCGTCCGTGTCCCGTCACAGCGGTGTCACG
>CAVUSN010000021.1:0-122121 GCA_963744065.1 uncultured Actinomycetes bacterium | reverse complement strand
GCAAGTCGCGGCTGGTGTGGGGAATTCACAAGTACATAGACGGGATCGCCCAGATCATGTACTGGCAGCGCGGCCGCTGCCTCTCCTACGGCGAGGGCGTCACCTACTCGGCGCTGGCCGACATGGTCAGAATGCGCTGCCGCGTCTCCGAGGACGACCATGCCGACGCGGCCCGCACGAAGTTGTCAGGAGTGCTCGAGCGGCACATCCTGGACCCCGAGGAACGGGCGTTCGTCGAGCCCAGGGTCGGCCACCTGCTGGGCCTCGACGAGGGCGTGAGCTTTCAGCGCGAGGACCTGTTCGCGGCCTGGCGGCTGTTCTTCGAGCGGCTGGCGGACGTGTACTCCGCCGTGCTCGCCTTCGAGGACGTCCAGTGGGCCGACGCGTCGCTTCTGGACTTCGTCGAATACCTGCTGGACTGGGCCCGTCAGAGCCCGATCTTCGTGATCACAGCCGCTCGCCCGGAGCTGGTGGAGAAGCGCCCGACCTGGGGTGCGGGCAAGCGCAACTTCACCTCCATCTATCTGGAGCCGTTGTCTGAGCAGGCTATGCGCGACCTGCTGGCGGGCCTACGTCCCGGGCCTACCGGCGACCCTGTGTGACCAAATCCTGGCCCGGGCCGAAGGCGTGCCGCTGTACGCCATGGAGACCGTGCGCATGCTGCTCGACCGGGGACTGCTGGCCCGTGACGAGAGCGTCTACCGGCCGACCGGCGCGATCGACTCGCTGGAGGTGCCCGACGCTGCATGCGCTGATCGCCGCCCGTCTGGACGGGCTGTCCTCGCAGGAGCGGCGCACGCTGCAGGACGGCGCGATCCTGGGCAAACGTCAGCCGGCGGGCTGCCGCCGCGCTGGCGGGGGTCGACGAGTCGGAGCTGGAGCCGGTGCTGACCGGCCTCGTCCGCAAGGAGGTGCTGTCCATCCAGGCCGATCCGCGCTCACCGGAGCACGGCCAGTACGCGTTCCTGCAGGACCTGGTGCGGCATGTGGTGTACGAGCAGTTGAGCCGGCGCGAGCGGCACGCCAGACACCTGGCTGCCGCCGACCAGCTGGCCGAGTCGGCCGCTGACCCCAGCGATGTGATCGAGGTGCTGGCCTCGCACTACCTGGCCGCCTTCCGGTCGGCTCCGGACGAGGTCGGCGGCGACGGGTTGAGGGAGCGCGCGCTGTCAGCCCTGGTGGCCGCCGGCGAGCACGCCAATGCGCTGGGTGCACCGAGCGAGGCGCAGCGCTATTTCGAGCAGGCGGTGGAGCTCTCGGACGACCGCCGTCAGCAGGCCGATCTGACCGCGAAGGCCGGAGGGGCCGCGTGTCTGCGGGCCGATCACCTGCAGGAGTCGAATGAGACGCTGGCCCGCGCCATCGCCCTGTATGAGGAACTGGGCGACACGCACGCGGCGGCGACCGGGTCACGACAACCTGGTCGATGGTGGCGTCGAGGACCGGCCGGGCGGCCGAGGCGCTCGAGCGGCTGGAACATGCCTACGCGGCGATCGCCGATGACCCACCTGACGCCGACATGTCCATGCTCTTCGTGCGTCTGGCTCGAGAGCGTCAGTTTGCGGGCCGGCTGGAGGGCGTGACCGACCTGCTCGACCGGGGCCTGGAGATCGCCGAGGCCGAGGGCGTCGCCGAGGCGCTGGTGGCGGGATGGGAATGCCGCGCGGTGATTGCCAACAGCCGCGGCCGGCCCCACGAGGCGTTGGTGCTGCGCAAAGCGGCGCTCGAGCTCGCCCTCAAGGAGAACGTGCTCGACTGGGCATCGAACATCGCCGGCAACCTGTCCGACCTGGCCCTGCACGGCGACCGCTTCGGCGAGGCGCTGGAGTTCCTCCAGCAGTCGGATGTGGTGGCGGAGCGTTCTGGCAACGCGGGGTGGAGCAACTACGCGCATGGCGAACGGTCGTACGCCCTGTACATGCTCGGCCGCTGGGATGAGGCGCTGGCCGAGAAGTCCGCCCTGGAGGAGGAGGAGCTGGGCCAGGACTGGAGCCCGTCCAGCATCCTCACCGGCGCCCTCGAGCTGCATCTGCATCGGGGCGAGGCTGAGCGGGCACAGGACCTGCAGCGGCGGTTTGCCGAGCATTCGCACGACGTCGACCGTCAGGACCGGTCGATCCTGGACGGCGCCACCGCGTGCCTGCGAATTCCACCAGGGTGCGTACGCCGACGCGTTGGCGGCCGCCCGCGAGGCGTTTGCGGCGCAGGAGACGTTGGGCGTCGCTGCGCAGGCCGTCAAGCAGGGATTCGTGTGGGGGATGGAGGCCGCGCTGGCGATGGGTGATCACGCTGCTGCGCAGGAGTTTCTGACCGCGGTGGATGCCCAGCCGCGCGGCCTGCGGTCGCGCTTCGCGGACGCCAACGCGCACCGCTTCCGGGCGCGGATGGCGGCCGATCCAGAACAGGCGCAGTCGCAGCTCCGAACAGCGGTGGACGTCCTTCGTCGGCTCGAGATCCCGTTCTGGCGAGCGGTGTGCCAGCTCGAGTTGGCGCAGTCGCTGGCCGGCGGTGCGGAGGCGGACGCGCTGCTTGCAGATGCTCGGGCTGTGTTCTCGGAGTTGCAGGCGGCGCCCTGGCTGGAGCGGGCGCTGGCCGCCGAGTCGGTGGCGAACCCATAACCGACGTGCCGGCGATCGACCGGCTGGCGGCGGACACAGCGTTCTCCGGCGTCGTCCGGGTCGACCGAGCCGGGGCCGTTGAGTTCGCCAAGGCCTACGGCCTGGCCGACCGCCGGCACTCCATCCCCAACACGCTGGACACGCAGTTCGGGCTGGCCAGCGGCGGCAAGTCCCTGACCGCACTGGCGGTGGTCAGCCTGATCGCCGACGGCGTGCTTTCGCTGGATACCAGCGCTCGCTCGCTGCTGGGCTCGGATCTGCCGCTGGTCGGCGACGACGTGACGGTTGAGCACCTGCTCGCCCACCGCTCGGGGATCGGCGAGTACCTGGACGACGACGCGCCGTCCACCGAGTACCTGTTGGCGGTGCCGATGCAGGAGCTGGCCACCACCGAGGACTACCTGGTCGTGCTGGACGGTCACCCGACCGCCTTCCCGGCGGGCGAGCGGTTCAGCTACTGCAACGGCGGCTATGTGGTGCTGGCGCTGCTGGCCGAGCGGGCCAGCGGAGTTGGGTATCACGAACTGGTGGGAACCCGGGTATGCGAGCCGGCCGGGCTTCGCGACACCGAGTTCCTGCGCTCGGATGAACTGCCCAGGCGGGCCGCGGTCGGCTATCTGCAGCCCGACGGTCTGCGCACCAACGTGTTTCACCTGCCCGTGCGGGGAAGCGGGGACGGCGGCGTGTATTCGACCGCGGCTGACGTCAGCGCCCTGTGGCATGCGCTCTTCGCCGGCCGGATCGTGCCCGAGCTGTGGCTGGAGGAGATGCTGCGGCCGCGCAGCGACGTGCCCGGCGAGGGGCTCTGCTACGGCCTCGGCCTCTGGCTGCACGAGTCCCGCGACGTGCCGATCATGATGGGCATGGACGCGGGCGTGTCGTTTCGGAGCGCCCACGATCCGGCCACCGCGACCACGCTGACGGTGATCGCCAACGACCCACGGGGGGCGTGGCCGATGGCGCGGCTGCTCGACCGACTGCACGGGCTGTGACGGCGCGCGCCTGGCACCGGAAGAACGGCGGTGCCACCCAGGTGCCTGGCACCGGCTGCTTGGAGGGTGCCTGGTACCGGAAGAACGGCGGTGCCACCCAGGTGCCTGGCACCGGCTGCTTGGAGGGTGCCTGGCACGGGAAGAACGGCGGTGCCACCCAGGTGCCTGGCACCGGAAGAACGGCGGTGCCACCCCGGTGCCTGGAGGTGATTCCTTAGCGTCGTTGCGAGGCGCAGGATGCGGCGCTGCCAGCCAGGTGCCCGGCAGCGGAGCGGACGGCGGTGCCACCCCGTGCCTGGCACCGGCTGTTTGGGGTGCCTGGCTGCCGGGACGCGCATCATCGCGGTAGGATCGAGCCGATGGCGACTCGAACAGACGTGCGCGAGGGCACGGTTCCCTTCGACATCGGCGGTGAGACCGCCGAAACCTGGTACCGGATCACCGGCGAGCTCTCGGCAGACCCCGCCGGCCCGGCTCCTCTGGTGGCACTGCACGGCGGCCCGGGGGCGGTGCACGACTACCTGCTGTCGATGACCGACCTGGCCCGCGATGGCCGCGCGGTCATCCACTACGACCAGCTGGGCAACGGCCGCAGTACCCACTATCCCGAGCGCGGCGCCGACTTCTGGACGGTCGACCTGTTTGTGCGCGAGTTGCACAACCTGGTCGACGCGCTGGGTGTGCGCCCCCGCCACCACGTGCTCGGCCAGTCGTGGGGCGGGTTCCTGGCCCAGGAGTACGCGCTCACCCAGCCGCACGGCCTGCGCGGGCTGGTGCTGGCCGACACGGCCGCCTCCTTCCCCGACTTTGTGTCGGAGGCGAACAAGCTGCGCGCGCTGCTGCCGCCGGAGGTCGAGGCCACCCTGCAGAAGCACGAGCAGGAGGGGACGACCGATGACCCGGCCTACATGGAGGCCTGTCAGGTCTTCTACCAGCGGCACGTGTGCCGGCTCGAGGAGTGGCCAGCCGAGGTGATCGAGGCGTTCGCCTGGATCGACCGCGACCCGACGGTCTACCACACCATGAACGGGCCGAGTGAGTTCCACGTGATCGGCTCAATCCGCGACTGGCAGGTCAAGGACCGGCTGGGCGAGATCGGCGTGCCCACGCTGCTCGTCTCAGGCCGCCACGATGAGGCCACTCCCGCGCTGCAGGAGGTCATGCAGCGTGGCATCCACGATTGCGAGTGGGTGGTGTTCGAGGACTCCTCGCACATGCCGCATGTCGAGGAGCGGGAGCGCTACATGCAGGTCGTCGGCGACTGGCTCGCCGCGCACGACTGACGGCGTCTCGGGGCCGGTGCCAGGCAAGTGCCAGGCAGGTGCCAGGCACCGGCCCTTGTCGGGCCCGAGGTCGGAGGTGTCTGGCATCCGTCACGGGGTTTGTGACGGTGCCTGACACCGGCTCTGCGGGATACGACCCGGAACCGGGGTCAGACCCCGAACGTGAAGTGTCTGGCATCCGTCACGGGGTTTGTGGGGAGCTTGACTCGGCCGCTCAGGTGAGCACCCAGGCCGCGTTCACGATCTTCCAGCCGTCCGGCATCCGGATCAGGTGCAGCAGGTCGACGTACACGGCGCAGGCGCAGGTGACGGCGGCGACATCGCCCAGTTGGCGGTCGATCGTGATCTCGATCCTGCGGTCTGGGAGATCCATGCTGACCCCCTCCCCCCTGGCCGTGTCGTCGATCATGCGCTGGGCGCTCAGCGTCTCCAGCGCATCCGGGTCGTCTCCTTCGATGCCGCGGCAGCGCTTGACCAGCTCGGGGTGAAGGGCCCGCCGCATGCGCTCGGCGTCGCCGTCGAACCAGCCGTCCACGTAGTCGCGGACGGTGGCGATGATCTCCTGACGGGTGCTGGTCACGTCGGTTGCGTCGATGTTCACGGGTCCTCCTGGTCTCAAAGCAGTTCGGCGATCAGGGCGGCGGCCCGAGCCGCTCCGTCGGCGGGCACGGGCAGGTAGTCGGGCTCGCGCCCGATCTCCTCGGCGATCGCGTCGGCGATGCTCTCCGGTGTGGCCGTCTGGAAGTCCATGCAGCGGGTCGGCGCCGTGCCGCTCCAGCCGGTGGCGGACGTGGAAGTTCTGCTCGAAGTGCTGGCCCAGCGGGAAGTACAGGAACGGCCGCCGGTTGGCCACCAGCTCCATCGAGGTGGTCAGCCCTCCCTGCACCACCGCCAGGTCGCAGGCCGCCAGGTGCCGGTGCAGATCGGGCACGAAGGCTCGCACATCGACCCCCTCCGCCCCCACCACGCTTTGGGGGTCGATGCGCGGGCCGGCGACTGCGATCATGCGCAGCCCCGGCACCCTGTCACGTGCCCGCGGATAGGCGGCGATAACCCTGCGCAACAGGTCGGCGCCGACACCGGAGCCGCCCACCGAGACGATGCACACCTGCTCGCGGGGCCGGTAGCCGAGTTCCGCCCGCAGCTTTGCGCGATCGCCCATCTGGGCCGGGTCGAAGCCTGTCACGTGGCCGGCGAAGTCGAAGTGCCGGGTCGTCCAGTCGCGGATCAGCGGCAGCCCGGCACCGAAGCTGGAGGGCACGATGTCGTCGGCTGAGCCGACGAAGATGGCCCGATCCCGGACGGTCGGATGGCGGGCGATGTGCTCGATCATCTCGGCGTTGTAGTCGGCCGTCAGCCGGGCCTCGGGCTCGCCGCCGTCGGGCATCGGCAGCCAGCCCACGAAGTCGGTCAGCCACACATAGGGGGCTGTCTTCAGCTCCGGGTTCTCGTGCAGGTGGTGGTCGAGCTCCCACGCCTCGTCGCCGATCCACAGGTCGTAGGGCTGCTCGCGCACGATGTCGTGGAAGAGCATGAAGTTGGCCAGCAGGATCTCGTCCATGCGGCGGATGGCCTGGAACACGTGCAGGTCGTGCCCGGCCGACTCGGCCTTGATGTGGTGCGACTCGTTGGCCAGAAGCGTGCTGGCCGGGTGGATGCGCTCGCCGCGCGTCTCCAGCACCGCTGTCACCGGATGCTGGGCCAGCCAGTCGATCTGGAGGTCGGGGTGCAGCTTGCGCAGCTCGTCGGCGATGGCGACGTCACGGCGGGCGTGGCCCAGGCCGATCGGCGAGGAGATGTAGAGCGCCCGCCGTGGCCGGGCCAGCGATCGCCGCCAGCGGGCCGGCGGCGGGGGCGGGCAGATGAAGTCGCGCAGGATCAGGTTCAGCCGCACCGGGTCGCGGGCGGTCGGGGCGTGGCCCGAGCCCTCGCACATCACCAGCGGGCAGCCCAGCGCACGGGCCAGCGCGACGCCGCGATCCGGCCCGGTGATCTCGTCCGCGTCGCCCTGGATGACCAGCGCCCGGGGCGTGAAGCGGGCGCACATCTCGAGCGTCTCCTGCTGGGTCAGGAAGCGCGACTCCTCACCCAGCAGGATCGTCTCCGGCGTCGTCTCCAGGCCCCAGCCGACGCAGTCTTCGATCTGCTTGGTCGAGTGCGGCTCGTTGAAGAGCTGGGAGAAGAAGAACTCCAGATACCCCGGCCAGTCGGCCAGCCAGTAGTGGCGGTTCTCCTTGGCCCAGCCCTCATAGCTGTCCAGCTCCTCGTCGAACGGGCGGGCCGGCTCGCGCGCCGCCGGGCCGGCGCCGATCGGCACGGCCGGGCAGAGGAAGACCACGCCGTCCATCCGCTCGGGGTGGCGGTCGGCCAGGATCAGGCCGCGCTGAGCGCCCAGCGACAGCCCGACGGCGGTGGCCCGCTGCACGCCGACGGCGTCCAGCACGGCCACCGCGTCCTCCGCGAACTGTGCCTGGTCGTAGGCGGACGCCTCGGTCGGGCGGTCGGAGCGGCCGTTGCCCCGGGGGTCGAAGCAGACCACCTGGCAGTGTCGGGCCAGGTACGGGATCTGGGCCTTCCAGATCCGCGAGTGGACGATCTCCCACGTCGGGAGCAGAAGCACGGTTGGTTCGCCGTGGCCGTAGCGCTCCCAGAAGATCCGGACGCCGTCTCGTTCGACGTATCCGGCCTCGTCCGGGTAGCAGGCCCGGGTCTGCTCCCGGTCGCTCCCGACGTGGTCGATCACCGATGTCATGGTCGCACTTCGAACACCAGGTTGAAGGGCGTCTCGGCGGCGATCCTGAAGCGGCTGAAACCGCCGGCCGAGACAACGTCGCGGATCCGTGCAGGCCCGGCCTGCGCGCCCAGCGCCAGCCCGACTTCCTGCGACAGCGAGGCGGGGGTGCAGAGCAGGGTGGAGAAGCCGTAGTAGGCCCGCCCGACCGGGTTCAGGTTGTCCTCCACCCGGTCGCCGGCCCTGGGCTCGACGATCATCCAGGTGCCGTCGTCGGCGATCGCCTGGCGCACCCGCTTGGCCGCGCCCACGGGGTCGCCCATGTCGTGCAGGCAGTCGAACATGGTCACCAGGTCGTAGCCCGTGCCGGGCAGGTCGGCCGCAGCCACCGGCTCGAAGCGGATCCGGTCGGCGACGCCGGCGGCCTCGGCCCGCTCGGTCGCGGTGGCGATCGAGCCGGCATGGTAGTCCGAGCCGACGAAGGTCGAGTTGGGGTAGGCCTGGGCCATCAGGATGGTGGACGAGCCGTGCCCGCAGCCGACGTCGGCCACCTTGCCGCCGGCCTCCAGCTTGTCGACGACGCCCTCCAGAGCGGGCAGCCAGCCGGGCAGCAGGTTGGCGGCGTAGCCCGGCCGGAAGAACCGCTCGCAACCGTCGAACACGTCGTGGCTGTGCTCGTGCCAGCCCACACCCTCGCCGCTTCGGGCCGACTCCACGATGTGCGGCGAGTCGGTCACCGAGCCCAGGGCGATCTGGAAGAACCCGGGCAGGTAGGCCGGGCTCGACTCGTCGGTCAGCGCCACCGCCTGCTCGGGCGGCAGCGTGTAGGTGCCGGCGGCCGGGTCATACTCGACATAGCCGCCGGCCGCCTGCGCATTCAGCCACTCGCGCACGTAGCGCTCGCTGACGCCTGCTCGGCGGGCCAGTTCGACCGGGGTCAGCGGGCCGGCGCCCGCCATTGCGGTGTACAGGCCGAGCTTGTCGCCCATCACCACCAGCGCGGTATTCAGCGTCGCGCCCACCTCGTTCACCGCCTGGAACACGAACTCCATCAGCTTGTCGCCGTCAACCGCGGCCGGTGCTTCTGTTGTTGCCATCACACATCTCCTTGGGTAGTTGGACGGCCCGACGGTATGGGGGCTCCAGCGCCATCGCCTCAGGGGACCCCCTGGTCCTGCGCTCGTGTGAGCCGGCCGCGCAGGCGTCACAATGGGGCCGTGCTGCTGGGTCGGGAAGCCGAGCGACTGGCGATCGACCGCGTTCTGGCTGAGGCGCGGGCCGGTCGCAGCGGTGTGCTGGGGCTGGTCGGGGAGGCCGGCATCGGCAAGACGGCGCTGCTCGAGCACACGGTCGCGGGCGCCTCCGGCATGCGCCTCTTGACCGTGCGCGGGGTCGAATCCGAGGCCGAGGTGCCGTTCGCCGGGCTGGCCGAACTGCTGCGGCCGGCGCTGGCCGGTATCGACCGCATCCCCGCACCTCAGGCCGAGGCGCTGGCCGGCGCGCTGGCACTTGGCCCGGCAGGCGCGGTGGACAGGTTCGCGATCGGCGCCGCCACCCTCAGTCTGCTCTCCGCCTACGCAGACGACGGGCCGGTGGCGCTGGTGGCCGACGACGTGCATCTGCTCGACCGCTCCAGTGGAGAGGCCCTGCTGTTCGCGGCACGGCGCCTGATCGACGACCCGATCGCGGTCGTGATGGCGGCCCGCGAAGGCGAGCCGTCGATCCTGGACGGCTCCGACCTGCGGGTGCTGCGGGTGGGGGGGTTGAGCCGCGCGGAGGCCGCCGAGCTGCTGGCCGGCGTCCCGGCCGAGGCCGTCGACCGGGCATACCGGGCCACTGGCGGCAACCCGCTGGCCCTGCTCGAGCTGGCAGACAGCGCCGCCGGCCTGGACGAGGGGCCGGTGGACGCGCCGGTGCCGCTCTCGGCCAGCATCTCAGCCGCCTTTGCTCGCCGCCTGGAGCAACTCCCCCAGCCAGCCCGGGAGATGTTGCTGGTGGCCGCCGCCGGCGACTCCCGCGACCTGCCGGTGCTGGCCCGGGCAGCCGCGCAGCTGGGCCTGGATGTGGCCGATCTGGGGCCGGCCGAGGAGGCCGGCCTGGTCACGCTGGCCGATGCCGGCGCCCAGTTCACGCATCCGCTGGTGCGGGCGGCCGTGTACGCCGAGGCGCCAGCGCAGGCCCGCCGCGCCGCCCACGCGGCGCTGGCCGCGGCGCTGCCGCAGGCCGACCTGGATCGGCGGGCATGGCACCTGGCTGCAGCGGCCATGGGGCCCGACGAGGCGGTGTCGGCGGCTCTGGCGCAGGCCGCAACACGGGCCCGCGAACGCAGCGCCTACACCGTCGCCGCGCGCACCTACGAGCGCGCCGCCGGGCTGGCGCCGGCCGACGGCGCCCGCGGGCAGCTGTGGCACGAGGCGGCCGAAGCGGCCTGGCTGGCGGGCGACGGCGAGCGCACGGCTGCCTGTCTGGACGCCGCCCGCAGGCTGACCCAAGACCCCATTTTGCTGGCCCGCATCGACCGCCTGCACGGGCACCTGTTGCTGCGCCGCGGGCCGATCGCGGAGGGCTACAGCCTGATGGCCGAGGCGGCCGAGCGGGTGTCCGCTGTCGATCCCGAGCTGGCGGTGACCATGCTGGCGGAGTCGGTGCTGGGCTGTTTCTACGCTGGCGACACGGCCGCCATCGCCGTATATGCGGGCCGGGCGTCAGCCCTGCTGCCGGCCGATGCCAGCCCACGGGCAGGGTTTCTCTCCGAGATGGCCGCCGCGTTGGCCACGGTGCTGAGAGGCGAGGGCGAGCGGGGGATGGGACACGCGCGGCGGGCCGTCGTCATCATGGAAACGTCGGATGGGTTGCGCGACGACCCCTGGCTGGCCGGATGGGCGACCCTGGCGCCGATGTGGCTGCGCGAGGCGGAGGCGGGCCGCGATCTGATCCAGCGCGCCTCCGATCAGGCCCGCCGGCGTGGAGCGGCAGGCAACCTGCCGCTGATCCTGCACGTGCTGGCCCGCGACCAAGCTGCCACCGACAGCTGGGCAGCCGCCGAGGCCAACCTGGACGAGGCCATCAGCCTGGCCGAGGAGCTGGGTCAGCGCGTCGAGTTGGCGGCGGCGCTGGCCGGGCTGGCGTGGCTCGAGGCCCGCCAGGGCAAGGACGCCCAGTGCCGGCAGACGGCGGCCCGGGCGGCGGCGCTGTGCAGTGAGCTGGGCGTCGGCTTCTACCGGGTGTGGACGTTCCAGGCTCTGGGCGACCTGGAGCTGGGGCTGGGCCGGCCGGACGAGTCGATCGCCCACCACCTCGCACAGGAGGCGGCGATGCACGAGCTGGGGATCGCCGACGTCGACCTGTCACCGGCCCCGGAGCTGGTGGACGCGTATGTGCGGCTGGGGCGCGTGCAGGAGGCGGCGGCGGCCGCGCCGGCCTACATCGCCGCCGCCGAGGCCAAGGGTCAGCCGTGGGCGCTGGCGCGGGCCGCCCGCTGCCGCGGACTGCTGGCAGACGCCGACTTCGAGCCGGCCTTCGAGCAGGCCATCGCGATGCACGAGCGCACCCCGGACGTGTTCGAGCTGGCCCGCACGCAGCTGGCCTACGGCGCCCGCCTGCGCCGAGACCGCCAGCGCACGCGCAGCCGCGAGCAGTTGCGGGCGGCATTTGGGCGCTTCGAGCGGCTGGGCGCACGGGCCTGGGCGGAGCAGGCCAGTGCCGAGCTGGCGGCGACCGGGGAGACGGCCCGCCGTCGCGATCCCAGCACGCTGGATGACCTGACGCCGCAGGAGTTCCAGATCGCCCGCCTGCTGGCGGCCGGGATGACCACTCGGGAGGCGGCCGCGGCGGCCTTCCTCAGCCCCAAGACTGTCGAGTACCACCTGCGCAACACCTATCGCAAGCTGGGCATCCGCTCACGTGAGGAACTGGCCGAGTCGATGGCCGCAGGGGCGGGATTGAAGCGAGAGCTGCACGCCTGAGCAGGCCGCCGAGGCGGGTGGGCGACTTCCCACCCGCCTCGGACTGAGCCCGCGCTCAGGACTCGGGCTGCACGACCATCAGGCTGTTGCCATCCGGATCGCGGAACCAGAACAGCGGGGGCACCGGCGCGCCCATCCGCGACACCTCATCGTCCACGTCCACGCCGTTCGAGCGCAGGTGGGTGTGGGTGGCGTCGATGTCGTCGGTGGCCAGGCTGATGCCGGTCTGCACGGCGGTCGGGTCCTGTGGCCGCGGCGGCGCCAGGGCGATCCCCGTGGTTCCTGACGGTGGGTACACCTCGACCCACCGGTAATCGCCCCCGAACGGGATGTCGGTGCGCTTCTCGAACCCCAGCGACTCGTAGAACTCGATCGACCGGTCCTGGTCGGTGGACGGGATCACGACCAGATTGATCGTGCTGATATGGCTGGCTGTGGTTGGCACGGGCGGCTCCTTTCCGGGTGGTTGTGGATATGACCACACGGCAGTGAGAAATTCATCGCCCAAAGCACCGATGGCCGCTCGCGCGGCTGCTACGACCGCTCGGTCACGGCCTGCGCCTCAGCGCTGGGAGCCGCCGGAGGCTCCGGCTGTCCGGTGACGCCGTCCTTGAACTCGCGGACCCCGCGGCCCAGCGAACGTCCCACCTCGGGGAGCTTGCGCGGCCCGAGCACCACCAGTGCGATCACGAGCACGATCAAGAGCTTTTCCCAGGACGGATCGAACATCAGCACACCCCTCGGTTCATGGTTTCACGGGGTATACGTCGTGGCGGCCGCGCGCGGTTCACCCTACGGCGTCTCTCCGGCGGCCTCGGCTGCCAGTTGCTCACATAGCCCCGCCATCTGCTCGAGCGCGCCGGCCTGCCCGGCCAGCTGGTAGCTCGCGGCCAGCTCCCGAGGATCTCGGTAGCCGATCTGCACAACCCCGTCGTGCTCCCACACCAGCATCCGCAGCGGCAGCTCGATACCCACCTGGGGGTCCGCCTGCATGAGCGGCGTGCCGGCGCGCGGGTTTCCGAACACCACCACCAGCTCGTCCGATAGCTCCAGACCAACCGCACGGGCCGCGCCGGCGTGGTCGATCTGGGCAAAGACGGTGATGCCGCGGCGTTCGATCGCAGCCACCAACCGCCGCACCGTGTCGGTGTGGGTGGTGTCGCTGGTCCGGGTGGTCACGCGCAAACCCTAGCCTGAGGGCGTCGCTGCTCAGGTGTTGCCGGCTGGCAGCCGATGCGAGCAAGGAAGCCTTGACAATCGCTTCTGTGCGATATAGCCTTTGAGCTATAAGGAGGTCTTCATGAGCGATCAGCACGCACAGGAACTCGAACAGCTCCGTACCACCGTCAGGCTGCTGACCGAACGCGTCAACGACCTGGAGTGGGCCGTCGATCGGTTGGCTGGAGGGCGCGAGACCGCCGTCGTGCCGCCATCACCGCCGCAGTCTGTCCCGCAGACCCCGCCCGCAGCTCCGCCCGTGGCAGCCCAGCCGCCAGCGCGGCCCGCGCCGCCGGCGCCGCGGTCTGCCCACACGCGTCCTGTTGCTCCGACCCGACCGCCGCGTCCGCCGCGCGACTGGGGAAAGCTGGCCGAGCAGCTGTTCGCCGCCCGCACGCTGGCCTGGGCCGGCGGCGTGGCGACCGCCCTTGGCATTGTGCTGCTGTTCGTGATGGCGGCCAGCCGCGGCTGGATCACGCCGTCCATGCGAGTCGGCACAGGCGTCATCGTGTCGCTGGGCATGCTGGCCGCCGCGCTCGACCTGCACCGCCGCAAGTGGCGCTCCGACGCGATCCTGGCCGCCGCTGGGGTTGGCATCGCCGGCCTCTACGCCAGCCTGTGGGCGGCCACCTCGATGTACCACCTGATCAGCTCCGCCGCGTCGGCGCCGCTGGCCGCGGCCATCGCTGGGATCGCGGTTGCCGTCGGCATCCGCATCCACGAGGAACCGCTGGCCATCTTCGGCATGTCCGGCGCGATGCTCGCCCCGGTGCTGGTCAGCGAGCAGGTGACGGCGGCCGGGGTGCTGTTCGCGGCCGTCATGGTCGCCGCCGCGGGGCCGCTCTTCGTGCGCCTGGCCTGGCGCAACCTGGTCGCAGCAGTCTGGATGATCGGGTTCGTCGAGGCGCTCGGGCTGCTGCTTCGGTCGGCCACCCACATCGGCTTTGGAACACCGGTGGTGGCCGCCGCCGTGATGGCCGCTCTGTTTGTCGGACACGCGTTCCTGCTCGAGTTGTCCCCCACCGGCCGGGGCCGCCTGACCACCCTGGGATCGCTGGTGGTGGCCGGCGCCTTCACCGTCTCGCTGGGCGATGCCTTCCTATTTGGCGGCAGCCGGCTGACCGACGGCCACTCGCTGGCCGGGATCACGCTGGCCGGTATGGCGCTGGTGTGGGTCCTCTTGGCAGCTGTGCCGTACGCCGTGCGCCGGCCGCACGCCGACCTGACCGACGGCCTGGCCGGCTTTGGCCTCACCTCCGCCGCCATCGCAACCGGCCTTCTGATCGGCGGCCCAGGACTGGTGTGCGCGTGGACGGCCGAGTCGGCCATGCTGGTGCTGCTGGGCGAGCGGATCAGCCGCCGCAGCGGCACCCGCCGCGTGCGGGCGACCATCGCGGCCGGGATCTACCTGGCGCTGGGGATCGGCGAGGCGATGCGCGCACTGCTGCAGGCGGGCTTGCCGCACGTCGGCGCCGGCTCGACCGGCGGCTCTGTTGCCCTGGCCGCGGTGACGCTGGCGGGGATCGCCTTCTGCTTCGGAGTGCGCTGGCTGAAGCGGTCGGAGACCGCGGCGGCCTGGATCGTGCCGGCCGTTTCGCTGGCCGTGCTGCCGCTTTGGGCACTGCCCGCCGAGTGGGCCGTCGTCGCCTACGCCGGCATGGCCGCGGCGCTTCTGGTCTACCGCCGCACTCGGCTTCTGGTGAGCTGGATGCCGGAGTGGGTGGCGCTCCTGGCCGCATCCGCCTGGTGGCTGGCCGGTGCCGCGCTGACGCTGGTGCTGACCGCGCCCGCGCACGAGCTCTTCTCCGCATGGAGCGAGCTCGGCGAGCGGCACGGACTGCCCGGGCTGGGCGCACTGCTGGCTTCCGGGCTGGTGTTCGCCTGGTCGGTGCGCCGGCCGGCCCGCCAGCTGTGCGAGTACGGCCTCGTCGTGCCGCTGGCGACGCTGGCCTACGTGATCGCCGAGGTGGTGCCCGCGCCGTATGCGATGTGGGCATGGCTGGGCGTGGCCGGGCTCTTGGCAGCCTCGGCCCAGCTCGCTTCGGTACGCGAGCGGGTGACGCTGGATCCGCTGATGACCGGCGCCGGCTCAATGCTCGCCCTGGGCCTGGTCGCCGCCTGGGCGCGCGACAACTCGCTGCAGGCGATCGGCGATCACGGCCGCACGGCCGGCTGGGAGAGCATCGCCATCGGCACGGCCGCCGCGCTGCTCTTTGCCCTGGCCTTCCGTACCCGGTACGGGCGGGCAAACGCGCTGTGGCTGCCGTTCCTGCTGGCATGCCAGCTCTTCGCCATGCTACTGCCCGGCCAGTATCCGCTGGTCGCAGCCGGGGCGCTGTCGGTGATCGTGAGCGCCATCGTGCTGCTGTGGCCGGGGGCTCTGGGCGGGCGGCTCGACCGGCCTGCGGTGGGGGCGATCGGCACGGTCAGCGCCGGTGTGCTGGCGGTGCTCGTGCTGATGGTCTACGAGACGCCGCGGATGTTGTTCGAGACCTCGCACACGCCGGCCGCCGGGCTGGCCGCGGCGCTGGCTGCGACGCTCGCGCTGCTGGCGGCGGCCGCCGCCGCGCGCGAGCTGCGCTGGGTGTTCGGCCGTGTGCCGGCCGGCGCCCTGATGGTGGCGGCGGGCGGAGCGTTCGGCCTGTGGACGCTGGCGGCGGGCATCCTGGGCGCCGAGCAGATGCTGGCAGATGCCTCCAATGCCGCCTCCGTGCACGACCACTTCCAGCAGGGCCACGTGCTGGTCTCGATCAGCTGGGTGCTGGTCGGATTGGGGCTGGTGGTGGGGTCGCTGCGCAGCCGCCGCCGCGAGCTTCGGATCGGCGGCATCAGCCTGCTCTTCCTCGCGCTGGCCAAGCTCTTCCTGTACGACCTGGCGTTCCTGACCGCGATGGCGCGGGCGGTGTCCTTCATCGTTACCGGCTCGGTGCTCCTGCTGGCGGCTCTGCTGCTGCAGCGGTACACGCAGGGCAAGGGCAGTGTGGGTGAGGACACGCCTGAGGTGACGGCGTAAACATTGACAGCCGTCCTGCCGGGGCGGAAGCTTCACCAGTGAGGCGCGTTGGGGGGGTCGCCTGTGCGGTGATGGTGCTCGCGGTGGCTGCGGGCTGCGGCGGCATGACGTCGACGCAGGGACAACCCAAACGGGGCCTCGTCTATCACGTTTCGATCAGCTATTCCGGCGTTCGCCAGATTGGAAAGGCATACACGTACACAGATTGGGTGGACCCGGCGGGCCGCCGCCAGCGAACCCTCCAGCGCGTGATCGGCACAGCGAGCTTCGAGCCCAGCCTGTTCTCCATCGTGCTGCCCGACGGGGGACAAGTTGACTCTCGATTCCGGCAGTCTTTCGGAGGACTCTCGAGTCGCGTCCTCTACGGACAGAAGCCCCAACCAGCGCAGCAACAGGCGGTGTGGATCCTTCGCACGTGGCTCGGTCTGCCCTCGCCGCTCGGCAGGCACGTGCGGGTATCCCGCGATGGCGGACGGACGTTGCTTCGTGTGTCCCTGGTGTCGCTCAGGCGACTGCTTCGACTTCAGCCTTCCGCTGAGTTCGGGCTGTCGCCCGCTCTCGTGAGCGCCCCGCAGGGTCAGTACTCGCGCGGCACTCTCGTGGTCACTGTGCTGGGTGCGATCTCCGTGGCGCGTGCGGACACGCGTGGCCTCTTCCGGTTGGATGCAGCGGATGCCGGTTCGGTCACCCGCGAGCTGCCGCTCGGCACGCGCCCGTCCGCCGGGTTCGCCGCCTACTGGCTTGGTCCGTCGGCTGTGGGCTACACCGCCCGCACCGCCCAGGTCATCGGCAGCGGGATATCGAGCAGTCGTCCGCACACCGGCTACTCGGTCACCTACGCGCCCCGCGGTGCGTCTGGGAGTGCGGCCGCCACGAGGTCGGTCGACATTACGACCGGCGATGTCTTCTTCCCGCGCCCAACGATGAATACGCCCGGCACCGTGCCGATCACGCTTGCCGACGGCAGCCGGGCCGGCTTCCTGTACCGCAATGTCAACGCTCCCCCGCCGGACATAACACTGCCGAAGTCCGTGAAGGCCGGCGCCGGGGCGACTGCGAGCTTCAGTGTCGTCAACTTCTTCGGGTTCGAGCCCGGGGGCTTCGTTCACACCCGCCACTCCTCCACGAAGCCAGGCGCGCAGGTGTTCCGCAGCCCGCCCGAGATCACCGTGGCGGCGGCGCACTCGATAATCTCGATCGACGTTACCGGTTCAATCACGCGCGCGCAGGCCCTTCGCATCGCTGAGGCGCTTCGCCCGGTCTAGGCCTGTCGGCCTAAGATCCGACGCATGACAGACGTCTCCTCACAGCAGGCGGGCCCGCAGGGCACGATCGTCCCCACGGCCCGCAGCTCCCGCCCGATCGACCCGGGCGTCACCATCGGGCATGTCCACCTGCGCACCGGCGACATCGACCGCGTGCGCGCGTTCTATGTGGACGTGCTCGGTTTCGACGTGGTCATGGAGGCACGCGACGTGCCGGGCTGGGGGACGACCGGCGACATGCTGTTCGTGTCGGCCGGCGGCTACCACCACCACCTGGGCTTCAACACCTGGAAATCGGCCGGCGGCGGGCCGCAGCCCGACGGCGTGGCGGGCCTGCACCACGTGGCCATCCGCTATCCGACCCGGGCCGGCCTGGCCGACGCGCTGCGCCGGCTGCGCGAGGCCGACTGGCCGATCCGCCAGGCCACCGACCACGGCACCCACGAGGCGATCTACCTCAGCGACCCCGACGGCAACGACCTGGAGCTGATGTGGGATCGCCCGCCGGAGCAGTGGCCGCGCGACCCGCACGGCCACATCGGGTTTGTCGGCGGCGATCTGGATCTGGAGCGGCTGCTCCAGCACGCTACTAGCGCTTAGAAGCTCTAACGAAATGCCTCGCGGCGTCTGACGGCGTCGCGCTGGCGCATGGAGCCGCGGCGCGGCTTGCCCAGATTACCTCCGGATATGCGCTGCGCCGCGCCGCGACACCCTGCTAGCGCGCCGCTCGCCAGCCATCCACGATTCATTCCGTTAGAGCTTCTTAGGGCAGCAGCCCACCCAGCACCGCGCCGAACACGGCGTGCCCGGCCACCTCCTGGGCGATCACCCGCCGGTCGCCGGCCAGCGGCGGCCAGGTGCCGTCGCGCACGTCGGGGTGCAGTCGGTCGACGATCAGCATGGTCGGCCACAGCACGGTGTTCTCGAGTTGGGCGGCGATCATGGCCTGGCGCACGCCGCGCCCGCCCAGGCGGTTGAAGGCCACCCCGAACATGGCCCCGTTCATCAGGTGGACTGCCAATCCGACCGGCTTCCAGGCCCGTTCGGGCGCCAGCATGCGGCCGACCAGCCGCAGCTCCTGATGCGGGCCGTCGAAGGCCCGGCGCAGGGCCGGCTCGACCGCCACCCAGGCGGCCGCGGCCGTCATTCCCGCCAGGGCTGCCCGCATGGTTCGGCGCATCCGCGCACCGTAGCGCAGCCGCACGAGCGGGCCGGGGAGGATGACCCGTAGTTGCCCGAACCCGGCCTGGGCGGTTCTGCCGATGCGGCCCGCGAGCATTGGTGGTGTGCTGACGGTATGGCTGATACAGACATCCGTGACGAAGTGCTTGCGGAGAGCCCGGAGTTGCTGCGAGAGCAGGCGGTTCGCCGGCTGAAGAAGCGGCGCGAGTTTCACAGCCACGTGTTCGTCTATCTGTCGGTGAACATCGTGATGTGGGGCATCTGGGCGATCATCGGGAGGACGTCCGGCAGCTGGTATCCGTGGCCGTTGTGGGTCACCCTGGCCTGGGGCCTGGGTGTCATCTTCAACGCCTGGGACGTGTACGTTCGTCGCCCGATCACCGAGTCCGAGATCCATCGCGAGATGGAGAAGCTGGGAGGGCACCGCTAGCCCGACGCGCGCTTCGGGCGGTCGCTACGACTGCCCGGCGGCGGCGTACTCCTCGTCGGTCACGTGCTCACCCCAGCTGGCCGGATGGCCCTGATCGTCCACTTCCAGCATGGCCAGGTGGGTCATGAAGCGGTCGGGAGCGGCTCCGTGCCAGTGCTCCTCGCCGGGCTCGAAGAACACCCGGTCGCCGGGCCGGATCAGCTCGGCCGGCCCGCCCCGCCGCTGGGCCAGGCCGACGCCCTCGGTGACGTAGATGGTCTGGCCGTTGGGGTGGGTGTGCCAGGCCGTTCGGGCGCCGGGGGTGAAGTGGACGCTGACCGCACTGATCCGCGAGCCGCCACCCGCGGCGGCGACGGTGTCGAGGTAGACCGCCCCGGTGAACCAGTCGCTGGGCCCGCGGACCGTCTCGATGCTGCTTACGCGTCGTCTGCATGAGCTCCTCGTCCTGGGTATCGATCAGTCGACTGGGTGGTCCGAGATTGAACGTGCTCGGTCGAGGGATGGCCGATGTCGCAGACCGTCGCCCACGCCGAATCAGCGCCTTGGTCGCGCAGCGCTCGTTCATGGCGTCGTATCGGCCGCTGGGGTGCTGGTCGAGATCGGTCTCGTAGCGAACACGCGGCCCGGGTTGATGGTGAACGTCCAGGAGCATCTCGAGCAGTTCGGGGATGTACCTTGGCCCCGGGTGCCATCGCCGGCCGCGCAGGCCGATGTTGCGGAGATCACGGTGTCGAACGGCACCTCGACGCCGTGCGGTGCGCCGATCGGCTGCCCACGGCCGACGCCGGGCCGGCCACGGCGCAACGCGGTCGCCATCGACTGGCCGGTGCCGACGCGATTCCGAGCGCAGCGTCCACACCGATCCCCCCGGTCATCTCGAGCACGGCGTGGTTCGCCGCCGCCGTGCTCGGCCAGATGTCGGTGGCGCCGAACCTCGCGGGCCAGCAAGCCTGCCGGGTGGGGTTTCGGCTGAGGGCGACCTGACCGCTCGGCACCCAACGGAGGCACGGCAAGCACGGCACACCGCCCACGCTCCGTCGCCGATCATGGCCACCACGTCGCCGGGCTTGACTCCCGCGCTGACGGCCGCGTGATGGCCGGTGCACAGACGTCCGAGAGCGATGCCAGCGACCGCAGCGTCTGTCCGATGCCCCGAGCCGGGAACGCGAACGAGCTGCCCGGCTTCCGCGACGAGTGGTGTGCTCCGCAGATTGCAGCGCGCACTTGATGCTCCTTCGGTCGATGCTGTCGGTGGCTGGCATACAAGCCCTGCTCGGCCAGCTGGACGGCCGCGTCAGTCGTTCCAGCTGACCCTGATCCGGCCCTGAAGGCCGGGCACCGGCAGCCCCGCCGCCTCGGCCTCGACGGCCTCCCGCTCCTCACCCGAGAGCCGGCCCCAGCTCCGGATCGTCAGCTTCTCGTTGGCCCGCCTCCACACGCCGCGCACCTCGCCGTCCACGAGCAGCGCGCCGGGCCAAACCCGCGGAGTCCACAGCTGGCCGCGGCGTTCGGCGTCCGGAACGAGCAGCGCCCGGTCGTCGCCCTGCAGCAGGTAGTAGGCATCGCCGCTGGGCAGCAGCCGAGCGGGCGCGGCTGGCCCCGGTTCGGCGCGCAGCGCCGGCTCGTCGGAGCCCAGGATCCAGGCATCGCCGATCGGCGTGCGGACAGCGGTCAGCGAGCCTGCCAGCGATTCGAAGGTGGCGCTGGCCGCACGGCCGGACACCCCCGCCCAGCGGGAGAACGAGCCGGGTGTGGAGGGCCCCAGCGCGTGCAGGTACCGCCGCGCGAGTTCGAGCCGCGCGTCGGCAGCGCTGATCGTCGGCGGCGGCAGCGTCCACACGGTCGGCTGGCGGGCCCCCTCCCAGCGGATCACCAGCCTGCCGGTGGTCGCCGCATACCGCAGCGAGTTGGCGTTCACATCCAGCCCGCTGCCGGCGTCGCCGTAGCGCATGGTGGCGCCGTCCAGGTGGGCGTGCAGGCGGGCGAACGTGTCCTCCGCCCGTTGCCGGCCCTTGGCGTCATCCGGCATCCGGCCCAGCGAGAACACCGCCAGGTCACGTTCGGCGACCACATACACCTGGAAGCGCGGCCCCCACAGCTGGACGAGCGACGGGTGCTCCCAGGACGACGGTTCGGCGCCCTCAACGCGCGCGTGGATCGAGAGCAGCGCAGCCCGCGGCATGCTGTCCTGCAGGCCCGCCCAGGCGGCCTGGCGCAGTGAATCGGGGGTGAGTGGGAGCCGTTCGTCGAGCGCACCCACACGCCGCCGGAAGCCAAGGATCTGCTCCCGTGTCAGCACGAGCCGTGACGTCAACGCTGCCCCTCCCAGCGACACTGCGCGTCCCTCATCGGCGTCAAGGCTACCGCGGCCTCGGGATAAGCTCGACCCCAACCATGCGCTTCAGCCGGATGATCACCGCCGTTGACGTGCACGCCTGTGGCGAGCCCGGGCGTGTCATCACGGCCGGCCTGCCGCCGATCCCGGGCGAGACGATGTTCGCCAAGATGGAGCACCTGCGCGACCACCAGGACTGGCTGCGCAAGGTGATGCTGCGCGAGCCGCGCGGCTATCCGGCCCTGTGCTGCAACGTGCTGCTGCCGCCGACCGCGCCCGAGGTCGACGCCGGTTTTGTGATCATGGAGCAGGTCGAGTACCCGGCGATGTCGGGATCGAACACGATCTGCGTTGTCACCGCGCTTGTCGAGACCGGCCTGGTGCCGGTCACCGAGCCGGTCACCGAGTTGGCGCTGGAGACGCCGGCCGGCATCATCGGGGTGCAGGCGGCGGTGCGCGACGGCAAGTGCGAGAGCGTCACCTTCCGCAACGTGCCCGCCTACGCGGCATATCTCGATCGGACGATCGAGGTGCCCGAGCTCGGCACGGTTACCGTGGATGTCGGCTGGGGCGGGATGTATTACGTGATCGCCGAGGCGGCTCAGTTCGGGTTCGAGCTGACGCCGGCCGAGGGGGCCGACATCACCCGTGTGACCGAGATGCTGAAGGCGGCGGCGCGCGAGCAACTGCCCGTCGTCCACCCCGAAAACCCGGCCATCAAAGACATCACGATCGGCCAGCTCTACGGGCCGGCGCACGCGCCGACCTCGACCCGCCGAAACGCCGTCACCGTCTCCAGCGGCGCGTTCGACTGGGAGCGGCCGGCCACCTGGACCGGCGTGCTCGATCGCTCGCCGTGCGGCACCGGAACCTGCGCTGCGATGGCCGTGCTGCATGCCAAGGGGCAGCTTGGGATCGGCCAAGACTTCGTCCACGAGAGCGTCGTCGGCACCGTCTTCACCGGCCGCCTGGTCGAGCAGACGATGCTCGGGACGCAGCCGGCAGTGGTGCCGACGATCACCGGCAGCGGCTGGATCACCGGCATTGCGCAGTACGTGATCGATCCCACCGACCCGTTCCCCGAGGGGTTCACGGTCGGCGATCTGTGGGGGTGAGCGCCCGCGGCTAGCGGTCGATCGTGAGCGCCGTTGCCGCCGAGGGTTCATCAGGAGTGTCCAGCTGCCAGCCGAACTTGGCCATGACCTGCGCGGACGAGGCCGGGATCGCCAGCTGCATCTGGTAGCGGACGCGGTGGTGGGGTGCGATGCTGTGGATCGTGTCGCAGTTGAGGAAGAAGGCGGGCCTGCGCATCAGGTGCGGCGCCCAGATCGACTCTGTGTATCCAGGGCAGGGGTCGAGGCGGACAGGTGTCCGGGTCGGATTGCTCAACGTCACGATGTAGTGGAGCGTGCGGCCAGCCTGGACACCGTGCGGGACCGAGAGAACGACGCGCAGGGTGTCGATGCTGCCGGGCTGGGGCGGGTTGGTGGCCGTGGTACGTGGCGGCAGACCAAGCGGAGCCATCAGCCAGCCGTTGCATGGTTGGCCGAGGTGCGCGCGCGTGGCAAGCGTTCCTGTGTGTGGAAGCTGAAACGTCAGATCGCGATAGGCGAAGCGTTGTCTGGGGATGCAGGACACATCGTTGGTTGCCAGGTCGAGATAGACGTGAGCTCCGGGAGCCATGTCTGCTGGGACGAGCGTGCCGAAGTATGTGCCGGCCGGCGCCGGTTTGGTTGGCAGTCGGGTTCGGTGTCCATCGGCCGTCACGCCGGTGATGGTGGGGAAGCCGCGCACACTGCACGGGGTGCCGCTGGTGTTGGTAAACACGAACACATCCAGCACGTTCCCCAGGCCGACGCCGCCCCGGCCGGCGTGAACCTCCAGCTGGGCCTGGTGACATCGCGGTGCCCCGGTCGGATAGGGAATCGGCGCCGGCACGGGGGTCGTGTATCTCGGGGCTGGACGATCCACCCACGGCACCGCCCCGCCGCCGGTCACACCGGCGCTTGCGCCTCCGCAGCCGGATGAGATCGATCCGACCGCGAGCACGGCCACCAACAGCGTCGGGCGAACCCTCATCTGTCGAACCTATCCTGCGCGCGTACCGGGCCGGTAACGGCTGGGTCACAGCCGCGTCGCAACTGGTCACCCGCTGCGCGGCGCGCCCAGCGTCCCATGGAATGTGAGCTAACTCGCACGACGCGAACCGTTCTCGCGCCAGGGCCGAATGCCTCACCGTCATAGGGGAGCATGGTTGCTTCCTTGGGGTGTACTTCGCGGGAGGAGTGAGATGGATCGTCGGTCATTCGTCAAGAGGGCCGGCGCCGCAGGGCTGTCCGCAGCGGCGTTGGGAGCAACGGCGGCGGCGCCAGCGGGCGCCGAGGCCCGAGCCGAGGAGACGGAGCCTTCCGGGCCTGTGCCGGCCGAGCCGGTGGTCGCGTTCGTGCGCAACGCCGAACGCGGCGAGGTGACGGTGGTCTCCGGCAGTCACGAGACGACGTATCGCGACCGGGCGCTGGTGTCGCGTCTGGTCAAGGCGGCCAAGTCGTCCAAGAAGGGGGTGATGTAGGTGTCGTCGCATCGAGAAGCGCCGGAGATCAGCAAGGACCCGGTCGCCGACAACACTGACGTCTATGCGTTCGTCAGTCCGGACAACCCGGACACGGTCACCATCATCACCAACTACATCCCGCTCGAGGGACCGGCGGGCGGTCCGAACTTCTTTGAGTTCGGAGACGATGTCCTGTACTCGATCTACATCGACAACGACGGCGACGCCAAGCCCGAGATCACCTACCAGTTCAGGTTCCACTCGACGCTTCACAACCCCAATACGTTTCTCTACAACACCGGCCCGATCGGGTCGCTGAGCGATCCCGAACTGGAACCGCCGGCAGGCCTACAGCGTGACCAGGGTCGACCACTCGGGCACGCACACAATCGGCTCGGGGCTGTCCTCACCGCCGTGCAACATCGGCCCTCGCTCGACGCCGAACTACTCGGCGCTGGCCAAGGCTGCCGTGCATCGCCTGCACTCCGGCGAGACCGTCTTCGCGGGCCAGCGAAACGACGGCTTCTTCGTCGACCTTGGGGCGATCTTCGACCTGGGCGACCTGCGGCCGTTCCAGAACCTGCATCTGATCCCCTCGGCGGCGACGGCCAGCGTGGACTCGCTGAAGACGCTGAACGTGCACACGATCGCCATACAGGTGCCGATCCACCGGTTGACCCGGGACGGCTCGCGGCCGACCAACGCTGCGCTTGCCAGGTCCGTGCTGGGCATCTGGGGAGGCGCCAGCAGGCGGCGCGTGAAGGTGACCGATACGGCCAACGACGCCCGCGGCGAATCCGGCCCGTGGGTGCAGGTGTCACGGCTGGGCAACCCGCTGTTCAACGAGGTGATCGTCCCGCTGGGCAAGAAGGACCGGTGGAACGGAACGCATCCGGTCGGCGACTGGGCCTTCGCCCAATACGTCGAGCATCCGGAGCTGGCCAGGCTGCTGCCGGTGCTGTACCCAGGAGTGTTCCCCAACCTGGCAAAGGTCACCGCGGCGCGGGCCGACCTGGTGGCGATCCTGCTCACCGGCCTGCCGTCCGGCATCATCCCGGGGTTCCAGAACTACACCGGCAAGACGCTGGCCGACATGCTGCGCCTGAACGTGGCCATCCCGCCCGCCAGCAAGCCGAATCCGCTGGGCATCCTGGGCGGCGACCTGGCCGGGTTCCCCAACGGCCGGCGAGTGTCCGACGATGTGGTCACGATCGAGCTGCGGGCGATCGCCGGAGTCACGTATCCGCTCGTCAACCCCAGCTTCAAGCCCGATGCGGCGGCCTCCGTGGTCAGCGAGAACCTGACCCCGGGCGCCGGTCGCTACCAGACGACGTTCCCGTACCTGGGCACGCCGCACGACGGCTTCGACACGCCGTCCAAGTAGTCCCCGCCGACAACCGAACGCCCGGCGGCGAGTGTCGCAGCCGCCGGGCGTGCCCCGAGAGGTGGTAGATCCATGACAGAGCACTACTCAGATCGTCCGCACCCCGAGCCGGTGGTGCTGGAGATCGGCGACGATCTGGGCGCCCTGGTCGTGTACACCCGTTCCGACCTGCACGGCGCCGAGATCGAGATCAGCCGCGTTGGGGAGGACGCGCAGCGGTCGCACAAGGAGGTGCTGAACCGGCCGGTCGGCCGGTCGGCCCACCTATGCCGCGGTGTTCGACCAGTTGAGCGATGGGAGCTATACCCTGTGGTCGGGCGGTCAGCCCGTGGCCACCGACGTCGTCATCGCCGGCGGCTCCATCACAGAGCTCGACTGGCGCGCCGAACGCTCGCCGCGCCTGGCCTCCCATCACCACGACCACCATTCGCACTGACCGATGACGCAGCCACGGGACTGGGCACGCGGTGTATCTCGCCAGGAGTGGCTGCGGCTGTCCGGCTTCGGGGCGGCGGTGGCCGGGCTGCACGTGCTGGGCTGCGGCCTCTTCCTGTACTACTCGGCACGGTATCCGGCGATGGGGGGGTTGGGCCTGACCGCCTACCTGTTCGGGCTGCGACACGCCTTCGACGCCGACCACATCGCTGCCATCGACAACACCACGCGAAAGCTGCTGCAGGAGGGCAGGCGGCCGATGGGAGTGGGCTTCTTCTTCTCGCTGGGCCACTCGAGCGTCGTCTTCACGCTGGTGGCGGCGCTCGCCTTCGCCACCCGGACAGCCCACTCGCGGTTCCCGGGGCTCGAGCGCTACTCCTATCTCGGAACCGGCATCTCGGGTGCCTTCCTGTGGATCATCGGTATCCTCAATCTGCTCGTCCTGCTGGACATCATCCGCGTGTTCCGGGAGCTGGGCGGCGGTCAGTACGACCGCGAACAGCTTGAGAACCGGCTGCTCCAGCGTGGGTTGATGAGCCGGGCGTTCGGACGCTTCTTCCGCCTGATCGACGCCAGCTGGAAGATGTACCCGCTGGGCTTCCTGTTCGGGCTGGGCTTCGACACCGCCACCGAGGTCGGCCTGCTGGCGCTTGCGGCGGGCGTGGCCAGCCACGCCGTGCCGCCCATCGCCATCCTGGCGCTGCCGATCCTGTTCGCGGCCGGGATGAGCCTGATGGATACGCTGGACGGCGCCTTCATGAGCCAGGCGTATGGCTGGGCGTTCTCCAACCCGGTGCGCAAGATCTACTACAACATCACGGTCACCAGTGTGTCGGTGGCCGTAGCCCTGGTCATCGGGACGGTCGAGCTGCTCCAGGTGGTGTCGCTTCGGCTGGAGCTGTCGGGTGGGTTCTGGGCCTGGCTGCAGCGGCTCGACCTGGGCACGCTGGGATACGCGGTGGTCGGCGTGTTTCTGGTCATGTGGGCGATGTCGGTGTCGATCTGGAAGCTGTGCCGGATCGACCAGCGGTGGTCGCCGGCGGTGGCCAAGCAGCCGCGCCGGTACCCCTCCGGCTAGGGCTGCCCCGCGAGCGGGGCCGGCTTGGACTAGCGCGTGTCCGGTGCCGGCCCGTGTGTGTAGGTGACGGCCGGGTAGAGCGCGTCGGCGACCGGGATCTGCCCAGTCAGGGGCTGGCCGGGTGCTTTGACCGGGTAGTAGCTCGCCCCATCGCCGTTCAGAAGCACGCTCCAGCGCTGGGTGATCCACAGTTGATTGGCCTTTCGGATTTCCCATTGGAAGCGGTCGAGCGGCCGGACGGCGGGGCCCGCGACGCGGGCGCCCCGCTGGTCGAACTGACTGCCGTGGCATGGGCAGGAGAATCCGACCGTGGAGGCCTGGGCGGGACAGCCGACATGGGTGCAGCGGTTTGAGAAGACAACGAACATCGCGCGGGGGGCGAGCCAGTCGTGGTCGCCGCCGCCGGTGTAATGGACGTAGGCAAGGCCGCTCGATACGAGCGGCTGAGCGGGATCTTCGACGTATGGAGCTGGCGTCGGCTGGAACCCGGTTTCCGACGTGAAGGAACTCACCGGGCCGAGAGTGACCGGATTGAAGGTTGCTTCCTGCGTCGTTGGTGCGAGCATGTAGGCGGCGACGGGGGTGGCGAGGACGCCGCCGATGGTTGCGCCCAGGCCGACCGTGGCGACGCTGAGTAGGCCGCGGCGAGTGGTCGTGTTTCGGTGTTCCTGATTGGTCATGAGGCTGTCCTCTGTGGGTAGATGGTGTGGAGAGTCGCCGGAGCCGAGCGGCTTTGTGCGCCGTCGTAGGTGGGGCCGCGCTCGGCAAGCGCCCACGCGACGCTCGCCCCCAGCGTGGCCGCGAAACGCTGCAGAGACACGGGGAGCACGGGAAGTCGAACGTCCTGGTGGTGGTGGTCGGCGATGGCGGCCAGGCGAAGCGGGTGGGGTAGGCCTCGGCGGTCGGTCTTGCCGTCTCGCGCAAGCGCGAACATCGTCTCCAGCAGGCGCTCGAACCCCAGGGCAGGTCGGATCTCGACCAGAAACCGGGCCTGGTCGTCGGCGGCGTTCCAAAACGCGTGTGCGGTGCCGGCCCTCACGACCACCGTCTCGCCCGGCGATGCCACCAGCCGGCCGCGGCCGCGCCGGAACCCCACAGCGCCGTCGAGGATCCGGAACGTCTCCGTCTGGTTCGGATGCACGTGCACGCCGGCGGCTGAGCCTCCGGGTTCCAGCGTGACCTCGGCGATCACGACCTCGCCGCCCGAATCCGCAGATGTGCGCTGAAACGTCACCGTCTCGCCGGTGACGGGGTTTGCGATCGAGTCTCCGGTTCGAATCATTCGCCGCCTCCTCCTGTCGATCGCCCACATGCGTGGTGGGCGTTTTCGACTGCTGGTAGCGGCGATAGCTGCGCATCGGTTTTCGGAACCTGCGCACCCGGCAATCCGATCGCGTGTCCTTCCGGCTAGGACAGTTAGAGTGGCTTCCGGATTCCAGACTCCATTGGCTCGGCGCAGTCCCGAGCGGCCTCAATCCTTGTGGGCTTACACCCGACTCCCGGACGCTGATCTGCTGGCACTGGTCGCCGAGGATCGCGACCAAGCTGCCTTCGAGGAGTTCTTCAGCCGCTACGCCCGCTCGGTCTACTCGCTGATGGTCCGCCAGCTCGGCGACGCCGGATGGGCCGATGACGTCGTCCAGGAAGCCTTCATCTCGGTGTGGCGGTCCGCCCGCACATACCGTCCCGAGCGGGGTGCGGTGTCGGGCTGGCTGTACGTGATCGCGCGAAACGCCGGCTATGACGCCGCCCGCCGGCGCCAAGCCCAGTGGCTCGGAGACCCCCCGGATCGCCCCGACCCGTCACCCCCGCCTGACGACCAAGTAGCCGCCAAGCTCGACGCCTTTCACCTGCACGTGTGCATCGAGCGGTTGCCACAGCAGGAACGCGAGATCATCGAACTGGCCTATCTCAAAGGGATGTCGCAGAGCGAGATCGCAACCGAATTGCAACTACCCCTGGGGACGGTCAAGACGCGAAACCGGGCCGCCTTGCTGCATCTCGCCGAGATTCTCGAACGGGAGGAGCACCAATGAGCGAGCTGGATCTCGAGGCTCTCGAGCGCAGGCTGCGGACGCTTCCGCCACTGCTTGACGTACCGTCCGGCCTCGTTGCCCCATCCGTCCGAGCCGGCGTGCGTGAGCCCGACCGGCCCGCTCGCACGCTTCGAGCGCCACGCCGATCGCGCGCATGGCCGCGCCGCTGGTCGTTCGCAGGCGTGGCCGCGATCGCCGCTGCCTCGGTGGCGGTGACCGTCACCGTCATATCCCTGCTCGGCGGCCATACCCGGTTTCAGCGCATCGCGACCCTGACCGGCGCCGGCAGGGCGTCCGGCTACGTCGCGGTCGGACCCGCCAGAGGCGCGATCGAGCCTGTTGTGGTCTCCATCAACCATCTGGCCCCCGCGCCCCCCGACCAGTACTACGAAATCTGGTTCGAGACCGGTGGCCAGCAGGTGCCGGGTGTCGCCTTCAACGCCGACTCGAACGGCACGGCAGAAATCCGCCTGAGCGCCCCCACCGATACGAAGTGGGTGCGGTGCTGGATCACCCGCCAATCGATTACACACCCCAACAGTCAAACCATCGTCATGCGGGCAAGTCGGCAATTGGCGTAGGCCTCGCCGTAACGCTCTCGGGACGTTTGGGCTGGCAGAATGGCTGGGTGGCGACGGGCGCACAGAGGTGGTTGGCATGGTCGGGGTGGGTTGTCTCCGTGGTGGCGGTGGTGGCCGCGGCGGGGTTGGCGGTTTGGGGTGGCGGTGGCGTTTCGTGGGTGTTGATACCGGGGGTGCCGGCGCTGTGCTTCTGCGGTATGGGTCTGGTGCTGAGGTTGCGTGTGCCTGGCAACCGGATCGGATGGCTGTTCGTGTTCAGCGGTTTCGCGTTGGCGGTTGGCCTCCTGTTCGATGGTTACGGGTATGCGGCTGCACAGGTGGGTTTTGCCGGGCAGTTGACTGCGGCGGTTGTTGCCAACCAGTTGGAGTTGGTGGCGTTCTACCTACTGCCAGCCCTGATCCTGCTGTTTCCTGACGGCCGGCTGCCGTCCCGCCGCTGGCGTCCGCTCGCGCGACTGTGGACAGCCGGGGTGGGGATGGTTGCGTTGGGCACGCTCTTCCAGCCGGGCGGGATGGTCTCCTTGGCCAACCACTCGCTTGAGAACCCGCTTGCGGTCAGCGGAGGGCTCGGCGCGTTCGTGCACGCTGCGGTCGGGAAGGGCAGTTTGCTGTTCGTCATCGGTGGCGTGGTTGTCGCAACCGGCTCGCAGGTGCGGCGCTACCGGCGATCCAGCGGGGATCTGCGCCAGCAGCTGAAATGGTTCGGATCAGCGGCGGCGATGTTCGCACTCGTGCTTCTCGGTGTCGGGCTGATCAAGCACTTTGAGGGGGGAACGGCCGCGTGGCAGGTGTTGACGGTGGCGGTGCCAGCCGCACTGACCGGGGTGATCGTCGCCACTGGCATCGCGATCCTCCGCTACCGCCTGTACGGGATCGACGTCATCATCCGAAGAACGATCGTCTACACGGCCCTGGTCGGGGTGCTGGGCGTGGTGTACTTGGGCGGAATTTACCTGATTGAGAGGGCCCTCCAGGCGGTCACGGGCCGGTCCGGAGCGCTCGCGGTCACCGTTTCCACGCTCGCCGTCGCGGCTGGTTTTCAACCCCTCCGAATCCGTATCCAGCGCGCTGTGAGTCACCGCTTCTACCGCGGCGCGTACGACGCCGCCAAGACGCTCGACGCGTTCACCGATCGGCTCCGCAACCAGATCGGCCTCGATGAGATCTCAGCCGACGTCCTCAACGTCGTGGCGGCCACCGTCCAACCCAGTCATGCGAGCTTGTGGCTGCGTCCCAGCCAGCCGGCGGTGCCCGATCCGGGGACGCGGACGCGGGCAGCCCTGTGACGAGAACACTGGCGTCGCCGAGCGGCTGGGCTAGCCCGTGCTGGTTGCCCCCAGCGGCTCCGCCCAGTGTTCGGGGTCGGCCGCGAGTTGGTGCCTGGCGCGGGCGACCGCGCCGGTGATTGTCACCCGCGTCTGGCCAGGCGCGGTGGGCTCGAACCTGACGGTCATCCGCTCGCGGTTCAGGTTGTGCCACAGCATGATCAGGAAGGGAAACTGCACGCGCGGCCGATAGTGCAGTGCGCCCGCGTCGCGCTTTGTCAGCCGCAGTCCGATGGCCAGGGCGGGCTCAGCGAGAGCTGTGACGGCCTGGGCCTGGGCCTCGGACGGAGGTCGGCTGATGGACACCTCAACGCTGAAGGGGCTTGCCATGTCCGCTCCTTTCGTGTGCTCGGTTGCCTGCCTAGGTCGACCGTGGGGACCAGCCGAAGCGCCACAGGGCGACCGCCAACCCGGCCGCACCCCAGAGCGCGAGGATCAGCAGGTCGCTGACCGCAATGCCCGAGCCGGTGGTGCTGGGGTCGAACGCCTTGAACAGCGCGTTATTGAGATGGCTGACCGGGAAGATGCTGGCAACGTTGCGCAGGCCGCTGGAGAGCTGGTCCTTGGGGACGAAGACGCCGGAGATGAAGTACAGCGGCAGGGTGATCGCCTGGATGATCGGTTGGGCGGAGTCCTCATTTCGGATGAAGCTGGCGGCGGCGAACGCAAGGCAGCAGAAGGCGGCGGCTCCGATCACAACCGACAGGATGAATGCTGGCAGGGTTGAGGTGGGCACGCGCACGCCGTAGGCCAGCCGTCCGATCACCACGATGATGACGACCAGCAGTGCGCCAAGGATGACCGAGGTCAGCGTGCGACTTGCGATCAGCGCCCATGCCAGGACCGGCGTCGAGCGGCGGCGCTTGAGCACGCCGCTCTCGCGCTGGGCGGTGATCGAGATGACCAGGTTCACGAACGACGACGCGATGATCCCCAGGGTGGCGATGCCGGGCACGTAGTACGTGGAGTTCTTGACCGCATGGCCCTTGATGAAGTGGGTGTGGTTCCCGAACAGCGACGTCAACAGCACCAGGAAGATCACCGGCAGGACGATCGTGAAGAAGCGTCCCTGGGGATCGCGTACGACTGACAGCAGGTCGTAGCGCAACTGGTGCGCCACCAGGCGCGCGCCGCCGACCTGCGGCCGCCGGAGCTCGCTCCCGGACACTGTTTGCGTCTCGGTCACTTGGGCAGCTCTGTGAGGCTGAGATAGACATCTTCGAGCGCAGGCCGGCGCACCAGCAGGTCGGAGACATCGTGCGAGTTGTCGATTGCCCAATCCGACAGCGCACGCAGCGTCGGCATCACCTGAGGGCTTTCGATCAGCACTCTGCCGGCCTTGTCGAGCGGCGTCGCCGATCCCACGCCGGTGGGCAGCGCAGCGATCGCCACACCCGTTGGCAGCGTGAAGGTGATCTGATACGGCGCGCGGTCGCGGCCACCCAGCGTGTCGGGCGCGCCCTCGGCCACGATCCGGCCGGCGCTCAACACCACGATCCGATCGGCCAGCGCCTCCGCCTCATCCATGTAGTGGGTTGTCAGGAAGATCGTCTTGCCCAGCTGCCGCAGGCCGTCGATCATCTCCCACGCGGAGCGCCTCGCGGACGGATCGAATCCGGTGGTCGGCTCGTCCAGGAACACCAACTCGGGGTCGCCGATCAGGGCCAGTGCGACATCCACCCGCCGCTGCTGACCACCCGACAGCTGTCCGCACCGAACCTCGGATCGCTTGGCCAATCCGACCAGCTCGATCACCTCGGGCACGGAGCGCGGCTCCGGGTAGTACCCGGCGTACAGCTCGAGGCATTCACGCACACTCAACTGGGGCTCGACCCGTGAGGACTGCAGCACCACACCGACGCGAGATCGCCACCAACGATCGGCATGCTCCGGATCCACACCCAGCACCCGCACCTCGCCGGCGGTTCGCTTGCGATGACCCTCCAGGATCTCGACGGTGGTCGTCTTACCGGCGCCGTTCGGCCCCAGAAACGCGAGGATCTCCCCGCGGGTCACGCGCAGATCGATCCCCCGCACAGCCTCGAATCCGCCGTAGGCCATAGCCAGGCCGGACACCTCGATCACAGCCTCGGCGTCGCTCGTCCCGGTCGCTCCCGGGGCCACCAACGACCCGTCCCCGGCCTCTCCTATCGACATCCGCCAGCCACCCGGTACCTCGCTAGACCCGTATGGCGGCGATCGTACACCCCCAGACCGGGGGCGGTGCCGTGGTCGCCGCCACGGCGTGTGGGCTGTAGCCTGCCGGACCGGATGATCGTCGATGGGCATGAAGATGTGGCGCTGAACGCACTGGCGGAGGGGCGCGACTATTTGACCTCGGCGGCGGCCATCCGCGAGACCGAGGCGGGCACGGGCATCGAAGAGCGCAGCGGCCGCTGCATGCTGGGGCTGGCGGAGTGGCTGCGGGGCGAGGTGGGCGTGATCGTCGCCACGATCTCCCCGATCCCGCGCTCCGACGCGGTCGCCGGTGAGATGAGCTATGTCACCACCCACGGCGCCCATATGCAGGCCCTGGCGATGCTCGATGTGTACGAACGCTGGCATGCCGACGCATCGGTGCCGATCGAGATCGTGCGCGACGCCGCGGCGCTGGACGGCGTTGTCGCGAGCTGGGACGCCACTGCACCAGCGGCTGGACGTCGTATCGGCCTGGTGCTCCTGATCGAGAACGCCGACTGCATCCGCGAGCCGGCCGAATCGGCCGACTGGCATGCGCGCGGCGTTCGCCTGATCGGGCCGGCCTGGCACGACGGCCGCTACAGCGGCTCGTCGCGCAGCGGCGAACCGCTGCGGCCGGTGGGCCGCGAACTGCTCGACGAGACGGCCCGGCTTGGCATGGCGGTCGACGTGACTCACATGTCGGACGCCGCGTGTCTGGAGACGCTCGAACGCTACGACGGCTGTGTGGTTGCGACTCATGCGACAGCCCGCCGCACCGTCGATGGGCCGCGTCTGCTGGCGGATCAGGTCGTGCGCGGAATCGCCGAGCACGACGGCGTGATCGGCGTGCTGCCTGTCAACTGGGCGCTCGTTCCCGGCTGGACCGTCGCCGACGGAAAGCAGGGCGTCAGCATCGAGCGCGTCGCCGACGCTGTCGACGTGCTGTGTGAGCTGACCGGAAGCGCCCGCCACGTCGGCATCGGCAGCGACTTCGACGGCGGACTGGGGGCGGAGCAGTCCCCGGCCGAGATCGACACCGTCGCCGACCTGGGCCTGATCGCCGACGCGCTCGCGCGGCGCGGCTACACGGCCGACGACGTCCAGGCGATCATGAGCCGAAACTGGCTGAGAGTCCTGCGCCGCGTGCTCGTGTAGCTGCCCTCGGCCGGTTCAGCGAACCCCTTCAGAAAGCCGACCAGGCCGCGCGCAGCCGTCGAGCACTCAAGCCGGCGACTGATCAGCCCGGGCGCGCGTTCTTTTTCGGAATCTACGATGTCGCAGCCGTGCTCGAACTCGATCTCGATCTGACCGCCGAGGGAGCCCTTGAGGAGTGCCGGCGGCGGGGCCTCGTTGTTCGAAGCGAGCGTGAGTTGTCCGGCTGCCCTGGCAGCCGTCACTGGCATGTCGGGATTCCAGGCCGCCCGGGCACGCTGGAGCTGAACGAGTGGCAGGACAGGGTGTGGGTGAAGGTGCACCCGCTGCGCGACGGTGGCTGGGCGACGGCGCTCGCGCGGGAGCTCGCGGTCCAACCAGCCGAGTCCTAGACTGTCCGAGTGCTGAAGGGGCACTGCGCCTGCCATACCGTCGAGTATGAGGTCGCGGACGAGTTCGTCGCGGCGTTCATCTGCCACTGCTCGAACTGTCGTGCGGCCACCGGCTCGGCGTTCCTACCGTGGGGCGAGATCGAGCGGGACAAGCTCAGTGTGACGAACGGGGCGGCATCGCTTACGCGGCTCGGCGAGCCGGGCGGGGATCACGAAATGCGGTGTGCAGAGTGCTGGTCGCTCGTCTATTGGACGAGGACCACGCCCGAGGCTGCGTACGTCCGCATTCCGTACGGGACGCTCGCCGACGAGCCGGCGCTCAAGCCGATGGCGCATATGTTCGTGGGTTCCAAGGCTCCGTGGTACGAGATCCTGGACGACCTGCCCCAGCACGACGAGTACCCCTGGTCGTCACCTGCATGAGCGTGCCAAAGCTGAACGTGCGCACCTGCGAGCTGGACGAGTCGCTCGACCGGGCGGGATTCCGGCATGTCGGTGCGTACGCGGCGCTGCTGTCGCTTACGCGAGTGTGGTGAGGAAGTCCGCGAGTTTGTCGTAGCTCGCCTGCATGCCATCGATGGCGACCGCCGGGTCATCCAGGTGCTCCATTGCGTGCTGGAAAATCGAGTCGCGACTCGACTGGTTCCTGAAGGCCATCAGGCCCCTACTTGGTGCCCACGACGCAGCGGGCCACGCCCGGAACCCTCACCTCGCCGTCGTCTTGGTAGGCGCTGACCTTGGCGATGACGGTCTGCGCGATCCGTTCCCGGGCCGGTTCGTCGACCTGCTGAAGCGCCGCAACGGCGAGCGAGACGTGCTCGCTGATCATCTCCCAGTACTCGGCGGGCGACCCCGTCACCAGCTCGACATCGACGTTCCACTCGGCAACATCGCGCAGCCCCGCGGCCTCGTACAGGGCACTGACGTATCCCGGGGCTGCGCATCGGAACATGCTCGGCCGGTCCGGGTCGGGTGGCGCCAGCACGGTCTCGGCCGCGATTGCCTGCATGGCGATCGTCGTCCACGGGTTCTGCTCGGGGTTGACCCAGACCGATGAGCAGAGGCGCCCGCCGGGCTTGAGCACGCGTGCGAACTCGGCGGTCGCCTTGGCGACGTCGGGAAAGAACATGTATCCGAACCGCACCGAGATGCTGTCGAATGTCGCCTCACCGAACGGCAGGTCGTCGGCGCTGCACACCCTGGTCTCGCAATTGGTGATCCCTTGCGCCTTCGCTCGTCGGTTCGCGATGTCGAGCATCTCAGGCGCCAGGTCGGTCAGAACCACGTGTCCCCTCGGCGCCAGCTTGGCGACGGTCAGCCCCGGCTCACCGGTGCCCGCGGCGATGTCGAGATGCTGCTGATCATCGGCGATGTCGAGACGCTCGATCATCGCTGTGCTGACCGGGCCCAGCTGATCCATGATGACCGCGTCCCACTTCTCCCAGCCCGCGGAAAGCCCGGCCCACGCAGCTCGCTGACTGTCTCGGATCTGATCGCCGTTGGACACCTGTCCTCCCGTCAGTCGTCGATTTCGCGTACCGGCGCATTATGAGGATTGTCCCATGTCCCTGGAGGTTGTTCCTGGATGGCGTCGTTGCGAGGCGCAGGATGCGGGCACGCTGGCAAGGATCGAGCGGCGAGCGGAGCGCAGGCGTGGTTTCACCACGTTGAGCACCGCACGCCGCGTGGGACGCAGCCAGCGTGCCCGCAGACCAGCCGCAGCAGACGTTCATTGAGGAACCACCTCCTGGCAGGGTGGTGGTACCAGCCGAGGAGGTGTCCACCTGACGTTCGGCCGGGCTGAACCTTTCGCTTGGCCGCAGCAATAGACTGGCGATGGACGAGAACGAGCTTCTTCCAGAGGCGACGGCGGAAACGACCAGCCCGCTTACGGGAGGCAGGGAGGATGCTAAAGTTGCCTAGACTTAGGCACGATGGCCCGGGAGGGCCTATGCGGCGAGGGCGGACACTCTTCTGGACGATTATCGGAAGCGTCGTAGCTGCAGTGGCGATAGTAATAGCTTTGATCCAGGTCAACTCTGGCACGCCGCCAAAAGCAGCCTCTTCGCCTGTGCCTCCCATTTCGGCCAGTGCAAGCCCTCAAGCTAGCGAGTATGCCCCAGTGGTAATTCCGGAGACTTCCAGCATGTCCTCGTTCGCATATCTCGCAGATCTGAACCCGTTCGGGGATCCCGGCGGGGTGGTAACCCCGGGTCCGGTCAAGATATCCGGATCAATTTACCCCAAGAGTATCTCGTTCTATTGTAACGTTGGTGACCCAACTGCTTCTCCTGTATATAAGCTAAAGCATAACGCTCGCCGGTTCCAAGCTACAATTGGATTAGCGGGTAAGTCGCCCCCCCAATTCCAAGCGGCCGTACTACTAGTTGGCGATGGGCGCACTCTTCGGACCTTTAGTGTCAGCGCCCTTAAGCCAAAGACCATCGATGTCAATGTACGAGGGGTCCATACCCTCCAACTCGAGTGCTTCGGCTCCGGTACTTCGCTAACCCTTGGTTGGGCCGTTGCGGTAGCGTGGGGCAACGCACGTGTCTCAGGAGGACATTGACCGCGGAATGGCGGGTCGTGCTCGCCGGTCTTCGACCGGGCGATCGGCCCGGCGGTGAGCGCCATTCCCGGGGCGGGGCCTCGCCTAGGCGCCGACGCGACCCCCTCTCGAGGTTCATAGGTTGCGACGAAGCCTGGCTCGCACGCGCACGCGCGCGCCAGGAGGGGCTGGAATACGGCGCTCTCGCCGGCCAGTGCAGAGCCACGCGTTAGCGCATTCCTGGACTTTGGCTTCGTGGCTGGCAGCGACACGGCGGCCATGTGGGCCAAAGATCGCGACCGGATCCGCTGAGCTCTCCTTCTTAGCGAGTGAACAGCTTCCAGTGCCCCTCGGATATGACGTCGACGGTGCCGTCGACCACCTGTATGGCGGTCTCGTCGTCGATCGCATACGCCGGACATGGGATGCCGGCGGCCCATTTTTCTGCGTCGGCCATGGTGTTCTCCGGCAGGAGTTCGTGATCCAGGTGCGGGAAGATCGAGAAGTCGACGATGCCCAGCGTGCTGTCGTCGCCGGCAGGCGGCTTCCAGCCGACGAAGTCCTCCCCGATACGGGGGGTCATCACCATGCTCCCGGCGCTCAGCCCCACCCAGACCGTCTTGCGCAGCGACGGCAGGAGATCCGCCAGGCCCGACTGCCGCATCCAGTGGCACAGGTACAGGGCGTCGCCGCCGTTCACCAGCAGGGCGTCTGTCTCTTGGACCCAGGAGACCCAGCGTTCCTTGTCGATGCTGGGCAGCGCGGTGAGCTCCAGCACTCCCAAGGACTTCCAACCCAGCTCGCACATGGGGGTGCTGGCTTGTCCGGTGATGAACCGCCATGCCCCACCAGGACTGCCCTGGGGGTGCCCGTACCCGGCAGTCGGGATACAAAGGGCGTTGGAGTCGGCGATCGGTTTGCCTAGGAGGTCGACCAGCGCGTCGTTGATGCTCGTGTTCTTGATGCCAGCAGACGTGAGAAGAAACTTCATCATGCTCCTTGGGTTGTCTCGTCGCCCTGCTCGGCGCGAGTGGTCGTAGGCGTGTGCGTCGTCCAGCGGAAACCGGTGGCCTCGGGTCGCGGCGTCAGCGGGCTGGCTGGCAGCTCGCCCGCAGGGTCATCCTCGTTGTAGGCGCTCGGCGCCACGTCGTTGGGCGCATCGGCGTGGAATAACGCAGCCAGCAGCTGGATCTGCCCGCGGCCAACGCCCAGCTCTCCCATTCCGCCGCCGTACATCGGCCGGTGCTCCCGTGCACAGCGTGCGTAGACCTCGAACAGCTCGCGCAGGCTGCCGATGCGCGAGGGCTTGACGTTGACCACGCGCGCGGCCAGCGGCGTGGAGTCGATGTCGCCGGCGTTTCGGATCGGCGCATCGTAGGACACGCGCTGGAGGTGCTCGCCGAGCCGCTGAGCGATCTCGGGTAGGTCATGCGGGTCCTCCAGATAGGCGTCCGGAAACGCCGCCAGAACGCGGTCGTACAGCGCACCGAGCGCCTCGGGATCCTTTACCTCGAAGCCGTACTGGCCCTTGAAGTCGATCGTGTCGACTGCGCCCGTCGCCGCGACCTGATCGACGAGCGTCCGCGCCCAGGTCGCCTCCGCGTCGAGCTTTAAGCGCACACCGGGGGAGCGGGCGAGTCGCCGGCGCACCGGCTCGATCGACGGCTCCTTGCCGAGGCCGAGCGAGTTGACGAAGCGCACCGGCTGCGGCTCCAGCCCAAGCACATCGTGCAGCGAGCGGCCGCCCTGGCGAAGCGCGAGGTCGAGCGCCGCGGACTCGAACGCCCACTGGCGGAAGCGCAGCGCCCCGTCCCACTCCGGCGGCTCAGCCCACAGCTCGAGCCCGGCCAGATGCTCACAGAAGCCGGCCAGTGTCCATTCACCCTCGAGCCCCAGTGCCGGTCGGGTCTCATGCAGCGTGGTGCCGTCCTCGCGGAACACGGAGATGTCCTCGCCCAGCCCGTCAACGCCAGCGCCGACGAGCCGCACGTGCGTCGTGATGCGCTCGAACTCGTACGCCAAGACGGCGTGCAAGCGGTCGTACTCGCACGCCTCGACCACGAGCGGGAGCCCCGCGAATCGCGGCCACCGCGACTCGCCGGTCATCGTGGCACGCCCGGTGTTCGTCGCCGCCATGCCAGCTTCATGCGTCCGTCCTACCTCTCGTGGTCGTCTTCCCGGTATGACCGTGCCCAGGCGCGGATCTCATCGGTCGAGCGCGGCTCCGCGCTACCCGCGACCCAGCCTGGACCAGGGGGCCACCTGAGCCGATGCTGATCGACTCGCGAGTAGGTCGCGGTGTCACACAACTCGATGGCGCACTCCGCGAGGCCCTTGGTCTGTGTCCAAGGCGCGAGGACTCGGCACACGCGGCGTCGCTGGCTCGACCGACGGCCTGATGGCTCCGCGCGGCGAGGGCCTGCCTGTGGCAGAGGCCCTGGTCGGTGGAGCCGGGGAAGCCGGTCGGTGCGCCGAAGGCTTCGGGAGTAGAATCGCTTGACTCGGCTTGGCTCGACCTGGAAGGCGCGGTGGACATCCCGGATCCCCGCTATCTCGAGACGCAGGATGGTGCGTTCATCGCCTACCAGGTGGTGGGTGACGGGCCTGTGGACATCGCGTGGCAGTTCGATTTCGGCTGGAACCTTGATGTGTGGTGGGAATGGGCGTGGATCCGGGATTGGCTCTCGGGGTTGGCGTCGTTTGGTCGTTTGATCCTGCACGATGCTCGCGGGTTCGGCCTTTCCAGTCGAAACGTGGCAGTGCCGAATCTGGAGACACGGGCAGATGACCTACGGTCGGTGCTGGACGAGGTCCACTCGACCAGCGCCGTGATCGGGGGCTGGTTTGAGGGACTTGCGCCGGGCATACTGCTCGCGGCAAGTCATCCAAGTCGGGTGCGGGCGCTGGTCTGGTGGAATCCCACGCCGCGAACGGTGTGGGCGCCCGATTATCCGTGGGGCGAGGGACCGGAAGACGTTGCTCGCGACCTAGCGGCTCTCAAGCACTGGGGAACCGGAGGGTCGGCCGAGTCTTGGGCCGCCGCGGTGGGGCAGTTCAGCGGCCATCCACCGTCGCAAGAGACGATCCGGTTTTGGGCGAAGAAAGAGCGCAACACGTGTACGCCCGATGTGGCCGAGGCGCTACAGCGGATCTGGTGGCAGTCAGACATCCGCGGCGTACTTCCAAGCATCCAGGCACCCGCCCTGCTCATGGTCACCGAGGGAGAGGATGAGTTCGTCGAGGTGGCGAACCACGTCGCGTCGCTGATGCCCAACGCTCGAACCGAAGATTTCGCCGAGCGGGGCTGGTTAGGGGGCGACGTCGATATCGACCTCGTGAATCGACCACGCTTGGACGCCGTCGCGCGGTTCATCGGTCTTCAGCCCAAACCCGCCGTCCCGGACACGATCCTCTCGACCATCCTCTTCACCGACATTGTCGGCTCCACCACTCACCAGGCGCGACTAGGCGACCGCGGCTGGAAGCAGCTCATCGAGAAGCACAACTACGCCATCAGACAAGCTCTAACCACCTGGCGCGGAGTGGAGAACGACACCGCGGGCGACAGCTTCTATGCCACCTTCGATGGCCCGGCCCGAGCCATCCATTGCGCTATAGACGTCCAGAAGCGCGTCCGCGACCTCGGCATCGAACTGCGGGCCGGCGTGCATACCGGAGAATGCGAACTGGTAGACGGAAAATGCGCAGGCATCTCGGTCTCCACCGGCGCTCGGATCGCAGCCCTGGCCTGCGCCTCCCAGGTGCTGGTCTCCCAGACCGTAAAGGACCTCGTCGCCGGAAGCGGCTTCACATTCACCGACACCGGCGAGCATGAGCTCAAAGGCATCTCCGAGCGCTACCACCTGTACACCGTCCACTAGCAGACCGACGCAGGTGCCGGGGACCGGCGAAGTCCGAACGGTGGCTCCGTAACCGGCAGACGGAGTACGACCATCCGTCCTCTCGATGACGACCGAACGGCCCGAATCGGCATCTACCCGTAGGGCCGCAGGCTAGGTACAACCAAGCTTGGCTTCCCCAGTGCCCCGGGTACGCGCCTGCGGAGAACTGCGTGGTCGCATTCCGAGCATCCCCTCATGCCGTCTCACCCGCCAGGCCGGACACTCCAGGTTGGAGTGGTTCGGCATTTCGGACAAAGGCTGGCGAGACAGATGAGACGAGTGAGCGTGCTGGCGAGTGTCCTGGCGGTGGCGACTGGATTGGTTGTGGGTTCGGTGGGATCGGCGCAGGCGGCGCCGCCCGCCGGCCGGTGGCGGGTGGTGGCGAGCCCGAACAGGTTCGCCAGCAACGTGCTCAACGGCGTGGCGCTGATCCCGGGCCGGGGCGGCGGCGCCTGGGCGGTCGGTTCCACCAGCCCGGAGTACGGGCCTCCTCGGACCCGGCCGCTGATCGAGCGCTGGAACGGGTATGCGTGGATCCGTACGGTGGTGTGGGAGCCGCAGCGCGACACGATGCTGTACGACGTGTCGGCGGTGTCCGGGAGGTCGGCGTTCGCCGTCGGCGACTGGGTGAGCGAGGGCGGGTTCTGGGCGGCGATGGCCGAGCGCTGGAACGGCAGAGTATGGAGCTTCGAGAGAATGCCGTTGGTAGGCGACTACGACCAGTACGGGGTGAGCAGCGTCGTTGAGCTCTCGCCAACCGACGCATGGGCGGTCGGCGGGACGCTGATCAACACGGAAACCCTCGGGCCCGCACTGATCGAGCACTGGAACGGCACGCGCTGGTCACCGGTCGTGGCGCCGACAGTGCCCGGACAGACCGACGCCAATCTGACCAGCGTGCGCCGAATCGCCGGAACACACACACTGATCGCAGTCGGCGACGTCACCGTCAACGGGACCCATGAACCGCTCGTCCTTCGCTACGACGGAACGTCGTGGGGCGTCGCCGCGAGTCCGACCGGAACTCATGCGCCCACTTCTCTGTTGGGCGTAGCCACGATGGCACCGACTGACAGCTTCTGGGTGGTGGGCGCGCCCTCCGCGGGCGAGTCCTCCTACGCGGCCGAATGGACGGGGTCGGCGTGGACTCCCAACACCATGCCGGCCGGCATACCGGAAGCCACAGCCGTCGCACGCGTCCCATCCACGCAGATGCTGTGGGCAACCGGCGCAACCCGGTCAGGCACCGCCGCACTCTTCTACGACGGGCAGACGTGGACGAGAGTACCGACACCCACACCGGGCTCGCGCGGAGGCGGGTTGGTAGATGTGACGGTGGCCGGCCTTCACAACGCCTGGGCCGTCGGCGCCTACACCACACCCACCGGATCCAAGACGCTCATCCTTCGCTTCAAGTGAATCACGGCGGCCGGCGGCCCTAACTCCGGAGGTCGTGTTGAGCAGGGTGTGGAGCAGTCGGAGGTCCGGCTCGGGCACGAGTCGCGATGTCGGGCCATCGCCTCGGGCAGCACTGCGATCTCGCATGCGAAAGTGTGGTTGTCGGCACCCCACACCTCGTACAGCAGGTAACCGGGGTCGCGGTGGATGGTCGGACCGGTATCGATGGTTGGATCGTCGTTGTCGGTGTCGAGCATGCTGAAGTAGCGGGTGTAGCACGCTGATCCGCAGCTCTCCGCCTGCTCTCTCGGAGCGGTCGCGCCGATGGCTTCGAACCAGCGCGCGACGGGCACCGAGCGACCACCTGACACAACCACGACATCGGCGTTGATCGCCCCGCTCGAGGTGACGACCCCGGTCACCCGAGGAGGGTCGGGTGGACGTGGCGGACCGGCCACCAAGCCCCGCACATGGCACCCCGCCTGAACCTGCACGGTCGGCTCCGCCTCCGCTGCTCGACGAAGCACCGCCTCAACGACCGGACGCCGAGCTCGCACAATGAAGGGCTCGGCATCCTCCGGCACTCGCTGCGCGCCGTCGGCCATCCACATCGTCATGTCCAGCTGCGGCGTCCCGGAGGCCAGCACGTCATCGAAGACATCGGGCAGGCGTTCTCGCATCTGCCGCCGGAAGCCACCCAGGAACGAATGCCCGAGCCGTGCCTGTGGGGTCCCCGGCCGCCGCCACCCCGCCCACGCCTCCTCTGCACCAATAGGCACAGGCGCAGGGTCGCGCTCACACACCGTCACCTCGTGACCCCGACGGCCAAGCAGCAGTCCCGCGCTGAGGCCGCCGATTCCACCCCCCACAACCACAATCCGCGCCATGCATACACTCCTTGAGACCCCGCTTGGAGCGAGGCGTCAACCACACGTGACACGCGACTCTAACTGATGCCCTTCGGTCGCAGAGGGGAATCGGCATTTACGCCTAGGCCCTGAACGAGATGTCGTGGCCAGACATCCCTGCAATTCGTCGCAACGTCCGATGCTATGGCTAGGGTCGAATGTCCCGATGCCTACCCAACATCAGATCTACGACCGCCTCATGGGCACCGATGTCGACTCAGAGCTGTCCTGGTCGGAGCACGAACTCCCCGAGCGCGAGCGCACCAAGCACGTCCACCGGCTGCACCCTTATCTGGGTAAGTACGTGCCCCAGCTGGTGGAGATCTTCTTGCAGCGCCATTTCAACCCAGGCAATCTTATCCTTGACCCGTTCGTGGGCAGCGGCACGACTCTGGTCGAGTCCAGCATCTTCGGTGCGCACAGTGTGGGAGTCGACATTTCGGCGTTTAACGCGCTGCTTTGCCGGGTCAAGACTGCCGAGTACAACCCCTTCGTGGTCGAACACGATCTACGCGATGCGCTCCAGCGACTGGAGGCTCACGTCGGGTCACCCCCGGCCGGTGGACGATCAGTCCAGAGCGGCTATCTCGAGACCTGGTTCGATCCGCGTGCCCTGGACGAGCTGCTTTTCTATCGGGAACTCCTCGGCGACTACCCCGAGAGCCGCGATCTGATGGGCGTGGTTCTCTCGCGATCCGCGCGCTCGGCCAGGATGACTGCCCATTACGACCTTGACTTCCCCAAGGAACCCAAGACCGAGCCCTATCACTGCTACAAGCACTCCCGCATCTGCACGCCGACCCGGGAGGCGCATAAATTCCTTCGCCGGTACACCCTCGACACAATCCGCCGAGTCAAAGAGTATGAGCGGCTACGCAAGCCGGTCTCCAGCACGGTCTTCCATTCAGACGCGCGTACCCTCGAGTACAGAGATCGACTCTTCGACGGTGTGATCACGTCCCCGCCGTACCCCGGCCGAATCGACTACCACGAGCAGCACCGCTACGCCTTCGAGTTACTCGGCCTCGACGATCTGAGATCCGCGGAAATCGGAGCCGCCGAAAAGGGGCTACGCCGCAGCGTGGTTAACGATTACGTCAGCGACATGACGGCCGTGTTCGCAAACGCTCGTGAGCACACACGGCCAGATGGCCTGTTCGTGATCGTCATCGACGACGCACGCGGGCTCTACGACCACATCCTCGATGGCGCTGGACTCAGCCTGGTCGAGCGGCGAAGGCGCCACGTCAACCGCCGCACTGGTCGGCGACAAGGCGAGTTCTTCGAAGAGATCCTCATCGCCAAGCCGGCATCCTGACCGTCTCCGGAGGGGCGCGCTCGACGAGCTGGAACATCCTCCTGTCGACTAATCCTGGAGGCCGCATGTCCACCGCTCTCGTCCCTGCATCCCTCGCACCGCAGGTTCAACAGATTCTCGGCGTGCCGCTTCCGCAAGCGGAGGAGATAGTCGAGACGTTCGACCGGATCGTTGCCCACCCGCTACAGAGGAATCTCTCGAGGAAGAAGGGACGCGAACTTGCTAAGCGCAACCCCATGACCTACACCGTTCGTGGCGTGCTGACGGTGTCCACATGGGTTGAGCGCGTCCTTCAAGATTGGGAAACCTCTGCAATAGAAGGACACCTCGGGACATGGCTTGAGGAGGTGGCCCGGATCGTCAGTGGCGGTATCAAGCCCGGCAGTGGGGTCGACCTGCAGATCGAACGCCCGGGGCCGCCCAAAATCACGGAGCTGTACGCCATCCAAGCCGCCCCGAATACAAAGAGCGCGGGCGGCAGCCGCTCGGACATTGACTCTCTCCGCCGCGCTGCGGGCGCCCTTCGAGCTGGCCAGCGCAACGTCGAGCAATACATCGCAGTGCTCCATGGACGGGCCGCCTCAGCGCCACTGTCGTCCGACCCCCACGTCACCAAACTAGGATCTGACGACTTCTGGTCGCGGATCAGCGGCATCCCTGACTTCCGCACACGGCTCCTCCAAGCGACCACTGTCCTTGCCACACTCGTATCCGGAAGGGCGGCTCCAGAGGTCACCCGTATCACCGCTGAAGCTGCGGCCATCTATGGCGACGCACACGGGAACCTCCGGCTGGACATGCTCGCCAACCCGCCCCGCGGACGCTGACTTCGAGGTGGGAGGCGGGCGCGTTACGGTTCACACCCCCGAGCGGGTCCCAACAGCCTTCCCGCGGGCTCCTTGACGGGAGAGTAGATAGAGAGGGCGAAACGCCGCAGTTGCGACGTCGTCCCCCCTAGGAGATCCAGTCGTCCAGGGCTGCGACGACAAACTCGTCGTCAGGCCGGCGGGCGCTTCGTTCCTCCAGTGCGGCACGCCCAGCCTCTCCGCCGATCGTTGCAATGGCGAGTGACGCCTCTAACCTCACAATGGGAGAGGCGTCTCCGGTCGCAACGTCTAGGAGACTAGGGATCGCTGTTGCTGAGGCGGAGCTGCCCAGCACTCCGGCCGCGGTCGAACGAAGATCCGGATCGCTGGCGGCGAGCAGGCGACGTGCAACTGCGTCGACCTCCGAGTGTGAGACGCCTCTCAGGGCCGTGAGCGCGCCGATCAGCCCTCCGTCATCTGTCTCACCTCTCAGTAGGACGTCGAGTGCTCGTCGTTGGTGTTCGGCTAGCGCGGAGGTCTCGGCGATGCGCCTCGCCTCAGTTGCGGCGGCTGATCCAGACGGTGTTTACGCCGCCCTGAACGCGAACTTCATCTGCATCGATGATCCGGGGACCATCGACTACTACAGCGCGCTGTTCAACAGTCGCCTGATGCGCTGGATCTACGCAGGATACTTCGGTGCGTTGCGGATGAGTGGCGGGTACCTTCAAGTCCAGGCGCCGCAGTTGCGCGTTCTCCCTGCGCCACCACCACCGGACGAAACCCGGCTTGATGCCCTCGGGCGAGATCGTCGCCTGAAAGAAGAGGAGCTGGTCTCCGCCCGAATCGCTTTCGTGCACCGACTTATCGAGATCCTGGGGGTCGAGTCACACCGCATAGAAGACCCGTCGTGGGTGCTGCCCCGTCAGGACGCCATCCTCGCAGCGGTCGAGGACCCGGCGGCTGAAGACCTGAAAGGCTATTGGGCTCCGCTACAGCGCACCATCACAGCGCTCGGCGTCGAGATGACGCCGTTCACCGAACAGGCGCTCACTCAAGCCGCACAGAATGCGAGGGCCACTCTGCTCCCCAGTGGGGCCCGTGCCCGCGAGCGAGAAGGGCAGATCGACAGCTTGGTGTACGAACTCTTCGGCCTTAGCGCGGATCAGGTGCTAGTAATAGAAGCTGGGCCGCCCGAACTGGCCGGCGCCGCGGAATGCGATCCAGACACTGACGACGAGTAAGCAGGCACGTCGCGAGGATTCGCGCATATCTGGTTCTACGTTAGGCTCCGGTTCCGGACAACGTAGATGGCGAACGGCGCGGACCCGCCCAGGTAACCGGCCGCGGCGATGGCAAAGACGATTCTTGTCCCGACCGCGTTGATCAGTGGACCGGCGGCGATCTGGCCCAGCGGTCCGGTGAGGAACATCAGCCCGAACGCGGCGGGCAGCACGAGGCTGCGGACTGCCGCGGGTGTGCGCGTCGTGATGACGGTGAAGATCGGCGCGCCGGTCAGCGGTCCGAAGAATCCTTGCAGGATCAGCACAGCGGCCACGCCGACAGCGGGGAGCGGGAACCCGAGCAGCAGTTTCGGGATCGACGCGAGCATGAGTGCTCCCGCGGCGACGTGGAGCGCCCCGAACCGGCGCACAACGCTCGAGACGACGGGCATCCCGAGCAGTGCTCCGGCACCCATCGCGGCGTAGAAGACACCAGCGATGCGGGCGTTCTGGTCGTAGTGGGAGTACGCGAACACCGGCAGCGTGGTCATGAACAGCGTAAAGAAGAACTCCATCGTCAACATCGTGATGCACAGGACGACGAGCAGCCTGGTTCGGAAGATGTACCGGAGACCCGCAAGAAGCCCGCGCTCCTGGGACTCGGTCATGGGTGTTCTCCGGGGCACGAACACGCCGACGGCGATCGCCGCGACCCCGAAGGTGGCAGCATCGACGTAAAGCACGTTCGCCGGGCCGAGTGCGGCAATCAGGACGCCCGCCAGCGCCGGCCCGACTAGGGGCGCAGTCGTCTGCGCACCGTCGAGGTACGCGTTCACGCGAGCGACGAGGCTCTCGTCGTCTCCGACCGCCTCGGCCACGATCAGCCGCTGGGCGGGCATGTGCGCCGCCAGGAAGACGTTCGTGAGGGCGACCAGTACGACCAGGAGCGGGAACGACAGCGCGTCGAGGCTGTAGAGCGCTGGGATTGCGGCAAGCAGCGGAACCCGCGCCGCATCCGCGATCACCATCGTCTGCCTTGCCCCAATCCGATGGATCACCCACCCCGCCGGGAGGGGCAGCGTCACGAACGGGATGCTCCCGATGCCGAGAACGAGCCCCAGCTTCGTCGCCGACCCGGTCGTCACCAGGACGAACCAAGGCAGCGCCAACACCGTCATCGACGAACCAATCGAGGACACCACTTCCGCAGCCACGATCGCCCGGATCTGAGTCGAGCCAACCCTGCTGCGCCCGTGCGCAGTCGAATCCGGCTCGTGACGACTCTCCACTTCCAATGACCTCCAAGGCGAAGAACAAACAGGACTGACCGCGAATCGATCGCGGCCAGACGGGCCCTGAGGTCAGACAGTCGTCGGTGTCACGAGCCGAATGGTAGTCGCTACACGACCGTCACGAGCGTCAAGCCCCCGCGTGGCCTCGCCTCGGTTGTGTGCGTTTCGCTCATTCCGCGGCCGAAGCCCAGTTGGTAGGGTGACCGCGTGGAGGATGCCCGGGCGCTACTGGCCGACCTCGTCGCCATCGACTCGATCAACCCCAGCCTCGTCCCGGGCGGCGCGGGGGAAGGCGAGATCGCCCGGTTCGTCGGCGGCTGGCTGTCCGAGCGCGGCCTCGAGGTCGACATTGCCGACGTCGAGCCTGGCCGGCCCAACGTCGTCGCCCGGACGCGGGGGAAGGGCGGCGGCCGCCCGCTGCTCCTGTACGCTCACATGGATGTCGTTGGCGTCGACGGAATGGCCGACCCCTTCTCGCCGCGGGTCGAGGGAAACCGCCTCTACGGCCGCGGCGCGTACGACATGAAGGCCGGCCTGGCCGCCATCATGGTGGCTGCCGCCAACGCCGCCGAGCGGGGCGTTGCGGGCGACGTCATCGTTGCCGCCGTCTGCGACGAGGAGTTCGCCTCGGTCGGCGCCCAGGCCGTCGCCGAGTCGGTGCGGGCCGACGCCGCGATCGTCACCGAGCCCACCGGCGCCGAGATAACCGTCGCGATCGCGCACAAGGGCTTCACCTGGCACGAGATCGTCGTCCGCGGCCGCGCCGCGCACGGGTCGCGGCCCGAGGACGGCGTCGATGCCATTGCTCGCATGGGCCCGGTCCTGGTCGAGCTCGACCGCTTCGCGGCCGAGCTGATCGGGCGCCCGGGCCATCCGCTGCTCGGCCCGGGCTCGATCCACGCGTCCATCATCGACGGCGGCCGCGAGCTCTCGACCTATCCCGAGTCGTGCCGCCTCCAACTCGAGCGGCGCACTCTCCCCGGCGAGACGATCGAGATCGTCGAAGCGGAGCTGACCGCCCTGCTTGGCGACGCCGACGCCACGCTACACACCACGCTCGTGCGCGAGCCGTTCGAGGTTGCCGCGGACGCTCCGATCGTGGCGGCTGCTCGCCGAGCGCTCGGCCAGGAGGCGCCCGTGACCGGCGGTATCGGCTGGGCCGACAGCGCCATCTTCTCCGCTGCCGGCATTCCCACCGTCATCTTCGGGCCCGGCGGCGAGGGCGCCCACGCAGCGGTGGAGTGGGTCGACCTCGATCAGCTCGATCGCTGCGTGGGCGCCCTCGAATGCGTCATCGCCGACTTCTGCGGCTAGTGCCCGACGGGCTCGGCCTCGTCGATCACTCGCCGTACGTGTAACCCGCGCCCCGCGAGACGTGCGGCGTTTCGCCCCCTCTATCTACTCTCCCGCGGGCTCCTTGACGCCGTCCGATCGCCGTGCCACACTACACCGAACAGATGTTCGACCAAGGAGCTGGGAGCGTGGAATTGACCGACAGGCAGCGCCAGATTCTCGAGTTCGTGAACGCGCACGTTGAGCGGCACGGCTATCCGCCGACGGTGCGCGAGATCGGCCAGGCGGTGGGGCTGACGTCGCCGTCCACGGTGCATGCGCACCTGGCGAAACTGGAGAGTTCAGGACTGATCCGGCGTGACGCGACCAAACCGCGGGCGCTCGAGGTGATCGACGGCGGCCGCAGCCGATCCAGGCAACGGACGCTGGACCCGGCTGCCCCGGACCGGGCATCGGTGCTGCCGCTGGTGGGCGAGGTTGCCGCCGGCTCGCCGGTGGTCGCCGAGGAGCGGATCGACGACTACATGGCCGTGCCCGACCAGGTTGCCGGGGGAGGCGACTTCATGCTCACCGTACGCGGCGACAGCATGATCAACGCCGGCATCCTGAACGGTGACTACATCGTCGTTCGCCGCCAGGAGGACGCCCGCAACGGTGAGATCGTGGTTGCCCTGGTGGGCGATGAGGATGCGACGGTCAAGCGGTTCTTTAAGGAGCAGGGACGGGTGCGCCTGCAGCCCGAGAACGACAGTATGCAGCCGACATACCCGGAGCAGGTATCGATACTGGGCACAGTCACGGCGGTCATGAGGAGGCTATGAGCGAGGGGCACGTCAACGGCTCGAAAGAGCACACGCTGGACGAGGTGCTGATGGAGCTACTGGCTGCGGCCCGCACACGCGGGCCCGGGCGGTATCCCATCTGCCTCGTCTGCAGCACACCGATGTCGGTCGTCGAGGCCGGCGGGGAGCTGCCCGAGATCCTGCGCTGCGACTCCTGCGGCGCACGGATCGAGGACGCGCCGGCCGACGACCTGACGCTTCGCCTGGTGGCCTGAGGGGGCACGAGGGCAGGTGGCGCTGGAGATGCGGCCGGTCTGCGAACGCTGCCAGGGGGCGCTGGCGGCCGACGGCGAGGCCTGGATCTGCAGCTTCGAGTGCACCTTCTGCGGCGACTGCGCGACCGGCATGACCCATGTCTGCCCCAAGTGCGGGGGCGAGCTGGTGCGCCGGCCGCGGCGCTCCGCCTGATCCCGCCGCCGCCCGGCGCTGCCACAATGCCGGAGTGCACGTCTCCAGGCGCGAGTTCCTGACTGCGGCGATGGGGCTGGTCGCGACCGGCTGCGCCGTCAACTCGGGTTCCAGCTCGGGTCCGCAGACCGTGGTCCCCGAAACTGTGGCCGTATCGGGTCAACCTCTCGACCCGCGGCTGCGGCTCTCGCTTCCCGACGGTGCGATCGACGGCAAGACCATCATGCAGTTCGAGCGCGACACCGGGGTCAAGGTGAAATCGTTCGCGCAGACCTCGGATGCACATCTGCTGCTCGACCTGGCCGCCGGCAAGCAGGGCAAGCTGGACGTGGCGCTGGTGCAGGCAGCCACCGTCCCCTACCTGATCTCCCAGGGACTGGCCGAGCCGATCGACCGCGCGTTGGTGCCCAACCTGCAGTGGCTCTCGACGCCGTTCAACGACCCGCCATACGACCCCCGAAGCGCGCACAGCATCGGCAAGGACTACACGGTGGTCGGCTATGTGACGTCGAGTCCGCTCCAGATCACCCCGGCCGACAGCTGGCGCGGGTTCTTCCGTCTGGCCCGCGACCTGCCAGGGTCGGTTGCCGTTCCCGACGACTCCGAAGCCGTGGTCGGTGCGGCGCTGCTGGCCAGCGGGCACTCGTGGAGCTCGACCTCGAGCTCCGACCTGGAGGACGCGCACCGCCTGCTGGCGGGAGTCCGCACGTCGATTGTGGTCGAGGGCAAGCTTGACCGGACCCGGCTTTCCCGCCATCGACTGGCCGCGCTGTGCACCGGCTACGGGTTCCGTTCAAGGAAACCCGAGCCGGGGACGACATTTGTGGTGCCCGAGGAGGGCACCGTGATCCGCATGCGCAGCTACTGCATCCTCAGCCTGGCGCCCGACCCCGTGTCGGCGCATGCCTGGCTGAACGCCTCTCTCGACCCGTTCGTGGCCAGCCAGGACGTGAAAACGACCCGCCTCGCCTCCACCGTCGGGCAGGCTGACTACCTGCTGGGCCACGCCATCCTCAGCGACCCGGCCATCTACCCGCCGGCCACTCTGGACGACCGCCTGCACTTCGCCTCGGCAACCGGCGCCGACGCGCGGGCCACCCTGTGGCAGGAGGTGCGGCCGTGATCCAGCTGCTGCTGTCGCTGCTGGTGATCCTGATCAGCGCCCTCACCTCGCCCGCCAAGGCCCCGCCCGCCTACTCCGGGAAGCCGCCGGCGATGATCATCCGCCCCACCAAGGTGCATGTCGACTCACCCGCCCAGGTCGTCATCCTGGGCATGCCGCGCGGCGCGTCCAACGTGCGCGTGGTGGACGGCACCACCATCTGGCCCACCCACGCGGCCGCCCACCACACCTACACCGCCCGGCTGGTGCCGCAGAACGCGGGTGTGTGGGAGCTCGACATCCGCTTCCGCCTGCACGGCCACCAGTTCACGGTGCTGGGCGCGGTCGTCACCGTCCGCTAGACCCGGCCACCGCCTGCCGGTACCATGAGCGGTGCCGATCAGGCAGTCGCGGCGGCTTCGGCCGTCGAGGAAAGTCGGGACACCGAAGGGCAAGGGTGCCGGGTAACTCCCGGACGGGGAAACCCGATGGAAAGCGCAACAGAAAGCAGACCGCCAACCCGGCGTCACACGTGAACGTCGGCGGTAAGGGTGAAACGGTGGTGTAAGAGACCACCAGCATCCGCGGAGACGCGGGTGGCTCGGCAAGCCCCACCCGGTGCAACGCCAAGCGGAGTGATGACGCGGCCCGCCGAGCTCCAGGTAGGCGGCAACGAGCCGGACGGCAACGGCCGGCCCAGATGGATGACTGCCCAAGACGAACTCTGCGAGGTGGGCGATGCGCGCCGCTATCGGCACGGCGTCGCCGGCCACTGCCCCGGGCCACCCCTTGCCGTCCCACTGCTCGTACGCCGATCCGAGAGCGTCACGGACATCCGCCGAGAGCTCGAGCTGTGCCGCCAGGCTTCGCGCGAGCGCGGCATGACCTTCGATCATGCCGCTGACCTCGCGATGGCCCGAACGCGCGAACCCGAGGGCGATGCGGAACCGCTCGATCGGCGGACGGCCGGCGCCGATCAAGCGCATCCCCGAAACCGCGGCTCGCACACCCCGCAACTCATGGTCGTACTTCCCCGACTTCATCGCGATGTCGTCACCGAACCACTTCGCCTGCTCATACGCGTCGGTGTGACAGCCGACGTCGATCAAAAGCGCGGTGTAGTAGACCGTCGATCGCTCCTCCGCGTCCAGCCCTCGGCGCTCGGCGATGCGAAGCGCGATCAGGCACTGGCGCAGCACATGCTCCATCGGCTGGCCGAACCCGAGGTCGACGCCCAACGAGAGCGCAGCCACCAGTTCGGCCAACCGAACGGATTGTGGGTCATCCCGAGCCACTGCAAAGAGCGTACAGAGGCGGGAGTGCAGGCGTCACGAAGTTGTTGAGGCTCCGGAGCGAGCTCATCCTGGACGTCGTCGACGAGTTGGTCGTGCAGGTCGAGGAACGTTCGAGGTAGAGGTAGTCGGTGACGATGAGGAGGTAGCGCGTGCGGTGGACGAGGCCGAGCACGGATACAACGACGTGCGGCGCCGACAAGCGGGCGACGGCGAGCCGTCCTCGATCAAGGCGAGGCGGAGGCTCGATGCGTCGCGGAGGCGGCTGACTCAGGCGCAGCGCGAGATGGTCAGATCGTGAGGCGCCAAACCGAGCTGCGAGAGCTCGCGAAGGCGTAGTCGGTCTGAGACCGTCGTTCTCGGCTCAACCAGACGAGGCATCACCAGGGCATCACGAGCACGGCATTTGGCGGCATTTGGCGACCCCGGGGGAGTCCCATTTTTCGCATAGCCATGCGGAAGACTGCCTTGCCGCCCAATCCGCGTCTCAAGAATCCCGCTTACAGATCGGCTACCGGAAGGCCCCGCAAACGCGGGGCTTTCCCATTTGGCGGGCGGAAGCGCTCGGCGACGCTACGAACAACGTTGCCGAATACACGGCGGTTCGGAACGCGCTGTGCGCCGCGGCCGACGCGGCTGACGAAGGCGTATGTGGTCGATCTCGACGGCAACTAACATCGAAGTCGTCAACCGTCAGACGAGGAGGCCATCGTGACCAACGAGCAGCAAAGTCCAGGTGGCGAGCTCGATCCGGCTACGTCGCCTCTCGAACTGAAGCGCGTCGTGTATGCAGCGGAGGCGCTCGTCGAGGGCGGTCGCGACGGTCACGGCCGCACGAGCGACGGCCGGCTCGACGTCGATCTCTCGGTGCCCGCGGCGATGAGTGGGGATGACGGGCCGGGAACGAACCCGGAGCAGCTGTTCGCCGTTGGCTATGCGGCGTGCTTCCAGTCAGCGCTGCTCGCGGTGGCGCGAGGCCGCAACGTCGACGCGAGCGGATCGCAGATCGCTTCCAGGGTCGGCGTCGGTCCACGGGACTCTGGCGGTTTTGGACTCCAGGTTTGGCTTGACCTGCGAGCCCTCGAGATCCCCGCTGACGAGGCGCGCAAGCTCATGCTGCGAGCTGACCAGAGCTGCCCGTATTCGAACGCGACCCGTGGCAACGTCGCCGTCGCGCTCTCCGTCAACGGACAACCCGTGTGAGCAGCATGGAGCAGATCGGCTATCCGAGAGCCCCGCACATGCGTGGCTCCCCACTTTGGCGGGTACCACCGCGCCCTATGAAGGCGTGACGTTGACCGGCCTGGGGTGGGCAGCACCGCCGCGCCGAGCTGGTGAGCAGGGCGCCTCGCGTGCCGTCGACGAATGACACCAGGCCGCCAGTTCCGTCGCCTGGCCGCTGGAATCCTGGGCATCGTCTGCCTCGGCGCACATCACGCGATCTCGACAGCTAGCATCCCGGCCCCGATCGACACGGACGGAAACGAGGGAGTGGCATGAGAGCAGTGGTGTATTCGCAGACCGGCGGGCCCGACGTGCTGCAGCTCGTCGATCGCCCCGTGCCCGAGCCGGGGCCTGGCGAGGTCCGCGTTCGGATATCGGTGTCGGGCGTGAATCCGACCGACTGGAAGGCGCGACGCGGCGGCGCGGCCGGCGAGCCGGTGGACCCGGTGGTCGTCCCCAACCAGGACGGTGCGGGTACCGTCGATGCCGTCGGTGAGGGAGTCGACCCGGCTCGGGTCGGCGAGCGGGTCTGGCTGTGGGAAGCGGCCCGGCAACGGGTCAACGGAACCGCACAGGAATATGTGGCCTTGCCCGCACGCCAGGCGGTGCCGCTGGGCGACCGCCTGTCGTTCGACGTGGGCGCGAGTCTCGGCATCCCAGCGCTGACCGCGCACATCTGCCTGACCTCCTCGGAGTCCGGTCCCCGTCGGCTCGTGCCGAACGCTCTCGCAGCACAGACGGTGCTGGTTGCCGGCGGTGCTGGAGCGGTCGGCCACGCCGCGATCCAGCTCGCCCGCTGGGCGGGGGCGCGGGTGATCGCGTCGGTCAGCGGCGACGAGAAGGCGGAGCTGGCGCGTGCGGCGGGGGCTCAGCACATCGTCAACTACCGCAGCCCCAGCGCCGCCGAAGACGTGCTCCAAATCGCCCCAGCCGGTGTTGACGTCGTGGTGGAGGTCGCTGCGGCCGCGAACGCCGCGCTCGACACCGCCGTGCTGGCGTCGAACGGCACAGTTACGGCCTATGCCACGGACGGTGGAGACCAGCTTGGCCTCTCGGTGGGCGACCTCATGTCCCGCAACATTCGCTACCAGTTCGTGCTCGTGTACACGGTTCCGGCGGCGGTCAAGGATCAGGCGGTGGCCGACGTGGCCGCGGCCGCTGCCGACGGCGCGCTGGAGGTCGGAACCGAGGCCGGTTTGCCGCTGCATCGCTTCCCCCTGGACGAAACTCCAGCCGCCCACCGGGCCGTCGAAGACGGCGCCGTCGGCAAGGTCCTGATCGACGTCGGCTAGCGCTACTCTGATCGGATGGCCCGGGACGGGAATTCGAAGATCATCGAGGAGTTCCGCGCCAACCAGGGCCGGGTCGGCGGGTTCTTCGACGGCGCACCCATGGTGCTCGTCCATCACCGCGGTCGACGCACCGGCCAGGAGCGGGTGAACCCGCTGGTGTGCCTGCCCGACGAGCAGGATCCCGACACGGTGTATGTGTTCGCCACCAAGGGCGGCTCGCCCACACACCCCAGCTGGTACCACAACCTGGTCTCGGCCGGCCGGGCGCATGTCGAGCGGGGGACGGACGAGTACGACGTGACGGTGCGCGAGCTGCAGGGCGAGGAGCGCGACCGCGTCTACGCCGCGCAGGCGCGCTTGCGCCCCAACTTCGCCGACTACGAGCGCACGACCGCGGGCATCCGGACGATCCCGGTGCTGGCCCTGCGGCGCGCATGACGCCTCACCGACCGGCGCCGGCCCGGCTCAGGAAGGCCTCCACCTCGGCGGGCGTCCTCAGCCGCACAACCTGATACGGCGCCAGCTCCTGCGGCCATTCACGGCGGCGCTGGAAGTGGCTGCGAAACGCCCAGACAAACAACGATTCCCGCCCCCACACCGCGCTGACCAGCGACTCCCGGTTGTCGTTCCACAGCACCTCGCGACGGCGGACCCGGCGCCCGGTCCGGCCCACCAGGCGGGGTAGCCAGACGCGGATCGGCATGTCCAGCCAGACGACGACGTCCGCTTCCCGAAGCACCAGGTCGCCGAGCTTGCGCTGATAGGTGCCGTCTACGACCCAGCCGTCGGAGGCGACGATCGGCGCCACCTGCTCGCGCAGCGCGTCGTCCGGCGTTTCGATCCAGCCGGGGCCGTGCACGAGCGCGTCCAACTCCACGAACGGCACGTCCAGGCGCCGGGCGAGTTCCCGTCCGAGCGTCGTCTTGCCGTTCCCGCTGGCGCTCGCTATGACCGCGATCCTGCGCAAAACCGCTGGACGATACACTGCGGAGCATGCAGGCGGCCGACGGCAGGATCGGGTGAGCGAGACCCCGCAGCCCAGCCTTCCCCTGCGCGGCGGATGCGGCTGCGGCGGCGTTCGCTGGGAGATCGACGCACCGCTCGAGTCGGCCTCCTACTGCCACTGCACGCGCTGCCAGCGCCGCACAGGCACGGCCGCCTCGATCAGCGCGCGAGTCGTGCCGGGCTCGTTTCACGTCATTCAGGGTGACGGCCTGATCCGAGACTGGGATCCGGGCGGCGGCGGCTTCCTCAAGGCCTTCTGCTCGGACTGCGGCTCAGCCCTCTTCTCGCACAGCCCGCAGGACGACCAGTTGGTGTCCGTTCGCATGGGCACCTTCGACACCGATCCCGGCATCCGCCCCCAGTGGCACCAGTTCGTGGCCTACGCCGCATCCTGGGAGGAGATCCCCGACGACGGGCTTCCGCGCTACCCGGAAGGCCGCACCTAACACCATTCACAGGCGGTCGCCCATGGCCGATCACGCCGACCAGACGTTCTACCGCTCCCCGCCAGCCGCGATCGCCGCGCCGCCCGAGCAGTCGCCTACCGGTCTAGCCGGCCCGGCTGAGCAGCGCCTCGGCCTCGTCGAGATCTGAAGCCGCCTCAAGCGCGGTGAAGATCTGGCCGGCCTGCCGCAGCACCGGCGCCGCGTCGGCTGGCCGGCCCAGGCCAACCAGGCAGCGGCCCTGGCCGAGCAGTGACAGGCCCTGCTCGTAGGGGGTGTCGAAGGCGTCCCAACGAGCCGCCGCGTCACCGTGCAGGACGGCCGCCTCCTCCAGTCGCCCTTCGGCTTCGGCCAGGATGGCCGAGCATGCCACCTCGCCATGCTGGGCTCGCGGTTGGGCCACCCGTCCGACGGCCATCCACGCCCGGGCGGCGCCGATCTCCCCCGCGGCGACCAGCGCCCGCACAGGCGCGGGGTAGAAGTAGCCCAGCCAGAGCGGCGCGATGTCCTCCGCCGGCAGCCGAGCGAGGGCTGCCGTGGCCTCGGCCGTCCGGCCCTCGGCCACCTCCACCATGGCCGCCGTCGAGAGCACCCTGATCCGGATCTGGCTATCCCCGATCTGCCGGGCAGGTGGGAGGAATTCGTCGCGCAGGGCCGCCGCCTCCGCCACCCGTCCCCGGGCCAGCAGCACGTTTGCCTTGGCAGCCTGGGCCCACAGTCGCATCTGGCCCGCCCCTGCTCCCAACGCCTGGGCGATGGCCGTCACCTGATCGCATACGCGCACGCATTCGTCCCACTCGCCCATCGCCAGCAGCACCCAGGTCGTCTCGGTGGCCGCCCAGGTGGCCATCGAGCGGATGCCGTGAGCCTCGCTGAATGCGATCGCCTCGCGGTACACAGCAAGTCCCTCGGCCAGCCCCTGCGTGTCCCACAGCATGTCGGCCAGCGAGTTGTAGGCGTTGGCAGCGGAGTCGGCCAGGCCGTTCTCCAGGCACACCTGCAGGGCCTGGTGGAGATCCTCCAGCCCTCCGATGTCGCCTGACGAGACGCGGCGCATGCCCCGCCACTGCAGGGCGCCGCCTTGCACGTCCGGCAGGTCCAGGCGCTCGGCCAGATCCAGCGCACGTCCGATGAACTGCGCCCCCTCCTCCCATCCGCCGGCGTTCTGCAGCCGCGCACCCAGGCTGGAATAGGCGTGCGCCAGCAGCGGGCTCTCGCCGACCGTCTCCAGAAGCGCGATCGCCTGTCTGAACAGTGCTTCGGCGGCGGCCGTGTCGGTGTCCACAGTCATATCGGCCACGCCCATCAGCGCCTCCGCCTCGCCCTCGACCTGGCCGAGCTCGCGAAAGCGGTCAACCAGGACCTGGTAGGACGGTCCGTAGTCCGACAGCGGACGCTCCCCGACCAGGCCCGCCGCTTGCAGGATCTTGACCTGCAGTCCGGGCCACGTCGGGTCGTCCGCCGGCGTCAGCTGCATCGCCCGTTCGAGATTCGCCAGCGCGGCCGCCGGATCGAGTCGCAGCGCGCGTTCGCCGGCCAGGGTCAGAAACCTGACCGCCGGGCGCTCGAGCTCCGCCACCTGCTCGGTCTGGCCCGCGGCGGTGGCCAACTCCACCGCCGTCGCATAGTGATACGCGAGCACGTCGGCAACATCGGCCACCCGGCCCTGGGTCTGGGACTCGATCCACCTGGCAGCCGCCGCGTGGCGCGCCGCCCGAGAGGCTCTGGGCAGCGTCGCGTAGGCGACGTCGCGGGTCAGCGCATGCCAGAAGGCGTACTCCGCCTCACCCTCGACCGATGAGCGCCGCGACGCCCGAACCAGTTCCTTTCGCGACAGCTCGCGCAGGGCGTCGGTTACCTCATCCAGCGGCCGCTCGGCCATGTCGGCGATGGCTCCGGCCCAGAACACCTTGCCGATCACCGCGGCGTCTGCCAGCAGCGACTTGGAGCCAGGGCTGAGCGTGTCCAGGCGAGCGGCGATCAGCGCCCGCACGGAGTCCGGCGAGAGTTCGTCCGCACCCTCCCGAAGCTCCCAATCCGACCCGTCTCGGACCAGCCGGTCGTGGTCCTGCAGCAGCCGCACGAACTCCTCGGTGTAGAGCGGGTTCCCATCCGCGCGGTCGAGGATCGACCGGTCCAGGCCATCCGGCAGCTCGCCGGTCTCCAGCAGCGCCGCCACCAGCCGCCCCGTCTCCTGCGCCGACAGCGGCGTGAGCGTGATCGGGGTCGAGTTGCGAAGGCCGCTGGCGAAGCCGGGGTGGCGCTCGAAGAGCTCCGGCCGGGCGGTGCACAGGATCAGCAGCGGCACTCCCTCGGCGCGATCGGCCAGGTGCTCCAGAAACGCCAGCATGGCGGCGTCCGCCCAGTGCAGGTCCTCGACCACCAGCACCGTCGGGCCGTCCTCGGCGATCAGCTCCAGGAACCGTCTCCAGGCTGTGAACGACTCCTCGCGATCGGCCGGGGATGAGCCCCCGATGCCCAAGAGCGGCTGCAGCCGCTGGCGGATCCAGGCCCGCTCGGGGCCATCCGCCAGCACCACGTCCAGCTTCCTGGCCGCGACCCCTGAGGGATCTGACTCCAGGATCCCGGCGTGCGCCTTGACGATCTCGGCCAGCGCCCAGTAGGTGATCCCCTCTCCGTAGGGCAGGCAGCGACCGCTCCGCCACGTGACCGGGTGCGGCCGGTCGCCGAGGCTGGCGCCGAACTCGGCAACGATCCTGCTCTTGCCCAGCCCAGGCTCGCCCACCACCGTCACCAGCTGCACGGAGTCAGCCTGCACGGTCTTCTCGAACAGGCCCCCAAGCAGCGCCAGGTCGACCGCGCGGCCGACGAAGGGCGACGAGTGCGTCCGTGTCACGTCCGTGCCAAACCGCGCCCTGGGAGCCGTGGGCTGGAAGACCCGCACCGGCCCGGACTTCCCCTTCAGCGCCGCGGCGTCCAGTTCGGCGTAGTCGAACACCTCGCTGGTGGCCGTGTACGTGGCCATGCCGACCGCCACCCCCATGGCCGGGGCGACGGCCTGGATGCGGGCTGCGGTGTTGATGGCGTCGCCTCGCAGGAATCCCTCTCCCGACCCCGGCGTCACCCCCAGCCGGACCAGCGCCTCGCCCGTGTTGATGCCCACCCGCAGACGCAGCGGCTCGCCGCCGGTGGCCTGCAGGCCGTCGGCGCCCTCGACGATCCGAAGGGCGGCTCGCACCGCCCGCTCAGGGTCATCCTCGTGCACCGCTGGCACGCCGAACACGCCCACCACGGCGTCGCCGATGAACTTCTCGACCACGCCGCCGTGCTGCTCGATGATCGCCCGCGCCATCTCCGAGTAGGCCGCCAGCATCTCGTTCACGTCCTCGGGGTCCGCCGACTCCGACGACGCGGTGAATCCGACCAGGTCGCAGAAGAGCGCGGTCACCACCTTGCGCTCCTCTGCGTCCCTCGTTGCCGCCGGCCCGAGCGGCGCTCCGCACTCAGCGCAGAACTTCGCGCCATCCGGACAGCTCGAGCCGCACTGTGTGCAGATCATCACCAGCGAGTGTACGACTCGCCGGCCAAACCCAGGTGGCGGCTAGCCGGCGTCGGCCGCTGCGGCCGCGTGGCACTCGGCGTCGATGCACAGCCGCTGGCGGTCGCGGTGCAGGCAGATCAGGCCGACGTAGGTGGCGCGGTCGTCGCCCAGCACGACCACCCGTCGCCCGGCGTCCTCATCCAGCCCGCGCAGCGCCTCGGCAAGCGGGGTTGAGGCGGTCACGCTGGGCGTGCGTGTGGTGGCCAGCCCCGCGACGTGCTGTGCGTCGTCGGCGCCGTCCAGGTCGTCGCGGCTGACGGCCCCCAGGTAGGTGGCGCCGTCCAGTACCGGGATCAGCTGCACCGAGCCCGATGCAAAGAGGGCGCGGGCGGCGGCCACGGTCGCGTCGGCGCGCAGTTCCTTGCCGCGGACCGTGATCACCTCGCCGGCGGTGCGGTCGGCAAGCGTCGAGATGCTGGCGTCGATGGTCCCCATTCGAGCCTGGATGCTAGCCCGACCGCCCCAGTACTGTGGGTGGCATGCCGCCGCCGCTCCGCCATGGTCATTCGCACTCGCACGGTGCGCTCGACAGCTCGATCCTGCGCTCCCGAGACGGTGTGCGCACGGTCGCCCTCAGCCTGGCGGTGATGGGCCTGACGGCGGCCATCCAGGCAGCCGTGTTCCTGGCCTCCGGCTCGGTGGCGCTGCTGGCGGACGTCATCCACAACTTCGGCGATGCGCTGACCGCCATCCCCCTGGGGGCCGCGTTCGTACTGCGCTCCCAGCGAGGCGAGAAGGCCAGTGGCCTGGGTGTCGTGCTGGCCATCTTCGTGTCGGCCTGCGTGGCGCTGTATGCAACGATCGAGCGCCTGCTGCATCCTCACCAGCTGTCCCACCTGGCGGTTCTGGCGGCGGGCGGGGTGATCGGGTTCGCCGGTAACGAGATCGCCGCCCGCGTGCGCCTGCGCGGCGGCGAGCGGCTGCGCAGCCCGGCCCTGGTCGCCGACGGCCAGCACGCCCGGGTGGACGGCTATGTCTCGCTCAGCGTCGTTGCCAGCGCCGCCGGGGAGTGGATAGGCTGGCGGATCGCCGATCCGCTGATCGGGCTCGCAATGGTGCTGGTCATCCTCAGGATCACCTGGCACAGCTGGCTGGTCATCCACGCCAGCGAGCCGGGCGAGGAGCTGCATGACCACCACCACTGATGGGAAGATCCGAGTCAGTTCGCTCGTCGTATCAGAATCGGCATATCAACCGAAGGACGGAGGGAGCACACATGCAGTTGTACGCGATCTTGCGCAGGCAGGGGTGGCGCAGCGGCGGTGACCTTGAGGCGGCGGCCGCTCGGTCAACCGCCGAGGGCGATCGAACCCCGGACGACATCCGCTGGATCCGAAGCTACGTGCTGGCCGAGCAGAACGGCGACCTGGGCACGGTGTGCATCTACCAGGCGTCCAGCCCGGAGGCGATTCGGAAGCACGCCGAAGCCGCGGATCTGCCGGTGGACGAGATCATCCCGGTGGCCGACACGGTGATCGTGCGGCCCGACCCGGTGCCTGAGACCGCCGCCTGATCGACCACCCGACGTCAGCGCGGCGTCGGACCGAACCTCAGAACTCGCTGGAGCACCAGGGCGCGCGCTCGGCCATGAACATCTGGTCGGCCCTGGTCAGGCTCCCCGGATTGCGCTCGTCCACCATGCCGGCCCGGGCCAGCTCGGAGAAGCGGTGGCCGCCCAGGTGGCAGCTGGCGAGCGCCCCGGCGGCCAGGGCCAGGTCGGGTTCGCGGTCGGTGGGCGCGCACGCCGCCTGGCCGCCGCTCGTCTCCAGCAGCAGCCGGGAGCCGTCCACCTCGAGCGTCAGTGCGCCGTCGGCCGCATACCACCGGGCCGCCAGCGCCCGCGGCGGATCCAGGAGCTTCACCCACAGCGCATCCATGGGCTTGCCGAAGCGGGCCCGACGGGGGTTGGCCAACAGCAACCGGATGGGGTCGTCGATCGGCCGCAGCTCCACGCTCACCGTCTTCACCAGATCCATGTCCAGCAGGTAGCGCCACAGCCCGGCGTGGGCATCCGGATTGGCCCACACCAGGTCGTAGCAGCGCACGTCGTTGTCGGGCACGGCCTCGCGCCAGTCCTCGTCGTAGCGGTAGATGGCGAATCCGTCGGCTTCGCCGGCGGCGTCCTCGTGCACGACCACGAACCGCTTGGCCAGTCGCGAGTCGCTCAGCGTGTGCCGCCAGTCGTCGGGGATGCGGGCCACCTCGCCGGGGAACCCCAGCCGGCTGCGCTCGTAGGCCGCCGGCAGCAGCTGGCGGGCCTCGGCTGCATCCAGCATGCGCACCCGGCCCGGGTCGTGGAACGGCTCGGCGAAGGCGCCGTGCACGGTGTCCACCGTGATCTCCACCCAGGCGGCGGTGGCCGGCCCGAACCCGAAGCGGCTGTACAGCGGGTACTCCGACACCCACAGCGCGGCCCGGTCGACGCCGGCGGCGTGGGCATCGTCGAGGGTGGCGTCCATCAGCCCGCGCATGGCGCCGCGCCGTCGGTCGGTGGGCAGCGTGCCCACCCAGGTGATGGCCACAACCGGCGTCTCCAGCCCGCCGGGCAGCGTCATCGGGCATACGTAGTCCAGGCTGGTGGCCACCATCCGGCCGCCGTCGAAGGCGCCCCGGCAGGAGAGCTCCGGCAGGCTCTCGGTCATCCAGGCGACGTCCTCGTCCGACCGCAGCTTGCCGAATGCGAAGTCGGTGACGCGGATGAACGTGGCCCACTCGTCGGGCTCGACCAATCGGAACTCGAGGCTCATGGGCGCGTCCGCCGCCGGCCGAGGATCACGAAAGCACCTCCAGACACGACTCGACGCCAGGCCCAAGAGGACGGAATGCGGGGGGCCTGGCGCCGAGTTGTAGGGGGGTGTGGGTCGGGCAAGGCTCGCTCTTTCCACAGGCCGTCGTCAAGTGGGCGCGACGTTGTCCCCAGGGGGAATATCGCAACGTGCGGAAAACACTGAACGCATTCCACGGTCTGTCAACACCACCGCCGCGGTTGCCCACAGCTCCGTCCACAGGCCAGTCGGTCATGTGGCGGCCAGCTCCCGCTCCAGGGCGTCTGTCAGCACCTGGGCGGCGGCCAGGCAGTCCTCCGCCGAAGCCGACTCGGCCGGCGTGTGGCTGGCCCCGGTGGGATTTCGCACGAACAGCATCGCGGCCGGCCGGTGCGGCGCCAGCATGCCCGGCGTCGTGGCCGGCGTAGGAGGGCAGGTCGCCGGCCGGGATACCGCGCCCGGCGGCGGCCGCGTCCAGCAGCCCGCGCAGCCGCTCGTCGAATGCGGCGCCGTCGTTTCGCGACTCGCGGGTCAGCTCGGCGTCGGCGAACCGCGCGGCCAGCTCGGCCACCAGCTCCTCCACCGTCGCGACCTGCGGGGCGCGCACGTCCAGCGCCGCGGCCACCCGGCCTGGGATGGCGTTGGTCGAACCGGGGGAGACCTCCAGCCGGCCCACCGTGGCCACCGCGCCCGGCCTTGCCAGCGCGGCGTCGCGCACCGCCAGCACGAACTCGGCCGCCCGCACCAACGCGTCGTGGCGGCCGGGCATCAGGGTCGTGCCGGCGTGGTTTGCCTCGCCGCTGAACACGCACCCGCCAGCGCTGCCGGGGCGCAAGCACGGTGGCCACGCCCAGCGCCTGGTCGCGTTCGGCCAGCGCCCGGCCCTGCTCGACGTGCACCTCCATGAACGAGCGCACCTGCGCGAGCTGGGCGGGTGCTGGCCCGCAGCGACTGGCCGCTGACGCCGTAGATCGCCGGCCGCGTCGCCCATCACCTCGAGCACGCGGTCGATGTCCAGCACGCCGGTGATCGCCTGGCTGCCGAAGCAGGGCACCCGGAAGCGCGCGCCCTCCTCGTCCACGAAAGCCACCACCGCCAGCGGATGCCGGCGCTCGACGTCGGCCTCGAGCAGCGCGGCGGCGGCCTCCAGTGCGCACACCACGCCCAGCGCGCCGTCGTAGGCGCCGCCGTCGGGCTGGGTGTCCAGGTGCGAGCCGGCGCACACCCACGGGCCGCGGTCGGCGTCGGCGGTAACCGCCCACAGCGTGCCGGCGCCGTCCTGGCGCACCTCCAGCCCGAGCGTTGCTCGCCACGCCCCGAAACCACTCCCGGGCCTGCGGCCTCCAGGGGCGTCCAGGCCAGCCGGTTCCAGCCGGTCGGGGTGTGCCCGATCGCCGCCAGCTCGTCCAGCCAGCCCGCGAACCGGTCCTGCGATGCCGTCGCCATCGACGTGGGAGGATACGCCGCATGCCCGCGCCGCATGCCCGCCTGCCCGGCTTCGTGAACGCGCACAGCCACGCCTTTCAGCGCGGCCTGCGCGGCCTGGTCGAGCGGGTCGACCGCGAGCACCCGGCGGACGACTTCTGGACGTTGGCGCGAGGCCATGTACGCGGCCGCAACGGCGCTTGACCCCGACTCCATCTACCAGGTGTCGCTGCTCGCGTTCGCCGAGATGGCGGCCGCCGGCTACGTGGCGGTGGGCGAGTTCCATTACCCGCATCACCGGCCCGACGGCTCGCCCTACGCCGACCCCAACGCGATGGCCAGGGCGGTTGCCCGGGCCGCCGCCGACGCCGGGATCGAGATCGTGCTGCTGATGACCGCCTACGAGCGGGGCGGCGCCGGACGGCCGCCGACGCCAGGCCAGCGCCGCTTCTGCGATCCCAGCGTGGATGCCTACCTGGACCGGGTGGAGGCGCTGGCGGCCGACGGTGTGGCGGTCGGCCTGGCCCCGCACAGCGTGCGGGCGGTGTCCCGGCCGTGGCTCGAGCGGATCGCGAGCTACGCCGCCGAGACCGGCATGGTCGTGCACATCCACGCCAACGAGCAGCGCCGCGAGCTGGACGAGTGCCTGGCCGAATACGGCCGGCGGCCGGTTGAACTGCTGGCCGACGTGGGCCTGCTGGGCCAGCGCACGACGCTCGTGCACGCCACCCACGTCACCGACGGAGAGCTCGATCTGATCGCCCAGGCAGGCGCCTCGGTGTGCGCCTGCCCGACCACCGAGGCGAACCTGGGCGACGGCTTTCTGCCGGCGGCGCGCCTTTTTGAGCGCGGCATCGCCGATGTGCATCGGGTCGGACTCCAACACGATCATCGACCCACTGGTCGAACTACGCGAAATCGAGACCATCGCCCGCCGCCAGGCCGAGCGCCGAAACGTGCTGGTGCCGGCCCGGGGAGCCGGGCCGACGCCCTACCTGCTGGATGTCGGGCAGCCGCAACGGCGCTCGCTCGCTGGGCATATCTAAACCTCTACCTGAGATTGAGATTGACCGAATCATCCACAACTGCGAACCGTGGCCGCCGACGATCTGACGGCCGCCCTGATCTTCGGCGGCAGCGCCGCCGCGCTGCGCCCCGTGACACCCTGAACCGCCCAGGAGGCATGTGAATGGAGTTCTCGCTCAGCCCCGAACTGCGTGACCTGCGGGCGCGTGCGCGCGCCCTGGTGGACGACCACCTGATCGGGCTCGAGGACGAGGCCGAACGGAGCCACGGCCGGCTCTCGGCCGAGTCCCACAAGCGCGCCCACGCCGCCATCCTGGCCTCCGGCCTGGCGGCCAACAACATCCCCAAGGAACTGGGTGGGGGAGGCTTCAACCTGACCGAGCAGATCGTCACCCACGAGCAGCTGGGCCGGCTCACCAACTGCCTGTGGGTGCTGGTGTGGAGCCCGTCCAACGTGCTCCAGCACGGCACCCCGGATCAGCTCGAGCGCTACCTGGCTGCCCGACGTGCGGGGCGAGACCCGGCACGCCTACGCGATCACCGAGGACGCACGCCGGCTCCGACCCGCGGGCGATCACCTGCCGAGGCGGTGTGGAACGGCTCGACACTACGAGCTGTCGGGCTGCAAGTGGTTCGTCACCGACGGCGACGTGGCCTCCTACTTCATCGTGCTGGCCTGGGCGGTGGACGGCGTCGACCGCCAGCCGACGCTGTTTCTGGTGGACAAGGACGCGCCCGGTGTCGAGATGACCGCCGACCCCGACTTCACCCACAACTTCCCCTACCGGCACCCCGAGTTCACCTTCACCCAGACGCCGGTGCCGGCCGCGAACGTGCTCGGCGGGCTGGGCCGCGGGTTCGAGCTGACCGGCGAGTGGTTCATCGAGGAGCGCGTGCACATCGCCGCCCGCTGCGTCGGCGCATGCACCCGGCTGATCGAGCTGGGCACCGAGCCTGGGCGCTCGAGCGCGAGCAGTTCGGCGCGCGCATCTTCGACCACCAGGCGGTCTCGTTCGCGCTGGCCGACTGCGCCGCCGAGACCACCGCCGCCCGTCTGCTCACCTACCACGTCGGCTGGCTGTACGACACCGGCGCCGACCGCAAGCTCGTCCACGCCAAGGCCTCGATGGCCAAGCTGATCGCCTCCGAGACGGCCGGCCGGGTGGCCGACCGGGTGCGTCCAGATCTTCGGCGGGCGCGGCTACATGCGCGACAACCCGGTCGAGCGGCTGTGGCGCGAGCTGCGCGTCGACCGGATCTGGGAGGGCACCTCCGAGATCCAGCGGCTGGTGATCGCCCGCGGGCTCGAGCGGCGCGGCGTGGAGCGGCTGCTCGACGTGTAGGAAAGGTGTCTGGCATCCGTCACGTCGTCAGAACCCCGGTGCCTGGCACTTGCCTGGCACCGGCCACTCATCCTCGGTGCCTGACCCCGGTCTTTGAGAGTTTGCCCCGGGTACCCGGTACCGGTTGGAAGGGGTCTGGCATCCGTCACGTCGTCAGAATCCCGGTGCCTGGCACTTGCCTGGCACCGGCCACTCATCCTCAGTGCCTGACCCCGGTCTTTGAGAGTTTGCCCCGGGTACCCGGTACCGGTTGGAAGGGGTCTGGCATCCGTCACGGGGTTTGTGACGGTGCCTGACCCCGGTCTTTGAGAGTTTGCCCCGGGTACCCGGTACCGGTTGGAAGGTGTCTGGCATCCGTCACGTCGTCAGAACCCCGGTGCCTGGCACTTGCCTGGCACCGGCCACTCATCCTCGGTGCCTGACACCGGCCGTTTCGGGTTCTCAGGCGGCCAGCGGAAGCTCGTACGCCACCGCTGTCTGCTCTGGTACCAGCGCGGCCAGGATCCGATCGAGCGCCCGCTCCAGATCGCGCACGCCGGTCACGGCGTGAAACAGCGGGCTCTCGGCGCCATCGGTGACCAACCGCCGCACCAGCACCATGCCGGCCGGCTCGACCGGGCGCTCCTCTCGCAGCAGCGACGCCAGCTCCAGCACCCGCGGGCTCATCTCGCACACCGCCGAGCGCTCGAGCGGCACGGCCGTGCGCCGGTTCTCCAGTGCAGCTTCCACGAACCGCTCCAGCGTCGTGGCCAGCTGGCAGCGGCGGCTGCGCGACACCAGGTCGGCGGCCCGCCGGGCCACGTCCGGCCCGCCCACGTGCCGGAAGCCCGCAAGCAAGATGTCGTCGTACAGCTCATCGCGTCGCCAGCTGAGGATGCGGGCGGCGGCGATCGCGCCCACCGAGCCGGCCACCGCCAGCGCCACCACGGTCTTCGCCAGGCGTGGCTGGATGGCGGCCACGGCGTAGGCGCCGGCCAGCGCCAGGAGGGCCAGCAGCAGCATGGAGGTGGCGGCGGTGCGCACCGACTGCAGGCGTTCGTTGACGCGGGTCAGGGCGCGTGTGAAATCGGATGGAGTCATCTCGTCTGTGATCCTCAATGCCATCATCGAGCAGCCGTCCTCGGTCCTTGAGAGCAACTACCCCATCCGGGGTCGCAGATACCGCAAAACGCTGATGGCAGCGGCGGTCCGGGCGCGGCAGGATGCCCGGCGTGACGACGACACCCATCATCCGCTCGGGTGTCACACACAACTGGATCGCCGGCGCGACCGCGCTGCTTGCGGACGGTATCTGCGTGTGGTGCGAGCGGGCGCCCTCGACCTCGACGTCCTACCTGTGCCGCGACTGTGGGCAGGTCGACGCAGACGGCGTTCTGGCGAGGCCGCAGCCCCGGCACCGCGCGCAGGCTGGTTGATCCAGGGCAGACGACGAGGCCGCTTGGGCAGAAGCGGCCTCGTCTGTCGGCTGTCCGGTGGGCCGCCGGACAACGTGCCCCCGCCGGCGGGTCCTGCCGGTAGCCGTGACAAAGCCACGGCGTGGGAGCACTGCTCGAAAAGCTTACCCTCATCGCGAGTGTACCCCAATTCCTGGAAGACGTGTAGGGAGGTCTACGCGGTTGTGGGACGGGCCGCGCCGGCCCATGCGCGAAGCCCCAGCAGCTGACCCGGGAGGGGCTGGAAGACCGGGTTTGCCGTCTGCGCTCGGCGCAGCGCCTCGTCAACGTCGGTGCCCGCCTGGCGGCTGAGGATGGCCGCGCACACCGTGGCCGAGCGCTCGCGACCGCCACGGCAGTGGACGTACAGGGTGCAGCCGCCGGCCAGCTCGACCGCCCGGTCGAGCACCTGCGCCGGTACGGTGGCGCCGTCGGTCACCGCCAGTCGGTGCTCGACGATGCCGGCCCGCCCGTAGGCCGCGCTCACCAGATCGCGCTCATCCTGCCAGTACTCGCGGTCCTCGCACAGGTTGATGACGGCGGTCACGCCCTCGGCGGTCAGCGCCCGCACGTGCGTCTCGGTGTAGGGCATGGGACCGCCCAGCAGAGTGTCCGAGAGTCGCGCGTAGCGAAGCCGGCTCACCCGCTCAGGGTAGCCAGCCCCCGACTAGGCGCGATGCAGGTCGTCGGTCATCTGCACCGCCGCCTCCACGCGCGAGTCGAGCTGGTCGCGGTAGCGCAGTTCGAGCTCGCGCGCGAGTCGCCGGTCGCGACGCCGCTGACGCAGTTTTCCGGATCATCTTGCCCACGCCACAAGTGTGCCTGAACGTTTTCGGAATTTCCAGCGGTTTGCAGGAATTTCACCGCGAATTCTCCGGTTGGCACGGCCCACCGACGGCCGGTTTCCCTAGACTTGGCGGATGCTTCCGACGGCATTCCCGAGCTGTCCCTGGGGATGGCGCCGAGGCCGGCGCCGTGCTGCTGAGCGGTTCCGAGGGCCCCCCACCGGCGTCGACACCAAGTCCAGCGCCATCGACCTGGTCTCGGACGCCGACCGCGACGCCGAGGCGCTGCTGCGCGCGACGCTCGCGCGCGAGCGCCGCCCGGACGACGCCGTGCTGGGCGAGGAGGGCGGGGCGGCCGCCGGCAGCCGGGCTGCGGTGGGTGCTCGACCCGCTCGACGGCACCACCAACTACCTGTACGGCTTCCCCGTGTGGTCGGTCTCGATTGCGGTCGAGGACGCGGCCGGGACCGGCGCTCGGGGTCGTCCACGACCCCTGCCGAGCGGAGACCTTCGCCGCCACCGCGGCGGTGGCGCGACCCTGAACGACGCGCCGATCCGGTCTCCGACGCGACCGACCCGGCGCACGCTGTGATCGCAACCGGCTTCTCGTACAGCCCGAGGCGCCGCGCGGTCAGGCCCGGGCGGTCGACCGGTTGCTGACGCGCGTGCGCGACGTCCGCCGGGCCGGGTCGGCGGCGCTCGACCTGGCCTGGGTGGCCTGCGGCCGGCTGGACGCGCTTCTACGAGGTGCCGCTGAAGCTCGTGGGACCGGGCTGCAGGGGAGCTGCTGGTGACCGAGGCGGGCGGAGTGGTCTCCGCGGCTGGAGCCGATCGTGGAGTCGGACGGCGACGGCGGGTTGCTGGCGGCGGCGCCCGGACCTGCACGGCGCCTCGAGATGCTGGTCACCGCCGCACTTGACGCTCGACCGGCCGTCTGAGAAAATACAGTAGACTGCGTTTCGACTGCTGGTGTCGCCGCGCGTCGGCGCCCAACAAGCCCGCAGTCACACCAGACCACATGACACTACGCTTCGAGGCTGACCTTGAAGCGGCCGCCGAATCCGCAGCTGCATGGAGTGGCGAGCCGTTTCTGCACGATGGTGAGGATGCCGCCGTCGCGCTTGCGACGGGAACGGTGCGTCGAGCCGCGCTCGATGCCGCCCTCGAGCAGATCAACGTCGGCGCGCTCTACCCGAGCTTCGAATGGCGGCGCGACTACGCGCTCGTGCTCGGTCTCGAGCGCGTGCTCTCCGAGTCCCAGCCCAAGCTCGCCTCCGGCACCACGCTGCGCCGCCACCAGGTGGACGCGCTGGCCGGCCAGCTGGCCGCGCTGATCGGCGATCTGCAGCGCGTCGAGCCCGAGGAGAACGGCGACGAGGACGAGGACGACGACGACGAGGAGACCGGCGAGCACGAGCTCGGCCGAGGTCGAGTCGATGAGCTCGCCGACGACGACGAGGACGACGAGGACGAGGACGAGGACGAGTTCGACGACGAGGAGACGAAGAGGACGACGAGCTCGAGGATGACGAGACCTCGAGGACGAGCCGGCGACCGGCCGCCCATGGGGCGCTCGCTGTCGACCCCACCCGGCCGTCGTGGACTCGACGACGTCGAGGAGCGAGCTGAACGGCGACGAGCCGCCGCCGCCGGATCCCGGCGCCCGCCGCCGCTACCGGTTCAAGCATCCCGACCGCGTCCGGCAAGACCATCGCCGCCGCCGGCTTCGTCGAGGCCGCCCGCACCACCGGCGTCCTGATCCTCACCCACCGCCGGCTGCTGGTCGACCAGTTCACCCGCGACCTCACCAAGGAGGGCTACGGCGAGCGGCTGACGCCGCCGGTGCTGCGCGGCGAGCCGCAGCCCGACATCGCCGCCGCTCACGATCAACACCTACTCGTGGTTCATCAAGCACTCGCGCGACCTGCGCACCGACGTCTACGGCGTGGTCGTCTGCGACGAGGCGCACACCGCCCTGGGCGAGAAGACGGCGGCCACGATCCGGGCGTTCAACGAGCCGGTCTACATCGGCATGACCGCCACCGACCAGCTGCTGCAGAAGCACGTCGCGGACGTGTTCCCGGCCGAGGTGGCCGACTTCCCGCTGGCCGAGGCCGTGCGCCGGGGCGTGGTCGCGCCGCTTCGCTGCGTGCGCGTGCGGCCGATCGCCTCGCTGCGCAACGTCGAGATCGTCGGCGGCGACTTCGACCAGGGCCAGCTGGCCGCCGCGCTCGACCTCGACCCGCTCAACCTGGCCGCCGCCGACCTCTACCAGAGCCGCTTCGGCGACACGCCGGGGATCGTCTACGCCGCCGGCGTCGAGCACGCCGAGCGCGTGGCCGCGGCCATGCGGGCGATCGGGATGAAGGCCGCCGCCGTGTCCGGGCGCACACCCCCCGCGAGCTGGCCGAGACGCTGGCCGCCTACGACCGCGGCGACATCGACGTGCTGGTCAACGCGCAGCTCCTGGCCGAGGGCTGGAACGCGCCGCGCGCGACCGTCTGCATGCACCTCGCGCCCGACCGCCAGCCGCCGCGTCTACCAGCAGCGGGTGGGCCGGATCATGCGCCTGCACCGCCGCAAGGAGGCCGGCATCGTGGTCGACTTCGCCGAGGCCGGGGCGCCGCACACCGAGCGCACGGTCACGCTGCACTCGCTGCTGAACGTCGACGCCTACCGGCCCGGGCGGGCTGGTCACGCCGCCGCCCAACGCGCCGCCGCCGGCGCCGCAAGCCGGCCAAGCCGATCGTCAAGGAAGCGGCCTGGATCGTCCCGGTCTCGGACGATCCCGAGCGCCGGATCGCGGTGATCGCCAACCAGTGGAAGCTGGTGGATGCCTCCAAGCTGGCGCTCGACGAGCAGCGGGCCTGGGCGGTGGTGGCCGCCCGCGCGGTCACGCCGGCCGACGTGCAACAGCTGGCCGAGCGGATCGCCGCCCTGCAGCCCGAGTCGCGCGAGCTGTTCCTGTACACCTGCGCGGCCGAGAACCGCCACCGCCGGCTGCGGCTGACGGCGCTCGGCGACCTGGCCGCGCAGCGGCCCAGCCAGACCACCTTTGCGATGGCCTGCCGGCTGGTCGAGGCGGCGCCGACCTGGCAGCAGGACCGCGGCCAGGGCGCGCGCGTGCTGCTGCTGGCCATGGGCGACGGCAAGATCGAGGCGCCCGGCCGACCGGATCGTGTCGTGGACGTGGCAGCTGGCCCGCGCCGCCCGCGACCACCAGTACCGGTATCGCCGGCAGCGCACATCACCGACGGCCGCAGCCTGCTGGGCGCGCTGGCCGGTGCCGGCTCGGAGCACGCCCACGCCGAGGCGGCGGTGCGGCTGGCACAGATCGCCCGCACGGCCCCGCTCGAGGCCGGCGCGGCGCTGCTGGCGGTGGCCTCGCCGCGGCGCGGATCGGCGGCCGAGCGGATGGTCGAGCTCACCCGCCAGGAGCTGTCGAAGGATCCGCAGCGGCTGGCCGCTGCGCTGGGCTCCAACATCCCGGCGCCGATGCCGCGGGCCAAGTCCGGCAAGCGGGCCAAGCGCAAGGAGGAGTCCGAGCGCGCGCCAGACCGTGTCTCGTTCAACGGCGCGGTGGTCGGCTCGACGCCGCCGGCGGTGCCGGTGAGCAAGGCCGAGGCGGGCCTCGAGATCGAGATCGCGCCGGCCGTCGCGGTGCGGCTGCGCGACGACGCCGACGCGGTGGTGGTCGAGCGGCTGGGCTCGACCAGCCGATCCGCTGGCGCCTGAACGGGCGACGGACGCGCGGTACGACATCGGCGATCGAGGTGCGCGCGGCGGCGGCCGAGATGGAGCCGCTTGCAGATCTCGGTGGCCAAGCTCCTGAACGAGCCCGACAAGAGCGACCGGATCGCGCGGATCGACGTCGACGGCGCCGGGCTGGTGCTGCCGCTGACCACCGAGGAGGCCGAGGTGCTGGCCGACGACGCCGCCCGCCGGGTGCTGGCCCAGCTCAAGAGCGCGGGCGTGCGCGGCCGGGTGCGGGTCGAGTTCGAGGTGACCGCTCCCGACGGCACAGGTGACCCGCGACTCGCGGCCGGGGGCGGTGCGCAAGATCGCGCGGGGCGAGCCCGTCGGGGTCTCCGCCGACCGGCGCGACCGCCGCGGCGCAGCCGTGGGCGGGGCCGCAAACGCCGCTCGACGACGGCGCGGCAGGTCTCGGAGAACGGCGCCGCGAGCGCGCCCGAGGCGGCCGAGCCCAGACGCCGCCGTAGACCGTCCGGAAATTTTCCGTAGTTTGCAACTCCCGCCACGCTCGCTACACTTTCGCGGCTGTGACCCGATGGTGCGGGTCATGAACGTGCAAGGTTCGTGAAGTGCGGTCCTGCGTCGTTCCCAAACCCCGACCAGGAGTGCTCCAATGGCAACTGGCACGTCAAATGGTTCTCGCAGGCGAAGGGCTATGGCTTCATCCAGCCCGACGACGGCGGGGCCGACCTCTTTATCCACTTCTCGAACATCGCCGGCGCGGGCTTCCGCAACCTCGAGGAGGGCCAGAAGGTCGAGTACGAGGCGCAGGAAGGCCGCAAGGGAATGGAGGCCACCAACGTGAGCGTGGTCGGGTAGCCGAGGGCTCCGTGGTCAAGGAAGAGACGATCGAGGTCGAGGGCGAGGTCACAGAAGCCCTGCCCAACACGATGTTCCGTGTCCAGCTCGACAACGGCCACTCGGTGCTCGGACACATCTCCGGCAAGATGCGGCGCTACTACATCCGGATTCTGCCGGGCGACCGGGTGAAGGTCGAGCTGTCGCCGTACGACCTCACCCGCGGTCGGATCACCTATCGCTTCAAGTAGTCGGCGCCGGCCACCGCGGCCAGCGCCTCGGCTCTGGCGCTGGGCGATCAGACGTCGTCGACGGCTGCGCGGTCGCCGTCGCGCAGCAGCGCGATCGGGTCGGGTGATGCCGTTGACGATGCCCTCGAAGAAGCGCTTGCGATCGTCGTAGGTGGGCAGCGTCGCCTTGGCCCAGCCGCGCGCGTCGTTGAGCACCCCGGCCAGCTCGGCATGCGCGGGGCCGTACAGCTCGGCGATCTCGCGCTTCATGCGCTTGGCAAGTGCCGGGCTCGCCCCGGCGGTCGAGATCGCGATCGCGATCGGGCCGGTGCGGACGATGGCGGGCAGGATGAAACTGCACAGCGGCGGCACGTCGACGACGTTGCACAGCATCGAGCGGTGCTCGGCCTCGTCGAACACCGCCACGTTGACGTCGGTGTCCGAGGTGGCGGCGATCGCGAGGAAATGGCCCTCGAGATCGTCGGCCGCGAAGCGCCGCGTGCGTCAACTCGATGTCGCCGGCGGCGGCCAGCTCGCTGCGATCTCGGCGCATGCCTCGGGCGCGATCACGTGCACGCGGGCATCGCAGGCGAGCAGGCCCTCGACCTTCTCGAGGCCGATCGAGCCGCCCCCGACCACCAGGCAGCGACGTCCGGTCAGCTTCAGGCAGGCCACGTAGAAGGTGGTCTCAGCATGTCGGCCACGCAGCGCTGATCGCACACTGCGAGCCGGTGCTGGCACACACACGGTTTGCCGAGATAGGCCTGGGCGGGCATGTACCGAATGGTATCCACTCGGGCCCGGATCACCGTCGGACCTGTAAAATCGGCAGATGAACGTCCCGTTCCAGCGCCACCGCCACGAAACCGTCGCTCAGTGCATGAGCCGCGCAGCTGCTGACCACGGCCGCGGACGACACCGCTGATCCACGCCGCAAGCGTGATGGCCAAGCGCCGGGTGGGTGCGGTGCTCGTGATCGACGGCGAGGCGCTGATCGGGATCATGACCGAGCGCGACGTGCTGCGCGCGGTGGGGTCGGGCAACATCGACGGCACGCGTCGGCGACTGGATGACCCGCGACCCGATCACCGTCGGCCCCGACGCCACCCACGGCGAGGCGGCGATGATGATGATCCACGGCGGGTTCCGGCACGTGCCGATCATCGAGGCCGGCAAGCTGATCGGGATCGTCTCGATTCGCGATCTGCTGCTGCTGCCCAACGCGACGCCGGCCGGCGGCCTAGCGGTGCCGGCGACTTGGAGGGGCGCACCGCGATCGTGACCGGCGGTGCTCGAGGGCATCGGTGAGTCGATCGTGCAGCGGCTGGCCGAGGCCGGCTGCAACGTGGTGATCAACTGCCAGACCTCGCTGGATGCCGCCGAGGCGCTGGCGGACGACAGTACGCGCCGGCGGCGGCGGGGCGGAGGTGGTGCCGGGCTCGATCGCCGATCCGGGCACCGGGCGAGCGCTGGCGACGCGGGCGATGCGAGACGTTCGGGCGCATCGACATCCTGGTCAACAACGCCGGCATCAATCGCGACGTGACCATTCGCAAGATGACCGACGAGGCAGTTCACCGAGGTGATCGAGACCAACCTGACCGGCACCCACCGGGTGACCAAGGCGGTGATCGAGCCGATGTGCGAGGCCGGCTTCGGCCGGATCGTGAGCATCTCCAGCTTCGTCGGCCAGCTCGGCAACTACGGCCAGTCCAACTACGCCGCCACCAAGGGTGGGCTGATCGCGTGGACGAAGACGCGTCGCCTACGAGGTGGCCCGCTACGGCGTCACGGTCAACTGCGTCTGCCCGGGGTTCACCGACACCGACATGCTGCGCGGTGTGTCCGACGACGTGCGCGAGCAGCTGCAAGGCGCGGATCCCGCTGGGCCGCTTCGGCAGCCCGACGAGATCGGCCGCGGCGGTGCGTGTACCTGGTCTCGGACGGCGACTACATCACCGGCAGTGCCTCAACATCAACGGCGGGATCTTCATGTGAGCGTCGCGGTGGGGGATCGGGCGGAGCGCGAGTTCGAGGTCACCGACGAGACCATCGAGCCCTTCGCCGAGGCCTGCGGCGACCGCAACCCGATCCACTTCGACGACGCGTTATGCCGCCGGCACCCGGTTCGGCGGGCGGATCGCCCACGGCATGCTCACCGGCCGGCTTCATCTCGGCCGTGATCGGCAACGACCTGCCCGGCGCCGGCACGGTCTACCTCGGCCAGGAGCTGCGATTCAGGGCGCCGGTGCGGCCGGGCGATCGGGTGCGCTGCGGGTGGAGGTGGTCGAGCTTGACGAGCGCGGCCGGGCGACGCTCCAGACCCGGGCCTGGGTGGGCGAGACGCTGGTGGTCGACGGCACCGCCCGCGTCCTCGTCTCCAGTTAGACGGCCGGTGCCAGGAGGTCGTTCCTCAATGTAAACGGCCGGTGCCAGGAGGTCGTTCCTCAATGAGCGTCTGCTGCGGCTGGTCTGCGGGCACGCTGGCTGCGTCCCACGCGGCGTGCGGTGCTCAACGTGGTGAAACCACGCCTGCGCTCCGCTCGCCGCTCGATCCTTGCCAGCGTGCCCGCATCCTGCGCCTCGTGACGACGCCATTAAGGAACGACCTCCAGGCACGTGCCTGGCACCGGCCGCTTACGCCGACGCTAGAACTTCGGCGGATGCAGGTCGCCAACCGCAGGGCCGCGAGCGTGATCGTCGCCGCCACCTTCGCCGTGGTCATGGCCTCGACCACGGTGACCACGCCGCTGTACCCGTTCTATGTCGAGCAGTTCGGGCTTTCGTCGCTCGACGTCACGATCGTGTTCGCGGTCTACGGCGCCGGCGTGATGGCGGGGCTGTTCGTGTTCGGGCGGCTGTCGGACAGGATCGGCCGCAAGCTCCCCCTGGCCGCGGGGCTGGTGATCGCGGCGGCCGCGATGGTGGTATTCGCCCTTGCCCAGGATCTGGCGGCGCTGCTGGTCGGGCGGGCCATGCTCGGTATCACGGCCGGCCTGTACACCGGCACTGCGACCGCCTGGCTGGTCGATTTGGACGACAACCGCGCCCGCGCCACCCTGCTGGCGGTGGCCGCGAACCTGGGCGGCCTCGGGCTGGGCCCGCCGCTGGCCGGCCTGCTGGCCCAGTTCGCCCGCCGGCCGATCCGGCTCACCTACATCGTGGAGCTGGGCCTGCTCCTGCTCGGGCTGGTTCTGCACGCGGCCATGCCCGAGACCGTCGAACGCCGCCGCTTTCACCTCGACTTCACGGGCCTGCGGCTGCCGCCGGCGGTGCGCGCCGTGTTCCTGCCGGCGGCCGTCGCCGGTGTCGCCGCTTTCGCCGTTTCGGGCGTATTCGGGGCGGTGGGGCCGTCGATGTTGGGCGAGGTGCTGGGGATCACCGAGCCCACCGCCAGCGGGTTCTTGATCGGCGCGCTGTTCGGGTGCTCGGTGGCCGGCCAGCTGGCGCCTCGCGTCTGGACGCCCACCCGCGTGCTGCCCGCCGGCTGCGTCGGGCTGGCGGGCGGGCTGGCGCTGCTGGCCCTGGCGCTGGACGTGAAGACCGTCTGGGCGCTCGTCCCCGCGGCGCTGGTGGCCGGCCTGGCCCAGGGCGCCATCGTGGGCGGCGGGCTGGCCATGCTCACCGCCACCGCGCCGGTGGAGCAACGCGGTCAGGTGGCGTCGACCTACTTCCTGGTGCTGTACGTCGGGCTGGTGGTGCCGGTCGTGGCCTTCGGCCTGGCCGAGCAGAGTCTCGGCCTCATCCACACCGGGCTGGTCTTCTGCGGCCTGGTGGGCGCGGCCGTGCTCGCGTCAGGGCTCGCCGTGTACCGGCAGGGAGCCGCCGCCGAGGCGACATGAGGACAAAGGCCGGTGCCAGGCACGTGCCTGGCACCGGCCTGTGCGGTTCAGCCGATCCGGATCAGCTTCTTGTTCACGAACTCGTCCGCGCCGTACTTCCCAAGCTCGCGCCCGGAGCCGGACCGCTTGACGCCGCCAAACGGCAGCTCGGCGCCATCGGCCCCGACGATGTTGACGTACACCATGCCGGCGTCGATCCGGTTGGCAACTCGCTCGGCCTGCTCGGGGTCGGTGGTGAACAGATAAGACCCGAGCCCGTAGGGCGTGTCGTTCGCCAGCTTCACGGCCTCGTCCTCCGACCCGACGCGGTACACCACCGCGACCGGCCCGAACAGTTCCTCGCGGTAGGCGTCGTTGCTGGGTGTGACATCGGTCAGCACCATCGGCGAGAAGAAGTTGCCGGAGCGCTCGCCGCCGGCGACGACCTTCGCGCCGCCCTTGATCGCCCGGTCGAGCTGATCCTGCAGCCGATCCGCCGCGACGGACGAGGACAGTGGGCCCAGAGCGGTGCCCTCTGCGGCTGGGTCGCCGGTCTGCCATGACGTCATGGCGGCGGTGAACTTCTCGAGGAACGGCTCGTACAGCTCGTCGATCACGACGAACCGCTTGGCGGCGTTGCATGACTGGCCGGCGTTGTCCAGGCGGGCGTTCACCGCGGACTCGACCGTTGCATCGAGGTCGTCGGTCGAGAGCAGGATGAACGGATCGGATCCGCCCAGCTCCAGCACGACCTTCTTCAGGTTGCGGCCGGCGATCTCAGCCACCGCCGCGCCGGCGCGCTCCGAGCCGGTCACCGATACGCCCTGCACGCGCGGGTCGGCGATCACGCGAGCGATCTGCTCGTTGGTGGCGTAGATGTTGACGTAGGCACCCTCGGGGAAGCCGGCATCGAGGTAGATCGCCTGCAGCGCTTCGGCGGTCTCCGGGCACTGGGGCGCGTGCTTCAGCAGCACGGCGTTGCCGATGATCAGGTTCGGCCCGGCGAACCGCGCCACCTGGTACGTCGGGAAGTTCCACGGCATGATCCCGAGGATCACGCCCAGGGAGCTGCGGCGGATGATCGCGGAGCCGTCACCCGCGAGCAGTTCGATCGGCTCGTCCTTCATCAGGTCCGGACCGTTGTCTGCGTAGTACCCGTAGATGTCCGCGCAGAAGTCGATCTCGCCCAGCGCCTGCTCGGTGGGCTTGCCCATCTCGCGGACTGTGATCTCGGCCAACTGCTCACGCCGCTCGGTGTGCAGTTCGCCCACCCGGCGCACAAGCTTGGCGCGCTCCTCGACGGGGGTCGATCGCAGCCAGTTCTGGTGCGTCTCATGCGCCAAGGCGATGGCCGCCTCGAGCTCATCATCCGTGATCGTCGGGTAGGCCTTGATCTGCTCTCCCGTCGCCGGATTGGTCACCGCGTAATGGTTCTTGACAGCCACACTCATGTGATTCCCCCTGCTGGACGTGTCCGGCGATTGTATCCGAGCAAGGCGGTAGGCTTGTCGACGTGAGCGCTGGGCTGTTCCACCCCCCGACCCCGGTCAACGAGCCGGTTCGCAACTACGCGCCGGGCTCACCCGAGCGGGCGTCGCTGAAGACCAGGCTGGACCAGCTGGCGTCGGCTCAGATCGAGGTGCCGATGGTGATCGGCGGCCGCGAGGTGCGCACCGGCGACACCGCTCAGGCGGTCATGCCGCACAACCACCAGCACGTGCTGGCCACCTACCACCAGGGCGGCGAGGCGGAGGTGGGGCAGGCGATCAAGGCGGCGGCCGACGCCCGTCGCGAGTGGAGCGAGTTGCCCTGGGAGGCGAGGGCGGCGGTCTTCCTGCGCGCCGCCGAGTTGCTGACCGGGCCGTGGCGCGACACCCTGAACGCGGCCACCATGCTGGGCCAGTCCAAGACCGCGTTCCAGGCCGAGATCGACGCAGCCTGCGAGCTGGCCGACTTCTGGCGCTTCAACGTCTCCTACATGCACCGGCTGATGGGCGAGCAGCCGATCTCGTCGCCGGGCGTGTGGAACCGGGTCGAGTACCGGCCGCTGGAGGGCTTCGTGTTCGCGGTCTCGCCCTTCAACTTCACCGCTATCGCCGGCAACCTGCCAACTGCGCCGGCACTGATGGGCAACACCGTCGTCTTCAAGCCGGCCTCCACCGCCGTCTACTCCGCCCACTTCCTGATGCAGCTGCTGGCCGAGGCCGGGCTGCCGCCTGGTGTGATCAACATGGTGCTGGGCTCGGGCGGCAAGATCGGCGACCCGGTGCTGGCCAGCCCCGAGCTGGCCGGGATCCACTTCACCGGCTCCACCGGGGTCTTCCAGTCGATGTGGCGGACGGTCGGCGCGAACATCGACCGCTACCGCAGCTATCCCCGCATCGTGGGCGAGACCGGCGGCAAGGACTACATCTTCCTGCACCCCTCCGGCGACCCCGATGCGGCCGCCACCGCGGTCGTCCGAGGCGGCTTCGAGTATCAGGGCCAGAAGTGCTCGGCGGCCTCCCGCGTGTACGTGCCATCCAACCTGTGGCCGCGCGTGCGCGAGCTGCTGGCCGAGCAGGTGAGCAGCATCCCGGTCGGCGACGTGGCCGACTTCCGCAACTTCATGGGCGCGGTCATCGACCGCAGTTCGTTCGCCACGCAGGCCGAGGCGATCGAGCAGGTCAAGACCAGCTCCGACGCCGAGGTGCTGGTGGGCGGGTCGGTGGACGACTCCCAGGGATGGTTCGTCTCGCCGACGGTGGTGCACCACCTCCGACCCCTCCTTCGATCTCATGCGGCGGGAGCTCTTCGGCCCCGTGGTGACCGCCTTCGTGTACGACGAGACGCGGGTGGACGACGCCCTCGACCTGGTCGACGCCACGTCGCCCTACGCGCTCACCGGCGCCGTCTTCGCCACCGACCGGCGGGCCGATCGAGCAGGTCGGCCGGCGGCTGCGGCACTGCGGCCGGCAACTTCTACGTGAACGACAAGCCGACCGGCGCGGTGGTCGGCCAGCAGCCGTTCGGAGGCGCGCGCGCCTCCGGCACCAACGACAAGGCGGGCTCGCTGTGGAACCTGATCCGCTGGGTCAGTCCGCGCTCGATCAAGGAGACCTTCGTGCCGCCGACCGACTACCGCTACCCGTTCATGGACGACGACTGATGGATGACGCGGCGGCGGCAGCTGCGCTGGCCTCGCTGGTCGGGCGCATCGGCGTGATCGGGATCACGCAGGAGGGCAAGCAGTTCCACGTCGCGGTCACCAACCAGCAGGGCGACACGGTGACGGTGCTGGTGCCGCGGCTGTCGGTGGGCGGGATCGACACCCTGGAGCTGCGCTTCTCGGTTGACGACCGCACCTGGGATGCGATGTTCGATTATGAGTCCGCCGAGTACCACAGCCACGAACTGGGTGCGGTGACGCTGCGCCTGAAGTCGATCGAGCCGCTCGGCTCGGGCCTGCGAGCCCCCCGCGAGGAGGTGCACGCGGAGGGCACGCTGCGCATGATCGAGGGCCGCAACGTGCTGGCCCGCAACACCTATCCGATCACCGTCGAGGACATGTCGGCGACGGGGATTCGGTTCATCTGCGACTTCGAGATCGCCGAGGGCGATGTGTTCACCCTGAGCGTCGCCTTCCAGGACCGGGCGTCGCTGCACGTGCGGGCGCGGGCCGCCTCCATCGAGCCCGGCCCGTTCGGGCGCAAGCTGGTGCGGGCGCAGATCGAGGCGCCCGGAGCGCCCGAATCGGAGTAGAAACTGGTTCCGAACCAAATGGGGGATCGGCGCGTGCCCCGGGATGACCGATGGAGCGAGGATGGAGCGGCACGAACGGCGTGAATTTTTCCGCGTACTGACCCAGATCCCGATGTCGTGCATGGCGGTGGACGAGCATGGCGGCGCCAGCCTGCTGCCGGTGCGCTCGGTTGACCTGTCCGGCGGTGGCGTGTCGCTGGCCGCCGAGCCGGGGCTGGAGGTGGGCCAGCGGGTGCGGCTGTCCTTCCAGGTCGGCGATCCGGCGCAGCCGGTGCGGGTGGACGCGGTGGTGGTGCGGGTCGACCTGCACCCCGCTGGCGCTGCCATCTACGGCCTGGACTTTCCCGGTCTCGACCCCGACCTCGAGCGGCGGATCGTCGAGGCGGCCTACAAGGACCCGGTGCCGCCCGAGCGAGGGCCCGGCTGGCGGATGAACCTGTGGCAGCCGCTGGGCTGCCGCACCGTCGCCGGCGTCGACCTGCAGGCGCACGCCACCGCGCTCTCGGCAGACGACGTGCACATCGTCACCCGGCACCCGCTGGCGGTCGGCGACCGGCTGGCGATCTCGCTGCCCGGTGAGGGGCCGAGGACGGCGCTGGAAGCCTGGGCGACGGTGGCCGAGATTTCACCCGACGGCCGCGGCAACGTGGCCGCCACGCTGCTGGTCGATCACGTCGACCGGGCCGCGCGGGCGTCGGTGCTGCGCGGCCTGGCCGAGGCCGAGCGGCGCCAGCTGGCCGGCGAGTAGCGGGCGTCGAGCCAACCCGCACTGGGTAGCATGCGGGCGATGCGGATCGCCGTGATCGGACTCGGCACGATGGGCGCGCCCATGGCCCGGCACCTGCTGGAGGCTGGGCACGAGGTGGTCGTGCACAACCGCACGCGGGAGCGCGAGCAGGCCTTGGCTGCGCTGGGAGCCGAGCGCGCCGACAGCCCGGCAGCGGCGGCCAGCGGAGCCGACGCGGTGCTCACCTGCGTGTCCGACACACCCGACCTGGAGCAGGTGGTGGAGGGCGACGGCGGCATCGCCGAGGGGCTGGCCGCGGGTGGCCTGGTGGTGGACTGCTCGACCGTCTCGCCAACCGCATCGGCTGCCCTGGCGGGCCGGCTGGCCGAGCGCGGCATCGGGTTCGTCGATGCGCCGGTTTCGGGCGGCTCGGAGGGAGCAGAGCGCGGCACGCTGACCATCTTCTGCGGCGGGCAGGAGCCGGACGTGGCGCGCGCGCGTCCGCTGCTGGAGGCGTTCGGAAGCCGCATCACCCACCTCGGCCCGGCCGGTGCGGGCCAGCTGGCCAAGGCCGTGAACCAGGTCATGATCGCTGCCACGTACGCGGGTGTGGGCGAGGGCATCGCACTTGCCCAGGCGGCCGGGCTGCCGCTGCCGGCTCTGGTCGAGGCGCTGTCGTCGGGGGCCGCCGCCTCCTGGGTGCTGACCAACCGGGCCCAGAACATGATCGACGACAGCTACCCGCTGGGCTTCAAGGTGGCCCTGCACCGCAAGGACCTGGGGATCGCGCTGGACGAGGCGCAGGCGCACCAGCTCGCGCTGGAGTTGTCGCGGACGGTGGCCGAGCAGGAGGACGCGCTGATCGCCGCCGGATACGCCGACGAGGACGTGAGCGCGCTGGCCCGGGTGGCCAAGGGCGGCGTCTCCCGACCCTGACGGTGGGCCCCGCGGAGTGGGGCAGCGGTGGCTTCCGAGCGGAGGCGCAGGAGTGGGCCGATAAACGGTTGGCCGAGCTCGGGCGCACCCGCACGGGGCCCGCTGGCGAGGTCTCGGTGCGGCCATGGTCGACAGTGCTGCGCGTCGCCACCGCGGATGGGGACGTCTACTTCAAGGCCAACATCCCGGTGCTTGCGCACGAGCCGCGGCTGGTGCGCGCCCTGACGGCGGTCGACCCCCGGCGGGTGTCGCCGGTGCTGGCCGATGACCCGCGGCGAGGCTGGATGCTGTCGGCCGGCGGCGGCCCCACGCTGCGCAGTCGGATCACCTCGGCAGCCGACCTGCCCCGCTTCGAGGCAGCGCTGGCCGTCTACGCCGAGTTCCAGCTCGAGACCGCCGGTCGATCGGCCAAGCTGCTGGCCGCCGGCGCGTTCGACTACCGGCTGGGGCGGCTGGTTTCGGAGTACGCCGGCATCGTGGCCGCCGAGCGGCCGCAACTGGCGGGGCTCGAGCCCCGTTACCGCGAACTGTGCGAGCGGCTGGCTGGGCTGGGGCTGCCGGACACGATCCACCACGATGACTTCCACGACGCCAACGTGGTGGCCGGCGACGCCGGGCCGCGCTTCTTCGACTGGCACGAGGGCTGCGTCGCGCCGCCCTTCTTCTCCATGCTGATCGCGCTGCGTGTGGCCGCCTGGCGGCTCGAGCTCGACCCCCACGGGCGGGAGCTGCGGCGGCTGCGCTCGGCCTATCTGGAGCCGTGGCGCGGATACGGGCCCGAGCAGACGCTGAACGACGGGCTGGATCTGGCCCTGCGGGTCGGCAAGCTGACCCGCGCCCTTTCCTGGCGGCGGATCGTGCAGGGGGCCGGGCCGGCCGCCTCGGCAGATGACCGGGCCGCGGCCGGCGAGTGGCTGGGGGAGCTGGCGGCCGACTTGTAGACTGCCTGGTCGTGGCCGTGCTGATGTATGTCAAGCCGGGCTGCCCGTGGTGCGAGCGGCAGCGCGACCGGTTCCGGGCCGGTGGCGTCGAGTGGGAGGAGGTCGACGCGACGGCCGATCGGGACGCCCGCGCCGAGCTGATCCGGCTCACCCGGGGTACTCGCACGGTGCCCACCGTCGTCCGCGACGGGGTGCTCGAGTCCGTCGGCTTCGACGGCCACGGCTGACACGCCTAAGACCCGCGCGTGTCGCGGGCGAGTCTCAGCCGACCGGCGCCTGCACCGGGTCGAGCCCGAACCGCAGCAGTGCCTTGGCCTCTGCGTAGCGGGCCAGCACGGCCTTGCGGTCGGGGCCGGCCAGCGCCACCACGGCCAGCCTGTGTGAGACCACGTCGTCGTCGTTCTCGCTCAGCCGCTGGCCCGGTCGGACGAGGATCTCGACATGCGCGTGCCCGAACCGGCGGGTGACCGCGTTGGGGTCGGGCAGTTCGCGCACGATCGCATCCCGGTAGGTGCGGATGAGGAAGCTGGAGGCGACCATGTCCGGCCGCGGCGGCGGCAGTTCGGCGGGCTGGCCGGTGGCGATGGCCAGGCCCAGTTCGTAGGTGGAGACCCCGTGCACCGCCTGCACCAGCGGCGCGAACTGGGATGCCACCCGGCCGTTTACCTCCACGATCGAGATCCGCCCGTCGGCGGCCACGAAGAACTCGATGTTGAAGAGCGAGTTGTCGAAGCCCAGCGCCGGCATCAGCCGGCGGGCCACGTTCGCCATGGCCGCCTGGGTCGGCCCGGGCAACGTGCTGGGGTAGTCGAAGCGCAGGAAGCTGATGCGGTTGGGGTGAAGCACCGCGTCGGTCACCCCGATCGGCGTCATCCGCCCGTGCTGCACGAACCCCTCGAAGGTGACCAGGCGGCCGTCCAGCAGCTCCTCCGCCACCAGCTGGCGGAAGCCGCGGCCCTCCAGCCGGCGGTCATACTCGGTGATCGCGTCCAGCCGCTCGCGGGCCTCGGCCACTGCCATCCGCAGCTCGCTGCGGTTGCGCACGGTGTAGGCCAGCTGGGACAGGTGGGCGGTCACCGGCTTGACGAAGAAGGGATAGGGCAGCGGCGGCGCAGGATCGGGATCGTCGATGTCGATCCCAGCGAAGGCCGGGGTGGCCTCGGGCACGGCCTGCGCCTGCAGCCGGCGTGAGGCCAGCTTGTCGTGGCAGCGCATGAATGCGGCGGGGTCCGGCCCGGGCAGGCCAAGCCGGTGGGCCAGGATGCCGGCCAGGTGGCCGTTGTCGTCGTTTGAGCCGAAGACGCCGTCCACCGGCGGCCGCTCGCCAGCCACCTGGTCGACGAACGCCAGCGGGTCGAACCCAGGCCGGATCGGCCCGCCGGCGAAGCGCAGACCGAACCGCTCGAGAATCCGCTCGTCGGCGAGATTCAGCCGATCCCGCTGCCCCGGACAGATGATGAGTACGTCGGGCATGCCGCTCCTCTACCCTCGGAGCTCCGTATTGTTACCAGGCGCCGGCGGAATAGCCAGGACGCGATCTCAGATGGGTGTTTAGCCCCACACGCGATGCGCGACCGACGCCAGCAGTTCGAGCTTGGCCCGCTGGGCGTCGGGGGTGATCGAGTTCCCGATCACCGAGGTCGCAAACCCGCACTGGGGGCTGATGGCCAACCGTTCGCGGTCGATGTGCTGGGCCGCCTGGTCGATCCGCGCGACCAGGTCGTCGGCGTCCTCCATGTGCGAGCTCTTGGTGGACACCAGACCCAGCACGACCATGCGGTCGTCCGGCACCTCGCGCAGCGGCTGGAACGAACCCGAGCGCTGGTCGTCGTACTCCAGCAGCAGGCGGTCGGCATGCACGCCTCGGAAGACCGCCGCCGCGATCGGCTCGTAGCCGCCCTCCACCAGCCACCGGCTGCCCTGGTTCCCGCGGCACAGATGGAAGCCGAAGGTGACCCCCGGGTGGCCGTCGATGACGGCGTTGTCCAGCTCCAGGCCGCGGGCCAGCCACTCGTCCACCGACCAGCCCCGGGACTCATAGAAGGCGCGGGTGGCGGGGTCGATCAGGAGCGGATAGTGGGGTGCATCCAGCTGGATGTAGGTGCAGCCCAGGCGGGCCAACTCGTCCACCTCGTCGCGGGTGATGGCGGCCACGTCGGCCAGGAAGTCGTCCAGCGTGGGATAGGCGTCGGCCGACACCTCGGGCGACCACAGGTTGGCGTACAGGCTGGGGCTGGTCAGCGTCACCTTGGGCACCGCCCGGGCGCGTGAGCGCAGGTACACGAAGTCCTCCACGGCCAGGTGGTGGCGGCGGCGCAGGCGCTCCTTGACGCCCAGGCCGGGCGGCCGGTCGGTGGCTCGGTCGCCCACCTCCTCGCCCTTCCAGTCGCCCCAAAGGTAGGCCTCGATCGGCACCTCGCCGAAGCCGTCGACGGCGTCCGGCAGGCCGGACTGGAAGCTCAGCCTGCGCATCTCGCCGTCGGTGATCACGTCCAGGCCGGCGTCCTCCTGCAACGCGACCGCGGCGTCCACCGCAGCGTCCTCGGCGCGCTTCAGCCCGGCGGCGTCCAGTTCGCCGCGCTCGAAGCGGGCGCGGGCATCGAGCAACTCGGGCGGCCGCAGCAGCGATCCCACCACATCTGTTCGGGCTTCGATCATCGGTCAACCCTAGCCGGGTGCCTCCTTGGCGCGGCTGGAGATGGAGCAGTTTGGGTGCCAGGCACCCTCCAGGCACCGAAAACCCCCGGTGCCAGGCACGTGCCTGGCACCGGGCTATGTTGCGGGCGATGCCGCACATCGTTGCCATGGGTGGAGGAGGGTTCTCCGGCTCGGATCCCGAGCGCGGCCGACTGCTGGACGACTACGCGCTCGGCCTGACCGGCCAGGACACGCCCCGGGTGTGCTTCCTGCCAACGGCCGGCGGCGACACCGAGTCCTTCATCGAACTCTTCCACTCGGCCTTCGGCGGCGGTCGCGCGCAGCCGTCGCACCTGGCCCTGTTCCAGCGCGAGGTGGTCGACCTGGAGGCGTTCCTGCTGGACCAGCACGCGATCTGCGTGGGCGGCGGCAACACCGCCAACATGCTTGCGGTGTGGCGGGTGCACGGCGTCGACCGCATCCTGGCCGAGGCGTGGCGGCGCGACATCGTCCTGTTCGGGCCGTCGGCGGGCGGGCTGTGCTGGTTCGAGGGCGGCTCGACCGACTCCTTCGGCCCGCTGGCCGCACTGCACGACGGGCTGGGGCTGCTGCCGGGGAGCTTCTGCCCACACTACGACGGCGAACCCCAGCGGCGGCCCAGCTACCGCCGTTTCGTGGCCGACGGGCTGGCCGCCGGGTATGCCGCCGACGATCACGTCGGGCTGCACTTCTCGGGCGCAGACCTGGTCGAGGCGGTGACCGCCAGCCCGGGCGCCGGCGCATACCGGGTGTGGCTGGAGGACGGCCAGGTGCATGAGCAGCAGCTGCCCGCCCGCGTGCTGGGTGCCTGACCCCGCCGCGCCGTTAGGATTCGCACCATGAGCGTGATCACCACTGAGGCCTCCGTTGTCGAGGCCGTCCCCAAGCAGCTCTCTGATCGGCGGTGAGTGGCGCGATGCCTCCGCCTCCGCCACCCTGAGCGTCGAGGACCCGTCCACCGGCGAGTCGCTGTGTGACGTGGCCGACGCCACTCCCGACGACGCCCGCCGGCGCTGGACGCCGCCTGCGCGGCCCAGGCCGACTGGGCGGCCCACCGCCCCGCGCGAGCGCGGCGAGATCCTGCGCCGCACCTACGACGTGCTGAATCGCCCGCGCCGACGAGCTGGCCCTGCTGATGACCCTGGAGATGGGCAAGCCTCTGGCCGAGTCGAAGGGCGAGATCGCCTATGCGGCCGAGTTCCTGCGCTGGTTCTCGCGAGGAGGCCGTGCGCATCGACGGCCGCTACGCGGTCGCCCCCAACGGCCAGGGCCGGCTTCTGACCATGCGCCAGCCGGTCGGGCCGTGCCTGATGATCACGCCCTGGAACTTCCCCATGGCCATGGGCACGCGCAAGATCGGCCCGGCCGTCGCCGCCGGCTGCACGATGGTGGTCAAGCCCGCCCAGCAGACGCCGTTGTCGATGCTGGCGCTGGCCGAGATCCTGATCGACTGCGGTCTGCCGGCGGGAGTCCTGAACGTGGTCACGTCGCACTCGTCGAGCTCCACCATGGGCCCGCTGATCGCCGATCCGCGGCTGCGCAAGCTGTCCTTCACCGGCTCCACGGAGGTCGGACAGAAGCTGGTCGAGCAGTCGGCCCACAACCTGCTTCGGGTGTCCATGGAGCTGGGCGGGAACGCGCCCTTCCTGGTGTTCGACGACGCCGATGTGGATGCCGCCGTCGAGGGCGCCATGCTGGCCAAGATGCGAAACGGCGGCGAGGCCTGCACGGCCGCCAACCGGTTCGCGGTGGCCGATTCGGTGCGCGCCGAGTTCACCGAGAAGCTGGGCCAGAGGATGGGGGCGCTGAAGGTCGGGCGGGGCACCGAGCAGGGCGTCAACGTCGGGCCGCTGATCGACGACGTGCAGCGCGGCAAGGTGGCCGAGTTGGTGGACGACGCCACCCAGCGCGGCGCCCGCACGGTGGTCGGCGGCGCCCGGGTGGACGGCGCCGGCTACTTCTACGCGCCCACAGTGCTGGCAGACGTGCCCGGGGAGGCCCGGCTGATGACCGAGGAGATCTTCGGCCCGGTCGCGCCGATCACCCGTTTCGACACCGAGAAGGACGCGGTGGACTGGGCCAACCACACCCAGTACGGGCTGGTGGCCTACGTGTACACGCGCGACATCAAGCGCGCGCTGCGCGTGATCGAGGGCCTGGAGACGGGCATGGTGGGCCTGAACCAGGGCCTGGTGTCGAACCCCGCGGCGCCGTTCGGCGGCGTCAAGCACTCCGGCTTCGGCCGCGAGGGCGGCCGCGAAGGCATCGACGAGTACCTGTATACGAAATACGCGGCAATAAATCTCTAGAGTGCGGGCGGTCGTCTTCACCGGCGCCGGCGGCCCCGAGGTGGTCGAGCTGCAGGAACGGCCGGACCCCGTGCCCGGCCCTGGCGAGGTGGTGCTTGCCGTCACCCACGCCGGCTTGAACCCCGCCGATCTTGCCCAGCGGGCCGGCCATTACCCGGCGCCGCCGGGCTTCCCGCCCGACATCCCGGGGCTGGAGGTGAGCGGCACCGTGGCGGTGGCGGGGGAGCGGGTGACCAGATGGAAGGTTGGCCAGCGGGTCTTCGGGCTGATCGGCGGCGGAGGGCTGGCCGACCGCGTTCTGGTGTCGGAGCTGCACCTGGCGGCGGTGCCCGACAACCTGGATGAGGCTGGCGCGGCCGCGGTGCCCGAGGCATTCCTGACCGCGCACGACGCGGTCTTCACCCGCGGCCGGCTGGCCATGGGCGAGCGGCTGCTGGTGAACGGAGCGAACGGCGGCGTCGGCTCCGCGGCGGTGCAGATGGGCGTGGCGACCGGAGCCACCGTGTACGCGGGTGTCAGGTCAGAGGAGGCCGGGCGGGCGCTGGCTGAACTGGGCGGCCTGCCGGTCGCGCCGGGCCAGCCGCCTGAGAAGGTGGACGTCGTGCTGGAGTTGGTAGGAGCGCCGCTGCTGGACGCAGACTTCGACGCCCTGGCGGCCCGCGGCCGGATCGTGATCGTCGGCACCGGCTCGGGCCACGACGCCCAGCTCAGCTTGCGCAAGCTGATGGCCACCCGCGGCGAGCTGCACGGCACGCTGCTTCGGGCCCGCCCGTCGGAGCAGAAAGCTGCGGCCGTTCACGCGTTCGCCCAATCCGTCGTCCCGCTGCTGGCGCGCGGCGCCGTCAAGCCGCTGATCGATCGCGTGTACCCGGCCGAGCAGGTGAACGAGGCGTTCGACAGGCTGGCCCAGCCCGGCAAGTTGGGCAAGGTGCTGCTGCGGTTCGCATGAGTGCGCGGCTGGAGCCGACCGCGCCCGACCCCGGGTGGGCGGACACGGCCTGGGCGGCGACGCGTGACGGGGGCCGGCTGGCGAAGCTCGAGCTCGACTCGGCAACCGGCCAGACGGAGCTTCGGCTGCTGAGCGGGACGGGGGCGCGGGAGGCCGGGGCTCAACTGCTCGAACTGCTGGGCCAGCGTCCGGGGCCGCTGGTGTCGATCGTGCCGGCGGATATGCGCGATGTCGGTGAGCTGCTGACCGGCGCGGGCTTCGCCACAGAGGGCGAGGTGTGGCAGATGGTGCGCCCACTGGATGCCGATCCGCCGGCCAGCTGGCCCGAGAGCGTGACCGTGCGCACCTACGACGACGCCGGCGATGCCGCCGCGGTGCACGCGCTCGTGACCCGCGCCTTCACGCACAACAACGAGGTGGTGGCGCCGTTCGAGGCCTGGCACGCGCGGATGACCGGCGACCCCGAGTACCGCCCGGACTGGTGGTGGCTGGCCGAGCGCGACGGCCGGTTGGTGGGGGTGGCCCTGTGCTGGACGAGCGGCTGGCTGAAGGACCTGGCGGTTGACCCGGACGAGCGCGGCCGCGGTCTGGGCGAAGCCCTGTGCCGGCATGTGTTCCACCAGATGGCCGGCCGCGGCGTCGCAAGCTGCGGGCTCAAGGTGGACGCGGGGAACCCGACCGGGGCGGTGCGTCTGTACCGCCGGGTGGGCATGCAGATCGAGCGGCGCTACACCCTGTTCGTCAGGCCCTGACGCCGGAGATGACCAGCCCGCCGCCCAGGCTGAGCCGCTTGGCGGTGATCCGGCGCATGCCGGCGGCCGCCCACATCTCCAGCACCGACTCGAGCGGGTACTGGGCCCAGAATCGCTCGATGGACGGCCCCAGGAAGCGCCCTGTGTGATACCAGCCGCCGCCCGCGGCCAGGCCGGCCAGCGGCAGCCCCAGCCGCGTCCACGCGCGCCAGGCTGGGAAGGCGGGGCCGCCTGGCACCCCGAACTCGAGCGACGCCATCACCCCGCCGGGGCGCAGCACCCGAGCCAGCTCGGCCAGGGTGGCCGCCGGGTCGTCGACGTAGCGCAGCAGGTAGGTGTGGCTGACGGCGTCGAAACTGGCGTCCGCGGCTGGCAGCGACTCGGCCCGCGCGTGCAGCAGTTCTATTCGCTCCTCGAGGCCGGCCTGCTCGACCCGGGCAGCGCCGCGGGCCAGCATCTCGGGGCTCTGGTCAACGCCGGTCACCCGGCAGCCGTAGCGGCGGGCGATGGCGATGGCCACGGCGGCTGTGCCCGTGGCCACGTCCAGCACGCGGCCGCTCGAGTCGGGAAGCGCCGGCGCCAGCCGCTCCACCAGCACATCGTGCCAGCGGGCGTCCTGCCCGAATGACAGCAGCTGTGCCCACCGGTCGTAGTCCGACGCGATGCCCGCGAACAGCGTGCGGGCATGCTCGGTGCGTTCGCTGACTGTCACGGCGCCTAGCCTAGCCGCGCAGCGTGCGCGTTCGAGTACACCGCGTTGCGGCAGATGCGGCCGTCGCGGATCAGGATCAGGTCGATCCCGTCCCACTCGATCACCTGGCCGGTGTCGGGATGTGTCGCCCGCGCCGTCCACTCGGCGACTGCGTGCGACTCGCCGGTGTGGATCAGGCCGTCGCGCTCCTCGAACCGCAGGTCCGTCCACCGGGCGTGGATCGCGGCGATGTGGGCGCGGGCGGCCTCGATACCCTCCACCCGTTCGCCGGCGGTCACGTTCTCGAACACGAAGTCGGGTGTGACCAGCGCCATCACGGCCTCAGTGTCGCGGGCCACGAAGGCGTCCCGGTAACGGATGCACAACTCGAGCGCGAGCGAGCCGTCCACGCGGCCGTCTAGCTCAGGAGCCCCAGCTGCTTGAGCACCGAGACCGAGTCGGAGTACACGTCCTTGCGCTTCACCAGCCCGTTCTCAAACGGGATGATGTCCATCCCATCCCAACTGATCGTGCGACCGGTGGGCTCGATCACCAGATCGCCGCGGCGGGCCTGTTTGGCGTGGGTGGCGGTGGCCGTCCACTCCTGCACGACCAGGCCGTCGCGCACGTACAGCCGCAGGCCCTGGAAGGCGATGTCGGGCCAGGCCTCGAAGATGGCGCCGATGTGGCCGCGCACGGCCTCGCCCTGCGCCTGCTCGCCGGCGGTGTGGTTGTGGAAGACCATGTCCGGCGCGTGCATGGCCATGATCGCGTCCAGATCGTGGTCGTTCCAGGCCTGGTTGTAGCGCTCGATGACGGATTCCAGGGCGGCTGGCGAGTCGGCGGTGGCGGCCACGTCAATACGATACGCCTGATGAGCCCCTCTCCGCTTGCATTGGCCGTGCTGGGGCACGGCGTGGTCGATCCCGACCAGCCGTGGCTTCTGGCCGACGACGAGGCGGTGCTGCGCGGGCGGGCGGCCTTCGAGACGATTCGGGTGTACGCCGGCCGGCCGTTCCGGCTGGACTCACATCTGCGCCGGATGGCCCGCTCGGCCGAGGTGCTGCGGCTGCCGGCGCCCGACATCGAGGCGCTGGCCGACCTGGGTCGGCAGGCGGTGGCAGCCGGCGGCGTCGAGGATTGCGGCCTGCGGCTGGTATGGACGCCGGGCCGCCCGGGCGGACAGCCAAACGCCTTCGCCCTGGTCACGGCGATCCCGCCGGGCCTCGAGGCCGAGCGGGAGCGCGGCACCCGGCTGGCGTCGCTGCAGCTGGCCATCGGCGCGCTCGTCCGGCAGAGCTCGCCGTGGCTCTTGGCAGGGGTCAAGTCCACCAGCTATGCCGTCAACATCGCCGCCCAAGAGGAGGCCCGCCGGCGAGGCGCCGACGACGCGGTGTTCCTGTCGTCGGAGGGCATGGTGCTGGAGGGCCCGATCTCGAACCTGTGGTTCTGCGAGGGCGGCCGTCTGCTGACGCCGTCGCTGGATCTCGGCATCCTGGCCGGGGTGACCCGGGAGGTGGTGCTGGAGGTGGCGGCCGAGCAGGGCATCGCCGCCGAGCAGGGCGCCTATCCGCTTGAGCGGATGGCCGCTGCCGAGGAGGTGTTCACGTCATCCAGCGTGCGCGAACTGATGCCGGTGATCGAACTGGACGGACGGCCGGTCGCCGATGGCCGTCCCGGGCCGCTGGCGGCGCGCTTCCAGGCCTCCCTGCGGGCCGCGGCACACGGTTCGGGCTGAGATTTCAGCTGCTCCACGCGCCGAAGGATGCGCTCAATCGCTGATGAAGAGCGGGTGGAGCAGCAAGAGGAGGATCAGCACGCAGAGCATGAGTCCGGCGAAGACATTGAATGCTCGCTCCCCGTGCCGAACGATCGCGACGACCGCCAGAACGGAGCCGGCGAGCGCGGCCAGGACGGCAGCGATCGCGACGAGCGTCATTAGAACACCCTGTCCCACCGCCATGCCGACGATCACCACGGCCACCAACAACAAGACGCTCGCCGCAAATAACCGCAGAGACCATATGCCCAACGGCGTCGTCGCCTTGACCGCGAGGCGCTGCCGTTGTGGAGGCACCTGATGCCTTGAACTTGGAGTCGCCATGCAAACCACTCCCTCGCATATCAGCATCGCATCGGCCAGTCACGCGGAGCATCGGGGGACTCACTGAAGTCTGATCGGGGTTTTCCGTAGCCGGTTGAAATGCCATGAAGCGGCTCCAGCCGCGGTGGGCGAATGCCTGCTCGAACCCGAGCACGTCGCAGAAGCTCTCGACCGTCGCATCGAAGTTTGAGGTCCGAGTCCCACGAACGAGACCCGCCGGACCTGCGTGTCAGCTCGCGGCTTGCCTGACCAGCTCCGCGATCCGCTTCTCCTCGGCCTTGGTCAGCTTCTTGAGGGCGAAGGACGTCGGCCACATGGCGCCGTCGTCGAGATTCGCCTTGTCGCTGAAGCCGATGGTCGCGTACCGGCTCTTGAACTTGTGCGCGCTCTGGAAGAAGCAGACGATCTTGTCGTCCTTCGCATACGCTGGCATTCCGTACCAGGTTCTCGCAGTGAGCTCCGGCGCGCTCTTCTTGACGATGGCGTGGAACCGCTCAGCCTTGGCCCGGTCCTCGTCCGGCATCTCGGCGATCTTCTCCAGCACGTCGCTCTCGCCGGTCTCGGACTTCCGCTCCTTGGCCACCTCGCGCATGGCGGCCCGCTCTTCAGCCGTCCATGTCGGGGCCGCCTTTCCGGTCGTCTTTCGTGTCTTCGCGGGTTTCCGGTCAGCCATTCGTCCTCCTAACTACAACACGGCCGCTGGCACGCGGTGCCACGCCGCAACGTACTCTCGCTGCAGCGGGTGGGTGAGCCGCCCGGCCCAGGCCACCTGCACCATGTCCGGCGCCTTGGGCACGTTGCGGGGGTACATGCCGGCCTCGTAGGGCAGCCTGTTCCCCTTGCGGTGATTGCACCGCCGGCAGGCCGACACGACGTTGTCCCAGGTGTGCGCGCCGCCGCGCGACAGCGGCTTAACGTGGTCGACGGTCAGATCCCGCGGGCCGCCGTCGCGGCCGCAGTAGGCGCACCGCCAGTTGTCACGGCAGAAGAGCACGCGGCGGACGACGTTGCGCTTGGCCAGCGGCCGCAGTTCGACGTAGGCCGGCACCTGCAGGATCACCGGCAACGGCACCCGCAGGTGCTCCGAGCGGTAGATGACCGTGGGCTCCTCGGCGATCACCTGTGCGTTGCCGCACACCACCAGCGACACGGCCCGCTCACGCGTGACCAGTGTGGTGGGGCGCATGGTGGCATCCAGAAGCAGGCAGCGCAACGGTTCGACCTCCCTCGTTCTGCCTCAAGTCTAGATGTGGCTGCCGCTTGAGCCAACGCCCGGCGTCACGTCGGCCGAAAGCTCAGCTGGCGATCCGGAAGGTGCGCTTGCCGGCCCGCTTGGCCGCCAGCAGCGACTGGTCGGCGAGTTGGGCGGCTGATATCCCTGCGTCGGCGGCGGTGGCAACCCCCAGCGACGCGCTGAGGCCGGCCAAGCGGCTGACCGCTGCCAGCACCCGGGCGGCGGCGGCTCCGCTGTCGGCGGCGTCCGGCAGGATCAGCCCGAACTCGTCGCCGCCCAGCCGGGCGGCCACATCCCCGGCCCGGCACACCGAGCGCAGGGCCTCACCGGTGCGCCGCAGCGCGGTGTCGCCGGCCAGGTGCCCGCTGGAGTCGTTCAGCGCCTTGAAGTCGTCCAGGTCGAGCATCATCACCGTCAGCGGCCGCCCCGACCGGGCAGCCCGTTCCAGCTCCTGCTCCAGCCGCTGGTAGAAGGCGCGGTGGTTGAGCAGCCCGGTCAGCGGGTCGCGATCCACCCGGCTGCGCAGGTCCTCGTACATCTGCGCGTTGCGGATGGCCAGCGCCGCCTGGCTGGCGATCGTCTCGCAGAACTGAATGTCGCGCTTCGACCAGCGCCGAGCCGAGCCGTAGTCGACCAGCTCGATCAGGCCCACCGCCCGATCCTCGGCCGTCAGCGGCAGCACCAGCCACGTGCGCCAGCCCCACTCGTCCAGCATCAGCCGCACCGCCTCCGACAGGCCGGGGTCGGTGGCCCGCTGCTCCAGGTGGCCTCCACCGGCCTGCAGCAGCTGGCGCGACGCCGGGAAGTCTGACAGCTGGTACAGCTCGCCCCGATCGGGCTCGGAGATGCCGCCGTCCAGCAGGTACACGGACGCCACCTCCAGCTGGTCGGTCTCGGGCCGCCACACCGAGATCGTGCACTCGCAGGCCCGCTCGATGGCCCGCACCAGCTCGGTGGCCAGGGCGTCCATGACGTCCGAGAAGGCCAGTGAGTGGGAGAGCGCCAGCGCCACCCGGTGCAGCACCTCGAGCTCTCGACGGTCGCGGGCGCCCCAGCTCATGCGGCCAACCTGAAGGTGTGCTTGCCGGCCTGCTTGGCGGCCAGCAGCGACCCGTCCGCCCGCGCCATGGTGCGGATCGGCAGCTTCTCGCCGCCGGCCACCGCCCCGCCGATCGAGACTCGCAGGCCGGTCATCTCGTGTACCTCGGCCAGCAGCCGGGCGGAGGTGGCTGCGGCGTCGGTGCCGGGGCCGGCCAGGATCAGTGCGAACTCGTCGCCACCCAGCCGGGCGGCCACGTCGCCGGCCCGGCAGGCGCCGGTCAGCACCCCGCTCAGCGCCCGCAGCGCATCGTCCCCGGCCAGGTGCCCGCGGGAGTCGTTGAGCCTCTTGAAGTCATCCAGGTCGAGCACCAGCACCGCGATCTGCTCGCCGCTGCGCAGCCCGCGAGCCAGCTCCTGCTCCAGCCGCTCATAGAAGGCGCGGTGGTTGAGCAGGCCGGTCAGCGGGTCGCGGTCGACCTGCCGCTGCAGGTCTTCGTACAGCTGCGCGTTTCGCACCGCCAGGGCGGCCTGGCTGGCTATGGTCTGGCAGAAGGACACGTCCTCCGCCGACCAGCGCCGGGCCGACCTGGTGTCGGCCACCTCGATCAGACCGAGCGAGCGGCCCTCGACCACCAGCGGCATCTCCACCACCGCCCGCCAGCCCCAGTGCTCCAGCACCTCGCGGTCGTTGGCCGCCAGATCCGGGTCGGTCAGCCGGTACTCCAGGTAGCCGGTGCGCTGCTCGAGCAGCGTGCGCGTGTGCGGATACAGCTCCAGCGGCGAGAACACCTCACCCCACGGCCAGGCCGGCTCGCCGTGCTCGCCGTAGGCGGCGATGTCGACCAGTTGGTCGCCCTCCTCATCCCACAGCGAGAGGTGGCATTCGCAGGCCCGGTCGATCGCGAACATCAGCTCGCGGGTGAGCGCGGCCAGCACCTCGGATGAGGAGAGCGAGCGCGAGAGCGTGACGGCGATCCTGTGCAGGACCTCGAGCTCCCGCCGGTAGCGATCGGCGGTGCCGCGTGGGCGAGGGGGCATCACATACTGGTATCGGCAAATCGCCTCAACATCTCAACCGGCGGAGTCACCCAAATGAGGTATGGCAAAGCCAAAAAACAGCAAGAATCTGTGCCGGCCTGCGCCGCGATCTGGAGGGTCGCTCTGGTATACGTCGGCGGATGAGCGAGCCCACCGCCCGCCCGGCCGCCATCGTCACCGGCGGCGGCACCGGCATCGGCCGGGCCACGGCCCTCGCCCTGCACCGGGATGGCTTCGCGGTCGCCCTGGCCGGCCGCCGGCCGGAGCCGCTGGCCGAGACCCGCGAGCTGATCGGCGCGGCCGACTGCCTGATCCACCCAGGCGACATCCGCGAGCCGGACGTGCAGGACGCGCTGGTGGAGGCCTGCCTGCGCGAGTTCGGGCGGATCGACGTGCTGGTCAACAACGCCGGCGGCCAGTTCGTGGCCCCGGCCGAGGAGATCACCCCCAACGGCTGGCGGGCAGTGCGCCGCCTGAACCTGGACGCGCCATGGTTCCTGACCCAGCGCGTGGCCAAGCGGTGGATGATCGCAAACGGCGGCGGCCGGGTGATCTCGGTCGTCTTGTGCCCGCGACGGGGTATCGAGGGCATGGCCCACTCGTCGGCCGCACGGGCCGGGATGGGCGTGCTGACCCAGACCCTGGCCCTGGAGTGGGGCAAGCACAACATCGGCCTGGTGTGCGTGGCCCCGGGCTGGATCGACACCGAGGGCACCGCCCAGTACGGGTACGACATGCACGAGGTGGCCCAGCGGGTGCCGATGAAGCGGCTGGGCACCGCTGAGGAGGTGGGCGAGCTGATCGCCTTCCTGGCCTCGCCCCGGGCCTCCTACATCACCGGCACCACCATCGTCATCGACGGCGGCGTCGAGGTGACGGTCGCCGGGTAAGGTGAAGGGGTGGCTTCCGCGCCCTCAATCGACGAGCTGACCGCGTCGCTGGCCGAGCACGCCTACCTGGCCGACCGCGGCCTGGCCACCGTGCTGTCGCTGTCGCTGGCGCTGGAGAAGCCGCTGCTGCTGGAGGGGGAGGCGGGGGTCGGCAAGACCGAGCTGGCCAAGGTGCTGGCCGAGGTGCTGGACGCGCGCCTGATCCGGCTTCAGTGCTACGAGGGGATCGATGTCGCCCATGCCCTGTACGACTGGAGTTACGCCCGCCAGCTGCTGTATATCCGCACGCTCGAGGTGTCGGGCACGCAGCCTGCCGCCGGCACCCTGCACGAGCTGTTCAGCCGCGAGTTCCTCGAGCGGCGGCCGCTGCTGGACGCGATCGAGTGCTCGGACGCGGTGCCGCCGGTGCTGCTGATCGACGAGATCGACCGCGCCGACGACGAGTTCGAGGCGTTCCTGCTCGAGCTCTTGTCCGACTTCCAGGTCACCATCCCCGAGCTGGGGACGATCCGGGCCGAACGCCGGCCGCGGGTGATCCTGACCTCCAACCGCACCCGCGAGCTGCACGACGCGCTGCGCCGGCGCTGCCTCTACCACTGGATCGACCACCCCGACCTGGAGCGCGAGATCGCGATCGTGCGGGCCCGCGTGCCCGGCGTGCCGGAGCGGCTGGCGGCGCATGCCGCCGCCTTCGTCGCGCGCCTGCGGGCAGCCGAGCTGTCGAAGCTGCCGGGTGTCGCCGAGACCATCGACTGGACGCAGGCCCTGATGGCGCTGGGCCAGGCCGAACTGGACGCGGCGGTCGTGGCCGACACGCTCGGCACGCTGCTCAAGGACCCAGAGGACCTGGGCCGCGTGCGTGAGCTGAGCGTGCCGGCGCTGGTCGCTGAGACCGCCCCCGGATGACCGCGCCGGGAGCGCCCGGGGCCGCCGTCATCGGCAAGCTGGTCGGCTTCGGCCGGGTGCTGCGCGGCGAGGGCCTGGAGGTGGGGCCGCGGCGGATGCAGGACGCGCTGCGCGGGCTGGATGCCATCGACCTGGCCGACCGCACCGAGGTCTACCACGCGCTTCGCTGCACGCTGGTCTCCAGGCACGACGACATCGCCGTGTTCGACGCCGCCTTCGAGGGGTACTGGGAGCAGGTGCCGCGGCCGCGTACGCCGCGGATGGCGGTCGAGTCGCTGCCGGCGCCGCAGATGGTGGCGGCCCACAACGCCGGGCCGCCGGCGAACGAGCCCAGCCCGGACGACGAACAGCCGCCGGTGGCGGCGGTGTACTCGGCCGCAGAACTGCTGCGCCAGCGCGACTTCGCCGACATGACGGCCGCCGAGCTGCGCTCGCTGCACCTGCTGCTGGCGCCGCTGGCCCGCGCCCAGCCAAAGCGCCGTTCGCGCCGCCTGGCCCCCGCCCATGCGGCCGGCGTGCTCGATCAGCGGCGCACGCTGCGGGAGTCGATGCGCACCCAGGGGGTGCCCCTCAACCGCGCCTGGAGGCGGCCCAAGCTGGTGCCCCGCAAGCTGGTCTTCCTATGCGACGTGTCGGGCTCGATGGAGCCCTACGCGCGGGCCATGGTGCTGTTTCTGAGCGCGATGACGGCGGCCGGCCGGCGGGTGGAGGCGTTCGCCTTCGGCACCCGGCTGACCCGGCTCACCCGCGAGCTGGCCGGCCGCGACCCGCGGGCTGCGCTGGCCCGCTCGGCCAAGGTCATGCCGGACTGGGGTGGCGGCACGCGGATCGGCGAGGCGCTGCACGCCTACAACCGCGATTACGGCCGGCGGGCGCTCACCCGCGGCGCGGTGGTGGTGGTCGTCTCTGACGGCTGGGAGCGCGGCGACCTCGACCTGCTCGACCGCGAGCTGGCCAGTCTGCACAGGGCCGCGCACCTGCTGGTGTGGGTCAACCCGCTCAAGGGCCACACTGGGTTCGAGCCGTTGGCCGGCGGCATGCGCATAGCCCTGGCGCACACCGACATCTTCCTGGAGGGCCACAACGTGGCTGCGCTCGAGGAGCTGTCGACAGTGCTGGGGGCGGTCAGCGAGCGGGACGCTGCAGGCGCCGGCGCTGGTCGCAATGCAGCCACACGAGCCCGCTCAGCGTAGCCCCTTCGAACCGCTGCACCGGATCGCGGCGAAAAGCCATCACCGTCGCCGAGGCCTGCAGACAGAGCAGCACCAGGGCGGTAGCGAAGTGCCGGGTAAGTCGCGGCATGCGCTCACGATAGACGACGGCGGGCGCGGCACCCAAGGGCGGGGATCACCGGCAGCGGCCGAACGCCGCTACGGCGATGGACGCGACGAGATTGACGAGGGCGAGACGCCGCACATCTTGATAGTGCGGTCGTCCGGCGCCCGGTGATCCCCGAAAACGTGACGCTGGATCTGGCCGGTGCCCGATGAGTTTCCGGCGCCCTGTCAGTCTTTGGAGGCATCACGATTATCGACGTGCCCTCACGTGAGGCCGCCTTGGAATGGGCCACGAAGATCGCCACCGCCTGCCGCTGTCCGCAGGAGGTCAGCGCGTTCGGCCGCGACCCGGCGGTGGGCAACTGATCAGGAAACCCACGGCCAGGGCCCCTTTCCCCGTCACCCTCCGCAGGGGCCGACGTCGGCGTGGCCCAGCCGGCCGGCCAGCAGCGCCTTGACGGCCGACAGCGGGACACCGTAGCCGCCCTGCCCGCGCTGGTCGGCCGCGAACATGACCGCCGCCACCTGGCCGGCCGGGTTCAGCACCGGTCCGCCCGAGTCGCCGTGCCGCAGCAAGCCGCGCAGCGGCACCACCGGGCGCAGGTGCACATGTGAGCCGTACGCGTTGGGACCGAGCACCTCGATCACTCGCCCGATCCGGCCCGGCACCGCGGTCAGCGGGTTGCCCTCGGGATATCCGACCATCGCCACCTGGCCGTTCTCACTGACGCCGGATGCCATCGGCAGCGGGCGCAGCGTCAGCCCCGGCACGCGGATCAGGGCCACATCGTTGTCGGCGTCGACAGCGACCACGGTGCCGTTGAACGAGGTTGGGGTCGACCCAAGGCCCTGGGTGAGCACCGTCTCGCCGTCGGTCTCGCCAGCCACAACGTGCGCGTTGGTCACCACCAGACCCGGGCGCACAACCCAGCCCGAGCCCTGGATGCCGATCCCGCACGAGTCGCCCACGATCTTGACCACCGACTGTTCGGCTCGGCGCACCCCGCGTGTGTGCAGGACGGCGGCGTCGGGCGCCGACAGAGCGCGGTCGGCCAGCGCCGGCGGCAGGATCGGCAGCGGGTCGAAGCGGGCCAGCGCGTCCAGCACGGTGGTGGCCGGCACAGCCCGCAGCAGCACCGGCAGGATGGTGGACTGCTGCACGTCCCTGCGCAGACCCAGCGACGGCTGCTGGACGGCCACCACGGCGGCCAGCCAGACCAGCGCAAGACCCAGCACACCGCCCAGCGCCAGCCCGCCGGCCGTGTCCACCGGCGCCAGCGGCCCCAGCAGGATGCGCGAGCGGATGGCGCCGCCGGCGGCCCCGGCCAGGGTCTGGGCGACCAGCCCCACGACCAGCGCGGCGATCATGCTGGCGGCCGGCACCCAGGGCGACTGCGAGCCCTGCGCCAGCAGGTGCGGGGCCAGCCGCGAGCCGACCAGCGCGCCCGCCACGAAGCCGATCAGGCCCAGTCCGTTTACGACCAGCCCACGGCGTGCCCCCTGCACGGCGGAAACGCCCACCCACAGCACGACGATCACGTCGACCAGCGTCATCCGGCTGTTATAGCCGACACGGTTTGAGCTTTCCTGTGCCAGACTGCGGGCATGGAGTTTGTCCAGATCGAGCATACGCCCAAGCTCCGACAGCCGGTCCTGGTGGCCGCCTTCCGGGGCTGGAACGACGCCGGCGGGGCGGCCAGCCTGGCTGCCGGCTACCTGCGCAACGTGACCGACGCCGAGCGCTGCGCGGTGATCGACTGCGACCCGTTCGTGGATTACCAGCAGACCCGGCCGACCGTCCGCTTGGAGGACGGCTACGTGCGCCGGCTGGACTGGCCGGTGACCGAGGTGTTCGCGTCTGAGCCGCACAACCTGGTGGTCGTGCAGGGGGCGGAGCCCAACCTGCGCTGGCGCGCCTTCTCGGATGCGGTGGTGGGCGTTGCCCGGCAGTTGGACACCGGTGTCGTGGTCACCCTCGGCGCCCTGCTGGCCGACACGCCACACACCCGGCCGGTGCCGGTCACCGCCACCTCGTCGGATCCCGAGTTGGTGCGCGAGCACGACCTCGGCCACTCGACCTACGAGGGCCCGACCGGCATAGTCGGCGTCCTGCACGACGCCTGCACGCGTGCCGGCATGCGCTCGGCCAGCATCTGGGCGGCAACACCCCACTACATCTCGGCCGCCCCCAACCCACAGGCGGCGACTGCGCTTCTGGAGCGGCTGCACACGCTGGTCGGCACACCCGGTCCGTCCCGCGACCTGCAGGCGGCGGCCAGCGAGTACCAGCTGCGGGTGGCCTCGGCGATCGCCGACGACCCCGACATCTCCGGCTACGTCGAGCAGCTGGAGGAGCAGGTGGACACACAGGAGGAGCAGCCATCCGGCGAAGAGCTGGCCAAGGACTTCGAGCGCTATCTGCGCGAGCAGTCGGAGGAGGACGACGGGTGACCGACGTCACCGACCAAAGCTTTGAGACCGATGTCGTCGAGCGCTCGCGGACGGTGCCGGTGGTAGTGGACTTCTGGGCCGAGTGGTGCGGCCCGTGCCGCCAGCTGGGGCCGGTGCTGGAAGCCGCGGTGACGGCCACCGGCGGCGCAGTGGAGCTGGTCAAGGTGGACGTGGACGCCAATCCGCGGGTCTCGCTCACCCATCGGGTGCAGAGCATCCCGGCGGTCAAGGCGTTCCGCGACGGGCGGGTGGTGGACGAGTTCGTCGGCGCGCAGCCGCCGGAGGCGGTCGAGGCCTTCCTGCGCGGGCTGCTACCCAGCGAGGCCGACCAGCTGGTGGCCAGGGGCGATGAGCAGTCCCTGCGGCAGGCGTTGGAGCTGGAGCCGAACCACCCCGGGGCGCTGGGCGCGCTGGCCCGCCTGCAGGAGGCGGCTGACCCGGTGCTCGGCCCCGGTCTGGCCGCGATCGATGGCGGCGACACCGAGCGCGGGCTGGACATGCTGCTGGAGGCGCTGGCCGGCGCGCCGCCCGACCTGCGCGACCGCATCCGCAAGGTGATGGTGGGCGTGTTCAGCCAGCTGGGCCAGGACCATCCGGTGTCAGCCGAGTACCGTCGCCGGCTTGCCGCGGCGCTCTACTAGCACCTCACATTTCTACGCGCCGGAACGTTCTTCTCAGGTGATGTCCGGGATCGCAGCCTCTTGCAGCCGTCCGCGTTCGGCTTCCGGCCAGGGTGCCGAGGCGGCGCGCGACGCATCGGTGTGCACGACCACGGTGGTCGACTCGGCGGCAATGCGGCCGTCGGCCACCGCCACGATCCGCTCGGCCAGCGTCGCGCTGGAGCGGCCGACCGCGGTCAGCTGCATGAACACGTCGACGTGGTCGTCCTCCTGGGTCAGGCCGGAGATGAAGTCGATCTCCAGCCGGCGCACCACCACACGGTGCACGGCTTCGCCGAGGATGCCGGTCAGGTACTCGTCCCGCCCCTCTTCCAGGTATGTCAGGTAGGTCGAGTTGTTGACGTGGCCGAACCCGTCCAAGTCCCGCCAGCGGATCTCGACGCGTTTCACGAAGGTCATGGCGCGGCGTAGCTTTCCAGATCCGGCCTACCTGCTGCTGGGGGCGACGGTGCTGGCCTGGGCCGGGGCCTTCAGCGCCATCAAGCGGCTGACCGACGACGGCATCGCGGCGCCCGACATCGCCATCGGCCGGTATGCGGTGGCGGCGCCCGGATTCGCGGTCGCCCTGTGGATGTCGGGCGGGCTGCCGGGGCTGACCCGGCGCGAGTTGGGGCGGTTGGCCGCCGCCGGGCTGTTCGTGGTCGCCGGGTACCACCTGGCCTTGAACCGCGGCGAGGCCGACACCTCGGCCGGCGCCTCGTCGGTGATCGTCGCGGTCGCGCCCGGTCTGACCATGCTGCTGTCGGTCGGGATCGGGCTGGAGCGGTTCTCGCGCCGCCGTGTGGCGGGGCTCGGGCTGGCCTTCGCCGGGGTGCTGGTGGTGGTGCTGTGGGGCGCCGGCCAGAGCATCGGCGCCAGCAGCCTGGCGGGTCCGCTGCTGGTGGTGGCGGCCGCCGCCGCCTTCGCGGCCTATAACGTGCTGGCCAAGCCGCTCGTGAGCCGCCACAGCCCGATCGCCGTGACCGCCGCCGCCAGCCTGATCGGCATGCTGGCTCTGCTGCCCCTGGGCGGACGCCCCACGCTGGATCACGCCACCGGCATGTCCGCCGACCAGTGGCTGCTGGTCATCTACCTGGGCGTCGTGTGCACGCTGGCGGGCTACATCGCCTGGACGGTGGCGTTGCGCCGGGTCGACCCCAGTCGCGCTGTTTCGTTCATCTACGGCATCCCGGTGGCCGCCGTGCTGATCGGCGCACTCACCCTGGGCGAGTCGGTCACCCTGTGGCTGGCCGTCGGTGGAGCCATGATCGTGGGCGGGGTGGCGGTGACCCAGTGAAGCCGTTCCGCTGGCAGGACGGCGAGCGGCTGATCCTGTTCGAGCCGGATGCGGGCAGGCACGCCTGGCCGGGTGCCGAGCTTCTGACCACCCCACGCGCGCTGGCCGAGATCCCGGCCGAGGTGCGCGACGCCGCGGCGGCGGTGCACCACGTGCCGGCCGCCGGGGTGCCGGAGGCGGCCGCGGCGCTGGCCGGCCAGGTAGCCAGCGAACGGCTGGTGGCCTGGGGTGGCGGCCGCGTGATCGACACCGCCAAGGCGATCGCGCAGGCCACCGGTGGGCAGGTGTGCGCGGTGCCGACAACACTCTCCGGGGCGGAGATGACGCGCGGCGGCAGGCCGCTGGCCGGGCATGAGGCCGCGCCCCGGGTGCGCCCTGCGCTGGTGCTGGCCGACCCCGCGGCCATGCAGTCGGCGCCGCTCGAGTGGCTGCGGCTGTCGGCCATGAACGCGCTCGCGCACGCCGCCGAGGCGCTGGTCGCGCCCGGCGCCAACCCGGTCGCCTCGATGGCGGCGCTGCGCGGCGCGGAGCTGCTGGCCGAGGGGTTGGACGACCCTGACCCGCCCGGCCGGCTGGCCCTGGGATCGCTGCTCTCGGCCTATGCCATGGACTCTGCCGGGTACGCGCTGCACCACGTGCTGTGCCAGACCATCGTGCGCATGGCCGGATCAGACCACGCGGCCACCAACGCCTGCATGCTGCCGCGCACCCTGCTGGAGTTGGCCGACATGTTTCCGCACGAGATGTCCGAGCTCGCGGAGTCCATCGGCGTCCAGCTGGGCAGGCTGCCGCAGGGGGTGGCCAGGCTGTCCGGAGGGCTGCGCCGGCTCTCGCAGCTGGGCGTGGATCGAGCGCTGCTGCCCGCCATCGCCGAGGCGGCCGCCGCCCGCTCCGAACTGCGTGGCCTGCCTCGCCAGCTGGACGCGCCCGACCTGCTGGGGCTGCTCGAGCGCGCCTGGTAGGCTGGCCCAATGGGGAAGGGATACGCAGAGGGGCCGGCGGCCGAGGAGGCCGAGGCCGCCCGGGAGCGGGGCGACCACCTGGGCTCTGATGACCGGCCGGTGGTGCGCCGGCTGGTGTGGGGTTCCACCGCCGATCAGCCGGAGCAGCACGTGCTGGGCGAAGTGGGCGAGGTCGACCCCGACGAGTTGTTCGCGTCGGGTGCCGCCTGGGGCATCAAGATCACCGCCCAGTCGGTGTAGCAGCGGTGGCCAACCCGTACGACCGTCCGTCCGATCCCGCCAAGCGGCATAGCGCGGCGCTCACCGACGGCCCCGACCGGGCGCCAGCTCGGGCCATGCTGAAGGCCATCGGCTTTACCGACGACGACCTGGCCCGGCCGCTGATCGGCGTCTCCACCACCTGGATCGAGACGATGCCGTGCAACTGGAACCAGCGGGAGCTGGCGGCCCGGGTGAAGGAGGGCGTGCGGGCGGCCGGCGGCACGCCGATGGAGTTCAACACGGTGTCGGTCTCGGACGGCGTGTCGATGGGCACCGAGGGCATGAAGGCGTCGCTGGTCAGTCGCGAGGTGATCGCCGACTCGATCGAGCTGGTGGCGCGCGGCCATCTGCTGGACGGGCTGGTGTGCATCGTCGGCTGCGACAAGACGATTCCGGCGGCGGTGATGGCGCTGTGCCGGCTCGACCTGCCAGGCCTTGTGTTGTACAACGGCACGATCGCGCCCGGCACGTTCCGCGGCAAGGACATCACCATCCAGGACGTGTTCGAGGCGGTGGGGGCGCACGCGGCAGGCAAGATCGGCCCCGAAGAGCTGCACGAGGTGGAGTCCGCCGCCTGCCCCGGCGCCGGTGCCTGCGGCGGCCAGTACACCGCCAACACGATGTCCACCGCGCTCGAGTTCCTGGGCATCAGCCCGCCCGGTATGAACGGCATCCCCGCGATCAACCGGGGCAAGGGCGACGCCGCCGAGGAGTGCGGGCGGATGGTCATGCGGCTTGTCCGCGACGACGTGCGGCCGTCGCACATCATCACCCGCGACGCGATCGAGAACGCCGCCGCCTCGGTGGCCGCCACCGGCGGATCCACCAACGGCGTGCTGCACCTGCTGGCCATCGCCCACGAGCTGGGCATCCCGTTCTCGATCGACGAGTTCGACGGGATCGCCGCCCGCACCCCGATCGTGGCCAGCCTGAAGCCGGGCGGCAAGTACGTGGCCACCGACATCTTCGACGCCGGCGGCGTCGCCCTGGTGGCCAGGGAGCTGAAGAAGCGCGAGCTGATCCACGCTGGCGCGATGACCGTGGACGGACGCAGCCTGGGCGAGGTGGCGGACGCGGTGGTGGAGACGCCGGGACAGCCGGTGGTGGTGCCGATCGAGACGCCGATCAAGCCCTCCGGCGGGTTGGCCATCCTGCGCGGAAACCTGTCGCCCGAGGGCTGCGTGGTCAAGCTGGCCGGCCATGAGCGGCTGCGCCACCGCGGCCCGGCCCGGGTCTTCGACCGCGAGGAGGACGCCTTCGCGGCGGTCAAGGCGGGCGCCATCAAGGCGGGCGATGTGGTCGTCATCCGCTACGAGGGGCCGGCCGGCGGGCCTGGCATGCGGGAGATGCTGCACGTGACCGCGGCCATCGTCGGCGAGGGCCTGGGCGAGGACATCGCGCTGATCACCGACGGCCGCTTCTCGGGCGCGACCCACGGGCTGATGGCGGGCCACGTGACGCCGGAGGCGGCCCGCGGCGGGCCCATCGCTGTCGTCCAGGAGGGCGACATCGTGGAGTTCGACGTGGAGGCCCGCGAGCTGCGGGTGGAGCTGTCGGGCGACGAGATCGCCGCCCGGCTGCGCGACTGGACGCCGCCGCCGCCCAACTACACGACCGGCGTCCTGGCCAAGTACGCGGCACAGGTGTCCTCGGCCTCCGAGGGCGCCATCACCCTCCCCGCTGACGCGGAACAGCCGGTGCCAGGCAGGTGCCAGGCACCGGCCTTGCTCTGTGACCGGCGGGCGGGGGTGCCTCGGCGACCTCAGTGCATGCGCGTGTCGATGAAGGCGAAGAGCGCGATCAGGCAGATAGCTTCGACGAGGTGATCCTTCCGGCGATCGACCGCGTCCGCTGACCCGAGCCAGCAGCTGCCAGGCCGGTGCCAGGCAGGTGCCAGGCAGGTGCCAGGCACCGGACTGTTATCGGTCCGTCACCAGGACGGCGAAGTCCATGCCGGAGGGCGAGGTGAAGCGCTCCCGCTCGATCGTCAACCCGGCCCGCTCGGCCGCCGCCCGCGAGCGCCCGTTGAAGAGCGCAATCGTCACCCGCAGCCGGGCCGGCCGGTAGGTCTCCCGGGCGAAGCCGAGGATGGCCGCCACGAACTCCCGCCCCCGGCCCTGGCCCATCAGGTCGGGACGCATGCCCCAGCCGATGTCCAGCGCATCGTCGGTGTAGGCACCGCCGGGCACCGTGGCGTCCTCGCCGAAGCAGCAGTAGCCGACCAGTTCGTCCGCCTCGAGCAGCTCGTGGTAGCGGTACTCGGGCGCCAGCAGGTTGCCCAGCTCGCCGGTGTCGAAGTCGTAGGTGTCGTACGGGTGCGGGTGCCGCCAGGTGATGATGGCCGCGGCCGAGCGGGGGCTCATCGGCTGCACCCTGTACGTCACACCGCGGCCAGAGCGTCGGCGGCCAGCGCCGCCAGCAGCCGCCGCTTCCAGCCGGTCATCTCCATGCCCGGCAGGTCGGCCAGTGGATCCGCGGGATCCAGCAGGATGGGGATGTTGGCGACGCCGATGGCGGCCAGCCGCACGTCGTCGCCGAAGCGGGCCGCCGCCACGCCGGCCAGCGCGAAGCTCCATGCCTGGCGCTCGCCGGCCCGCTGGTAGCTCGAGGCATCCGGCGCCCGCGGCACCTCGACGCCGGTCACGATCTCGCCGGCGGACAAGGTCAGCGTCGTTCGGTCGCTCTCGCTGGGTCGCCGGTAGAGCTCGGCCACCGGCAGGTCGGCGCGGCGCGATGTGTGCACGCGGGCATCCAGCGCCAGCAGCGCGGCCGCCAGGTCGGAGGGCGCCACCGAGATGCAGTCGCCGGGCTGCAGGCCGTGCTTTCGGTGGTCGCCGATCTGCGCGTAGCAGGTCTCCCCGCCGCGCAGCCAGCACTCCAGATCGGGATGCCGGAAGTACCAGCAGCGCGGCTGCTGGCACAGGTTGCCGGCCACCGTGCCCATCTCCCGAAGCTGCGGCGAGGCGGCCGCAGACGCGGCCTCGGCCAGCGCGGCGTAGCCGGCCCGGACGTCGTCGTTGCGGGTCAGCGCCGCCACCGACTCGGTCGCGCCGATGCGCAGCCGGCCGTCCTCGACGGCGATCCCGTCCAGCCCCAGTCCGCGCAGGTCGACCACCGTCGCCACGGTTCGGATGCCGCGGTCGAGCTGGGTCAGCAGGTCGGTGCCGCCGCCCATCGGGCGCGCATCGCCCGCCTCCAGCAGCTCCGCCGCCTGCTCCTGCGACTCGGCCCGCACATACTCGAACTGCGTCTTCACCCGAGCGCCTCCAGCACCCGCCGAGGGGTGTACGGGGCGTGCCGCATGCGCACGCCGGTGGCGTGCGCGATGGCGTTTCCGATCGCCGCCGGGGTGGGGATGATGGGCGGCTCGCCCAGCCCCTTGACGCCCACCGCCAGGTGCGGGTCGGGCTCGTTCACGAGCTCGCACACGATCTCGGGCAGGTCGGCCGCGGTGGGCACCTTGTAATCCTCGAGGCCGGCGTTGACGATCGTGCCGGTGGTTGGATCGACCACCCGCTCCTCCATCAGCGCGAAGCCCAGGCCCTGCATGATGCCGCCAACCACCTGGCTGCGGGCGCCCATCGAGTTGATCACCCGGCCGATATCGTGCACCGCCACCACCCGCTCCACGCGCACCTGGCCGGTGGCCGTGTCCACCGCCACCTGGGCGATCTGGCAGCCCCACGTGTTGACCGCCATGCCGTCCGGGTTGGGGCCGCGGGAGCCGGAGCCGGTGATCCAGGCGTTGCCCAGTTTGCCGGTGATCTCGGTCAGCGGATGGCGCAGCGTCCCGTCCACCGAGCGCACCTCGCCGTCCTCCAGCGTCAGGTCCTCGGCCGCGATCTCGAACATGTCGGCGGCCAGTTCGAGCAGCTGCGTGCGCACGTCGTGGCCGGCGGCGCGCACAGCCGGGGCGATCGAGGCCAGCGTCATCGACCCGCCGGAGAACGGCCCGTGCGCCGACAGCGCCGTGTCGCCGGCCTGCACCCGGATGTTGGCCACCGGCACGCCCAGCCGCTCGGCGGCGATGATCGCGCAGGCTGTCTGGGTGCCTGTGCCCAGGTCCTGCAGGCCGACGGTGAGGATCGGCTTGGCCGACTTGCCGATGCGCACATCGGCGTATGCCGGCGGCCCGCCGCCGCCCCACCAGAACTGGCCCGAGCAGCCCATCCCGCGGCGGATCCGGCCGTCCGAACGGAGTGCGTCGCGATCCCCCCAGCCGGCCAGCTCGGCCGCCCTGTCGTAGCACTCCAGAAGCCGCTTGGAGGTGTACTCGCGGTCGTCCTCGGGGTCGCGCTGTGAGTGGTTTCGGCGGCGCAGCTCGAGCGGGTCGATGCCGACCTGTTCGGCCAGTTCGTCCAGCACCTGCTCGAAGGCGAAGGTGCCCTCCATCACGCCCGGGGCGCGGAAGGCCGCGGAGGCGCCCAGGTGCTGCTTGACCGGCACGATGATCGTGCTCACGTTGGGGCAGGCGTACACCGACTTGACCGGCTCCATCAGCGGGAACGTCCAGCCGCCGCCGCCCAGGCCCATCACCGCCTCGGCCTCGACCGCCGTCAGCCGGCCGTCGCTGGAGGCGCCGATCCGGAAGGTGAAGCTGGCCGGTGTGCGGAAGCCGGTGACGGTGCCCTCCTCGCGGCGCGACAGCACCAGCCGTACCGGCCGCCCGCTGCGCCGGGACAGCTCCGTGGCCAGCAGCGCCTCGGGGCCGGCGCTGATCTTGGCCCCGAACGCCCCGCCCACGTACTCACAGATCACCCGCACCTGCTCCACGTCCAGCCCGAACCGCTCGGCCAGCGAGCTGCGCACCATGTAGATGGCTTGGGTCGAGCTCCACACCGTCAGCCCGTCGGCCCGCCAGTCGGCCACGGCGCAGTGCGGCTCCAGCGAGTGATGCACCTGGGCTCCACAGGAGTATTCGGCCTCGACAACGACGTCCGCCGCTGCCAGCGCCGCCTCGGCGTCGCCGCGGGCGTACTCCGACGGGTCGTCGTTCAGGCGCTGGGCCTCGAACGCCTCCTGCATGCCGACGATGAACCCCAGCTCCTCCCAGTCCGGCCCCAGCGCGGCCAGACCGGCGTTCAGTGCGTCGCGGTCGTCGGCCGCCACGGCGGCCACCGGGGCGCCAGCGTACTCGGCCTCGGTCTTCAGCACCGATCCCTCCGACTCGCCGACCGTGTCGTCGGGGCCCAGCACGAAGCGCACGCCGGGCACCTGGCGGGCCGCCTCCAGGTCGATCGAGCGCAGCTGGGCGTGGGCGTGCGGGCAGCGCAGGATGGCCGCCTCCAGCATGCCGGGCAGCATCACGTCGGAGGTGAAGCGAGCGCCGCCGCTGGTGCGGGCGGCCCCGCTGACCCGTGGCGTGGCCTCGCCGATCAGCGGCGGGCGGCCGTCGTATTCGGGTGTGACGTCGTCGTCGACGACCGTCCAGCGAACCTCGGTGCGGCCCTCGACCACCGCCTCGGTGCGCTCCAGCCTTGGCATTAGACCGCCTCCCCCGCCGTGGCCGCCAGTTGCACTGCCTCAACGATGCCCTCGTAGGCGCCGCACCGGCACAGGTTGCCGCTCATGGCGGCGACGATCTCGTCGCGAGCGGGGGATGGGGTCCGCTCCAGCAGGGCCAGCGCCGACATCAGCTGGCCGGGCGTGCAGAAGCCGCACTGGAAGCCGTCGGTCGCCACGAAGGCCGCCCGCAGCCGCTCCAGCAGCTCATCCGAGCCCTCCACCGTGCGCACCGTCGCGCCATCGCAGGCCGAGGCCAGGGTCAGGCAGGACAGCACCGGCCGGTCGTCCACCAGCACCGTGCAGCTGCCGCAGGTGCCCTCGCTGCATGCGGTCTTGGTGCCCGTCAGGGCAAGACCGTCGCGCAGCAACTCGGCCAGAGATCGGTGAGCGGGGACGTCCACGGCGTGCCGCTGACCGTTGATGGTGATCCCAACCCGCATCCGCCGGTAACCTACACCGTTTGTCCCTTCCCACCACCGCAACAGCCCGCCGTGCTCCGCTCGAGCTGGCACTGGTTCCGCGGGGGGCCGAGGAGCCGGTGATGGGCTTCTACTCGGTCACCCCGCTGACACCCGGTGGCTGGGCCCAACTGCTGGACGAGGCGGGCCTTCCGCACTCCATGCGGCGGCTGTCCGACACCATCGCGCTGGGCCACCGACGGCGCCAGGTCGATTTCCGCTGCCTGTCCATGCTGGCCGCGCTGGCCTACCTGCTGGACGATCCGCCGCCCGCCCAGAGCGCGTCGGTGCGGGCCTGGCGGCTGGCCGCACGGGTGGTCGAGCAGTCGGTGCTGGCGGGCGGCAGGCGGCCCGATCTGGGCCGCTTCTCGGCAGCCTTCCCGGCAACGGCGCACGCCGTGGTGGGGTTCTCGATTCTGGAGGAGGATGAGCTGCCGGCGCCGGCCGACCCGGAGCAGACGGTGTCCATGTTCATGGACGCGGCCACCCACGCGCTGGCCGCCGCGGTGCGTGAGCCGAAACTGCTGACTGCGCCCGACGCCCACGCCGAGCTGCTCGATCTGGCTCGACTGCAGCCCTCGCTGCGGGCGGTCGCCCCCGATCTCGGCGCGGTCGCCCCGGTGGTGCGGCTGCGCGACCAGCTGGAACTCGAACTGACGCTGGAGCTGCCCGAGCCGGGGGACGACCGCTGGCCTCTGCGGGCCAGCCCGATCGACCCCGAGCTGCTGCGCCGGGCCGCCCATATCTTCCCGTCGCTGACCGGAATGGACGGCGGCCTGGTGCTGCTGGACACCGACGCGGTGGCCGAGCTGCGGCTGGCCGCGCCGGCCCTCGAGTTCGCCGGGGCGACGGTGCGGCTGCCGCCGGAGATCGCCGCCGAGGGCGAGCTCGACCTCGACCTGGCCGAGCTGTCCTTCGCCGCGTCCGGATTCAGCCTGGGCGGCAGCGTGCACTTCGACCTGCACGCCTCGCTGGGCGGGCGCGAGATCACCCGCCAGGAGTTCCGCGAGCTGGCGGCTGCGTCGCGGCCGCTGGTGCGGCTGGGCGGCGAGTGGCGGGCGCTCTCCTCGCGTTCGCTGCTGCGCGCCCGCTCGGTGGCGCAGGTGGCCCTGCACGGATCGGCGTTGCCGGCCCTGACCGCGCTGGGGGCGATTCTGGCCGGCGTGTCCGAGGTGCGCGGGCTGGAGGTGGCAGTGGCCGAGCAGGCGGACGGTGAACTGGCCGAGCTGGCCGGACGCCTGCGCTCGCCCGAGCTGTGGGAGCCGCTCGACCCCAAGGACGGCTTCCAGGGCGTGCTGCGGCCCTACCAGCGGGTGGGCCTGGGCTGGCTGGTGCGCATGCGTGAGCTGGGCCTGGGCGCGCTGCTGGCCGACGACATGGGTCTGGGCAAGACCGTGCAGCTGATCGCCTACCTGGTCGACCACCGCGACGCCGACGAGCGCCCGACGTTGATCGTGGCGCCCACCTCGGTGCTGGGCAACTGGGAGCGGGAGCTGCACCGGTTCGCGCCCGGCCTTGGGGTGTGTATCCATCACGGGCCGGACCGCACCTCCAAGATCGACCAGCTGCAGGCATTCGACGTGGTGCTGACCTCCTACGCCCTGCTGCCGCGCGACCGTGAACTGCTGCGCCGGTCGAGCTGGCGGGCGCTGGTGCTGGACGAGGCGCAGGCGGTCAAGAACCCGCTGGCCCGAGCCGCCCAGACAGCCCGCGCGCTGGAGGCCGGCCACCGGGTGGCGCTGACCGGCACGCCGGTTGAGAACCGGCTGGATGACCTGTGGTCGATCATGCACATCCTCAACCCCGGCCTCCTGGGCACCCGCACCGGCTTCCGGCGGCTGATGGCGAGCCCCATCGAGCGGCATCGCGACGCGGCCGCCGAGGACCGGCTGCGGCGGGTGACGGCGCCCTTCCTGCTGCGCCGCCGCAAGTCCGACCCGGCCGTGCTGCCCGACCTGCCGCCGCGCCAGGACTCGACCGAGTACTGCACCCTGACCCTGGAGCAGGCCTCGCTCTACCAGGCCACCATCGACGCCGTCATGGGCAGCGTGCGGGGCGCGGCCGGGATCGAGCGGCGCGGCCACGTGCTGGCCCTGATCACCCGCCTCAAGCAGGTCTGCAACCACCCGGCCCACGCCACCGGCCGGCCGGGCACGCTGGCCGGCCGCTCGGGCAAGCTCGACCGTCTGACCGAGATGCTGGCGGAGGCGCTGGACGAGGGCGACAACGCGCTGGTGTTCACGCAGTACGCCGTCATGGGCAACCTGCTGGTCGGCCATCTGCAGCACGAGCTTGGCATCGAGCGGCTGTACCTGGACGGCTCCACGCCGCGCCAGACGCGGCAGGTGATCGTCGACCGCTTCCAGCGCGACGAGGCCGAGCCGCGGGTGCTGGTGGCGTCGCTGCGGGCCGGCGGCTCGGGGCTCAACCTGACCGCCGCCAGCCACGTCTTCCACTTCGACCGCTGGTGGAACCCGGCGGTCGAGGACCAGGCGTCCGATCGCGCCCACCGGATCGGCCAGACCCGGGTCGTGCAGGTGCACCGGATGGTGTGCGCCGGCACCATCGAGGAGCGGATAGACCAGCTGATGGACTCCAAGCGCGACCTGGCGTCGCGCATCGTCGACCGCGGGCCGGAGTCGGCGCTGTCGGAGCTGGGCGACGACGAGCTGGCCGACCTGGTGCGGCTGCGGGCGTGACGCCGGACACCCGCCGGCGCGAGATAATCCGCCCGTGATGCCGCCGCTGGATCTGCTGCAGCGCCTGGTCGAGTTGGAGAGCCCGACCGGCGACGCCGAGCGGATCGCGCACATCGGCCGCTTCCTGACCGCCGAGCTGGAGGCGCTGGGGGCCGCGGTCAGCATGCACGGGCAGGCGCTGGTGGGGGAGTGGGCGGGCGATGGCCGGCCGCTGGTGCTGGCGGCGCACATGGACACGGTGTGGCCTGCGGGCACGCTGCGCGAGATGCCCTTTCGCGTGGCCGACGGCTTCGCCTGGGGGCCAGGCGTGCTGGACATGAAGGCCGGCATCGTGGCCGGGATGGAGGCGGTCCGGCGGCTGGGCCGGCCAACCCGCGCGCTCAGCTTTGTCGTCACCGCCGACGAGGAGATCGGAAGTCCCAGCGGGCGGCCGGTGATCGAGGTGCTGGCCCGCGCGGCCGACGCGGTGCTGGTGCTGGAGCCGCCTGTCCGCGAGGGCACCATCACCACCGCTCGGTCCGGCCTGGCCCGCTACCAGATGCGCATCAGCGGGCGGGCGGCGCATGCCGGCAACGGCTCTCGGGCGGGGGTTTCGGCGGTCGAGGAGCTGGCCCACCAGACGCTCGCCCTGCACGCCCTGCCCGACCGCATCGACGGCGCCCGCGTGAATGTTGGCCAGGTGGGCGGCGGCACTGGCGACAACGTGGTGGCCGGCGAGGCATGGGCGCGGATCGACGCTCGGGCCTGGACATCGGCAGCCCAGCAGCAGCTGGAGCGGGCCATCCACGGCCTCGCGCCGCACCTGGAGGGCGCCCGCATCGAGATCGCGGGCGGTGTCACGCGGCCGCCGATGATCCAGTCGCCGGAGGCCGGCCGGCTGGCCGAGCGGGCGATCGGGATCGCCGCCGGCCTGGGTATCGAGCTGGCCCAGCACGTGTCGGCCGGTGGATCGGATGGGAACTTCGCGGCCGCAGTGGGCACCCCGGTGCTGGATGGACTGGGGCCAAACGGCGTGGGTGCTCACGCGCTGGACGAGCGCGTGTCGGTGGACTCGCTGGAGGAACGCACCGCCCTGCTGGAGGCGTTGCTACGGGAGTTGTAGGCCGGCTTAGTGCCGGCCCGCAGCCCGGGCGGATGAGCCACCGGGCCCCCCGGAACGGTGGCTCATCCCTGCCCTTGGGCCGCTACGCCGCGATAACGCGGCGCGCCAGCAGGTAGGCGAACCGCCGACCCTCGTCGCGGGTCGGGGCATCGCCGGCTGCCGACACCACGTCGACTTTGCGCAGCGCACGCTCGGCGTGCTTGGCTGCCGCGCTGGCGTCGATGGTGCGACTGTCGAAACCAACTACCGGCTGAATCACAATCATCTCGGTGGACCCCTTTCAGCTTCGGCCGGTCGCGCTTCGACCCCCGTCTCTCGCGCGTTGCCCCCGACCCTGCACTCTCTGAGTACCCCATGCCTGGGCAGGGGTCAACGGCTGGCCGTGAATCCGAACAGATCCTTTACGTGGCAGGGATCGGGGGCATATCGTTGAACCTGTCGCTTTCATCTCTTCTTCATAGGAGGTCGGCAAGGTGGACGTTTCCAAACTGTCCCGCGGCCACTGGCTGGTCGTAGGCGGGACGGTCGGTGTGCTTGTCGGCACGCTGCTCTTCCCGTGGTACTCCGTATCGCTGGGGCCGCTTGGCAGCATCGATGTCAGCGCCTGGGACTCCGGCATACTGGGCAAGCTGGCGGTGCTCGGCATGCTGCTGATGATCGCCGGCTGCGTGATGTTCGCGCTCAACATGACCGACCAGTTGCCGGTCCCGCTGCCCATGGCCATGCTCGGCCTGGGCGGCTTCGAGGCCCTGATGGCGATCTTCAAGTGGATCGACGAGCACAACTACACGTCGTTCGGTCTGTACCTGACGATCGTCGCCGGAGTGGTGGCGGCCTATGGCGCCTACGAGCTGGGCGGGCGGATCAACATGCCCGCCTCATCCGGCGGCGCCTAGCGTGCTCAGCGGGCGCCGGCCCTGGCCGGCGCCCGCGTGCGCTCACACGGCCTTGACGGCGGCCACCAGCGCCTGCAGCGACTGCTTGGCGTCGCCAAACAGCATGGTCGTCTTGGGGTCGTAGAAGAGCTCGTTCTCGATGCCGGCGAAGCCGGTGTTCATCGACCGCTTGAGCACGACCACGGCCTGCGACTGGTCGACGTTCAGGATCGGCATGCCGTAGATCGGGCTGCCCGGCGTGTTGTGAGCGGCCGGGTTGACCACGTCGTTGGCCCCGATCACCAGCGCCACGTCGGTGCGCGGGAACTCGTGGTTGATGTCGTCCATCTCGTACAGCTGTGTGTAGGGCACGTCGGCCTCGGCCAGCAGCACGTTCATGTGCCCGGGCATGCGGCCGGCCACCGGGTGGATGGCGTAGCGCACGTCCACGCCGCGCTTCTCCAGCAGGTCGGCCAGCTCGCGCACGGCGTGCTGGGCCTGGGCCACCGCCAGCCCGTAGCCGGGCACCACGACCACGCGGCGGGCGTAGGCCAGCATCACCGCCACGTCGTCGGCGGTGGTCGAGCGCACCGGCCCTGCGGCCGCCCGGCGCCCACCGCCACCTCACCGCTGGAGCCGGTGCCGAAGGCGCCGAACACCACGTTGGTGATGCGGCGGTTCATGGCCTGGCTCATCATTCTGCGTGAGCAGCGTGCCGGAGGCGCCCACCAGGGTGCCCGCAATGATCAGCACGTTGTTGGACAGCACGAAGCCGGTGGACGCCGTGGCCAGGCCGGTGAAGGCGTTCAGGAGCGAGATCACGACCGGCATGTCGGCGCCGCCGATGGCCATCACCAACTGGATGCCCAGCACCAGCGCCAGTGCCATGGTGATGACCGAGGACCGGCTGGCTCTGGTGGCCCGTGCCCAGGTAGATGGCCAGAGCCAGGATGACCGCCGCCACCCCGCCGGTCAGCGCGCGCTGGCCGGGCAGGGTGACCGGCGCGCCGGTCTGATCATCTCCTGCAGCTTGCCGAAGGCGATCATCGAGCCCGAGAAGCTGACCGAGCCGATGATGGCCGAAAGCAGATCGAGACAATGATCTTGGCCGGCTCGGAGCCCGGCAGGCCGAGCGTGTCGCGGTAGTCCGAGAACGCCACCAGCGCGGCCGCGCCGCCGCCCAGCCCGTTGAACATGGCCACCATCTGCGGCATCGCGGTCATCTTCACCTTGCGCGCGCCGACCGCCCCGCCGGCGGCGCCGACGGCCGCCCCCAGCGCGATCCAGCCGAACGTCAGCACGCGGTCGTCGAACAGCGTGGCGATGATCGCCGCCGCCATGCCGACGGCCGCCAGCCCTGGTTGCCGGAGCGGGCGGTGGCGGGGGAGGAGAGCCGCTTGAGGCCGAGGATGAAGAGGATCGCGCAGGCCAGGTAGGCGACGCCGATCCAATCCGCCCTATTCATCCGACCTCGGTTCGGGCCGCTTCTTGAACATCTCCAGCATGCGGTCGGTCACCAGGAAGCCGCCCACCACGTTGGAGGCGCCGAACGCGACCGCGATCGTGCCGACCACGGTGGTGACGGTGCCATGGTGCGACCCGGCCACCAGGATGGCTCCGACGATCACCACCCCGTGGATGGCGTTGGTGCCGCTCATCAGCGGCGTGTGCAGCGTGGTCGGCACCTTGGAGATGACCTCCATGCCGACGAACGCCGCCAGCACGAACACGGTCAGCTCGATCAACAGGCTCTCGCTCATGCGTTTGCGACCTCCAGCAGGCGGGTGGTCACCCGGCCATCGTGGGTGATCACCGAGTCGGCAGTGATCTCGTCCTCGAAGTCGAGTTCGATGCGCCCGTCGGTGATCAGGTGGTCGAGCACGGCCTGCACGTTGCGGGCGTACATCTGGCTGGCGTGCAGCGGCATGGTGGAGGGCAGCGTGCCGACGATGGTCACGGCGTGCGCCTCGGTCAACCTGGCTGGCTGGGCAACCTGCCTTCGCAGTCCGCCGCTTCTCGCCCAGGTCGCTAAGATGATCACCGAGCCTGCCCGCATGGCCGCGACCGCGTTCGCGGGATCAGCCGTGGCGCCGGCCAACCCGGCACCAGCGCTGTCGTCACCACCACGTCGGAGTCGGAATGTGCGCCTCCAGCTGGCGCTGCTGCTCGGCCTGCTGCTCATCCGACAGGGCGGTGGCGTAGCCGCGGGCGTCCTGCGCGCCCTCGCCACGCCCACCTCGAGCTCGACGAAGCGGGCGCCCAGGCTCTGCACCTGCTCCTTGACCACCGGACCGGGTGTCGTCAGGCCGAGACCACCGCGCCCAGCCGGCGGGCGGTGGCGATGGCCTGCAACCGGCGGCCGCCAGGATCAGCGCCTTGGCGGGGGCGACGGTGCCGGCCGCGGTGATCAGCAGCGGGAAGAACTTGGGCAGCCGGTCGGCGGCCATGATCACCGCCTTGTAGCCCGACACCGTGGCCTGCGAGGACAGGGCGTCCATCCGCTGGGCGCGGGTCACCGGGGCACTGACCCCATCCCGAAGGCGGTCACGCCGGCGGCGGCCAGCGCGCTCACCAGCTCGCCGTTCTGCAGCGGCCACACGAATCCGACCAGCACCTGGCCGGATCGCGGGGGCGACGTCGCGACCTCCCAGCCGCCACCCGCACCACCACATCGGCCTCGGCGTACACCGCCGCGGCGTCGGCCACGCGCGCGCCGGCGGCCGTGTAGTCGGCGTCGGGGAGGGCAGCCGGCACGCCCGCGCCGGATTCCACGATCACCTGCAGACCGCCCTTTGCCAGCCGCCCGACCGTGTCCGGAGTGAGCGATACGCGGTGCTCGCCGGGGGCGGTTTCCCTGGGGACGCCAATCAGCATCCGGGGATCGTACTGTGTGCTGGGAAAATCGCCACGGGTATCCTTGCGGGCGCATGCCAGACCGCCTGTATGACTCGATCAAGGACCTCCGCTGCGGATCGACGGGGGCCGAGTTGGAGGAGCAGGTCTGTGACGGTGGGCGCAGGGCTGGGAGCGGCATACCGCCCTGATGCCGCTGGCCAGCAGCAGGCGAGCGGGGTGGGGAGGACGTCGGTCTACGAGGGCGACGAGCAGGCCGCGTTCCAGCAGGCGGGGCCGCCGCAGGGCCTGGACGGCGAGCACACGTTTGACGGGTTCTCGCAGCTGCTGGATTCGCTGGAGCCGCTGGGCCCACGGGTCAACCGGGAGTCGTCGCACCAGTACCGGCGATGGGCGTTCGAATCGGCCGCCCTCGACCTGGCCCTGCGTCAGGCCGGTATGTCGCTGGCCGAGGCGCTGGGGCTGCCGGTGCGGCCGAGTGCGGTTCGTGGTGTCGATGGGGCTGGGCGACCCGCCGGCCGCTGAGCGTGTGCTGGCGATGCTCGAGCGCGACCCGGAGATGCGCTTCAAGCTGGACGCGACCGAGCACTGGGACGATGCGCTGGTGGCCGAGTTGGCCGCAACCGGCGCGGTCGACTGCATTGATCTGAAGGCGTTCTACACCGGCACCGTGGTCGACAACCCGCCCAACCCGGAGTACCGGCGGGTGTGCGGGTTTTCCCGCAGGCCGTGATCGAGGACGGCATGGTGTCCGACAAGCTGCACGACATGCTGATGGCCGATGCCGACCGGCTGTCCTTCGATGCACCTGTGCACTGGCTCGACGACGTGCTGGATCCAGCTTCGCTGCGGGTGCTGAACATCAAGCCGTCGCGGTTCGGCACCCTGCGCAACCTGTTCGCCACCTACGAGCACTGCCGCGACCAGGGCATCGCCGCCTACGGCGGCGGCCAGTTCGAGAGCTGGCCGAGGGCAGCCCAGTACCTGGCCTCGCTCTTTCGCCCCGATACGGCCAACGATGTCACCCCGCGGAGTACGGGCTGCGGCGGGCCCGGCGACGACCTGCCGCGCAGCCCGCTGCGCCCGGCCGCCGATGCTCTGGCTTCCGCTGGCGTAGCCGAAGACGCCGGCGCGCCAACTCGGGGCCGGCGCGCTCTCGCGCGGCCTCGTAGCGGGCGATCTCGGCCTCCCGCTGCTCGGTCAGCGAGATGTCGTCCCAGCCGTTCAGCAGCCGTTCGCGCGGCGCCGGGTCGAACTCGAAGCTCGCCGTCCGGCCGGAGCACCAGGGTCACCATCGCCTCCAGGTCGATGGTGGCAGGGGCCGGCGCGGCGTCCGGGCCGCCGCTTCGCGCATGTCGGCGGCCGGCAGGGTCACCGTGAGCAGGCCGATCTTGCCGCAGTTGGCCGCGAAGATGTCGGCGAAGCTCTCGGCCAGCACGGCCTGGAAGCCGAAGTCCTGGAGTGCCCAGGGCGCGTGCTCGCGCGAGCTGCCGCAGCCGAAGTTGCGGCCGGCGGCCAGGATCGGGGCTGACCGGAACTCCGGCCGGCGGAGCGGAAAGTCGGGGTCGTCCATCCAGTCGTAGAACAGGAACTCGCCGAACCCGGTGCGCTCGATCCGCTTCGCGGGACTTCTTGGGGATGATGCGTCGTGTCCACCGACACCCGGTCGAGGGCCGCCACCGGGCCGGCCACCGTGTGCACGGGTTTCATCCGCCCACCAACTCGCGGACGTCGGCCAGCCTGCCGCACAATGCGGCTGCCGCCGGTCGGTGCGCCCGCCAGGCGGCCCTGCCGGCCCTCGAAATTCCGATTGGAGGTGGAGGCGCAGCGCTCGCCGGGGGCCAGCACGTCGGGGTTCATGCCCGAGACACATGGAGCAGCCCGCGCCGCGCCACTCGAAGCCCGCCTTCTCGAACACTTGATCCAAACCCTCAGCTTCAGCTTGAGACTAGTTTGAGCTGATCCAGCACGACCATGGCCCGCACGCCGGCCGCCACCTCGAGGCCATCCACGACGCCTGCGGCGGCCCGCAGTCCCTCGATCCGGCCGTTCATGCAGGAGCCCAGGAACACCCGGTCGATGGCGATCTCGCGCATCGGCGTGCCCGGGCGCAGGTCCATGTTCTTCGAGCACACGCTGGTCGACCTCGTCGCGCGGCTCGGGCACCTGACCGGTGATCGCCACCACCTGGCCGGGGTTAGTACCGCAGCACCTGCGGTGCGATTTCGGCCAGGTCGATCTCGACCGTGCGGTGAAGCTCAGGCCGTAGGAGCGAGTCGCCAGCCCTCGACGGCCGCGGCGAGGTCGGCCGGTGCGCCCGGCCGGCCCTCCAGGAAGCTGAAGGTGGTGTCGTCGGGAGCGATCATGCCGGCCCGCGCGCCGGCCTTCCCGGCGATGCTCCAGGGAGTAGCGCCGGCCCTGCATCGAGAGCGCCCGGATGGCCTCGCCGGTGTATTCCACGGCGTGCCCGGCGGCGCCGTCGGTGCCGATTCGCCCGATCGTACCCAGGATGATGTCCTTGGCGGTGCAGCCGGGGCCGAGCCGGCCCATGTAGGAGATGCGCATCGTCCGCGGCGGCTGCTGGGGCAGCGTCTGGGTGGCCAGGACGCATGCTCCACCTTCGGAGGTGCCGATACCGAAGGCGAGCGCCCGAGGGCGCGTCGGTGGAGGTGTGCCAGTCGCCGGCGACCGTCATGCCGGGCTGGGTGACGCCCAGCTCGGGCCCGATGACGTGCACGATGCCCTGCCAGGCGGTCGCCCAGTCCGTACAGGCGGACGCCGAACTCGGCGCAGTTTCGCTCCAGCGCCTCCAGCTGGAGTTGGGAAAGCTCGTCAGGCTGGCCAGGGGCCGGTGGGCACGTTGTAGTAGCGATGGCGAGCGTGCAGTGGCCGGCGGACGCCGGCGGCCGGCCAGGCGCAGGCCTTCGAAGGCCTGGGCGCTGGTCACCTCGTGCACCAGGTGCAGGTCGACGTCCAGCAGCTCGGCGCCCACCTCGTGCTGGGCCCAGATCTTCTCCACCATGGTGCGGGGCGCGGCCGCCATGGGCTGATTTTGCGGTAGCGGCTGGCCCGGCCTCAGCCGCGCGCCGATGCCGGAACGCCGGTCGGCTATCGGCGGCGGGCGTCACGAATCCGCCACGGCTGCGTGCCAGGGCCCGTCACTGTACCTGGTACCGGATTCGCCCTCGGGACCCGGGTTTCGGGGTCGAGATGCCGCTCGGCGGGCGGAAACTCGCGTATATCGGCCACCAAGCGTCACGTAACGGCGATGGAGGAGTGCCGGGGCTGGGCGCGCAACCTGGCACCGTTACGGGCTGTCTGTGGAAGGTGTTGCGGACTCGGCACTGGTTGGCGCCGAGCACTGCGGCACCTTCGCGAAGCCCCACGCCCACAGCCGCACCGG
>CAVUSN010000020.1:0-4170 GCA_963744065.1 uncultured Actinomycetes bacterium | reverse complement strand
CGGACGCCGGTGTTTTCGCCGGCTGCCCTCGCGGAGCCCGTCCGAGCGCAAGCCCCGGCGGTCTCGTAGAGTCGCGGTATGAGCATGTGCGCCGCCTGCGGCCAGGACAACCCTGACATCGCCCGCTTCTGCCTGGCTGTGCGGCGCGCCGCTGGCGGACGCGCCGGCCGCCGACGTGCGCGAGGAGCGCAAGGTGGTGTCGGTGCTGTTCTGCGACCTGGTCGGCTTCACCAGCCGCTCGGAGTCGATGGACGTGGAGGATGTGCGGGGCACCCTGCAGCCCTACCACGCCCTCCTGCGGCGCGAGCTGGAGCGGCACGGGGGCACGGTCGAGAAGTTCATCGGCGACGCGGTGATGGCGGTCTTCGGCGCGCCCGTGGCGCACGAGGACGATCCCGAGCGGGCGGTGCGTGCGGCCCTGGCCATCATCGATGCCGTGGCGGCCCTGCGCGACCGGGACGCCCGGCCTCGACCTGCACGTGCGGATCGGCGTCAACACCGGCGAGGCGCTGATCGCGCTGGGTGCCGACCCGTCCCGCGGCGAGGGAATGGCGTCGGGCGATGTCGTCAACACGGCGGCCAGACTGGAGTCGGCGGCACCGGCCGACGGCGTGCTGGTGGGCGAGGTCACCTACCGGGCGACCAACCGGGCGATCAGCTACGAGCCGGCCGAGCCGGTGGCCGCCAAGGGCAAGTCCGAGCCGGTGCCGGCGTGGCGGGCGGTGCAGGCCCGGTCGCGGTTCGGGACGACGTCGAGCAGAGTCGCGCACCGCCGCTGGTCGGCCGCGAGCGACGACTTGGACTCGCTGCGGCCGAGCTGCCGAGCGGGCCATCGCCGCCGCACCGTGCAGCTGGTGACGGTGGTCGGCGTGCCGGGCATCGGCAAGAGCCGGCTGGTGTGGGAGCTCTTCGCAGTGGTGGACGAGCGCGCCGGAACTGGTCGCTGGCGGCAGGGTCGCTGCCTGCCCTACGGCGACGGCGTCACCTAGTGGGCGCTGGGCGAGATGGTCAAATCGAGGCCGGCATCTTGGAGTCCGAGATTCCGGCGAGCGGCGCCGAGAAGATGCGGTGAGATGGTGGCCGGCGCGGTCGGGGATGACCACGACGCCGGTGGGTGCGCGGCATGTCGCCGCGCTGCTGGGGGTGGAGGCGGCCCGGCAGGCGGTCCGGCGATCCCGCCGAGGCCTTCGCCGCCTGGCGGCGGCTGCTCGAGTCGCTGGCCGCGCGCGGGCCGATGGTGCTGGTGTTCGAGGACATGCACTGGGCCGACGACGCGCTGCTGGACTTCGTCGACCACCTGGTCGAGTGGGCCGGCGACGTGCCGCTCCTGATCGTGTGTACGGCCCGGCCGGAGCTGCTGGAGCGGCGCCGCGACTGGGGCGGCGGCAAGTCCAACGCGGCCACGGTCGCGCTTCGACCGCTGACCGACGACGACACCCGCAGCTCCTGGTGGCGCTGCTTGCCGGGACGTGCTGCCGGCCGAGACGCAGGCGGCGCTGCTCGAGCGGGCGCAGGGAAACCCGTTGTACGCCGAGGAGTACGTGCGCATGCTGGAGGACGGCGGGATGGTCGACCGGGCCGCCGATGCGCCGCTCCCCGAATCGGTACAGGGCATCATCGCGGCCCGCCTGGACGCGCTGCCGGCCGAGGAGAAACAGCTGCTGCAGAACGCTGCGGTGGTTGGCAAGGTGGCCTGGCTGGGCGCGACCTGGAGGCTGGGCGGCGGCGAGCGGTACCGGCAGCTGAGGAGCTGCTGCACCGGCTGGTCAGAAAGGAGTTCCTGCGCCGCGCCCAGCGCTCGTCCGTGGAGGGCGACGTGGAGTACGTGTTCCGTCACGTGCTGGTCAGGGATGTGGCGTACAACCAGATCCCGCGAGCCCAGCGCGCCCGCAAGCACGAGCTGGCCGCCGCCTGGATCGAGCAGTTGTCGGCAGACCGCGACGATGCCGTCGAGATGCGGGCTCACCACCTGGTGCGGGCGCTCGAGTATGCGGAGGCCGCCGGCCAGGATACGGCCGCGCTGCGCTCGGCGGCCCGGCTGGCCCTGCGCGCTGCCGGCGACCGGGCGCACCGGGTGGACGCGCACGAGGCGGCCGTCCGCCACCGCCGGGCCGCGCTCGAGTTGACCGCCGAGGATGATCCGGACCGCGGCTACGTCGTGCTCGACCTGGCCCGCAGCCTGGCCCGCCTCGGCGTCGATTGCGAGCCGGAGCTTGGGGCCGCGATCGAGTTACTGCTGCCCCGTGATCGCGCTGCCGCGGCCCACGCCCACACCATCCTGTCGGCCGTACGCAGCTCACACGGCGACGGCGAAGGCCGCCAGCGGCACGTGCAGCGGGCGCTGGAACTGGTGGAGGGCGCGCCGGTCAGCATCTATCACGCGCGGGTGCTCTTGAACTGCGCAATGAACGCCGTCGTCAACACCGAGATGCCCGAGGCGATCCGGCTGTTGGACGCGTACCTGGCCATCGCCGAGCAGGCCGGGGTCGAGCCGCGGGACATCTTCACCGCGCACGCCTACCGGGGGGGTGCCCGGGTCGAGTGCGGCGACCCCGGCGGGCTGGACGAGGAGTCTCAGGCCATCCAGGGGATGCGCGAACTGGGCGACTCCGAGCTGAGCATTTCGCTTGGAAACCACGCCACCGTGCACCTCATCCTGGGGCATGTCGAGCGCTACCGCGAACTGGTCGCGGAATCGCTGGAATGGGGTCTGCGCAGGACGCCCTGGCGGATCGGCGGCCCCACCGCTGAGGTGGCGGTGAGTGAGTACCTGGCCGGCGCGTGGCCCGACGCGCTCGCCCGGATGTCGGCCTTTATCGAATCGCGCGGCGGCTATGGCGGAGAGTTCGCGTCGTTCGTGCTGGGCACACAGGCCCGCATCCTGGCCCGCCGAGGGGCGCTCGACGAGGCGGCCGAGATCGAATCCCAGGCGCTGCAACTGGCGCGGGAGGAGGGCATGCCGCAGTCGCTGTGCCCGGAACTGGCGGAATCCGCCTGGCTGGCGCTGCTGCGCGGCGACTCTGCGCAGGCAGGGGAGCTGCTGGACGAGTTGTTCGTCCTGGCGCAGGGCGGCAGCGCGCTGGTGGCCGCGCTTCCCTATGCGGGCGCCGAGCTGGCCGAGAGCGCCGAGCTCGCGGGGCGAGCTGCACAGTTGGATGCCGCCGCCCGCGCGATGCCGCTGGAGACGCCGTGGAAGGATGCGCTGCTGGCATCGGTGGCCGGCGATCACGCCGCGGCGGCGAAGATCTACGCCGGGATCGGCTCGCTCCCCGACGCCGCCTTCGCGCACCTGCGGGCGGCCGAGCAGCTGACCGCCCAAGGGTGCGCCGCCGAGGCGGGGCCGCATCTGCAGGAGGCGCGCCGTTTCTACGAATCGGTAGGCGCCGAGCTCTATCTCGATCGGGCGGTGCGGCTGGCGCCAGACCCGCAGAGGGCGCGCCCCGGCTCGTCTTCGTAAACTGTCCGGCGTGCAAACGTGCCCCGCCTGCGGCCAGCAGAACCCGGAGGGCTTCCGCCTGTGCGGGATGTGCGGCACCCCGCTGGCGGCGGCTCCCCAGGGCCGCGAGGAGCGCAAGGTGGTGTCGGTGCTGTTCTGTGATCTGGTTGGCTTCACCAGCCGCTCGGAGTTGATGGACGTGGAGGATGTGCGGGGCACCCTGCAGCCCTACCACGCGCTGCTGCGCGAGCAGCTGGAGCGGCACGGGGGCACGGTGGAGAAGTTCATCGGCGATGCGGTGATGGCGGTCTTCGGCGCGCCCGTGGCGCATGAGGACGACCCCGAGCGGGCCGTGCGTTCGGCGCTGGCCATCGTCGATGCGGTGGCGGAGCTGCGCGAGCGCGATCCGGCCATGGACCTGCACGTGCGGATCGGCGTCAACACCGGCGAGGCGCTGGTGGCGCTGGACGCCGATCCGTCCCGCGGGGAGGGGATGGCTTCGGGCGACGTGGTCAACACTGCCGCCCGGCTGGAGTCGGCGGCGCCGGTGGACGGGGTGCTGGTGGGCGAGGTGACCTACCGGGCCACCAACCGGGTGATCCGCTACGAGCTGGCCGAGCCGGTGGCCGCCAAGGGCAAGACCGAGCCGGTGCCGGCATGGAGAGCGGCGGAGGCCACCTCGCGGTTCGGGATCGACGTTGTCCAGGAGTCGCGCACGCCGCTTGTCGGCCGGG
>CAVUSN010000019.1:0-164126 GCA_963744065.1 uncultured Actinomycetes bacterium | reverse complement strand
ACCGCTACGACCCGGACGTGCACGACGTCGTCACGGCCGCGTCGTGTACCACGAACTGCTTGGCGCCGGTGGTGAAGGTGCTGCACGAGGGCATCGGCATCTCGCATGGGTCGATCACGACGCTGCATGACCTCACCAACACGCAGACGGTCGTGGATGCGCCGCACAAGGACTTGCGGCGGGCGCGCGCGGCGGGAACGTCCGCTGATCCCCACCACCACGGGGTCGGCGACGGCGATCGGGCTGATCTTCCCGGAGCTGCAGGGCAGGCTGAACGGACACGCGGTGCGGGTGCCGTTGCTGAACGCGTCGCTCACCGACTGCGTCTTTGAGATGCGCCGGGCAACGAGCGTCGAGGAGGTGAACGGTCTTCTGCGCGACGCGGCCGAGGGTTCGCTTGCGGGGATCCTTGGCTACGAGGAGCGCCCGCTGGTCTCCGTCGACTATGTGAACGATCCGCGCTCGTCGATCGTGGACGCGCTCTCGACGATGGTGGTCGGCGGCACGCAGGTGAAGGTGTATGCCTGGTATGACAACGAGTGGGGCTATGCGAACCGACTCGTCGAGCTGGCCGCGATCGTTGGCCGGAGCATCGACCCGGTCAGGCTTGACGCGGCGGCGGCCAGATAGGGGCGTGGAGATGCCAGCCGCCGAGCGATCAGCCGATCTTCGCAACTACATGGTGGTCACCGGTGCCTACTGGTCGGACACGATCACCGACGGTGCGATCCGCGTGCTGGTGCTGTTCTACTTCTACGAGCGGGGCTACTCGCCGTTCGCCATTGCGTCGCTGTTTCTGTTCTACGAGGTGTTCGGCATCATCACCAACCTGGTCGGCGGATTCCTGGCCGCCCGCTTCGGCCTTCGCACGACGCTCCTGGGCGGCCTCGGCACCCAGACCGTGGCGCTCTCGATGCTCGCCTTCGCGCCGGTCTCATGGCTGGTCGTGCCATACGTGATGACCGCGCAGGCGCTCTCAGGCATCGCGAAGGATCTCACCAAGATGTCCTCCAAGAGCGCGGTCAAGCTGATCGTCCCTGAGGGGGCATCCGACACCCTCTTCCGCTGGGTTGCGATCCTGACCGGCTCCAAGAACGCGATCAAGGGCGTCGGCTTCTTCGTCGGCGGCCTCCTGCTCACGGTGGTCGGCTTCCAACACGCGCTGATGATCCTGATCGTGTCGACGGTAAGCGCGATGGCCGCGGTACTGACGCTGATGCACGGCAGGCTCGGCACGCCGAACCGCAAGGCCAAGTTCAGCCACATGTTCTCGAACAACCGGGCGGTCAACATTCTCGCCGCCGCGCGGATGTTCCTGTTCGCCTCGCGCGACGTCTGGTTCGTGGTCGGCGTCCCGGTCTACCTGCAGTCCCAACAGGGATGGAGCTTCTGGCAGGTCGGCTCGTTCCTGGCAGTCTGGGTGATCGGCTATGGCGCCGTCCAGGCATCCGCCCCCAACCTCTTCCGACGCCGAAGCGCCGGCGAGCCGACCGGCCGCACGGCCACCACCCTCGCATTCAGCCCTGGCCGCCTTTCCCGCGCTGATCGCGGTCGCCCTCTCCTCGTCGCTTGACCCATCAGCTGTCATCGTCGTGGGCTTGATCCTGTTCGGCGTGATGTTCGCACTCAACTCCGCCGTGCACTCGTTCCTGATCCTCCACTACGCCGAAGGCGACAAGGTGGCGATGAACGTCGGCTTCTACTACATGGCAAACGCCTGCGGACGCCTCGCCGGCACCGTCCTCTCCGGCGCCCTCTACCAGTGGCAAGGCCTCGACGCGTGCCTCTGGGCCAGCGCCGGCCTCCTGCTCGCCGCGGGCACCGTCTCGCTGCTGCTCCCACGCGAGGTCCCGTCGGCCGCCCACGCCGCGACGAGCGTGTAGCGAGCCTCCACGACGACTGGAGGAGACTGGCCGATCCCGTTGCGACGTGGTACCCGTCGCGCGTTGACCGACCAAGTATCGACACGATCGGCGTGGCCTGGAGGAGTCGGCGTTGCTGCGTTCGGCCTCATCGAACGGATCCTGAGCTTGTTGCGATGCGGCCGTTCCTGCTACCATCATATTCATGATGATTGATGTGAAAGATGTACCGTCTGCGGGTCCGTCTGCCGCAGCGTGTTGCGCGCCAACGACCGGGCTTGATCCTGCGCTCGACGCCGACCGCTTGGCCGAGCTCTCATCGGCGCTATCTGAGCCGATCCGCGTTCAGATCCTGGACGTGCTTCGCCGACACGCGCAGCCGCTGTGTCAGTGCGAGCTGCTCGCCCTGTTCGGGATTCCCCAGCCGACGCTCTCACACCACGTCAGCAAGCTCGTCCGCTCCGGCTTGGTGACCATCGACCGGCGCCACCGCTGGGCCTACTACTCCGTCTCCCCCGATTCCGTCAAGGAGCTTTCCACATGGCTGAGCTGACCACCGATATCTCAACCTGCTGCACGCCGGAAGATCAGACCGTCTGTTGCGAACCGGCGGAGAAGTCCGCGTGCTGTGGCACAGCCGCAAGCGGCGGCAGCTGCGGATGCGCTGGCGGCGTCTCCGCGTCGGAGACCACCGAGGACATCCGCGAGCTCGTGCGCGACCGCTACGCCACCGCTGCGCGCAGCATGACGGAGACGCGGCAAGGGCTCGTGCGGCTGCGCGCCATCGATGACGACCGACCAGGCCGGCCAGGAGGTGTTCGGCGCATCGCTCTACGCCGCTGAGGAGGTCGAAGGCGCGACAAGCTCCGCCGTGTCGGCCTCGCTCGGGTGCGGCGTTCCGACCGCGGTCGCTGATCTGCACCCGGGCGAGACCGTTCTTGACCTCGGCTCGGGCGGCGGCGCCGACGTGCTCATCTCCGCCCGCCGGGTTGCGCCGACCGGCAACGCGATCGGCCTCGACATGACCGACGAGATGCTTGCGCTCGCTCGCGCCAACGCCGCCGAAGCCGGCGTCGACAACGTCGAGTTCATCAAGGGCTACATCGAGGCCATCCCGCTGCCCGACGCCTCCGTCGACGTCGTCATCTCAAACTGCGTCATCAACCTCGCCGCCGACAAGCGCGTGGTGCTCGCCGAGGCGGCGCGCGTGCTTCGCCCTGGCGGCCGCTTCGCCGTCTCCGACGTCATCGCCGACACCGACATGGACGAGGCCACCCGCGCCGACATGGCCGCCTACACCGGCTGCATCGCCGGCGCCCTGACCGAGGAGGAGTTTCGCGCCGGACTTATCGACGCCGGCCTCGTCGACGTCGAGATTCGACCAACTCATCGCGTCCATGCGCATGCCAGCTCGGCGATCATCCGAGCGCGCAAGCCGGCCTTAGCCTGACGCGACGAGTCCTGACCGCGTTCGCTGCGAGCAACACCTGGACCTGCCGCGCGATACCCTCGAGCGCCGGCCCGCGCCTCGATCAGGTCGCCAGCGACGCGGGATTCGTCGCCTGGATGCTGCCAGAGACGTCGCAGCTTGCCGCCAGCGTGTTGAAGACCGTTCCCTGCCTGACGATGTTGCGATGCAGCAGGTCGACCCGGTCGGGCGGCTCATCGGTGACAAGAGCGAGCTCATAGCGGATCTCGGTGAACCGGGGTGGCGTCTGCTGGCGCTTCGCGCGGACCGTGATCGAGGCGCTGTCGTAGCGAAACGGCAGCATCCCAGCGAACCGCTCGACGTTCTTCAGCACGCAGGCGGCAAACGCCGCGGCCAGCAACTCAGCCGGCCCGGGCAGCTCGGCAGCCGGCATCGCCGAACTGTCAAAACGGATCGTCTCATCCGCGCAGTGCGCCTCCGAGACACCGTGGGACACGGTGTACGCGGTGATCTCATACTCCATCGGCAGCGACGACATGGCGGACCCTCCGTTCGCTGGGATACCCGCAGTGTGCGCGCTGCACGTTCCAGCCGCGTCCGGGCGCTCCCTGATCTTGAGTGCGGACAGTTCGCAGTTCGACCGATCGGTGGTTTGGCCTCGGACCAACCCTGAGTGAGCCTCAAGTGTTTACTCGGCGTGCCTGCCGCACGCCGGCGGAGGCATCTGCGGCTTGAAGGACACTGGCCGGTTCGAGGGCGGGGGGCCAGGCGAGTCGGCGGCGCAGCCAGAGGGCGACGTAGACGAGGCTGACGAGCACGGGTACCTCGATCAGTGGTCCGACGACACCGGCCAGGGCCTGGCCGGAGGTTGCGCCGAAGACGCCGACCGCGACGGCGATCGCAAGCTCGAAGTCGTTCGAGGCGACCGTGAACGAGAGCGCGGCCGTCTGCGGGTACCGGAACCCCATTGCCCGGCCGGAGGCGAACCCGGCGACCCACATGACCGCGAAGTAGACGAGCAGCGGCGCTGCGATCAGGACGACGTCGAGCGGCTGGGATGTGATCTTGTCGCCCTGGATCGCGAACAACAAGACGATCGTGTACAGCAGCCCGTAGAGGGTGATCGGCGCGATCCGCGGGATGAAGCGCTGCTCATACCAGTCGCGTCCGCGGCGGCGAAGCCCGATCCGGCGGGTCAGGTAGCCGGCGGTCAGTGGGATGCCCAGGAAGATCAAGACCGTGCGTGCCACCTCCCAGATTCCGACCTGGAAGCCCTGCGTGTCCAAGCCCAGCCAGCCGGGAAGCACGGTCAAGTAGAAGTAGCCCAACACGGAGTAGGCGACGAGCTGGAAGATCGCGTTGAAGACGACCAGCACCGCCGCCCGCTCGCGGTCACCCAGAGCGATCTCGTTCCAGACCAGCACCATCGCGATACAGCGCGCCAAGCCGACGATGATCACGCCGGTGCGGTAGGCGGGCTGATCGGCCAAGAAGAGCCATGCCAATGCGAACATCAGCAGCGGCCCGACCACCCACGAGAGAAACAGCGAGACGCCGAAGAAGCGCGCGTCGCTGACGCCATCGCCCTGCTTCTTCCCGATGTCCTCGTAGCGCACCTTGGCCAGCACCGGATACATCATCAGCAGCAGGCCAACCGCGATCGGCACGCTGACCGTCCCCACCTGCAGCTTCTCGAGCCAATCATTCAGACTCGGCACCAGCGAGCCCAACATCAGCCCGCCCGCCATCGCCAGGGCGATCCACAGCGGCAGGAAGCGATCAAGCCGCGACAACCGCGCCATCACGGCCGCCTCCTCGGCCGCAGCGGGTCGGGCCTTCTCGGCGCTCGCTCACGGCGCCTCCCACCACGATCCCGCAAGCGCAGCGGCCGCGTTCACGCCGCCCACACCCTGTCACTGGTCGGGCCGCGGACGAGGTCACCGAGCTGCTCGAGCGACCCCGCCGCGAGGCGGTAGTAGGCGAAACGTCCGCGCCGCTCGCGTTCCAGCAGGCCGGCCTCGACCAGCAGCTTCAGGTGGTAGCTGACGGTCGGCTGGGCAAGCCCCAGCGCCGGCATCAGCTTACACACGCACACAGCGTCTCCGGCGCCTGCCAGCAGGTTCAGGATCCGTACCCGGTGGCGGTCGGCAAGCGCCTTGAACAGCCGTTCCAAGTCGGCCGCCTGTGCCGGCGACAGCGTCGAGCGCACCAGCGGGCTGCAACACTCGATCAACGAGGACTCCGACATCCTCCGCACCCTAGCAACCAATCGAGAAGTCTAAATGGGTTGTTCCCCGTCGAGGGCGCAGTTGGGGGCGCAGACCCCGCCCAAACCCGCTTCGTTGAGCCCAACCCACAGTGGCCGTTCTTGCTCGGTGGCCCTGGCCGTTGAATAATTCTTCTCGCCCGCACACCGGCCGATGCCCATTCAACGAAATGAGCATAGGCGCGGGCACCGGCCGGCTCATACGGTCGCGGCTAGAGCGGAGCTGATCGCCTTACCGGCGGCGGTGATGCGACCGCGGATCGCCTCGACAAGATCCTCGTCGCTCCGCGGCTCCGGTTCCCATCCATAGGTGAGACTGCGCGAGGCGTTGACGATCGCGCCGTCGCCCTGTGCGGAGAAGCATGCGGCGCAGCCTTCGGCCGAGCCTGACTGGGCGCCGTAGCCGACGACGACGATGGGTGCCCGCGGCATGGCCGCGCGGGCCGTCGCGGCCGCGGGGGGGAAGGTACAGGCGACGATCGCACCGACTGAAGTAAGCAATGGATCGTCGAAGTACTCCTCCGTGAGCCGGTTGACGTATCCGGCCACGCGCAGAAACACCGCACCGCCGTCGGCCTCCTGCAACTCGACCGACGACGGATTCGATGTGTGGACGAGTAGGAAGATCCCGGTGCCAGACGCGGCGGCGGTGCGGGCGAACGGCACGAGGCTGTCCCAACCAAGATATGGGTTCACGGTGAGCGCATCGGCGGCGAACGCCCGCGACTCCGACCCGAGCGCCGGCGTGGTGCCGAGGAATGCGCGGGCATACGCCTCGGCGGTCGAGTCGATGTCATTGCGCTTTCCGTCAACGATCACCAGCAGCCCGTTGCGCCGGGCTATCGCGATCGTGTCGCCGAGCGCCTCTAGGCCGCAGATGCCGTACTGCTCGTAGAAGGCCATCTGCAGCTTCACAGCCGGAATCAACCCCGCCGCAGCAGCAACGGCCAGCTCGTGAAACTCGGCGATCGCGCGGCGTACGGCGGTGCCGTCGCCGCGTGCCGCGGACACGGCGCGCTCACGGATTAGGGCAGGCATGTCATCGACGCGGGGGTCAAGACCGAGGCACAGCGGATAGACAGCCCGGGAGCAAGCCCCCGCGAATCGTTCTCCGAAGCTCACTTGATCCCCCGTAGCAGCGACGTAGCCCGGACTCTTTCACAACGCCGACCCCGCTGCTCCCTAAGGGTACGGGCCGTCCGAAACGTCGCCGACATGTAAGAAGCAAGGCAAGGGCGGATTTGCCCTCGGAACGCGTCGTGTGCCTGACCGCGCTCGGGAGGGCACGGCGGAACTCTGGCCCGTGTCGCGCTCCGTGCATTCACTCAAGTGGATGGCGGCCGATGCCGACAAGAGCCAGGCTCTTGGGCCGCCTTCAACCGGGAGAGAAAGAGTGGGATCCAAGAAGATCGTCAAGTACACGTCTCCAGCGGGCTTCGTGGCTGTGAAGGCGGCTGAGACCATCGCGGCGAAGAAGAACGCACCGACCGCACGCCGAGGCAGCCTCAGGATGCCCAGGCTCCGGACATCGGCAAGCGTCCCGATCTGGCTTGGAAAGCCTCCTCACCTCGCCCCATTCTCCATCGGTCGCTCCTCCTATTTGGCGACTCTCCGAGCGTCGCCGTATCTGGCTGTTTCCAGGATACAAACGGCGCAGGCGACGGCCGAGTACGCGATGGTGCTCGCCGTCATCACCATCGCGGTCCTCGCCAGTCTCGCGCTGGTTGACAAGGCAATGGTGAAAGACCTCAAACACGTGACTAAGGTGATAAAAGCACTCTGATGACTCCCGAGTGGCCGGGAAGCTACCCGCTCCGAAGCGAATCGCTCGCCGCCCAAAGCGCCCGCAAGCAAGCCGCTAGCGTATTCGTAGACCAGGCGAACGCCCGGGTCAGCGCGTGGACCGGGATGCCGTCGCCGTCGTCGCCCACCGTCAGCTGCAGCATGCCGCCCCGGCGTCGTGGGCGGCCAGCGTGATGGCGCCGCCCTGGCCAGGGAGGGCGAACGCCGCACCGCGGTAGTGGGTCCGTTTGAAAAACCGGACCCCCCGCGCATTTCCTCAGGGGACGAGGGGGCCGAGCCGGGGCAGCACACGCTTGGTCACGATGTCTGCGATTGCTCGAAGTGTGGGTGTGACTCGTTTATTTTCAGCCATGGTTCCCTGGTCAAAGGGTTGGGAAGACGCCCTCAATAAGCCGTCGAATGCTCCGACCCAGATGGTGATTTGCTTGGCGTCTCCAGACCCGGAGATTTCCCCCAGATGCACGCTGGACGTGGAGGCGAACGCGACCGTCACTTGGGGTGCGCGGTGCTTGTGGTGAGAGGGAAGGCGGTGTGGTCTCCCGCTCCGACGCCCGCCAGCAAGTGGGCCAACTGGTCGAGGGACGAACGGTAGTGGTAGAGGATCTCGCCAACATCGAGTGTCCACTCATCGAGGGGGATCGGCACCTTTTTGATGAGTCTAGACTCCCATCGGCCAGTCTTCTCATTCAGATCGATGCGGGATCGATAACGGTCATGCAGAGACACCCGCTCCGCCTCCAGGCCTTGGAGCTTCTTTTCCGCCCGCCCGAGTTTCATCTCGATGAGATCGAGACCGTGGTTCGCCGTCACTTAGCGCCTTCGGAGTGTGCACCCGCTGCGGGAGAGGATCCCACAACGCGCTCGGCTAGTTTCGTTTCCGGTACGGACCGCGTTTCACAGCACTTCGGACGATAATCCGGCCCAGCCGGCCGCAACGTCGCGCGACCCCAGGATCAGGGCTGCATGGTGCCGCCAGATCGGGTCTCGGGTGGTCCGCTACCCTGAGGGCATAGGCGATGGAGCTCGCCTCGAACCGCCGGCCCGGCTGATAGCTCCTGATACACGAGGAGCGTCCCACATGCCGGTTGGACTTGCAGTTGCGCTTGCGGGTGGAGCGGGTGCATTCACCCGCTATCTGCTTGACGAGTACGCCAGCGCCAATCTCGCCGAGCACCAGCAGGTGCTTGCCACCTTTGCCATCAACATCATCGGATCGCTGCTCCTTGGCCTGCTGATCGGCGCGCAGCTGGACGGGCGGACGCGGATCGTGTTGGGCGTCGGCTTCCTGGCCGCCTTCACCACTTTCTCAACCCTGGTCGCGCAGGTCTACCACGCGATGGACGGTGGCCGCTATGCGACCGGGCTGCTGCTGCCGGTCGGCAGCCTGGCCGTGGGTGTGTTCACGTTGTGGGCTGGGGTGCTGGCCGGCCGCCAGTTCGTCGCCTAGGCCGTGGGGCGGGGCGGGGCGGCGACTGCGCGCCGCTTACTGGGCCGCTGACGCCCTGTTGCGCCGCACCGTCACCGCACGACGCCGACCGTCCTCGGGCGTAGAAGCCTGCGGCTTCGTTCCCGAGGGGTATCGACGATGATCTGCCCGCGCCGCTCGACTGGCTAACGGCGGCCACCGCAATCGGGGGTACCTGTGCAGAAGTTTGGAGTGGCTGTGGCGGTCGTGAGCGGCGCTCTGCTGGCCGCGCTGGTGTTTCGGCGCGTGGCCGAGCGCGTCCGGATGCCGGCTCCTGTCGTGTTCCTGCTCGCCGCCGCCGTCGCCTCCGACCTGTATCAGCCACTTGGAACCGCCTTCTCGCCGACGGACGTGAGCTGGATCGCGTCGGGCGCGCTTATCGTGATCCTGTTCGATGGTGGCGTGTCGCTTGGGTGGCGTCGTGTACGTCCCCGTGTCGGTGCGGTGGCCACGCTCGGCTTCGGTGCAACACTCCTCACGGCCGCAGTGATGGCCCTGGCGGCGCACGCATTGCTTGGGCTCGGCTGGGCCACCTCGGCAGTGCTCGGCGTCGCGCTGGCTCCTACCGATCCGGCGGTGGTGTTCTCGGTGATCGGCGAGGGTCGCCTGGCCGAGCGGCCAAAGACGATCCTGGAGGCGGAGTCGGGAGCGAACGACCCGATCGCAATCGCACTGATGATCGGCGTCTTAGCAGCGATCGACGGAGGCTCCTGGCTTCCCACCGTCTCCACCACGCTAGCCCGCCAACTCGCTATCGGCCTCACGGTCGGGGTGGCCGGCGCCTGGCTGACCCGCAAGCCGCTGCGGCACCTGACCGAGCCACGAGACACCCTCCAGCCGATCGTCGCGCTGTCAGCCGCAGGCCTCATCTTCGGCTCCGCCACCGCCATCCACGGCTCCGGGTTCCTGGCCGTGTTCGTGGCCGGCCTGCTGCTCGGAGATGCCAACACGACCGTCGGCGAAGACGTGCGAGCGTTCCACTCAGAACTGGCCGGACTGGCAGAGGTGGTCGTGTTCGTCTCGCTGGGCCTGACCGTTCACCTCGCGGCGCTCGGAGCCTCCGGCGTCCTGCAAGGACTCGTCCTGACCATCGTGCTGCTGACTCTCGCCCGGCCCCCGGCAGCGATGTTGCTGCTCGCCCCATTCCGCGTGCCGCCAGCTGAGCGCGTCTTTCTGGCCTGGGCTGGCATGCGCGGCGCCGTCCCGATCCTGCTCGCATCACTCGCACTCGCCCATGGCATCCAAGACTCTCCGCGAATCTACGGACTCGTGTTCGTCGTCGTCGCATCATCCGTCGTCCTCCAAGGCGTCACCCTCCCAGCAGTCGCCGCCGCCCTCCACGTCAGTACCGAGGCTGACCATGCCACAGACTGAGCCGCCTCTAGGTTGGGGAGCGCGAGTCAGTCGCTCCGGCACGTCCTGGCTGGTGTCTGCAGCTGGGAGGATCGTCGTAACGCTGGAGGGCGAGATAGATGGCTGCCCCGACTATCGCCAGCCAGGTGGTTAGGGAGGCAATAGGAAGCTCGTCGATGAGGTGGGAACGCAGATCGGCGGTAAAACGGGCGAGCAGGACGAGGCCGACTGTGCCGACTACGGCGGCTCTGAAATGTGGGTTGAGGAGCGTCCGCTGGGTGACGGTCAGGCGACGGACGAAGGTGACGGCGGGATCGCTGACGACGCTGAATGCACTGATCACCGGCATTAGCAGAGGCTCCATCGCTACGCGGGCTGCTACCAGGCCGCTGAGGCTGCCGATGGCGGCGCCGGCAAGTACGTCCGTGGAGTAGTGCATTCCTGTCGCCACGCGCGATACGGCGATCACTAGGGCCGTGGCGACAAAGGCGTAGCCGGCTCGGCGGTGTACTAGTAGAACGCCGACAGCGATGCCGAAGGCCGCGCTGGCGTGGTCGCTGGGGAAGCTGGGATCCGTGGTTCGGGCGAGCAGTGGGACGATTCCGTGTGGATGCGCGGCGTAGGGGCGGGGGCGCTGCCAGAGCTGGATGATGATCTGGTTGGTGGCCAGTCCGAGCGCGGCGCCGGCGAGCCCAGCGGTTCCTGCGCGCTTCCACATGTCTGATTCCGGATTGGCCAAGAACCACAGCAGCACGGCTGCGGCCCCGAACACCAGCACTCCCCAGGTGGCGAAGCCAGTCACAATGGGAACCACCAGAGGATGATGGCGTACCGCCGTGTTGATGACGTGGTCGATCCGGTAGTCCAAGGTCAGCGCCCTTTCACTCGACAGTCAGGTCCGCGTGGTGACACTCCTCGTCACGCCGTGGCCACGATGCGCCCCGCCCGCCCGTTCGAGCCCGCAGCGAAGCACCTTCCCGCCTATCGACTGGTCAGCAGCGAGGAGATCACGAGGTGGCTTGGGAAGCTGAGCGCGAGGAGGAATAGGAGAGTGAGCGCAATCGCCCGCTGCAGGCGCGCCCGAGCGGCTCGCTCACCGACTCGGGTCGCGAAGGTGATCGACATCGTCGGGTTGTCGAGTGGTGCGATCGAGGCGACTTCCCAGATGAGTTTCTGCGTGTCTCGATGTGCTTCTTGCCAGGCGCTGAGGGCGTCGCTGCACTCCAGCTCAGCCAAGCCCGACACGAGGTAGCGCGCCATGGTTTCTCACCTCCAGTGGTCCGTGTTTCCTTCGCGGGCGGTCATGCGATCGCAAAGCGTGCGAGGTGGCTCACGAAAACTCCTGCGATCTTGGTGAAGTCGCCCCCGGCAATGAGTTGGGTAGCGGTAGCGAAGAGGGCGTAGACCCCGAGGCGGCTGTTGGCGGGTGGATGCCACGCCGTGTCGAGGCTTCCGGTAGCTGTGAACGCAGCCAGCTTGCGGCGGGGAATCGGGTTTAGGCAGCCGGATCCGGCATCGCAGAGGTGGTTGAAGTGGCCGCCCGCCACGATCTCGCCGCCGGCCACCGTGATCGCTTGGACGTTGCCGTCGACCCTTTGCGTCCACACCAGGTTGCCGGCGGTGGAGTACCCGGTCACGTATCCTCCCGGTCCGCCTAGTCCTGCGAACACGCCGCCGCTGGTCGAGGTGAGAGCGAGCACCGGGTAGTTTGGGTGCGAGGCCCACGGCAGCGTGGCACCAGTTGCGGGGTCGGTCGCCGCGAGCCGTGGGGCGGTCGCACCGTTCAGGGCGTGGAAGAATCCACCGACGATGACCGCGGACGGCGTTGCCGCGAGTGCATCCACCCGAGCGTCCGCGTCAGGGTTCCAGAGTTGCAGGTGGCCGGTAGCCGCGTCGAACGCCGCGGCAGAGTTGCGCTGCGTCCCGCTTGCTCTGGTGAACGTGCCTCCAGCGTAGATCGAACCATTGAGGGTGAGGAGTGAGTCGACCTCGCGATTCGTGTGGCCCTCGAAGGAGACCGCATCCCCGGACGGCGCGAGCTTTACGAGGTGGAGCCACCGTTCACCGTTGACGGCGGTGAATGATCCGCCCGCGTACAGGTCTGCCCCGTTGGTTGTGAGCGCCTTCACGGCCCCGTTGAAGCTCGGTCTGAATGTCGTCACCGGACTGCCGGTCGCGTCGAACGCTGCGAGGTTCGCCACAGGGATGCTGGCCCCGGATCCATTCACAAGCTCGGTGAACGATCCCCCGACATACGTCGTGTCGCCGAGAACCACGACCGCGTCGACGCGGCCGTTCGTGCCCCACCCGAGGATGGGCTTCGTGGAGATGCTCGCCAACGCCGGCATCGGCCAACACAAGCACGCCACCCAGAGGACCACCCCACCACCGAGCACTCGGCGCTTCATCTCAACCTCCGATAGACCGTAGTACGATGTATCCAAGAGTACCGTACTGCGGTACAGTTTGGCAAGTGGCTGCCACCTCCACCCCTGAACATCCGCTCGAGGACCGCGAGGCGCTCGCGGTCGCCCGGTTTCGATTCGCCTTGCGCCGGTTCGAGCGGCGCACCGACTCGCTTGTGCAGCAATGCGGGCTGACGCCCCAGCGGTATCTGCTGCTGCTCGCGGTCCGAGCCGCCCAGGCTACGGCCGGTCACGCAAGCGTCTCGGCGATCGGCCGCGATCTGGAGATGCCTCAGACTACGGTGACTGACCTTGTCGCTCGCGCCGTCGACGCAGGTCTGCTCGACCGGCGGACGGCGAACGATGACGGTCGCGTCGGTGAGATCACCCTCAGCGCCGAGGGAGCGCGCCGCCTAACTTGCTCGATCCGGAGTCTCGGCAACGAGCGGGCCGACCTCCGCCGCGCCCTGATCGAAGCGTCCAGACTCTTCCCCACATGAAGACTGGCGTCCTCGCGATTCGAGCTGCGGGGTGATCAGGCTGCACACGACTTCGAGCTCTTCACGCAGAGCGCTCGCTCGGCCCTGGGCGGCTAGAGAGGATGCGGGGACGGTCGGCGGCTGAATGAACCGATGCAGTGCGATCAGTGCTCGTGGATCGACTGCTGCGGTGCGTTCGATTCGCGCCGCGATGTCGAGCACTGTGTCAGCGCGCACGATCTCGCGCTGTGCCGGATCCAGGGGTGGAAAGGCGGCAGCGCGGAGATACCCCGCGGATGGGCGCGTCCATCCGTTGGCCAGACTGACCCTCCAACGCAGATCCTCTGCTAGGCGTCGTCGAGCGCGATGCGACTGCAGCCGGGTTACCCGAGCTGACACGGTGCGCCCGATCCGGGTGTCGAGATGTAGGTCTGCGAAACCGGTGAGGATGAGCTCGTCGGCAAAGCGTTCGGCTCGGACTTCTTCGTACCACCCTAGGCTGAGTTCCAGTACGAAGGCTGCGCTTGCCACCGCCAGGAGTACAAGCGTAAGCGGTTCCGGCTCGTGCAAGGGCGACACTCGCCACGCGGCAGCCAGGACGACAACGAGGAAGACCGCGATCGCTTGCGTGTGAATGGCGCGACGGACTTCCAACGTACGGGCGAGCTGGCTGGTGGGGCAAATGCTGGTCATGATCGGACACTCCTGATTCGCGGTGTCAGTGAGTGCCGACCAGACTTCCCGGCTCGCCGATCGGAGTTTACTCCAGATGCTGCACCATGTTAACGGGCGAACGAGCGGTTCCCACCGAGCCAGTCGACCGGCGACGCCACCGCGACGACCGCGACCAGCAATCCGCTCAGGAATGCGAGCGGCTTCCACACGGGTGGTGTCGCGCCGCGCCTGTTCTGCCTTCGGACGCGACGCAGGTAGACCAGCGGCTGTGCAGGCGACGGGCACCAACTCAGTCGGATCGAGGGCCCAGACCCACATCTGGCGAAGAAAACTGACCAGTCGGTTATGCTACTAGAATGCCACGCATCACGGCGCAGGCTCGAGCTGATCGGCGTCAGCGTTTGATCGACGCGGCGTGGCGTCGGATCGCCTCCGCTGGATACCGAGAGACGACAGTGGACGATGTGTGCGACGAGGCGGGCGTCAGCAAGGGCGCGTTCTACGGCTACTTCGCCACGAAACAGGACTTGTTTCTTGCGCTGCTTGACGATGAGACCGAGGCGCTGAACGCGGTCGCCGCCGACCTCGCCGCAGCGGACATCACCGGCGCGGAGCGCGTGCGGCGGTTCACGCAGGCGATGCTTCGGGTAGGCGATAATCCGGCTCGCGTTCAGTTGCGCGCGGATCTCTGGTCGGCACTGTCATCCGATCCGGTGTTACGGGTGCGGTTCGCGGACGCCGTCGAGCGCCGTCGCTACGTGCTGCGTGAGTGGATCACGCACAGCATCACCGTGGGCGATCTCGGGATCGAGGCGCGGCGCGCCAACGCGTTGGCGTCGATGCTGATTGCGCTCGCGGACGGCCTAATGCTGCACCGCGCGCTCGACCCGACGGGGTTTCGCTGGTCGAACATCCGCTCGGTGCTGGACTCCCTTATCGCGGGGATCGACCGCTCCCAGCCTGTATGAGCGATCTGTCACGGTCGGCCGCGGAGCGTAGAGATGCTCCCCTGAGCGCAGCGCGCCGCGCCCACCTCTGGCTGCATGGCACTTCGGCCGGCTTGATGTCGCTGGGCGTGCTGGTGGGAGTCGGCGCCGGGGCGGGGGCGGTCGTGTTTCGCGAGCTGATCATCCAGACGACCCGGCTGTTTACGGGGGTTTCTGACTACAGCGCGGCCGGCCGCGCCCCGAACCCTCTCCTGCCCGGGCTCGGCATCTGGTTCGTCGTCTTGGCGCCCGTGGTCGGTGGGCTGGTGTACGGACCGCTGATCTCCCGCTTCGCGAGCGAAGCCCGTGGCCACGGCGTGCCGGAAGTGATGCTGGCCGTTGCCGAGAACGGTGGTCGTATTCGCCCGAGGGTGGCGGCGGTCAAGGCGCTCGCCTCGGCGATCTGCATCGGCTCGGGCGGCTCGGTCGGCCGGGAAGGCCCGATCGTCCAGATCGGCTCCGCGCTCGGCTCCAGCATCGGGCAGGCGCTTCGCATCCCCGAATCACGCCTTCGACTGCTCGTCGCCTGCGGCGCTGCGGGCGGCATCTCCGCGACCTTCAACGCGCCCATCGCCGGGGTCTTCTTCGCCCTCGAGCTGATCCTGCGTGACTTCGAGGTGGACTCGTTCGGCGTGGTCGTGCTCGCCTCCGTCGCCGCCGACGTGATCGGCCGCGCCGCCTTCGGCTCCCAACCGTTCCTGGCGCTGCCGGCGTTCCAGCAGAAATCACCCTGGGAGTACGTGCTGTACGCCGGGCTCGGGTCTCGCCGCCGCCGTCGTGGGGACGGCATTCGTGCGCGCTCTCTACGGGCTCGAAGACATCGCCGACCGCGTCTGGCACGGACCACAATGGCTACGACCGGCAGCTGGAGGCATCCTGCTGGGCGGACTGCTGCTCGCCGTCCCCCAACTCTACGGCGTGGGCTACCCCGTGCTCGAGCACGCCGTCGGCGGCGGTTACACCACCTGGTTTCTCCTCGGGCTACTCGCCGGGAAGCTCATCGCTACCAGCCTGACCATCGCCATCGGCGGGTCGGGAGGGGTGTTCGCCCCATCGCTCTTCATGGGCGCGATGTTCGGCACCGCCTACGGCGAGCTCGCCGCCCGCATCGACCCCCACCTCGCCGGACCAGCCGGCGCCTATGGTCTGGTCGGCATGGGAGCCGTATTCGCCGGCGCCGCCCGTGCCCCAATCACCGCCGTCCTGATCATCTTCGAGCTGACCGGCGACTACCACATCATCCTGCCCTTGATGATCTCGATCGTCATCGCGACCGCCGTCGCATCCATGCTCAGCCGCGACTCCATTTACACCCTCAAGCTCCGCCGTCGCGGCGTCGACCTCCGTCACGCCCACCCCACCATCATGCACCGCCTCACCGTCGCCGACGCCATGCGCCCGATCCCCCACCCGGTGGACGCCCAAGACCCGCTCCCCGTGCTTATCGAACGACTCATAGCGGCGTCGGACGACGGCCTGCCGGTCATCGCCGGCGACGGCAGCTACCTCGGGATACTCACCACCGCGGAGGTCGACCGTGCCGCCGCAGACAACGATGCGGACGCGGTCGCAGGAGACCTCGCCGTGGCCGCACCCACCCTTCACCCCTCCCAGACACTCGCGACGGCCCTCAACGTCGTGCTCAACCATGACACCGGGGACATCGCAGTCGTGGCGGCCGACGGCACGCCGCTCGGGTTGGTCAATCACCGCGACGTGCTTCACGCGTACCATCGACGCCTCTTGGCCGAGCACCCCGCGACCGCCACGCCCGGCGAGCATCAGGGGCCAGCGCGCGGTCGCCCGGATATTGGCGAAGCCTGCGTACAGGTGTCGAACGGGCTGCCCGAATGACCGCGGTTATCCTGACAGACCGGCTGACAAAGACCTACGGTGCGGCGCGAGCCGTGTCCGATCTTGGGCTACAGGTGGATGCTGGCCAAGTGTTTGGGTTTCTTGGCCCAAACGGAGCGGGCAAGACAACGACGATCCGCCTGTTGCTGGGGCTGCAACGGCCAACCGCCGGTCAGGCGGCGGTGTTTGGACTGGACTGCCAGGCGGACCGAGTCGGGATCGCCCGGAGGGTTGGCTATCTACCGGGTGACCTGGCGCTATATCCGCGGATGACTGCGCGGCAGCACTTCGACTGGTTCCGGCACACTCGTGGCGTTCACTGCGCGAGGCTGGTCGATGAGCTGGCGGACCGGTTGGATGTCGTCTTGGACCGGCCATCCCGTGAGTTGTCGACTGGAAATCGGCAAAAGATCGGCTTGGTGCTGGCGCTCATGCACCGGCCGGATCTCGTCGTCATGGACGAGCCGACCAAGGGTCTTGATCCGCTGGTGCAGAACGAGTTCGAGCGGCTTGTGCGGGAGATCGTGTCGCAAGGACAGACGGTGTTCCTGTCCTCGCATGAGCTCGACGAGGTCCAGCGGCTCGCCGATAGGGTGGCGATCATCCGGTCGGGCAGGCTCGTGGCGACAGACACCGTCGAGCATCTGCGAGAAACAGCGCCGCAGCGCGTCGAGGTGCGATTCCGTACCCCGGTCGCTCCCGCCCTGTTCGCCAGGATCGCCGGGGTCACCGCCATCGTGTGCACCGGAGCGCGGGTCGAGTTACGGGTGACGGCGGGGGCGATCGCACCGCTCCTGCGGGTCATCGCCGACCACGATCCAGTCGATGTCACCATCCGCCACGCCGATCTCGAGGAGCTGTTTCTCAACTTCTACCGCGAGCCTGGGAAGGACGAGGATGCCGAGCGCGATCACCCGGCTTGACCTGTCGTCCCGGCGTCGAATCCTGTGCGGCTACTCGCTGGGGATGGCGGTGTATTCGCTGATCGTGGTCGCCCTCTACCCCGCGTTCAGGCAGTCCTCATCGCTTGACAAGCTCATCCAGAGCGATCGAACGGGCGCCGCGCTGTTCGGAGTGACGGGCAAGATCTCCTCGTCTGGCGGGTGGCTAAACGGCAACATCTATGCAAACTTCCTGCCGCTGGTGATGCTGCTCCTGACGATCGGATACGGCGCCGCGGCGCTGGCGGGGCAGGACGAAGACGGCACACTCTGCCTGATCGCGACGCTACCGATCCGCCGAGACCTCATCGTGCTTGAGAAGGCTGCGGCGCTGGCGGTGCAGGCGGCGGCGCTGGCACTCGTGGTGGGCATCTGCGTTGCCGTCGGACGCTCATTCGAGCTCACAGTCCCCTTCGCCCACATCGCCGCGATCTCCGTCGCAACCCTGCTGTTGGGCTTCGACCTGGGGATCTTGGCGATGGCCGTCGGAGCACTGACCGGCAGGCGAGGAACCGCGATCGGAGTCGCATCCGCGATGGCGGCCGGCTCCTACCTCCTCAGCTCACTGGCGCAAGTTGTGTCATGGATTCGCCCCGCACGCTACCTGTCGCTCTTCTACTGGTCCGTCGGCCACAACCAGATCAGCTCTGGGCTGACACCTGCCGACACAGCCGTCCTGATCGGAGTTGGCCTGGTTGCCGTGTACGCGGCGATCATCACCTTCCGCCGCGTCGATCTGCACTAGTGCGACGCTCTGTGGCGCAGACTGTGGCGCGTCATCGTCGCCGGCTCGAGTGCTGCCGAAAGCGAGGGCGGTTGCGGGGTCACCTCGAACAGCGTTCTGCCGGTCGTCGTCGTGCCAACGGCGTTGCCGGGGCGGATCTGCCGGCAGATCACGGCAGGCACCGCCGCGGTGTTGCATTCTCAATCGGTGAGGCGGATGATGGCGAGGTTCCAACGTCTCGGTGAGGAGGGGGTATGCGACTCTTTGTCAAGCCTAGTGACGGCCGGCGGCGGCTTGCCGCGGTGGTGGTGAGTTCGGCTGCGGTGGTGGGTCTGGGCGCTTCGGTGTGGTTGCAGCAGGCGAGCGGTGCGGCGAAGACGTTGGCGACGTTTACGACGCCTGGCTACTACTCCTGGAAGGTACCGACAGGCATCACGTCCGTGACGTTCGATGTATACGGCGCATCTGGCGGGAACGTGCTTGTCGTGCACAACGGTGTGGTAAGCGTGGTCACGCAGGGAGGTGCGGGCGGTGAGGCCACCGGCAGGTTCAGCGTCCACGCGGGTGAGGTGTTCGTGATCGCGGTTGGCGGGCACGGGGGATCGGTCACGGAAGGAATGCAGAACACCGGCCAACCCGGGCTGAACGGTGGCGGCACCGGGGATGATGCAACCGGCCTCGTGGGCGGGGGAACGCTTGTGTCGGGCGGCGGCGGCGGGGCCTCCGACGTACGGATCGGCGGACGCGGCAATAGCTGCCTCCTGTCGCCGGCACAGATCCCATGCCAATACACGGACCGGATCATCGTGGCTGGTGGCGGTGGCGGCGGATCCGACGGGAACACCACCGGTGGTAACGGAGGGGTCGGAGGTGGTGTAAACGGCGGCGGACCCGCGTACATCGGCGGCTCGCAAGAGATTCCCGGGGGTGGCAGCGTCATCGGGCGCGAGGCGGGCTTCGGCTTTGGCGCAACCGCAGAGAAGAACACCGGCATCGGTGGCGGCGGCGGCGGATGGTATGGAGGTGGCAGTGCCAAAGGGACCGGCGGAGGCAGCGGCGGAGGCAGCGGCTACATCAGCCGACTTTCCCTCAGCGGCTCCTTCCCAGGCCGTACCCGCACCGGCGACGGCGAGGTCATCATCACCACTCCATAAACCCGCCACCTGCTGGGTGTCCACCAGTCGAACCAGTGTCCCAGGCGGCCAGCGCCCCGGCGCGCCTCGACCACCGTGTCGCGAGGCCGCTGCGAGTGGGCCCCTCCATCCGGGGATGCGACCAGAGTGCGCATCATCGCCTCGTAGCTGTCGCCGCGAATGAGTTGGCGCCGCGTCAACCTCGGGTTGGACTTCCCCGGATACTGCGACCGACTGGCAATAGATCGTCGCTTCGCCAGTGCTGGTAGCTCCAGCCGGTGCACCCCACAAGTATGGTCATCACACGTTTTCGGGCTCGCGCCCTGTCTAACAAGTACCTTGCATGGGGTCGAACTTTGGTACATCGACCGACACTCAAGCCAGCCCCGTCAGGTCAGACCGAGGCCGCCTCGTGGGTTCAACGAGATCAACCCGACACTGCGTAGGCGACCATGTGCTCGACGGCCGACACGCCGTCGCGAAAGAGCGTCGCCTCGATAGACCGCCAGAAGTTCTCGGCCAGCGCTGGCGTGGGCGGCGAGTCCGCGCGCGCGGAAACCAGTAACAGATCCGTGTCCTCGACCTGGGCGCCTTCGGACTCGACGAATGAGACCGCAGTGGTCGCCGTCAGATCTTCGTATTCCGTCTCGGCGGATGACAGCAACGCCAGCGCATCCTCCCGCGCTTCGGCCGGAACGGTCAAGAACACCATGACGATGCTGCCCGCCATCAGCGACCACTGTATCAAGCCGCTGCGCCGCGCGAACCGTACCGACACCCTATGCGTCGGTACGAGTCGGCGTTGAAGGGCCACCAGCCCGAGATCAAGTGGCAGACCATCGCGAAGCCCGGGGCGATCGAGCAGCCGCACCTGAGTCGAACAGCTGTAACTCGCCGACCTCGCTGCCTCCGCGACGTTCCCAGCCTTCGAGCTCGACCTGTGGCGGAACAACGAGGAGCGCTACCCGCAGGCAATCTCCCCGCGCCCCTAGCGCCGGCCGCTGGGCCGGTGACGTCGTACCACGTGTGCACGGCGATCCGGTCGAGGCGTTCGGCGGGCGCGATCCGCCGTAGGTAGACGGCTGTCGTGTCGAGCGAAGCGTGGCCTAGCTGCTCCTGGATGAAGTTCATGGGGACGCCCCCAAGGGCAGGTTGAGCGTGAAAGTCTCCCTGGCCAGCTCAGCGGCGGCGGGGTTTGGCGTGTCGCCGGCGACGGCGCATCGCTGGTGGTGCCTGGCTGACCGGTCGAGTCGCCCATGACGGCGAAGCACCTTCCAGACCGTCGAATGCGGGTGGCCGGTCTCGCCCGCGAGCCGTCGAGACCGCGGCCGAAAAACGCGCAGCATGGGGCTACGAGCACGCCCACACCATCGTCGACGACTACTCCCGCCTGGCGTACACCGAGCTGCACCCAATCAGCGCGCTGACACCGTCACCGGGTCGCGCGCTGGAGTGGTTCACCGGCTTCGGCATCCAAGGGCCGCGGTGCGGGCGGCGGCGAACCGTCTGACCCGGCATCGCATCCCCTCGCGGATGCCGCGATCGCCTGGCGGGCGAAGATCTGCTGCGCGGTGATTGTGCGTTCGGGCCGTGACCGCCCGAAGAAGCTGATCATCCAGTGGAAGAGCGCGCTGACGCGGTTCTTGAAACTGGTCAGGAATGTGAGGTGGACGACCAGCCAGAACAGCCAGCCGGTGAATCCCGAGACCCGGGCGCGGCCGCGCTGGCCGATGGCGTAGTAGCGTGAGACCGCGGCGAGGCTACCGAGGTCGCGGTACCGGAACGGCCGCGGCCCGGAGTCGCCGTCGAGGCGCCGCCTGATCTCGGCTGCGGCGTGCCGGCCTGACTGGATCGCGGCCTCCGCCAGCCCGGGCAGGCCGTCGAGCGCCATCAGATCGCCGACGACGAACACCTCCGGATGGCCTGGCAGCGTGCAGTCTGCTCCGACCGGGACCTGTCCAGACCGCGTAGGCTCCACGCCCGCCTGCGCCGCCAGCATGTCGCCGAGGGGCGACGCCTGCACGCCCGCCGACCAGATCTTCGTCATCGCGGCGAGCCGCTCGATGCCGTCGCTGGTTTTCAGCTCGACGCCCGTCGCGTCGATTCTGGTCACGATCGTCCCAGTCCTGATCTCGACGCCCATGCGCTCCAGCTTCGCCGCCGCCTTCCGGGATAGGCGCTCGTCGAAGCTCGCGAGGATCCTCGGGCCGCCGTCTACGAGGACGATGCGCGTGTCGGCGGTGTCGATTCGCTTGAAGTTCGAGCGCAGGCTGTAGCGCGACAGCTCGGCGATCTGGCCGGCCATCTCCACGCCTGTCGGTCCGCCGCCGACGACGACGAACGTCAGACACGCCGTGCGGCGGGCCGGATCCTCCTCGAGCTCGGCCAGTTCGAACGCGCCGAAGATCCGCCCGCGCACCTCGAGCGCGTCGTCGATCGTCTTCATTCCCGGCGCGTGGCGAGCGAACTCGTCGTGACCGAAGTACGACTGCGCCGAGCCTGTGGCGACGATCAGGCTGTCATAGGCGACTTGCCACGTCTGGTCGAGCAGCGTGCAGGCGACAGTGCGGCGCTGGAGGTCGACGCCGCTGACTTCGGCGAGCACCACCTGCGCGTTGCGCTGGTGGCGAAGGACGTCCCGCAGCGGCGCTGAGACGTTCCCCTCGGAGAGGATCCCGGTCGCCACGTGGTAGAGCAGCGGCTGGAACAGGTGGTGCGTCTGCCTGTCGATCACGGTAGCCTCGACCGGCGCTCGCCGCAGCGCCTTTGCCGCAGCGAGTCCGCCGAAGCCGCCGCCGATGATCACAACGCGGTGTCGTCTCGGTTGGCGCATCTCCTACGCCGCGATCCCTGCCGGCTCGTGCGCCGGCGCCTGCTCCATCTGCGCCCTCGTTTCACTCACGCGCGCCGTGACGTGCAGCCTCGCCGGCGGACGGATCATTCCCGCCTGGCCGCTGCTCATGCGGAACCGTCGCGGATCGACGGTCGTCCTGGCCTCGACCTCCAGCTCCTCGCCGACCTGTCGCATCTCCGCGTCGAACTCGAGCGGGACGACGACGCCCGCCACTTCAAGGCCGCCCTCGACGTGCAGCGTCCCGTCGCCGGCGTTGCGAACACGGGTCGATGTGAACCGCACCTGAGGGTGCTCGGCGATGTCGAAGAAGTCGGCTGAGCGCAGGTGTTCGTCCCGCTTGCCGTGCTCAGTGTTGAGGCTGCCCGCGTCGATCGTCAGCTCGATGGTCTGGCGGTCCGGGTCGGCGTCGTACCAGCCGTCGAAGCGCTCGAAGCGGCCGCGCACGGTGGTCAGGCCCCAGAACGTCTTGACGGCGAACTCGACCGAGCTCTTCTCGGGGTCGACTGTCCAGCGTGTGGGGACGGATGCCCGGGGTGTGTTCTCGATGATGCTCATGGCGACTCCTTTCGTGGATGTGCCACCAACGGTCGCGTGGCCCGCTGCCATGCCACTGCCACCGCCGCGCGCGGCGCTGCCATTCGCGTCACGCCGCTTTACGACGCCGTCGGGGCGTGGGACACTCTTCGCCCACGTCCCTCGGAGTGCGTATGAGCGATCCGCTGGAGATCCGGCTCTTGGGCCCGTTCGAGGTCATCGCGGGCGGACGGCGCGTCGACATACCCGGCTGGAAACGGCAGGCACTGCTGGCAATGCTGGCCTTGGCGCGCTGCCGCGTCGTCGCGGTGGACGACCTGATCGACGCGCTTTGGGGGGCGGATCTCCCCGCCGCTCCGCGAAATGCCGTCCAGCACCATGTCGCCCGGCTGCGCGCCGCGCTCGGTCACGAGGCCGTCGCCGGGTTGGGCGACGGCTACGCGCTGCACCTCGCGACGGTCGACGCGGTCGCCTTCGAGGGCCTGCTGGCCGCGGCCGTAACGGCGCGGCGCGACGGCGACCCGCATGCGGCAGCCGCGGACGCCGCCGCGGCGCTCGCGCTGTGGCGCGGTGCCGCGCTTCAGGGCCTCACCGATGCACCCTGGTTCGGTGCCGAAGCGCGGCGGCTCGACGCGCTGCGCCTCGACGCCCAGGAGGAGCGGTTCGACGCGGCGCTGGCACTCGGCGAGCACCGCGAGGTCGTCCCCGATCTTCGCGCAGCGCTGGACGAGAACCCGTACCGCGAGCGGCTCTGGGCGCAGCTGATGCTCGCCCTGTATCGCAGCGGCCGCCAGGCGGACGCGCTCGATGTCTTCCACGAGGCGCGGCGAATCCTCTCCGACAGTCTCGCACTCGAGCCTGGCCCGGAGCTTCGCGCTCTGCAGGAGGCGATCCTCGCGCATGACCCGGCGATCGCCGCGGTGCCCGTGCTGCCGGCCCGGCGGGGCAACCTGCCCTCGCCCGCCACCTCGTTCGTCGGCCGCGAGGCGGAGCTCGCCCAGGTCGCCGCCGAGCTTGCCGAGCACCGGGTCGTGACGCTGCTCGGGCCGCCGGGCGTCGGGAAGACTCGCATCGCCCTGGAGGCGGCTCGGCCGCTTCAGCACGACATCTCTGACGGCATCTGGTTCGTCGACCTCGCACGCGCGGTCGAGCCCCCCGACGTGACGCGTCTGCTGATTCGTGCTGTGGATGCCCGCGGAGGCGATCAGCTGGATCGTGTGGTCGAGCGCCTGCGCGATGCGGAGGCGGTCCTCCTGTTCGATTCGTGCGAGCGGCTGCTCGCCGAGGTGCGGCGCGTGGTCGAAGAGGTGCTCGCCGGCTGTCCAGGCGTGCGGGTGCTGGCGACGAGCCGCGAAGTGCTCCACGTGACGGGGGAGGTCCGGGTCACGGTCGAGCCGTTGCCCCTGGAGGGCCGTGATCGCGCCGGCGATGTCGACTCACCGGCCGTGGCCCTTTTCCTCGAGCGCGCGCGTGCCGCGCGGCCCGGCTTCGAGCTCGACGCCGAGACCGCTCTGTTGGCCGCAGCGATCGCCGAGTGCGTCGACGGACTGCCGCTTGCTATCGAGCTCGCAGCGGCGCGCGTGAACGTGCTCGGTCTCGCGGAGCTGCTGTCGCTGGTCGAGCGGCGCGTTGCGCTGTTTCACGAGCAGGCCGCTTCCGATGCCGGCGCGGCGCTGCGAACGCTCGTGGAGTGGAGCTACGACCTCCTGCACGCGGACGAGAAGACCCTGCTGCAGCAGGTCGCGGTGCACCGCGGCGGAAGCTCGCTGCCCTCCCTGGTCGCCGCCGGCAAGCGCCACGGGCTGGATGAGGCGACAGTCACCCTGCTGCTGGAAGCGCTGGTCGACAAGTCGATCATCACCGTGTCGTTTCCGGAGGGCGGTGCGCGCTACACGCTGCTCGACACGGTGCGGGACTACACGCTCGACCGGCTGCAGGAAGCAGGCGGGCTAGCCGCCGCGCGAAGCACGCACGCCGCATACTTCGCGGCCCTCGCTGAGGGAGCACGGGAGCAGCTGCGGGGATCGGGGTGGTTGGCGTCGATGCGGCGACTGGAGCTGGAGAACGACAACTTCTGGGCGGCGCTGACGTGGGCACGAGATGCCCCCGACCCGTGTGTCGCCGTGCGGCTGGCGGCGCCGCTCGGGTGGTACTTCGCCGTTGACGAACGGGTATCCGAGGGGCGGAGATTCCTGGAGCTGGCCCTGGAGGCGGCGGATGACGCCGTGCCGGTCGATCTGCGGGCCGAGGCGCTCGCGGCGCTGTGCTATCTCGCTGCGGAGGAGCTCGACGTGCAGGCGGCGTCGGCGGCCGGCGAGCAGGCGCTCGAGCTCGCCGCGGCGTCGACCGCGCCGGCTGCGCTGCTGATGGCGCAGATGACGCTCGCGGTCGCGGCGGCGCGGTCGGGCGACCTGGAACGGTCGGCCACCTTGGCCGAAGCGGCTCGGCGGGGCGCGGTGGCGGCGCATGACGACTGGACGGCCGCCGCCAGCGGCCTCATACGTGCCCAGAGCGCCGCCGCCGCAGGGGACGTGGAGACCGTCGCCGCGATGGCGGCCGACGTGATTGCCCACGCTGACGCGATCGCCTACGACGCCTTCCGGGTGCCGGGGACGCTGCTTCAGGGATGGGTCGCGGCCCACCGAGGTGACCGCGCGGCCGCCGAGGCGGCGTACCTGGCGCACGCTCGACAGCGCCGAACGCTCAGGCCTGGCCGACCACGCCGCCTTCGCACTCGCCGGCCTTGGCTCGTCTGCACTGGCGGCCGGGGACCGGCGCCGGGCCGAGCAGCTGCTTCGCCAGGCGCTGGCAGCCGCCGAAGCGGCCCGGGCAGCGTGGGCCGCGGCGCACGCGCGGGTCGAGCTCGGGCGCGTGCTCGCCGCCGCCGGAGACGACGCCACCGCAGAACGGCTGTATCGGACAGTGCTTGACTGGTCCACCGCCCCGCGTCCCCACCAAGCGCGGGAGACGCTCTTCATCGCCCTCGCCGGAGATCCCGCGACCACGGCGCTGCTCGGCCTGGCCGACCTTGCGGACGCGCAAGGGGACGCGCTGGCGGCCGGCGACCTGCGCCGGCGCGCCGGGCTCGCGCTCACCTGACCGAACACGCGCAGGGTTCACCGACGGCAGCCGCACCCGACCGCGTGGCAGCGACATGGCAGCCGCCTCGCGCGAACGTGCTCGGCAGTGATGGAGCACGAGACGAAAGGAGGTTCGATGATGACGATGATCGATGAGCGGCTGGCCGAGGTCGATCGCCGCATCGATGACCTGGAGGCCAGCATGCGCCTGCGGCGCAGCGATCAGCGGCAGAACGTCCGCCGGCACGTCGACGCGCTTCGGCAGGAGCAGGCGAACGCCCAGGCAGCGGCTCGCCGCACTCCCGACCCGGTCGGCGAGCGGCTCTCGCGTCTGCGATCGCGGCTGGACGTGGCGAAGCGGTCACTCGACGCCGACCTGGCAGAGGATCGCCCGCACTTCATGGCCGCGGTGGAGGCGGAGCTGCACGGCTGGGACGCGTTCGCCGAGCGGCTGCAGGCCACGGCCGCTGCCAAGACCGGCAGCGCGCGCGACCGGGCCGAAACCGGCATCAAGGAGCTGCGCCGGCGCCGGCTGGCTGTGACGGAGCGCCTGGATGATCTGCGTGACGTTCCCGGGGAGGCCTGGAGGGAGCACCAAGAGCGCGTCACCGCCGCGCGCGATGAGCTGGAACGGATGGCGGACGACGTATCGGCGTCACTCTTCTAAAGGAGGAAACACACATGAACCTGATATCCCATACATCCAAGCGAATCCGCTGGACGATCGGCATCAACGGCGCGCTGTCGGTTGTGTTCGGCGCGATGATCCTGGCCTGGCCGGGCATCAGCCTGTACGCGCTCACCATCCTGTTCGGCGCGTATGCACTGGCGTGCGGCGTCGTCGGCCTCGTGAACGCCTCCCGCGTCAAGGAGGGGCGCGGCTGGACGGCCCTGTCGAGCGTGCTCGGCATCGGCGTCGGGCTGGCCGTGCTGGTGTGGCCGACCATCTCCGCTCTCGGGCTGCTGTACGTAATCGCGGCCTACGCAATCACGGTTGGCGTGATCGCCATGGGAGGCGCCTTCTGGCTTCCAGTCGCAGCTGGAGACGCCATGCTTCTGTCCTTGAGCGGGCTCGTCTCCGTCCTGTTCGGTCTCGTGATGTTCGTGAAGCCCGGCGCCGGAGCGCTTGTCCTGCTCGCGCTGATCGCGGCGTTCTCGCTCGTCAAGGGCATCACCGAGCTGGTGGTGGCGATCGGCGGGGCGCGCATCATGAAGGGCAGGTTCACCACTCCCACCGGGGCGGCCGCATAGGTCCGTCCCGACGTGTGCGGGGGGCCGCAGGGCCCCCCGGCACACAGGAGGCGCACGATGCCAAGTCGCGATACCACATATCCCACGAGGCCCGGGCCCGCCGGGCGGCGCGGCGCCGGCGAGTCCACGTTCGATCGTGCGAAGCCGATCGCACTCGGACTGGTGCTGGCGGCGCTCGCGGTGGCCGGTCTGCTCGTTCTCGTCCAGCTCGAGCACGTCCTCATCCTTGTCTTCTTAGCTGTCCTCCTTGCGTCTGCGCTCTCCCGGCCGGCCGCCGCACTGGAACGGCGTGGTGTACCGCGCGGCGCCGCGGTCGCTCTTGTCCAGCTCGCCGCGGTGGCGGTCATGATTGCGCTCATCTGGATCGTCGTGCCGCCACTCGTCAGCCAGCTGCGCCTGTTCGCGCAAGACGCACCGAGCTACGTCACCAGGTTCCACCGGATCCGTAATGAGTACGTATCGATCAAGCGGCAGTACCCCGAGGCCGGCACGTTCGACTCTCAGGTCTCGGCGCTGGCGGGACGGCTGGCAAGCAGTGTGGGCGGACGACTGGTCGACCTGCCGCTCAGCGCCGCGCAGATGCTGTTCAACCTGATGATGATCTATGTGCTCTCGACGCTGCTCGCGCTCCGGCGCGAGCGCGTGCTTGACGCCGCGCTGGTCCTGGTTTCGCCCGACCGGCGCGACCGCGCCCACGACGTGATGGACAAGATCTGGATGCGCCTGGGCGGCTACCTTCGCGCCAAGCTTGTGGTCATGGTGTGCGTCGGCGCCCTGATGTACTGCGCGCTGCGGCTGCTCGGCGTGCCGTTCGCCGTGCCGCTGTCGGTGATCGCGGCGTTCGGCGAGCTGGTACCGAGGGTTGGCGTGTGGATCGCACGCATCCCGCTGCTCACGATCGCGGCGTTTCAGGGATGGGAGACGCTCGGCCTGACGTTCCTCGCCTCGGCCGCCATCGAAGAGCTGAAAGCGGACGTGATCGGGCCGCGAGCCGAGGCGAAAACGCTCAACATGGATCCCCTTCTGACCCTCCTCGCCGTGCTGTGCGGAACCACTCTGCTCGGCTGGGAGGGAGCGCTGATCGCGGTGCCGTTCGCGGCAATGCTGCAGGTCGTGTTCGAGGAGGTGATCGTGCCCCGGCGTCTCGCGCAATTCGACACCGACCGTGGCGGCAGCGAGGAGCGCGCCGCCACGGACGAGCGGGTCACCTCGAGCGCATGGGCGACCACGGGTCGCCGGCGCTCGGTCATCCACTTCACCCGCGGCTGACCCGCGGCTTCGCAAGCCGGTACGCCGTTGCGGTTCGTTGCCGGCTCGACGAGAGTAGGCATCCATGGCGACACCTAGCCCTACATCGGGCCGACGGGCTCCGCCGCCCCCCGCAACCCAGGAGGTGACCACGGCCGAACGGGCTGCATCCGGCCGGGCCTGCCGATCCGAGACGCCGCGTTCAAGCCACGGCGACTGGGCGCCTCCGGCCGACCGGCAGGACCCGATCGCGCTGCTCGAAGAGCAGGCCGCCCAGCGCGTGCCGGAACTGGTGCCCATCCGCTACGGGCGCATGTCGCTCTCGCCCTTCAGCTTCTACCGGGGCGCCGCGTACGTGATGGCCGCCGACCTGGCGGTCACGCCGCAGACGGGGATTCGGGTGCAGCTGTGCGGCGACGCCCACCTGGCCAACTTCGGCGCGTTCGCGTCGCCCGAGCGGCGGCTCGTGTTCGACCTCGTCGACTTCGACGAGACGCTTCCGGGTCCATGGGAGTGGGATCTGAAGCGGCTCGCTGCAAGCGTGGCCGTCGCCGGTCGTGACAACGGAGTCAGGACCGGCCGGCGGGTCGCGATCGTCCGCGAGCTGGCGCGCGAGTACCGCGAGGCGATGGGCCGGTTTGCCGGCATGCGGACGCTCGACGTGTGGTACGCGCGAGCCGGCATCGCCGACGTTCGGGAGCTGCTGCGCTCGCAGGCCAGCTCGCGCCAGCTCCAGCGATTCGACAGCACGCTCGCCAAGGGCCGGCGGAAGGACCACTCGCGGGCGTTCGCCAAGCTCACGGTGGTGGACGGCGGCGAGCCGCGCATCCGAGCTGACCCGCCGCTGATCGTGCCGATCGCCGATCTGGTCGATGCCCGGGCGGCGCGACGGCTCGAGCTCGCCGGCCGCGCACTGGTCGAGTCCTACCTGGCCAGCCTGCCCCATGATCGCCGGCGGCTGCTGGAGCGCTACCGCTACGCCGATCTCGCACGCAAGGTGGTCGGCGTAGGGAGCGTCGGCACCCGCAGCTGGGTGATCCTGCTGCTCGGCCAGAACCCGAGCGATGCGCTGTTCCTGCAGGCAAAGGAAGCACCGCGGTCGGTGCTCGAGCGCTTCGCGGGCAGGTCCGAATACGCCAACCAGGGCCAGCGCGTCGTCGAGGGTCAGCGGCTGATGCAGGCGGCAAGCGACATCTTCCTCGGATGGCTGCGCGAGCCCCCCGGCCTGGAGGACCTCCACCTGCGCGACCTGTACGTCCGCCAGCTGTGGGACTGGAAGACATCGCCCGACGTGACGGCCATGCAGCCATCCGATATGGCGCTCTACGCGAGACTGTGCGGCTTCACGCTGGCCCGTGCACATGCCCGATCTGGCGATGCGGTTGCGATCGCCAGCTACCTCGGCACATCCGAAGTCGTCGATCGCGCCATCGCGGCCTTCGCCGAGGCCTACGCCGACCAGAACGAGCGCGACCACGCCGCCCTCCTGCACGCCATCGCTACGGGGCGCATACGGGCCGCGCGCGAACCGTGACGCCGCGGCTGCCGTGGTGGCAGCGGGCCCGCAGCCCCGTGGCAGCCGCGTGGCAGCCACGCGCGACAGAGTCCCTCTGACGAAGGTTCAACGGCAGGAGGAATGATGGCTCAGGAAAACGTGGTGGTTGTTCGATTCGCGGAGGGGAGCAAGGCCTACGAGGCGTTGAGCGTGCTGAAGCAGTGTGACGCCGAAGGTCGGATTGCGCTGTCAGCCGCGGCGATCGTGGAACGCACGCCCGAAGGCGATCTGCGCATCGCGGAGCGGGCCGACAACGTCGGGCTCGCTGGCACGGCGAGCGGCTCGCTGATCGGGATGCTGATCGGCGTCCTTGGCGGCCCGCTCGGTGTAATGCTCGGCTGGGGCGCGGGCGCCCTCGTAGGTGGGGCCTTCGACCTCGAGCGGACAGAGACGTCCGGCGATGCGCTAACCGTGCTCAGCCGGGCCGTTCCGCCGAACTCGACCGGGGTCATCGCGAGCGTCGATGAGCCCGCAATCGAGGTCATCGACGGCGAGATGCGCAAGCTGGGAGGCGAGATCACCCGCCGCCCGACGGACGAGGTCATGGACGATCTCGACGCAGCCGAGGACGCTGCTCAAGCCGCCGCAGGCGAGGCCCGGCGACGGATGCGCGAGACGAAGAAGGCCGAGCTGACCGCCGACTTCGAGGAGCGGGTTGGAAAGCTGAAGGAGAAGCTCCACATCTGACCCCGGCGTCTGCCGCCGCCCGAATCGCCAAGTGCCGTTCGATTCGCGTCTTCGTCGAATCGAACGGCACTTGCCGTTGCGGCGCGGTTACGGGCGGCGACGTTGCCATTAGCGTCCCTTCTGATGGCGGAACGACGAGAGAGGGCCCCCGCCTCTCCTGGATCAGCGCCAGGCGTCAGGAGACAATCCCGGTGCCGGCCCTGAGGGAGACAGGGTTTATAAGGCGGGCGACGAATGTCCTCACGGCCGCAGAGGTGCCCCGTGCTCGAGCGGGCTGTAAACGTCGTTGAGCCCCTTCGAGCTGCTCCCGTTAGGGGAGTAGTCTGTCCGGTGTGCGCGAGTTGGACGAGTTGGGCGGTGACCTCCGCCAGACGCTTGAGAAGTTACGCGTGCCGGCTACCCTGGTCGATCGCCAGGGCGTGATTCGCTGGGAGAACCAGGCGGCGCGCGACCGTTACGGTGCCCACGCCGGGCGGCCAGTCACCAGCGTCGTTGCCCAAGGCGACACTGACCACGGCGCGGCGCTGTTGACGCAAATCGTCCGCGACGCTGCGCCCGCCGAGTTCACCCTGCTAGTGAGCGCCCCGGAGGGGCACGCGGAACTCGTCGATGTCAGTGCCGTACCGGTTTATGGAGGCGGAAGCATCGTGGGCCTGTTCGGTGTTAGCAAGCCCCGACGGCCGACGACCCTGTCGGTCGCGACAGAACCCCATCCGGAACTCACGAAGCGGCAGCGCGAAGTCCTCGGGCTATTGGCCGAAGGTATGTCGACCGTTGAGATCGCAGCCGAACTCGCAATCAGCACCACCACTGTGCGCAACCACATCGCCAACATCTTCGCCGCCCTCGGTGCACACACACGGCTCGAAGCGGTGATCACCGCAAGCAGAGACGGCCTGATCTGAACGTGGCGGCTCTTACGGTGTGCCGAGTTGAGAGAGCGGCACCTGAAACGTCACCATGGTTCCGCTGCCATGCGACGAATCGATATGGATCGTGCCGCCCGACATTCGCACCCGCTCGCGCATGGCGGCAAGGCCCATGTGCGGTATTCCATCGAGATTCTGAGGCGTGGACACGTCGAACCCACGCCCGTCATCATCGATCACCGAGACGAGTCTGTTGCCAACTAGGCGAACACTTACGATGATCTGGTTGGCCCGCGAATGCTTGCGGATGTTCGCGACAGCCTCCTGGATGGTTCGAAAGACAACCTCCTCGATGCGCCGCTCGAACCGTTCGGTCGGCGCGCTGATCGAGACTTTCGCTCCGATCTCGCGCCCCGTCTGCTCAACCACGGGTGTGATGGCCGCGACCAGGCCTTGCTCATGAAGCACAGTCGGCCACAGTGCGAAGGCGAGCCGACGGGCGCGCTCGACGGCATCACTGACCACCGAACATGCCTCAGCCAGGAGGATGTTCAGTTCCATATCCGCGTGGTGCTCGACCATCTGTGCGACCCGGTCGAGCAAGACGAGGGTTGCGGTCATCACCTGCACCGTGTCGTCGTGCACTTCTGTTGCGATACGTGACCGCTCCGCGGCCTGCGCATCCAACACGGCATCGGCCATCGCACGCCAGTGCACCCACTCACCGCTCGCTTCCTCGATGCCCCCGCCGCCGACCGGTGGAGGTTGCGGCCCACCACGTCGATCTGGTGCTTCCCTGATAGCGGCAGCGTCTCGGTGGTGCAGGCTCCGAACGATCAGCTCCCTCTCCGAATGGTCTAGCGGCTCGGCGGATGGTCGGTCCCAACGGCCTGCGTTCTCAGCGTTCATGGCCGGATTCTCGGCAGCTTGGCCATTCGGCACCAGATTCATTCGCATCAGATTCGCACCCCGAAGTGCCGCCGCTCATCATCGCGTGCGACCAGATCATCCTGCGGCCAACGTCACCACTCGCGGGAGGGTATCGGCGCGTTCTCGGGGTGATTTCCGGCAGTCCCCGTATTTCCAGAAGGCGGGCTTGAATGTGCGCGCCAACCGGTCACCCGTCACCGTAAGCGTGCCGCAAGCGTGGCGGGCGAGGGCGGAAAGTGTCTCCTCTCCCAGCTGTCCTGCCCACACAGGGGCGATACTCTGGACGACCGTAGCCCCGGGTAACCGTGTCGATGAAAGGTACTTTGCAGGAAAAGTGGCAGCGCGTCCATCCGCCGCGGTGCCCCGTGCTGCTCATCAACCCCCGGTCCGGCGACGGCAGGGCAGCGCGGGCGGGCCTTGCTGTTAGAGCGCGCGAACGGGGCATCGAGTCGCTCGTGCTCGGACCGGGGGACGATCTCGCGGCGCTCGTTGCGGACGCGCTGGATCGGGGAGCCGACGCGCTCGGCATGGCCGGCGGTGACGGTTCGCTGGCAATGGTCGCGGCTGCGGCGGCAGAGCGCGACCTGCCGTTCATCTGCGTTCCCGCAGGGACGCGCAACCACTTCGCGATGGATGTGGGGATCGCGCGGCATGACCTTCTCGGAGCACTCGACGCGTTCACGGAGGGGGTCGAGTGCCGGATCGACATGGCCGAGGTCAACGGCCGCCCGTTTCTGAACAACGTCTCGGTGGGCGTGTACGGCGAGGCGGCGAGCCGATCCGGCTATCGCGACGCCAAGGTGCGGACGATGCTGGACACGATCCGCGAGGTGCTGAGCTCGACCATCCCGACACCGGAGGTGGTCGTCACCGACGATCTGGCTCACCCACACACCTCCCCGCTGGTCGTGCTCGTGTCGAACAACGCGTACGCCCTGGACCAGCCCTTAGCCCGGGGCTCGCGGCCTCGGCTCGACACCGGCGGGCTCGGGATCGTCGTGCTGGATCGACCTGGCGCCGAGCACCCCGCAGTCACTGCGTGGAGCGCGCCATCGCTCGAGATCGCTGCCAGCGCGCCCGTCACTGCGGGCCTTGACGGCGAGGCCTTGACCTTGCTGCCGCCGCTCCGGTGCGCCACCCGGCCTGCCGCGCTGCGCGTCCGCATCTCTCGCCACCATCCAGGCGTCTCGCCTGCGGCCCTGCTCTCCTCACGAACTGCATGCCTTGGCGACGTCAAGCTACGCTCGCCGCCCAAACGCTGAGCGCCCGGCCGGGGGTGCTGGTCCCGGCTCGGCGCGGAGCTGGCTGCGCCCCCGCCCGCGCCGAGCTCGAGGCCGAGCGGTTCGGCGATCAAGCGGGTGCCCGAGACTACAGCGGGCGGCGGCGTAGCGTAGGCTCGCGACAGCGACGCAGCGTCGTCAGCCACGTCCGCATCGCATCGGACGACCTGCCGGCGCACCGACCGCTTCGCCGGTGTGACCGGAGCTTCACGTGCAGCGGTGTGTCTCGCCTCGCCGCCAGCCTGTCGTACGAACACAAGACGCCGCGGAGCCGCTACGGCATCAGCCGGTCGACAGCCGCGGCGGCCGCCCCACCGATCAGCGACCCCGCGATGACGTCGCCGGGGTAGTGCGCGCCACCGTGGACGCGGGAATACGCAACTGCCGTCGCCAGCGACCGCAGGGGCAGCGCCAGCGCCGGGATCTCACCGCCTGCAGCGGTCGCGAAGGCGAACGCCGAAGCCGCATGCCCGGACGGGAATGACGCTGACCGCGGCATACGCACGGCACGACCGACGGTTGCGAGCGTCGGGCCAGCATCGGGCCTCGCGCGGCGATACAGCGGCTTCAGGCCGACGTTTACGAGCGCGGACGCCACAGCGATCGAACCGAGACCAACGCGAGCGGCCCGCCGGCCCCGCCGGCCGCCCAGCCCAGCGAGGCTGGCGGCCACTCCGATCCAAAGCGCCGATCGGTCACATGCACGCGAGAGCCTGGCAAGAGAGCGGTCGAGCGTCGGCGACGGAGTCGCCGCAACGGCGCGATAGATGGCGTCGTCGATGCGGGCGACCTCGCGGAGCGCCGACCGCCAGGGTGCCGGCCCCGCGGTCACCGCGGTCGTCGCTGGTCGATCACGGGTTCCGCCGAGAGATCACGAACGTGTCCGAACTTTCGCTGAAAACACACCAGACGAATCCTGCGCCTGGTCGAGTAAACGATCTGCGATGAACGGCGGGTGAAGTGGCACTCGACTCTCTTCGCGTCCACGGAGGATGTCGGGAAGAAGACCGGGCGGCTCACAGCCTATCGCTCAGGCGCGCCCCCCGCGGGGTACTCGGCCGCGCCGCGTCGAATGGCCCGTCGGGGCACCGCCGTTTCCGTGGGCGGCTGCCGCGGGCCGATCATCGGCGTCCGTCAAGGCCGATCAGCGTGCGGAGCGCTGCCTCGACGGTAGAGCGCGTCCGTCAGCGCCCCCTGAAACCAGCGCATCTTCGAGGCCGAGCCGACACGCTCGGCGACTCGCGCTCCCTTGGCCCGAGCGGCGTATGCGGCGTCCAGGTCGCCAAGCGTCTGGTATGCGGCCGCCAGGTCGTTGTACGCGCCCGCAGGTCTCTAACACGGCGTGGAACACTGCTGGCGGGCCGTCGTAGCCCACGGTTGGTAGGTTTGACTCCTGCGCCGCTCCGTCACCCAGCGATGATGCTTGACTCTCAGCCGGACGCCCTCATTTCGCGACCCACGGACCTCGCCGCGGGTGGCCGCTGATGCGGATTCGGCGCATTCGAGCGACCCCGGTGAACCTGCGGTTCGCGGCGCCGTACAGGTTCGCCTACGGCTCCACGGCATCGCTCACCAAGACCGTTGTCGAGGTTGAAACCGATGATGGGCTGATCGGGCTTGGAGAGGGCGCGGATGGTGACACCTCTCAGCTGATCGAGACGCTGGGCGAACGTCTGACCGGACTCGACCCACTCGACCTGAACGAATGCGAGCGGCGGTGCGTTCCGGGGATGTCCTTCGCGCCCTGGGACAACCTGACCGCGCTTCGGCGGGCGTTCGGCGCCATCGAGATCGCGCTGTGGGATCTCCGTGCACGAGCCGACAATGTCCCGCTTCACCGGCTGCTTGGGGGCGCGGTGCGCACCCGGATACCGCTCACCGAATACTTCTCCTTCCGCCTGCCTGGCGAGTCCGAGCCCGGGGAGGCCACCGCGGTCGATGTCGCCCGCTACTGCGCGCGAATGATCGAGCTGCATGACGCGGCCGGATTCGAGGGCAAGATCGGGGTCGAGAGCCTTTCCGAGGAAGTTCGGATGGTGCGTGAGGTGCGGGCGGCGATCGGCGCCGACCGACTCCTGCGCCTTGATGCCAACGGTGCCTTCACCGTCGCCACCGCGCTCGAGTACTGGCGGCACATCGAGCAGTACACCATCCGGACACTCGAGGATCCGGTGGACACGCTGCACGAGATGCAGCGGCTGCGCCCCCACATGGCCTGCACCTTCTCAACCCATAACCCGGACCTGCGGACCGCGCTCGATCTGGGTGTGCCCGACGCCTTCGTGTGCAACCTGGTCGAGTTGGGAGGGATTCGTCGCACCGTGCAGTTCATCCGGGCGTGCGACATGTTCGGCATCGCGTTCTGGTTTCACAGTCAAGAAGCTGGGATCGCAACCGCGGCCTATCTCCAGGTGTCGGCCGCGCTCGAGCCGATCCGTGAGCCCAGCCAGACGCTCCTGCGGTGGCTGCTCGACGATGTCACCCATGAGGGCATCCCACGGCCCCACGCCGGACATGTGGATGTGCCCGACGGGCCTGGTCTTGGTGTCACGCTCGACCCTCGAGCGCTGAAGCGGTGCCATCAGCGGTATCTGGATGAAGGCGCGTTCCCGACGGGCGGCTCAGGTTCGCACTACGGTGCCGACTTCAGGCGGCGGTAGTCACCGCCGCCGCTATCCGACAGCTACGCGTACAGGCAGCGCATGGGCTGGAGCTTCCCGTGGGCGTCGTCGAACGACAGCGACTTCAACTCCCTTCGGGGTACCGCCGCCGCCGCTCAGTTCGGCCAAGAAGAGCCGTACTAGCCGTGGAGGGCCATTGCCAGAGGTTCTGGAGGAGTTGGTCGTCGGTTGGTCTGGAGGCGGTGCCGCCGAAGTTGAGGGTGCCGGCGGCGAATACGCGAGCGGCGTGGGTGGTTTGGTAGCTGGTCATCTCGGCGGACAGGCCCGGGCCGATCAGGTCTGGGATCCACGGCGATGCGGGCGGTGTCGGTGGGGCTCGAGGGGGCGCGTTGGTCGGCTTCGATGCCGCCGTTTCCGAACTGGGAGCCGTCGCCGAGGCCGGTGCCCGGGAAGAGCCACAGTGCGGCGGCGCGGTCGGTGACGGTGTAGGGGCGAAAGACGCCGTTGCAACAGCCGTCGTATTGGACGCCGATGATCGCGGCTTCAGGGTGGCCGAAGTCGCGAAAGAGGCCGATCAGATGAAGCGTTGAGCCTGTCCGGTCGACCTCGCGGTAGAGGTTGTCGGCCGAGAGGAACGCCAGGTTTCCGCCGTCGTTTCGATAGGCGGCGATCAGATCGAAGACATGGCTTGTGACGTACTCCTCGTGGCCGAAGAAAACCAGCGCGCGATAGCGAGCGGCCAACTTGGCGGCGTTTGACCGTTCGCTGAGCGCGTAGTCGGAGAGGAAGTCGGGGTGGTAGCCGTGCCGGTAGATCCAGCGCACGAACGCCGCCTCGTAGTCGTGATAGTTCTCCGGGACGCCATGGAAGAGGAACGGGCGCACCAGGCCGACGGTGTGCTGGTATGGGTTGGCATACCAGGTGTCGGGCCAGCCGTCGCCCGAGGTATCCCGGAAGTTGTATGCCTGCCAGGTGTTGGTGGGCACGATGACGGCGATCCGGTTGCCATCCGGCCCCCGTGGGAGCACCACGAACGGCGCGAAACCATATCGTCCGTCGGGGCTTTCCAGCCTGACCGCATAGATCCCCGTCTGCCAGGTCGCTCCGACTCGGAAGTAGATCGTGTGCTCAGCCGAACGGTGCCCCGTCCAATCGTACTGGCGGGTCGCGATCACCGGCACGCCGTAGAAGTGATCGGCGTCATAGCCATAGATCGACGGCGTGGTCTCTGGCCCCACATGCAGGATGTCCATCGAAAGCGCCCTGGCGTCAGTCCTGATCTGGACGCCCGCGATCACGCCTGGCCGATACTCCTGCGCGTTGGTGTTGGCGTCGATCCCCTGCACGTGCACCACCGGGCCGCGCGGGTACCCGGTGAAGTACGGCTCGTTCCACCCATAAACGCTCGACCGGCCCGATGCGCCCGTCGCGCGGATGCGCAAGACATAGGAAGCCGGCTCGATCGAACTGGGCGGCGACCAGATCACCTCACACGGGCCCGCGTTGCAGGTGGTAATCCGCTCGCCGACAAGCTTCTGAAGACCGATCCGAACCGAATACGCCGACAGCGTCACCCTCGCCCAACGATCGACCGTAAACCGCACCACCGCGTGATCGCGATACCCATCCCCATTCGGACTGATCGTCGTCAACAGCCGCGAATCACCCGCAAACCGACCCGTCCCATTCCCCACCCGCAAGTCGGACAAGACCGGTCCTTGGATCGCATCCACCGGCGTCCGCGGACGCACCACCCGCGGCAGCGACTCGACATCCCCGCGACCGCTCGCCCCGGCGCCGTGCCGAACCGCGCTCGCGGCCGCGTGTGCAACCGAAACCTGCCCCACCCAGGCCACGGACACCACCGCCGCCACGGCCACAGATCCCAGGCCCGCCTGACACCAGGAAACGCGACCTGTCGTCACCGGCGGGTGGTGCCGGTCGTGTTCGCGGACTTGGTGGGCTTCACGGGCAAGAGCGAGCAGTTCGACGTAAGGACGCTCAAGGCTTACTGGGGCACTATCACCAGCTCGCGCGACAAGAGCTGGTGCGGCGCGGAGGCGTGGTGGAGAAGTGTATCGGCGATCCGGTAATGGCGGTTTTCGGCGCGTCGGTGGCGCATGAAGACGATCCCGAGCGAGCGGTGCGGGCGGCGCTCGCGTGCGCTACGCGGCTGGTTCGCGAAGCAGCGCCAGCAGCGAGTCGGCGTGCCTGCCGAGAAAGGCGGGACCGATACCTGAGATCGCCGCGAGTTGTTCGGGGCTGTGCGGACGGGTCTCGATCACCGCGGCCAGCACGGCATTGGTGCACACGGTATAGGCCGGCTTGCCCTCGGCCCGCTCCATCCGCCAGGTCTTCAGCCGCCCCGCCAGCTCACCGGAGAGTTCGATAGGCTCACCGGTGGCTCGCAGCTTGGCCGGCGCCGAAGCGGGGAGCTCGTACTCGACCGGATCGCAGACCGAGCAGCAGCGGCCCAGCGGCGCACCCTGGCGGGGGTCGCCGAAGTGATCGAGGATCTGGCGCCGCAGGCAGCGGTCGCCGTTGCTGAACCGCTCCACCGCACGGTAGGCATCCCAGGCCCGCCGCTGCGCGGTGCGCAGGATGCGGGCGGCCCGGCCCGTGTCCAGGTTGGGCGCGACGGTGACCGCCAGCCGCCCGCCTCCGGCCGGGGCCAGCTCGATCGCCCCACAGCGCTCGAGGATGGCCAGTTCCAGCCGTTCGCGGTCGTCCCCCGTGGCATCGACGAACACCGGCTGCTCGGATCCGCTGCGGTGCAGCAGCCCCCGATGCCGTGCGGCGATCGCGGCCGGTTCGATAGTCCGGGCGGCGTTGAACGTGATCAGCCGTCCCAGGTCGGCGCGCAGCGAGAGCAGCACCGCCCGCGCCTGCAGGCCGTCGCGCCCCGCCCTCCCCGCCTCCTGGTAGTAGGCCTCCACGCTGGTCGGGATTGCCCAGTGCCAGACGCTGCGGACGTCCGCCTTGTCGATGCCCATGCCGAAGGCGTTTGTGGCCGCGATCACGTCCGCCTCTCCCGCCATGAAGGCGTCCTGGGCACGGGCGCGGCGGTCGGCGGCCAGCCCGGCGTGGTAGGGCAGCGCGGCGATCCCCTCCGAGGTCAGCAGCTCGGCCACCGCCTCGGTCTCGCGGCGGGTGCCGCAGTAGACGATGGCGGGGCGATTCGTGGGGTCGGCCAGCCGCACCTCCTGAGCACAGCGGCAGGCGGCGGCGTTCTTGGCCGCCCACTCCAGTGCCTGCTCGCGTGTGGGGACGTCGCCCCACCAAACTTCAGATCGACTGGGTGCACGTGGACCGGTATTCGTGAGCCGGTGTGCCCCCGTCCACGGATGAGGGGCACACCGGCGTCGCGTCTGGATCACAGGCTGGTGGCCACGGCGGCCGCTCCGCCGCCCACGAGCTGCAGGGTGATCAACGCCGCGATGGGCGAGACGTCAAGCCGTCCCAGGGGCGGGATGATCCGCCGGAACACGCGCAGGTAGGGCTCGGTCAGCGACTCGACGAAGCCGCGCAGCGCGGCCCACCGGCCGGCGCCCGGCCGGAACCACGAGAAGATCACCGTCGCCAGGATGAGCAGCGTGTACACCGATACGAGGCTGCTGATCATGCTCACCAGGAAGTTGTTCATTCCATGCACCTTTCATCGAGGGGGCAGAGGGCGTTCGCGCCGTCTGTTTGCCATCAACCTATGCGCCGCACCTGAACGGAAGCTGGGCCTGCGCTGAGCGTTTCCTCTGGACGAAGAACTGGCTAGGGTGATCCGACGCCACCGCCGCTCGGTACGTCGACGATCTTGAACATGCGATCCGCGCCCTCGAGGCGCTCGTAGCGGCTCTGACGCTCGCGCAGCTTGGCCGGGCTCTCAGGGCCGCCCAGGTGCTCGGTCATGCGCGGGTCGCCCATCAGCCGCTCGAGCAGCGGCAGGTCGCCGCTGCCCCACGGCTCGAGGGTCACAGTCGCGCTCACTCCGCATAGGGTAGTTAACGTCTCGACGCCTTCATGCCTTGCACTACACCTGACGAGCGCTGGCTGGCCGCAATGTGGCCTTTCGTGCGCGACCAGCTGCCAGCCGTTCCAGCGACGGTGGTGGAGATCGGTTGCGGGCCGCTGGGTGGGTTCGTTCCGGCGCTTCGAACCGACGGATACGACGCCATCGGCGTCGATCCGCGCGCGCCGGAGGCGCCCGGGTACCATCGCATCGAGTTCGAGAGCCACGAGCTGCCGGGGCCTGTCGACGTCGTGGTCGCCTGCACGTCACTCCATCATGTGGCTGACCTCGACCAGATCGCTGACAGGATCCGAGCCTCGCTTCGACCGGGTGGCCTGGTGGTGGTGGTCGAGTGGGCGTGGGAGCGATTCGACGAAGCCAGCGCAGAGTGGTGCTTTGCCCGGCTTGCTCCAACGGCTCCCGCGCGTGATCCCGGCTGGCTGGATCGGCGCCGGGACGAGTGGGCGGCCTCTGGCGAGCCGTGGGACACCTACTGGCGGGGCTGGGCGGAGGCGGCGGGCCTGCACCCTGCGGGGGAGATCCTGACCAGGCTGGACGCGCGGTTCGACCGCGTGGGGTGCGTGGCTGGTCCATTTTTCTTCTCCGAGCTTGCCGGCGTCAGCGAGCAGGACGAGCAGGCGGGGATCGACGCGGGCGATGTCCAGGCGTCGTGCATCCGCTACGTCGGCACCGCGCGCTCGTAGATCCGCGCGCTCAGGCCGTCTGCGCCATCAGTCCCTCGGCCAGCTCCACATACCGGCTGGCTCCGACTTCCGCCCAGAACTCGACGGCGCGCCGCAGTTCGGCCTCGCCATGAGCTCGGTTTCCCGCTCGGATGCTCGCCCGGGCCGCCAGCAGCCTGGCCAGCGCCTCCTCCGGCCTGGCGCCGATCTCGGCCAGCTCGTCCGCGGCGGCGGCATGCCTGCCGTCGGCAATCAGCCTGGCCGCGGTCAGCCATCGCGACGAGCCCTGCGCGTCGAATTCATGGAAGCGATCCGGCTGGTCGGTCAGTGCCAGTGCAAGCGCGAAGTCGGTCGACCAGCCACTGGCGAGGACCTGTCCCGGGTATGCCTCGAGCAGCTCGCCAAAAAGCTCCGCCACCCGCCGGTCGGCGCTGCCGTCACCGCTCGCCGCGACGATCACCGCGGCATCCGCCAGCGCCGGAAACAGCACCTGTGGCTCGCGAGATCGGCGGCCGAAGTCGAGCGCGCGGTCGATATCGGACTGCACACCGGACTCACCGCGAGCCGCCAGGATCTTCGCGCGAATGGCCTGCGCCGGGGCCTGCATGTAGTGCGGCCCGATCTGCGACACCCACCGGTCGAGGCGCGCGAACCCCTCCTGCGCAGCGTCCCACTCGCCGTTCGAATACGCGATCGTCGCCAGCTCGGTCTCGAACCACACGAGTTGGAAGTCGATGCCGAAGCGCCTCGCCACCTCGACCCCGCGCCGCTCCAGCTCGGCGGCACGATCCAGGTCGCCGAGTTCCCAAAGTGTGCTGCCCAGGTTCTTGCAGCCGCGGATCATCCCGTCGACGGCGTTCATGCTCTCGGCGATCTCGAGGCTCGTCTGCATGTCGGCGAGCCCGCCGAGATCTCCCCGATGCGCTACCCGAGCCACGCCGCGGGTGTTCAGCACGTGGTAGCGGATGTCCGCGAGGCCGAGCTTGTCGGCAATCGCAAGCGCCCGAGCACTGAACGCCATCGTGTCCTCGAACTGGCCACGCAACATGGAGTTGATCGCCAGCCGGCTGGAGACACGCGCCACTGTGGCGGATGGCTCCGCCTGCTCGATCATGCTGCCGGCGGCGGCGAACGCTGCTATCGATTCCTCGCCGCGGGCCTCGTTCCAGTACTGGAATCCGGTCAGCATCTGGGCCATGGCGGCGTTGGCGATGTCTCCGGAAGCCAGCAACCGGTCGCGCGCCAGATCCAGCGCCTCGATCATATCCGCGCGGGACTGCCCCAGACCGGCGTCGGCGGTCGTGACCACCAGGTCCGGCCAGCTCGGGTCATCCTTCGGCCACAGCGTCAGCGCTGCTGCGTAATGCCGCTGGGCGGCCGTCAGCGAGCTGAGCGCTCGCGCTCGATCGCCCGCGTCGCGAAGCGCCAGCCGGGCGCGCAGCTCGAGCTCCTCGGTCGGCTGCCCCGCGTCGCGCCGGTACTCGAGCGCCCGCGAGTAGTGATGCGCGAGCATGTCCGGGGCATTGCCCCGGTCGACCGACAGCGACTCGATCCAGACCGCCGCCCGCTGGTGCTTGTCTGCTCGCTGCGCGCGAGGGATCTGGCCGTATGCGACATCGCGCATCAGCACATGGCGGAAGGCGTACTCCGTGTCACCCGCGACGGTCGATCGCCGCTCGCGGCGCAGCATCTCTCGCCGCTCGAGGGCGTGAAGATGCGTCTCCAGCTCGAATCGGCTGACGCCGCTCATCGAGGCCAGCGCACCCTGCCAGACCACCTTGCCCAGCACCGCGGCGTCCTGCAACAGCCGCTTCTGGTCGGCGGGCAGGTCGTCCAGCCGGGCGGCGATCAGTCCCTGCACCGACTCCGGGACGGGAAGCTCCGCGCCGGCCGTCAATCGCCACCGGCCGCGGTCGTGCTGCAGGTGGCCGCGGTCGATCAGCATGCGCACGTACTCCTCGGCGTAGAGCGGATTCCCCGCCGCGGTTGCCAGCAGCATCGCCTGCGTCTCGGCCGGCAGCAGCGCCTGCTCCAGCAGGCTGCTGATCAACCGCGCGATGTCGGTGTCGGCCAGCGGCGACAGCGCCACCGTGAGCGCGTTTCGCTTGCCGCCGCCCCAGCCATGACGCCTGTCGAGCAGCTCCGGACGCGCCGTGCAGACGACCAGCATCGGCACATCGCGGGCCCAGTCCGCCAGCTGGTCGATGAAGTCGAGCAGCGCGTCATCAGCCCAGTGCAGATCCTCGAACACCAGCACCAGCGGATGTTGATCGGCCAGCGCCTCCAGAAACCGGCGCCATGCGGCCGAGGCTTCGGAATGCCGGTCACCGCCGCCACCGCCCGGCGCGTCCAATCCGGCCAGTGCCCGGACGTGCTCTTCGACCCACGCCGCCTCGGTCGGATCGTCGATCAGGTCCGTCACCGTCGCGTGCAGCTTGCGCTCGGCCTCGTCCGCGGTGTCGGAGTCGAGGATCCCGGCCTGCGCCTTTACCATCTCACCGAGCGCCCAGTGGGTGACGCCGGCGCCGTAGGGAAGCGACCGCCCCTGGCGCCAGGTGATGAAGTCGGGATCCGCCTCGACCGCCTGCATCAGCTCCCACACCAGCCGGCTCTTGCCGATTCCGGGCACGCCCACCAGCGTGACCAGCTGCACCGTCCGCTCCGATCGGCAGCGGCGAAGGGCATCCAGCAGCAGGTCGACCTGCTCGCCACGCCCCACCAGCGGCGTTGTCGGCCGCTGCACGACGTCGACACCCAGCCGTGCCCGCGCCTCCACGGCCTCCCACACCGGCACCGGCTGCGCCTTCCCCTTGGCCTCGACCGGCTCGGCGCTGCGGTAGGTGATCGCGCGGTCGGTGGCCCGGTAGGTGCCCTCGCCGACCAGGATGCCGTCGACCGGGGCGGCCGCCTGCAGCCGGGCGGTCGTGTTGACGACGTCGCCGGACGCCATCCCCTCGCCTCGGCCGGTGTCAGCGCCCAGCACCACCAGTGCCTCGCCGGTGTTCACACCCACCCGGACGTGCAGATCCAGGCCGGGTTCGTCGTCGTTCAGCCGGGCTATGGCGGCTCTGATCGAAAGCGCCGCCCGCACCGCCCGCTCGGGATCGTCCTCATGGGCAACGGGGGCGCCAAACAGCGCCATCACGGCGTCGCCGATGAACTTCTCGACGGTGCCTCCGTAGTGCTCCAGCTGCTCGCGCAGCAGGGCGTGGTAGGGGGCCAGGGTGCCGCGCACGTCCTCCACGTCCATCCGCTCACTGCGGCTGGTGAAGCCGACCAGGTCGGCGAAAAGCACCGTCACCACCTTGCGTTCCTCGCTGACCGCGGCCGCCGTCAGCGCAGCGCCGCACGCCCCGCAGAACCGGAAGCCGTCCGGGTTTTCCTGGCCACATTTCGCACACGCCGCCACGCGATGAGTGTACGGCGCTGGCCAGCCGATGAGGAGGAACTAAAGAGTCCCTTCGAGGGCCTGGGCGCTTCTAAAGAAATCTAGGTTAGGCTTTAGGAGCGTAGACGACTTCTAAAGGCGGCTGGACATGGCGTCGGAACCCCGAAAAGCCCCACCGAGCACGACCAGCGAACGTGCTGGGCGGTTCATTCTGGCACAGGCTCGGCCAGAGCCCTATTACGCATTCCATCCGAACCCCTTGCCGCCGGATCCGCCGCTCGACATCGACGCTGACCTTCAAGACCTGCTCGACCGAGGGAACCAAGCGCTCGGTCGGCTGGACGGGATCACCCTGCTCCTGCCGGACCCGGGACAGTTCCTCTACTCCTACATCCGCAAGGAGGCAGTCCTTTCGTCCCAGATCGAGGGAACTCAGTCATCGCTCTCCGACCTCCTGCTCTTCGAGCAGGACGTGGCCCCCGGTGTCCCCAGTGGAGACGTCGAGGAGACGGCCAACTACATCAAGGCACTCAACCACGGTCTTGCCCGACTCGGGGAAGGGTTCCCGCTCAGTAATCGCCTGATCTGCGAAGTCCATGCTCTGCTCCTCGAGGGTGGTCGTGGCGGCGAGCGAGACCCCGGCGAGTTCCGACGAAGTCAAAACTGGATCGGCGGGACACGACCGGGGAACGCCACCTTCGTCCCGCCGCCATCGCACGAGGCCAAGTCTGCGATCGGTCTGCTGGAGAAGTTCATCCATGACGAGCCGGTCACCACCCCCATCCTCATAAAGGCCGCGCTGGCACACGCCCAGTTCGAGACGATCCACCCATTCCTCGACGGCAACGGCCGCGTCGGCCGACTTCTGATCACCCTCCTGCTGTGCTCGCAGCGAGTGCTCTCACAACCACTCCTGTACCTGAGCCTCTACTTGAAGCGGAATCGGAGCGAGTACTACGACCATCTCCAGCGCATCCGGTATCACGGCGAGTGGGAGGCATGGCTTCGGTTCTTCCTGGAAGGAATCGCCGAAGTAGCCGAAGGAGCAACTGCGACCACCCGTGACATCGTCGCGATGATCGAACGCGACCGCATTCGGATTCACCAGCTTGGCCGCACTGCATCCACACCTCTGCGACTGCACGACTACGCAATCCGTCGGATTCTCGTCCGCCCACCGGCAGCCGCACACGCCCTCGGTGTGTCCGAGCCGACGGCGTACAAGGCGGTCGGCCACCTCGAGCAGCTCGGCATACTGCGGGAGATCACCGGCAGGAGCTGGGGCAAGATCTACGCCTACAACGAGTACCTCGCGATCCTCAATGAGGGCACCGAGCGCGAGGACGAGATGTAGGTACGACCTCTCCCGCCGCGTATGCAGAAAGGAGAACCACCAATGTCAACTCACCGAACCGGAACACGCGAGCAGTGGCTGGCCGATCGCATCGAGCTGCTGGCGGCCGAGAAGGAGCACACCAACCGCGGCGACGAGCTCGCGCGCCAGCGGCAGCAGCTGCCGTGGGTCAGGCTGGATAAGCAGTACAGCTTCGACACGGACGAGGGCAGCGCGTCTCTGGCCGACCTCTTCCGTGGACGCTCGCAGCTGCTCGTCTACCACTTCATGTTCGGGCCCGACTACACCGCCGGCTGCCTGTCATGCTCGGCGATCGCCGACGGCTTCAACGGCTTTGCGATCCACCTGGCACACCACGACGTCATGCTGTGGGCTGTGTCCCGGGCGCCGCTCGAAAAGCTGCAGGCCTACAGTCAGCGGATGGGCTGGAGCTTCCCGTGGGCGTCGTCGAACGACAGCGACTTCAACTTCGACTTCAACGTCTCCCAGACCGAGCAGCAGCAGGCCTCGGGCTTCGAATACAACTTCCGCGAGGTGAAGCCGCAACCGCCTGCCGAGGCGCCCACCGAGGGGCCGTTCGCCGAGTGGGCGGCCACCACCGGGACGGACTGGCCCACATATACGCGCGAGCGGCCGGGGATGAGCGCGTTCGCGCTCTCCGACGGCGTCGTCTACCACACCTACTCCGCGTACTCGCGCGGCCTGGACGGGCTGTGGGGCATGTATCAGTGGCTCGACCGAGCCCCCGGCGGGCGAAACGAAGGCCGCGCCGAGGGCGATCCGCTCAACTTCTTCCGCCGCCACGACGAGTACGACGGCGCCTGACGTCACTCATCCAGTCCCGCGTCATGCCCGGCGTGGCGGGCTGAACTGACTCGGCGAGAGGCCGCTCGTCCCTCCCGGTGCGGGAGGGGCGGACTTGGCGTTCAGCCAGACGTCGATCGTCCGCCCAAACGGCGCCGCGGTAACAGAGGAGATGATGGTGCAGCCGCGGTCATAGGCGTGCTGTGCATAGGCGACCTCGACTCCGGCCGGCTCCTGGGTGAGCGCGAACCTGATCGTCGCGTCGGCGGATCCCAGCGTGTCCCGCACGATCGCGCGGGCGCTGGCCGGCGTGAAGCAGGTGCGGCCGCTGGCCCGTAGCAGCTTGAGGTCGGCCGGCCCGGTCAGCCTGATCAGCGCCGGGATCGGGCCGGGCACGACCCACACCACGTGGTGGGCCGCGTCCAGCGATGCCGTTGGGTCGGAGAACGAGCTGCCGGTGCCTTCATAAAGGCCACATCCGCCCTCGCCCAGGTTGTGCCGGATCTGCGCATGCCAGCCGCTCCAGCCGAGCCGGTCAAGCGCGTGTTGGACGTCGCCGACCAGCGTCGCCGGCGGGATGCAGGGCCGGCTGGTGCCGATCACGGTGAGCGCCGCCACCAGCCGGTCGACGTGTGCCTGGGCCGCCGCGTATGAGCGGGCGTGCAGTGGCGACATCCGTTCTGATCGGCACTGATCCGCTGCGCCGCTGGCCCGGAACACGGCCACGAAGCCGTGCGGGTCAGCGCAGGCCACCAGCTTGACGCCGGGCTGGCCGAGCGCGACCGGCCCGTCCGTGCGGAAGACGCGCGCGCACGCCGCCTGCGGGGAGCGTCCGTCCGCCTCGACGTTGTAGTACGCAGACGCATCGGTTCCGGTGCCGGGATAACAGGCGATCCCGCCCGTCACCAGCGCCGTCGAGTTCTGCAGGGTGTGCGCGAGTGCGGCGGCGGCGCCCCCGATCGCGAGCACGGCCAGCATGACGGCTGCGCCGCGGCGACCGCGCAGGCCACCGATGCGGGGCAGCTGCCGTCGTCCGGCCGGCTGCTCGCGGGCGATCGCGGCCTCGATCGCGTCTCCCAGCTGGTTGACGTATGGGATGTCACTCATCAGTGTGCCTCCATCAGTTCGCTCAGGTGCGCCAGGCCGCGATGCACGCGGGCTCGGGCGGCCTGCTCGCTGCATCGCAAGCGGGCCGCGATCTCGCTGTAGTCGAGCTCGCCGACCACCCGCAGGTGCACCGCATCCCGCTCGCTCACGGACAGCTGGCCCATGGCATCCGTCAGCCGCGCGCTCTCACCGTTCGCGGCGTCGACCGCCTCGATCGCAGCCAGCGACTCGCGGTCGAGCACCGGGATCTCGATCCCCAGCCGGCGCACGGCCCGCAGTTCGACCCGCTGGCGGCGGAAGTAGCGCGACAGCTCCCGGCGGGCGATCCCGTACAGCCAGGCGCCACCCGGTTTGCCGATGTCGCGGAACCGGCTGCGCGCGAGCCACGCCGCCGCAAACGTCTCGGCCAGCAGATCGGCCGCCACCTCGGCGTCGCTCACGCGCCGGTAGAAGTACGCAAACAGCGTGTCCGCCCAGCGGTCGTAGAACTCTCGGAAGGCGTGCGGATCGCGGCGCGAGGCCACGATCAACTCGGCATCAGATCTCACGCGTGCTCCAATCCCCGGATCGTTTCACCCCCTTACGCCGCGGGCGGGCGCTGGTGTGACATCGACCTAAGATCGCGGTGGTGGGGCGAGCCTGCGTCGCCATCTTTGAGCCGAGGTCAACCGCGTCCGACTGCTGGCCGAAGCCGCCGAGCGGCGCCAGCCGCCATGACCCGGCACGCCCGGCCATCATGCTCCGGGGGCGAGCGCGAGCAGTCCCGGGAGCCACGGCTGGGCGCGCTCGAAGGCGGCCGCGGCGCGCAGCACCAGGTCGTCGCGCCCCCAGCGGCCGACGATCTGCAGGCCGATCGGAAGGCCGCCGGCGGTGAAGCCGCAGGGGACGGTCGCGGCCGGATGCCCTGACAGGTTGAACGGGTAGGTGAAGCCGCTCCAGCCCAGATAGCTGGTCGGGCCTCCGTCGCGTACGGGCGAGTCGTGGCCGACCGGGAATGCCGCCACCGGCACGGTCGGGGTGACCAGCAGGTCGGCCGAGCCGAGCAGCGCCTCGACCGCGCGGAAGTGGGCATGGCCGGCCATCACGGCCGCAGTGAGTTCGCCGCCGCTGATCGCGTATCCCGATTCGATCACCGGCACCCGGCCGGGATCCAGGTGCGCGCGCAGCTCGTCGTCGAGCCCCTCCGGGTACTCGGCCGCCTCGGCGCTGGCCCACATCGCATGGATGATCGGCCAGGGATCCGCGATCCCCTCGGCGGCGGTGCGGACGACCGCGCCGCAGCGCTCGAGCACGCGCACCGCATCCTGCAAACTGGCGGCGATCTCGGGGTCGACGTCCACATAACCCAGGTCTGGACTCCAGACGATCTCGACCCCCTCGATTCCGGACTCCAGTCCGGACCCGAAGTCCTGGATCGCCCGCCCCTGCGAGTGCAGATCGCGCGGGTCGGGGCCGGCCATCACACCCATCATCAGGGCGGCGTCTGCCACGCTGCGGGTGATCGGCCCGACGTGCGACAGCCGGTCGGTGGTGGACGGCGGCCAGATCGGCACCGTCCCGAAGGTCGGCTTTAGGCCGAACACGCCGCAGAAGGCGGCCGGGATGCGGATCGACCCTGCGCCGTCAGAGCCCTGCGCGATCGGCCCGATGCCGGCGGCGACCCCTGCCGCCGCTCCGCCGCTGGACCCGCCGGCCGTCGCTCCCAGCCTCCACGGGTTGTGTGTTGACCCGATCAGCCGGTTGGTCGTCTCCGCCTTCCACCCGTACTCGGGCACGCTGGTCTTGCCCAGCATGACCGCGCCGGCCGCGCGCAGCCGCTCGGCCACCGGCGCGTCCTCCGTCGGCACGAACTCGGCGTGCATAAGCGAGCCCGAGGTGGTGCGCACGCCCCGCGTCCAGGTCAGGTCCTTGATCGTCACCGGCACGCCCAGCAGCGGCGGCTGAGTGTCGCCCGCGCCGGTAGGCGGCCTCGGCCTCCTTGGCCTCGCGCAGCGCGCGCTCGGGCGTGCGCGTGATGAAGACGTGCAGCATCGGGTCGAGCTGCTCCGCCCGCTCGCTGACCGACGCCAGCACCTCGACCGGCGAGAGTTCGCGGGCCAGGTAGCGCCGGCGCAGCTCGACGGCGGACAGCCGCCAGGCCGCCTCGCTCATGCGAGGTCGGCGAGCGCGTCCAGCACGGCGTCGAAGCGCTGGCAGATCTCGTCCAGCAAGGGCACGTCGATCACGGTCGAGAGCGCGATCATGCCCCGCGGCGCGATGAAAAGGCCGTTCGCGAGCGCCAGCAGGTGAAGCGCGCTCAGCGTCGCGTCGTCAGCGTGCAGGTTCAGCAGCGAGCCGCACACGGTGACCGTGACCGGAAGGCCGCGCCGCTGAGCGGACTCGGTCAGGGCGGCGGCCAGCCGCGCGCCCTGCTCGCCCATCCGCGCGATCGCCTCGGCGGTCAGCGCCTCCACCGCGGCTGCGCCGGCGGCGCAGGTGACCAGGTTGCCGTTGAATGTCCCGGAGTGCTGGAGGGCGTCCGGCCGGCGGGGATCGAGATGCGCCATCAGCTCGGCCCGGCCGCCGACCGCGCCGACCGGGAACCCGCCTCCGATCAGCTTGCCCATCATGGTCAGGTCGGGCGTGACCCCTGCCGCCGCCTGCGCGCCGCCCACCCCCAGCCGCAGCGTCACCACCTCGTCCAGCACAAACAGCGCCCCGGCCGACCGGGCCGCCGACGCCACCGAATCCAGGAAGCCGGGCGGAGGCTGGATGACGCCGCCCGAGGCCAGCACCGGCTCCAGCACCACGGCGGCCAGCTCATCGCCGCGCTCCGCGATCTCGTGGGTGAAGCCATCGACATCGCCGTACGCCGCCTGCAGCGTCTCAGGCCCCGCGTCCAGATCGTCATAGGAGCCGTGGTAGCCCTCGGTTGCCTTCAAGAGCAGCCGGCGGCCGGTGGCGCGGCGGGCGATCCGCACGGCCAGCAGGCCAGCCTCGGTGCCGGAGTTGCAGAACCGCACCCGCTCGATCGAGGCGACCCTGTCGCACAGCGCGGCGGCCAGCTCGACCTGCGGCCCGCTGGCGGCCGGCCAGGCGCTGCCCCGCTCGAGCGCAGCCTCGACGGCGCGCAGGACGGGCGGGAAGCGATGGCCGTGGACGAGGCTGGTGTAGTTGACCAGCAGGTCGATCAGCCGGTTGCCGTCGAGATCCCACAGAAACGGGCCGTCCGCGCGCTCGACCGCCAGCGGGAACGGTGCGTAGTGGGCGGTCGTGCGCGTATTCCCGCCCGGCATCACCTCGGCCGCCCGCCGCATCAGCTCGGCCGAGGCCGGAAACCGCGCCGGGTACCCGGTCGTGGTCGCCTGCTCGAGGGTCACGGCCACAAGCCTATAGCGGCGGTGCTGCGCCGAGCCTCCACCTGTCCCGGTAGAGCACGGCGAGGCCGGCGATGACCGGGACGGTGGCCGGGATCGGCGTGGTCACGAGCAGCAGCAGCCCCCAGGCCAGTGCGCTGATGGTGACGGTCGCGGCCACGGGCGCCCGCGGGTGTGGGCGCCGGAATACGAGCATCCCGAGCACGGCGGGGGCAAACAGGTCGAGCCAGCCCATCATGGACGCGCCCAGGGTGACGTCCTGGAGTGGCGGCAGCGGCCGGCTGGGCAGGCCCGCGATGCCCACCGACGGCAGGCCGGCCCGGTGCAGCGCGCTTGCGGCCGGCGCGACCTGGTGCGCGCCCCACACCAGGTAGGCGTCGATGGCCACCAGGATGACCAGTCCGACCGCGAGGCTGTCGGCATCGGCAACGGCGGCGAGCCACGCCGCCAGGGTCAGGCATGCGCCGGCCACCAGCAGTGCGCGGGCAAGCTCGCCGGCGTCCCCGCGAGCTTGCCATGCGATCAGATAGAGGGGGACGGCGGCGATGGCCGCCACCATCCCGAGTGGCCCTGGCCAGTTGAGCGACCAGCCTGCCGCGGCGGCCAGCAGTGGTGTGGCGATCGCCGCCAGCCATGCCAGCCACTGCGCGCCGTTGCTGAGCAGCTGGATGGCGCCGACGCCAACCAGCATGGCGGCCGCTGGCACCGCCAGTCCGAGCGCACGCTGCGAGATGACGGGGCTGCGCCGCGACGGTGTCATCACGAGCGCGCCCTGGATGCCGCACAGCAGTGCGTACGAGGGCTGGAGCATGGAGAAGCTCTAACAGAATGCCTCGCGGCGCTTCTTACTCCGCGCGGCGGCAGGTTGGGCAGGTGCCGCGCAGGAGCACGTCATGGGCGTCGATGGCGTGGTCGACGCGTTTGGCCAGGGCGGAGATCGCCCGTTCCAGCTGGTCGTCTTCGAATGCGGTGACGCGCCCGCAGTGGTCACACAGCAGGTGATGGTGGTGGTGGCCGCTTGGGTGGGTGGGCTCGTAGCGGGCGGTGCCGTCGCCGACGTCGAGCCGCTGGATCAGGCCGAGCTGGTGCAGCACCTCAACGGCGCGGTAGACGCTGGCGGTGCCGGTGGGGGTGCCCTGGGCGCGCAGGGTGTCGGCGATGTCGCGGGTGGTGAGGCAGCAGTCCTGCTGGGCGAGCACGTCGATCACGGCCAGCCGGGCCGCCCCGCGCAGGTGCCCGGCCTGCTGGAGCGTGTCGGTTGCGTACCTCTTCCACGCCGCGTCGGGCATACGAGAATGATACTGGGTTCTCATGTTCGGCGGAGTGGGTCGAGCCGGCCGGCGGTCAGGTGGGTGAGCGCGGCCAGCAGATAGAAGCCGGTGGCCGTGCAGATGATGGCGGTGCTGGGTGGAAGCGAGGCGATCAGGTAGCTCAGGGTGAGGCCGATCCACATGGCGGCGACGGCCAGCAGCGCCGACACGGCCAGGCCGGTGTAGGGGTTGGCGGTGAGCCGGTGGGCGGCGCCGGCGGGGGCGGCCAGCAGTCCGAGCAGCAGCAGCGCGCCGACGGCCTGGGTGGCCTCGGCGGCGCACACCCCGACCAGGGCCAGGAATCCGAGACCGAGCAGGCGGGTGGGGATGCCGCGGGCGGCTGCCACGTCGGGATCGAGGCTGGCGAAGATGAGCGGTCGGGCGACGGCCAGCATGGCGATGGCGACGGCCAGGCCGATGGCGGCGGCCAGCCAGGCGTCGCCGCGGGTGAGGCCGAGGATCGATCCGAACAGGGCGCGCACAGCGGCCGTACCGTTGGCACCGCTGGATTGGGTGGTGAAGATGGTCAAGAAGAGCACGCCCAGTCCGAGGATCCAGGCGAACACGGTGCCGATGACGACGTCGTCGGCGCGGGCGCGCTCGCCGATCGCCGCCATGCCGAGGGCGACCACGACGGTGGCGGCGAACAGGCCCAGGCGGATGTCGACGCCGATCGCGGCGGCTGCCAGCGCGCCGGTGAAGGCGACATGGCTGAGCGCATCGCCGGCGAACACCTGGCTTCGCAGGACGACGGCGTAGCCGACCAGCCCGCAGGCAAGCGCGATCAGCGTCCCTGCCAGGAAGGCGTTTTGCATGAACTGCTGGTGGAGCATCAGCCCGCCACCGCCCCGGCGGCGCGGGCGCCGCGGGCCAGCAGGTATGCGGCGAAGGCCAGTGAGGTGACGTAGAAGCCGACCGGGTAGATCGAGTAATAGGCCAGGGCCAGGCCCGACCAGGTCACGGCCAGCCCGATCACAAGTGTCAGCGCCAGGCCCCTGGCCGGGCGGGCCGTCAACTGCTGGGCGGTGGCGGCCGGGGCGACCAGCAGCGCGAACACGAGCAGCGCGCCGGTGATCTGGCTGGTGGCGGCCACCGCCAGGCCGAGCAGCAGCAGGTAGACGACCGACAGGGCTGCGATCGGGACGCCGTTGGCGGCGGCGACGGTGCCGTCGATCGAGGCGAAATAGAGCGGCCGGCCGATCGCCGCCAGGATCACCAGCGCGCACACGCTGACGGCGATCAGGATCATGACCTGGTGGTCGGTGATGCCCAGGAACGTCCCGAACAGCAGCGATTCATATCCGCTCAGAAGGCCTCCGTAGAGCGACACGAACAGGAAGCCAAGCGCCAGCCCGAATGCCTGCACCGTGCCGATCGCAGCCGACTCGGAGGACAGGCCGCGGGTGTCGGAGGCCGACACCAGTGCCAGCACCAGGGCGCCCACCAAGCAGGCGGCGTAGTAGCCGGCCAGTGCGGGCAGGCCGACCAGGATGGCGCCGGCAGCTCCGGGGAAGGCGACCACGGCCAGGGTGTGCCCCGAGAAGGTCTGGCGGCGGATCACCATGAACCAGCCGATCGCGCTTGCGGAGATGGCGACAACCGTCCCCGCGATCAGCGCGTTGACCATGAAGTGGTAGGCGAAAAGCCCGTTCAGATCCGTCAGCGGATTCCATGACAGGCCCTGGAAGATCGATGCCTCAGTGGTCATGGCGATGGCCGTGGACGAATGGCGCCTCGGGCTGGCCGACCACCACCAGCCGCCCGTCGGAGCTGCGCAGCACCTCGATCGGCGCGCCGTACAGGCCGCTCAGCGTGTCGCTGGTGATCACGTCTGCGGGGGCGCCGCTGATCGCGTGGCCGGCCGCCAGGTAGACAACGCTGTCCAGGTAGCTGAGGATCGGGTTGACGTCGTGAGCGACCAGCAGCACCGCCACGCCGCGCTCCCGGCACACGCGCTGGATGAGCGCCGCGACGGCTCCCTGGTTGGACAGGTCGAGGCTGTCCAGCGGCTCGTCCAGCAGCAGCAGCTCGGGGTCGCGGACGAGCGCCTGGGCGATCAGCAGGCGCTGCTGCTCGCCGCCCGAGAGCTCGCCGATCGGTCGGGTGGCATAGGCCTCGGCTCCAACCAGCCTGATCACCTCGTCCACCCGTGCTGTCGCCTCGCGGCGGCCGGCGCCCTGCAGCGAGCGCGGTAGCGGCAGCGGCACGCCCCAGCGGGCGCCGTCCAGGCCCAGGCGGACGAGGTCGACGCCGCGGATCCGGGTCGAAGCATCGAAGCTTCGCCGCTGCGGCAGATACCCGATCCGGGTGTTCGCAGCGCCGGGTGCCTGGCCCAGCACGGAGACGCTGCCAGAGGTGACCCGCAGGCCTCCCAGGATCACCTTCAGCATCGTCGTCTTGCCGGCGCCGTTTGGGCCGAGGATGGCCACGAACTGGCCGCGGCCGATGCCCACCGTGACGTCGCCCCAGATCGGGCCGCCGCCGACGTCCACGCCGGCTCGGTCGAAGGCGACGGCGTGACCGGTCTCGTTCACCGGCCGGTGGCCCTGGCCAGGGCTGCGGCCAGCGATCGCAGCTCGGCCACCTGCCACTGCTGGAAGCTCGCGCCGGCCGGGGACAGCGTCTCGGTGATGGTCGTCACCGGGATGCCGTTTCGGTGCGCGAGGGCGGTCAGCCGGGCGACGTCGGGCGTCGAGTTCTGGCTGTTGAAGACCCACACCTTGATCAGGTGCTGGGTCAGCTGTCGGTCGACCGTGGCCACGTCCTGCGGTGTCGGGTCGGTGCCCTCGGCGATCGCCTTGGCAAACGAGTACGGCGTCAGGAGCCGGAGGCCGAGGCTCTGCCCCAGGCCCTGGAAGATGCTCTCGCTGTAGCCGACCGGGACGCTGGCGTACCTGCTTCGGATCTGCGTGCGCAGGTGGTTGTACTCGGCCAAGGCGACCGTCTCAAAGTGGTGCTTCTGGGCCGTGTAGTAGGCGGCGTGGGCGGGATCGAGCCGCTGATAGTCGCGTGTGATCTGTGCCACCACCGCGTACACGTCGGACGGGAAGTACCAGCGATGCGGGTTCCCGTCCGTCGGCACGCCGACCAGGCTGCCGACGTTCAGCACCACCCGGCTGCTGTCGGGGCTGGCGGCCAGGAGCTGCGATGCCCATCCGTCGTAGCCGACGCCGTTCACAATCGCCATCTGCGAGGAGGCCACCGTTCGAGCATCCGCCGCCGTCGGCTCATACGAATGGGGATCGGTGGCCGGGTTGTCGATGATGCTCGTGACCTGCACGCGATCGCCGCCCACCTGCTGGGCGATGCTGCCCCAGAAGTTCTCCGCCGCCACCACGTCCAGCTTCCCCGACCCGCCGGGCCCAGCAGCCGGACCCGAGCCATTGCAGCCCGAGGCGACCGCCAGCATGACAGCCAAGGCCACCAACCCGAACCGACATCGATACATCGTCCCTCGTCTGGTAGACGCCGCGCACCGCTCAACCAGCGGCGCACTCTACCAGAATGAGAATCATTCTATGTAATGACCGTGAGCCCTGGCGGTATCTGCGAGAGGAAGCCCGCAGTGGTCTCGGTGGCCTCCAGCGTCGTCGTCATGATCAAGAGGCCTGTGCCGCCGGGGAGGTAGAAGTTCGATTCGAAGTTGCACACGAGACCTGGATCGAACCGCTTGTCGCTGGCGTCCCGTTCGAACTCGTAATAGAACTCGCCGACCGTGTCGGGCGGGAACGCAATCCCCAACTCGTAGCCGCCGATCCACCACTGGTCGCCCCAGATTCCGGCCTGCTGGTAGTAGTCCTCGAGCGCCGAGAGCAGCTCGTGCACCGGCAACCCCGGGCGCAGCAGCTCACCGAACAGGCGAACGCCGCCCGCCACCTTGTCGGCGTAGTCCGCAACCACCTTGGTCGGCTCACCCAGCACGAGCGGCCTGGCCAGGGCCGCGTGGTAGCGGTGAAAGACGCCGTTTAGGTCGACGTTGACCAGATCGCCATCCCGCATGATCCGCCGGCTGGCCAGGGCGTGGACGCACGGGCTGCGTTCGCCCGAGACGACGGCGGGTGGCACGCCGGGGATCTCGCCGCCGACCCGCGCCATCGCGGCCAGGATCTCGGCCGACGCTTCCAGCTCGGTCACGCCCGGCCGGATCACCTCCATGGCCCTGCGCATTCCCACATCTGCGATGGCCTGGGCGCGGCGGATGCATTCCAGCTCGGCCGGTGACTTCAGCCGTCGCACCCCACGGACGACCTGTGTTCCATCGACGACCGTCGCCCCGTGCTGCTCGAGCACCCCCTGGAACCGCTCGCTGTAGCCACGGTTGGGGCGCGAGCTCAAGAACTCGAGTCCGACCGTGCCCTTGAGCCAGCCCGCCGCCGCCAGCTCGGAGCACACGAAGTCCGCCCAGTCCAGCGCATCGTCGTCGTGCCCGCGCAGGCGGATATCGGATCCGACGCTGGTAAAGCGGCTGAGGATGCCCTCGTCCTCGTCTTCGAACTGGATGAACTGGTCGCCCTCGCACGAGATCGCGATGCCGCTGCCGGGATGCCAGTCGGAGGCCGCCTGGCCCTGGTACCAGCTGGCCTGGTGGCCGCTCACATAACAGATGCTCTCCGGAGCGGACAGGTAGAGCGTGTCGATCCGGGCCTCCCGCATCGCCGCCCGGATCCGCTCGAGCCGATGCCGGTACTCCGCCCGCGGGAAGCCAAGCTCCGGCTGTTGGCCGCTGGCGGCGAGCGCCAGCGTGCGGTTCGATGGCGTGGAACCGCTCATCCAGCCAGCAGACGGTCGATCTGAACGGTCTGTTCGCCGCCGTTTGAGGGCACCATCGTCAGCTCCCGAGCGATCAGGTCGACGATCAGGGTGCACAGCGTGCGGCCATCGCCCGACGCACGGACGCCCGCAGGCGGCGGCGCGGTCAGCACCTGCTTGATGGCGTCCACGCCGGCCGGGGCAGGCAGGGACACAGCGGCAAGCGTGTCTCCACGCCGCATGCTGCCCTCCGAAGGCCGGTCGAGCCGATTGGGCAGGCTGCGCAGATGGTTTGTGTGCCACACGGTGGCGGGGAGACCCCCCGTCTCCGATGCATGCGACAGGCCTGCGGCATGCTCGACCGTGATCAACCGCGGGCTTCCCAGCTGGCCGAGCACGAACGCGAACCCGCCGGCCGTGGGGTGGTCCGAGAGGTAGGTGACCGCCTCATCCAGACCGGCGGCGTGTTGCAGGCCACGAGCGACGAACGCCCGCGCGGGCAGCCGCGGTGGCGCTGGGATCGGGATCGCGTCCACGCCGAAGGCCAGCCCCGACCCGTTGATCGTGAACGTGTTGCCGGGCAGGAAGCCGGGGTACCACCAGGTGACGACGGCCGGCGCCCCCTGGATCAGCAGCGTGAGGATCGCGCAGCGTCCATCCAGCACGTGGCTGCCGTCCTCGTTGTGGCCGAGCACCGCCCGCTGGCCGTCCGACCAGGCCAGGTCACTGCACTCATCGCCGCCGGGAACGCCGACGTCGCCGCGCAGCGAGAGCAATGCCAGATCCTCGGCGTCCACGCCAGCGCCGGAGGCCAGCGCGGCCAGCTCTTCCCAGGCGTCCGGATGTCCCTCCCGGCTGGCCTCCAGCACCCCTGCCAGGTGATCCGAGCCGGTCTTGAGAGCCCGCAGCCGGGCCAGTTCCGGGAGCTCGGCCAGCGTGGCAGCGATCCGATCGGCGGCGTGCCGGCCGAGCGCGTGGAAGGTCGCCAGCCGCTCCCCTTGGGCGACGATCCAGGGGATGTCGCCGATCGCGGTCTCGACCACCTGGGCAGGAGGGCGGCGATCGACCGGCAGGTCGTCGTCACGCTCGGTCATCGGGAACTCCGTCAATGAAGGTCGCGAAGGCCTCGTTCAGCTCCTCGTCGTCGAGCAGCTCCGAGCGACTGCGCCGACCCGAGTTCACGGCCACACCCGTCGCCAGCGCCTGGACGAGGCTGGCAAAGGCCGTCAGCGATCGCAGAATCGTGACGCCGCTGGTCTCGATGTAGAAGGAGATGTCCGCCTGGGCCGCCAGCGGCGACGCAGGGTTGTCGGTCAGCGCGATGGTGGCGACGCCGCGTGCACTGGCCAGGTTCAGCGCACGGACGGTGTCGGCCGTATAGCGGTGGATCGAGATCGCGACCAGGACATCGCCGGGAGACATGTCGCGCAGCTGGTCGGGGAGCAGGCCGGAGGCCGGATCGAGCTGGTGGACGTTGCGGCGGACGAGGTGCAGCAGATAGGTCAGCAGGTAGGCAACGGAGTAGCACTTGCGAAGACCGATGACGTGGATCGAGGGCGCGATTGTGAGCAACGCGATCGACCGCTCCCAGTCTTCCGCGTCGATCTGGGCGTACGTGCGGGCGAGGTTGCGCTCGTCCGATTCGGCAACGGCGGCCAGCAATCCGCCGGCCGTGGCCTGATGCTCGGCCTCCTCGAAGCGGCGCAGCAGGCGGGCCTGATCGGTCAGGTGCTGGCGGCACAGCTCCACCAGGCCGGGGTAGCCGTCAAGGCCCAAGGCGGTCGCGAACCGAACGACGGTCGACTCGTGCACATCAGCCGCGTGCGCGGTCTCGCTGATCGTCCGAAAGGCGCACCCTTCCGGGTCAATCAGGATCAGCCGCGCGATCCGACCGCGGCCTTTGGACATGCTGGGGAGTGGTTCCTGCAGGCGTGTCCGCAGCTCGGCGTACGTCTCCGGTGGGCCAATGTCGGAGGTGGCGGGTGGTTTGACGGGCCGGGCAGCGCTCATTCAGTCCACAGCTCCGTCAACCGTGCCAGGCTGCGTGAGAGGGCTGCGCGAGCCTCGTCCAGATCGGCCTCCGACAGGACCGTGGACAGGTTCAGGCGGCCGCCCTTGATCACGGCCACGCCCTCGAGCAGGGCGGCCAGCTGGAACCAGCGTGCGAAGGTCTCGTCCGGCCGCGCCTGGGCGGCGTTGACCGGCTCCCGGGCGCTGAAGTGCACGCACATGGTCGAGCCCGAGCGGGTCACCGTCAGCGGGATGCCGAGCTGAGATCCGGCCGCCTCGAGCTCGTTTGCCAGCCACTGCCCGCTGCGGTTCAGCTCGGCGATCCGCTCGCTGGTCAGCGCCTCCAGGGCCACGCAGCCGGCCGCGGCGCTGACCGGGTTGCCGTTGAAGGTGCCGGAGTGCTTGGCGCCGCCCTCGGTGGTGGCAGCCGCCAGCCTGAGAATCGCCTCGCGGCCGCCGAGCACGCCCAGCGGGAAGCCGCCGCCGATGCTCTTGCCCATGATCACCAGATCCGGGTCGAGGCCCAGCGCGCCGTGGTGGGCGTCATGGTGGTCGCGCAGCGACTGCGTCTCGTCGAGGATGAAGAGCGCCCCGCTGGCCCGGCTGGCCTGCTCGATCGTGTGCAGGAAGCTGCGGCTGGCCGGGATGACGCCGGCATGGCCGAGGAACGGCTCCACGAACACTGCGGCGGTGGAGCTGTCGATGGCGGCTTTCGCCGCGGCGGCGTCGTTGTAGGCGATGCGGGTGACGGATGGGCTGTCGTCGGTGAACTCGGCCGCCATCCCGTGGTAGCCGCCATCCATCAGCACGACCTGCGTTCGAGACGTTGCGCGACGGGCCAGGCGCAGTGCCAGCATCGCCGCCTCGGTGCCGGAGTTGGTCAGCCGAACCCGCTCGAACGCGGGGTAGCGGGCGGTCACCAGATCGCCGAAGCGGGCCAGCGGCTCGTGCCCCAACCCGGGTGCGCTGCCGATAGACCGCAGCGTCGCCTCCACCGCTGCCACCACCGGTGGGTAGGCATGCCCGTGCACCAGAGACGCCATGTTGTTGGCCAGATCCAGGTACTCGTGGCCGTCGCAGTCGACGAAGCGGCCGCCCGCGGCCGCCGACACCCCCAGCGGATAGGGCGGATGGTGGGTGACTGCACGCGTCTCTCCCGACGGGTACGCCGCCGCCAGTCGCGCGTGCAGCCGGCCTGACGCCGGTGTCCGGGCCAGGTACTCGGCAACCAGTGCGCTGCCGAGGTGATCCGCCGAGTCGCGGGCGATATCTACGCGGTCAGGTTGGATGGACGCTCTCCAGCGAAGCCTTGGAGAGTTGGGTGAAGAAGCCTTGGGGAGACTCGATGAATCCGGTCCACTGCGGGCTCCAGGCGTCAATCGTGTCGTTGTTCACGAGCACGATCTCGGATCGCGAGTCGTAGACCATCTTCTCCATCCGGTAGATGATGGCCTTACGCGCGTTCTGATTGAGCGTCACCGCCTGCTCGGCATACAGGTTGTCGTATGTGCGGTTGCAGTAACCGCTGTCGTTCCACGCGTCGTACTGGGCGCAGGTGTAGGCGGACATCATGAAGTCGGGGTCAACGATCGGCACCCAGTACCACATGGCCAGATCGAAGTTGCGGTACTTGTTTGCGGTGATCGCAGTGAAGGTGGCTGAGGGGTCGAGCACGCGCTGGCTGAGGCGCACCCCGATCTTGGCGAAGTCGGCCTTGATGATCTGGAACACGCGGTCACCGGGGCCGTTCTGATCGGTCGAGAAGATGACCTGATAGCTCATGGGATGCCCGTCGGCCACGCGCACGCCGCCCGCGCCCATCTTGTACCCGGCCTGATCCAGCAACTTGTTCGCTTGAGCGATGCTGTACGGCAACGCCTTGATCTGGGCGTCATGCCAGGTCCCGTCCGCCGGAGGGACGTCGACGCTGCCGGGCGTTGCATACCCCAGCCAGGCGGTGTCGACGATCGTCTTGCGGTCAACCGCATACTCGAACGCCTTGCGGACGAGCGGGTTGAGGAGTTCTCGGTGCGTGGTCTTGGCGGGGTTTGGGTTGACGATCAGGTCGCGCCAGGTGAAGCTGGGGCCGACGTAGAAGTGCATTCCCGCGGACTTGACCGCCGACACAGCGGTCACCGGCACCTCCTCGACCGCATCCACCTGACCTGTCTTCAAGGCCGACACCATGGCGTCGTCATTGGAGAAGACCTGCAGCACGAAGCCCTGGATCTTGGGCTTGGGCCCGTACCAGTTCGGATTGGCCCTGAACGCTGCAGTCTGGTTCAAGACGTACTTGATCAGCTCGAACGGGCCACCCGAAACGAGCGGGTGACCCGACGCCGGCGTGTTGGCGTAGGTCTTCATGCCCTTGCCGTTGCCGGCCGCGTACTGACCCCACACGTGCTCGGGCAGGATCGGCACCTGCTGAAGGTTGGAGAGCACGTTCGCGACCGGCTTCTTGTAGTTGATGACGACCGTGTTGGCTCCCTGGGCGACAACGCTCGAGACCTGGTGGACCGTGCCTGCCAGCGCCGCTGTCGGGCCGGCCTGGAACTTCATGATCGTGTTGTATGTCCAGGCAACGTCCTTGGCGGTCAGCGGCGTGCCGTCCGACCACTTGGCGTTGGCGACCGTGTGGAACGTCCACGTGAGGCCGCCGTCGGACGACGACCAGGAGGTGGCGAAGTCGGGCTCGAAGGCGAGCGTCTTGGGGTTGTACTGGACGAGTTGCGGGTAGATCTGCTCCCAGCTATTGAACGAGTCCTGGTTCAGCCCGACGAACGGGTTCAGCGAATCGATGCCGCCGTTGGTGCCGATGATCAGGTACTTGGGGGACGACCCGCCGCCGCCACCACCGCTCGTACTGCCTCCGCACGCCGTCAGCAGGAGGCTCGCCGCCGCCGCCACACACAGGCTGGCCGCCACCGCCCATCGGACCCTCGCTCCACGCCTCATGGTCGTCGCCTCCATAGGGGTTGGCGGGCCAGTCTAGCGAGCTTTCCGACGCTATGCAACCAGATTTGCGCTGAGGCTTGAGAGCGCAACTCTGGTGCGCTAGGGTTGGCCGATGACCGGCCTGGACTACGTCCTGCGGCGGACCGGCTTCGCGGTGTTGACGGTCTTCATCGCAATCACCGTGAACTTCTTCCTGTTCCGGGTTCTGCCCGGAACTGCGGTCACCGACCTGTCACGCGTCCCCAACGCAACGCCGCAACTGCACCATGCGCTGACGGTCGAGTTCGGCCTCGACAAGCCCAAATGGCAGCAGTACCTGATCTACCTCCAGCAGTTGGCCCACGGCAACCTGGGGGTCTCCTACGCCAACCAGCAGCCGGTCGCCTCGCAGCTGGGGACAGCCCTCAAGAACACCATCCCGATGGTCACGATCGGCACCGTCGCGGCCATCCTGCTGGGCATCCTGGCCGGCCTGCTGTCGGCCTGGAAACGCGGATCCGCGGTCGATCACGCCAGCACCAGCCTGGCGATCGCGTTCTACGCGTTTCCGACCCAGTTCCTCGGCCTGATCCTGCTCATCCTGTTCTCCGGCACGCTGCCTGCCAGCGGCATGCAGAGCCCGCTGGCCGGCGTGTTCGGCCCCGAGAGCCTGGCCGCGAAAGTCCAGGACATCGGCACCCACATGATCCTGCCGGCGCTCACGCTGTGCCTGACCCTGTACGGCGAGTTCGCGCTGATCATGCGCTCCTCGCTGCTCGAGACGCTCGGCGAGGACTACATCCTGACAGCCAGGGCCAAGGGCCTCCCCAACCGCACGATCCTGCTCCGCCACGCCTTCCGAAACGCGTTGCTGCCGATCGTCACGATCGTCGCCATCTCGGTCGGATGGATCGTTGGCGGAGCCATCCTGATCGAGTTCATCTTCACCTGGCCCGGCATCGGCTGGACGATGTGGCAGGCCGTCAACCAGCGCGATTACCCGATGCTCCAGGGCGGATTCCTGGTGCTGGCGGTGTCGGTCGCTCTGTGTAACCTGGTCGCCGACCTGGCCTACGCACGGCTCGACCCACGGGTCAAGCGATGAGCACGATCATCCCCGACCCCGACCTGCTGACCGGCGAACGCCCCCTGGACTACGGCCGGCGCCTGCGTGAGCTGCTGCGCGACCAGAAGACCGCCGGCTTCGGGTTGGTGCTGATCCTGATTTTCGTCGTCGTCTCGCTGCTCGCCCCGCTGATCATGCCCTACTCCCCGACGGCGCAGACGTGCGGGGTGTTCGCGCGGCCCTCCTCTCAGCACTGGCTGGGGTGCGACGACGGCGGCATCGACCTGCTCAGCGAGATCATCCAAGGCGGCCGCACGTCGCTCGTCATCGGCTTCGCGGCGACCGCCGTGGCGATCGTCATCGGTGGCGGGGTGGGCCTCGTCACCGGATACGTGTCGGGATGGGTGGACACCACGCTGATGCGGATCACCGACTACCTGCTGGTCATCCCCGACCTCGCCTTTGCCATGGTCATCGCCGACGTCTGGGGACCGAGCCTGACGCACGTGATCATCGTCATCGGGATCATCGAGTGGGCGCCGACGGCTCGCGTGATCCGGGCCCAGGTGATGACCATCAAGGAACGCGTATACATCAAGCGGGCCCGCGCAGCCGGGGCCAGCAACACGCGCGTCGTGGTCCGCCACATCCTGCCCCAGATCGGGCCGCTCCTGATCGCCAACACCGTGCTGACGATCGCGGCGGCCATCTACCTCGAGACCGCCCTTGCCTTCCTCGGACTCGAAGACCCGTCGGCCACGACGTGGGGCACCATCCTCCAGAACGCGTTCGAGCGGGCCGCGGTCAGCGCCGGGGCATGGTGGGCGATCATCCCCGACGGGATCATCATCTCGATCCTGATCATGGCCTGTTTCCTGGTTGGTCGCGGCATCGAGGACGCCTTGAATCCCCGACTCCGGATCGCGCACCTGTCCAGCCGCCGCTGGAACCTGCGGCCGCTGGCCGGCCGGGGCAAAGACGCGGTCTGAGCGCCGAGCCGTCTACGTTGGGCGGCCCGGGAGGCGCTTGACGCCGGATTTAGGCGTGGCTAGAGTTGGATCTATGACGACCCTTGAGTCAATCTCTCCAGCCTCACAGGATTATGTGAAGGGCATCTACGCTTTGGAGTCGCGCACGCGGCGAAAGTGTGACCACGAACGCGCTGGCGGAGCGGCTCGACGTGTCGGCCGCGTCGGCGTCGGCGATGGTGCGAAAGCTGGCCGATGCCGGCCTGGTCGAGCACACCCGCTACCACGGCGTGCGGCTGACCGACGCGGGGGCGGCGGGTCGCGCTCGAGGTCGTCCGCCACCACCGGCTGTTCGAGACCTTCCTGGTCCGGGAGCTGGGCATGCCCTGGGACCGTGTGCACGCCGAGGCGGAGGTGCTGGAGCACGTCGTGTCCGCGGCAGCTCGAGCAGCGGATCGCCGAGAAGCTCGGCCATCCGGCTCGCGATCCGCATGGCGACCCGATCCCATCGGCTGAGCTGGAGCTCGACGAGCAACCGACCGAGCGGCTCGACGGATCTGGCACGCCGGCGCCTGCGGACGCTTCGTGCGAGTTTCCGACGCCGACCCGGCGATGCTCGTCCTACCTCGCCGACCTGGGCATCGCGCCCGGCGACGGCTGCGAGGTGCTCGAGCGGCAGCCGTTCGATGGCCCGTTGGTGGTCCGCTTCGGCGATCGCACGCACGCGATCGGCGGCCGGCTGGCGGCTTCGATGCGCATCGAGGTGGCGTGAGCCGGCTATCGCGGCTGCTGAGTGATCGGTCGCCGGATGCGGCCGGCACCGAAGGAGTGGAGAGCCGGCCGCCGGCGCGAGTCGAGCCGGACGTCCACCGGCCGGTTCGGCACGTGATCGGCGCCGAGGATGCGCTCCCTGGAGAGGCCCGCGTCCTGCGGGCGGCCGAGCGATCGCTGGCGGGAGAGCGCCGCGGGCTGCGTGGCGCGATGCCGTTTCTCGGGCCCGCGTTCATCGCCGCCGTCGCCTACATCGACCCGGGCAACTTCGCCACCAACATGGCCGGCGGAGCCCAGTTCGGATACATGCTGTTGTGGGTCGTGCTGGCGCGAACCTGATGGCGATGCTGATCCAGTCGATGAGCGCGAAACTCGGCATCGCCACCGGTCGCAACCTCCCGGAGGTGTGCCGCGACCGGTTCCCGTCCCAGCTGGTCGTGTTCGCTGTGGCTGCAGGCCGAACTGATCGCGATGGCCACCGATCTGGCCGAGTTCGTCGGCGCCGCGCTCGGGCTGAACCTCGTCTTCGGTCTCCCGCTCTTTACCGCCGGGCTCATCACCGGCGTGATCGCATTTGCGATCCTGGCGCTGCAGGCGCTGGGGTTCCGGCGCTTCGAGGCCACCATCAGCATCCTGGTCGGCGTGATCGTCGCCGCGTTCGGCCTCCAGGTGCTGCACGCGAATCCTTCCTGGCTCGGCGTCGGCCGCGGCACGCTGGTTCCCCATTTCGACGGTTCAGCCAGTCGGTGCTGCTGGCGGTCGGCATCCTCGGCGCGACCGTGATGCCGCACGTCATCTACCTGCACTCCGCACTCACCCAGAACCGGATCGTCGGCGCCACGCCCCTGGGCGCGCCGCAAGATCTTCCGCTTCGAACTGGTCGACGTCATGATCGCCATGGGCATCGCCGGCCTGATCAACATGGCGATGCTGACCACCGCGGCGGCCGTGTTCCACTCACGCGGCATGTACAACGTCGGCAGCGACCTGAGCCAGGTGTTCAACGACCTCGACCGCTACCTGGGTGCGCACAGCGGACTCGTCTTCGGCATCGCGCTGCTGGCGTCGGGCGTGTCGTCCTCCTGTGTCGGCACCCTCGCCGGCCAGGTGGTGATGCAGGGATTCATCCACCGCCAGATCCCGATCTTCCTGCGTCGCGCCATCACCATGACCCCCGCCCTGATCCTGCTCGCGATCGGCTACGACCCCTCCCGTGCCCTCGTTCTGAGCCAGGTGTTCCTCTCCTTCGGGATCCCCTTCGCGCTCATCCCGCTGATCCTCTTCTGCCGCGACCCCACCCTGATGGGCAACCTGGTCAACCGGCGCGTCACCAACTGGGTCGGCTACGCCGTCGCCGGCATCATCATCATCCTCAACGTGTTCCTGCTCTACCAGACCGTGATCTGACGCGCCGGGTACTCCGTGGAGATCAACTGAAGAACGGTGAGGGCGGGATGCGGGTGGTGCCGCCAGGGCTGTCCAGGATGAACCCGACCTCGTCGAGGTAGCACCAGCTCCACTCCTCGCCGGGTTCGAGCGAGCGGATGATCGGGTGCGACGCTGGCGCGGTGGTGCGCGGTCGCGTGCCGGTTGGGGGAGTCGTCGCAGCAGCCGACGTGGCCGCAGGTGAGGCAGATCCGCAGGTGCAGCCACTTGCCGCCCTCGCGCAGGCAGTCCTCGCAGCCGTCGACCGACGCGGGCAGCTCGCTCAGCTGAACCTGGTCGAGGTGGGTGCAGGTCTCGCTCATCGCGCTCCTGCCGTGGTGGCGCGAGGTGCTCGTGCACGAACTGCACCGCCATCGATCCCTCGCCGACGGCGGTGGCGCAGCGCTTGGTCGAGCCGCAGCGGACGTCGCCGGCGGCGAAGATCCCGGGCACGCTCGTCTCGAGCAGGTGGTCGGCGCCGGCCGCGTCGCCGGTGAGGATGAAGCCGTCGGCGGCGCGCGCGACGGCGTCGTCCGAGCCACTCCGTGCACGGCTGCGCGCCGAGGAAGAGGAACAGGAACGAGAACGGCAGCCGCTCGCCGCTCTTCAGCGTGACCGCCTCGAGCCGGCCGTCGGCGCCGTGCAGCGCGGCGATCTCGCTGCGGTCGCGGACCGCGACGCCGTAGCGGTCGAGCTCGCGGATCAGGTAGTCGGACATCGTCTCGCGCAGGTCGGCGCGGCGGTGCAGCAGCGTGACGAGCGCGCCGCCGCGCGCGAGCCAGACGGCGGCCTGGCCGGCGGAGTTGCCGCCGCCGACGACGCCGACGCGGGAGGCGCCGCACAGCTGCGCCTCGGGCGGGCCGGCAGCGTAGAAGACGCTCACGCCCTCGTAGTCGCGCGAGGTCCGTCGACCGGGAGCCGCCGGTAGTCGGCGCCGGTCGCGAGCACGACGGCGCGGGCCGCGATCTCGTGACCGTCCTCGAGCCGCACGATGTGGCGTCCGTCGCCCGGCTCGAGCGCGACCGCGCGGTACGGCGTCGCCGGGCGGGCGCCGAACTTGCGCGCCTGGGTGACGGCGCGGCTCGTCAGCTCGGTGCCGCTGATCCCGGCCGGGAAGCCGAGGTAGTTCTCGATCCGGCGCGACGATCCGGCCTGGCCGCCGAGCGCGGTGCTCTCGACGATCAGCGTGTCGAGGCCCTCGGAGGCGCCGTAGACGGCGGCGGCGAGGCCGGCCGGGCCGCCGCCGACGACGAGCAGGTCGACCTCCTCGCGCGGCGCCAGCTCGCGGCCGATCCCGAGCGCGCGCAGCACCTCGCCGCTGGACGGGTGCTGCAGCTCGACGCCGCCGGGCAGCCGCACGAGCGGCGGCTCGGCTCCGTCCGGCGGTGCGGCCTCCTGCCAGGTGAACGGGAGCCGGTTGGCGCGGGCGAAGTCGAGCATCTGCATCGTCGCCTCCGACGAGCGCGGCCCGACGATCTCGAGGCCGATCCCCTGCACGCGCTGCAGCGCCTCCCGGCGGCGATGAACGTCGAGAGGACGAGGTCGCTGAGCGGGCCGTCGTCGAACAGCAGCGCGCGCAGCGCATCGCGGTCGACCGCGATGTAGCGCAGCGGCTCCGTCACGACCGCCGTCAGGAAGACGGTCTGCCCCGACAGCAGGTTCAGCTCGCCGAGAAAGCCCGAGGCGCCGTGGCGGACGATCTCGTTGCCGGCCGCGTCGAGGATCGCCACCTCGCCCTCGCGGATCGCGATGAACGGATACGTCGCATCGCCGACCCGGAACAGCACGTCGCCGACGTCCGCCGTCCGCTCCTCGCCGATCGCGGCGAGCGTCGCCAGCTGCGAGGCCGACAACGAAACCTGGCAGGGGCCGCCATGGGTTGAGTGTAGTCGGCGCGGGAGTGTGGCGAGCGACCCATCGGGCCTCAACGGTCTCGGGGGGTCAAGGCGTACCCACGCGGCGCACCCCGTTCCGCTGGCCGTTGTAAGACCCGGCCGCTGGCCCTCTGCCGCTTCGCCGGCGGCACGCGGGCGTGACCTACAGAGAACTCCGTCAGCCACTCGCCCGGCTTGGCGTGGACCGCGTATTCGACCTCTAGACTCTGCCGGTGCCAGATCGAATGTTGGAGCCACCGTGTCCCTGAACCTCCCTGCGACTGCTCATGCGGACACGCTGCCGCTTGATGATCCGGAGTGGGACTGGAAAGCCTTCGAACGGTTCTGTCTTGGATTCGTGCCACCCAATCTGACGCTCATGCGAGCCTCTACGGGACTCGAGCAGGCGCAGAAGGGCATCGACATCGTCGCTAACTCGACGGGCGGCGGAACTCGGACGTATCAGTGCCGGAAATGGCAGTCCTACGGCAAGGGCGACGCTGAATCTACGGTGGCCGACACGACCTATGAGGCTGACGAGCACGTCATCCTCGTGACCTGCGAAGTCGGCACTCAAGTCCGAGATTTCATCGACACCCTGCCAAGCTGGTCGATTCTGGATCGAGAGGATCTTTCTCGAGGCGTACGCGAGATCGAACCAAGGGAGCGGGCACGCCGGCTGGTCGAAGACACGTTCTCGGTGCACTGGCGTCGAGCCTTTCTAGGCCCTCCGGGGCCTCTGGGATTCTGGGAGCCGGATGACTATTTCGGCGCCCTTCTACACGAGGGACGCCTGTTTAGGCACACGTGGGAGTTCGTCGGGAGGGCAGATCTACTAGAGAGCCTTAGAGCGAAGCTGACGGACGGCAAGACGAAGGTCGGGATACTTGTGGGGCGCGGTGGAATTGGAAAGACCAGAATCCTCCGCGAGCTAAGCCAGGAACTCGAGCAACAGCGTTCCGTCCTGTTTGCAGACGACAGTGTCCCTTTGACGCCAGAGTCGGTGGAGGAACTTCCGTGGACGGGCCCGTTGGTGGTGATCGACGACGCGCACCGGCGCGACGACCTCGACCCACTCCTCGGATCAACACGTCGTCGTGATGACGGAACGTTCTTGTTACTCGCTACTCGCCCCCACCGGGTGGGAGAGCTTCGAGCTGCCCTGTCCTTGGTCGGTTTTGATCCTGGGGAGATCTGGATTTCCGAGTCGCTTTCTGATCTGGCGGAGTCGGATGTCGTTTCTCTCGCTCGTCAAGCTCTGGGCGAGACTCAGGCTCACCTGACAGAGCGTCTCGCGGCCGCCACGGCGGACTGCCCATTGGTCACCGTGGTCGGTGGGCAGCTTCTGGCCCAGCGGGCGATCCCTCCGGAGCTCCTCGAGGGCGTCGACGACTTCCGTTACGTCGTACTCGATCGATTCCGCGACGAGATGGTCGGGCTTATCGGTGACGAGGTTGATCAAGAACTCGCTCGCGAGCTGTTGGTGCTTCTAGCTGGACTCGGTACCCTGTCTGTCGAGAACGTGACCGCCCTGGAGCGAATGGCAGAGGATCTCAAGGTTGAAGCGTTCGAGTTGAACGATTGCTTGGCGAAGCTCGAGCACGCTGGGCTGCTGGTCGCTCGAGGTCGCCTGCGGCGTATCGTCCCCGACGTCTTAGGAGACCACATCCTTCACCGGGCGTGCATTGATGCTGGTGGGCGACCGACGGGGCGAGCAGATGCGATGCTTTCTCGCTATGGCGACGTCGCCATAGGGGCCGTGCTTCGCAACCTCGCGGAATTGGATTGGCGCGTCGGGCAGATAGAGGGAGCCAGCACTCTTCTGGAGCCGTTCTGGGACGAAGTCCGCGCGGCGTTCCAATCCGGGAATGCCGACGAGAGGCTGCGAATGATCCAAGTAATCAATCCGGTGGCGGCACTAGCCCCGACACCGGTGATCGAGGATCTCGTGAAGATCGCTCTGGAGCATCCCGCGGCTGGTGCGACGATGGACTTCCTCGGGTACGAGGTCACCGACGACCACGTCCGCCGTGCGTTGCCTCCATTGTTGTGGTCCATCGCGCTCTCCCCAGCGTTGCTTTCGGAGAGTCTGCGGTTGCTGTGGAGCCTTGGTCGCGATGACAAGCGGACGTTGCCTCAGCATCCTGACCACGCCCTCCGGAAGATCGAGGATCTATCCAGTTTCGAGTTGCCAGTGCTGTATCCGACCGCAGTGTTCTCACTAGTGAAGGACCTAATGAGCGACCCCGAGGAGGCGGAAGGCAGGCATCACTCTCCGCTCCGACTGCTCGGCCCACTCTTGCTACGTGAAGGCACGACCACTCGGGCGGCCGGATACGGATTCCGCATGGGGTCCTACAACGTCAGCGCTGCCGCAACGGCCAGCCTTAGAGCTTCGGTGCGCGATCTACTCGCGGGACAGGCAACCACGGGGTCTCCCCGGAATCAGCTCATTGCTGTGGAGCTGCTCGGCGATGGGTTGGCGGAGCCTCACGGCTTCTTCGGGTCAACAGCCCGAGAATGAGGATGTAGAGCAATGGCACGATGACCAGATCGAGCTGATCGAGACGCTAGCGGAGGTATTCGTCGCGACGAGCGACGTGCACGTGCGCCGCCAAATCCGATCAGATGCCCAATGGCATGTCGAGCACAGCCGATGGGCCGACCTCTCTGAACGGGCTCGGGCCATCTGCGACGCACCGCGTACCGAGTCGGAGCGCATTCTGGACGCGCTTACGCGCCCGATCGACTACTCGGATGAACCCGGTTCATCGAAGCGTCTAAGCGAATTGGCGGAAGAGCTCGTCGTCGACGCCACGGCCGAGAGCCTTGCCCTGCGACTCAATGACGAGATCGCCTCCCTCGAAGCCCGAAGGGAGTCGCCGTTTGTCGTCGCCGGGCCACTTCTGTCGGCCGTCGGTCAGGCGGACACAGACCTTGGTCTCGAACTAGCCAGGTGGTGCGCTGAAAATCCGACTCGGCCTCTGAGCCGATTCGGTGGTGTGCTTCTGTCGATCGTCCGAACGAGGAGCCGCGAGGATGCGCGAGGACTGATGGAACTGCTTCGGAGCGGCGACGTCGAGGCGCCCGCCGACAGCTAGTCGGCTACCTGGGTGGTGGGGAGTGGTTCGATGAGCCGGACGGACCAGAGGCGGGCATGCTTCGGCATCTGGTCGCCGACGATGATCCGCTGGTCGTGAGAAATGCGCTGCTTACAGCCCTGCGCCTACGCCAAGTGCATCCGGATCTCGCGCTGGACATCGCACTCGCCGCGAATGTCGGAACCGACGTCGGTGTGGCGGAAGACCTTTGTATGGCCATCAGCGAAGGCGCTGCTGATCTAGTAGAGGCGCAGGCGACTGAGCTGCTCTCCAAGCTGGAGCAAGTCGAGAGACTCGAGTACTGGTCGCAGCAGCGCCCCTGCCAGTCTCGCCGCGCAACACGCTGGCGCAGTGGTGGACTTCTTGCTTAGGCGTGCCTCCGGCCAGACCGTGGAGTCCATGGCGATGCGTGATCTCCACGGAACCTCCATCGGAGCGAGTCCGCCGGATGAGGCTTTGGAGTACCTTCGGAGGGTGCGCGATCATGCTTTGGGTGCCGAAGGGCGAGTGCTTTGGGAGCTGAGGCACCTATATTGGCAACTGACCGCGGACGTTCAAGCCAAGTTGACCGTCCTAAGTGAGTGGCTACTAGATGGCGACGAGGCCCAGGTAACAGTAGCGCTGATTCTGCTAGACGAGATGCCTTGGGCTGAGGTACTCAACCGTCCTGACCTAGTCGAGAGCGCTCTGAGGCTGCTGCTGGGCGACCGGCGGATAGCTTGGATCGGGTGCGAGGAACCCTGCTAACCATCGCGGTCATATCCGGCTCGCGCACAAGGACGCCGGGGGAGCCGTGTGTGCGGGATGTTGAACTTCGTGACCGCGCACGCTCGATCGCGAATCAGCTCGCTGCAGGCAGCCTCGGTCAGCAGTTCTTCGAAGAAGTCGCCTGCCGGGCGGAACCCGAATATCGAAGTCGACGCTTTGGAGGACGAGGAGCGGTTCAACCTATAGGCCGTGCCGGTGTCACGGTAGCGAGCTGGGGCCCCCCGTTTGTGCGGTCGGCATCACTCGAGCCAGCTGTCAAGTTGCCGTCCAGCGGACCCGTGTAGGGTGAGAGCATTCCCCGGTGTATGGGTTAGGGATGGGAAGCGTATCGACCAAACTGCTGGCCGCTAACTGGAGCTGACGGGCGGTGAGCGTCGTGCGCTTCGTGCCGTGCCCGTCGAGGCGCAGGCTTCTCGTGGTCCGTGCCGCCAGGTGCGCCAGGTGGACTGGGTGTCTCCAGGCGCCGTCGGCGAGACTGGGGAGGTCGAGGAGTGCTCGTGGGTAGGCGGAGTTGATGTCGCCGTGCCAGACGGAGTCTTCGCGGGGGCCGATCTTGAGGTAATTCGTTGCCGCGTTACCCAGGTCCCGGGGAAGTCCTTGCCGGTCGCGCAGAGCTGGTCGCCAAGGTGCTCGCCGCGGCACGGGTCGAACCACCGGAGACGTCTCGCCTCGGAGATGGCTTCCACGTCCCCACACGGCTCACTCAGACGCACAGATCGGGTGGGCGAGACGGGATCCGACGCAGTCAGAAGCGCACAGCAGTTCCCAAACCACGATTGGCGGCGGAATCTGCATCGCACTGCGGGCGCGCCCTCGGCGAGCCAAGGATCGCCTGCGGTGCGACGCCTGCCACACCGTCTGGAACCACGCACGACTTGCGGCCTACCAGGTGGCGGAAATACGCGGACGCCGCGAGGAGACCGGGGATCACCCAAGCAAGCGCCCGGCGGTACGGAACCAGATCGCATCCACCCAGCGACTGCAGTGGCAGGAACGACGCCCAAGCCGGCGATACGGCGCCTGGGTTTGGCTCCCAGCCCTCGGCCTTCCGACGGCTGGTTCTGCCGAGGATCCAGGGCGTCGCCTCCTCGACGCTGGCGCGCGCGACGGGGCTCTCGCCCGGGTATCGCGCTCTGATCCGAGACGGGAAGAGGATCCCTCACCCCCGGCACTGGTCGGCCTTCCAACTCGTCGGACTCCAAGCCCAGGATTCCAAGCCCATTGCACAGTCGGTAGATTGACGCCGTGCCGACCGTCTCCGACGCCATCACGCGGCGCTTCGCCGAGTTCCAGGCCGATCCGCTGCAACAGTTCCGGGTAAGACTCCGACGCCAGCGTGCTGGCCAGCTCCGAGAAATGCTCGCCAGTTCGAACGACCTTACGCTCGAAGGATTCAACAAGGACGTCTGGCGCCTCGAGTCGCAGACGCTCCTCCACAACCAACCGATCAAGACCGGAGAGATCTTTAGCGTCGACGGCGTATCCGATGAACGGCTGCGGGAGTTGGATGACGCGTTCACGGCGGGCGCTCTCGAGTTCCACGGCAACTCAATCTGGGGATCGGGCACCCGGGTGTACGGGGCGAGTCTTCAGAACAGCGACGCCGAAAAGCTCGCCAACATTCGCGAGGCCGCCCGGATCCTCACCGCCCCAGCGGTGGCACCGATCGACAAGGCGACCGCGCTAATCGGCTTGCCCGGGTTCGGGCCAAACATAGCGACTGGGTTGGTCATGGTCTTCCACCCAAGCGAGTTCGCACTCTGGAATCAAGTATCTCAGCGGGTGCTGGCCAGTCTCGGCGGCGAGACGTCCGAGCTGGCCGGCTTCGAGCGCGACGTGCAGAGCGTACGGGCGGCCGTGAATGCCGAGGACTTCCTCGAACTCGATTGGTTCTTCTACCTTCTCAACCACGACCAGCTAGCCGCCGCGCCGAACTCGTCAGAACGCTCCTATTGGGTGCTCGGCGCTCGCCCGGATATCTACGACATTGAGGGAGCGGTCGCGGCGCTTGATCGTGACGTTTGGCGCACCGGCGGTGGCGACGTGCAGGTTGGTGACAGATTCGCGCTCTGGAAGTTCAAGGGCCGCGAGAAGCACCGCGGGATTGTTGCGTTGGGCGAGGTCATGTCCGCACCGACCACGCGACCGATTGAGCCGAACGCGTTCAACCGAAAACAGGAAGACGGGCCGCCGCAACCGTGTGTCGACGTCCGTTACGTCCAGATGCCCGAGGGGCCGATCTGGCTCGACAACGAGCCCTGGCTTGGCGAGTTGAGCGTCGCAAACGCGCAGGGCGGCACCGCCTTCCACGTCACACCCGAACAGTGGCAGCGGCTCATGGATCTAGTGGGCGGCTGGCCGGAGCGTGCTCGGCGAGGAGTGTGGTGGGTCAACCAGCGCGCGTCCTTCAAGCAGGAGCGAGCTGGTGGCTACCTGTGGGCACCACTTGCAGACAAGGCTGGTCGACGGCCCAGCCACTGGGAAAATATGGGCCGAGCCCAAGCCGGCGACATCGTGCTGAGCTACGCCAGCGGCAGACTCCGCGCCGTCAGCCGCGTACTGGCCGCGGCAGTCGCAGCGAAACAGCCGGAGGAGCTCGAGCAGCGCTGGAACGATGACGGACAGCTGCTGCGTGTCCAGTACGCCGACCTCGACCCGATTGAGCTCGCCAGAATCCCCGTCGAGTGGCGTCAGGCCGAAGGCCCAGGCAGCCCGTTTGACCGAGATGGCGGGGTCAACCAAGGCTATCTGTTTCACATCTCAGACGGTTTCCTTGAGCGGCTTGCAGACGCGTTTCCGACCTTAGAGAACGCGCTTGCCGATCTCGAGGGTCGCCAGATCCAACAGCGCACCTGGTGCATCTACGTGCCTCGAAGCGGCGCATCGAACTTCCACCTCGCGCGAGCGGCCGCCACCTGGGGCGCTCCCCAAGAAGGCCGACTCACCGGCATCCGCCCCGACGATCGACTGGTGTTCGTACACGATCTGAAATCCGACCTCAGCCCCGCGCCCAGCGGGTTCCCTCGAGTCCCGCTCGACCTCTTCCACGGGATCGCAGGCGTCGTTCTCGAAGCAGAGGCCGTCTCCGCGCCATTCGTCGACTCCGAGACGATCTGGCCGAACGAGCCCTACCCCGAGCGGGTACGGTTTCGAGAGCTCAACGAGCAGCACGAAGTGCCGATCAACACTGACGCGCAACCGGTCGGCATCGTCGAGGCGACCCGGCGATCAGCCCTCGCTGGAGGCCGTCCGATCCTCGCCGAAGGAGTCGAGAAACCCGTGACGCCGTTCGACGTCGAAGCAGTCCAAACCGCCGCTGCTGATAAGGGGCTCCAGCTCGACCCAGCCATAGTCGCACAACTTATGGCAGCGCTCGAGAGCGGCAAGCACGTCATCCTGACCGGGCCGCCGGGGACCGCGAAGACGACGCTCGCCGAGGTCGTCGCCGAGGTCGCCACCAAGGCCGGTCGCTGCACCGGGCACCTGCTCACCACCGCGACCGCCGACTGGACGACCTACGAGACGATCGGCGGTCTGCGGCCCGACGGGACAGGCGAGCTGACCTTCGAGCAGGGTCACTTCCTCGACGCGATCGCCACGACGCAGTGGCTCGTGATCGACGAGCTGAACCGATCGAACTTCGACCGCGCGTTCGGTCAGCTCTTCACCGTGCTGTCCGGGCAGGCGGTCGAGCTTCCGTACCGCGCGAGACGCCAAGGGCGGTCGCATCGTCGCTCGTACCCGAGGGCGCCGCGCTGCCCGCCGGCGCGGACGTCCTCGAGATCCCGCAGACCTGGCGGATCATCGCCACGATGAACGTCTTCGACAAGTCGCTGCTGTTCGAGATGTCGTTCGCGCTGATGCGCCGCTTCGCGTTCATCGAGGTCGCCGTCGCCCGAGCGACGCCGTGTTCGAAGCGCTGATCGCCGCGAGGCCGGCGGCGATCCGGAGGCCGCGCGCGCTGACCGAGAAGTTCCTCGAGCTGCGACGGCTCAAGGACCTCGGCCCGGCCGTCTTCATGGACATCGCCCGGTTCCTGCAGCGAGCGGACGCAGATCGGCCGGCGACGACGACGGCAGCTCGCCTTCGAGGCGTTCTACAGCTACCTGCTGCCGCAGTTCGAAGGCATCGACCAGGTCGAAGGCGAGAACCTCTACAACGCCGTCAAGAGGCTCGTCGGGAAGCCCCGGCACGAGCGGTTGCGCCGCACCCTGAATGCGGTCCTAGGCCTCGACATCCGAGACGCCAGCGGCAAGTCCGCCGCCGAACTCGCCGACGAGCTTGGCATCGACCTCGATTCCGACCCCGACGAGGACTTGGTCGAACCAGACGAGAGCCTCGGATAGCCGCCGGCGATGAGGACGCTCCCTTGGCGGCGCGATGACCTGATTGACCAGATCCGATCAGCAGGTCTGGCTCTACCTACGCCGGCCGCTGACATCGAGACCGAACTCCTGCGAAGCGAGCGCGCTCCTGCGAATGCCGCGTCTGAGATCCAAGCTGTAGCCCAGCTCCAGTTCCTCGCAAGCGACGAGCTCGGCGCGCTGCTCGACCAACTGCCGCTGCTCACTCGGCGACTGGCGACGACCACCGTGAGTGAAGAGGAATGGAGCACGGAGCGGATCCGAGGGTCGATCCAGTGGTCAACCACGCTCAGCATGCGAGCCGCGACCGGCCTGCCCCACCTCTACGTCACCCAGCCCGCACGCCGCGCCTTCCAAACACCCGACAACGAGCTGCTCGGTATTCCTGCTCGACGAGACGGTTCGACTCGGCAAACTCACCGGCTGGTACCGATCCAGCAGCGAGGTCATCGGCCGACTCCTCACCGAACGCGTCGCCGTAGCCGAGCGATGGCGCCACGCCCGCGCCCTCGGCGAGGTGGAACGGCGTCCAATCACCCCCGGCAAGATCGCGCGAATTCGCTCGGGCCGCCACCGACGCCGCTACCAAGCCGTCCTCGACGCATGGGACGTGCACCAGGATCTCGTCGGGCGCCTTGACCGCCACGCCGATCCGCGCAGCCGTCGAATCGCACGGCCTGGTCACCCGAGACGACCCCACCCTCTTCGAACTCGTCGCCACGTTCAGAATCATCGACGAGATCCGAAACGCAGGATGGCTCGCCAGCCCTCTCCGACTCTGGCAAGGCTCCCTGAGGCTCACAGCCAGCCGCGACGGAGAACAGCTCTCCCTCTACTACCAGCACACGCCGCCCGCGCTTCGCAGAGGCTCCCACTACCGAGAAGTCCAGACCGCTCATGGCCTGTCCGTCGGCGGCCTCATCCCTGACCTCGTGCTCCATCGCCCCAGTCGCGACGCTTCTCCTTGGCTGCTCGTCGAGGTCAAAGGTGGTCACCGACGCGTCGAACACTCCGCCCGCGCAGCGCTACTCGACCTGCTCGCCTACCGCCGAGCATTCGAACCAGCACTCGCACGGTGCCACCACTACGGACTCGGCATCGCCTTCGGCGCGCAACTCGACCCCGACCCCGGCAGCGAGATCGCGTTAGCCACGCCCGACGCAATTTCCGACGCGCTGGCCGACTTTCTCGCGTAGCCCCAGCGCGCGGTAGAAAGGAGGCGTGGTCGATTCGGCGTTGGGACTAGCCGATCAGAGCCCGGTACTGTGCTCGGGTTGCCGTTTCGCGCCTAAAGAAATGGCTGAGCAGCTCGTTCACATTCTCGGGAGGAGGATCAGCTCGGGTTGGCTTGACGATCTGGCGGATCTCAAACACTGCTCCCCTCCGCCGCGTCATCGTGTATAGGCCAAGCCCGAATCTCTGAACCTCGCTGACGACATCATCGGCGGGTTCTGTCCCCGGCGACGATTGTTCAATTACAAGACTGGGCCCAGTGAGCCCATCTTTGGTGAGCGGCTGGCTCGTAGACGCTTTCGATCCTGACAGCGTCGACCGCACGTTTGAGCTCGTAGGTCAAGACCTCAACAGTCACCCCTGGAAGCCATTCGTGTCTTATGACGCGTACGGCAGTCGCGTCGGGCTCTGACTCACCTCCCGCGGCCCCTGCGATCGCTCGCGGTCACCTTCACGATGACGAAGAGCCCTTCGTCCTCAGCGAATCACCTGCTCTGAGCCAAGCCGCGAACGGCCTCGACACCGGCCTAACAGCCCCTCCGTTGCAGACACCAACGCGGTGCAACCGGTAGTCTCAGCCCATGCCCGCCACCTCCATCCTCTCCGCCATCGGCAACACCCCGCTTAGTCCGCCTGGACGCCCTCGCCCCGGAAAACGGCGCCGAGTTGTGGGTGAAGCTCGAGTACCTGAACCCGACCGGCTCCATGAAGGACCGGATGGCGCTGGCCATGATCGAGGGTGCCGAGCGCGACGGCCTCCTGAAACCCGGCACGACCGTCATCGAGTACACGGGCGGCAGCACCGGGCCGGCGCTGGCGATGGTGTGCGCGGCCAAGGGCTACCCCGCCCGCATCGTCATCTCGGCCTGCTTCAGCGAGGAGCGGATGCAGCTGATGCGGGCGTTGGGTGCGGAGGTCGACATCGTGCCTGCGGTCGAGGGCGTGGGCCGGGTGACCGCCAAGGACATCCAGAACATGATCGACCGGGCCGCCGTGCTGGCGGCCGAGCCGGGCACCTATGCCACCGATCAGTTCCGGAATCCCTACGTCGCTGCCGGTTTCCGCGACACCCTGGGCCGTGAGATCTGGGAGCAGACCGGCGGCCGGGTGACCGCCTTCTGCCACGGCGTCGGCACCTCGGGCTCGCTGATGGGCGTGGCCGAGGCGCTGCGCAGTCGCGATCCCGGGATCCGGATCGTCGCCCTGGAGCCGGCCAGCTCGCCCGCAATCACCGGCGGCGAGGCCAGGGGCTCCTTTGCGATGCAGGGCTGGGTCGGGTTCGTCCCGCCGCAGTTCGACCGCGACCTGGTGGACGACGTGTGGACGATCACCGACGAGGAGGCGATCGAGATGACCGCTCGGCTGGCCCGCGAGGAGGGCATCTTCGCCGGCGTCTCCTCCGGCGCCAACGTGGTCGGCGCGCGCCGGCTGGCCGCCGAACTGGGGCCGGACGCGGTCGTCGTCACCCTGGCCGTGGACAGCGGCTTCAAGTACATGACCGGCCCGCCGTACGCGACCGCGTAGCGGCGCGCCGCGCCCGGACCATCGTCCACCCTTCGCCGATGGCCTACCGCGTCGTCAAGTCGGGCGACCCGAGTGGTAGGCGCGACGGCACAGTCCGTCGCGGGTGAGCGTCCGTGGAACCCCCGATCACGCTGCAGGGATCTCGCCGATGCACCGCCGGCGAGCGAGAACGATGCTCGGCCCCGACCATCCAGCGAGGAGGGGACATGGCGAGCGTTCTTCAGCACACGGTTGGGGCCGAGAAGATGCATGACCAGTACCTGCCGTTCTCCGAGGCGCAGCTCGGGGAGTGCTTCGCGGCCGTTGCGGCTCAGGAGGGTGCCGAGGTGCGCGACCGAAGGATCGCCTACTACCGTGACGCCGTCCACCGTCACGAGCACGCAGGCGACGCGGCCGAGCCGCGCTCCCTGAGAGTCGCCGCGCAGATCGAGAAGGACGAACGAATCTGGGTTGCCGCCGCACTGATGGCGGTGCACTACTCGGACAATCGGCAGGCGGCGATCTGCACGCTGCTCCGACGGTGTCTCGGGGATACCCCGCCGTTCGCCGGGAAGGAGCGGTGGGAGGACTGCTTCGGGCCCGACACGCGGCTCTTCTTCGAGGTCGGGCTGCCGTCTCCGTCGTCGTACCAGCATTGGCTGCGCACCAATCTCGCTCAACGCCAGCTCATTCCATATGTCAGGGACCTCGCTCGGAACGGTCGTCGGCTCGAGGGCCGGACGCACCTCGATGCGATGCTGATCGATGGGGACACCGGATGCGCGGTGCTCGTGGAGGGCAAGGTCACCTCGGACTGCTCCTGTCAGGTGACGTTCGACCTGCTGCGAAACCAGTTGGCGCGCAACATCGACGCCATGCTGGAGCGAAATCCTGATCTCCAGCCGCCGCTCAAACACCGCGATCCAGATCTCTCGGCGTTTGTCCTGCTGACGCCGCGGATGTTCCAGGAGAACCCCCGCTCGCGCCTGTACGGCTGGCTCATGCAGGAGTACCAGACAAGCCCGTCGGCGCTTCACCGCGACCTGCCCCACCGCGCCGTGGAGGCGACCGACTGGCACGACACGGTGTCGCGCCGGCTCGGCTGGCTCACGTTTGAGGACATCGCGGAAACCGTTCCCGGCGCCTGCGCGTGGCTGGCCAACGTGTAGGCGACGGGTGATGGCACCCTGCGGTCAGCGGCTCTACGCGAACAGCGCCTGAGCCGCGGCCACGCCCTCGCCGCTCGAGCTGATCACCAGCACCGCCTCGTCGGCCGCCGCCTCGACCGACCACGTGGCCCACGCGCAGCACACGTTCTCGATGGCGATCAGCCGCACCAGTTCCCGCTCTACGCCCGGATCACCGCGGAAGCGCAGGCGAAGGCCATCCGGCGTGTGCTCGCGGCCGAGCTCCGACATCGCCCGCAGGCGCGCCCAGTCGGCCGCCTGCACGGCCAGGTCGGCGCTGGTCAGGGTGCAGGCGATCGGTGCGCGTGCGTCGGTCATCCGGTTCCAGCGGGAGGCTCGGCCACGCGCAGAACGATCTTGCCGAACCGTTCGCGGTCGACCAGCCGGCGCGCTGCCGTCTCGATGTCCTCCAGATCGTGGACGCTATCGATCACCGGCCGCCAGTCGTGCGTGGATACGTGGTCGAGCAGCGCCCGGTACTCCTCGTGGCTGCCCATGGTCGTGCCCACGATCGAGCGCCACGCCCAGTACACCTCCGAGACGGGAATGGTGGAGTGATCGCCGCCGGTGTCGCCGAAGCTGACAAGCACGCCGCCCCAGCGCAGCGCCTTCAGAGCCTGCGGCCAGCCATCCGCCCCCCAACTGTCGACCACCGCATCGAACGGCCCGCCGGCCGCAGCCGGCAGGCCGGATCCCCAGTCCGGCTGCGAGTAGAAAACTCCCCCACGCGCGCCGATCTCCCGCAGGCGGTCGAGCTTCGCCTCCGACGAGGTGGTCACCCATACTTCGCTGCCGACCGCGGCCGCGATCTGCACGGCGAAGGTCGCCACCCCGCTCCCCGCCCCCGTCACCAGCACGCGCCGGCCCTCGCCCGCACCCGCACAGCTCACCACAGCTCGCCACGCCGTGAGACCGGCCAGGCTGAGCGCGGCGCACTCCTCCCAGGACAGGCCCGCCGGCCTGGCCGCCACATTCGCCGCGGGCACCACGACCTGCTCTGCGAACGTGCCGTCGCGCGGGGAGCCGAGGATCTCGAATGCCTCGCCCGGGACCGTCCTCGCCGGCCTCCCAGCCGAGCGTCGGGTTGATCACGACCTCGTCCCCCACCGACACCCCTTCGACACCGGCGCCGACCCCGATCACCACCCCGGCGGCGTCGGAGCCGAGGGTCACCGGCTCGACCGCCGAGGCGTCCCGCCAGATCCACCAGTCACGCCGGTTCAATGCCGCCGCCACGACGCGCACGACGACATCCCCGGCACCGGCGGCCGGCTCCAGCACATCCACTCGCTCGAATCCAGGGTGATCCCCGGGCCGGACCAGGCGCATCGCTCGCATATCCGGGCAGTCTCGCGACGGCTCGCCGCGACGTCAACCGAGAACCGCCCCTTCGCCGCTCACCCGCCGAGCACTGCCGGCAGGCTGGCTTCCCACGTGTAGTAGGTGAGGTATGCGAGTGGGTCGCGCCGCATTTCGTGCGCGTACGCGAGCACCGCGTCGACGTACAGGCGCGACGGGTTGTAGGCGTACACCGCGCGGCGATCGTTCGCAGGCGCTCCGGACTGGTGCAGGTAGTTGGCGGCCCCCAGGATGGCATCGCGTGGGGAGTGGATGTCTCCGCCCAGGCCGTAGGCCTGCCAGGTCGCGGGCAGGAACTGCATCGGGCCCTGGGCGCCGGCGCTGCTGCGGTTGACGACGCGGCCGAACGCAGACTCGACCAGGTTGACCGCGGCCAGCAGTTGCCAGCCGGTGCCGAACCGTCTCTGGGCTCGGACGTAGTCGGCCAGCAGTTCGCCGGCCGGACGTGGGGGCGCCAGCCGCAGACGCCCGCCGCTCGGCGGCCCGGTCAGCCGGCGGAGATCGCGCGCGGCCAGCACGTCTGCGCCGATAGCCGCGGCCAGGTGGGCGGGGAGCGCAGCCAGCGTGCGCCTGGCCAGGGTGCTGTGCTGAGCGAGCTGGTAGACGACCTTGCGCTCCGTGGCGGCGGCCGCAAGCGCGGCTCTCGGAGGTGGTGATCGCAGCGAGGGATCCATCCTGCGCCAACTCTGCAGTGACGCGCGCACCGCGACATCGGCGGCCGCCAACCGGCCGGCCAGCGCCACGACGGGCGGCACCGCGCCGCCGGCTGGACCGCTCGTGTGGGTGGAGCCGGAGCTGGTTGACGCACCACTGTGCTGGCTCGAGCAGGCCGCACAGACGAGGCACGCGACCACCAGTATCAGCGCGGTTGCCGCGAGCCGTTCCCACAGAGCCCCGCCGGTCAGCATGGCCTGATCCTAGGCCGCCATCACAGGCCAAGCAGATCGAGCAAGCCGTCAGGCAAGCCGCGCCCGCACCCACCACAGGCAGAACCCGGCCAGGGCGGCCGCCAGCGCGATGAAGATCCCGGTCTCGTACCACTGCAGCGTCCAGTAGCTGCTCGGCGGGTCGTAGGTGACCGCCATGTGGAACTGACCCGACAGGCTCGTGACGCAGTGGTTGAAGGCCGCCTGGTTGCCGGGCCCGACGCGGCTGATGGCCGGACAGTGGCGGGCCACGAACTCGTGCAGGGTCTGGGCGGTCGCGGTGTGCCCGGCCCGGTCTGCGATCCTGCTGGACAACACCATGCCGTTGGCGATGGTGGGAGTGCCGGCGACGAAGGTGACGCCGACGGGGGTGATCGCAAACCCAGTGCTGGAGGCCGCAGCGAAAGTGCTCGAGGCATGCACCGGCGAGACCAGCTGCGCCCGCAGCCAGTAGGTATCGGCCACCCGCACGGCGGCGAACGCGACCAGCGTCGCCCCCATCGCCGGTACCGTGCGCTTGATCAGCATCCCGGCCGTCACCCCCAGCGCGAACGCGAACACCGCGTAGCCGAGCGGAACGATGTCGCGCTGGTCGAAGAACCCGAACTGGTCGGCGGCCACCTTGTCCAGCGGGCTGGCCCACCAGGTCACCATCAGGCTGACCAGGCCGGCGATGGCCACGCAGGCAGCTCCCCCGACCGCCAGTTTCATGGCCAGCCAGCGCCTGCGCGTGACGCTCTGTGTCCAGGCCAGCCGGGCCGTGCCCGACTCCAGCTCGCGGGCCACCAGCGGCGCGCCCCAGAAGACGCCGACCAGCTCCGGGCACGACCACCACCAGGTAGCCGAGCAGGTGCGCGAGGGTCTTGTCGTGGCGAAGGAACGCCTGATCGCCGGGCGAGCAGTCGTTGTGCGCCGCGCAGTTGACCACCATCGTCTGGTAGAGGTGGGTCAGGTGCGGGCCGGAGTAGGCCAGCAGCGCGGCCATGACGAGAAGGCCCACGCCGGCCGCCGCGGTCTGCATGCGCGACTGAAGCCAGGCGCAGCCGGATCACCGTACGGCCGCCAGCTCGGCTGCGCGCCGCCGGCTCGCCATCGCGAGCCTGGCTCATGTACGCGATCACCAGATCGTCGAGCTGACCGGCGTGACCGTCCACGCTGGGATCGATGATCGGCTCGTCGGTGCGCACCAGAAGCGTCGTCTGGCGGTCGGTATGGCTCTGCTCGACCACCCGCTGGCTGGCCGGCAGGCTGGCCGGATCCCGACGCGGGCCGGTCAGCCGGTGGTGGGTCGCCAGCAGCTCCGCCACCTCGCCGGTCAGCTGCACGTGCGATGCCGCCAGCACGATCAGGTGGTCGCACACCCGCTCAAGATCCGCCACCAGGTGTGAGGACAAACGCACGCTCACGCCCTGGTCGGCCACCACCTCCATCAGGCTCTGCAAGAACTCGCGTCGGGCCAGCGGATCCAGGCTTGCCACCGGCTCGTCCAGGATCAGGAGCTGCGGGCGCTTGGCGATGGCCAGGGTGAGCGCGAGCTGAGCGCGCTGGCCGCCAGACAGCGACCCGGCCCGCTGCCGGCGGTCCAGCTGCAGCCGGTCGATCCGGGCGTCGGCCATGGCCGCGTCCCAGGACGGGTTCAGCCACGCGCCCATACGCAGGTGCTGGGACACCGTGAAAGTCGGATAGACCGGCGTCTCCTGGCCGACGAACCCGACCCGGGCCAGCTGCTCGGGGCCGTCTGCCGGACGCCCGCCCAGCACCTCGATCGTGCCGGCAGTCGGCGTCACCAGACCCACCGCCAGGTGCAGCAGCGTCGTCTTGCCGGCGCCGTTTGGGCCGACCAGCCCGACGACGCGGCCGGTCGGGCAGCTCCAGCGTGCAGTCCTCGAGCGCCCACCGGCGGCCGTACCGCTTGCCCAGGCCGCGCGCGTCGAGCCGCTGTTCATGCGACGTGCTCGACGAGGAAGTTGCGGATCGCGGTGCGATAGATCGCCTCGATGTCGTCCTGAGCGCCGAGGCCGGCCTCGCGGGCTGAGCGCAGCCACCTGCCATCGACGGCCGGAACCGCGCCTGGGTGCCGGGATCGGTGCGCGGCAGCGTCCGCACGACGAACGTGCCCGAGCCCCGGCCGGGCCCGGCACCAGCCCCTCCCGCTCCAGGTCGCGGTAGGCCTTGAGCACCGTGTTGGGGTTGATCGCGAGCGCGCCACGACCTCCTTGGCCGTGGGCAACCGATCGCCCGGCTCGAGCACGCCCAGCTGCAGGGCCTGGTGCACCTGCTGCACCAGCTGCAGATACGTCGCGACGCCCGACGTTGCGTCCAGATGGAACTCGATCATTGCACCCTTTCACTAATGGAGTAGTGAAATGATGCCAGCGATGCAGGCCCCGCGCAAGTCGGGTGGCGCCGGCGCCGCAGGACGTCGCCCTGACCGGAGAAACCGGTAGCCGCTGTTTATACTCGCGGCTCATGCCTGGCCCGAACCCCGAGCGTGCCGGTGCCGACTGAGGTGCACCCCGATCTCCCTGCGGTGTCGCTCGAAGGCGTGCGCAAGCCGTACGGCGACGTGGTGGCCGTCGATCGCATCGACCTGGCCGTGGCCGACGGCGAGTTCTTCGCCATGCTCGGCCCGTCGGGCTCGGGCAAGACGACCACCCTGCGCATGATCGCCGGGTTCGACCTGCCCACCGAGGGGGTCGGTCCGGCTGCGCGGCGAGGACGTGACCCGCAGGGCTCCACCCTACGAGCGCGACGTCAACACGGTCTTCCAGGACTACGCGCTCTTTCCCGCACATGACCGTGGCCCAGAACGTGGCCTACGGGCTGATGGTCAAGGGCGTCGCCCGCAAGGAGCGCCAGCAGCGCGTCGACGAGGTGCTCGAGCTGGTGCGCCTGCCGGGCGTCGGCAAGCGCAAGCCGGCCGCAGCTCTCGGGCGGCCAGCGGCAGCGCATCGCGCTGGCCCGGGCGCTGGTCAACCGGCCGCGCGTGCTGCTGCTGGACGAGCCGCTGGGCGCGCTCGACCTGAAGCTGCGCCAGCAGATGCAGATCGAGCTGAAGGCGATCCAGAAGGACGTCGGCATCACCTTCATCTTCGTCACCCACGACCAGGACGAGGCGCTCGCCATGAGCGACCGGCTGGCCGTCTTCAACGAGGGCCTGGTCGAGCAGGTGGGCACGCCGTCGGACGTGTACGAGTCACCGCAGACGGCGTTCGTGGCCGGCTTCGTCGGCACCTCGAATCTGGTCTCGGGGGCCGCCGCCGAGGCGGTCACCGGGTCGGAGGCGAGGCTTCACCGTGCGGCCCGAGAAGATCCGGCATGGAGGGCCGCGACGCGGCCGCCGCGGAGGCAGAGTGCTGCGGTGGACGGCACCATCCAGGATGTCGTCTATCTGGGCGTCAACACCCGCTACACGGTGCAGCTCGAGCCGGGCGGCGAGCTGGTCGTGATCCAGCAGAACCAGGCGACCTCGTCGATGGACGGCCCTGGCGGCACGGGGCCGGCCGGTCAGGCTGATCTGGAGCCGCGCGCACAACCGTGCGAGTCGAGGATCGTCCCCGAGGAACCCGTGGAGGTACCCGTATGAGACGGTTAAGTACAGGCCGAAGAGTGTGGGCTGTGGCAGGCGTGGCGGTCGCCCTGCTGGCGGTGGCGGCCGGGTGCGGCAGGCTCAGCAGCTCCGGCGGCGAGCAGCAGCAACCTGCCGGCGGGCGAGACCATGCCCGCCAACGGCAACGGCGTCGCAGATGCGGACCAGGATCGGAAGCGACGAGGGCCAGCTCAACCTGATCGCCTGGCAGGGCTACACCGAGCCGAACGTGGTCAAGCCGTTCGAGACGGCCACCGGCTGCCAGGTGAAGGTCACCTACGGCCAGACCTCCGATCAGATGGTGACGCTGATGCAGCTCGGGCAACTTCGACGGCGTGTCGGCCTCCGGCGACGCCACCCTCCGCCTGATCGACGGCAAGCAGGTGGCGCCGATCGACGTCGAGCTGATCCCCGACTTCAAGGACATCAGCCCCAAGCTGCAGTCGCCGCCGCACAACACCGTCAAGGGCGTGCACTACGGCACCTCCTACGAATGGGGCGGCAACGTCCTCATGTTCAACACCAGCGTGGTCAAGCCCGCGCCCACCAGCTGGGCTGTCGTGTTCGACGGCACCAGCTACAAGGGCAAGACGACCGCGTACAACAGCCCGATCTACATCGCCGACGCCGCGCTCTACCTGAAGTCGGCCGATCCCTCGCTGGGCATCACCGATCCCTACGAGCTGACGCAGACGCAGTTCAACGCGGCGGTCGACCTGCTCAAGACCCAGCACGCCCAGATCGGCAACTACTGGTCGAGCTTCACCTCCGAGATCCTGGACTTCAAGAACGGCAACCTGGTGATCGGGCAAGCCTGGCCGTATCAGGTACAACGCGCTCAAGGCCGACAAGGTGCCGATCGCCGTCGATCGTCCCCAAGGAGGGCATGACCGGCTGGGCCGACACCTGGATGATGTACGCCAACGCGGCAGCACCCCAACTGCATGCTCAAGTGGATGGCCTACGCCACCACCCCGACCGTGCAGGCGAAGACCGCCTACACCTTCGGGTCGGCACCGGCCAACCCCAAGGCGTGTGCCGATCTCGAACAAGGTGCAGCCCGACTACTGCGCCGACTACCACGTCACCGACCCGGCCTACTTCGACAACATCTACTACTGGAAGACCCCGCTTCCGACCTGCGACAACGGTCAATCGGACTGTGTCGGCTACGCAGAGTGGTCGCAGGCCTGGACGTCGATCCTGGGATGAGCACGGTCCGTGCCGGAGGCGGCCGCGCACCGCCTCCAGCTCGGTGTGCCATATGACGTCAGCGACCGAAGCTCACCCACGTGGCATCCGGCGCCGGGTCTCGGCGTTCCTGTACCGGCGCCGTTGGCTGAAGGCGCTGCTTCTGCTGATCCCGCCGCTGAGTCTGGCTGGGAGTGATCTACCTGGGCGCGCTGGTGGTGATGCTGTTCGCGTCGCTGTGGGCGCTCGACCCGCTCACGTTCACGGTGGTGCACACCTATTCGCTGGACAACTTCAAGACCCTGTTCGACAACTCCGTGTACCGCACGGTCACGCTCCGCACGGTCGGCGATGGCGGCGGCGGTGACGGTGGCCGACGGCGTTGCTGGCGTTCCCGCTGGCGCCTACTTCATGGCTCGCATGGCGATCGCCCCGGCTGCGCGCCGTGATCTTCGTCAGCGTGCTGATGCCGCTGTGGTCGAGCTACCTGATCCGCGTCTACACCTGGAAGCTGATCGTGGCCGACGACGGGCCCGCTCAACTGGGCCCTGCAACAAGGTCGGGCTGCCGAGCGTCGGATCTGGCGTTCACCAACACCTCGCTATGGATCACGCTCACCTACGTCTGGCTGCCGTTCATGATCCTGCCGGTGTTCGCGGCCCTGGAGCGGATCCCCAACTCCTACCTCGAGGCCTCGGGCGACCTGGGCGCGCGGGGTGGATCACCTTTCGGCGCGTGATCCTGCCGCTCTCGCTGCCCGGCGTGGCGGCCGGATCGATCTTCACCTTCTCGCTGACGCTGGGCGACTACATCGCGGTGCACCCTGCTCACCAAGTCGCAGTTCATCGGCAACCTGATCTACGTCAACGCCGGTGTGGCCGGCAACCTGCCGCTGGCGGCGGCGATCTCGATCATCCCCATCCTGATCATGATCGTCTACCTGACCGCTGATGCGGCGCGACCGGCGCATTCGAGTCGCTGTAGCGCCTGATGGAACCGCGCTCGTCAAGATCCTGGTCGGCGTGGTAGCGCTGCTGGTGCATGCTGTTCCTGTACCTGCCGCTGGCTGGTGATCTTCTTCGACGCGCTCAACCCGTCGAAGCATCACCTCGTGGCCGGTGCAGCAGTTCTCCACCAAATGGTTCTCGGTCGCCTTCCACGATCCCACCGCGCGGGCGGCGCTGCGGGTGTCGATCAAGGTGGCGCTGGGAGCCACGCTGATCGCGATGCTGCTGGGGTCGGCGGCGGCCTTCGCCGTGCACCGGTTCCGGTTCTTCGGCAGGAACCGCGGTCTCGTTCCTGCTGGTGCTGCCGATCGCGCTGCCGGGCATCGTCACCGGCATCGCGCTGCTCTCGGCCATGAACGTGTTCAACCGCCGGGGCTCGATCATGACCATCATCCTCGGCCACGCCACCTTCTGCATCGTGGTCGTGTTCAACAACATGATCGCCCGCCTGCGCCAGTCGGGCGCCGTCGCTCGAGGAGGCGTCGATGGACCTGGGCGCCGACGGCTGGCAGACGTTCCGGTTCGTGACCGTGCCGGGCATTGCCACGGCGCTGGTGGCGGGCGGGTCTGCTGGCCTTCGCGCTGTCCTTCGACGAGATCATCGTCACCCTGTTCACGGCCGGCTCGGTGCAGACCCTGCCGCTGTGGATCTTCAACCAGTTCCAGCTGCCCAACAGCCAGCCCGAGGTGAACGCGGTGGCGGTGTTCGTGATCGTGCTGACCGTGATCCCGGTGCTGATCGCACAACGGCTGACCCGCAGCTCGGGTGGCCCCGCCCGCTGATCAGCCGCCCAGCACGCTCAGGTCGAACAGGGCCAGCCGCTGCGGGTCGGCCAGGAAGTCGATCTCGACGATCCTTCCGCCGCGCACGGTGACGCCGCCGATCGAGAACAACTCGCCGTTCAGCAGCGTGACCACTCCCGGCGTGCCGTTCACGAGCGCGCGCTGGATGACCAGCCCCAGCTGCGCATAGATCCTCGCCTGGCCGGCCACCGCGGCCGCCCCGCGCACCTCGCGCGACTCGCTGCCAGGCCCCAGGTCGGCCCGCAGCACCACATCCGGGTCGAGCACCGCCACCAGCCGGTCGAAGTCGCCGTCACGGGCGGCCGCGAGGAAGGCGTCCACCACCTCCCGCTGCCCCTCCAGATCGGTGTCCGGGGTCGGATGCTCGGCTTGCACGCGGCGGCGGGCGCGGCTGGCCAGCTGGCGGGTCGCCTGCGGCGAGCGGTCGACGATGGCGGCGATCTCGTCGAACGGAACCGCGAACATGTCGTGCAGCACGAAGGCCAGCCGCTCGGCCGGGGTCAGCATCTCCAGCACGACCAGCATGGCCAGCCCGACGGAGTCGGCCAGCAGCGCCTCGTGCTCGGGGTCCATGCCGGTCTCGGGGTCGACGATCGGCTCGGGCACGTACACGTCGAGCGGCTGCTCGCGGCGCTGCCTGCGCGACCGCAGCATGTTCAGCGACACCCGGGCGACCACCGTCGTCAGCCACGCCTCCAGGTTCTCGACCTCGCCAGTGTCGGCCCGGCTCAGCCGAAACCACGACTCCTGGACGGCGTCATCGGCCTCGCTGACCGAGCCTAGCATCCTGTAGGCCACCGCCCGCAGGCGGGTTCGGTGCTCCTCGAACCGCTCCGCCAACCACTCGCGCTCATCCATCTGTCACATCTCTCCCCTGGGCCGGGTCATATCACCAAGACCCGCCAGGCCGCGCATGTGTGACGAGGCCATCGGCGGGACGGCAAGGAGAGGAGACCATCATGAGAGTGTTCGTTGCAGGGGCGAGCGGTGCCATCGGCACCCGGCTCGTCGCCCAGTTGATCGCCCAAGGCCACGAGGTCGTCGGCACCCACCGCTCGCCCGACCGCGCCGAGCACCTGCTGGCGCTGGGCGCACAGCCGATCCAGCTCGACCTGCTCGATGCCGCGGCGGTGCGCCGAGCGGTGCTCGAGGCGGAGCCGCAGGCCATCATCCACCAGGCCACCGCGCTGGCCGATGTGCGCTTCACGCGCAGCCTGGATCGCAGCTTCGGGCCCACCAACCGGCTGCGGACCGAGGGCACCGATGCCCTGCTGGCAGCCGCATGGGAGGCCGGCGTGACCCGGTTCGTGGCCCAGAGCTTCGCCAGCATGCGCTACGCGCCGGTCGGCGGGATGGTCAAGTCTGAGGACGACCCGCTCGACCCGCACCCGCTCGCGGGCGCCCGCGAGAGCAGCGCAGCCATGCGCTACCTGGAGCAGGCGACCACCTCCGCCGGCGGGATCGCGCTTCGCTACGGCGGGTTCTACGGCGCGGCCAACGATGGGCTGCTCGCCCCGGTGCGGAAGCGCCAGTTCCCGATCGTCGGCAGCGGTGGCGGCTACTTCTCGTTCATCCACCTGGACGACGCCGCGGTCGCCACGGTGCTGGCTCTGGAGCACGAGGGCCCAGCCATCTACAACATCGTCGACGACGAGCCCGCCCCTGTCCGCGAGTGGCTGCCGGTGCTGGCCCGCGTGCTGGGCGCCAAGCCGCCCCGCCACGTGCCGCGCTGGCTGGCCCGGCTGGCGGCAGGCGACATCGCGGTGATGATGGGCACCGACGGCCGCGCCGCCTCAAACGCCAAGGCCAAGCGGGAGCTGGGATGGGAGCTTCGCCACCCCAGCTGGCGGCAGGGCTTCGCCGCCGTCTATGCGACACGCGAGACCCGGGCAGCGGCAGCGCCGTTCACGCCGGCCGAGGTCTAGCTAGATTAGGCGGGTGCGCTGCCCCTCATGCGGCGAGGTCAACCCGGCCGGCTTTCGGTTCTGCGGCAGCTGTGGGGCGGAGCTGCCGGAGGCGGCGCCCGGCCGGGAGACGCGAAAGGTCGTGACCGTCGTCTTCTGCGACCTGAGCGGGTCGACGGCGCTCGGCGACTCGGCCGACCCGGAGGCCCTGCGGTCGGTCATGCGCGACTACTACGCCGAGATGCGGGCCATCCTGGAGCGGCACGGCGGCACCGTCGAGAAGTTCATCGGCGACGCCGTGATGGCCGTCTTCGGCGTCCCCGTCGCCCACGAGGACGACGCGCTGCGGGCGGTGCGGGCGGCCTGGGAGATGCGCGCGGCCGTGCCGGCGCTGGGCCTGTCGGCCCGGATTGGGGTCAACACCGGCCAGGTGATGGCTGGCGAGGGCGACTCGCTGGTCACCGGCGACGCCGTCAACGTGGCCGCCCGTCTGGAGCAGGCGGCAGAACCCGGCGAGGTGCTGATCGGCGAGGCCACCGCGGCGCTCGTGCGTGACGCCGTCTCGACCGAGCCGGTCTCGGTGGCCGCCAAGGGCAAGCCGGAGCCGCTTTCGGCGTTCCGGCTCGTGGACGTCGACCCCGAGGCGGCCGCCATCGCCCGCCGGCTGGATACGCCGTTGGTCGGCCGGGCCGCCGAGTTGGAGCAGCTGGCGGCCGCCTTCGAGCGAGCCGTGCGGGAGCGCCGCTGCCACCTCTTCACGGTGCTGGGCGTGGCCGGGGTGGGCAAGTCGCGGCTGGTCCGGGAGGCGCTCTCGGGCCTGGACGCCACGGTGCTCGAGGGCCGCTGCCTGGACTACGGCGAGGGCATCACCTTCTGGCCGGTGATCTCGATCCTGAAACAGCTGGGCGAGCGCGCAGAGGGCACGCTGACCAAGCTGGTGGAGGGCGCCCCTACACCCAACGAACTCTTCTGGGTCGTCCGCGCCCAACTGGAGGAGGTGGCCGCCGAACGGCCGCTGGTCGTCTGCTTCGAAGACATCCAGTGGGGCGAGGAGACGTTCCTGGACATGCTCGACCACATCACCGACCTGTCCCGCGGCGCGCCCATCCTGGTCGTCTGCCTGGCCCGGCCGGAGCTCCTGGAGAAGCGACCGGGCTGGGGCGGCGGCAAGCTGAACGCCACCACCATCCTGCTGCAGCCGCTGTCGGCCGGTGAGTGCGGCGAGCTGATCGCCGCCCTGGGCGGGGTGGAGCCGGATGCGCGCGAGCAGATCCTGGCGGCCGCCGACGGCAATCCGCTGTTCCTGGAGGAGATGCTGGCGCTGGCTCACGAGGACGGCGCCTTCCGGGTGCCGGGCACGGTGCAGGCGCTGCTTCAGGCCCGGCTCGATCAGCTGGGCGGGCAGGAACGCTCGGTGCTCGAGCACGGGGCGGTGGAGGGCGAGGTGTTCCACCGCGGCGCCGTGGTCGAGCTGACCCGGGCGGCCGACCTGGAGCCGCAGCTGGTCGGCCTTGTCCGCAAGGAGCTGATCCACCCGGTGACGGCAACGCTGGCCGGCGATCACGCGTTCCGCTTCCGCCACCTGCTGATCCGCGACGCGGCCTACGACGCGCTGCCCAAGGAGACGCGGGCGGGGCTGCACGAGCGGTTCGCAGGCTGGCTCGAGCTGCACGGGCAGGAGCTGATCGAGCTGGACGAGGTGCTCGGCTACCACCTGGAGCAGGCGGCCCGCTACTGCCGCGAGCTCGGCCGGCCGAACGCGGAACTGGAGCGGCGAGCCGGCCGGGCGCTGGCCGCTGCCGGGTCGCGGGCGACCGCCCGCAGCGACGGCCCGGGCGCGATCAACCTGCTCGGTCGAGCACTCGCGCTCTTGCCCGCAGACGATGAGCGGCGACCCAGGGCCCTGCTCGACCAGCTGGTGATGCTGGAGCTGGCCGGCCACGTGGACCAGCTGGCGTCCGTGATCGATGAGCTCGAGGCCAGCACGGATCCAGGACTTCGGATGCACGGGCGTCTGGCCAGAGGGTTGACCCAGCTGACGTCCGACCCGACGCTGGCGATGGATGAGGTGAGACGCACGGTGGACCAGGCGGAGCAGGTGTTCACGGCCGCGGGAGACCAGCTCGGGCTGGCCAGCACCTACCAGCTGGCTGCTCTCGCATACTGGCTCGAGAGCCGCGCCCTGCCCACCGTGGCCGCGCTCGAGCGGTCGATCGAGCTGGGCCGGCTGGCCGGCGCGGCCGGGTTGGTCGACCGCTCGCTGGTGATGCTGACAGGCTCGATGCAGTACGGCCCGTTCGAGCCGCACGAAGTGCGCGAGCGGGTGGTCGCCCTGCGCGATTCGGGCTCGCTGATGGGCCGCTACTCCGCGTTCCTGGTGGAGGCGAACCTGGCCGAACGGGCGGCCCGCTTCGACGACGCGCTGGAGACGATGGCGCAGGCGGCGGCCCTGGCGGAGGGCCTCGGGCGGCCGCTGATGCAGACCTTCACGGGCTGGCAGAGCGGCGAGATCCTGCACACGGCCGGGCGCCTGGAGGAGGCGGCCGCCGCCTACCGGCAGACGATCGACGAGCTGGAGCAGCTCGGCCACACCAGCTTTCAGTCGACCGCGCTGATGAACCTGGCCTGGGTCGTCTACCTGCAGGGTGACACCGACGAAGCCGACCGGCTGATCGCGCAGGGCCAGGCGCTGGGCGCCGCCGAGGACGTGGTCAACTTCGCCCACGGGCAGCGGCTGCGGGCCCGGATCGCCGCCGACCGCGGCTCGCCGGCGGACGCCGAAGCGCTGGCCAGGGAGGCGCTCGAATACGCCTACCGGACAGACTTCCCCGGGTTGCACGCCGAGGCCCACGAGGCCCTGGCCCACGTGCTGGCCACCGCCGGGCGGCCCGATGAGGCAGGTGCAGAAGCCCAGCGGGCGGTCGAGCTGTGGGAGCGCTACGGCTTCATCACCGAGTCACGCCGAGCCCGGACGCTGCTGGCAGAGCCGTGATCCGGGTCGCCGTCCGAAGCCTCTTGGGCCGAAAGCTGCGGCTGGTGCTGACCTCGCTCGCCATCGTGATGGGGGTGGGCATGGTCAGCGGTACCTACATCCTCACCGACACCATCAACCGCAGCCTGGGCACGCTCCTAAACGGCGTCTACGCCAACTCCGACGCGGTGGTGACGGGCAGGGCCGTGTTCGGCGGAAACGGTGCTGCGCCCTCCTTCCCGTCCTCGACGCTTCGCCGCATACAGCGGCTGCCTGGGGTGGCGGCGGCCGGCGGCGGCGTGGGCGGGCAGGTGGAGATCGTCGGGGCTGACGGCAAGGTGGTCTCGCGCGGCAGCGCCCTGCAGCTGGGCCTCAGCACCGACCCCGGCGAGCGCCGCTTCAGCCCCTTCCAGCTCGTCTCCGGCACGTGGCCAGCCGGCCCCGGCCAGGTCGCGATCGATGCCGAGACGGCCGACTCCCAGGGCCTGCGGCCCGGAGACCAGGTGGGCCTGATCGTGAACGGCGGCCGTGAGCAGCGGTTCCGGATCGCGGGGGTGGCCGGCTACGGCGGCTCGACCTCGATTGCCGGCGACACGCTGGCGATATTCGACCTGCCCACCGCCCAGCGGCTGTTCGGCGAGCGCGGCGAACTCGACCAGATCGACGTGGCCGCCAGGCCGGGGGTGTCCACCGCGGCGCTGCTCGCCCAGATCCGCTCGGTGCTGCCCGCCCACACCCAGGTGCGCACCAGCCGCCAGCAGGCGCAGTCGGCCTTCAATGACTACGACTCGGCCATCAACACCCTGCGCTACGTGCTGCTGGCCTTCGGCGGCATCGCCCTCTTCGTGGGCGCCTTCGTGATCGCAAACACGCTCTCGATCACGGTCGCCCAGCGGGCCCGCGAGTTCGCCACCCTGCGCACACTGGGCGCCAGCGTGCGCCAGGTTCGGCGGACGGTGCTGGTGGAGGGCATCGCCACCGGCTTTCTGGCCTCCATCGTCGGCCTGTTCGTCGGCCTTGGCCTGGCCAAGGGCCTGGAGGCGCTGTTTCGGGCCGACGGCCTGAAGCTGCCGCTGACCGGGCTGATCGTGGCCACCCGGACGGTGATCGTGTCCGTGTCGGTGGGCGTTGTGGTGACGCTGGTGGCCAGCCTGCTGCCGGCCGTGCGGGCAACCCGCGTGCCGCCGATCGCGGCTGTCCGCGAAGGGTCGGTGCTGCCGCCCTCGCGGCTGGCCCGGGCCGGGCCGGCTGTCGCGCTGGTCGTGTGCGCGGTCGGGCTGGCGCTGCTCTGCGTCGGCACATTCGTTGGCGCCTTGGGCACCGGGCCACGGCTGCTCTTGGTCGGGGCCGGCGTGATCGGGCTCTTCCTGGGGGTCGCCCTGGCCGCCCCCTCGATCGCCCGCCCGCTGGCGCTGTGGCTGGGCTGGCCGGCGGCCAGGCTGGGCGGCGTGGCCGGCGGGCTGGCCCGCGCGAACGCCGTCCGCCAGCCCGCCCGCACCGCCTCCACAGCGGCGGCGCTGATGATCGGGCTGGCGCTGGTGACCGCTCTGGCCGTGCTCGGCCAGGGCCTCAAGCAGTCGATCGTGGGCTCGGTACACGACGAGTTTCGGGGGAACTACGTGCTCACCTCCGAAAGCGGGTTCACGCCGACCTCGATCGCCCCCACCGTCGCCCTGCAGCGCTCAGGGTTGGCGACGGTGGTGGCCGGCGAGCGTGTCGACCAGGGCCGCGCGTTGGGCCAGACCGTCGCTGTGGCCGGGCTCGACCCCGGGCTGGCCAGGCTGCTGGTGCTGCACTGGACGGCCGGCACAAACAGCGACATGGCCACGCTGGGTGCCCGCGGCGCGATCCTCGATTCGAGCTTCGCCAGCGCCCATCACCTGAGCGTCGGCTCGCCGATCAGCCTGGAGACGCCGGCCGGCCGCCGGCTCGAGTTGCGGGTGGATGCGATCTACAACCCGCCCCAGGCCGAGAACCCGCTGGGCACGCTCTCGATCTCGTCGCGCACCTTCGACAGCGTCTACACGAACCCGCAGAACCTGTTCACGCTGCTGGCAACCGCGGGCGGTGTCACGGACGCCAACACCGCGGCCCTGAACCGAGTGCTGGCGCGCTTCCCCGACGCCCAGCTGCAGTCCGAGCAGCAGTTCCTCGACTCCCAGCAGGCGTCCATCCAGAGCGAACTGAACCTGCTCTACCTGCTGCTCGCGCTGTCCATCGTGGTCAGCCTGTTTGGGATCGTGAACACGCTGGTTCTGACCGTGTTCGAGCGCACCCGCGAGCTGGGCATGCTGCGGGCGATGGGCATGACCCGCCGGCAGACGCGGCGGATGATCCGCCAGGAGGCCGTGATCACCGCCCTGCTGGGCGCCTGCCTGGGCATCCCGGTGGGGATCGGGCTGGCCGTGCTGTTTGACCGGGCGCTGGGCGACATCCCCTTCGCCGTTCCCTGGGGCACGCTGGTCGTGTTCGTGATCGCCGCCATCCTGGTCGGCCTGATCGCCGCCATCTTCCCGGCCCGCCGGGCCTCCCGGCTGGCCATCCTGAGCGCCCTGCAGTACGAGTAGGCGGAGAGGCCGACTGCCCCCACAACGTCGAGCGGCGCGCTGGTGTCCATGCCGGACATCTGCGCGCCGCTCGTATTCGCTGCAATCTCGACTCTGATTCCCATCACCTCCTCTCTGACCCGACCGTTATCCGTGTCTATGGGAAGACCGGAGGCGGCGGGCTGCCTGACTTCTCGAACAGCATCATGTAGATCATCGGCGTGGTCGGCTTGACCACAGCCGTGATGTAGCCGTTCGTGTCGATGGTCACGTCGACGTGCGACAGGTTGGCCTGGACAGCCGTCTGCCACGCCTGAAGCGTGGCGACGTTGGTCTTGAGGGTCGCGATCGTTGCCTTCATGTCGGCGATGGTCGACTTCATGTCGGCGATCGTCTTGTCGTAGCCCTTCATCTCCTCGGTGTACACGGCGTGCTGCGCGTTGTTCGTGGTTATCTCGTCATTCAGCGTCGCGATCTTCGTGCTGCGCACCACGTTGGTGCTGTGGATCGCGTTCAGATACGTGTTCACGCACGCAACCGTCTTGCACTGTGCCGGCCACGGAGAGGCTGTCGTCAAGCTCGCCCCTGCTGTGCCGACCACCATCACGGAGGCGGCCAGGACCCCGGCAATAAGCCACCGATGAGCGGTGTGCTTGAGCATAAGAGTTCACCTCCCCTCTGTGTGTCTCTCAGAGTGGAGGCGGTCAGGCCATGGCGGGGTCAGGCGCATGACATGCGAAGAACCGTGCCCGGGGCCGGATCGCCGGCCCGTCGCCGCCCCCCTCCGGGGTACGCCTCCAATTTCAGCACCGGACATTCGCGTGCCGCATCCGCGGAAGCCGGGAGTGCTCCCTCGGGAAACTACCGTTCGGGAATCCTCGGCGCCGCTACCCTCCCCCCGTGGCCCTCGCTGAAGCACCCGCCACCTCAACGTCGGCCGACGTCGTCCGCACCGTCGATCTGACCAAGGTCTACCCGGGCGGCGTGACCGCTGTCGACGGGCTCAATCTGACCGTCCGCGAGGGCGAGATCTTCGGCCTCTTGGGGCCCAACGGGGCGGGTAAGACGACGACCGCCAGCATGCTCACCACGCGCGTCATCCCCACCGCTGGCCAGGCCTTCGTGGGCGATATCGATGTCGTCCGCCACCCGGCCGTGGCCAAACAGCTGATCGGCGTCGTGCCGCAGACAAACACGCTGGATCGGGCGCTGACCACCTGGGAGAACCTGTACTTCCACGGCCGCTTCTTCGGCATGTCGGCCGCCGTCTCGCGCGCCCGCTCGGACGAGCTGCTCGAGACCTTCCACCTGAACGAGCGGGCAACCGCCCCGGTGGCGGCGCTCTCGGGCGGCATGGCCCAGCGGCTGATGGTAGCCAGGGCGATCCTGCACAATCCGGCCATCGTCTTCCTGGACGAGCCCACGGCCGGCCTGGATCCGCAGAGCCGGATCAGCCTGTGGGAGATTCTGGGCGGCCTGCACCGGGCCGGCCAGACCGTTGTCCTGACGACGCACAACATGGAGGAGGCAGACCAGCTGTGCGACCGCATCGGGATCATGGACCGGGGCAAGATCCTGGCCCTGGGCGCGCCGGATGAGCTGAAGCGCTCGACCAACGCCGACACGGTCGTCACCGTCACCGCAGACGGCGATCTGGATACGCTGGCGGCCCGGCTGCGCGAGGGCGTGGAGGGGGCGGAGTCGGCGGCCATCCTGGAGGGCGCCGTGCACCTGGCCGTGCGCGGCACCGACCGCGTGCTGCTGCGGGTGATCGGCGCGGCGGATGCGGCCGGCTTCGAGGTGCGCGACGTGCAGGTTGCCCCTCCGACGCTGGAGACGGTGTTCATCGGCCTGACCGGCAAGGACCTGCGCGACTGATGGCCGCCACCGCCACAGCCCGCGCCGAAATGGCCACCCGCTCGGCCGTCCACTCCAGCCGAATCGCGTTCGCTGCGCTGCTCCTGCGCGACCTGGTGGTGCTGCGAAAGCGGATGCGGGAGTTCGTGCCCCGCACCATCATCCAGCCGCTGCTCCTGTGCTTCGTCTTCCTGTACGTCTTCCCCACCATCGGCACCGGCGTCGGCGCCGGCCGCGGCCGGGCCGGCGAGTCGGCCTTCGCCACTGTCCTGGTGGCGGGCGTGGTCGGCCTCAGCACCATGTTTCAGGGCATCCAGGCGGTGGCGCTGCCCATGGTTGCCGAGTTCGGTTACACGCGGGAGATCGAAGATCGCGTGCTGGCGCCGCTTCCGGTGTCGCTGGTGGCGCTCGAGAAGGTGATCTTCGGCGCCATCCAGGGTCTTCTGGCGGCGGCGCTGGTGTTCCCGATCGCGGCCGTCGTGCACGCGAGCCACATCCACATCAACCTGCAGGTGCACTGGCTGGTGCTGATCACGCTGCTGCCGCTGGCCTGCGTGACCACCTCGGCCCTGGGGCTCACCTTCGGCACCATCTTCGACCCTCGCACGGTGCCGCTCCTGTTCGGGATCATCATCCTGCCGCTGACCTTCCTGGGCGGCACCTACTACGCGTGGACGGCCCTCTCGCCGGTCACCGTCGGCAGCTTCCACTGGCTGCAGATCGCCGTCCTTGTGAATCCGCTGGTGTACATCAACGAGGGCATGCGGGCCGCCCTGACCTCGTCGGCGCACATGTCGCTGTGGGCCGTCTACCCGGTGCTCCTGGGCTTCTGCGGGCTCTTCCTGTGGGCCGGCATCCGCAATTTCAAGCGGCGCGTGATCGGCTGACCGGACCGCAGCCCTTGGCTACGCGAGCGCGCGTTCGACCAGCCGCTGGAAGTGCTGGATCAGGTGTTCGCTTGAGAGCATGAGCCGGCCCTCGGTGAGGCCGCCGGAGGCGGCCGCGCGCTGGATCGACTCGACCAGCGCCTGATCCTCCAGGAAGACCTGGTTTCCGAACTCGTTGATCGCGGCGATCTCCTCTTCGGTGACCTCGTCGCCGTAGAAGCTGTCGGAGATGGCGAGCGTGCGGTCGGGAGCGAGCGGGATGAAGTAGAACGCCGCCACGTTGGGCGCTCCTGGCAGGACGTTGATCGTGAAGGTCGGCCACAGCCAGTGGAAATGCGCCTCCGCAACCGGGCCGATCGGGTTGTACGGCAGGCCGCCGTTCTCGGTCGCGGCGCCCGGTCGGGTGCGCGAGATCTGGCTCGAGAACCACTCGTCGGAGGTCAGCGCGTAGGTCTCGGGGTTGACGTCAATGATCTTCGAAAAGCTCGGATGCGCGGTCGGGCAGTGGTAGCACTCCAGGTAGTTCTCGACCACCGCCTTCCAGTTGGCGGCGATCTCGCTCTGATCGCGCTCGCGGAAGCGCATGCGGCTGAAGTCCACGCCCGCGTCGGCGACGATCTGCGGCAGCCGGCCCAGATAGCCGGCCAGCGGGGCGGCATCGACGTTTCGGTTCACGAACACGAACGGGCCCCAGGTATCGACGGCCACCGGCACCAGCCCGAAGTCCGTCTTGTCGAACTCCTCCTCCAACTCGCTGCGGGGTGCCGAGCGCAGGCTGCCGTCCAGCCCGTACGTCCACGCGTGGTAGGGGCACTGCAGCGACATCCGCCTGCCGCGGCCCTCGGCCACCTGCGTGGCCCGGTGGCGGCAGATGTTGACGAACGCGTTCAGGTCGCCGCTCTCGTCTCGGACGACCACGATCGGCACCAGCCCGGCGTGGGCGGTGAAGTACTGGCCCGGCTCGGCCACCCAATCGGCCACCCCCGCGTACACCCAGCTCTGGGCGAACACACGGCTCTGCTCCAGCTTGAAGATGTGCGGGTCGCTGAACCAGTCGAACGGCAGCGTGACGCCGCGATCCAGCCGTGAGCCGAGATCCGTTGCCATCGTCCGATACTACCGTTGGCTGTGAGTGATCACGGCGACAGCGAGAAGGGCGGGTAGCGGTCTGTGATCAGCAGGAACGCATAGGCCTGCACGCGCAGACCCCAGCGCCCGACGCCGACCACGAAGTCAAAGGCTCCCCGCGGGTAGCGGCCGGTGAAGAGGATCGCAAACCACGCGAACACCACCACGAAGAAGGCCGCGATGCCCAGGAAGATGAGCACGATGTAGTGCGGGATGGCCAGGAACCACTTGATCAACGGCAGCCCGCGGGAGAGCTGGGCGCCGTCCGGGCGGTCGAGGTCGAGATGCACCGACTGCTCCTCGTCGGTGGACGGGTAGCGGTCGTCGAGCAGCGCCAGGTACGCCGACACGCGAGTCGAGAAGCGGGTCAGCTCCAGGTTCCAGTCGAACCACCAGCCCGGATATTTCTTGCGGAAGAGCAGCATCAGCACCACCGGCAGGATCACCACGCCGCCGCCCACGGCGAATCCGCTGGCCATCCCGCCCCGGTGCTGGAACGAGCCCGACTCCCCGCTCAGCAGCGCCCCGAGGATCAGGATGGGGATTGCCGCGAAGATCCGAAAGAAGGTGGAGGTGCGGTTCAGCTGCCGGTCGGGATAGTCGATCTGGAGCCGGGCGGGGTAGTCCGAAGACCCCGGCGGCCCGCCGCCGGGCCCGCCCACGGGATGCCCGCAGGCCGGGCAGAAGTCAGCGCCCTCGGGAAGCTGCGCGCCGCAGTTCGCACAAAACGTCATGCCGGCACGCTAGCAGTCGACTCAGGTCACGGCTCGAGCCGGCAGCCGGTCGCCATGCTGGCGAACGAGAGCAGCATGCGAAGAGCCTCCTCGGCGATCTCGCCGCCGGAGATCATGTACAGGCCGTAGGCGTCCTCCAGCGCGACCAGGTTTCGGGCGATGGCTTGGCTGGAGTCGGCCAGCCGGAACGCGCCCTGCGCCTGGCCCAGCTCCAGCACCCGCCGGTACACCTCCACCTGGCGGGCGGTCATCGACCGGATCAGCGCGCCCAGCGTGGGGTTGTCGCGGAAGTAGCCGGCCGCGTCGTAGGTGATGCGCAGATCCTCGTCGTCGGGGCCGCTGGGCAGCCCTGCTTTGATCATGGCCACCAGCGCCGCCCGCGGGTCGGCGATGCCGTCGGCCGTCTCCCGCCGCCGCTCGGCGAACCGCTCGACCACGTGCTGGATGGCCTCCTCGATCAGCGTGTCCAGCTCGGGGTAGTAGTAGAGCACCGACTGCGGGCTGAGCCCGGCCTCGATGGCCACGTCCTTGATGCGCACGCCCTCGATGCCGCGGGCGGCGATCGCCCGCTTGGCCGCCTGCTTCAGCTGGCCGCGCCGGGCGGCCTGGTTCTTGGGGCGCGGCATCTGCGAAGCATACGTGGAACGCCGGCTCGAACCTCGCGTCCAGATCGGCTGCTTGACGGCCCTCGCCGGCTTTGATTGAATCGCGATTCGTTGAATTCCAATTCCAAGAAGGAGAAGGAATCGTGACGACTGAGCGAGTCCCCTACGAGCAGGAGCTCAAGCGGTCGCTGCGCGTGCTGGGCAACATCATGATCACGCTGTCGTCGATCACGCCCGCGTCGTCGGTCTTCATCATCGTCCCGCTGATCCTGACCACGGCAGGCACCGGAGCCTTTCTGACCCTGGTCATCGCGGCGGTGGTGGGCGTCTTCATGGCCTTCTGCTGGGCCGAGCTGTGCGCCGCCTATCCGATCGCCGGCGGCGACTACGCCATCGTCTGGCACGCCTTCAAGGGCTGGGCGAAGCCGCTGGCTGGGCCGATCAGCGTCGTCCTCTTTGCGCTGTGGATCGACACCATCGTGTTCATCCCGGCGGTGATCGCGCTGGGCACGGCCCAGTACCTGGGCGTCGTCTGGTCGGTCGACCCCAAGACCGCCGGCGCCGTGGTGATGCTGGTCTCGGCCGGCATGGCCATCCTGCAGATCCGCCTGAACGCGTGGGTGACGGGCGTCTTCCTGGCCATCGAGCTGACCGCGCTGACCGTGGTCACCGGCCTGGGCCTGGCCCACTTCCACTCAGACCGGGTGGGCAAGCTGGTCACGGGTTGGCAGATCGGAAACGCCCACGGCGGCCTGGGCGGAGTCACGTTCGCCACCATCCTGACCGCCACCGCGGTCGGCGTCTTTGCCTACAACGGCTACGCCGCCCCGGTCAACCTGGCCGAGGAGACGCGCGGCTCCAGCCGCGGCATCGCCCGCGCGATCCTGTGGTCGCTTGCGATCACGGTGGTGGCGGAACTGGTGCCGACCACCGCGGTGCTGCTGGGTGCGCCCAATCTGGCCAGCGTGACCACAAGCGCCGTGCCCATGAACGACTTCCTGCTGGCCACCTCCGACTCGACAGTCAACACGCTGGTCTCGCTGGGGATCACGATCGCCATCGTGAACGCGGTGATCGCGATCATCATCCAGTTCGGGCGGGTGCTCTACTCGTCGGGCCGCGACCGGGCCTGGCCGGGGCCGCTGAACGGGCTGATGGCGCAGGTCTCGGACCGCTTCCACACGCCCTGGTTTGCGACCGCGCTGGTCGGCGTGCTGGGCGCAATCCTGTGCCTGACCGTGTCCCTGAACGAGATCATCGTGCTGACCGGGGCGACGCTCGTCCTCAACTACGCGCTGGTTGCCCTGGGCGCGCTGGTTGGCCGGATGACCGGCGCCACCGACCACAGCCCCTACCGCATGCCGTGGTGGCCGCTGCCGCCACTGCTGGCAATCGGGTCGCTGGTCTACATCACCACCAAGCAGACGCACAAGTCGCTCGAGGTCACCGGCATCACCATGCTGATCGGCCTGATTTACTGGGCGGTCGTGATCCTGCCGCAGCGCGGCCGGGCCTGGAACCTGAAGGACCCGGTACTCGACGAGGAGGTCTGACCAGCCCCAATGCCGACCGATCCCACGCTCGAAACACCCGCCGGAAAGCCGCGCGCCCGCGCGCTTGGCATCCCCTTCCTGGGCACGCCCGGGCCGGCCAACGCGATCACCGACGTGCCTGGCCTGGAGGTCGGCTACACGACCCTGATCGAGGGCCAGGGCGTGCGCACCGGGGTGACCGCCATCCATCCCCGCGGACGGGCCGAGCCGGGCGACCCGGTGGCCGCCGGCTTCTTCTCGCTGAACGGCAACGGCGAGATGACCGGCGTCAGCTGGATCGAGGAGTCGGGCACCACCGCCGGGCCGATCGCCATCACCAACACGCACGCCGTCGGCGTCGCCCACGCCGGCATCGTGCGGTGGACGGCAGATCGGCATCCGCGGCTGGCCGAGGCGTGGCTCCTGCCGGTGGCGGCCGAGACCTGGGACGGCTACCTGAACGACATCAACGGGGGCCACGTGACCGAGGCGCACGTGGTCGCTGCACTGGACGCGGCAGCGCCTGGGCCGATCGAGGAGGGCTCGGTGGGCGGAGGCACCGGCATGTGCTGCTACCAGTTCAAGGGCGGCACCGGCAGCTCGTCGCGGGTCGTTGCCTACGGCGGCACGGCGTACACGGTGGGGGTGCTGGTGCAGGCCAACTTCGGCTCCCGCGAAGAGCTGGTGATCGCCGGCCTGCCGATGGGCGAGGCGCTGGCCGCCGACAACCCGATGAGCGAGTGGCGGGGCGCGCCGGCGGGCGCCGGCTCGGTGATCGCGATCGTGGCCACCGACGCGCCGCTTCTGCCCAACCAGTGCAAGGCCCTGGCCCGCCGGGTGACGCTGGGCCTGGCCCGCACCGGCACCACCGGCTCGCACTTCTCGGGCGACCTGTTCCTGGCCGTCTCCACCGCCAACCCGGACGCCTTCTGGACCGGCCGGGCGAGCATGTTCGGGGACGGCGAGGGCCGCTACGACGAGCTGCGGTTCATCCCCTGGGGCTTCCTCGACCCGTTCTACCAGGCGGTCGCGCACGCCACCGAGGAGGCGGTGCTGAACGCGCTGGTGGCAAACGAGGAGATGGTCGGCGTCGGCGGCCAGCGCACGCCCGCCCTGCCCCGCGAGCGGGTGGCGGCGATGATGGCCGCGCGCAGCTGAGCTGGTCGCAACCTGGGATAGTTCCTGGGTATCGACGTGAAGGAGGAGCGGAGATGTCCGACAGTGTCTATCGGGTGACCGAAGTGATTGGCGTGAGCAGTGAGTCGTGGGAGGCCGCAGCCCGCAACGCGGTCGAGACGGCCGCTCGGACGGTGCGTGACCTTCGAGTCGCCGAGGTGACTCGGAGCGATGTGACGATCGAGAACGGCACGATCGCCAGCTACCGCGTGCGTCTGGCGATCTCGTTCAAGTACGACTCCGGCGAGTGATCGGCGCGTCGGCCGTGTACTCCTCGTCGTAGCGTCTGCGCGCTCAGATCCGACGGTAGCGCGCGTCGGCGATCGAGTACAGGCCGAACGCGATCAGGCCCGCGGCCACCGCGGCGAGCAGGTACTGACCGTAGGATTGGCGGGCGATCGATGCCAGCGCGCCATCCAGACCGACTGCCTTCTTCGGGTTGTAGTCGATCGCCGCCTTGACGGCGAAAACCCCGATCAGGCCGAACGCCACGAAGCGTGCCAGGTGCCCGACCACGCCGATGGCGGTGATGAACTGCATCACGCGCGGCCCCATCTGCTCCGTCTTGTCGTCCTTCAGGAACTTGCGGGTGGCGCCCTTGTAGCCCTGATACAGCGCGACGCAGATGAACAGGACGCCGGCCCCGGCAACCACGTAGCGGCCACCCGGCCATCCCAGCACACCTGCCGCCGAGTGGTGCGGGCTGCTGGACTTGCGGCTGGACGTGCCGAGCAGGATGGAGACCGCCAGGGCGCACATGGCCAGGTAGGCGATGCCGCTTCCCAGCGCCACGATCCGGCCCATGGCGGAGCTGTCGCCCCCGCCCTCCGGCCCGGTGCCGTGGCCGGCCTGCACGAACCGCCACAGGGCGTAGCCGCCGAGCCCGATTGCCACCGCGACCAGCAGGCCGTGGCCGAACGGCTGCTGCTCGATCTTCTCCATCGCGCCGCGCTGATCGCTTGGCCGGCTGCTCGCATGCCGGGCCAACTGGATCGCCAGCAGCCCGATGGTTCCATAGATCACGCCGCGGGCGACGAATCCGATCCGGGTCAGCGCCTCGAACGCCCGGCTCTGCGTCGCGGTGTGACCGGCGGCGCGGGTGGATGCCTGTGCGCTGCTCACGCGGGCACCTGCACGGAGATCGCTGCGGGGTCGATGTCGAGCCGGTACGCCTTGACCTTGGTGCGGGATCCTCCGTCGAGTTCGTACAGCACCTTGCGATCGAGCTTGACCTTGACCGAATGCGCCTTGGTGGTGCGGAAGAAGGGCGACTTCTGCGGCCGTCCGGTCACGGTTCGGCCGACGGTCCGCGCCCACTGCGCCACGCCGTCGGCGGTGATCACCGCCAGGTCGAGCAGGCCGTCGTCGGGTCGGGCATCTGCGAACACCTCAACGCCGGCGAACAGCGCCCCCACGTTGCCGGCCAGGATGCAGCTGGCCGGGCCCGTGTACCAGGGAGCGTCGTCGACGGTGATCTTGGCCAGGAACGGCGGAGTACGGAAGCTCTTGGCGCCGGTCACCACGTAGGCAGCGCGGCCCAGCTTGTTCTTGAGCAGACCATCGGCGGCGCTGATCATGTGGGCGTCGAAGCCAGCACCCGCCATCACGGCGAAGCATTCGCCGTTCATGCGGGGCACGTCGATCATCCGGGGCCTGCCATGCAGACCCGTCGCGACCGCGGCCTCGATGTCCTTGGGGATGCCGAGGTTGGAGGCAAGTAGGTTGGCGGTCCCGGCCGGGATGATGGCGATGGTGGCGCCGGTGCCGGCCAGCGTGTCGATGCAGCGCTGAGCCATGCCGTCGCCGCCCCATACGAAGAAGTGCTTCGCGCCGCCTTTCAGCAGACGCTTGATCTGCTTGGGCGCCTTCCTGCTCTTGGGCACCTCGACCCACGGCGGATCGGTGACTCCGTGCGCTTCCAAGCTGCGGCGAAGCTGCGGCAATCCACCCTCGATGGTCTTTCCCGCGTGAGCGATGACGGCGACGTTGGTCATGCGACCCGCTTCGGCGGAGAGGCTGCCGCTCGCGCGCCCGCACGGGAGGCGGCGGAGGCCACCAGCAGTGAGCCCATGCCGACCAGCAGCCCTGCGGCCACATCGGTCGGGTGGTGCATGCCGCGGTACATGCGCGCGAACCCCACCAGCAGCGGGATGACGATCGCAACTGTCCAGCACGTCAGCTTGAGCCACCTGCTGGTGGTCGCTCGCGTGAGCACGAGTGCGATCCCGCAGTAGACGGCGACCGATGCCGCGGTGTGGCCCGAGAAGTAGCTCGCGTTCACCGGCAGCTGCTCCAGCCGCGGCACGGCCGGGCGCTGGCGGTGGATGACGAAGGTGGTGATGCGGTAGGTGGCCGCCTCGACGCCGATCGCCGCCAGCATGAACCCGACCACGCGCCAGTTGCGCCTGATCGCCGCCACGATCGCGGTGATCGCCACCAGCGCCGGGATGGCGTAGATGTCGCCGAGGCCGGAGAGCCAGTAGGAGACGTCGTTTCGGGTCGGGGTGCGGTGCTGAGAGAGCCACACGTTCACGTGCTCGTCGGCATGTCCCACGCCGTGATCGGGCAGCACGTAGGTCTCCAGCGCCCAGCCGAGTGCGACGGCTACGGCGGCCAGCAGCGCGAACCCGATCAGCACGACCGCCGTGTAGGCGATGACCGGGTGGTGGGCGGCCTCCCGGCGGCGAGCGTGGGCGACGCTGAGGGTGGCTGTGCGATCGAACTCCACCGCCGATGTTTTCCCGGCTGCCGGTTCGGGCAAACCTCCGAGCATGCCGCTGGTCGTCCTGCTGCTGGTGTCCGTGATGGCGGGACTCGCCACGTGGGGGGTTGCTCGCGCCGCCTCCAGTCGCTGGTGGGGCGCGCGTCCGGCGGCGATGGTCACCTCCGAGTTGCGCGAGCACCCCTCCCTGCTGCGCACGTTCCTGCGCAGCAGGCTCGATGCCGAGGTGCTAACCGGCCTGGCGCTGACGTTCGCGCTCGTAGCTGTGATCGCAGCGGGGGTGATGGTGGCCGGGCTGGCGGTGCTGATACGCCACAGCGAGGCGCTGGCGGATCTCGACTCCGGTTCCGCGCGCTGGGCGCAGCATCAGGTGGGGCCGGCCAGCCGCCGTGTCCTGCAAGACATCTCCCTGCTGGCCACCACCCAGGGGGTGGTCGTGATCGGCGTGGTGGTGGGCGTGATCGAATGGATCCGCGTGCACTCCCGGTGGATTCCGGTCTTTCTGGTGGCGGTGACCGTCGGCGACTCGCTGGTCACCAACACGATCAAGGCCATCGTCGAACGTGCCCGGCCTGCGATCGAGCCGGCGGCGGCCAAGCTGGGACCATCGTTTCCCAGCGGGCATTCGTCAACCGCGGCGGCGTTCTTCGCCGCGCTTGCGCTGCTGGCCGGCCGCCGCCGGTCAGCCGAAACCCGGTCAGCGCTGGCCGGAGTGGCCGTTGGCCTCGCCGTGGCGGTGGCCTGCAGCCGGGTCCTGCTCGATCTGCACTGGGTGTCGGACGTGGTGGCCGGGCTGGCACTCGGCTGGGGATGGTTTGCGGTCTGCGCAATCGCCTTCGGCGGGCGACTGGTGCGCCTGGGGGCTCCGGTCGAAGCCGCCGCTGCAGCAGAGGGGCGAGACTCCGCCGGCGGGCCGCTGGCGGACACCCGAGCGACCCGTCACCTCGACCACGCCGGTCGAGTTCGAGATGCGGGCTAGTCTCAGCTAGCCGCTTGGGGGTCGAACCAGGCCCCGTCCGGCTTGATCAGGGCTTTCGCCTGCGCCGGCCCCCAGCTTCCGGGCTGGTATGGGTGAGGCTTCAGATGCAGGCCAATCACGGGATCGACGACAGCCCACGCGGCCTCCACTGCATCCTCGCGGGTGAAGAGCGCACCCTCTCCTGCCATCGCGTCGGTCAGCAGCCGCTCGTACGGCTGCTCCTCGTCGGGATGGGTGTCGAGCAGGAAGAGCTCGCGCTGGTCGCCGACGAACTCCTCGCCGGCGCGCTTGACGCGGGCGGCCAGGGCGATACCGGCCTCGGGCGAGAGCCGGAAGCGCACGTAGTTGGCCGGCCCCTCCGCCGGCAGCGAGTCGGCGAACAGCTGCTGGGGCGGCGGTTTCAGCTCGACCACGATCTCGGTCGCCGTGACCGGCAGCCGCTTGCCCGAGCGCAGGTACCAGGGCACGCCCGCCCAGCGCCACGAGTCGATCGCCAGCCGCAGTGCGCAGAAGGTCTCCACGTTGGAGTCGGCCGCCACACCGGGCTCGTCGCGGTAGCCGGCGAACTGGCCGCGCACGACGTCGTCCGGCGAGAGCGGCCGGATCGCCCGGAACACATCCAGCTTCTCCGTCTGCAGGGCCTCGAACCCACGGTAGGTGGGCGGCTCCATGGCCAGCAGTGCGACCACCTGGAACAGGTGGTTCTGGATCACGTCACGCATGCAGCCGGCGGTCTCATAGAACGCCCCGCGGCCGTCCACGCCAAACTCCTCGGCCATCGTGATCTGCACGTTGGCGATGTAGTTGCGGTTCCAGATCGGCTCCAGGAAGGAGTTTGCGAAGCGGAAGTAGAGCAGGTTCATGATCGCCTCCCTGCCCAGGAAGTGGTCGATGCGGAAGATCGAGTCCTCGGGGAAGGCGGCCCGCGCCACCCGGTTCAGCTCCCGTGCCGAGGCCAGGTCGCGGCCGAACGGCTTCTCCACGATGACCCGCGCGCCGGTCGCCAGCCCGGACCGGTCGAGCTGCTCGATCACCGTTGCAAAGAGCTCGGGCGGGATCGCCAGGTAGTGGGCCGGTTGGCGAGCGCTGCCCAGCGCCTTGGCCAGCGCCTTGAAGGTGGCGGGGTCGGCGTAGTCGCCGTCGACGTAGCCGAGCATGCCGATCAGCCGGTCGAGCGCGGCCTCGTCCACGGCTCCGTGGCCAGCCCCCCGGACGCTGTCGCGAACCCGATCGCGGAGCTGGTCGATGGTCCACTTCGAGAAGGCGACACCGATCACCGGCACGGTCAGAGTGCCGCGCTTGACCATCGCGTAGAGCGCCGGCAGCACCAGCTTGTGGGCGAGGTCGCCGGTGGCGCCGAACAGCACCAGCGCATCCGACGGCGGCCCAGCTGCATGCTCGACCTGGGTCACGCCGGGGCCCGCGGAAGCTCGGCAGGTGGCCCGCCGTTGGGTTGGCGGTCGACGCTGGCGATCCGGTAGGCGTCGGCCTCGTCGAGTGTCTCGTGGGTGAGCAGTGCGTGAGCCAGGGCGTCGAGTTGCTCGCGGTGCTTTGTGAGCGTGTCGACTGCGACCGTCTGGCACTCGTCGAGGAGCCGGCGGACCTCGCGGTCGACCTGTTCGCGGGTGTGTTCGGAGATCTCATCGACGCCGCCTGGGAAGAGCCGCGGCTCGTCGTTGGGCCCCGACAGCACGGACACCGGGCCGATCTCCTTCGACATGCCCCAGCGGCCGATCATCTGCCGGGCCAGCCGCGTTGCCTGTTCGAGGTCGGACTCCGCACCGGTGGTCTGGTCGTCATAGATGATCTGTTCGGCGGCCCGCCCGCCCAGCGCCCCGATCAGGCGCCCGCGCAGATAGTCGGCGCTGTAGCCGTAGCGGTCGGCGTCGGGGCTCTGGAAGGTGACGCCCAGCGCCCGGCCGCGGGGGATGATGGAGATCTTGCGGACTGGGTCGGAGCCCGTGATCAGCATGCCGAGAAGGGCGTGGCCCGACTCGTGATAGGCGGTGCGCTCCCGCTCGGTGTCTGACAGCACGATGTGGCGTTGGGTGCCGAGCACGATCTTCTCCAGCGCGTCGGTGAAGTCGGCGAGCGCGACCCCTGCGTGCTGTCGGCGGGCGGCGAGCAGCGCAGCCTCGTTGACGAGGTTGGCGAGGTCGGCACCGACCATCCCGGACGTGGAGGCGGCCAGCGAGACCAGGTCGACATCGTCGGCCAGCGGCACGGATCGTGTGTGCACGGCCAGGATCTGCTGGCGGCCGAGCTGGTCGGGCGGGTTGACCACGACCCGGCGGTCGAACCGGCCGGCCCGCAAGAGCGCCGAGTCGAGCACCTCGGGCCGGTTGGTCGACGCGACGACGATCACCCCCTCGGATCCGGTGAAACCGTCCATCTCGGTCAGGATCTGATTCAGAGTCTGTTCGCGTTCGTCGTTGCCACCAAACGAGCCGGAACCGCGCACCCGCCCGATCGCGTCCAGCTCGTCGATGAAGATGATGGCGGGCGCCGCTGCCTTGGCCTGGTTGAACAGATCCCGCACACGGCTGGCGCCGACACCGACGATGGCCTCGATGAACTCCGAGGCGGCGATCGAGAAGAACGGGACGTCGGCCTCGCCCGCCACGGCGCGCGCCAGCAGCGTCTTGCCGGTGCCCGGCGCGCCGGAGAGCAGCACGCCGCGGGGCACCCGCGCACCCAGCTGTGTGTACTTCTCGGGGCTGCGCAGGAAGTCGACGACCTCGGACAGCTCGTCGGTGGCCTCGTCGATGCCGGCCACGTCTTTGAACGTGACCCGCTGCTCGTCACGCTCGTAGCGGCGGGCCTGCGACTTGCCAAACGCGCCCAGCGGCCCGCCGGCCAGGCCGCCCCGCAACCGCCGCGAGATGAACACGAACAGGCCGACCAGGAGCAGTGTCGGCCCGAACCCGAGCAGCACCTCCTCCCACAAGGGCGTGCTGACGTCGGGGTTCTTGGCATTGATGACGACGTGGTGCCGGGACAGCAGCGAGTCCAGCCGGCCGTTGGCGACGAAGGTCGGAAGCTGGGTCTTGAACCTGGTCGACGGGCTGCCGCTCATGCCCTTGGGGGGAGCGGTGGTGCGCCTGAAGTCGCCCTCGAGGGTGTTCCCCGTCGACGTGATGTCCACGACGTTCCCAGCCGTCACCTGCCCCAGGAAGTCGGTGTAGGAGATGCCCAGCCTGCTGGGCGCCCTGGAGCTCGAGATCTGCGACGAGATGATCAGGTTGACCACCAAGAGCACTGCCATCAGCATCCATACCCGGCCGCCAAACCACCCCCTGGGCCCCCGCGTCGGCGCCGGGTGCTCCGGGTCGGGCGCGCCCTCCACCCGCCAGCGGGGCGGGTGATCAGGCGGCGATTTGCCGCGCGTCGACGGCGGGGTGCTCATCAGGCCTCAGCGGCGCCGACCCGTCCGGCGTGGCCTGAGCCGGTTTCGGGCAGCGCGCGGATCTCGGCGTACGTGCGCAGCGAGTCGCGCGCGATCGTCAACACGGCGATTCGAAGCGCGATCCTGAGCGGTTCTTCGCCGAATGCCATCAGCGCGAGTTCGTAGTCGATCAGGTGGTCGGCGAACTCCGCGTCGGTCTCCGGGTCGGCCATGCGCACCTGTTCGGCATCCGCCGCGGCGAGCAGTTCTCCGACCATTCGAGTGGCTGCAGCGTTGATGACCAGCGCGCGCGTGTCATGGCCGGCGAGCTCGTGCTCTGGCTCATCTCGTGCCATACCACCTCCATACGCCTCGAGTCTGAGACCAGGCTCTGGAGTCAGATGGCGCGAAGCGGTGGGTTGGGCCACGCACGCCCATGCTAGCGCAGCCGCGGTTGGGCGCGTGTGTGGAAACCAACTCCGACCCCGGGTCGTGCACCGCACAGTGCACGGCCGGGGGCCGGGATGGATCGGGGTTCAGCCGGCGACCGGGTCGGCGGCCTTTCCATTGGCGCCAGGCAGGATGGCTGCGCTGGCTCCGGCGGCGGCTTCACGCTGCAGAAACGCGGTCAGCTCGTTGATGGTGCTCATGAGCGGCGCCGGGAAGACCACGGTGGTGTTCTTGTCGACGCCGATCTCGACCAGCGACTGCAGGTTTCTCAGCTGCAGGGCGAGCGGGTGGGCCATCATCACGTCGGATGCGTGGGCCAGCTCGCCGGCTGCCAGCGCCTCGCCTTCGGCGGCGATGATCTTCGCCCGCTTCTCGCGCTCGGCCTCTGCCTGGCGCGCCATCGCTCGCTTCATCGTGTCGGGAAGCTGGATGTCCTTCAGCTCGACCACGGTCACCTCGACGCCCCAGTCCTCGGTCTGCACGTCGAGGATGGCGCGGATGTCCGTGTTGATGCTCTCGGTCTCGGACAGGGTCTCGTCCAGCGTGTGGCGGCCGACGACCGCTCGCAACGTCGTCTGCGCGATCTGGCTGATCGCCTCGTCCACGTTTTCGATCGCCACCACCGAGCGCACAGCGTCCTTGATTCGGAAGTAGGCGACCGCTGACACGTCGACCGAGACGTTGTCCTTGGTGATGATGCCCTGGGACTGGATCGGCATGGTCACGATCCGCAGCGACACACGGTGGACATGGTCGGCGAGCGGCACAACGAAGATCAGCCCGGGTCCGCGCGCGCCGTCCTTCACCTTCCCCAGCCTGAACTGGACACCGCGCTCGTACTGTTTGAGGATCCGAACCGACATCGCGAGACCGACGAGCAGCAACACGACAACGGCGATGATCACAGGTACAGCGATCATGGCGTTCCCTTCTGGTCGACTGTCGCGGTGCGTCGGCGGCCACAGGCCGTCCTCCGCGGATCGACGCGCTCCGCCGGCCGGATGCGGGCGGCCAGCAATCCCGAGCCGGTTCGGACAGGAGCGGAAACGCTTGCCTCGGTTGGACCGGCGTCTACACCGTAGCACCGGCCCTGGCGCAGACCGTGTTCGTGAGCCACGTGCTGCGCTCGGTGCTCGTTACTTGAGGATGTTGACCGAGCGCGCCGCCACCAAGAGGACGGTGGCGGCGGAGGAGCCGGACTCCATCAGCATCAACACCTTCGCCCATCGCGTCAGCGGCATCGCGTCGGTGGGGCTGAAGGCGATCGAGTTGGTGAACGAGACATACATGTAGTCGAACAGTCGAGGATGCCACCCCGGCTCGGCCAGCTGCGGGTTCTCAAGCTGCGGAAACTGAAAGTCGGGCGGCGGTGGGTCGGGCGCGCGGCGGCGGGCCGGGCCGCCGCGATCCAGGCCCCAGAACCACAGCCCGAACGCGATCACATTGGTGGCCCAGATCGTCACCCCCTTCAGCAGCAGCTCCGGTCCGCTGCGTTCGTGACCGTTCAGCAGCGATCCCATCAGCGCGATCAGGCCCAGCCCGTTGGTGGCGCTGACCACGGCCATCAGGGCGACGGCGGCGGTGCGCCGGTGGCCAAGCTGCTCGAGCTGGCGACGTGGCCGCTGGAACGCGAGTGGCAGCAGCAGCACCAGCTCGGGCACCACCGGCGCCAGCCATACCCACCACGGCATTTCCCACAGCTTCCAGCGTTGCTGCTCGCTGACGATCGCCAGCACGAGCTGCATGCCGATCACGATGCCGACCGCGGGCGCCGCCTCCCAGCGCGACTCGACCTGCTCCTCGTGAAACGCGCTGCGCGTGCGCCTGCCGGCTATGAGCGTGCTCGCTGGTCGGGGCGGCGAGCCGCCGGCGCCGCCATCGCGGCCAGCACGTCGTCCAGCCGCTCGGCCTTGGCCGCCTGCTCGGGCGTGGCCTGTGCCGCGAGGGTGCCGGACAGCCGCTGGTAGGCCTCGGCGATGCCCTCGAAGACCGCCGGCGTCAGGCCGACACCGGCCTGGGTGGCGGCCACCTCGCGCATCTCGCCGACGTAGCGCCAGGACTTGGCCGCCGAGCTGGCCAGCCAGCGCTCGGCGCTCTCCAGCAACTCTGGGAACTCCGTCCGCAGGTCGGCCAGCACCGTTTCCAGCACGCCATGCGCGCGGGCCGTCACCAGCGCATGCGCCAGCACCAGCGCGGTGCCCTTGTAGACCGAGCCGGTGCACATCTTGAGCGCCGAGGCCGCGCCCACCCGCTCCCCAACGACGCGCACGTCGCAGCCGTCGAAGCCCAGCGCCGCGATCTCGCCGGCGCGTCGGCCGGACAGGTAGATGCGGGTGCCCGGCCGCCAGGGCGGCGGGCCGGAGATGGAGCCATCCACAAGATCGATCCGGGAGCCGGCCAGGACGCCTGCGATCTCGTCCACGGTGCCCGGCGACACCGCGTTCAGGTCGACCACGAGCGGCGTGTGGCCGGCCGCAACGGCCACGATTGCGCGGGCCACGTCGAGCGCCGCGCCCGGCGGCACGATCGAGATCAGGACGTCGCTGACTGCGACAACCGCTGCCAGGTCGTCGACGAACTCGAAGCCCGCCTTGTGCGCCAGCTCCTGCGTGCGCGGGCTGCGCCCATCCAAGGTGGCGACGACCCGCTCGCCGCCCCGTATCAGGGCATCGGCCAAGCCGCTTCCCATCGCGCCCGGGCTGACGACGCCAACGGTCATGGCTGCAATCTAGGCTTGGGTCGTGTTCCAGCGCGTCACCCTGGAGGTATCTGACCTGGCTCAGGCGGTGGCGGTCTACGACCGGCTGCTGGAGATCCTGGAGATCGGCCGCGACGGCACCTCGCCGGTCTGGAAGGACTTCGGGCTGGCCCAGGCTGACGACCCGGCCCGGCCCACCCGCCGGCTGCACATCGGATTCGCGGCGCCCAGTGTTGCCCATATCGAGCGGTTCTGGCAGGCCGGCCAGGAGGCCGGCTACCGCGACGACGGCGCGCCCGGTCCCCGCCCGCAGTACCGCGACGACTACGTGGGCGGCTTCCTGCGCGACTCGCAGGGAAACAGCATCGAGGCGGTGCACCACGGCGCGATGCGAGAGCAGGGTGCGATCGACCACCTGTGGATCCGGGTCGCCGACCTGGACGCCTCGACACGGTTCTACGAGCACCTGATCCCTCACGCCGACCGGCTGCGGGTGCGCCGCCGGCTGCCCGGGCGCACGCAGTTCGCGGGCGAGTCGGGGTCGTTCTCGCTGGTCGACGACGGCCCGCCCACCGAGCGCATGCACCTGGCGCTGTGGGCGGCCGGCGACGAGGCGTACGTGAACGCGGACCCGGACCGAAACACCGTCCAACTGGTCCCCGCACAGGCTGGCTAGTCGCGTACCTGATGTGTGTTCATGTGAAGAGGCACCCGGCCTGGGATGGTTCGGATGGCTGACGTGTGACCGATGTCACCCGCCCTGCGCCTCACGACGAACCTCATTCTGAAACGGGTTCTACGACGTCGCGAACCCGGTCTTCGGCAGATCGCGCTTGGACAGCAGGCCGGCGTTGTACAGGCCGCAGTCGACGTCGCTGTCGGGCACGTACTGGCTCCACCGAAACGACGCCGACACGGCGAACGGCTGCCACAGGTCTTCAGCCCCCTCGCCGTCAGCTGCAAACAGGACCCGCCTGGTGCCAAGCGGTGTTTCCACCTCGGCCATGGAGCAGTCGCCTGAGCCGCCGCCGATACGAAGGCGCAGCACGTGGACTCCGCCGGTGCTGAGCTTTGCCTCGGAGTACCTGACAGCGCCCTTACAGATCATCCGCACCTGCCAGCCCTGGTGCTCGGCCTGACACGGGCCGGAAACTGCCGAGCTCGAACCGCCCATGCACCCGGTCGCGCCGGCGAGGACGACAAGGGCGAGTAGGAGAAGGCCCGCGGGGTTCATGCGAGGCGTCATCTCGAACTCAGCTCCGGTGGCAGCGCCGTCGGCCCGTCGGGATACAGGGCGGCCAGCGTCTCGGGCGTCATCTCGAGCGTATTGGCGCTCTCCGGCGGCGCGCCAACCATCAGCCACAGGACGTCCTGATCGGTGTCGTTGAAGACCTGGCGTACGGACCCCGGCTCGATCGTCACCGCCGACAACGGCGTCAGCGTCAGCAACTCGCCGTCGATGCGGATGCGGCCGTTGCCATCGAGCACGACATACAGCTCGTGCTGGGCGAAGTGCCTGTGCCGGGTCGACGCCTGGCCGGGCGAGAGCCGCCACAGCCGCGCGCCCAGCCAGTCCAGATCAAGCTGCTTGCCGATGTCGGTGTTGGCGACGCGCATCTGGTTTGACGGCCGCCAGAACGCTTCGTCCGCGGCCAGCACCCGGTAGCCCATGTGTCTCCTTCCAGGGCCGGTGCCAGGCAGGTGCCAGGCACCGGCCTTCTTTCCTAGGTCTTCTTGGCCCGGCTGGGCGCGACCCGGGCCGGCTCGTTGGGCATCTTGGGATAGACCGGCGGCCACGGTGCATCCATCAGGCCGTTGGTCATGTCGCGCCGGTGCAGCTCCAAGAGCGGTTCGAGCTCCTGCGGCGACTCGATCGCCGCCTGCCACGGGTCGCCGCTCTGCTTCACCCGATCCGGCACCGTGGCCAGCGTCAGGCAGGCCTGGTCGATCGTCTCCAGCTCGTCCCAGGCAAACGGGGTCGAGACCTGCGCGCCGGCCCGCGGGCGCACGCTCCAGGCGCCGATCACCGTCTTGTGCGGCGCGTTCTGGTTGTAATCGATGAAGACCCGCGTGCCCCGCTCCTCCTTCCACCAGGCGGCCGTGACCAGATCAGGGCGGCGCCGCTCCAGCTCCCGAGCCAGCGCCACCGCCGCCGCCCGCACGCCGAACGAGTCCTGCTTCGGGGTCAGCCGCAGGTACACGTGGATGCCGTTTCGGCCGGTGGTCTTGGGCATCCCCTCCAGGCCCAGCTCGGCCAGGAACGCGCGCGTCTCGGCGGCCGCCTCCCGCACCATCTCGAAGCTGACCCCGGGCGAGGGGTCGAGGTCGATCCGAAGCTCGTCCGCGTGCTCGGCGTCGGCGGCCCGAAACGGCCACACGTGCAGGCCGATACAGCCCAGGTTGACGGCCCAGGCGATGTGCGCCACGTCCGCGATCACCAGCGCCTGCGAGGGCGTGCCGTTGACCGTCTCCACCTGCGTCGTCTGCACCCACTCGGGCGTGTTCTTGGGCGTTCGCTTCTGGAAGAAGTGCGGCCCGCCGGCCCCGTCCGGGTAGCGCTCCATGAGCACCGGGCGGCCGCCCAGCGCGCGCATCAGCGGCTGCTCGACGGCCATGTAGTAGCGCACCAGGTCGAGCTTGGTCTCGCCCCGCTCGGAGAAGAACACCTTGTCCGGATTGGAAATGGCGACCGTCCGACCGGCCGCCTCGACCTCGACCGCCTCGGCCATTTAGTGCTCCGCGATCGCCCGGCCGACCACCAGCGCCTCGCGCAGCTCTGGGCCGAGCTCGCGATACCTGGCATCCGGCTGCACGCCCAGCGCGTCCAGCGTCTTGGAGAAGAAGCAGCGGGCGGCCGCGGCCAGGATCACGTCCATGATGTCGGCGTCGGCCAGGCCCAGGTTGCGCAGCGGCTGCAGGTCGGCGTCGGTGATCGACGAGGCGTCGTCAACCACCCGCTCGGCCAGCCGCATGACCGCCAGGTCGGTCTCATCCAGCCCGGCGTTCTGGCGATCCAGCACGATCCGCTCGACCGGCTCGCCGAACTGCTCCACCAGTATCGAGCCATGGGCCAGGCAACAGTAACTGGAGCGCAGACGGTGGGCGGCGGCGAGCGTCGCCAGCTCGTAGCGGCGCAGGTCCATCCCGGCCTTGATGGCGCCGTTCAGGCCCTGCCAGGCCGCGTACACCTCGGGCCGGGGCTCGAAGGCGCGTTCGAAGTTGGTCGGCATGCGGCCACGATAGCGCCCGAGGCGCTGCCGTTGCACGCCGGACGGGCGGGGAGTATGGTCGCGCCGGGGGCCGAAAAGGGGTCAAATGCTGCTCGTAAGCACCGCTGCCAAGGTTCATGTGTCGGGCGATGGCAAGCTGCTCGCGGTGATCGTCGGGCTGGCCGTGCTGGGCGTTGTCTGGCTCGTGTACCAGCTGTCCACCGGAAGCTGGACGGTGTGGAAGCTGGCCGACGGCCAGGACGGCGTGCTCTCGACCTCAAAGCTGCAGTGGTTCGTGTGGCTGGCGGTGATCGCCTTCAGCTACACGGTGCTGTGGGTGGCCCGAGCCAGTTCCGGGCACTACGTCGCCATCAGCGACATCCCGGCCAACGTGCTGGCGGTGCTCGGCATCTCCACCGGCTCGGCCGTGCTGGCCAAGGGCATCACCGTCGCCCAGATCTCCAACGGCCAGGCTGCCAAGCCCAAGGCGGCGGTCGGTGACCCGCCGGCCGCCGGCGGCGCGCTGTCTGACGACGACGGAGTGTTCGACCTGGGCAAGGTGCAGATGGTCGCCTTCACGGTGATCGCGGTCGTGATCTACCTGGCCACGCTGATCCATCGCCTGCGCACGGACCCGGTGAACACCGCGCTTCCCAACATCGACTCGTCGCTGCTGGTGCTGATGGGCATCAGCCACGGCGGCTACTTGGGCAAGAAGCTGGTCACCACAGGCACACCGCGGCTGCTGCCGCGGTCGCGGCCGGTCAAGCCGGGCACCCCGGTGACGCTGCACGGAGCCGCGCTGGGCGGAGGCGGCGGCGGCAGCGAGCTGCTGATGGACGGCGAGCCGGTGGACGACGCCAAGTGGACGGCGAAGTCGGTCGAGTTCAAGCTCGAAGCCGACGCCGGGTTGGAGGACGGTCAGGAGCTGAAGATGCAAGCCATCGTCAACGGTCAGGACAGCAACACGATCACGCTGCGAGTCTCAGCCGTTGGCTAGCTGATCGCCTGACCGCCGTCCGGGTCGAAGAAGTACAGCCGGTCGAGATCCACCGCCAGCTGCACCTGTGACCCCTCCTGGACGCCGCTGCGCCGCTCCAGGCGGGCGGTGATCTCGGTGCCGGGCACGCCCGAGTCGAGGTAGGCGACCAGCTCCGAGCCCAGCGACTCGACTCGGTTTGCGGTCAGCTGCAGGCCTGCGCCGGCGCTCGAGAAGTCCTCCGGCCGGATGCCCAACACGATCTGCCGGCCGTCGTGGGCGCGCAGGCCCGGACGCGCCTCCAGCACCCGCGGCGGCAGCTCCAGCTGCGAGCTGCCGAAGGCTGCGGTCGAGCCGGTCAGGGTGCAGGTGATCATGTTCATGGACGGGGAGCCGATGAACCCGGCCACGAACAGGTTGACCGGGTGGTCGTAGATCTCATCCGGCGTGCCCAGCTGCTGCAGCACGCCATCGCGCAGGATGGCCACCCGGTCGCCCATGGTCATGGCCTCGGTCTGGTCGTGGGTGACATACAGGGTGGGGGCAGCGATCCGCCGCTGCACGCGGATGATCTCGCCGCGCATCTCCACCCGCAGCTTGGCGTCCAGGTTGGACAGCGGCTCGTCCATCAGAAACGCCTGCGGCTCGCGCACGATCGCCCGGCCCATGGCCACCCGCTGGCGCTGGCCGCCGGACAAGCTGGCGGGGCTTGCGGTCGAGCAGGTCGGACAGTCCCAGCATGGCCGCCGCCTCGTCCACCCGGCGGCGGATCTCGGGCTTGGGCGTGCGCGCCATCTTGAGCCCGAAGGCCATGTTGTCGCGCACCGTCATGTGCGCGTACAGCGCGTAGTTCTGGAACACCATGGCGATGTCGCGGTCGCGCGGCGGCAGCCTCGTCACCACCCGGTCGGCGATCCGGATCTGGCCGCTGGTGACCGGCTCGAGCCCGGCCACCATGCGCAGCGCGGTGGTCTTGCCGCAGCCGGACGGGCCGACCAGCACCATGAACTCCCCCGGCTCCACCTCCAGCGACAGCTCGTTCACCGCCACCACCCCGCCGGGGAAGTGCTTGGTCACCGCCTCCAGGCTGATCGTGCTCATGACGACCCCGCCAGCATGCCGGTGATGCGCTTGTTGAGGACGAGAGCCAGCACCGCCGGCGGGATCAGCGCCAGCACGCCGGCCGCCGCCAGGATCGGGTAGTTGGTCGTGTACTTGCCCACGTACTCGGTGATCAGCACCGTCACCGGCGTCGAGTTCATGGTCGACGTGAGCAGCAGCGGGATCAGGAACTCGCCCCACACCGACAGCGCCAGGATGGCCGCCACCGCCGCGATGCCCGAGCTCATCTGCGGCACGACGACGCGGATGAAGGCCTGCCAGCGGCGGCAGCCGTCGATCAGCGCGGCCTCCTCCGGCTCCACCGGCATCTCGCGCACCTGGGTGTACAGAAGCCAGGTGGCGAGCGGCGTCAGCGTGGCCAGGAAGACCAGCACCAGGCCGCGCTTGGTGTCGATCAGGTGGGCGTTCGCCATCACCTTGAAGAGCGCGATCACGACCACGAAGATGGGCACGATCATGGTGCCGATCAGCAGGCTCATGACCGCGCGGCCGAAGCCGGAAGCGAAGCCGGCCGAAGGCGTAGGCGGCCATCGTGGCGACGATCAGCACCAGGCCGGTGGCGGCGGCCGCGATCTCGGCGCTGTTCTTCATCGACCGCTCGAAGATGCCGGCCTCGGTCACGGTGCCGCCGGCGCGCCGGCCGTTGGTGCCCTCCAGCAGCTCGCGGTAGGCCTTGAGCGTCGGCTGGTGCGGCACCCAGCGGGTGGGCACCGCGTTCACCTCGCGCTGGCGTCGAGACGCTGGTCGAGACGCCGAGCACGATCGGCGCCAGCGACCAGACCACGATCAGCAGCACGGCCAGCGGCCTTGGTGATCCGCCAGCCCAGCGACGTTCATACGGTCGACCTCCGCAGGACCAGCGCGTAGACCGACCCCAGCACCGCCGTCACCCCGGCCAGCAGGAACGCCAGCGCCGTGCCGTGCGCGAAGTCGGCCTCGACGAAGGTCGTGTTGTAGACCTGGATCAGGATCGAGCGGGTGTTCAGGGCGGTGCCGTTGAGCACGTAGATCTCGTCGAAGATGGCGATCGCAAGCAGCGTGCCGACCGTCAGCGCGATCGCCATCGAGGGCCGCAGCAGCGGCAGCGTGATGTGGCGGAACTGCCGCCACGGCCCGGCCCCGTCGACCGCGGAGGCGCTGTACACCTCATCCGGGATGCTCTGCAGCCCGGCCAGGAAGATCAGGCTGACCAGCGGCAGCACGCCCCACACGTGCACGATGCGTGATGTAGACGATCGCCCCGCGGCCGCTGGCCAGCCACACGTGCGGCTGGCTGATGATGTGCAGCTGCATCAGCACGCTGTTCAGAAGGCCGTTGTCGGGGATCGAAGACGCGCCGCCAGAGCACGCCGGAGACGACCGACGGCAGCGCCCAGGGCAGGATCAGCACGGCCAGCACGATGCCGCGGCCGCGGAAGACCCGGTGCAGGGTGACGGCGACGAAGATGCCCAGCACGAGCTCCAGCGACACCGCCAGCAGCACGTACTCGACGGTGTGCCGCATGGCGTCGACGCTGACCGGGTCGTGGATGACGTCGCGGTAGTTGCGCAGGCCCGACGTAGCCCGGCTTCTCGCCGAACAGGATGCCGCCCGAGCTGATGCTCTGCTGGAAGCCCTTGACCAGCGGATACAGGATCAGCGCGGTCGACCGCCAGGAGCGCTGGCGCGACCAGCACCAGCCCAGGATCTGGGTCTCGCGGGCGGCCCGGTCGCCGCCCCCCGGTTCGGCCACAGCCGCAGCACTACTGCGATCGAGCGGCGGTCTTCTGGGCCAGCTGGTTGAGGGCGTCCGGGACGCTCATCTGGCCCTTGACGGCCGCGTTCAGCAGGCCCTGCGCGTCGGAGCTGAACTGCGAGTACCAGATCGGTGCGCCCGGCGGGAACAGCGGGCCGACGTGCGTCAGCTCCTGGTTCAGCACGTCGCCGCCCTGCAGCTGGCCGCGAGGCCGCCAGCTGCTTGATGATCGAGGCGCCGCACGGCAGGCTGCCCTGCGTCTTGTAGATCGCGATCGCGTTGTCCGGCTTCTCCCACCACTCGATGAAGGCCGCGGCGGCCGCCTTGTGCTTGGCCGTGACCGGGATCGAGAGCCCCTCGGGCAGGCCGAACGACGCGCCCGGGCCGCTGGCGCCGGGCACCAGGCCCAGCGCCGCCTGGCCGGCGATGCTGGACTGGCTGGGATCGTTGGCGGTGGCGAGGTTGCCGGGGCCGGTGGCGAGCACGATGGCGTTCTGGCCGGCGGTGAAGTTGTTGAAGGCGACCGAGTCGTCCAGCGACACCGAGCCGGGCGAGACCCAGCCCTTCTTGACCGCGTTGGCCTCCCACTGCAGCGCCTTGTAGCCGGCCGAGCTGGGGCTCTGGAAGATCGGCTTCAAGTTGTTGTCGAACAGCTGGCCGCCCATCGCCAGCGTCAGCAGGTACCACGGGGTGACGCCGCCCTCGGTGGCCGCCATCGGGATCGCCAGCGGGTACTTGACGCCGGAGGCCTTCAGCTTCTGGACGTCGGTGGCCAGCTCGGCGAGCGTCGTCGGGAACGCCGTGATGCCCGCCTTGGCGAACATCTTCTTGTTGTACATCGAGATGCGGAAGTCGTTCGAGTAGCAGGCGGCGTAGGTCTGGCCGCCCGACTTGAAGGCGGCGTCGGTGTTCTTGAGGTCGGCCAGCAGCGAGGCGGGCAGCACGTTGTCGAGCGGCTCGACCCAGCTGGCGCCGGCGAACTGGCCGGTGAACGACCAGTCGAACTCGGCCACGTCGGCGATGTAGGTCTTGGCCGTGTTGGCCACGATCAGCTTGTTGTGGGTCGCGTCCCAGCCGGTGACGACGTAGTTGACCTTGACGCCGGTCTCCGGCGGTGAACTGGTTCGAGCAGCTTCTGCGGCATCTTGTACGGGCACCAGCACGGTGATCGTCTGGCCCGCGGATCGACTCGCTGGAGCTGCCGTTGGAGCCGTTCGAGCTGAGCTGCCGCCGCAGGCTGCGGCGCGTGACCGCGAGGCGCCATGGCCGAGATCGAGGTCACACCGCAGCGTCGTCACACGTCTCCCTCGTTGCAGGTTGAGCGGTCATCGGAGCGGCGATCGCGATACTACGGAATCCGATGGGGGATACCAAGCTTCGAGCACACCCGCTCGATCCGCTGTCCGCCGATGAGATCGAGGCGGTCGCCGAGGCCGTCCGCAGCGAGCCCCCAGTTCGGCGCCCAGAGCGACCGATGCCGCTTCATCACGATCGCCCTGCGGGAGCCCGACAAGGCCGCGCGTGCTGGCCTGGGAAGAAGGCGGAGCGGCGCCCGGCCCGGGAGGCCGAGGTGGTGATGCTCGACCGCGGGTCGGAGCAGGCGATCGAGGCGACGGTGGCGCTCGATCCGGCGAGCTGACCGGCTGGCGGGTCGTGCCCGACGTCCAGCCGATGGCGGTCGTCGCCGAGCTGATGGAGGCCGAGGAGCTGCTGCCGCACCCACCCCGAGTTCCAGGCCGCGATGGCGCGGCGCGGGGTGACCGATCCGGACACGATCCAGGTGGACGCCTGGCCGGCCGGCCACTTCGGCCAGGCCGAGGAGTCGCAGCGGCGGCTGGGCCGCGGCGTCGCCTTCGTGCGGCCGAAGCCGGGCGACAGCGAGTGGGCGCACCCGGTCGACGGCGTGATCGCGCTGGTCGACCTGAACACGCTCGAGGTGCTGCGGGTCGACGACCACGGGGTGGTGCCGATCCCGCCCGAGAGCGGCAACTTCGACGTCGCGGCGGCGGGCGCCGCTGCGCGACGACATCGCGCCGCTCGAGATCACCCAGCCCGACGGCCCCGGATTCACCGTCGAGGGCCAGGCTGGTGCGCTGGCAGCGCTGGCAGCTGCACGTCGGCTTCACGCCGCGCGAGGGCCTGGTGCTGAACCGGGTCGGCTACGAGGACGGCGGCCGGCTGCGCTCGATCCTGCACCGCGCGTCGCTGTCGGAGATGGTGCGTGCCCTACGGCGATCCCAGCCCGACCCACTACTTCAAGAACGCGTTCGACGCCGGCGAGAACGGGGTCGGCGTGGCCGCCTCGCCGCTCACCCGCGGCTGCGACTGCCTGGGCGAGATCGTCTACCTGGACGCGGTCGTGTCCGACGCCGCCGGCGCGCCGGTGCACATCCCCAACGCGATCTGCATGCACGAGGAGGACGTGGGCGTGCTGTGGCGGCACATCGAGTGGCGCGACGGCCGGGGCGAGGTGCGGCGCTCGCGGCGGCTGGTGATCTCGTCCTTCTCGGCCATCGGCAACTACGACTACGGCTTCTTCTGGTACCTCTACCAGGACGGCACGATCGAGTTCGAGGTGAAGCTGACCGGCGTGCTCTCGACCGGCGCGGTGGCGCCCGGCGTGCGGCCCGAGCACGGCATGCTGGTCGCGCCGGGGCTGAACGCGATGGTGCACCAGCACTTCTTCAACATGCGCCTCGACCTGGACGTCGACGGCACGCAGAACGCCGTCGACGAGGTGTGGACGGAGTCGCTTCCGCCCGGCCCCGGGAACCCGCACGGCAACGCCTTCCGGCCCGGCGGCGGCGGCTGGCGACGGAGCTGGCCGCCCGGCGCCGCGCTCGACCCGGCGCTCGGCGCGCTGGTGGGAGATCGTCAACCCGCAGCGTCCACCACCGGCTCGGCGAGCCGGTCGCCTACCGGCTGGTGCCGGGCGAGAACGACGGTGCCCGTTCGCCCAGCCCGACGCGCCGGTCAGCAAGCGCGCCGGCTTCATCCGCGAGCACCTGTGGGTGACGCCGTACGAGCCGCGCCGAGCGCTACGCGGCCGGCGAGTACCCCAACCTGCACCCCGGCGGAGCGGGCCTGCCGGAGTGGACGAGCGCCGACCGGCCGATCGACGATCGGGACATCGTGGTCTGGTATACGTTCGGCCACCACCACGTGCCGCGGCCCGAGGACTGGCCGGTGATGCCGGTGGCGACGATCGGGCTTCAAGCTGAAGCCGGTCGGCTTCTTCGAGCGCAACCCGGCGCTCGACGTGCCGCCGTCGGCGCCGCATTCTGACCACCACTGCCTGAGAGGGAGCCAGCCGTGAGCGCAGTCGAGGGTCGCGTCGCCCTGGTGACCGGAGCCAGCAGCGGCATCGGCGCCGCCACCGCCAGGGCGCTGGCGGCCGGCGGGGCGAAGCTGGCGCTGGCTCGCGGCGCGGCGACGACCTGGGCATCGAGGGCGCGCTGGCACGGCCGTGCGACGTGCGCGATGCCGCGCAGATCGAGGCGCTGGTGGCGGCCTGCGTCGAGCGCTTCGGCGGCCTCGACATCGTGGTCGTGAACGCCGGCGTCGGCGCCTACGGCGACTTCCTCGACCTCGATCCGGACTGCATCGAGGAGATGATCGACACCAACGTCAAGGGGCTGCTCTACACGGTGCGGGCCGGCCTGCCCGCTCTGCTCGAGAGCTCTGCCGCCGACCTGGTGGTCGGTGGCCTCGATCGCCGGCCAGCGCGGCGCCCGAGGGCGAGGCCGTGTACGCGGCCTCCAAGTTCGCCCAGGTCGGCTTCATGCGCTCGCTCGACCACGAGCTGTACGGCAGGGGCGTGCGCTGCTCGACCATCGCCCCGGGCGGCGTCGAGACCGAGTTCGCGATGGGCCGCGGGCGCACGCCCGAGGATCCCGACCTGCCCGGCATGATGCGGGCCGAGGAGGTGGCCGACGCGGTCGTGCACGCCGTCACGCGGCCGCGCACCGCACCGCGTGCTCGAGGCGACGATCCTGCCCATGAGCGACGACTCGATGAACTGAGCGGGAGAGGACCATGGCGACGCAAAGGTCACGATCATCGGCGGCGGCAGCTCGCAGCTTCGTGCCGCTGCTGCTGCGGCGGCTGATCCAGTCGCGAGTCGCTGGGCGACTCGCAGCGTCACGCTGATGGACGTCGACGAGGGCCGGCTGGGCGTGATGCAGTCGCTGGCCGACAAGCTGATCGCGAACGAGGGCAGCGAGCTGCGGGTGCGCAGCACCACTCGACCAGCGCGAGTCGCTGGTCGGCGCCGACTTCGTGATCGCCGCCATCTCGGTCGGCGGCATGGACGCCTGGGCGAACGACCTCGAGATCCCCGGCCGCTACGGCATCGTCATGCACGTCGGCGACTCGGTCGGGCCGGGCGGGATCATGCGCGCGTTCCGCAACGCGCCGGTGCTGGCCGACGTCGCCCGCAACGTGGCCGAGGTCGCGCCCGGACGCGTACGTCTTCAACTACACCAACCCGGCGCCGATCGAGGCGCTGGCGATGCGCGCCGCCGCGCCGCGGCGTGAAGTCGTACGCGCTCTGCTCGTGCACCGGCGCACCCCAGCAGCCCCGAGTGGCTGGCCCACCAGGCCGGCGTCGAGCCCGAGCAGATCGCGATGCCGCCGGTGGTGGCGGGCATCAACCACTGCGCCTCGATCCAGCAGCTGCGGCTGATGGACGGCACCGACGCGATGCCGCTGGTGCGCGGCGCGCGACCGAGCCGATCGTCAAGTGGGCGCTCGAGACCTACGGCGTGCTGCCCTACTGCTGGACGCACTGGACCGAGTTCTTCCCGCAGATGCAGCGGCTGGAGGCGCCCTACGCCGGCACCGCCCAGGGCGTGACGATGCGCTACGGCATCACCACCCACGACATGGCCTACGAGCAGGCCGCGGGTGGCGCGAGCTTGGAGCAGCTGGCCGCGACCTGGACGGCCGCGGACGCCGCGCCGGTGACGCTGGCCGACCTGCCCATCGGCGACGAGGACGAGGGCATCGAGGTGATCGACATGATCGAGGCGATCGTCGACAACGGCAACATCACGCTTCGTCGTGAACGCGCCCAACGACGGCGCGATCCCCAACCTGCCCGACGACGCGATCGTCGAGGTCAACGCGCAGATCAACGCCTACGGCATCCGGCCGATCCAGACCGGCCCGCTGCCCGAGGCGCTGGCGGCGCACCTCCGCCACTACGTCGACTTCCAGCAGCAGGTGGTCAAGGCCGCGCTCAGCGGCGATCGCGAGGAGGCGCTGCACGCCTTCCTGCTCGACCCCAACACGCAGTCCCGGCTCGATCTCGATCAGACCGGCGCTGCTCGACGAGATGCTCGAGGCCAACGCACGCTGCCTGCCGCTGTTCAGCGGCTCGCCAGCGTGACCCGGGGATGAGCTCGAGCCCGGAGCGGCACGACGTGGTGGTGGCTGGCGCCGGCATCGCCGGGCTGGTCGCGGCGTGGGAGTTGCGTGACCTGGACGTGGTCGTTCTGGAGGCGGACGCCCGGATCGGCGGCCGGATCAAGAGCGAGCCGCGCGGCGACTACTGGGTGAGTCTGGGCGCGCACATGTTTCCGCCGCCCGAATCGGTGATCGGCGGGCTGGTGCAGCGCTTCGGACTGGAGGTGCTGCCGATCACCGGCAGCCTCCTGAACGTTGCCTATCGCGGCAAGCTCGTGCGCGACACACGGCCCGAGCTGTTCCCCTTCAAGCTTCCCATGTCCGCGGCCGGGCGGATCTCGTTCGCGCGGGCGGGGCTCAAGGTGCGGCGGATGGTGCGCTCCTACCAGCGGGCGGCGGCGGTCAGGCCCGGCGAGACGCCCGCCGACGTCCGCCGCCGGCTGCTGCGGTTCGGCGGCGATGGCTCGTTCGCCGACTTCCTGGGGCCGCTGCATCCCGAGGCGGATGAGATCTTCCGCGCCACCTGCAACCGCTCGGTGGCAGAGCCGGAGGGTCTTTCGGTGGCGGCGATGGGCTCGCTCTTCTCACACGTGTGGGAGGGCGGCGATCTCGGCCGCAACATGAGGGGCGGCTCCGGGGAGCTGCCGGCGGCGATCGCGGATGCCCTCGGCGACCGGGTGCGGCTGTCGGCGCCGGTGGTGGGGGTGGACAGGCCGGACGTCGGTGGTCGGCTCAGGGTGCGCTGGACGCAGGACGGTCAGGAGCGTGCGGCCACGGCCGCCGCTGCCATCCTCGCCCTGCCCGCGCCCCGCATCCCGGCACTGATCGCGGACATCCCCGACGAGGCCCGTCGCGGGCTCGAGGCCGTGCGGCTCGGCCCGTTCCTCGTCGCCAGCATCCTCACCCGCGAGAAGGGGCCGATGCCCTACGACGACATGTACTCGGTGCTGGTGGTGGGCCGCAGCTTCAACATGCTCTTCAACCACGCCAACTGCCTGCGCACGCCAGGAGCACCGCGGCGGCCGGGCGGCGTACTGATGGTGTACGCGGGGGGAGACCGCGCCCGGGCGCTGATGGAGGGCTCCGACGAGCAGATCCGCGACCGCTACCTGGACGACGTGTATGCGCTCTTCCCCGAGGTGCGCGGGCAGGTGGAGGAGGTGGTGATCCAGCGCTGGCCGCAGGCGGCGGCCATCTCATTCCCCGGCCGATACCGGGTGCAGGACGCGCTTGAGCGCGGGATCGACGACCGCATTCTGTTCGCCGGGGACTGGATGGCCGAGTTCCCGCACATGGAGGCCGCCGCTCAGTCCGCCGTGGAGGCCGCGACCCGCGTGCGCGCGCTGATCAGTGCGGAGCGCTCGACCGGCTAGAGCTCGCCGGGCGACCACTCGAACGCGCCCGGCTTCTCGCCCGGCGCCTCACCGGGCAGCCGAAACGGGTTGCCCCATGCCCGACGTCCGTGCTCGTCCTCGACCTCGACCCGCGCCCACCGCCAGTACTCCGGGTAGTCGAACCGGCAGCCGGTGAGCAGGCCACGGTGGTCGCGCTCGGTGGTCTGACCACGCCAGCCGCCACGGTGCGGGTCGGCGTCCACCGCGCAGCCGTCCCAGGGGCCGGAGCGCAGGCGCACCGAGCGGGCCGGGGAGCAGCGCACCGCCACCGAGTCGTCGGTCACCTCGACCGCCTCCAGGCGTGGGCCGGATGAGCCGTAGGCCGCCCCCGGCGAAGCGCATCCAGCACCGCCGCCGCCGACGCCTCGGCGGCGTGTACCCAGGTCCAGCCGAGGTTGCTGTCGACGCCAGGGTGGTGGCAGTCGTCGGTGGCTATCCCCCACGGCAGTTGGCCGTGGCTCAACAGGTCGTCCCAGTGCACCGCCGACAGGCCATTTCCCTGCTGCAGCTCGGAGGCGCCGTTCCACACCTCGATCCCGACCAGCGACGGGGCGGCCAGGATGTCGTCGCGTTGCAGCCCGCTCCAGTACGGGTGGCACAGGTAGGGCACGCCGCCGTGGGCCGAGATCCAGACCGCCATCCCCTCGATCGAGTCGAACGGCTCCCCGGCTCGGGCAGCTCGGCCACCCCCAGGGCCAGTGCCTCAGCCTCCCCGGTCGGCCCTGGCGCGCGGCTGGAGAGCTCGCTGGAGGGGATCACCAGCAGCCCCTCGTGGGCGTGGTCGGTGACATGCCAGTGGTCGGTGATGGCCAGCACGTCGAATCCGGCGGCGGCGTAGTGGGCGCACAGACCGGCGGGGCTGGCCTCGCCGTCGGAGTTGGTGGTGTGGGCGTGCAGCTGGCAGCGCAGCCACACGCCCTCGGCGTCCGGGAAGGCGGCCGTCACGAGACCGGCCGCGGCCCCGTGTAGTAGCACTTGCAGTAGCCGCCCAGGGCGGGCTGGAAGCCTGTCCAGTTGTCGGAGTAGGCGGTCAGCTCATCCGTGTCCACGAGCTGGATGTAGGGGCGCTGCTGGGCCTCGTAGGCCTCCATCTGCCAGACGATCTGACGCCGCTGGGCAACGTTTACGGTCACGCTCTGCTGCTTCCACAGGCTGTCGTAGTGGGGGTTGTTCCAGCCGGTGTCGGAGTTGTTGCCCCATTGGGCGCGGGTGACCGTCGACAGGTTGAAGTTGGGGTCGATGTAGGGGTGCCAGTACCAGGTGTACATGTCGGCCGACTTGTAGGTGTAGTTGGGGGCGGTAATCATCGTGTAGGCCTGGCTCCCGTCCCCGCCCGACACCTCGTTCAGCTTCACTCCGATCTCCGAGAAGGCGGCCTTCAAGATCTGGAACTGGCGGTCGCCGTCGAAGTCCAGGTCGTCGGGCACGATCACGTTGTAGGACATCTGGTGAGCGGGTTGGGCGTATTGGCCGCCCGTCGCCGGCACCTCCCGGATGCCGCCCGAGCCGCGCTTGTAGCCCAGCGAGTCCAGGATCTGGTTGGCCTTGCCGGGGTCCAGGGGCAGCGGCTTGACGGCCGGGTTGAGCCAACCCTCGCCCTGTGACTGGCGGGACATGATGTTGGCCCACGGCACCGCATAACCGCGGAACACCACCCGCACGATCTGGGCGCGCGGGATGGCGTATTCGAACGCCTGCTTGACCGTCGGGTTCAGCAGCTCGCGGTTCTTGGACTTGAGCGGGTTGGAGTTGAAGCCCAGGTTGGTCACCTCGCTGCCCGCCTGCTCGGACAGCGTGATCCCGTTCAGGTGCTTGAGCGCGCCGGCGGCCGAATAGGGGACGGCGTCCACCATGTCCAGCTTGCCGGCCTCCAGGTCGGCCACCATCGAGGTCGAGTTTGTGTAGTAGGTGAGGGTGACGGCCGAGGCGTGCGACTTCGGCCCGTAGAAACCCGGGTTGGGGCGAAAGACGGTGGTGCCCTTCTCCTGGTAGGAGCTGATGTAGTAGGCCCCGCCGGACACCAGCGGCAGCTGGTTTTCGGGGTGGAAGGCCTTGATGCCCGTGCCCTTGGTGCCGACGTGCGACTTCCACACGTGCTCGGGCAGCACGAACATCTGCTCCAGGTTGGCCAGCACCGGCGCCACCGGCCGGCTGTAGGTGAGCACCAGCGTCTGCGGGTTGGGGGCCGTCACCGACTTCACCCCGTCCAGGGTTGAGGACAGGTACGAGGTGGGGCCGCTGGCGTACTTGAGCGTGGTGTCGAACGTCCACACCGCGTCCTGGGCGGTCAGCGGCACGCCGTCCGACCACTTGCCCTTGCGCAGGTGGAATGTCCACACCAGGCCGTTGGGCGTGTGCGTCCAGCTCTTGGCCCAGTCGCCGACCAGCTTCAGGCCGGGGCCGTACTGCACGAGCTGCGGGTAGACCATCTCGTAGGCGGTCGTGTCCTGGGTCTCGATCCCCGTGAAGGGGTTCAGGGTGGAGATGTAGTAGACCGTCCCCACCTGCAGGATCTCGCTGTTCTTGCCGCCGGTGGTGGATCCGCCGCCGCAGCCGCTGGCGGCGACCACCGTCGTTGCCGCCATCGCCAACCAGGCCCACCGCCTGGCCCTTCCCAGTGTGCTCTTCATGGCTGCGGTCCCCTCCTCGTGGGTGCGCTGGAAGCTCGTCGCTCGATGCCGTCCAGGAGCAGCTCGAGCTGCAGGTCGAAGATCTCGTCCACGTCGCCGAAAAGGTGCTCGGCGACTGCCACGCTGTGCGGGTATTCGTCCGCCGGCAGGGCCGCGATGGCGCGCCGGCAGTCGGCCCGCCGGTCGGTGTCGGCGAGCTCCGGGGCGACGGCCAGAAACAGCCCGCTGCCGGTCACCAGGTCGTCCAGTGCATGGTGGGCGCGGGCGGCGTCGGCGGCATCCAGGCCGGACTCCAGCAGGTAGCCCAGCTCGCGCTCGGTGATCCGGGTCAGGTACGGCGAGTCGTCGGGCAGCTTGGCCAGTGCCTCCAAGAAGCCGGGGTTGCGGCGGAACACCTGGCGCCCGGCCCAGGCCGAGGCGGTGACGTTCTGGCGCCAGCCGGCGTCGTCGCGGTAGACGTCCAGGATCTGGCTGAAGTAGCGGTCGGCCATGGCCGCAAAGAGGTCGCTCTTGGAGCCGAACCAGTGATAGACGGCCGACGGGTCGGCGGCCAGTTCGGTGCCCAGCCGGCGCATGGTGACCGCCGCCGCGCCCTCCCGCTCGCCGATCGCGCAGGCCGCCTCGACGATCTGCTCGCGGTCGAGCCGGGGCCGGCGTCCGGCGGCGCTTGCGGTGGCGTCCTCGCGCAACATGTGGGCAGCAGTATTCCCGTCCGTGCGGTCGAAGTCAACGGCGTTGAAATTGTGAATGGGTGGCTATTGACAGTCTCGCGGGATCGTCCGCTGCCAGCTCCGCCGCCACGGCTCCTGGCCCTGCTCGCCGGCCTCCAGGTCGATCTGCACGTGGTAGGCGTCGGCGCTGCCGTGGACGCTCATGGAGACGTGCGCTTCGCACACTGCCTGCGGCCAGCGGATGACGAAGCCGGCCTGGCTCTGGGTGTGCGCGGCGCCAGGATCGGCCAGCGGCACGACCGCCCGTCCGCCGTAGGTCTCGTCGAAGGCCGGCGTCTCGCCGGCGGCCGGGTAGCTGCCGCGGCTGCCGGCATGAGCCACCGTGTCGTGGTCCAGCAGCCGGTGCTCGATCGACCAGCTGACTGCGCCGCTGGAACCGTCCTTGTCGGCCTCCTTGGGGCTTGTGCTGGCGCCGGCCGGGTTGGGCGGCGGCAGCGCCGGCCGCTCCGAGATGGGGCTCGGACCTTCCACCACCGGCAGCTCGAGCTGGGCCGCCTGCCAGTCCACGATCAGGTCGACCGGCCCCGGCGGCGGCCAAGCGTTGGGCCAGTCGGTGCCGGCCAGGTCGAGCCGCAGCCGGTGGCCCGGCTCGAACGTCCACGAGGCCAGCTCGAGCTCCAGCTCGATGGCGTACGGGCGGCCGGGGTCAAGCGGGGCCGGAGCCTCTGCGGAGTCGCGGTGGGTCAGGTTCAGCAGGCCGCGGGTGACCAGAGCCGACGTGCCGTCCGCGAACACATCGCACAGCTTGGCCGAAAGCTGGGCGACGGGCGCGCTTGAGCTGACGGTGGCCCGCAGCCGGGGATGGCCGAGGATCTCGAGCTCGTGCTCGAGCGCCGGCCATGTGTAGGTGAGCGAGTGCAGCTCGTCCGGGCGCTGGTCGTCGGGCTGGCCCCAGGGCATCGCCCCGGCGCACGAGATCCAGGCCGTGTGACCGGTGTCCGGGCGCACCGAGAGCGTGTCCGGCCCGGCGTCCGAACTGTTCCGCTGGGAGTCCGCCAGTGCGAACACCTGCGGGCGTGCGCGTTCGGCCGGCATGGCGGGCTCGTAGCGCCACTCGCCCCGCCGCTCGCGGCAGTCCGGCGCGGGCCGGGTCGAGCGCTGGGCGAAGAGCACCACCGGCGGCTCCCGATCGACGCCGTTGTCAGCACCCTTCAGCCACCGGTCCCACCAGCGCAGGTGCTCGGGCACCAGATCGGCGTTGGGGCCGGGCAGACAGCTGTCGGTGGAGGCGTGCGACCACGGCCCCAGGATCAGCCGGCGGGGGCAGCGCAGGGCCTCGAACCCGCGTTGGGCGATGTTGGTGTAGCCGTCGGCCCAGCCAGCGATCAGCATGGTCGGGCAGTCGATGGCCGCGTAGTCGGGGCGCAGGCTGCCGTGCGCCCAGTAGCCGTCGGCGCGCTGATGCTCGAGCCAGGTCAGCACCCATGGCTCCGTCTCCTGCACCCGCCGCTGCCACTGTTCGCGCCAGCCGGGGCCGTACAGCGCCGGCACCGGCGGCAGCGCGTTCATGGCGATCATGTAGGTCGGGTAGTCGAGCAGGTCGAGCTGCTTGAGCGCGCCCCCGAAGTAGTGCACGTCGTCGGCGTAGCGGTCGTCGGAGGCGAAGATGGAGATGATCGCGCGCAGGGCGGGCGGCCGGCGCATGGCCAGCTGCAGCGAGTTGAAGCCCGAGTAGGAGGTGCCGTACATGCCCACCGCGCCGCTCGACCAGGGCTGCGTCGCCAGCCACTCGATGACCGCCTGCAGGTCGCTGCGCTCGACCTCCGGGTACTCGTCTGGCGCGATGCCCTCGCTGGTGCCGGTGCCGCGCACGTCCAGCCGGCAGACCGTGTATCCGGCCGCTGCCAGCCGCAGGTACTCCGGGCGGTAGGAGGCGGTGATGTCGTCCTTGCGGTACGGCAGCGCCTCCAGGATGGCCGGCCACGGGCCGCCGCCCGCCGCCGGCTGGTACAGGCTGGCGGCCAGCCGCACGCCGTCGGCAGCCGGGATGAAGACGTGCTGGCAGTCAACCTCGGGCATGGCAGGAGACGCTACCGGCCGCACGTATCATCGTGCGATGGACGACGCCCGACCGGAGCAGGCGCAGCCCTGGCTGTGGGACGAATCGCTGTACGCCGGCAGCGCTCACCACTATCCGCGCGGCCGGGTCGCCTATCCGCCCGGGGTGGCCGCCGCGCTGCGGGCCGAGCTGGGTCTGGACGGCAGCGGCCGGCTGCTGGACGTCGGCTGCGGCCCCGGCGCCGCTGCGCTGGCCCTGGCCGGGGAGTTCGCTGAGGTGGTGGGGGTGGACGCCGACGCCGACATGCTGGCCGAGGCTGCCCGCCAAGCGGAGCAGGCTGGGGTCGCCAACGCGCGCTGGGTGAAGCTGCGCGCGGAGCAGCTGCCGGCCGGACTCGGCATCTTCGACGTGGCGGTCTTCGCCCAGTCGTTTCACTGGATGGACCGGCCGCGGGTGGCCCGCATCACCCGCTCCATGCTGACGGAGGAAGGGGCCTGGGTACTGGTGTTCGCGACCACCCACCGGGGCGTCCGCGAGCCGGGCCCGATGCCCTTTCCGGCGCCCCCCTGGGATCGCATCGGCGAGCTGGTGCAGCGCTATCTGGGGTCGGTCAGGCGGGCCGGCCGGGGCACCCTGCCGCAGGGCACGGCCTCGGGCGAGGCGGAGATCCTGGACGCGGCTGGCTTCGGCCAGGTCGATCACCTGGTGGTGCCCGGCGGCGGCGTCGAGCAACGGTCGGTCGACCAGGTGGTGGCGGCGGTGTTCTCGCTCTCGTCTTCGGCGCCGCACCTGTTCGGCGAGCGGTTGGCCGCGTTCGAGGCCGACCTGCGCGAGCTGCTGCGCTCGCACAGCGCCGAGGGCCGGTTCTGCGAGCAGGCCCGCGAGATCGACCTGGCCGTGTATCGCCCAAACCGGTAGGCCGACTCCGCGATTAGCCGAAAGCAGGTTCAGGGGACAGCCCGAGGCGGCCCGGCACTCGGGTTGGCAGGCTGCCGGAATGGTCAGCTACTCCATCGCGGATATCACCGTCATGATCATCCACTGGTACGCCCTGGGCGCGAGTCTGTGCTGCGCGGCGCTGTTCCTGTGGTGGGTGCTGTTCCAGAACGCCCACCGCTGCGACAGCTGCGGCTCGGCGCCGGTCATGTGCCGCTGCACGGCCGCCTCGGAGAGCTGACGGCCTCCGACGGTACACTCGGGTCGTGTACCTGTGGATCCCGACCTCGGCACTGCTGTTCGTGACCGTCGCCTCGACTGTCACCACGGATGACGAGCTGCTCGGCCTGGCCGCCGTGCTGGGTGCGCTGTTTGCCGTCCGGGTGTGGCGGATCCTGGGCCGCAAGTATTGATTCCACGCCGCCGCGTGGCTGGTCGCTCGCTCGTCTCTACGCGGCCCGGAGGGCCGCGCGAGACGGCGAGCCTCGGCTGCGCAACCGTCGCCTGGATACGTCCTCGGTCGCGCACGGGCAACCAGCCCGAGCGCTCCCTGCGTCCTGCCCAGGCTCGGTTCTCGCTGCCCAGCCGCGCCTAGCTGCTACTCCGTCACCGCCGGCAGCTCGAATCGCACCCGCGCACCGTGCCCGGGGCTGGATTCGATGCTGATCTGGCCGCCGGCCATGCGCACCCGCTCGGACATGGCGTCCAGGCCCTGGTGAAATGCCATCTGCTCGCGATCGGTGGCCTGGTCGACGTCGAACCCGCGGCCGTTGTCCGTCACCTCGCCGACCACGTGGGTACCCACGTAGCGGACGGTGACCATCACCTGGCTGGCGTGGGCGTGCTTGCGCACGTTCGCCACCGCCTCCTGGATCGTCCGGTAGATCAGCTCCTCGACAGCCCAGTTGAAGCGCTCCTCGGTCACCTCCAGGTCGGTCCGGATGGTGGTCTCCTGGCGCAGGCCCTCGGCCAGCGCGCGCACGGCGGCGGCGATGCCGCGCTCGTGCAGCACCGTGGGGCGCAGCTCGAAGGTCAGCCGGCGGGTGCGCTCGGTGGCCTGTTCGAGCACCGTCCGAGCGGACTCGATGGCCTTTGTCGCGCCCTCGTCGCGGACCTCCGCGCGGGTCGACCGGCCGAGCCGGTCGAGCGCCACCAACGACGCGGTCAGCACCTGGATGGTGTCGTCGTGAAGCGACGTCGCGATTCGGGCCCGCTCGGCTTCCTCCACCCCCAGCAGAGCTGACAGGATCGCGCGCCGGTGCTCCTGGTCGCGGATCGCGTTCTCGGCGGCCAGCCGGCCGGAGATGTCGCGCACCGCCGACAGCGCCAGCAGGCCGCGGCTGGTATCCACGGTGGACAGGCTGATCTCGGCCGGGAACTCGCTGCCGTCCCGGCGTCGCCCGTACAGGATCAGCCCGCCGCCCATCGGCCGCGGCCGCGGGCTGTCGAAGTAGCCGGCCCGGTAGCGCTCGTGATTGGTCCGCAGCCGGCGTGGCACCAGCACGTCCACCGGGCGGCCGATCAGCTCCCGTCGGTCGTACCCAAACAGGCGCTCGGCCTGGGCGTTGACGATCGTGATGGCGCCGCTGCGATCCACCCCGACGACGGCGTCGGGGTTGAACTCCAGGAACTGCTCGAAGGCCGTCACCTCGCGGCGGTGAGCCGCGCCCGGCCCCTGCTCCTGCACCGTCAGCACCGCCAGCGGCCGCCCGTCGTCGGTGGGCAGCTTGGCCGAGGTAACATCGGCCACCAGCAGCGACTCGTCCTGGCGGCGCAGCGACACCTGCGTCCAGCGGACGTCCTCTCCACGGCGCAGCGTCGCCACCAGGCGGGTCAGGTCGGCGGGTTCGGCCAGCAGGCGCAGGTCGGCCAGCGGCCGGTCGGAGATCGTGTCCGCCGGCCACCCCAGCAGGTCGCCGAAGGCCCGGTTGGCCGAAAGCAGGCGTGGTTGCCCAGGAGCGCCGACGATGGCGGCCGCCTGCGGCAGCACATCGAAGGCGGCGCCCAGAAGCGCGCCCGAAAGCGTCTCGGAGAAGCCGTGGCCCAGCCGGCTCATATGCCCACCGGCCATCCTAGCCAGGCGCGGGTGCTCCTGCCAGGAGGTGGTCCCTCAATGAACGTCTGCTGCGGCTGGTCTGCGGGCACGCTGGCTGCGTCCCACGCGGCGTGCGGTGCTCAACGTGGCGAAACCACGCCTGCGCTCCGCTCGCCGCTCGATCCTTGCCAGCGTGCCCGCATCCTGCGCCTCGTGACGACGTCGATTAAGGAACGACCTCCAGGGTCAAGAGCGGCTACCTCAGATCGGCCAGGACCGCCGACAGCTGCGGCGGGAAGGCCGCAAGCGCCCAGTCGGCATCCAGTGGCTGGCGTCGCCAGCTGATTCCCCACATGTCCACATAGTCGCGCCGGCGCAGGTCGAAGGGCAGTTTGCGCTCGACCGGGTAGTAGCGGTTGTGCTGCTGGATCAGCTCGTTGACCGCGCCGAAGTCCCAGGCCTCCACCATCTCCGCCCAGCGCTGGGCGAACCGCTCGGGCTGGCCGCGCAGTTCCCCGGCCAGCTCCCGCCAGCGGGCCTGCAACCGCGCCTGTGTCTCCAGCACCAGACCGTCGATCTCCTGCAGGCGCTCCATCCAGCGCGGCATGCCCAGGCTGGCGGTCAGGTAGGTGGTGGGATCGACCGCGCCCGCCGGGATGACCAGCGGCCGCCGCACCGCCGCACGCCTGCGAGGCTGCGCGGACCGGCGAGGCGGAAGTGATTCCATCGCCGCTCGAAGCTCCTGCCACGGTGTGGGACCGGTGCCGGCCACGGTTGTACGTTAGATGCCACATGGACGTCTCGATCCGAACTGCGCTCGAGCGCCTGCTGGGCCCGGGCGCGGTGCGCGCGCCGACCGCGGCCGACGTGCGCGACGCCACCGAGGCGCAGGGCATCGCCGGCCACGCGGACGCCGTCGTGCTGCCGGACTCGACGGAGCAGGTGGCGGCGGTGGTCGCCTGGTGCTGCCGGGAGCGGGTGCCGCTGGTGCCGCGGGGCGGCGGCACCGGGTTTGCCGGCGGCGCGGTGCCGGCCGACGGCGGGGTGGTGATGAGCATGGAACGGATGACCCGGGTGCGCGCCTTCGACCCGCTGCAGTGGCGGATCCAGGTCGAAGCCGGGCTGACCACAGCGGGCCTGCAGCGGATCGCCAGGCAGAGCGGCCTGTGGTATCCGCCCGACCCGGGCGCGGCCGAGTCGTCGCAGATCGGCGGCAACATCGCCACCAACGCCGGGGGGCCGCACGCCTTCAAGTACGGGGTGACCGGGGCCTGGGTGACCGGGCTGGAGGCGGTCGTACCGCCCGGCGAGCTGATCCGGGTGGGCGGCCCCGTGCGCAAGGACGTGGCCGGCTACGACCTGCTGCACCTGCTGGTCGGCTCGGAGGGAACGCTGGGCGTGGTCACGGCCGCCTGGTTGCGGTTGATCCCGGCGCCGCCGGCGGCCTATCCGGTGGTCGGCGTGTATGCCGGGGTGGAGCCGGGCTGCGCCGCCATCGAGCGGGTGCTCGCCAGCGGGATCGTGCCGGCGGCTGTCGAGTATCTGGACGCGGGCACGCTGGCGGCCGCCGCAGCCAGCTGCCCGTGGCCGCTGCCCGACCGGGCCGGCTTCATGGTGATCGCGGAGGCGGACGGCTCCCAGGCCGAGGCGCAGGCCGGCCGCGGCGAGCTGATGGAGGCGCTGGGCGAGGATGCGGCCGGCCTGCACGCTCCGCAGCAGGCAGCCGACATCCAGCGCCTGTGGCGGTGGCGCGACGGCGTGTCGCTGGCCGTCACAGCGCGGCTGGGCGGGAAGCTGAGCGAGGACGTGGTGGTGCCGCTCGAGCTGCTGGCCGAGGCCATCTCGGAGACGGTCGAGATCGGCCGCCGGCACGGCCTGGAGGCGTGCAGCTGGGGGCACGCCGGGGACGGCAACCTGCACTCCAGCTTCCATTGGCCCCGGAGGATGCGGATCAGGTTGCGCGCGCCCGCGCGGCCGCCGGCGAGCTCTTCGACATGGCTCTGCGGATGGGTGGATCGGTGACCGGCGAGCACGGCATCGGGTTGGCCAAGGCCGGCCAGCTGCGCCGCCAGTGGCCGGCCCGGGCGGTCGAGCTGCACCGCGCCGTGAAGGCCGCGTTCGACCCCATGGGGATCATGAATCCAGGCAAGAAATCCCCCTAGATCCCCCTTTGCGGCCAACTACCGACGGCAGCATCCCCTGCTTGTGCCGGCCTCCGCGCGGACGGGTGGCGAGCTCGGCCCGATCGGGGTCGATCTCTGTCCTAGGAGGATTCCGAATGCGACTTCACACGACTCGACTCTCACGCGCCCATGTTCACCCCGACCACCCGGTCGACGTCAGCGCGGCCGGCCCGTACGAATGCACCGACTGCGCGTATGTGGTCACGGCCTACCGCCCGCTGGCCGTCTGCCCGATGTGCGGTGGCGCCAGCTGGAGCGCGGTGGCCGCGCGGCTGCTGCACCCGCGCCAGGCCCCGCGAAAGCCCGCTGCCGATCCGGGCCGTGAGCGGCGAGTGGCCTGACTCTGTGCCCTGGGCGGCGGGACGCCGGCGAGCTGACCCCACGCCTTCTCCCGCCGGCCGGGTCAGCTACCCCCCGACCCAGACCATGCCGGACCGCCACCCCCAATATCCCGAGACGACGCTTGTGCAGGCGCTGGCCCAGCTCACCCGCGCGGTGACAGCGCTGGGCGAAGCGGACACGCTGCTGGGCGAGTGCGGCGTCTTCGGAGCCGAACCCGGCTGCCATCGCCAGCTGTGTGCTGAGCCTGTACGGCCAGGAGAGCTGGGTGCGCGGCCAGCTGCAGCGTTCGCGGCTGGGTGTCGGCGACCACCAGGCCGGGCCGCCGCCCAGCATCGCCGGTGCGCCGCCGGCCCCGGCGGTGGCGGCCATGCGGCTGTTTCGGCCCGGAACCGGAGCACTGGTCGAACTGGAGCTGGAGAGCGGCGGTGTGGGTGCCCATGCGGCTGGAGCGGGCCACCGGAGACCGCGTTGTGGCGACGGCCATCGGCACCCCGCCGCGGCCCGGCTCGCTGCTGCGCGGGCGGCTGCCCGGAAACGGCGAGATCGGCTGGCAGGTCGACCTGGAGTGCGAGGCCATCACCGAGCTCGAGGGCGACCGAGCGCTGGTCAGCCTGCGCGTGGCCGGTGTCGATCCCGACGACGCCGGGCAGCGCCGGGTGGCGGGCGGCGAGGCCCACCTGGAGGTGGTCGAGTGCGAACGGATCGCCGACGAGAGCGAGGTCTACGGCCAGGTGCTGGAGCTGTCCACGGCCGGCTTCGCCTTCTCCACCACGGCGCCGCTGCGGGCCGGTGCCAGCCCTTGAGGCCGAACAGGCCGTCGAGGCTGAGCAGCCCCGTCGAGATCGGTGCGCCGAGCGCGACCGCGACCGGCAGCCCGACGAGGAACCCGGAAACGATCCGTGCATGATGCGTGCGCGGGAACCAGTAGGTGAAATAGAGCAGCATGCCCGGGAAGAAGCCGGCCTCCGCCACGCCGAGCAGGAACCGCACGATGGAGAAGCTCGTCGTGTCGTACACGAAAGCCATGACGCCGGCGAAGATGCCCCACGTGATCATGATGCGCGCGATCCATATCCGCGCGCCGACTTTTTCCATGATGACGTTGCTCGGCACCTCGAAGATGAAGTAACCGAGGAAGAACGTTCCCAGCGCAAACCCGAAGTCGGTGGCGGTCAGCTTGAGGTCGCCGCGCATCGTCAGGCCTGCGAAGCTGACATTGATGCGGTCGATGTAGGCCAGGATGTAGGAGAGCACCGCGAACGGCAGCAGACGCAGATAAATCTTGCGCATTGCAGACTTTTCGATAGCCGCTTCCATGGGACCTCCCTGAGACTTCTCGTGCGACCAGGCTTCTGTGCAACGGCGTAGCTCGCGCCAACGCGTGTGCCGCACATGCCCGGTTCGATTTTTGACGCCGGAATTGCGCAGTAGCGGAAATCCTAGCGGACCGCAGGTGTCGCCAGCACTGCTCCGCGCGCAACCCTGGTGCTCGATTTTTCGCATTGCGGCCAAAAGCGAATTTCCGAGTGGCGATGCCAATCGCGTCGCAACGACCGCGAGTGTGGCGTGCTCCGACGGGCTCCCGGTTTTGCGATATAGTCTTGCCGGCCGCCCCGAGCGTGTGCCTCGCAGCGCCAGCATGAGGTCCCCCGATGCGCATCGCCGACGTCAAGGACGCACGTGCTCGAGGCCAAGCTTAGCGAGCCGTTCGCCTGGTCGTTCAACAGCACGGACGTGCGTGGCGCCTGCCTGGTCGAGATCGTGTGCGAGGACGGCACCGTCGGCTGGGGCGAATGCTTCGGGCCGGCGGCGCTCAATGCGGCGATCGTTGCCGCATTCCGGTCGCACCTCGTCGGCGCCGACCCGCTGGCCAGCGATCGGATCTGGATGCACCTCTACGATAAGTTCCGCGACCAGGGCCAGCGGGGGCTCACCATCACGGCGCTCTCCGGCGTCGACGTGGCGCTGTGGGACATCAAGGGCAAGCACTTCGGCGCGCCGGTCCACGTGCTGATGGGCGGGCCGGTGCGCAGCGAGGTGCGGGCCTATGCGACGGGCACCTACCGGCGGGGCAATGCCGATCCGCTGGGCTACATCGTCGAGGAGGTGCTGGGCTACGCGCGCGAGGGCTTCCCGGCCGTCAAGCTGAAGATCGGCTTCGGCGTTGCCGAGGATGCGGCGCTCATCCGCGCCTGCCGCGACGCGGTCGGGCCAAAGGTCGGCCTGATGCTCGATGCCAACCACGGCTACGACGTGAGCGAGGCGATCGATCTCGGCCGCCGGGTCGCCGACTGCGACATCGGCTGGTTCGAGGAGCCGGTGGTGCCGGAGGACCTGGCGGGCTACGCCGAGGTGCGCCGCGGCCAGCCGATCCCGGTCGCCGGCGGGGAGACCTGGTTCACGCGCTGGAACTTCCGCGACGTATTCGCCGCCAGCGCCGTCGACATCGTCCAGCCCGACATCTGCGCGGCTGGCGGCCTGTCGGAGAGCAAGAAGATCGCCGACATGGCGGCGGCCTTCGGCGTGCGCTGCGTGCCGCACGTGTGGGGAACCGGCGTCGGCCTCGCCACCGCCCTGCAGCTGCTTGCCGTGCTGCCGCACAATCCGCCGCGCCACACGCCCGTAGAGCCGATGCTCGAGTTCGACCGCTCCGAGCACCCCTTCCGCCAGGCTGTCCTGACCGCGCCCATCGAGCATGCGGGCGGTGTTGTCCGCGTGCCCGAAGGCCCGGGCCTCGGCATCACCGTAGATCGCGCGGCGCTGGAACGGTTCGCGCGCAGGGCGCAATAGGTCCTACTCCTGGCGCAGGATGTCGCGCAGCGTCGTGCCAGCATATTCCGTGCGCATGCGGCCGCGGCGCTGCAGCTCGGGCACGACCTCGTCCACGAACCGCTCGATCGCGCCGGGGCAGTAGATCGGCGAGAGCATGAAGCCGTCGCCGCCCACGGTAGCGATGAAGGCCTCCATCTGGTCGGCGACGCTCTGCGCCGTGCCGACGAACTGCGGCAGCCCGACGCTCTGGCCGTGGCGCTGGCCGACCTCGCGCACGGTCATTGGCGTGCCGTCGGCCTTGCGATACCGGGTCTTGAGGCGCTGCAGCTCCGGCTCGGTTCGATCGACCATCAGCGCGTCGGGCGGCAGGCGCGACAGATCGAAGTCCAGGTGCGCGGAAAGGATCGCCATGCCGCCCTCCGGCGGCACGAGGCTGTTGTGCTCCTCCTGCAGCGCGCGCGCCTCGGCCTCGGTTGCGCCGATGATCGGCTGAAGGCCGAACAGGATCTTGCACTCTTCCGGGTTGCGGCCGAGCTCGGCCATCCGGCCCTTGATGTCGGCGAAGTAGGCAGCGGCGTCCTCGGCCCGCGGCTGGATCGCGAAAATCGCATCGGCGTACCTGGCCGCAAAGTCGCGGCCCTTGGCCGATGTCCCCGCCTGCAGGATCGCCGGGCCGTTCTGCGGAGAGCGAACGACGTTGAGCGGCCCGCGCGACTTGAAGAACTGCCCGGCATGCTCGATGCGATGAACCTTGGAAGCATCGGCGAAGACCGGAGCATCGCGGTCCATTACCACTGCGTCCTCTTCCCAGCTCGACCAGAGCTTGCGGCACACCTCCACGTATTCGTTTGCGCGGTCATACCGCGTGTCCGCGTCGGGCCGGGCGGCGCCGAAATTCGCATCGAGATTCCGGTTGATGGAGGTGACGACATTCCAGGCGGCCCGGCCCCCGGTCAGATGATCGATCGTCGCCCACATGCGGGCTGCGTAGAAGGGATGGCTATGGCTCGTAGAGAACGTGGCGCCGAGCCCGATGTGTTTCGTCACGGCACCCATATAGGAGAGCACCGGGATCGGATCGTGCTCTGGGGCCTGCACCGCATAGCGCAGCGACGGCTCCATCGATGACCGGTAGGTGTCGGAGATGTAGTTGAGGTCGGCGAAGAAGACCATGTCGAAACGGCCGCGCTCGCAGAGGCGGGCGATGTGCTGATAGAGCTCGGGGCGGTTCCAGGCATAATTGGCATGATCCGTCAGCGGATGCCGCCACATGGCGAGACTATGGTAGGTGGGCCCATGCACCAGAAACTGGGCGAGGTGGATTTTCCGCTTGCGTGTGCTCGTCATGCGGGCGTGGGCGCTCTTGGGCTTGATAGGGAGTGGGTGGGAGTGTGCAAATTCTCGGCCCGTGGTTCAAATCTGTCCAGGGATATATGAGCGCCTCTACTTCCGGAAGTTGGAGGAGACGCAGCCCTTTTCCGGAGAAGAAAACCATTGGCCAGACTCGGGGTGAGGTGGGCGTGAGCCTCCTTCCGGGAAGATCGCGCGCAGCCCCGATTGCCTGTACGGTGGCCGCCGCATGAGATTCGCGTTGGCACGGGTGAGGATGTTCGCAGTGCTGGCCGGATGCCTGACGGTGTTCGGCTGCACCAACAATCCCTATCCCGAAGCCGATCGCGACAAGAAGGTCCTCTATTCCTCGTTCAACGAGGCGCCCAAGACGCTCGATCCGGCCGTGGCCTACACCACCGCCGAGCACGTCATCACCGGCAACGTCTACGACACGCTGCTCGAATACCACTACCTCGAGCGGCCCTATCGGCTCATCGCCGGCCTCGCCGCGGCCGTGCCGGAGCCACAGCAGCTGCCAGACGGCAGCAGGCCTACCGCTTCCAGATCCGCCCGGGCGTCCTCTTCCACGCCGATCCCTGCTTCGCGCTCGACCAGGCCGGGCGGCCGACGCGGGAGGTGGTCGCCGCCGACTTCGCCTTCGCGCTGGCGCGCATCGCCGACCCCGCGGTGAACAGCCCGGTGATCGGCAGCTTCGCCCAGATCCTGGGCTTTGCCGACTTCAGCAAGCGGCTGGTGGAGCTGCGCCGGACCGACCAGGCGTTCGCCGCGCTGCCCGTCCACGAGCAGTACGCGCGGGCCGGCGGCATCGCGGGCGTGGTCGCGCACGGCGAGCCACGAGCTCGAGATCGTGCTCGCCGAGCCCAACGCGCAGATCCTCTACTGGTTCGCCATGCCCTTCACCACGCCGGTGGCCTGGGAGGCGGTGGCCTACTACGACGGCAAGGACGGCCGCGCCAGCTTCGCCGATCATGCCGTCGGCACCGGTCCCTTCCGGCTCGCGCTCTACGAGAAGCAGTACCGCTTCGTGCTGGAGCGCAACGAGCTGTGGTACGGCCGGGAGCCCGCCAATGCCGATGCCCCCGGCGCCGTCTTTCCCAGCGAGATCGATCCGCGAGGACATCGCCGAGGGCCGCATCGATGCCGCCTACGCCGGCCGGCGCATGCCGTTCGTCGACCGCGTCAAGTTCTACCGCGAGCGCGAGAGCATTCCGCACTTCAACAAGTTCCTGCAGGGCTACTACGACGACGGCGGCATCATCAAGGAGAGCTTCGATGCCGTGATCGAGGGCGGCCGGCTCTCGCCGCAGATGCAGGCGCGCGGCATGCGCCTCGACAAGACGGTGGAGCCGAGCCATCTTCTACGTCGGCTTCAACATGGACGACGCGGTAGTGGGCACGCCGGCCGGCGAGCGCGGCCGCAAGCTGCGCCAGGCCATGAGCCTCGCCATCGACAGCCGTCAATACCTCGAGCTCTTCCTGAACGGCCGCGGCATGCCGGCGCAGACGCTGCTGCCGCCGGGCCTCTTCGGCTACGACGCCAGCTACAAGAACCCGTTCCGCCAGTACGACCTCGCCCGCGCGCGGCAGCTGCTCGCCGAGGCCGGCTACCGCAACGGCATCGATCCGGCCACCGGCAGCCGCCTGCAGCTCAGCTTCGACACGTCGGCGACGACCGCGGCCGCGAACCTGCAGTTCGAGTTCCTCGCCAGCGCCTGGCGCCAGATCGGCCTCGACGTCGAGATCAACGCCACCACCTACAACCAATTCCAGGACAAGGTGCGCCGCGGCGCCTACCAGATCTTCAGCTGGGGCTGGGTCGCCGATTTCCCGGACCCGGAGAACTTCCTCTTCCTGCTCGGCGTGCGAGAACGCGCGCTCGAAGAGCGGCGGGCCGAACACGGCCAACTTCTGCAACGCGGAGTTCGACCGGCTCTACGACCAGATGAAGGACCTGCCCAACAACGAGCACCGCGCCGGCGCTCATCCGGCGCATGCTGGCGATCCTGGAGCGCGAGCGCCCCTGGATCGAGCTCTACCACCTCGAGGACTTCGCGCTGAGCCACGCCTGGCTCGTCAACTCCAAGCCGATGGGCATCTCCTATCCGGCCTACAAGTACAAGGACGTCAGGCCCGAGCTGCGGGCGCGCCTGCAGGCCGCATGGAACGCGCCCGTGCGCTGGCCGCTGTATCTGGTGCTGTTCGCCGTCGTCGCCCTCACCGTGCCGGCGGTGCGGACCTACTACCGGGAGCGCCTGTGATGGCCGCCTATCTCGTCCGCCGCATCGGCTATGGCTTCGTCACCGTGCTCGGCGTGCTGCTCCTGCTGTTCGTGCTGTTCTTCGCGGTGACGGACCCCGACGACATCGCGCGCAAGGCGGTGGGCGAGAGCGCGCGGCCGGAGGTCTACGCGCAGTGGAAGAAGAACCACGGCTACGACAAGCCGCTGTTCGTCAATATGGAAGCCTCGGGCACGGGCCGCTACACCGACACGCTGCTGGTCGAGCACTTTCGCCGCATGCTCACCTTCGACTTCGGCCGCAGCGACGCCGACGACACCCCGATCTCCCGGCGCCTGCGGGACGGGGCGGGCCCGAGCCTCAGCCTGACGGTGCCGCTGTTCGTGCTCGGCCTGCTGGTGAGCGTCGCGCGTGGCGCTGTTCGTCGCCTTCTTCCGCGAGACCTACGTCGACCGCGCTGGTGCTCGTGCTGTGCATGCTGACGATGAGCGTCGCCAGCCTGCTCTACATCATCGCCGGCCAGTACCTGGTCGGCCATGCTGCTCCGTGGTTCCCGATCTCGGGCTTCGATCCCAACCCGGCGGTGATCGCGCGCTTCCTCGCGCTGCCGGTGCTGGTCGGCGTGGTGTCGGGCTTCGGCGACGACGTGCGCTTCTACCGCACCATCTTCCTCGAGGAGATCGGCCGCGACTACGTGCGCACCGCCCGCGCCAAGGGCTGCGGCGATGCGCGCGTCATGGTGCGGCACGTGCTGCGCAACGCGCTGATCCCGATCCTCACCAACGTCGTGATCGCAGATCCCGTTCCTGTTCACCGGCGCGCTGCTGCTCGAATCGTTCTTCGGCATTCCCGGCCTCGGCGCGCTGACGGTCGAGGCGATCCAGGGCAACGACTTCTCGACGCTGCGCACCATGGTCTACCTCGGCGCGCTGCTGTTCATCCTCGGCCAGATCCTCACCGACGTCAGCTACGCGCTGGTCGATCCGCGCGTGCGGCTGGGGTAGCGCTGATGAGCTGCGCAACCGACAACACTCGACGTGTCATCCCGGGCGCTTGTCGCCCGGGATCCAGCCATCCGCATGCTCCGGCGCTTGCGGATGGCTGGATCCCGGTGACAAGCACCGGGATGACAACGTTGGAGCGCTAGGAGCGGGCGAGTGCACTGGGTCTCCAACGTCATCGTCGTGCTGCTGATCGTCGGGGCGATCTGGCGCCGGGCGTCACGCGGCGCGCGACCGCTTCTGGCGCGAGAACGCGGTCCAGCTCTGGCGCCGCCGCCGGGTCGCCATCGTGGTGATCGCGCGTCTACCTGCTCATCGCGCTGCTCGACTCGATCTCCTGGGTCGACGCGGCGAGCGAGGCCAACGCCCTGACCTCGGGCCGAGCCGCGCACGATCATCGACCGCATCTTCCAGCCGGAGCGCTTCCAGGAGGCGAGCTACTCGGCGCCGCTGGCGAGCGTCGGCGCTTCTACGGCGGCCAGCCGCTGCTCCATCCCGGCGCGCACCTGCTCGGCACCGACCTGCTCGGCCGCGACGTGGTCTATCGCACGCTCAAGGGCGCGCGCGTGGCGCTGCTGATCGGCGGCCTGACCAGCCTGGTCGTCATCCCCATCGCGCTGCTGTTCGGCGTGACGGCCGGCTACTTCGGCCGCCGCATCGACGACGCCGTGTTCTTCGTCATGACGGTGCTGGCCTCGGTGCCGTCCCTGCTGCTGCTGATCGCGCTGATCATGGTGCTCGGCAAGGGCACCGTGCAGGTGTGCGTGGCGCTCGGCGTGACGGGCTGGGTGCACTTCTGCCGCATCGCGCGCGGCGAGACGCTCAAGCTGCGCGAGGCCGACTACGTCGCGGCGGCCCGCGCGCTCGGCGTCGCGCGACGGCACCATCATCCGCCGCCACATCCTGCCCAACATCGCCCATCTCGTCATCATCACCTTCGCGCTGTCGTTCACCGGCGCTGGTGCTGTCGGAGACCATCCTGTCCTATCTCGGCATCGGGCTCGACGGCAGCTGGGGCCAGATGATCGACCAGGCGCGCAACGAGCTCTCGCGCACGCCCGTCATCTGGTGGAACCTGGCCGGCGCCTCGATCGCGCTCTTCACGCTGGTGCTGGCGGTCAACATGATCGCCGACGCCATGCGCGACATCATCGATCCGCGCACGCGCAGGGAGGGGCGATGAGCGCTCCCCTGCTGGCGGTCGAGGGGCTCGAGCATCTCGTTTCCCGGCGAGGGCGGCCCGCGTGCGCGTGGTCGACCGGGTGAGCCTATCCGTCGCCGCCGGCGAGACGCTGGCGCTGGTCGGCGAATCGGGCTGCGGCAAGTCGATGACGGCGCTCGCCATCATGCGGCTCATTCCCAAGCCCGGCCGCATCGAGCCGGGCGCGCGCATCAGCTTCGAGGGCCGCGACCTGCTCACCCTGTCCGTGCCGGACATGCGCGCCGTGCGCGGCGCCCGCATCGGCATGATCTTCCAGGAGCCGATGACGAGCCTCAATCCCGTCACGACGGTCGGCAGCCAGGTGCGTGGAGGCGATCGAGCTGCACGCGCGACCTCTCGCGCGCCGAGGCGCGCAGCCGCGTGATCGAGCTGTTCGGGCTGGTCGGCATCCCCGACGCGAAGAGCCGCTTCTCCGCCTATCCGCACCAGCTCTCCGGCGGGCTCAAGCAGCGCGTCATGATCGCCATGGCCATGGCCATGCGCCCCAAGCTGCTGATCGCCGACGAGCCGACCACCGCGCTCGACGCCACCATCCGCGCCCAGATCCTGGAGCTGCTGCGCGACCTCTCCGCCAAGACGGGGACGGCGGTGCTGCTCATCACGCACGACTTCGGCGTGGTCAACGAGGTGGCCGACCGGGTGGCGGTGATGTACGCCGGCCAGATCGTGGAGGAGGGCACGCGCGTCGGAGCTGCTGGGCCGGCCGCGCCACCCCTACACGCAGGGCCTGCTGCGCTCGATCCCGAAGGCGGAGGCGCGCGGGCACCGGCTCGAGGAGATCAAGGGCGCCGTGCCGCGCCCGGGCCATTGGCCGTCGGGCTGCCGCTTCCACCCGCGCTGCCCGCATGCGTTCGAGCCCTGCCCGCATCGAGGAGCCGGCGCGCACGGCCGTGTCGCCCACGCAGGCCGCCTGCTGCCATCTCCTCGTGCAGGAGAGCGCGGCCATGACCATCCTCAGCGCCGACGCCCTGCTGGAGATCCGCGGCCTGCGCACCTGGTTCCCGATCCGCACGCGGCGTGCTGCAGCGCGTGCAGCGGCCACGTGCGCGCCGTCGACGGCGTCGACCTCACGATCTTCCCGGGCGAGACGCTGGCGCTGGTCGGCGAGTCGGGCTGCGGCAAGACCACGGTCGGGCGCACCATCCTGCAGCTGGTCGAGCCGACCGGCGGCAACATCTGGTTCCGCGGCGTCGACCTCGCTTCGCTGTCGGCGGACGCCTTCCACGCCTACCGGCGCCAGATCCAGATCGTCATGCAGGACCCGGGCTCCGCGCTCGATCCGCGCTTCACCGTGCGCGACGCCATCGCCGAGGGCATGGACGCCTTCGGCATCGGCGCCGACCCCGAGGAGCGCACCGAGCGCGTCGCCGAGCTGATGCGCAGCGTCAGCCTCGATCCCGCGACCATGTGGCGCTATCCCGCACGAGTTCTCCGGCGGCCAGCGCCAGCGCATCTGCATCGCCCGGGCGCTCGCCGTCGATCCGGCGCTGCTGATCTGCGACGAGGCCACCTCCGCGCTCGACGTGTCGATCCAGGCGCAGATCCTCAACCTGCTGGCCGACCTGCAGGCCGAGCGCAAGCTCACCTACCTGTTCATCACCCACGACCTGGGCGTGGTGCGCTACTTCGCGACCCGCGTCGCCGTGATGTATCTCGGCCGCATCGTCGAGACCGGGCCGACCGAGCGCATCTTCACCGAGCCGCGCCACCCCTACACCAAGGCGCTGCTCGCCTCGATCCCCTCGCTCGATCCCGCGCGCCGCAGCGCCAGGCCGGCGGCCCTGGGCGACGTGCCCTCGCCCGAGCGCCCGCCACCGGGCTGCCACTATCATCCGCGCTGCTCCGTGCGGCTCGAGAGCTGCAGCCGCGAGGATCCGCCGGTGGTCGCCTTCGCCGACGGCATCTGCCGCTGCGTCCTCGCTCTGGGCGAACGCGAGGCCCGGACCAATGCCGCCTAGCAGTCGTTCCCGTGCATGGGTTTCCATCTTCGTGGGAATTACGTTGGCGCTTGCGCCGAGCCTGCTCGCGCAATCCTCCGCGGCGGTGCCGAGTCGCCCCGGCCGCCGTTCGCCAAGCGCATCCCGGTAACGACCGAGCACCACGGCATCACCCGCACCGACGACTACGCCTGGCTCAAGACTGAGAAGCCCGATGAAATCCTCGACAAGCCTGGGGCGCTGGAGGGCCCGATCCGCGCTCAGCTCGACGCCGAGAACGCCTATGCCCGCGCCGTGCTTGCGCCCAATCGCGCACTCGAGCACCGCCTGGTGGCGGAGATGCGCGGGCGTCTCAGCCGGCGCGACCAGACGGTGCCCGAGGCGTGGGGCCCGTGGGAGTACTATACGCGTTATCCCGTCGGCTCGCAGCGCAGGCTGCATTGCCGGCAGCCGCGCGGTGGCGGACCCGAGCAGATACTGCTCGACGAGAACGCCCTGGCGAAGGACCGCCGCGCCTTCTCCCTATCCGAGGTCGCGGTCAGCCCCGACCACAAGCTCCTGGCCTATTCGGTCGATGACGACGGCTCGGAGCGCGACATGCTCAAGGTTCGCGACCTTGCGACCGGGCGCGACCTCGCCGACACGATTGCCGAGACGGGCGGTTCTGCGCGCAGGTCGCCCGGCGCACGGGCTTCAGCCTGACCCCCGTCCAGGACCGGGTGGCGCCGGATGACCCGTTCGTCATGATCGAGCTCTCGGCCGGCGACGACCTGGACGGGCTGCCCGCCCCGGCCGGCCTCTCCCGGCGGCGGCGACCCCGCCGACGAGCGGTATTCGCTGCTGATCGACGCCGACCGGATCGTCGTCCGCGCGGCCGAACCGGCCGGTGTCGCCCGCGCCCTGACCACGCTGATCCAGCTGGTGGCCACGAGCCCCGGGGCGGCCAGCCCAGGAGAGGCCAGCCCAGGAGAGGCCAGCCCAGGAGAGGCCAGCACCGCGGAGATCGACGTGCCGGCCGCGCGGATCGGTGACGGGCCGCGCTACGCCTGGCGCGGCCTGTCGCTCGACGTGGCCCGCGCCTTCTTCACCGTCGGGGAGATCCGGCGGGTGATCGACCTGCTGGAGCTGTACAAGCTCAACGTGCTGCACCTGCACCTGACCGACGACCAGGCCTGGCGGCTCCCGATGGGGCGGCCGGGCGGCGAACCGGAGCCCGGCACCGGCTCCTACAGCACCGAAGACCTGCGGACGCTGGCCGCTTACGCCGCGGACCGCTTCGTCACGATCGTGCCCGAGGTCGACACGCCCGGGCACGCGACCGCGCTCTTGCGGTTGCACCCGGAGCTGAGCACCGGCCGCAACGAGGTCGACTACGAGGTGCTGCCCGGCCACCCGCGCCACGCCACCTGGCTCGACCCGGAGCTGCCGGCGACGTTCGGGCTGATGGAGCACGTGCTGGCCGGGCTGGCCGCGATCTTCCCCGGCCCGTACCTGCACATCGGCGCGGACGAGCCGCGCGGGATGCCCGACGATCTGTACGTGGCGTACGTCCAGCGGCTGCGCCGCCTGGTCCGCTCGCTCGGCCTGCGCCCGCTGGGCTGGCAGGAGTCGGCCCGGGCCGGCCTGGCCCGGACGACGTCATCCAGCTCTGGCTGACCGGCATCGACCTGCCCCCCTCCGCCCCGCCGCACGTCCGGGCGCAGGTGGCAGCGGAGGTGGCCCTGGCCCGCCGCGACGCCGAAGCGGTGGCGTCGGCGTCGGTACCGGCGATCGTCTCACCGCTGTCCCACTGCTACCTCGACGTCCCCTACGCCGAGCCGCCGGCCGGGCACCGCGCCTGGCCGGCACCGCACTGGCCGGCACCGCACTGGCCGGCACCGCACTGGCCGGCACCGCACTGGCCGGTACCGCGCAGGCGGACCGGCACGGCCGCCTCGGCCTGCGGGTCTACGCGCCCAAGACCGTCGCCTCCTCGTTCGGATGGGATCCGGCCGAGGCCCTCGGCCCGGGCCAGGCCGTCCAGGTCGCGGGCGTCGAAGCCGCGATCTGGGCCGAGACCATCACCGGCTTCGACGACCTGTCCTTCCTGCTGCTGCCCCGGCTGCCCGGCGTCGCCCACAAGGCGTGGAGCGCGCCCCCGCCGGCCGGGTCGTCCGACGGCTGGCCCGGTCACCGTGACCGGCTCGCCCGGCACGGCCGGCTGTGGGCCGCCGACGGCCTGGAGTACTTCCGCTCCTCCGCCGTGGCCTGGACCTAAGCCGGATCGAGGCCCAGGTCGAGCGTTCCTCGAGAACCCGCCGACTGCCGTTCCCTGGGGCCAGTGGACCACGAGGACCCAGTGAGCAGACCTGCGTTGGCGCCGCCGGCCTGGCGGTCGCGGCGCACACGACAGTTATGCGCCGTACACACTCTCCGTAATCATTGATTACAATGAGTAGTCAAAGTGAGCCCGGTCACCGGATGCATAACCGTTCCTGAGCTGGGCAGGTTAGGGCCATTCGGAACAAGGGAGTACCTGATGTCCTCAGAACCGCAGTCCGCGCCGCACGGTGCGCCGCCGGGTGCGCCGCTGCCGCGCCACGCGCCGGGGGACGAGGTACTGCCGCCGCCCGAGGCGCCCGTCCTGCCCGGGGCGGTGTACCCGGCCGAAGATGCGGTCCTGCCCGGTGCCGCCGAAGTCGAGCCGCCGCAGACCACGCCCGAGCAGCCCGCTCCGGCGGCGCCTCCGCCGTCGCACGCGGCGCCCCCGCTCAAGATCAAGCGCACCAGGACCAGCGGGGTCTGGGTGGCGGTGGGGTTCTTCGCCATCATCCTGCTGCTGCTGCTGATCTTCATCCTGCAGAACGGCGCCGAGGTCAACGTCTCCTACCTGGGCGCGCACGGCCACATGCCGCTCGGCGTGGCCATGCTGCTCTCGGCGGTCTGCGGCGTGCTCCTGGTCGTCCTGGCCGGGGCGGCGCGGATCAGCCAGCTCCGGGCCACGGCCCGCCGCCACCGCCGCGCCGACACCAGGCGGGCCAAGGCCGCCGCCAGGGAAGGTGCCCGCTAAGCGCGCGGGAATCGGCCACCGGGCTCCCCGGGGGAACCGCCGTCCGGCCAGGCCCGCGCGATTAGGCCAGGGCCCGCGCGATGCGCCGCGCCGCTTCGTGCAGCCGGCCGGGGGTGTGGGCCGCGTAGCCAAGAACGATCCCCGGTACCCCGGGTCGCTGACGGTGCCAGGACAGCGGGTGCACGAGCACGCCCGTCGCCAGGATCGCCTCGGCCAGGTCCGCGTCGGAGCCGGACCGGCCAGGAAACGTGATCAGCAGGTGCAACCCGGCGGCGACGCCCTGCACCCGGGCGGCCGGCGTGACGCCCTGCTCGCGCAGCGCCGCCAGCAGAGCGTCCCGCCGGCTCCGCTGCCGCTTCCTGACCAGCCGGATATGCTGCTCGAGCTCGCCGCTGGCGATCAGCCGGGCCAGCACCAGCTGCGGCAGCGCCGGGCTGCCCAGGTCGCTGGCGTACTTGGCCTCGACCAGGTCGGCGTGCAGCCGCGGCGGCGGGATCAGCCAGCCCAGGCGCATGCCGGGGGCCAGCGTCTTGGAGGTGCTGCCCGCGTAGGCGACCAGGCTGGACGCCGAGGCGTGCAGGGCCGGGACCGGCGCCCGGTCGTAGCGGTACTCCGCGTCGTAGTCGTCCTCCACGATCAGGGCATCCGTCCCGGCGGCCCAGTCCAGCAGGTCACGGCGGCGCTGCGGGGCCAGCACGACCCCGGTCGGGAACTGGTGCGCGGGGGTGAGCAGCACCGCCCGCGCCTCGCCGCGGGCCAGCTCGCTGACCTGCAGCCCGTGCTCGTCCACCGGGACCGGCACCGGCCGCAGGCCCCAGTAGGCGAGGTCGTCGCGGGCTCCGCGCGAGCCCGGGTCCTCCACCGCGATCTGGCTGGCTCCGTGTTTCTGCAGCACCCGGGCCAGCAGGGCCAGCGCCTGCGCCACCCCGGTGACGACGATGATGTCATCGGGCCCGGCGCGAAGCCCGCGGGTCCGGGCCAGCCAGCCCGCCAGTTCGGTCCGCAGCGCCGCGCTGCCGCGCGGGTCGCCGTAGCCGAGCTCGGCCACGCTGGCCCGCTCGAGCACCAGCCGTTCGGCCCGCAGCCAGGCCGCCCGGGGAAACCCGGACAGGTCAGGCACGCCGGGGGAGAGGTCGATCTCCGCCCGCCCCCGCCACCCGGCCGGCACCAGCAGCACCCCCGGTGCCCCCCAGGAAGCCCCAATGCCACGGCGACCCTCAGTCCCCAGCGCCCCCTGGACCCCCAGCACCGCCGGTCGAACCCCAGCACCGCCAGGCCCCGAGACCCGGAGGCCCGGCGCGGGACCCCAGGAGCCGGGCGTGACACGCCGAGGACCCGCGTCCCGGTCCCCGGCCGGGCGCTGACCAGGCCCTCGTCGGCGAGCCGCTGGTAGACCTCGACGATCACGCCGCGGGACACGCCCAGGTCACCGGCCAGCAGCCGGGTCGCGGGCAGCGGCGCCCCGGTCCGCAGCCGCCCGTCCATGATCGCTGTCCTGATGGAATCGGCCAGCCAGCCGGTCAGCCCCCGCGATGGCGCGTCCTCCTGCCTGAGCTGAAGGAAATCGGCGCCCGGTACGTCGGCACGAGCCATTGGTCCACTATAAATGCGCTTCGATGGTCCTGTTCCCTGGACCATGCCGTTCATACCGTGGCGTCATGCCTCGTCTGCAAGCTTCCGACCGTCCCGGCTCAGGATGCCCGATCACGCATGTGACGAGTGGGCACCCCGAGGCCGATGCAGTCGATTTCCGCGTCGCCAAATCCGAAAACAAAGGCGAATCTTCATGATCGCGAAGGGTTTTATACCGACAAACGTAGTAAATCCTTCGCGATCATGGAAAAGGCCTCGGCGATGGGGCAGGCGTGGGCGCTAGCGCCGATGGGGCCGCGATCATGACAGCAGCTGTACAAGGCGCATCAGCCACTGCGGCTGCCCTACCGGCCGCGGTCCCCGCCGCCTCCGCGCCTAACCGCGGCGCGTTCCTCGGCGTCGCCACCGGGGCTACCGCCATGGTCTGCGTGGGCGGCAGCGTGGCGGTCTCCTCGGTGCTGGCCGGCGCGCCGGTGTTCACCGCCGAGGCGGTCCGCTACGGCCTGGCCTGCCTGATCCTGGTGACGCTGGCCAAGATCACCGGGCGCCCGCTCACCAGACCGCGCGGCGGCGAGTGGCTGTGGCTGGCCGGCATCGCCGTGACCGGCCTGGTCCTGTTCAACCTGGCCCTGGTCGAGGGCTCCGGGCACGCCGAGCCCGCCGTCCTGGGCGTGGCCGTGGCCTGCGTCCCCGCCGTGCTCGCCATCGTCGGCCCGCTCCTCGAAGGCACCCGGCCGAAAACCCAGGCCATCGCCGCCGCGCTGGTCGTAACGGGCGGCGCCGGCCTGGTCCAGGGGCTCGGCCGGGCCGACGCCACCGGCGTGGCCTGGGCGGTCGTGGTCTTCGGGTGCGAGGCCGCGTTCACCCTGCTAGCCATCCCGGTCCTGAAACGGCACGGCCCGTGGGGCGTCTCGGTCCACGCCACCTGGCTCGCCACCGTGATGTTCGTGCTGATCGGCGCGATCAAGGAAGGGCCGGCCGCCGTCACCGAGCTCACCCGGTCCGGCTGGCTCGCCATCGGCTACCTCGCGGTCGCGGTCACCGCGGCGGCGTTCGTGCTGTGGTATTCCAGTGTCAGCCGCCTGGGCGCGAGCCGGGCCGGGCTGCTCACCGGGATCGCCCCGGTCGCCGCGGCGGGCAGCGGGGTGCTGCTCGGCGGCCCGGCGCCCCGGCCGCTGGTCTGGGCGGGCATGGCGGTCGTCGCAGCCGGCCTGGCGCTCGGCTTCCGGAAGGGGACACGCTAAATGCACTTCCAGCACTACGCCCAGCTCTGGCGAGACTTTCCGGCCCTGGTCCCCGGCGTCCTGTACGCCGAGGGCATCACGCGCCAGCGCCGAGGTCAAAACCGGCGAATACGAAAAAACCGCCCGGGAACGGCTGGCCGCGAAAACGGAAAGCGATCTGCCCGAGATCCAGGCCTGGCGCCGCGCCTTCGCCACGATGGGCCTGAAGCCAACCCAGTACCGCTGCGCCGCCGAGTCGCTGCTCCGCCGCTTCCGCAAGGAGGGCAGCCTGCCCCGGCTGCACCCGCTGGTCGACCTGTGCAACGCCGTCTCGCTGGCCTTCGCCATCCCGGTCGCCGTCCTGGACGCGGCCGAGATCGCCTGGCCGCTTGAGGTCGGATACGCCCAAGGGACCGAGGACTACCTGACGTTCGGCGGCGAGACCGAGCACCCGGCGGCCGGCGAGGTGATCTTCGCCGACCACGCCGGCCAGGCCCACGCCCGCCGCTGGACCAACCGGCAGAGCGGCCGTTCCGCCGTCCGCGACACGACCAGCACGGTCCTCATCGTGGCCGAGGCCCTGCACGACCAAGCCGCGGCCGACGTCCCCGAGCTCGTCGCCACCCTGTCGGCCGAGATCGGCACAGACCTGGCAGGCCAAGCCGCGGACCGCCATCCTCACGAAGGCCGCTCCCTCGTTCCCGCGCGACCCCTGATGCTCTGCCGTCCCGCGCGACCCCTGACGCCCCTCGTTCCCGCGCAAACCCTAAGCGAGCCCCTCCACCGGGAGCGAACCCGACGAGGCCAGCCGTTCGTGATCGGCCTCCTGCCCCGGCCTGGGGGTACCCGGCCCGGCCCCGGTAGCGGTCCAGCGCGACCGCGCCGCGCTGGTAGGCGCCGATCGCGGCGGTGGCCGCCTCGAGCCCGACCGGGCCGTAGTACAGGCCGTGCGGCAGGATCACCAGGTTGGCGGCGAACCGGTGGCCGCCCACGTGCGTGGTCTCCCAGACCTGGCCCGGGATGCCGGACGGCCAGGGCCTGCGCCAGCGGCATCCCGTACCGCGAGCAGCACACGCTGCGCTTGGCGTGCGTGCAGACCAGGAACACCGGCTCCCCGGCGGGCGCCCCGAACGACGGGGAGGACCCCGGCGGCCAGCTCCTTCAGGTCCCGCTCGGTCAGCTTGGGGGACGACGCGGACACCACCGCCCGCCGCAGCCACGGCTCGCGGCCCGCGGTCCAGCCCAGGAACACGGTCCGCGCGTCGCCCACCTGCCGCCGCCCCGGCTTGCGGATCAGCTGCACCCGCACGCCGCAGTTCTCGGCCGCGCTCACCAGCGCCGCCAGCGGCGTCAGGCATGCGCGGCGTCGACCGCCTCGTGCGGCCACGGGCCTGGATGCTCGATCAGCAGCCAGGCCCGCGACGCCTCCGGCGCCGAAGCCATCGACACGATGCTCCCGTTGTGGCATTCCGCGCCGTGCTCGCAAGAAACGCTCACGCCGGTCAACCCCCGATCTCGTTGTCTGCAGCTCATATTAGTTGTGGCAGATAGTGAAAAGCTGGTGGCGGGTGCATGAGGAAGCCGTGGTGTGAGATGTTCCAGGCGTACGCGCCGGCCAGCCCGAAGGCCACCAGGTCCCCGGCCCGGAGCCGGCGGCTGACCGGGACCCGCCGGGCCAGCACGTCCTTGGGCGTGCACAGCTGGCCGGTGATCGTCACGGCCTGCGGCGGACACGCCGGGCCGGGGCCACGGCGGCGGCCCAGTCCGGCCACGCGATGACCGCGCACGGCTGGTCGTGCCCCTTGGCCGCGGGCGTGCGCAGGTGGTGCGTGCCGCCCGCGACCACCGCGAACGCCTCGCCGTGGCTGCGCTTCACGTCGAGCACCCGGGTCAGGTACCAGCCGCAGTAGGCGGTGACCGCGCGGCCCGGCTCGATCCGCAGCGTCTCCCCGGGGCGGGCCAGCGCGGGCCAGCCCCCGCCCGTAAGCCGCCCAGTCGAACAGCGCGTCCGGGCCGGGTGTAGTCCACCGCCATGCCGCCGCCGAGGTTGAACTCGGGCTCCGTCACGCCGTGGGCGGCGCACCACTCCCGGCCGAACGCGACCAGCCGCCGGGCCGCGGCCAGCAGGCCGTCGGCGCCGAGCCCGCTGGCCAGGTGGGCGTGCAGGCCGCGCAGCCGGACCGCGCCGTGCGGGCTGCAGCGATCCGGCGCAGCGCGCCGCAGCAGCTCAACATCCATCCCGAACGGGCTGGGTTTCCCGCCCATCACCAGCGCCGCCTGCTCGCCCGGGCTGGAGGGCCCGCGGCAGGTTCACCCGGAGCAGCACGTCCGCCCGGCGGCCCGGCCGCCCGGGCCGCCGCGTCCAGCAGGGCGAGCTCGTGCGGGCTCTCCACGTGGAACCGGAGCCGTCCCGGCCAGTCGTCAGCCGTCGAGCGCCGCGGCCAGCTCGGCCGGCGTCTTGCCGGGACCGCCGAACGCCAGCGGGCGGCCCGGCGCGGCCGCGGCCGTGTGCGCCAGCTCGCCGCCGGAGGAGACCTCGAACCCGTCGGCGTGCCGGGCCAGCGTGCGCAGCACCGCGGGCGTCCGGGTTGGCCTTGACCGCGTAGTAGAACTGCACCGTGCGGGGGAGCGCGGCCCTGATGCGCGGCCGCGTGCGCGTCCAGCGCGCTCAGGTCGTAGACGTAGGCGGGCAGGCCGTCCGGCGCCGAGCTCGGCCGAGCCAGTTCGACGACCCGCTCCGGCGCGATCACGCGGGCTCCAGCTGGCGCGATTCCGAGCCGGGGACGGTATCCAGGTCCGACACGGTTCCAGCTGACGCGAGGGGTTCGGGACCTGGACGTACCCCGCGTCCCGATCGGCGTCGCGGGCCCAGCGCACCCGCAGGTTGGCCTTGGCCGGCAGCGGTACCCCGGCCAGCACCACGCGCAGCTCCGGCGGCCAGCCGTGCTCGGCGGCGGCCTCGGTCAGCACGTGCCGCGGCCTGGCGCCACAGCTCCCGCTCGCACGTCCGGCCGCGCTCGCGCTCCGGTCGGCGATGGCCGCCGCGACCTCGGCCAGGTGGTTGACGAGCAGGCAGTAGGCCACCCGGTCCCAGCCGCGCCTGGTGTCGTAGGCCAGGCCGCGGGCCACCCCGGGCGGCAGCCCGGCCAGCAGCCGCGGCGTGCCGGGACGAGACGAGCTTGGTGCCCTCCAGATCGCGGAAGAGCACCTGGGCGGGCCAGCCGTCGTCGTCCACGCCGATCAGCACGTTCTGCAGGTGCGGCTCGAGCACCACGCCGTGCCCGAAGAAGGCGTCCAGGACCGGCGGCGCGACCAGCCGGACGTAAGCCCGCCACCAGGCGACCAGCCAGTCGCAGTCCCGCCCGTCGAACAGCCGGGCGGCCGGTTCGGTCAGCGACGCGGCGAGCAGCGGCGTCACGTCCGGGCGCGGTCCGCGCCCGGACGCCGTCCCGGACGATCACGGACAGGCCCTCGTACGCGTCCCGGCTGGCCAGCGCCACGGTCCGGTACCCGGGCTCGCCGAGCAGGACGGTACCGGGAAACCGTCGGCCGAGCTCGGCGAAGACCGGTGCCAGCAGCCTGGTCAGCGCGACCGACCCGGCCAGCTCGTACCAGGCGCTCTTGCGGACGCAGTTGGTGATCCGCACGTTGAGGCTGAACTTGCAGAACACGTCCGCGACCGGGTCGTAGACGGTGCGCACCGACGAGGTGGGGACGACCTCGCGGTCGCCGTCGCCCAAGTCGATCAGCAGCTCGCGGCGCAGCGCCTCGCTCAGTATCTGCCGCTGGCACGGCTGGTCGGCCAGCAGCCGCAGCTGCCAGGGGTGCGCGGGCAGTACCCCGTAGCCGTTCGGCGGGACCGGGCCGCCGAGCCGGTCAAGGCCGCTGCTGTCGCCGTCATCCGCCAGCACGTCGGCGCGGACGGCGAGGAAGCGCAGCGGGAACCGGGCGCCGGCCTCCGGCGTGTAGCGCAGCCAGTCGTGCCCCGGGCGGGTCTTCGGCGAGGGGTGGAACCGGTGCCCCGCCACCAGCGCCTGCTCGCTGGCCAGGTAGGCCTCTACCCGGTCCCGGGGGCGGCCCGGGCACGCCACCTTCGGCGCGCTCCCGCAAGATCGCGCCGAAGGCGGCGTGGCACTCGCTGACCTGCGCGGCGAACTCGGTATTGGGCGTGCCGGTGGTCAGGGTCAGCTCGGCCGCGATCAGCTCGGCCAGCCGCCGCCAGCCGATCTCCTGCCAGGATGCGTCCTGGCGGACCTGCACCTCCCCGGTCGGCCGGGGGCCGATCCCGGCGGACGGGCGGCGCAGCTTCGCCCGCAGCACGACCGCGGACCTGGCCAGCCTGATGACCAGGTGCCCGTCGTCCTCCCATGCCTGATCCTCCGGCGCCGACACCTCGCGGATCAGGCAGTTCAGGAGCGCGTGGGAGACTAGCACGTCCGGGCTCACCTCGGGTCCCTCAGGTAGTTCGGGCCGGGCGGGCCGTAGAACTTGTTGATGTCGCGGGCCCCGGTGCGGGCCTTGCCGGTCAGCGTGCCCGCGGTCAGCATGGCCTTGACCGGCAGCCGCCCGGCTTCCAGCGCCCGGGCGCGGAGCAGCCGCGCAGCCGGATCGCCGGCCTGCCGGTCCAGTGCGGCTTCCAGCGCCTCCCGCACCGTGGCCAGCAGCGCGCCCAGCGGCGCGAAGCCCCGCTCGGCCAGCCCGAAGGCCAGCGCGCCCGCGCACAGGTGCACGGTGATCGTGATGAACACGTCGGCGAGGGCGTCGTCGGACGCGGTGAGCATCCGCTGGTCGCCGAACCCGTCCGGCTCCGGCGCCGCGCCGCCCAGCGCGGCCGCCAGCCTGGCGTGGTTGATCAGCGCGCCGTCGAAGTCCTTAATCAGCAGCCGCAGCCCGGTCCCGGGCCCGGGACCGGTGACCACCGCGGCGTTCTGCTGGTGCGACTCCAGCGCGATCCCGTACCCGACGAACAGCCGCACCGCCAGCCCGAACAGCAGGTCCAGGTAGCGGCGGAAGTACGCGGGCACCGGCTCCGTCCCGGCCAGCTCCCCGATCACCGGCCCGCCGTTCGTCTCGGCCAGCAGTGCCGCGACCGGCGCGATCCGGTCCGAGCCGAGCCCGTCGGGCAGCCTGCGCCGCAGGTAGGCCAGGCACGGATGCCCGGCGTGCGCGAAGTCGCCGTCGTCGGCCAGCAGCAGCGCGCCGAGGGCGGGGTCCCGGTCCGCAGCCGCGGCCAGCACGCGGCGGACCAGCGCGCCGTCGCCCAGCGTGCGCGGTTCCATCGCCCGCCGGTTCTGCAGCCCGAGCGTGCTGACCGGCAACGGCAGCTTCAGCTGGACACCCGGATCTGCGGTCACCGCGACCGTCCGGGTGGACAGCGTGGGCCGCACCGCAGCCACCGCCCCGGCGCGACCCGCGCCTCCGTCGCCCTGCCCGCTCCAGCCAGCCCCGCCTCGGCCAGCGCGCGCGGCAGGGCGAGCCGTGCCGTCAGCGGGTGCACCGGCATCAGCTCGTGCGTGTCCGCCAAGGTCTCCGGCAGCCCGGTCTCCCGCATCGCCGGCCACCAGCCCGGCCGGCCCGGCCGGGCCGTCACCATCGCCGCCCGCGGCACCGCGACCCAGTTCAGCTCGAACTCGGGCCGGAATTCCGGCGCGTAGCGCAGCGAGTCCTGGTCGGTGAAGCCGAGCCGGCACGCCCCGGTGGGATAGGCCGGGTGCGGCCGGGCCGCGGCGACCGCGTCGTAGCAGAGTGACCCGGCCGCGCCCAGCCACGGGCCGGGCGGCAGCGCCGCGGGCAGGTGCCGCCCCCGGAGCCGCAGCGTGGCCAGCGCCTGCCGGCACTCCACCCCGAACGCGGCCACCCCGTCCGCGTCCGCGGCCGGCGCCACGCCGAGCACGCGCTCCACGTCCCCCAGCGTGAGCGCGGCGGCCAGCGCAGAGGCCTGGGTCATGGCGAAGTCGCCCAGGAACCCGTCGCGCCGCAGCGGCAGCACCGGCCCACAGGGCCACGCGAGCACCGCCTCGCCCGCCACGCTGCGCACGTGCCGCGTTAGCCCCGCGTAGTCCTCCCGCAGCAGCGCCCCGATGACCCCCGCTGCCAGTTCCGCCTCGATGTCCCCGTCCGCGCCCGGCCCCGCGCCCAGGCCGGAGCCCGTCTCGGCCGCCTCCGCCGCGATCACCCGATGTCCCACAGGTTCGCCCCCCGGGCCGCGCCGACGGAACGCTCTACCCCGGCGCGATCGGGTCCGGTCGCGGTGATCACACCCAGGTAGTCGCGGTTGGAGTGGGTCACGGTGACGTGGTCCCCGGGCTGACGCAGCGGCCAGTAGCTCAGGCTGACCCCGGGCTCCGCGCCGTCCAGCGGCCCGCCCGGTGGTGCCGTGAGCAAGATCCCGGACCGTTCGGCGATCACGTTGTCGGCAACGGCGTGACCGGGCCCGACCGGGGCAGGGCCCGCGGGCAGCCGCTCGCCGAGGTGCACCCGCAGCACCCGCTCGAACAGGTCGTCGTCGAGCAGTTCGGCCAGCAGGAACTCGTCGTGGTCGCCGATCAGGCGGTCGTTCACCTCAACCAGCCGGGCGCCGCCCTGGCCGTCGCAGATGAACTCGGTATGGCACGCCCCGAACGACACGCCGAGGTCGCCCAGGGCCCGGCGGACGTGGTCGAGTTCCTCGCCGGGCGGCAGCGGATCCCAGGTCAGCCGCTCCTCGACGAACCACGGCAGCGCCGACATCGTGGTCAGGAACCCGCCGAGCACCCACGTCGTCTCGCCGTCGCCGAGGGTCTCCAGCGTGCGCAGTGTGCCGGGCAGGTACTCCTCGGCCACCAGTTTCTCGCCCGGCCGGCGGCCGAAGAACTCCGCGCACCGCACAGCCAGCTCACCCGGCGAGCCCACGAGCGTGACGTCCTCGCTGGCCACCCCCTCGGCCGGCTTGAGCACGACCGGGTAGGGCAGCCCGGTCGGCGGCTCGTCGCCGGGCGCGATCTCGGCGGCCGTGACCTTCTCCGCGCCGGTCTCGGCCAGTCGGCGCCGCATCAGCGGCTTGTTCTTGGTCCGCAGGCACGATCGCCAGTCCTTGCCCGGCAGCCCGAAGTAGTCCGCGGCCAGCGCGGTCTGCGCCTGCAGGTGATCGGAGTTGCTGAACACCGCGTCCATCCGGGGCAGCCCCGCGATCCGGCCGACCAGCGCCCGCGCGTCGTGCACGTCGCACGGCACGATCCCGGGTACGTTGCTGGCCTGCCCCCGTCCGGCGATCCCGGGCACCGGGCCCGCCTGTTTTCAGGAGAAGCTTATTATGCGCGCCACATTACCAAAGCCAACGCTGGCGTGGAGCTTCGGCCTTGGCCTGGTTGCTAATGATGGCCGCGCCACTATCGACGGCGAGGGGCGGTTTGGGAAGGTTGAATTCTCCAATTCCGGCGCCGCCGCCGCCCAGGACAGCTTTGGCCGGTCTCGCGCAGCTCCACAACTTCGAATACCACCCAGCCGCGGCCGATCTGGAGTTCCCGCCGTGCGCAGCAGATCGATCCGACTTCGCCATGGCCTACTGGGCGAGGCGATGACCTACAACCATCCCGTGTGGATGGAGCAGGACCGCGGCGCCGCGCGGAAAGCGCTGTCGCGGCTGGCGCCGACGCGCGAAGGCGCGCGTCGCACGGGCGAAGACAAAGCGGGAGCAGGACTACCTCCGCGCCGTCGAGATCCTCTACGGCGACGCCGACAAACAGGCCTGCGATCTCGCATATGCGGACCCGCGAAATGGCCGATCTCTATCGCGCGTATCCTGACGATCCCGACGCCGCGGCATTTTACGCGCTCGCGCTGCTCGGCACCGCGCACGCCGGACGCGACTTCACGCCTTACATGCGAGCCGCGTCGACTCGTCGAGACCGGTGTTCCGCGATCATCCCATCAACCGCGCGGCGCACTATCTGATTCACTCCGTGACCACACCGTTGACGCGCCGCTCGGGCTGCGGGCCTGGCGCGCGCGTATGCCAAGATCGCGCCCTCCGCCGGCCACGCGCAGCACATGACGTCGCACATTTTCGTCGCGCTCGGCATGTGGCAAGAAACGGTCGACCCAACGTTGCGGCAATCGCCAACGTCGATCGTCGGCAGGCCGCAGGCAAGCCGCCTGCCCTTGGGGCCATTATTCCACCTGGCTCGCTTACGCCTGCCTTCAGCTCGGCCAATCCGACAAAGTCCGCCAGATGCTTCAAGAATGCCATTCCGAGCTCGAACGCGAGGCCGCTTCCGAGACACCGACCAATGACTTGGATGCCTGATCGCAGCGGGACAGCGTCCTCGCCAACATGCGCCTCCGCTTTCTCCTGGATACCGGCGACC
>CAVUSN010000018.1:0-30345 GCA_963744065.1 uncultured Actinomycetes bacterium | reverse complement strand
CGGGCGCGGGCCAGGGCCAGGAAGTCGGGGTCGGCGATCGCCCGGATCGACTCCACAGCGGCCGCGCAGCACACCGGGTTGCCGCCATAGGTCGAGCCCAGCCCGGCCGGGTGCACCGAGTCGATCACATCGGCCCGGCCGACAACGCCGGCCAGCGGCATGCCGGAGGCCATCGACTTGCCGACGGTGATCAGGTCGGGCACGACGCCCGAGTGCTCGATCCCCCACAGCGTGCCGGTGCGGCCCATGCCGGCCTGCACCTCGTCGTCGATGTACAGGATGCCGTGCTTCTGACAGCGCTCGGCCAGGCCCTGAATGAACTCCGGCGGCATGACCGTGAAGCCGCCCTCGCCCTGCACCGGCTCCAGGATCACCGCCGCCACCGAGGCCGGGTCGACCGTGGCCTTGAACATCCAGTCCAGCGAGTCCAGCGCGTCCTTGGTGGAGATGCCGCGGTACGGGTAGGGCGCCGGCGCCCGGTAGATCTCCGGCGCGAACGGGCCCATGCCGCGCTTGTAGACGAGCTTTGAGGTCAGGGTCATGGCCAGCAGCGTGCGTCCGTGGAAGCCGCGGTCGAAGGTGATGATGGCCGGCCGGCCGGTGAAGTAGCGCGAGATCTTGACGGCGTTCTCGACCGCTTCGGCGCCGGAGTTGATCAGCACCGCCTTCTTGGCGTACGTGCCCGGGCTGTGCTCGCACAAGAGCTGGCACACGTCCAGATAGGGCTGGTAGCCGGCCACCGGAAAGCACGAGTGGATCAGCGACTCTGCCTGCTGCTTGATGGCCGCCACCACCGCGTCGGGCGTGTGCCCGAGGTTCAGCACGCCGATGCCGCCGGCGAAGTCGATGTACTCGCGGCCGTCGACGTCGGTCAGCCGGGCGCCGTGCCCGCTGTGCGCGAAGATGGGCTGAATGGACACGCCCTTGGCGACGTACTGATCGCGCTGGGCGCGCATCGACTCGGTGCGCGTTCCGGTTACGTGAACGGCCATGGAGGCACCCCCCGGGGTGTTGGACGCTTGCGCCGCCGAGTATAAGCGCAGTCGGGATTCCACCGCGAGGCCCGCTGGTAGCATTGGCCAATCTGTCCAACCGGATGACCGGCGCAACGGAAGGGGAGCGGATGAGCACGCTCGACAACTCGAAGCTCCAGGAGCTGGCCAAGCAGCACCTGATGATGCACTTCACGCGGCACGGCGCATTCCGCACGGAGGACGTCCCGGTGATCGCCCGCGGCGAGGGCTGCTGGGTCTTCGACTCCAACGGCAAGCGCTACTTCGACGGGCTGTCCGGGCTCTTCTGCACCCAGATCGGCTACAGCTTCGGCGCCGAGCTGGGCGAGGCGGCGGCCAAGCAGATGGCCGAGCTGCCCTTCTACACGAACTGGTCATACGCCCATCCGCGGGCCATCGAGTTGGCCGGCAAGGTGGCCGAGCTGGCCCCCGGCGACCTCAACCGGGCGTTCTTCGTGTCCGGCGGCTCGGAGGCCAACGAGTCGATCATCAAGCTGGTCAAGCAGTACCACCAGCTGCTCGGGCACCGAAACCGGTACAAGATGATCGCCCGCCGCATCGCCTACCACGGCACCACCCTGGGCGCCCTGTCGCTGACCGGCATCGCCGCCCTGCGCACCACCTTCGAGCCGCTCATGCCGGGGGTGCGCCACGTCTCCAACACCAACCGCTATCACCGACCGGAGGGCGAGACCGAGGCCGAGTTCACGCAGGCCCTGATCACCGAGTTGCGCGACGTGATCGAGCAGGAGGACCCCAACACGGTGGCCGCGGTGTTCATGGAGCCGGTGCAGAACGCCGGCGGCACCTTCACCCCGCCGGAGGGCTACTTCCGGGCCGTGCGCGAGCTGTGCAACGAGTACGGCATCCTGCTGGTGGCCGACGAGGTGATCTGCGGGTTCGGCCGGTTGGGCTACTGGTTCGGCTCCGAGCGCTACGACATCCGCCCCGACGTTGTCACGTTCGCCAAGGGCATCGGCTCGGCGCATGTTCCGCTGGGCGGAGTGCTGATGACAGACCGGGTGGCGGCGCCGTTCATGGAGGGCTCCGCCGTCTTCAACCACGGCATCACCTATGGCGGGCACCCGGTGGCCTGCGCGGTCGGCCTCAAGAACCTCGAGGTGATGGAGCGCGAGCGCGTGCTGGAGAACGTGCGCGAGAACGAGCCGTACTTCAAGGGCGTGCTGGAGCGCCTCGCCGACAAGCCGATCGTGGGCGATGTGCGGGGCGCCGGCTACTTCATGTCCCTCGAGCTGGTCAAGGACAAGGAGAGCAAGCAGACGTTCGACGAGGAGGAGTCCGAGCACCTGCTGCGCGGCTTCCTGTCGCACCGCCTGTTCGAGTCCGGCCTGATCTGCCGCCAGGACGACCGCGGCGACCCGGTGATCCAGCTCTCGCCGCCGCTGGTGGCAACTCGCGACGAGCTGGACTACATCCACGACGTGCTGGATACGGTGCTGGACGAGGCCTGGGAGGAGATGCACCGGCACCGCAACCGCCAGGTCGTGCGCGGCTGAGCCTCAGCCAGTGGCCATGCTGAACGTCGAGGACATCCTGGCGGTGCCCGAGCTCGAGTTGACGCTGGCCGGCGGGGCCGCCGGCGTCGCCCGGCCGGTGCGCTGGGTGCACGCCTCCGAGCTGGCCGACCCCACCCCGTGGCTGCGCGGCGGCGAGCTGCTCTTGACCATCGGCCGGCCGCTGGACGCCGACCCGGGTGCGTTTGTGGAACTGCTGGCCGCGCGCGGGCTGGCGGGGCTGGGTCTGGGTCTGGGGTTCGGGCACGAGCGGATGCCCAAGGCGGCCGCCCGAGCGGCCGACCGGCTCGGCTTCCCGGCCTTCGAGATCCCCTACCAGGTGCCGTTCATCGCCATCACCGAGGCTGTCTTCACCCGGCTCTCGGACGAGCGCGTGGCCGAGGCCGAGCGGCGGCTGGCGGGCGATCTGGTGGACGACGTGCTGGCCGGCGAGGTGGGCGGGCGTGAGTTGCGGCGGCGAGCCCGTACGCTGGGTCTGCGCGGAGGTCTGCCACTGACGCTGGTCGTGCTGCGGCCGGCCGAGGGGGCGGCGGGCTCGCTGGCCCGGCTGGCCGACGCTGCCTCGCAGCTGGGCCCAGCCGGCCTCCGCGACGGGGTGGTGGCGGTGCTGGTGGAGGCGGCCGACGATCAGCTGGCCGAGCGCCTGGCGGCGGAGCTGGCGGCGACGACCGGGGCCGGCGCGGCCGCGGTGGGTCGCGTGCGCCATGACCCGGCCGAGCTGCCGCGTGCCTACGACGAGGCGCTGTACGCGCTGGAGGCCATGGCGGCCGGCAGCTCGACGGTCGGCACGTATCGCGACCTGGGCTCGATCCAGCTCCTGCTGTCGCTGCAGGACGAGCGCGGCGTGGCGCTCTTCTGCGATTCGGCGCTGGGCCGGCTGGTGGCCCACGACGCCGACCACAGGTCGACGCTGGTGGAGTCGCTGAGGGCCTACATCGAGGCCAACGGCCGGTGGGCGGAGGCGGCGGCGGCGCTCAACGTGCACCGGCACACGCTGCGCTACCGGATCCGCAAGATCGAGGAGCTGACCGGTCGCGACCTGGCCGACGCCGGCGACCGGCTGGAGCTGTGGTTGGCGGTGCGCGCTCACGACCTGCACGCTCACGACCTGGAGGTGGTACCGCGATGAGCGTCTGCTGCGGCTGGTCTGCGGGCACGCTGGCTGCGTCCCGCGCGGCGTGCGGTGCTCAACGTGGCCTCCGGCCACGCCTCCGCTCCGCTCGCCGACTTGATCCTTGCCAGCGTGACCGCATCCTGCGCCTCGCAACGACGCCATCGCTGTACCACCTCCTGGAGACCGTGTGAGCTCACGGGTAGCGGTGGTTGGCGCGGCCGGCATCATCGGCCCCGCGATCGTGGCGACGCTGTCGGAGATGCAGGCCGTGGACGGCATCCTGTGTCTGGACCGCGACGAGGCCGGAGCCCGCGAGGTGGCCGATCGGTATGGCGGCCCGAATGCCAGCGGCGGCGGGTTGGACATCCGCAACCCGGATGCCTCGGCCCGCGCGCTGGACGGTGTGCGGGTGCTGGTGAACACCGCCGCCTACCGCGTAAATCTGCCGGCCATGGCGGCGGCGCTGAGGGCTGGCGCCGCCTACGTCGACCTGGGCGGGCTCTTCCACGTCACCCGCCAGCAGCTGGAGCGCGACGCCGAGTTTCGCGCCCAGGGCCTGCTGGCGGTGCTGGGTATGGGCTCCACCCCGGGCAAGACAAACGTGATGGCGACCCGCGCAGTCGAACTGCTGGGCGGTCACGCGGAGCAGATCGTGGTGGCGGCGGCCGGGCGCGATCCCGACCCGCCGACCGGCCCGCTGGTGGCGCCGTACGCGCTGGAGACGATCCTGGACGAGTTGACCATGCCCACCCCGGTCGTGCGCGGCGGCCAGGTCGAATATCTGGAGCCGCTGACCGACGCGGGCGTGATCGAGTTCGGCGCCCCGGTCGGCCCGGCGCCCACCATCTACACGATCCACTCCGAGCAGGCCACCTTCGCCGACAGCTTCGGCGCCTCCGATGTCAGCTTCCGGCTGTCACTGAATCCGGCCTTCCTGGATCGCATCAGGTTCCTCGCGGAGCTGGGTCTGGCGTCGCAGGAACCCGTCAAGCTGAACGGCGCCGAACTGGCCCCAAGGCAGTTCTTGCTGGAGGTGCTGCGGCGGCTTCCGCGCAGTTCGCCGTCGCACAGGGCGATCGGCCTGCACCGGGTGGAGGCGCACGGCGAGCCCGGGATGGCCGTGGTCGAGTGCGTGACGCAGGCGGTCGACCGGCTGGGCTTCGGCGGCGGCGTGCTCTCGACCGCCAGCCCGCCGGCGGTGGTGGCCGACATGATCTGCCGCGGCGAACTGGATCATCACACGGGTGTCCTGCCCAGCGAACGCGCCGTCCCCTTTGGTCCGCTGTTCGAGCGGCTGGAACGCTATGGAGTCAGCGTCCGCGAAGGTGTCAGGCAACCATGACGGGGCCCGACACCTTCGCGGCTGGGCATTAGCTGAGAAGCGTCTTGACGCGGTCGAGCCGTGAGCGCAGGTCGCGCACCTCGGACGCCTGTGCCTTCAGCGCATCGGCCAGCGCCTGCACGTCTGACACCAACCGACCGGCCAGGGCGTCGATATCGGTGCTGGCAGCCACCCGGGGGGTGCGCGCGCGGGTTGCCGTGCGGCGCGCCGGGGCGGCCGCTGCCCGCCGTCGCCCGGCCCGCGGGCGAGTCGCGCTGGTGCCGCGCTTGCGAGCAACACGATAGTAGTTGGCAGCGACCGTGCCGGCCCGCCGTCCGCTTTCGCTCGAAATCTGCGCAAACGCCTGTGTGCGCGTCATGCCGGTCGCCGCGAGCTTCTCGACCTGGTCGAATATCTGTTCGCCTATGACGCCTGATCGGGGCATGTCACTCCTCGTCGGTTTGGTGAAGCCTTACGTGAAGGGATTTATACAACATCGTTGCATGTACTCCTCTCACCAAACCACTTTGATGACTAACGTCATCAAAGTGGATGTTCACTGTACGAACATGTCACCTTGCGCAACGCGGTCGGTGGCAGTTTGACGGCGGGGCCGCCACCCCCTACGATGTGCCTCACCATGACGGCCAGCCCGCGCATTCAGGAGACCCGAGCCCGCTCCCCGCTGAGCGGGCGTCCTGTCCGGCGCGACGCGCTCGCCCTCGGCATTCTCGACCTTCTGCTCCTCGCCCGGTAGGGCGAGCGAATCTGCACACGCGCCGCGCTGCGGCGCACACGCACCCAGCAGACGACGGGAGAGGTGCATCCAAAGCACCCCCCAGGCCAGGAGGTTTGACCGCATGACCCAGGACTCGAGCACGGTTCGCATCTTCGACACGACGCTGCGCGACGGCGAGCAATCGCCCGGCATCGCGCTCAACGCCCACGAGAAGATCGAGATCGCGCGCCAGCTCGAGCGGCTCGGGGTGGACATCATCGAAGCCGGGTTCGCCATCTCGTCTGCCGGTGAGGTGGAGGGCATCCAGGCCGTCAGCCGGTCGGTCGAGTGCGTGGTGGCATCGCTGGCCCGCACCAGCCCGGAGGACGTGGACGCCGCCATCGAGTCGCTGGCGTATGCGCGCAACCCGTGCATCCACGTCTTCATTGCCACCTCCGACATCCATATGGAACACAAGCTGCGGATGACCCGCGAGCAGGTGCTGGAGGGCGCGGTGCGGGCGGTGCGGCAGGCCAAGAAGTTCTGCTCCGACGTGGAGTTCTCATGCGAGGACGCCACCCGCTCGGACCCAGACTTCATGGCCCAGGTGGTGCGAGCGGCGATCGCCGCCGGCGCCACCACCATCAACATCCCCGACACGGTCGGCTACACGGTGCCCGAGGAGTACACACGGATCCTGAACGGCCTGCGCGAGCGCGTGCCCGAGCTGGAGGGTGTCGTGCTGTCGGTTCACTGCCACGACGACCTGGGCCTGGCGGTGGCCAACTCGATCGCCGGCATCGAGGCCGGCGCCCGCCAGGTGGAGTGCACCATGAACGGCATCGGCGAGCGGGCAGGCAACGCGTCGCTGGAGGAGATCGTGATGCTGCTGGCCACCCGCCGGCCGCATTACGGCTTGCACACCAACGTCAACACCCGCGAGATCGTGCGCAGCTCACGCCTGGTGTCACGGCTGACGGGGTATCCCGTGCAGCCGAACAAGGCGATCGTCGGCCGCAACGCCTTCGCGCACGAGGCCGGCATCCACCAGCACGGTGTGCTGGCCCACCGGCGCACCTACGAGATCATGGACGCCGAGTCGGTCGGGCTGCACGGCTCGGACATCGTGCTGGGCAAGCACTCCGGCCGGCACGCGCTGAGGCAGGCGTTCGCCGACCTGGGGTTCACCATCGAGGGCGACGACCTGCGACATGCCTTCACCCGCTTCAAGGAGCTGGCAGACCGCAAGGGCCGGATCACCTCGCTTGACCTGGAGGCGATCGCGTCGGATTCGCTACGTGTGCGCGAGGAGGCGTATCAACTGGTGGCGCTGGCCATCCGCACGCACACCGGCCAGGCAGCCGAGGCCGAGGTGACGGTCCGCGACGGCGACGGTGAGCACACCGTGTCGGCCACCGGCGACGGCCCCGTGGACGCCGCCTTCGCTGCGGTCAACAGGCTGCTGGGAGTGCCTGTGACGCTGGTCGAGTACTCGCTGGGGGCGGTCACCGGCGGCGCCGACGCGCTCGGCGAGGTGCGCATCGTGGTCGAGTGCGGCGGCCGCACCTTCACCAGCCAGGCGGTATCGACTGACATCACCGAAGCATCGGCCGAGGCGTATCTGCGAGCCTGTGCGCACGCCAAAGCCGCGACCGAGCCTGACCAGGAACTGATCGGAGTCTGACGTGAGCCCACAAACCCGCCCAGAACCCATCGTCGCCTGCCTGGCCGGAGACGGCATCGGCCCGGAGGTGATGGCCGAAGCCGGCCGCGTCATCGACGCGGTCAGCGGCCTGTTTGGAATGCGCATCCGGCAGGTGCACCTGCCGTTCGGCGGCGAGGCCATCGACCGCCACCGGGATCCCTTCCCGGCGCACGTGCGGGCCGCCGTCAAGGCGTCCGACGCGGTGCTCCTGGGTGCAGTCGGCGGGCCGCGCTGGAACGACTCCCCACGCCGTCCCGAGGAGGGCCTGCTGGGGCTGCGAAAGGAGTTGGACGCGTTCGCCAACCTGCGCCCGGTACGGCACAAGGACATCGATCTGATCGTTGTCCGCGAGCTGACCGGCGGCCTCTACTTCGGCGCCAAGCAGGAGGGGAACGACATCGCCTCCGACACCTGTAGCTATACGGCCGAGCAGGTCGAGCGGGTGGCCCGGTGGGCGTTCCGGCTGGCCCGCCGGCGGTTTGCCCGGGTGGTCTCGGTGGACAAGGCAAACGTGCTCGCCACATCGCGGCTATGGCGTCACGTGGTGACCGCGATGGGCGCGGCCGAGTATCCCGACGTGGCGCTCACGCACGAGCTGGTGGACTCGTTTGCCATGAACCTGGCCACGCATCCCCAGCGGTATGACGTGATCCTGACCGAGAACCTGTTCGGCGACATCCTCAGCGACCTGGCGGCCGCCGTCGGCGGCGGGCTGGGGCTGGCCCCGTCGGCCTCGCTGGGCGCCGAGCCGCCCGGCATCTTCGAGCCGGTGCACGGCTCGGCCCCCGACATCGCCGGCCAGGGCGAGGCCAACCCGATCGCGATGATCCTGTCGGTGGGCCTGATGTTCACCTACGGCCTGGGCCGGCGCGACGTCGGCCGGGCCATCACATCTGCGGTGGACGCGGTCATGGCCCGCGGCGTTGCCACCGTCGATCAGGTGCAGGGCGGGCGCGCATACGCCACCTGGGAGGTCGGCCAGGCCGTGTGCGACGAGCTGTCCCACCATGCCAGCGGCGGCGCCGAGTTCGCCGACCACCCTTACGCTGAGGCGGCCGCCCATGGATAACACACCCAAGACCCGCATGACCGGCGCCGAGGCGATCATCCGCTGCCTCGAGGCCGAGGGCGTGACCGACGTGTTCGGGCTGCCGGGCGGCGCCATCCTGCCGCTGTACGACGCATGGGCACACCACGAGCACACGATCCGCCACTACCTGGTGCGGCACGAGCAGGGCGCCGGGCACATGGCCCAGGGCTACAGCCGGGCAACCGGCAAGGTGGGCGTGGCCATCGCCACCTCCGGCCCCGGCGCCACCAACCTGGTGACGCCGATCGCCGATGCCTATCTGGACTCCACCCCGCTCGTCTGCATCACCGGCCAGGTGCCGACGCACCTGATCGGCACGGACGCCTTCCAGGAGGCCGACATCCAGGGCGTGACCATGCCGATCGTCAAGCACTCGTGGCTGGTCAAGGATGTGCGCGACCTGCCGCAGGTGTTTCGCGAGGCATTCCATATCGCCCGCTCCGGCCGGCCCGGGCCGGTGCTGATCGACGTGCCCAAGGATGTGCAGCTGGCCTCGTTTGACTTCGCCTATCCGCGCCAGGTCGATATGCCCGGCTACAAGCCATCACGGCACGGGCACCCCAAGCAGATCATCACCGCCGCCGAGGCGATTCTGACCGCCCAGCGGCCGGTGCTGTACATCGGCGGCGGCGCCGGCAACGCCGGCGTCGACCCGGCCGAGCTGATCCGCCTGGCCGAGTCGGTCGACATGCCTGTGGTGACAACGCTGATGGCCAAGGGAGTGTTCCCCGACAGCCACCGGCTGTGCCTGGGTCTGCCCGGCATGCACGGCTCCAAGGCCGCCAACTGGGCGCTCAACCAGAGCGACCTGCTGATCGCCTGCGGCGCCCGCTTCGACGACCGGGTGACCGGCAAGCTGGACACGTTCGCGCCCGGCGCCAAAGTCATCCACATGGACGTCGATCCGGCCGAGATCGACAAGAACCGGCACGCCGAGATCCCCATCGTGGGGTCGCTGGAACTGGTGGTGCCCAAGCTGGCTGACGCCGTCGCGTCGCGCCAGAACGGCGGCCCGCCCCTGGCCCGCGACTGGCTGGAGAAGGTTCAGCGGTGGCAGGCCGAGAACCCCTTCCGGTATCGCAACAGCGAGCCGCTGAAGCCGGAGTTCGTGATCGAACGCCTGCGCGACCTGACCGCAGGCCGGGACGTGATCTGGACGACCGGCGTCGGCCAGCACCAGATGTGGGCCGCCCAGTACCTGCAGATCGACGAGCCGCGCCGGTTCATCACCTCGGGCGGGCTGGGCACCATGGGCTTCGGCCTGCCGGCGGCCATCGGGGCCAAAGTCGGCCGGCCTGAGGCGACAGTCATCAACATCGACGGCGACGGCTGCTTCCAGATGACGTTGCAGGAACTGGCAACGGCCAGCATGTACGGCATCGGCGCCATCCACGTGGTCATCAACAACGGCTGGCTGGGGATGGTGCGGCAGTGGCAGGAGCTCTTCCACAGCGAGCGGTTCTCGGAGACGCTGCTGCACGCCGACCTGCCCGACTATGTGCGGCTGGCCGAGAGCTTCGGCCTGGCCGGCTTCCGCTGCCAGACCGTTGACGACGTGGACGCGGCCATCATGGGCGCGCTGGAGTGCGGCGGGCCGGCGGTGGTGGACGCCCGCGTCGACCACGAGGAGAAGGTGTATCCGATGGTCCCAGCCGGCGGCTCGTCAGCCGACATGATCGATGTCGAGTGGGCCGAGGACGACAATCTTTGGGTGGAGGAGGGCGTATGAACCGCGCGACCAGGTCCCGCCCAGGAGGAGGGGGCCCGCGGGGGAACCCTGGTTCCCCCGCGCTGAATCTTCGGGTGGAGGAGGGCGTATGAGTGTGCACACGCTTTCGGTGTTGGTCGAGAACCGGCCCGGCGTGCTCACACGCTGCGCCGGCCTGTTCGCCCGCCGCGGGTTCAACATCGACTCGCTGGCGGTCGGGCCGACGGAGGATGAATCCCGCAGCCGGATCACGATCCGGGTTGACTGCTCGCAGAGCTCGGTCGACCAGGTGATAAAGCAGCTGTACAAGCTGGTGGACGTGCTGAAGGTGAACGAGCTCGGCCCGACCGCGGTGGAGCTCGAGCTGCTGATGATCAAGGTCACCTCCAGCCCCGACCGACGGCCCGAGATCATCGCCCTGGCCGAGGTGTTCGATTCGCGGGTGGTGGACGTCGGGCCGGAGGCGATCACCTTCGCCTGCATGGCCCGGCCGGACCGGCTGCACGCGCTGGAGGAACTGCTGCGCCCGTATGGCATCAAGGAGCTGGTGCGAACCGGCAGGATCGCGCTCGACCGCGACGGCGGCGGGCAGAGTCGACGTCAACGAATGAGGGTGGTCTCATAGTGGCTGCGAAGATCTCTTACGAATCCGACTGCGATCCCGGCGCGCTCTCGGGCAAGACCATCGCGGTGATCGGCTACGGGAGCCAGGGCCACGCCCATGCGCTGAATAACCACGACTCAGGCAACACGGTCGTGGTCGGCGCCCGGCCCGACTCGCGGGCCTGGAAGACGGCCACCGCCGACGGCCTGGCCGTTGCCACGGTGGCCGAAGCGGCCGCTCAGGCCGACGTGGTCATGGTGCTGGTGCCGGACCACATCCAGGCGTCGCTGTACCGCGACCAGATCGCCCCCAACCTGCGGCCCGGCTCGATGCTCATGTTCGCGCACGGGTTCAACATCCACTTCGGCCAGATCTCGCCGGCGGCCGACGTGGATGTGGCCATGATCGCGCCAAAGGGCCCGGGCCACCTGGTGCGCCGCCAGTACACCCAGGGCATCGGCGTGCCGGGCCTGATCGCCGTCCACCAGGACGCATCCGGCCAGGCCCACGGGCTGGCCATGGCTTACGGCCACGCCATCGGCTGCGCCCGCGGCGGTCTGATCGAGACCACCTTCGCAGAGGAGACCGAGACCGACCTGTTCGGCGAGCAGGCGGTGCTGTGCGGCGGGGCCACGCGGCTGGTGCAGCTGGGCTTCGAGACACTGGTCGAGGCCGGCTACCAGCCCGAGATCGCCTACTTCGAGTGCCTGCACGAGCTGAAGCTGATCGTCGACCTGATCTGGGAGGGGGGCCTGGCCGGGATGCGCTACTCGATCTCCGACACGGCCGAGTACGGGGACCTGACGCGCGGCCCGGTGGTGATCGACGAGCACGTGCGCGAGAAGATGCGGGGGCTCTTGTCCGACATCCAGGAGGGCCGCTTCGCCCGCGACCTGATCGCCGAGGAGGCGGCCGGCCGGCCCCAGTTCCAGGCCCTGCGACGGCGCGCGTCCGAGCATCAGATCGAGCAGGTGGGAAAGCAACTGCGGGCCATGATGCCGTGGATCGGGGAGGCCGCCGAGCAGCCGGCCGAGGCCGGCTGAGCACGGGTTCGAGCCGCTGAGGACCCCCGGTGGGCCGCCGTCGCCTGCAGGCTCCTGCGCCCGCTCCGGGGGCGCTGGCCGGCGACTTCGCCGACATCCGCCGCCAGTTTCAGGTCACACCGGAGTTCCCCGCCGAGCTTGAGGCAGCGGCTGCGCAGGCGGCCGCACGGCCGCTGCCGGCCGGCCGGCTCGACCTGCGCGCGATCGACTTCTTCACAGTCGACCCGCCGGGCTCCATGGACCTCGACCAGGCCATGCAGCTGGAGCGGGCCGGCGAGGGCTACCGGGTGCGCTACGCGATGGCGGACATCGGCCATTTCGTCGACGCCGGCGGGGAACTGGAGGCGGAGGCCTGGCGGCGCGGCGTCACCGTCTACTCGCCCGACCTGCGCGCGCCGGTCTACCCGTTGTCGCTGAGCGAGGGGGCGGCCAGCCTCCTGCCCTGCCAGGACCGGCCGGCGGTCGTGTTCACGATCGAGATCGACAGCGACGGCCGGCGCACCGCAGCCCGGGTCGAGCGGGCGCTGGTGCGCAGCCGCCGGCGGCTTGACTACGCGAGCCTGGAGGGCGAGCAGGCGCAGCTCCTGCAGGCGGTCGGCGAGCTGCGCGAGCGGCGCGAACGTGAGCGCGGCGGCGTGCGCCTGCCCAGCCCGCGGCAGACCGTTGTCCACGACCCGGCCCAGCCCTGCGGCTACCGGCTGGAGTGGGAGCGCAAACTGCCGGCCGAGGACTGGAACGCCCAGATCTCCCTGCTGGCCGGGATGGCAGCGGCGGCGATCATGCTCGAGCACCGGGTGGGCATGCTGCGCACCATGCCCGGCATCGACGCCTACCGGCTGGCCGCGCTGCGGCGGACGGCGGCCGCGCTGGGGGTGGACTGGCCCCAGGCGGTTGGCTACGCCGACTTCGTGCGCGACCTGGATCCGGCCGACCCGCGCCACGCAGCGCTGATCGAGGAGGCGCACGGGGTGATGGGGCGGGCTGGCTACACCGCCTTCTCGGGCGTGCCGCCGGCCGTCCCCGAGCACGCGGCGCTGGCCGCGGCCTATGCCCACTGCACCGCCCCCATGCGCCGGCTGGCCGACCGCTACGTGCTCGATCTGGTGTGCGACCTGTGTGCCGGACGGGAGCCGAGCGCGGCCGCGGTCGACACGCTGGGAAGGCTGCCGGCGGTCATGGACCGGGCCGAGGAGCGGGCCGACCAGCTCGACCGGGCGATCGTGGATGACGTCGAGGCGCGGCTGCTCGAGCACCGCGTGGGCGAGCAGTTCACCGCCGTGGTGGTTGACATCGACCGCCGCGGCGCGCGCCTGCAGCTGGCCGACCCGCCGGTGCGGGCGCGGCTGCACGACCAGCCGATGCCCGACCTCGGCCACAGCGTGTGCGTTCGCCTGGAGGCCGCCGACCCCGGCTCCCGCTCGCTTCGCTTCACGCACTGCCATCCGGCCGGCTGATGGAGTCGTACAGGAAATACGGCAAATCTCTTCCCGCCATCCGTCGGAAGCCGTAAGATCGCAGGATCTCCGGCACGCCCCGAGGGGCCGGGTCGGGTAAACGCGACGAAGGGAGCACAATGCCAGAGGGCCACGAGCCGGTGGTTGCGGGCCTCGACGCCGATGCCCGCAGGCTCAAAGAGTTGGGCTACGACCAGGAGCTGGAGCGCTCGTGGGGCGGTTTCACCAACTTCGCGATCTCGTTCTCGATCATCTCGATCCTGGCCGGCTGTTTCACCACCTACGGCCAGGCATGGAACAACGGCGGGCCGGTCGCGATCTCCATCGGCTGGCCGATCATCTGCGGCTTCATCCTGATCATCGGCTTCTGCATGTCCGAGATCCTGTCCGCATTTCCGACGGCCGGCGGCATCTACTACTGGGCGCTGCGCCTTGGGCGGTCCGGGCTGGGGCTGGTTCACCGGCTGGTTCAACATGGTCGGCCTGATCGGCGTCGTCGCATCGGTCGACTACGGCGCCGCGCTGTTCGCCTCGTACACGATCGGGCTGTTCGACTCCAGCTACAACGCGTTCAGCCTCACCAACATCTTCATGATCTACATCGATCTTCCTGGCCGCACACACCATCCTGAACCTGTTCCCGGCCCACATCCTCAAGTACTGGAACAACACCTCGGTGTACTGGCACGTGATCGGCCCTGCGATCATCGTGGTGATCCTGCTCTTCTGGATGCAGCACGGTCACCAGAGCATCTCGTTCGTGTTCACCGACCGGATCAACAACTCCGGGTTCTTCAACGGCGCACACAACGGCTTCGGGTTCTGGTTCTACGTGCTGCCGCTGGGCTTCCTGCTGACCCAGTACACGGAGACCGGCTACGACGCCTGCGCCCACCTCTCCGAGGAGACGCAGGGGCGCATCGAAATCGGCCGCACGCGGTCTCTGGCAGGCGATCTTCTATGCCGCGGTGGGTGGCTGGATTCTGCTGCTCGCTGTTCACGTTCGCCGCCACCAACGTCGACTTCGTCAACAACGTCAACGGCAACAACCCCTACGGCGCCGGCTACGTGGTCGGCATCTTCGCGTCGTCGCTGACGCTCGCAGCGTTCAAGATCGTCATGATCATCGCGACAGTCGGACAGTTCTTCTGCGCCGGCTCGGGGATGACCAGCGCGTCGCGCATGATGTTCGCGTTCAGCCGCGACCGGGCGGTGCCAGGCCACCAGTTGTGGTCGAAGGTGAGCCGGAACCACGCCCCGGTCAATGCGACCCTGCTGATGGCGGCACTGTGCCTCATCGTTGCGCTGCCGGCGCTGAAGGGGAACTCCGCCAACATCCCGTTCGCGTTCTACGCGATCGTCTCGATCACTGTGATCGGCCTCTACATCGCCTACGTGATCCCGATCTACCTGCGCTGGCGGATGGGCGATCGGTTTCGGCCCGGGCCGTGGACACTGGGTACCAAGTACACGCTGGATGTGCCCGATCGCTGTCATCGAGGTGATCGTGCATCTGCCTCTACATGTCCGCGCCATTCGCCCCAGCGGCATCCCTGGGCGCGCCGGATTCGCGCTCGACAACGGCGTCGTCAACTACGCGCCCGTGCTGGTCGGCGCGGTGATCCTGTTCGCCGGTATCTGGTGGCTGGTGTCAGCCAAGAACTGGTTCACTGGCCCCGAGATCCCCAGCGCAGCCACGGTCGAGTCCGACCTGGGCGGCTGACGGCGGCGTTTCGCCCCGCTCCCGCCGAACCGTCGCCGGGAGCGGGGCGAACACCCCTCGATGGAGGCGATCCGTGACCGCTCGTCACCCGCAGTGGATCGATCCCCCGCCCCCGGTCTGATCACCGTGGGGCCGCGTGGGGCCGCGCGCGGGGTGGTGCTGCTTGCACATGGCGGCGCCAAGCAGGGCGCCGCTCGCGACTCCCACCTGCGCCCGCCGTCGCTGCGCATGCTGCCCTTCCTGGCCGACATCGCCCGGGCCGGCCGCGGCCGCGGGCTGGCGGTGGCCCAGCTCCGCTACCGGCACGTCGCCTTCAACGAGGGCGACCCGGTGCGCGACGTGACCTGGGCGCTCGACCGCCTGCACGACCGGTTCGGTGTCCCGGCCTGCGTGGTCGGCCACTCCATGGGCGCCCGCGCAGGGCTGCTGGCGGCCGGACATCCGTCGGTGGTTGCGGTGGCCGGCCTCGCCTCCTGGGTGCCGCCGGATGACCCGGTCGATCAGCTGGCCGGGCGCACCGTGATGCTCGCCCACGGCCTGCGCGACCGCGTCACCGACCCCGCCCGCTCCTACACCTACGCGCTGCGCGCGCACCGCCTGGCCGGCCGGCTGTGCCGGTTCGAGATCGCCGGCGCCCGCCACGCCATGCTCGACCGGGTGGGCATGTGGCAGTCGCTGGCCCGCCAGTTCGCCCTCGGCGTGCTGGGCGCCGAACCGCTGGACGCCCGTTTCACCGCCGCCTTCGAGCTGCCAGCGGCCGACGCCTGCAGGGTGCCGGTGTGAGCTCGGACGGGCGGCTGTCGGTGGCGGTGGTGGGCAGCGGTGTGGCCGGCGCTGACGGCGGCCTACGTGCTCTCCCGCCGGCACTCGGTGACGCTGCTGGAGGCCGACGGCCGGCTGGGCGGCCACGCCAACACGATCGCCGTGACCGCTGGCGACGGGCACGAGCTGGGGCTGGACACCGGGTTCATCGTCATGAACGAGCGCACCTATCCGACCATGCTGCGGCTGCTGGGTGAGTTGGGGGTGCAGACGCAGGACTCCGACATGTCGTTCTCGGTGCACTGCGAGGGCTGCGGCCTGGAGTACGCCGGCGCCCGCGGGCTGGCCGGCATGCTGCCCACCGCCGGCACGCTGACCCGGCCCCGGTATCTGAAGATGCTGGGCGAGGTTCGCCGCTTCCACCGGCATGCCCGGGTCGTGCTGCGCTCCCCCGAGGCCGACCGGCTGACGCTGGGGGCGTTCCTGCACGAGGGCCGCTACTCGGACTACTTCCGCGACCACTTCCTGCTGCCGCTGACCGGCGCCGTGTGGTCGTCCTCGTCCGCCGACATGCTCGACTTCCCGGCCCGCTACCTGATCCGCTTCTTCGCCAACCACGGCATGCTGACCGTCAAGCACTCGCCGCGCTGGAAGACGGTGTGCGGCGGCAGCCGGGTGTACGTGGCTGCGCTGGCCGCCAGGCTGGGCGACGTGCGGGTGGCGACGCCGGTCAGCCAGGTGCGCCGCGAGCCCGGCGCCGCCTATGTGGACGGCGAGCGCTTCGACCGGGTGGTGATTGCCTGCCACCCCGACCAGGCGCTGCGCATGCTGGAGGATCCCAGCCCCGCCGAGCTGGACGTGCTGGGCGCGTTTGCCTACGCCACCAACCACACCGTGCTGCACACCGACGGGTCGCTGCTGCCACACGCTGCCGGCGCCCGGGCATCCTGGAACTATCTGCTGGACGCCTGCTCGACCAGCCAGCCCGAGGTGCACGTGACCTATCACCTGAACCGCCTGCAGGCTCTGCGCGAGCCGCTCGACTACTGCGTCACGCTGAACCAGTCGGCGCGCATCGGCGCGGGCCATACGATCGAGAACATCACCTACCACCACCCCATCTACACCATCGACACGGTGGCCGCCCAGCGCCGGCTGGCCGGGCTGCAGGGGCAGCTCGGCACCGCCTACTGCGGCGCGTACCACGGCTGGGGGTTCCACGAGGACGGGGCCATCTCCGGGCTGCGCGCGGCGGTCGCTCTGGGGTGCGGTTGGTGACCCGCTCGTGCCTGTACCGGGGCCAGCTGATGCACGCCCGCCGGGGCCGGGCGGCGACGCTCTTCCGGCACCAGGTGTACATGTGGCTGGTCGACCTGGACGAGCTGCCCGAGCTCGACCGCCGGCTGCGCTGGTTCGGCTACGACCGGCCTGGGCTGACCACGATCCGCAGCGCAGACCACCTGGGCGATCCCGGCCGGCCGCTGCGCGAGAATCTGCTGGCCTATCTGGCCGGGCATGGCATCGACCTGGCCGGCGGACGCGTGCAGCTGCTGACCAACGCCCGGGTGCTGGGCCGGGTGTTCAATCCGCTGTCGGTCTTCTACTGCCACGGCCCGGACGGCGGACTGCGTTGCGTCGTCGCCGAAGTGCACAACACCTACGGTCAGCGCCACTGCTATCTTCTGCAGCCCGACGATGCGCACCACTGCGAGGCCGACAAGCGGTTCTACGTGTCGCCCTTCCTGACGGTGGACGGGCACTACAGGATGACCGTGCCGCCCCCGGGTGAGCGGCTGAGCGTGCACATGCAGCTGGTGCAGAACGGCGACAGCGTGTTTCAGGCGGCGCTCACGGGCCGCCGGGTCGAGCTCTCGAGCGCCGCCCTGGCGCGCATGCTGATGCGCCATCCGCTGATGCCCGAGCGGGTCAGCGCGCTCATCCGCTGGCACGGGCTGGGCCTGTGGCTGCGCGGCGCCGGCCGAGTGCGGCGGCCGCCGCACGCCCCCCAGGAAGGCGTCCGGCACCCCCGATGAGCGCCGTTGCCACCGCCGTATCTCACCCCGGCCAGCGCGCTCCGGCCGCCCCCCGCACGCCGGTACGGGCGCGCATCGCGGCGACGCTCTTCGACCGATCGGTGAGCCAACTGGGCCTGCGCGTCACCGGCCCCGGAGAGCGCGTGCGCTGCGCCGGGACCGAGGGCTCTCCGGCCATGCACATCCGCCATGACGAGTTCTTCCACCGGCTGGGCGCCAGCGGCAAGATCGGGTTCGGCGAGGCGTACATGGCGGGTGACTGGGAGGCGGACGATCTGGCCGGCGTGCTGACCGCCTTCGCCGCCCGGCTCGACCGGCTGGTGCCGCCGCCGTTCCAGCATCTGCGGCGCCTGTTCGAGCCCCGGCTGCCGGCGGCGGAGCGAAACACGGTGGACGGGGCGGCGGTCAACATCCGCCGCCATTACGACCTGTCCAACGAGATGTTCGAGCTCTTCCTCGACCCGACCATGACCTACTCCTGCGCCATCTTCGAGCCGGGCGACACACCGGAGGCGGCGCAGACGCGCAAGTACGAGGCGATCTGCCGCATGCTCGAGCTGGGCCCCGACGACCATCTGCTGGAGATCGGCACCGGCTGGGGGCAGATGGCGACGCACGCCGCGCTCACCCGCGGCTGCCGGGTGACCAGCGCGACCGTGTCGGAGAACCAGCGCCGGTGGGCGCTGCGGCGAATCGAGGCGGCTGGGGTTGCCGACCGCGTGCAGGTCGTCCTGTGCGACTACCGGGAACTGACCGGGACATACGACAAGCTGGCCTCGATCGAGATGCTGGAGGCGGTCGGCGAGGAGTACTGGCCGACGTTCTTCGGCGTCTGCGACCGGCTGCTTCGACGCGGTGGGCGGGCGGCCGTCCAGACCATCACCATGCCCGACCGCCGTTACCGGGCCACTCGCCGAAGCTACGGCTGGATCCACAAGTACGTCTTCCCCGGTGGACTGATCCCCTCGCCGGAGGCGGTCGACGCGGCGGTGCGCGCGCTATCGACGCTCGAGGTGCGGGGGTCGGTCGAGATCGGGAGCCACTACGTGCCGACGCTGCGATCCTGGCGGGAACGGTTCCTGGCCAACGCCGAGCGGGTGCGCGGGCTGGGCTTCAGCGCCGAGTTCGTGCGCATGTGGGAGTTCTATCTGGCCTACTGCGAGGCCGGTTTCGCGACCCGGGCGCTGGGCGACGTGCAGCTGCTGCTGGCGCGCGCCGGGGAGCGCTGAGCCGGTGGTCGGCGCGGGCCGGGTGGCATGGGTGACGGGAGCGTCGCGCGGGATCGGCGCGGCGGTCGCCAGCGAGTTCGCCCGCCGCGGGTACGCGGTCGGCATCAGCGCGCGGAATCAGGAGCAGCTCCAGCGGGTGGCCGACGCGGCGCCGGGCCGCGTCCTGGTGGTGCCGGCCGACGTCACCGACCGCGAGGGCATGCTGGCGGCCGCCGCCCGCGTGCGCGACGAGTTGGGGCCCATCGACGTGGCGGTGCTGAACGCGGCGCACTGGGGCCAGATGTCGGTGGCGGCCTGGGACTCGGCGCTCTTCCGCCGCCACATGGACACCAACGTGGTGGGCATGGCGCACGGGATCGAGGCGGTGCTGGCGGACATGCGCCGGCGCGGGTCGGGCACGATCGCCGGGCTGGCGTCGGTGGCCGGCTACCGCGGCCTGCCCCGCTCCGAGGCCTACGGGGCGACGAAGGCGGCCCAGATCAACCTGCTGGAGTCGCTTCGGATCGACCTGGGTCCGACCGGGATCCGGGTGGTCACGGTATGCCCGGGGTTCGTGCGCACCGATCTGACGGCGGCCAACACCTTCCCCATGCCGTGGATGATGGAGCCGGACGAGGCGGCCCGCCGGATCTGCGACGGGATCGTCCGGGGCAAGGCCGAGGTGGTCTTCCCGCTGCCCATGATGCTCGCCATGAAGACCGCCCGGCTGGTGCCGGTGCGGCTGTGGGCGTGGGGCTTCGCGAAGGTGCCGCAGCGCTCGGCGCCAACCAGTGCCGAGTCCGCAACACCTTCCACAGACAGCCCGTAACGGTGCCAGGTTGCGCGCCCAGCCCCGGCACTCCTCCATCGCCGTTACGTGACGCTTGGTGGCCGATATACGCGAGTTTCCGGCCCGCCGAGCGGCATCTCGACCCCGAAACCCGGGTCCCGAGGGCGAATCCGGTACCAGGTACAGTGACGGGCCCTGGCACGCAGCCGTGGCGGATTCGTGACGCCCGCCGCCGATAGCCGACCGGCGTTCCGGCATCGGCGCGCGGCTGAGGCTGGGCCAGCCGCCACCCCCTAAGATCAGTCCATGGCGGCCGCGCCCCGCACCATGGTGGAGAAGATCTGGGCCCAGCACGAGGTGGGCGCCGAGCTGCTGTACGTCGACCTGCACCTGGTGCACGAGGTGACCAGCGCCCAGGCCTTCGAAGGCCTGCGCCTGGCCGGCCGCCGCGTCCGCCGGCCCGACCGCACGCTGGCCACCGCCGACCACAACGTGCCCACCGGCCCCGGCCAGCCTGACGAGCTTTCCCAACTCCAGCTGGAGGCGCTGGAGCGAAACTGCGCCGAGTTCGGCGTCCGCCTGTACGGACTGGGCCACCGCCGGCAGGGCATCGTGCACGTGATCGGGCCCGAGCTGGGCGTCACCCAGCCCGGCATGACGATCGTCTGCGGCGACTCGCACACCTCCACCCACGGTGCCTTCGGGGCGCTCGCCTTCGGTATCGGCACCTCCGAGGTGGAGCACGTCCTGGCCACCCAGACGCTGCCCCAGCAGCCGCCGCGGACGATGCGCATCTCCTACATGGGCCGGCTCGGCCCCGGCTGCACCGCCAAGGACATCATCCTGGGTACGATCGGGCGAATCGGCACCGACGGCGCCGCCGGGCACGCCGTGGAATACACCGGCGAGGCCATCCGGGCGCTCTCGATGCAGGGCCGCATGACCATCTGCAACATGTCCATCGAGGCCGGCGCGCGGGCCGGCATGATCGCTCCCGACGACACCACCTTCAGCTTCCTGGAGGGCCGGCCGGGCGCACCGGCCGACCTCGCCGCGGCCGTCGAGGGCTGGCGCGAGCTGCCCTCCGACCCCGGGGCCAGCTTCGACCGCACGGTCGAGATCGACCTGGCCGAAATCGCACCGCAGGTGTCGTGGGGCACCAACCCCGGCCAGGTGGTGGCGATCACCGGTCAGGTGCCCGAGCCGCGCGACGAGGTCGACCAGCGTGCGCTCGAGTACATGGACCTGCGCCCGGGCACGCCCATGCGCGAGATCGCCATCGACCGGGTGTTCCTGGGCTCCTGCACGAACGGCCGGATCGAGGATCTGCGGGCCGCCGCTGGCGTCGTGGATGGCCTCCAGGTGGCGGCCGGCGTGCGGGCCATGGTCGTGCCGGGATCAGCTCAAACTAAAGCTCAAGCTGAAGCTGAGGGTTTGGATCAAGTGTTCGAGAAGGCGGGCTTCGAGTGGCGCGGCGCGGGCTGCTCCATGTGTCTGGGCATGAACCCCGACGTGCTGGCCCCCGGCGAGCGCTGCGCCTCCACCTCCAATCGGAATTTCGAGGGCCGGCAGGGCCGCGGTGGGCGCACCCACCTGGTCAGCCCGGAGATGGCGGCGGCAGCCGCATTGTGCGGCAGGCTGGCCGACGTCCGCGAGTTGGTGGGCGGATGAAACCCGTGCACACGGTGGCCGGCCCGGTGGCGGCCCTCGACCGGGCGTCGGTGGACACCGACCAGATCATCCCCAAGCAGTTCCTGAAGCGGATCGAGCGCACCGGGTTCGGCGAGTTCCTGTTCTACGACTGGATGGACGACCCCGACTTTCCGCTCCGCCGGCCGGAGTTCCGGTCAGCCCCGATCCTGGCCGCCGGCCGCAACTTCGGCTGCGGCAGCTCGCGCGAGCACGCGCCCTGGGCACTCCAGGACTTCGGCTTCCAGGCCGTGCTGGCCGAGAGCTTCGCCGACATCTTCGCGGCCAACTGCGGCAAGATCGGCCTGCTCACGGTGACCCTGCCGGCCGCCGACATGCGCGAGCTGCTGGACGCCGCGCCGGCCCCTGCCACCATCGACCTGGAGGCGCAGACGGTGACCCTGGCGTCCGGCCGGATGGTGAGCTTCGAGTTCGACCCGGCGCTGCGCGAACGGCTGCTGAACGGCTGGGACGACATCTCGCTGACCGAGCAGCGGGAGGCCGAGATCGCCCGCTACGAGGCGGCGCGAGAGCGCGCCGGCCCCGACGTGCTGGCGCTCGGCTAGCCCCAGCGGAAGCCGACAGCATCGGCGGCCGGGGCCAGCGGGCTGCGCGGCAGGTCGTCGCCGGGCCCGCCCAGGTTGTACTCCGCGGGGGCGACATCGTTGGCCGTATCGGGGTGAAAGAGCGAGGCCAGGTACTGGATCTGCCCCCTCCCCTCGGCCAGCTCGAACTGGCCGCCGCCGTAGGCGGCGATGCCCTGGTCGCGGCAGTGCTCGTAGGTGGCGAACAGGTTGCGCAGGGTGCCGAACCGCGACGGCTTGATGTTCAGCACCCGCAGCGGGAAGCCTAATCCCAGCACGTCGTCGAGCGAGTGCACAGGTGCATCGAAGGACAGCCGGTCAGCATTGGCCATCAGGATGTCGCGCGTCTCGTCGCAGATCATGGCGTCCTCGATCACGGCCTGCGGAAAGCCCTCGCACACCCGCCGGTACAGCTCCGGGTTGGGCGGGTTGTCGACCACGGTGCCGGTGTAGAACGCCTTCAGATCAATGCAGTCGACCGCGCCGGTTGCGGCCAACTCGGCCACCAGCGCATCGTCCCAGTGCTCGGTCGCGTCCAGCTTGAAGCGCATCTCCGGGTCGCGCTCGAGCATCGCCAGCACACGCTCAGCGGCCGGCGGGTCGCCCAGCCCCATCGACACCACGAACCGCACCGGCCGCACCGGCAGCCCCAGCGCCTCGGCCAGCGACATGCCGGCCTGACGCAGGGCCAGGTCGAGGGCGGCCGATTCGAACGCCCATCGCCGGTACTGGTGCGACGACTCCCGGTTGACCCGTGGGCCCAGCGGCTCCAGCGAGTCCAGCAGCTGCGAGAACCCGTCAAACGTGTGCTCGCCGTCCAGGCCCTGCGGCGGCCCCGCCTGCTGGAACGCGGCCTGCTCGTCGCCCTCGTAGACGACGTCCTCCCCCACCCCGTCCTGCCCGCCGCCGTGCAGCCGGATCAGGGTGGTATGCCGCTCCCAGCCCGCGCCCACCGTCACAGACCGGTCCTCCAACTCGGCCCCGTCGATCCGCAGCGGGAGGTCCTTGATCGAGTCATACAGGCGGTCTGGCATGCGCCCGCAAGGATACCCGTGGCGATTTTCCCAGCACACAGTACGATCCCCGGATGCTGATTGGCGTCCCCAGGGAAACCGCCCCCGGCGAGCACCGCGTATCGCTCACTCCGGACACGGTCGGGCGGCTGGCAAAGGGCGGTCTGCAGGTGATCGTGGAGTCCGGCGCGGGCGTGCCGGCTGCCCTCCCCGACGCCGACTACACGGCCGCCGGCGCGCGCGTGGCCGACGCCGCGGCGGTGTACGCCGAGGCCGATGTGGTGGTGCGGGTGGGCCGGCTGGAGGTCGCGGACGTCGCCCCCCTGCGATCCGGCCAGGTGCTGGTCGGATTCGTGTGGCCGCTGCAGAACGGCGAGCTGGTGAGCGCGCTGGCCGCCGCCGGCGTGACCGCCTTCGGGATGGAGTCAGTGCCCCGCATCACCCGGGCCCAGTCGATGGACGCCCTGTCCTCGCAGGCCACGGTGTCGGGCTACAAGGCGGTGCTCTGGCCGCCGACCGGCTGCCCAAGTTCTTCCCCATGTTCATGACCGCGGCCGGCACCGTCGCCCCCGCCAAGGTGCTCGTCCTGGGCGCCGGGGTGGCCGGGCTCCAGGCCATCGCCACCGCCCGCCGGCTCGGCGCGGTGGTCGCGGCCTACGACGTCCGGGCGGCGGCCAAAGAAGAGGTGCAGAGCCTCGGCGCCACGCTTCGTCGAGCTCGAGCTCGACGTCCCGAGGGCGCGCAGGACGCCGCGGCTACGCCCGGCGCAGTCGGAGGAGTAGCTGGCCGACGCAGCAGCGCCAGCTGGAGGCGCACATCTCCGCCTCCGACGTGGTCATCACCACCGCGCCGGTCCCGGGTCGGCCGGCGCCCGGCTGATCCCCGCGAACGCGGTCGCGGCGATGCGGGCAGGCTCGGTCATCGTCGACCTGGCCGCCGACACCGGCGGCAACTGCGAGCTGTCCGAGCCGGCAAGGTGACCGTGGCGCACGGCGTGACCATCGTCGGCCGCTCAACCTCGCCCTCGACCATGCCGATCCACGCCAGCCAGCTGTACGCCCGCAACGTGCGGCCTTCCTCGCCCTCCTCGTCACCGACGGGCGCATCGCACTCGACTTCGACGACGAGATCATTGCCGGGACGCGGTGGTCACCCACGATGGCCGGGTGACGCACCCGGCCTGCCGGAGCGTCGCAGAAGGCATGAGCGTGATGAGCCTGTCTCGCATCGAGATCTGCACCGATCTTCGTCCTGGCGGCTTCGTCGGCTACGAGGTCATCTCCAAGGTGCCGACCATGCTGCACACCCCGCTGATGTCGCGGCACCAACGCCATCCACGGCATCATCCTGGTCGGCGCCATCCTGGTGCTGGGCCGCGCCGACGGCACCGTCGCCACGGTGCGTCGGCTTCGTCGCGGTCGTGTTCGGCGCCGTCCAACGTGGTCGGCGGCTTCGTGGTCACCGACCGCATGCTGCAGATGTTCAAGAAGCAGGACCCGCAACCGAGGTCGGCATGAGTCAGCGGCCGACGATCTGGATCGGCGTCGCCATCACCTCGGCCTGTCGCGATCCTCTTCATCCTCGGCACTCAAGCGGCTCTGAGCTCGCCCAAGACCGCCCGCTACGGCAACCTGGTGGCGGCCGTCGGCATGCTGCGTGCTGGCGGTGCATCGCCACGCTGTTCGACTGACTCGCGGCTGGAACCTGTTCGCTGATCGCCATCGGCAGCGGTCATCGGCGCCGCTCGTCGGCGCGGTCGGCGCGTGCTCGGTGAAGATGACGGCGATGCCGCAGATGGTGGCGCATCTTCAACGGCTCTGGGCGGTGGCGCGGCGGCGCTGGTCTGCGTGCTCGGAATCACCGCGTTCACGCTCGGCCTGCCGGGCAAGTCGATCGCCGGCTACAGATCATCGCGCGATCCTGCTTCGGCGTGCTGATCGGGTCGGTCTCCTTCTCCGGGCAGCGCCATCGCCTTCGCCAAGCTGCAGGAGATGATCGACCGGCCGGCCCATCACCTACCCGGCCAGCAGCTCGATCAACGGCCTGGTGTTGGCTGGCCATCCTCGGCTGTCCGGCTGGCCATCACCTGGTCACGGCCACCAGCAGCCAGCCGTCCTCGTCATCGTCCTGGCGCTCGCGCTCGTGCTTGGCGATCTTCGTGCTCTGCCCATCGGCGGCGCCGACATGCCGGTCCTCATCTCGCTGCTGAACTCCTTCACCGGCCTGGCCGTGGCGGCGCACGGGCTTCGCCCTCAACAACAACGTGCTCATCGTGGCCGGGCACGCTGGTCGGCGCCTCCGGCATCCTGCTCACCCTGCTGATGAGCAAGGCCATGGGCCGGTCGCTCGCCAACATCCTGTTCAGCGCCTTCGGCTCGGTCGTCGACGGCAACCGGGCGCGGAGCGGCGAGCCGCGGCGGACGCAGCGGTCCGCGCCGGGCACCGCCGACGACGTCGGCGTGCTGCTCGCCTACGCCCGCAAGGTCGTCATCGTCCCCGGCTACGGCCTGGCCGTGGCCCAGGCGCAGCACACGGTGCGCGAGCTGGCCGACACTGCTGGCGAAGCGCGGCGTCGAGGTGCTACTACGCCATCCATCCGGTGGCCGGCCGCATGCCCGGGCACATGAACGTGCTGCTGGCCGAGGCCAACGTGCCCTACGACCAGCTCGAGGAGATGGACGAGGTCAACCCCGAGATGGCCACGCACCGACGTGGCCCTCGTGGTCGGCGCCAACGACACCGTCAACCCGGCGCGCCAAGAACACGCCGGGCAGCCCGATCTACGGCATGCCCATCATCAACGCCGACCAGGCGGAGAACATCATCTTCCTCAAGCGCTCGATGCGCCGGCTTCGCCGGCATCGACAACGAGCTGCTCTACGACCCCAAGACGACCATGCTCTTCGGCGACGCCAAGGACACGCTGCAGAAGCTGGTGGCCGCCGTCAAGGCCGTGTGAGCGCACTCGGGCGCCGGCCAGGCCGGCGCCCGCTGAGCACGCTAGGCGCCGCCGGATGAGGCGGGCATGTTGATCCGCCCGCCCAGCTCGTAGGCGCCATCGGCCGCCACCACTCCGGCGTCGATCGTCAGGTACAGCCCGAACGACGTGTAGTTGTGCTCGTCGATCCACTTGAAGATCGCCATCAGGGCCTCAAAGCCGCCCAGGCCGAGCATGGCCATGGGCAGCGGGACCGGCAACTGGTCGGTCATGTTGAGCGCGAACATCACGCAGCCGGCGATCATCAGCAGCATGCCGAGCACCGCCAGCTTGCCCAGTATGCCGAAGTCCCAGGCGCTGACATCGATGCTGCCAAGCGGCCCCAGCGATACGGAGTACCACGGGAAGAGCAGCGTGCCGACAAGCACACCGACCGTCCCGCCTACGACCAGCCAGTGGCCGCGGGACAGTTCGGAAACGTCCACCTTGCCGACCTCCTATGAAGAAGAGATGAAAGCGACAGGTTAAACGATATGCCCCCGATCCCTGCCACGTAAAGGATCTGTTCGGATTCACGGCCAGCCGTTGACCCCTGCCCAGGCATGGGGACTCAAAGAGTGCAGGGTCGGGGGCGACGCGCGAGCAGACGGAGGTCGAAGCCGCGACCGGCCGAAGCTGAAAGGGGCCCACCGAGATGATTGTGATTCAGCCGGTAGTTGGTTTCGACAGTCGCACCATCGACGCCAGCGCGGCAGCCAAGCACGCCGAGCGTGCGCTGCGCAAAGTCGACGTGGTGTCGGCAGCCGGCGATGCCCCGACCCGCGACGAGGGTCGGCGGTTCGCCTACCTGCTGGCGCGCCGCGTTATCGCGGCGTAGCGGCCCAAGGGCAGGGATGAGCCACCGTTCCGGGGGGCCCGGTGGCTCATCCGCCCGGGCTGCGGGCCGGCACTAAGCCGGCCTACAACTCCCGTAGCAACGCCTCCAGCAGGGCGGTGCGTTCCTCCAGCGAGTCCACCGACACGCGCTCGTCCAGCGCGTGAGCACCCACGCCGTTTGGCCCCAGTCCATCCAGCACCGGGGTGCCCACTGCGGCCGCGAAGTTCCCATCCGATCCACCGGCCGACACGTGCTGGGCCAGCTCGATACCCAGGCCGGCGGCGATCCCGATCGCCCGCTCGGCCAGCCGGCCGGCCTCCGGCGACTGGATCATCGGCGGCCGCGTGACACCGCCCGCGATCTCGATGCGGGCGCCCTCCAGGTGCGGCGCGAGGCCGTGGATGGCCCGCTCCAGCTGCTGCTGGGCTGCCGATGTCCAGGCCCGAGCGTCGATCCGCGCCCATGCCTCGCCGGCCACCACGTTGTCGCCAGTGCCGCCGCCCACCTGGCCAACATTCACCCGGGCGCCGTCGATGCGGTCGGGCAGGGCGTGCAGGGCGAGCGTCTGGTGGGCCAGCTCCTCGACCGCCGAAACCCCCGCCCGAGAGCCGTTGCCGGCATGCGCCGCCCGCCCGCTGATGCGCATCTGGTAGCGGGCCAGGCCGGACCGAGCGGTGGTGATGGTGCCCTCGCGGACAGGCGGCTCCAGCACCAGCACCGCGTCGGCCGCGCGGGCCAGCACCTCGATCACCGGCCGCCCGCTGGGACTTCCGATCTCCTCGTCGGCGGTGACGACAAAGCTGAGCGCGCGGGTTGGCCGGCCCAGCCGCCGGACCGCCTCCATCCCGGCCACGATGCCGGCCTTCATGTCCAGCACGCCTGGCCCCCAGGCGAAGCCGTCGGCCACGCGAAAGGGCATCTCGCGCAGCGTGCCCGCAGGCCACACCGTGTCCATGTGCGCCGCCAGCATCAGCGGCCGGCCATCGCCCGCCCACTCCCCCACCAGCGCCTGCCCGTGCATGCTGACCGCGGCCCCCAGCGCCTCCAGCTCGGCGGTCAGGAAGCGGCCGATGTGCGCGATCCGCTCGGCGTCGCCGGTCGGGCTCTCCAACTCGACCAGGCGCTGCAGCAGATCCAGCGGCGGCATCACGGGCGGATTATCTCGCGCCGGCGGGTGTCCGGCGTCACGCCCGCAGCCGCACCAGGTCGGCCAGCTCGTCGTCGCCCAGCTCCGACAGCGCCGACTCCGGCCCGCGGTCGACGATGCGCGACGCCAGGTCGCGCTTGGAGTCCCATCAGCTGGTCTATCCGCTCCTCGATGGTGCCGGCGCACACCATCCGGTGCACCTGCACGACCCGGGTCTGGCCGATCCGGTGGGCGCGATCGGACGCCTGGTCCTCGACCGCCGGGTTCCACCAGCGGTCGAAGTGGAAGACGTGGCTGGCGGCGGTCAGGTTGAGCCCCGAGCCGCCGGCCCGCAGCGACGCCACCAGCACACGCGGCTCTGCCTCGTCGCGCTGGAAGCGGTCGACGATCACCTGCCGCGTCTGGCGCGGCGTGGAGCCGTCCAGGTACAGCCGCTCGATGCCAAGCTCGTGCTGCAGATGGCCGACCAGCAGGTTGCCCATGACGGCGTACTGCGTGAACACCAGCGCGTTGTCGCCCTCGTCCAGCGCCTCCGCCAGCATCTCGGTCAGACGGTCGAGCTTGCCCGAGCGGCCGGCCAGCGTGCCCGGCCGGCCGGTGGCGTGGGCCGGGTGGTTGCAGACCTGCTTGAGGCGGGTGATCAGGGCCAGCACGTGGCCGCGCCGCTCGATCCCGGCCGCGCGCCGCACGCTGCCCATGACGGCGTCGATGGTGGCCTGGTAGAGCGAGGCCTGCTCCAGGGTCAGGGTGCAGTACTCGGTCGAGTCCTGGCGCGGCGGCAGGTCGGGCAGCACGGCCGGGTCGGACTTGCGGCGGCGCAGCAGGAAGGGCGCGTACCCGCCGCAGCCGGTCCTCGGCGGCCGCGTCGCGATGCCGCTCGATGGGGCTTGCCATCAGCCACCGGAAGCCGGTCGCGGGTGCCCAGGAGGCCGGGGTTGAGGATGTGCATGATCGACCACAGGTCATCCAGCCGGTTCTCGACCGGCGTGCCGGTCAGCGCCACCCGGTGGCCGGCCTCCAGCGCGCGGGCGGTCTGGGCGGCTCGGGCCAGCGGGTTCTTGACCGCCTGCGCCTCGTCCAGCACCAGCGCCCGCCAGCTCGACCGGCGCAGCAGTTCACGGTCGCGCGGCAGCAGGGCGTAGGAGGTCAGCACCACGTCGAATGCCTGCAGCTCGTCGATCTTCGAGGTGCGGTCCGGCCCGTGATGGATACACACCCCAAGGCCGGCGCGAACCGGTGCAGCTCCCGCTCCCAGTTGCCCAGCACCGAGGTGGGCGCCACGATCATCGGCGCTCGTCGGCGTCGCGGTGGTCGACCAGGTAGGCGATCGCCTGCACGGTCTTGCCCAGGCCCATGTCGTCGGCCAGCAGCGCGCCCAGGCCCAGCTCACGCATGCGCACCAGCCAGCCCAGGCCCACCCGCTGGTAGGGCCGCAGCACGCCCTGAAGACCGTCCTTGCGGGTCGAGCAGCTCCCGCGGCTCGGGCGAACAGCGCCGGCGTCCCGGCCAGCTCGGCCAGTTCACCGTGCCGCTGCTCGGCCACTGCCACCTCCAGCCGCGCACCTCGACCACGCCCGCCCAGTCGCCCGCGCCGTAGGCCGGCAGCACCCATGCCGTGCAGGCCGCCCTGGCCTGCCCAGCCAGGCGCGCAGCGAGCGAACGCGAGGAGAGCGCCCGCCACTCGCCGCCCAGCCGCACCAGCGGCCGCGACGCAGCCGCCAGCTCGCGGAACTCCTGGCGGGTGATCTCGCGCCCGCCCAGCGAGGCGTGCAGGTCGAAGTGCACGCTGCCGCCCAGGCTGAATCCGGACGCGGCGAAGGACAGCTCGGCCAGGTCGAGGTCGAGCTCGCCCTCGGCGGCGATCTCCGGCGGCAGCCGCACCGTCGCCCCGGCGAACTCGAGGGCCGGCGCGGCCAGCCGCAGCTCGGCCACCGCGTCGGTGTCCAGCAGCACCAGGCCGCCGTCCATTCCGGTCAGCGACGGGAAGATATGGGCGGCCCGGCGCAGCAGCTCGGGGTCGATCGGGCTGGCCCGCAGAGGCCAGCGGTCGTCCCCCGGCTCGGGCAGCTCCAGCGTCAGTTCGAGTTCCAGCTGGTCGCGCAGCCGCACCACCGGGGCGACCGCGCCGAGATCGGGGGCGACCGCCCGCAGCGAGGGCTGCAGTCGAGCCAGATCGAGCAGCTCGGCGTGGGCGTCGGGCGCAGTCAGCAGTTTCGGCTCACGCACCGCGGCGGCCAGCGCGTGGGTGGCCGCGTCCATGAACGTGGACACCGTCT
>CAVUSN010000017.1:0-118011 GCA_963744065.1 uncultured Actinomycetes bacterium | reverse complement strand
CGCCTCCGGCTCGGGCACGCGGCGGCGCCCGATCCGGCGGGAGACCCGAGCGTAGGACGCGGCGCGCACCGCCACCTCCTCGACGTGGCGGGCGACCGCGAAGCACACGACGGCCATCGGCAGCTCGATGAACACCGCCAGCAGCCCCGCCTGGGTGCGGCCGCGGAGACCGCTGGAGGTCAGCACGTCGAACCAGGCGTCGCACAGAAGCAGCGTGCCGGCCGCGGCGGCCGTGCTCTCGACCCACAGCCGGCTGCGCAGAAGCCCGACGCCGGTGGCGATCAGGACGCCGGCCAGGGCAACGTCGAACCCGCCCCAGGCCACGTCGTAGTAGTTGGTCTGCAGATGCCGGCTGGGCAGGGTCACTGCCAGGTACACGGTCCACGGCACCAGTCCCGCGCCGCCCAGCAGGAAGAGCGGCGCCAGCCAGCGCCGCGCCCGCGCGCCCACCGGGTCGCCGCTCGGGGGCAGTGCCGGCGGGGCCGAGCTCACCGGCTGGCCGCGGCGGGACGGGCGGACCGCTGGCGGCCGGCCAGCCGCAGGGTCGGTTTGGGCACCTGGCCCTCGGCCCACATCACCGCCAGTGCCGTGCGGGGCAGGCTGGAGTAGCTCTGGTAGACCAGGTAGCGGGGCTGCCAGCTGGGCGAGAACTTGGCGTTGAAGCGGTACAGGCGCTCGACCTGGAAGCGGCGGTCGGCAAGGCGCAGAACGCGGCCAAGCAGCCGCTCGCCGCGGCCCGCGGGCGCCCGCAGCAGGCGGCCAAAGGCCGAGAAGTTGAGCGACAGCTCCTCGACGCCCTCGTCGGCCAGATGCTGGATGGTGCGCACGATCAGGTATTCCATCAGCCCGTTGGGGCTGGTGGGCAGGCGCCGCATCTGGGCCAGCGACATCGCCGAGCGGCCGAAGCTGGGCACGAGCTGCAGGAAGCCGGCGGCGTTGCCGTCCGGATCGCGGGCGATCACCAGCAGCGTGTCGTGCTCGAGCGGGCCGCCCAGCCGGTCGAGGGCCATCGAGAACCCGCGTTCGGGCTGGCCGTGCCGCCAGGCCGCCGACACCGCCTCCAGCTCGTCGGCAAGCCCGCGGTCGAGCTCGTGCCCGGACCGGTGCTCGATCCGGTAGCCGAGCCGTTCCAGCCGGGTCACCGCCTGCCGCACCTTGCGCATCGCCCGTCCGTCCAGGCTGAAGGCGGCCGGGCCGACGATCGCCTCGTCGCCGATGTAGAGCGTCTTCAGGTGCACGTCGCGCAGGTGGTCTGCCAGATCGCGGCTGGCGCCCACCACGGCGAACCGCAGGCCGTTTCGATCAGCGTACTCGTAGGCCTCGCGGATCACGCTGCGGCTGGCGTCGCGCGGGCCGACAGGGTCGCCCGACACCAGCAGCACGCCGTTCTCGATCCGGTAGCCCAGGAAGGCGTCGCGGGCCGGCGTCCAGAAGTAGTGCTTGTCCTCCCGCAGCTTGAAGTAGGCCAGCGTGTCGGATCCGTGCACCTCGACCAGCGCACGCGCCAGATGACGCTCGTCGTCCCCCGGCAGCGTCGTCGGGGCGGCCAGCGGCCGGAACGCCAGCCATGCGCCGGCCACCACGCCCAGCACCCCCAGGGAGCCGACCGCCTGCGGCACGAACCGGAACTCGTCGGCGAACCGAAGCGGCCCCGCCTGCCAGGTCAGCAGGTCGAAGGTGGTGGCCGCGATCAGCGTCGCGGACGGGTGGCCGGCGGCGGACGAGGTGACCGCCAGCACGGCCAGCACCACCGTCCCGCCAACCAGTGCCGCGGCGGTCGCCAACGACCCGCGCACGGGCATCTGGCTGGGCCGCACGACAAAGCTCGCGCGGCCCCACCACAGCACACCGGCGGCCAGGAAGCTGAGCCCGGCCTCCTCGAAGTCCAGGCCCTTGGCGAGGTTGAGGACGCCGAGCAGGATGAGCAGCACGAGCGCGATCCAGAACGCCCGCGCCCGCCGGTGCCACAGCGAGTAGGCCGACACCAGGAGCACCGCGGCGGTGGGGATGACCGCGGCATGGAAGACAGCCGCCACATGCACGATCGGCACCTGCGAGATCACATGCCCCCGCCAGGCCACGTTCGGCGTCAGCGTCGAGACCAGGCTGGCGACGGCGGTGCCGGCCACGATCAGCGAGGCCAGCGCCGGCACCCAGTCACCATGCTGGGAGCCGCGCAGGGCGGCCGGAGGACGGTGCAGGCCCAACCGCCAGGCGGCGGTGTCGCGTCCCGTGCCCGTGAGGTCGCGCCAGTCCTTGGCGATCAGCCACAGGGCCACCACCGTCAAGGCATAGGCGGCGAGGCCCCCCGTCAGCACATTCTCCACATCCAGCACCGCCAGCAGCGCCAACAGCCCAGCCCCCAGATGCCACTCGTGGACGCGCACGCCGAGCACGTACACGCGCGGGCCGAGGGCATGCCGCTCCAGGGTCAGCAGACCGCGCATCGACGGGGGCTCCGGGCCGCCCATCCGCCGCACCAGCGCGCCCGCCACCTGCAGCACGGCGGCGCCCGTGACCGCGCCGGCCAACGCGCCCACCAGCACGTCGCTCGGGTAGTGCACGCCCAGATACACCCGCGACACGCCAACCAGCACCGCGGCCGTCCAGACCGCCCACCGGCCGCGGGTCAGGTAGGCGGTGAGGACGACCGCGCAGGCGAACGCAGTCATGGCATGGCCGCTGGGCATCGACGGGTCGCCGGGCAGCGGGATCAGGGCGTGCACTCGGGGATCGGCCAGCGGCGGCCGCGGCCGGTCGAACACGCCCTTCAGCACCGTGGTCAGGGCGGAGGCGGACAGCTCCGCCGCCAGCGTGACCACAAACGGCCAGGGCGACCGGCGAACGGCCGCCAGGCCGGCCGCGATCGCCATCCACAGCAGGCCGTGCGCCGCCACGGCGCTCAGATCCTTCATGAACGGCGTCACGACCGCCCAATGACGGCCGCTCAGCCACTCCACTATCACGCGATCCAGCACAATCACTCGAAGTCCCACCGGTACGCCATCGGCGACATCCACCCCCAACAGAAGAGTAGGTGAGCGCCCTTTGGGGCCGATTACCGGTCAGCATGCGGTGCAGGAACGCGCCGGAGGATGGGATCGGGCACCGGTGGTACTGTCCCTCGCCACCTGGTGTCGACCCTTTCCAACGCGCCCATCCTGGTCACGGGCAGCCACCGTTCCGGCACGACGTGGCTCGGCAAGCTCTTGGCGGCGTCCGCCGGAATCGGGTACATCCAGGAGCCGTTCAACCTCGACCATCCGCGCCCGGGCGTGTGCTCGGCGCGCTTGCCGCACTGGTTCATGCATCTGACGGAGGCGAGCGGCGAACGCTATCGCCCGGCGCTCGCGCGCACGCTCCAATTCGAGTTCGACTGGGCCGACGCGCTCCGGCACGCGGGCGGGCCGAAGGGCGCAGCCCGCGCCCTGCTCGACGCCCGGGCCGGTGCGGGCCAACAGGCGGGCCGGGAAACGGCCGCTGATGAAGGATCCGATCGCGTTCTTCTCGGCTGAGTGGCTCCAGCGCACGTTCGGAATGCAGGTCGTGGTGATGGTCAGGCACCCGGGTGCGTTCGCCGCCAGCCTGAAGCGGCTCGACTGGCGGTTTGACTTCCACAACCTGCTGGACCAGCCGGACCTGATGCGCGATCACCTCGATCCCTACCGCGCCCAGATCGAGGCCTTCGCCAGCCAACCCCCGGATATCGTCGATCAGGCCGGCCTGCTGTGGCGGTGCATCTACGGGACGGCCGCGCGCCTGCGCGACGGCCACCCCGAGTGGGTGTTTCTGCGCCACGAGGATCTTTCGCTGCGCCCTCAGGACGAGCTCAGTCGCGTGTGCGCGGCCCTCGACGTCGCGTTCGACGGAGGCGTCCAGGCGCTGCTGGACGCGACCACGAGCACCAGCAACCCCACCGACGCCCCGGAGGGCACAGCCCATATCGTCATGCGAAACAGCGCTGCCAGCGTCGATACCTGGCGCGACCGGCTGACGTCCGCTGAGGTCTCCCGTCTGCGCGACGCGGTCGCTGCGGAAGCGGCCGCCTTCTACCCCGCCGAGTCCTGGGAACCGGTGCCGGATCACGTCGACCGGTAACCGAAAACCAAATCCTCACAGGATGCCCACCGAGCGCTGACATCCGCTTGCGATGGTGAGCCTGCATCTCCGGGACAGGCACGGAAACGGAGCAGGCGATGGCGAGCAGGCGAGGGCAGACGAGTATCCGGTGGGCCGCCGTGGTGACAGGGCTGGCGACGCTGGGCGCGCTCCTGGTGAGCGCCCCGGCGGCGCTCTCGGTGCCGTCCCCCGCGCTGCCCTCAACCGCCGGCGGGGTGCACGGCTACACCGGCATCCACAGCGATGTCGGCCACACCTTCACCGCCGCCGAGCTGAAGACCATCGCCGCCCAGTCCGACATCGTGGTGGCGCTGCCGATCCAGATCAACGCCTACGGCACCACGCTGCGCGCCGACAACCCGCAGATCCAGTTCTACGTGTATCTGAACGGCATGTTCGGGCAGAAGGCGAACTGCTCGTCCTACCCGGCCTCGTGGAAGCTGCACAGCGCCTCCGGCGCCGACGTGGTGTCCACCTCCAACCACAACTGCCTGATGAACCCCTTCTCCACCCAGAGCTACGGCGGATCGAACGGGTGGACGCAGTCGGTGGTCGCCCACTGCAAGGCCGACCTGGCCCAGGAGCCGACCGCGTCGGGCTGCTTCCTCGACCAGATGTCGTCGGTGGGCGTGTCGGGATTCGTGTCGGCGATGCCGATCAACCCCACCACCAAGAAGCCCTTCACCACCGCCCAGTACCTGGCCGCCGTGGCCAGCGTGGGCAACGCGGTGGCCGGCGTGACGCAGGTGATCGGCAACTCGTACGAGTCCGGCCGCAAGTACTTCAGCGATCCCACCTCGTCGCTCGACTCCTCCAAGATGGGCATGCTGGAGGCCGAGCACTGGCTGGGCTCGACCCAGCCGCGTGACGCGCAAACGCTGTCGGTGTGGCAGCAGGCGGTGCAGATGGAGATCGACAGCCAGGCCAACGGCAAGGGCATCCTGGTCAACTTCGGCGACGTCTCCACCTCGCTCGCGCAGTGGCAGGCCTTCAACGTGGCCAGCATGATGCTGGGCAACAACGGCCGGGTGTGGTTTCACTTCGACTCGTCGGCCAGCTCTGGGCCGCACTCCTGGCAGCTGGACAGCCCGCTCCTGCACATGCGCATCGGGTCGCCGACCGAGACCCACACCACGGTCGGCGGCTACCTGCACGGCAGCGTCTACTCGCGCACCTTCTCGGGCGGCCTGGTGCTGGTCAACCCGGGCGGCTCGACCGTCACCGTCACCCTCCCCCACACGTATACGACGCCCACCGGCGGCAAGGTCAGCAAGGTCACCCTGGCCGCCTACTCGGGCACCGTGCTGTCGGGCTGACCGAGCACCTCAGCCGTCAACCAGCAGGCCCTGCAGGGGGCCGGCCAGGCGGGCGCTGCGGCGGGAGGCGTGGTCGAGTCGCATCAGCCGGTGGGTGGGCGGCTGGCCGGCCCGGTGGCGGTGCAGCTGGCGCTCGGCGATCACGCTCCAGCGCTGGTCGATCAGGTCGGTGGGGTCGCCGTCCACCTCCGCGGGTGCCGCCTCCAGATGCTCCGCCCACAGGGACAGCCGGGTCTGGCGGGCCAGCGCCGGGTCGTGCGTGACGATGTTCAGCTCGGTGTCGTTGAAGAGCGAATGGTTGTTCAGGTTGGCCGAGCCGACGGTCAGCCAGCGGTCGTCGACGATCCCGACCTTCGCATGCACGTACACCTCGTGGCCGGCCGCGCCGGCGGGCACGACCAGGCAGCAGGCGAGGATCCGGCCGCGCTGGCCGTCCGCCTCGATCAGCTCCCCCAGCGCGCCGCGGGTGTCGTCCTGGCCGGCGCTGGGTTTCGCAGGCAGCACGAGCAGCAGCCGGAAGCGCGGGTCGGGCGGGTGTCGGAGCTTCTCGGCCAGGATGGCCACGATCTCGGGCGACCACAGATACTGATTCTCCAGATACACCAGCCGCTGGGCCGAGCGAAACGCGCGCGCATACGACTCCAGCACGCTGAACTCGCCGTGAGGTAGCCGGCGGTACACGTGCTCGGGGCAGGTGCGCACCAGCTGGGCCGTCACCTCGCCGGCTGGCGGCGCCGGCGCTGGATCCCGCAGCCGCTCACCGGTCGTTTCGGCCCAGCGCAGGTTGAAGTGCGCAGCCACGTCGCTCACAAGGGGGCCGCGGATGGCCGTTGCCACGTCGTGCCAGCCGATCCCCTGTCGCGGCGGATGGCGGGACGAGTCGCGGCGATCGCCGGCCAGGGCGGTCAGGTCGATCCCGCCCACGAATGCGTGCCGGTCGTCGATCACGATCGCCTTCTCATGGTGGCAATGAAGCGGCCGCTCGCGGCGGTCGAGGGCGCAGCGCACCCCGGTGTTCGCGCGCAGGTCGTCGCGCACCCGCCGCACCATCCGCCGCGACGGCTTGAACACGGGCAGCGGCGCGCCCGCCCACAGCAGCACCCTGACCTGCACCCGGCGCGACGCATCATCCAGCAGATCCCGCACCGTCAGGGGCGGAGGGCCCGGCTCCAGCACGAAGTCCGGGGACAGGTGCCAGCCCATCAGGTGGACGTGCGAGCGAGCGGCGCGGATCGCTTCCACCATCCGCGAAAACGCCGACTGGCCGTCGATCAGCAGCTGGATCGCGTTGCCCTCGCGGGCAGGCGTGGCCTGGCTCGCCCAGCCGCCTGAGGCAGGCGTGCCCAGCGCCCGGCTGCCGACCCGGCTCAGGCGCCGCAGATGATGGCGGCAAACGGCGTTGGCGACGGCGTCACCGACGACCCGGTCGCCCCATGCCAGCGTGTCAGAAGGTCGTTTCGAAATGAGCGTCTTCGCGAGGCGCAGGATGGACGGCAGCTACCCCGACCCGCGGGCCGGTCAAACGCGCACCGATGCTCGAGTCTACTTGGGGATGATGCTGATCTGGCCGGAGGTCTCCAGGATCGCCCACTGGATGTCGGCCAGCCGCGAGACCTGCTGCAGCCGGGCCTCCGCCAGCACCTCCGCCAGCTGCAGGCGCTGGCGCTTGAGGTTCTCCGGGTTCGGCTGCCCGTCCTCGACGAGGATCAGCGGCTCGCCGTTCAGCAACGGACGCAGCCGCCCAAACCGGGTGCTCAGATACGACACGCCGACCGTCATCAGGGTCAGCGTGCTGATCACCAGCGCGACCCCGGTGACCGAGTTGTCGCTCTGGGTGACACCCTGCTGAATCAGATCTCCCAGCACGACCAGCAGGATCAGGTCGAACGGTTCGGTGGACCCGAGCTCTCGCCTGCCCACCACGCGGGTGATCAGGAAGACGAACAGGAAGACAACGACGGCTCGGAGGATCAGATCCATGTCGGTCAGGGATAGATGGTGACGCTGCGGTGGATGGTGGCCAGCGTCGCGCCGCCGTCCTTCAGCTGCAGGTTCTCCGCCCGGTTCCAGCCGGTGTTGGTCGGGTTGACCTGGAAGTAGAACCAGTAGACGGCCTGGCTGCCGGCGGCGATCGGCGCCAGGCCGAACACGGTCGAGCCGTTGCGGCTGGCCTGCGTCGCGGGCTGCGGGGCTGACGAGTTGAGGGTCATCTGCTCGAACCACCCCGGCGAGAACACGAGGCGCGGATGTGGCAGCCCGCGGTGCGCCCTGATCCGCACGCGGACCTGGAAGATCAGGCCGCCGCGCAGGTCTGTGGGAGCGGACACCAGCAGGGTCGCCGCCGGCGACTGCGCCTGGGACAGGCTGGGCGCCTGCCCGAAGGTGTTCGCCAGGCCGAGCGCGACCACCGCTGCGAGCACGACCAGCACCGCCCGGCGCGCCCACAGCCCGCGGCCCGAGACGGGGCTGGCGGCTCGGTCATGGTCGATCCCGTCCGGCGCCCTGACAGTCGTCACCAGCCCGCTTTCGCGATCCCCACCCGGGATCCTCCACCACCGCACTGTGAGGCCGGTCGGGACGGCGTTCCAAACGCGCCCGACTCGTTGACAGCTCAGGCAACACCGTCGGGATCCTTGGCGACAACCGGCGTCGAATCCGTGCGGCGTCCGCGTGCGCGCTACGCACGGAAGCGTCACCGGGGAGGCACGATGAAGGCTCGCCGGATGCGACTCTGGCTGGGCTGTTCTCGATGGCGCTGGAGGTCGTCTACGGACCGAGCATCGCCACCGACGCCTCACAGAGCACCATCCTCGACCTGCAGGCCGAGGAGCCCTTCTGCTAGAGCCCCGCTGAAGCGACCACACTGGGCTGGCCGGCCATCCGCCGGTCAGAGACGGCCCCGGGGCGGCCTGGATCAGTGGGTTGTCAGCCAGCAGCAACGACGGCCCGCCGCCGAGCGATACCGTGATGCCGCGCCTTGCCCAGATCGACTAATACGGAAGCAGGCAGATGCCCGCGTGGCCGGACTGGCCGCCGCACATCTGGCTGCCGGCCTGATTGTCGCTGGCGATCCACAGCCCGGCCGATGTGACCAGCATGTCGTCTGCGCCCAACCCTCGCGCCCTCGTGTAGAGCGCCGTGCCACCCGAGTTCAAGAGCAGGGAACCGGTGGCCGGGGACAATCCCTCCATGCCCGGCGCGGTGATCGCACCCGGGCCGGCTCTGTCGCAGCCGAAGTTGTTTTGCGACCAGCGCTCATGGCCGCCGAAGTAGGCAGCGCCGGCGTCGGCCGCGGCCGAATACAGCGAGTCGCAGCCGGCGTAGTTCACCCACTGATGCAGTACAAAGCCTGGCGATCCGTTGGACTGCAGTGGCGGGTTGATGGTCGCCGGGAACGCCGCCGCGACGTCGCACAGCCCGTTGCGTGGGCCACTCGTCGACCAGCCGTTGGGGTGGTAGCCGGTGGTGGCGATGTAGATCGTGGAGTCATCCGGCGACCACGCCGCGGCCTGGATGTAGAACGGCTCCACTCCTGCACACTGGTACGGGTACCCGGTACCGCCGGACTGCGTCAGCTCCCCCTGGCTGCCATCCCACTCCGGCGAGGTCCAGCCGGTCACGGCGGCCGGGCTCTGCGCCGTGTCGAGCATGAAAATCTGCTGCCGCGGCAGCCCGCCGACGGACGTGAAGTCGCCCATCACCAGGTCGTACCGGCCGTCGGCGCTGAGCGACTGGTTGTACACCCGGGTGCCGTTCGAGGACACGCCGGGGAACTGGTAGTTGCCCGAGATGTTGAGATTCAGATAGCCGTCGTCATGGCCGGTGGTCGGGTTCAGGCTGACCATGAAACGGTTCTTGCTGCCGTTGATCGTTGTGAAGTAGCCACCGGTCAGGATGTGGCCACCGACTCCGAGCAGCGTCTCGACCTGCGCGCTGGCACTGTGCGCGAAGGCGGTGACGACGTTGCCCGTGGTGGTGTTGATCTCGGCGATGTTGCGGACGGCCGTTCCGTTGACCGTGGTGAACTTGCCGCCGATGTAGGCGTTGGAGCAGTCGCTGCCGTTGAACGCGATCGAGTTCACCACGCCGTTCACCGACGGGCTCCAGGAGGTCATCGCGAACGGCGCGGACGCGCTGAAGCTGAACACGTTCGTCCGCGCATAGGTGGTGCTGCCCCTCTTGGCCGAGGAGAAACTCCCCACCGCGAACATCGTCCCCCCGCACTGCACCAGCTGGCGCACCTGCTCGATCGGCGACGTGGGCGCGGTCAGGTGGGGCACGTTGGCCGCGGGCGTTGGTGACACCGGGCCGGTGGGAGACGCGCTGGCAACGGACGGGCTCGCGGCCACCGCAAGGCTCGCCAAGCCGACCCCGACCAACGCGCGGGCGCGGCCCCTCATGGTTGGCGCAAGACGCATCGTTGCCTCCTCCGGCACCGAAGATAGCAGACTCGGTCTCCGGGAATTGTCCCACACCCACCGTTCGCGTCAAGGCTTGGTGACCGCAGACACCCCGCGGCCGCCGCGTGCTACCCGAATGGGTGGTCTGACACTTTACCGACTTGACACATTCTTGCCGAACGGAGAAACTCTTCCATCACGTAGGACGGCGCTAGCCTGGCCGCTCTGTAGGCATTGGGGGGGATTTGGAGCCGACCAACGGGGCGGCTGCCGGCGGCCGCAGCGATTTTCCAACACTCGGCGACTATGTCGCCGTGGTCCTACGCCGGCGACGGATCGTCATCGCCCTGGCTGTACTGTGCGCAGTCGTGGCGGCCGGACTCGCTCTGAAAAAGGGCGCGACGTACCGCGCCACGACCCAGGTCTCGGTCACCCACATCCAGCCGCCCAGCGTCGCCGGGACGGCTGCTGTGGGAGCCCCCACCCCGGCGTCCGAAGCGCTGTTCCTGGCCAATGAGGCTGCGTTCGCGCGGTCGGGCCTGGTGCTCGTGCAAGCCGCGCAGAACGCGTCCACCATCGCCCCCGGGATCACGCCGGCCGGCTTCGCGAAGATGTCGTCTGTCACGCCCAGCGCCACGGCCGACATCCTCACGTTTGCGGTCACCAACCACAAAGCGGCCACCGCCCGCAGGCTCGCAGCCATCTACGCGACGGCCTACACGAAGGTACGTCAGGCACAGATCGTGCGCCAGTACGGGGGTCTGGCCAAGACCCAGAAGACGACGATCACCCAGCTGACCGCCGAGATCAACTCACCCAAGGCAACCGCGAAGTTCGTGCGCGCCGCCAGCCACGAGCTCGATCTGGCCGCGCAGACGTACGCCGCGCTCGAGAACTTCATCCAGCAGGAGCGCAGCGGCACGACCGTGCTGACGAGCACCGCGCCGCCCGCCGTCGTCAAGTCCTCCGCGCCCACATACGCCCTGGCCGGAGCGCTGGTCGGGATGGTGCTGGGCATGATCGCGGCGTTCATCTGGGATGCCCTGGACACGCGGCTGCGGTCGAGCCAGCGGATCGTCCACGCGCTCGCGATGCCCCTGCTGGCCAGCATCCCGAGCCCAGCTGCCAGCGTTCGCAGCTCCGACCGGCCGGTTTCGCTGACGCCCGATGAGCCGGAGGCGGAGCCGTATCGGATGCTGGCGGCCCGGGTCGACCAGGTGTGCACCCGGGCGCGCGTGCGCATCATCCTGGTCACCAGCGCGCTTGCCAGCGAGGGCAAGACGACGACCGCGGCCAACCTGGCGGTGGCGCTTGCCCAGTTCGGCAAGGCGGTGGTGCTGATCGACGGCGATGTCGTGCGGTCGACGCTGGCGGAGTCATTCGGGCTGCCCGGCACCCCCGGGCTGCTGAATCTGGTCACCGGCACGGCAACGCTGTCAGAGGTGGCGATGCCGGTGGATCTCCCGGCCGGGCCGTCCAGCGGCTCGCTCGCCGTCGTCCCGGCCGGCGCATGTGTGGGCGACCCGGCCGGGCCGCTGGCGTCCTACGGCCTGAGCGCCGCCATCGATCAGCTTCGGGAGGCGGCGGAGTACGTCGTCATCGACTCGCCGCCACTGCTCAGCACGAGCCACGGCACGCTGTTGGCCGCGAAGGCTGAGACGCTGCTGGTGATCGCCCGCTCAGACCGGCTGACCGCTGTGGCTGCGCAGCATCTGAACCAGGCGCTGGACGCGATTGCGGCGCCGGCCATGGGGTTCGTGCTGACCGCCGCCGATGCGGTGGGCGAATACGGGTACGGGCAGGTGGGCTACGGGTACCGTGAGCCGCCCTCGGGCGCGCTGCACATGCAGCTCGACGGCGCCCTCACCGCCATCACCACCCGGGTCCGCGTCGCCAGGCCAGCGGAGGCGGCGTCGATCCTGACACGGCTTTCCACCCGGCTGAAGGCCCTGCGCCGTTCGGATACGGGGTAAGCCGGCGATGCCGTCGATTGCCCGTTCGCCTGGGACGTCCGCCCCCCGAAGACGCCCAGGCAGCAGTGACCTATTCCTGTTCGGTGGCCTCGCACTCGCCCCGTTTACCCTCCAGGACGCATGCGATTGGGTGGTCGCCCAGGCTCTGGTGAACGCCTCGTGCATCGTCGTCACGGCGCATATCAGCCACCTGATGTTCGCCCACCACGATCGCGAATTCGAAGAGGTTGTGGGCCGAAGTGAGCTGACGGTCGCCGACGGATGGCCGCTGGTGGCCGCCTCCCGGTTGTTCGGCCCGGCCCTTCCCGGCCGCGTGATCGGTATCGACCTGGTGCAGGCGGCACTCAGCTCCGGCGTCCGGCTTCGGCTGGCCATCCTCGGCGGCCCTCCGGGAGCCGCACAGGCCCTGGCCGAGCGCGAGCGCGAGCGGCACGACATCGCCCTCATCGAACCGCTGCCACCGCATCGATGGGACACCCCGACAGAGCGCGAGGCACTGATGCAGCGGGTGGCCGCGGCCCGCCCAAACCTGGTGCTGATCGGGCTGGGCGCGCCGCGCCAGGAGCTGCTGGCCGACCTGATGCGGCCCCACGTGTGCGGCCCCATCCTGTGCTGCGGCTCCACGATCCCGGTGCTGGGCGGGCAGATCCGGCGCGCGCCGCGGGTCGTCCGGCAGGTCGGCATGGAGTGGGCGTTTCGCATCCTGCAGTCCCCCATTCGGCTTGGCCCGCGCTACCTGCGCACCGGAACCTGGTTCGCGGTCCTGACCATGCGCGAAGCGTTCAGGCGGATCGCTGGAGCCTGGAGCAGTCAGCCGCATGGATGACGGGCCCGGTCCAGCTGTCTCGGTGGTCGTCCCCACCCGCGGGCGACCGGACATGCTCGCCGGCACGCTGGCGGCGATCGCCGCGCAGGACTTCGACGGCTCCGTCGAATGCATCGTCGTGCACGACCAGTCGGGCGGCGGCGCCGCGGAGGATCTCAGCACCCGCAGCGGCTCGCTCGCGATCCGTCACCTGCCCAACAGCCGCAGCCCCGGACTCGCAGGCGCGCGCAACACCGGCATCCTGGCGGCGCGGGCGCCGCTGATCGCCTTCTGCGACGACGATGACGTGTGGGACGCGCGCAAGCTGAGGCTGCAGACCGCGCTTTTCATGGACGCCGACTCCGTGCTGGTCGTTGGCTGCGCGAACACCGTCGTCTACCGCAACAGCCGGACTGTGCGCAGCGCGCCGGGCCCACGGGTCACGTTCGATCAGCTGCTGCGAACACGGGTGGCCGTGCTGCATTCGAGCACGATCATGGCGCGGCGCGACGCCATACTCGACCGCATCGGGTTGATCGCCGAGGACATCCCGGGCGGCGGCTCCGAGGACTACGAGTGGCAACTGCGGGCCGCCCGGGCCGCCCCGATCGCGATGGTGAACACGTCGCTGGTCGACATCCTGTGGCATGACGGGTCGCATTACTCCAGCCGCTGGGATGTGTACGTGGCCGGGCTCGAGCATATCCTGGCCCGGTACCCGCAGTTCCGCCGCGAGCGCCGGGGACGATCGCGGGTGTGCGGACAGATCGCATTCGGGTACGCCGCCATGGGCAAGGTGCGGGAGGCACGGCGGTGGGCGGCGCGCTCGATCAGGGCGGACATCACCCAACCGCGCGGCTACCTGGCCATCCTGGTGGCGATGAGGGTGCTGTCGCCCGCCTTCCTGCTCCGCCATCTCCACGAGCACGGCCGCGGGGTGTGAGGTGACCCTCACCCAGCGTGTCGGCCGGCTGCCGTGCGGCTGGCAGCTGTACAGCTTCATCCTGGTGTACCCGGTGCTGTGGGGGCTGGGGTTGGCCTACGTGGCGTGGCCCCTGCTCGCGCTGGTGTTCGGGGTGTCGTTGTCCAGGCGGGGTTCGATCCGCGTCCCCCCCGGGTTCGGGCTGTGGCTGCTGTTCCTGGCCTGGATGCTGTGCTCGGTGATCGAGGTGTCGTCCGGCCTGCGGTACGGGCTATTCGCCTGGCGCGCCGTCATCTACCTGTCGGCAACCGCGCTGCTGCTGTGGGTGTACAACGCCTCCGAGGACGAGCTCCCCGCAGACACGGTCGCCAATGCGCTGACCGTGTTCTGGGCGCTGGCGGTGGTCGGCGGCGGTCTGGGCGTGGTGTTCCCGCACTTCTCCATCCACTCGCTGGCCGAGCACGAGCTGCCGCCGTCCGTGCTGGCCAACGTGACCGCGTATGCCTACGTGCACCCCGCCCTGGCCGAGATCCAGTCCCATGCGCTCGGCCGGGCGATCGGCAGGCCGATGGCGCTCTTCGCCTACACCAACCAGTGGGCGGCCACGATCGGCGTGCTGACGCCGTTCGCGGTCATCACCGCCATCCGCGCCCGCCGGTCAGCCGTCCGCAAAGCAGTCATCGGGCTGCTCGCGTTCTCCGCGGTGCCGATCCTGATCTCTCTCAACCGCGGGCTGTGGATCGCGCTGGCGGTCGCCTTCGTGTACCTGGTCATCCGACTCCCCGCCACCGGCCACCGCCGGCTCGCAACCGGGCTGGTGGCAGTAAGCGTGATCGTGGCGGCACTGGCGCTCGCGTCCCCGCTGGCCAGCGTGGTCAGCACTCGGGTCGCCTCCAACGCCGACAACAACGTGCGTGCGGCGCTGTACCAGCAGGTGATCTCGGGCGTGTCATCGTCGCCGCTCTTCGGGTACGGGTCGCCCCGGCAGTCCACAGTCGCGACGACCGGCAACGCCCGTGTGGGAACCCAGGGGCAGTTCTGGCTGATCCTCTTCTCCCATGGCTTCCCGGGGATTGCGTTCTATCTGAGCTGGTTCGTGTTCACGGCCATGCACGCCATCCGCCGGCGCAGCCTGTACGAGATCCTGTGGCAATCGGTGTTGGTGATCTCGTTCGTGGAGATGATGGTGTACGACTTCCTGCCCGCCCCGCTGTATTTCGTGATGGTGGCGTGCGCGCTCCTGTGGCGCGAGCGGATCCCGAAGGCCCCGCTGCCCCAGCCCCTGGCGCCCATCCACCAGGCCGACCTGGTCGGCGCCGTGGGGGTTTGAGGCGAGTCGTGGCCGCTCCCTCCGATCCCACCCGGTGCTCTTCATCAGCGGCCTGGGCCGCAGCGGGAGCACACTGCTGGAGCTGCTACTCGGCGACATCCCCGGTGTTGTCTCGATCGGCGAGGTCAACCACCTGTGGCAGCGCGGCCTGCGCGACAACGATCTGTGCGAGTGCGGCGCACCGTTCCATCAATGTCCGTTCTGGCGGGACGTCGGCGACCACGCGTTCGGCGGATGGAGTCGAGTCGACCCGGCGGCTGCGATCGCCACCGCCCGGGCGGCTGACCGGCACCGGCAGCTGACGCAGACGGTGTGGGCGCGGTCGCGCCGGCGATCGGCGCTCGAGCGCTACGGGACAATGCTGCGCAGGCTGTTCGACGCCGTCCATACGGTCAGCGGAGCCCAGCTGATCGTCGACTCGAGCAAAGACCCGCCGCATGGGTTTGTGCTGCGATCGGTGCCGGGCCTGGACGTGCGGGCGGTTCACCTGGTCAGGGACAGCCGCGGCGTCGCCTTCTCGTGGTTGAAGGTGGTCGCCCGGCCCGGTGCCGCGGCGGGCGAGCACATGACCAGGATGTCGGCGGTGCGGTCCGGCCTCATGTGGATCGACGCGAATCTGCTCACCGAGACGCTCGGCCGGCTGGGGGTGCCGCTGGTCAGAGTGCGTTACGAGGATCTGGCCGCCGACCCGCTCGGGGAGCTGCGCCGGGTGGCGGCGCATGCGGGGATCGACCCGCCGGCGCTGGAGCCGTCGGCACGGCCCACGCCCGAGCGCCCCCGGCACGGCATCGGCGGCAACCCGATCCGGTTTCGAGACGAGACGGTGACGGTGCGGGTAGACGACGCCTGGGTGGGCCGCATGCGGCCGGCCGACCGGCGGGTGGTGACGGCGCTGACCGCGGTGCTGCTGCACCGCTACGGATACCGCGTTCCGCGGCCCAAGACCGCCGGCTGATCAGGCCGAGCGGCGCCAGCTGGGCACATCGGGGAGCCAGCGGACGAGCTGCTCGTCGAACGGCTGAAAGTGCTCGGCCAGCCGCGTCTGCAGTGCGCTGGGATAGGGCGGGCGGGGTTCGGCGTTGTGCCGCTGGAAGCGCGGATGGGCTGCTTTGGGAAGGCCCAGGAACTCGAGCACCCGGTCGTACACCTGCTCGGGCGCCGTGAAGAAATCCCCGCTGTCCACGACGTGCAGTCGGTCCGCCCCGACGATCCCCTCCAGCGCCTCCAGTTGTGGTGCATACTCGCCACGGGCGACGTAGGCATGGTGCTGGAGGCTGTGGCTGCGGTAGCCCGGATCGGCCAGCACGCGCTCACGTTCGCCGGCGATCCGCTCGGCCTCCAGCTCCAGCGCCCGTTCGAACGGCTCGCTCTCGTAGCCGCGGCTGAGCTCGTGGGCGTGGGCGGAGTAGGCGCGCTCGACGGGATCGCGGAGCAGCACGACCAGCTTCACGCCGGGGAGGTCGCGGGCGAATCGCTCAGCCGCCAGCGGGTGGAACATGTAGTACGGGCTCGACTCAAACGTCAGCGGTGGGTGCCCCGTCGCGCGCTCCACGCGGCGCGCCTGAGCGACCCGCGGAAAGTGCGCCCTGTACCAGCCAAGGCCGCGTCCGTAGTTGATGTCGAAATAGTGGACGCCTTTGTGGTGGACGGCCTTGATCACCGATGAGTGCTGGCTGAGCGCCCTGTACATCGATGTGGTGCCGCAGCGCTGCGCCCCAACGATAAGAAAGCTGGGCAGCATGCGAGACTGATTCGTCAGCCGGCCCACTGTCAGCGACACGGTCTGCGCCGCGCGCCGGGCAGGCGGGGAGAGAATGACGGATCTCACAGCCGGTCCGCCCACTCAGCCATGGCCGGAATCAGCCACCCTCCGGGAGGCGGCGGGTACGCGTTCGCCGTGGCCTCACGGTCGGTCAGCGCGCGCGTTGCCAGGTCGGCCAGATACAGCGCAGCCGTGAGCGACGCCTGGTCGCCGTCGACGTCGAAGGGGGTCAGGATTCGCGGGGCATGAGTAATGCATCCCGCTGCTGCGGAGCGGCGATCGCGGCTCGGCGAGACGACCTCCGACCACAACCAGAAGTGCAGCGCATCGAATCCCAGCGGCACTCCCAGCGCGAACCGCTCCCAGTCCCACACCATCAGGCCCTCACGCGTGCTGGCCATGTTCCAGGGTGTCCAGTCGCCGTGCCAGCAGCCGTAGGACAACACCGTGTCGGCATGGGCATCGCCGACGCGCCCCAGCCCCGCCAGCAACGCCGACCGATCGTCCCCATCTGCAAGGCACGACAGGCGGCTGAGCAGCGACCGCCAGTACCCGCTCTCGACCAGCGGACCGGGCTCGACACCAGCCACGCTCGCCACTTCGAGGGTGGCTGGGGACAACCGTTCCGGGACGAGCGGAGTCCGCCGCCGGTCGATCGCCAGCGGGCTGAGGACGAGCACCGGATAGCCCTCCCACTCGCCGGCGTGAAGCACGCTGGGGACGGCCAGGGCCTGCAAGCGGGCCGCGGCCAGGCGATCGAGCGCGGCAGCTTCCGCCCGCACCAGGTCCCGAGTAAGGGGGGTGACACCGATCTTGGCGAAGCCAACCGTCGCTCCGTCAGCCGAGAGCAGCTGAAGCACGAGCTTGCTGTTGGCACGCCTCGGTCGCAGGTGCGTGCTGAATCCAACGGTGAGCCCGAGGTGGTGCTTGAGGTACGCCTCGAACGTCATCGCCCCAGCCGGGACGTCGACGTGCAGGCGATCCCGGCACACCACCCGACCCAGCCCGCTGCGCAGCAGCAGCGCCAGCCCTCGGCTGGCGACCAGCGCCGCGCGTGACCCGGGCTCTCCGTACTGCCGAACGGCCGCCGCTGCCGCCCGATGCCCGGCCGGCACGATTAGCCGCGGCCTGCGCAGGCTGGGCAGCACGATCATGTCGGCCGCGGTCGCGCCCCCGGAGGTGTACGAGACGGACGCCGGCTCCGGCCACAGCACGCGGCATAGCTCGGCCAGAGCGGCGGTGCGCTCAGCCCGGCCGGGCACGGGCCATCGCGGTCACGTCGGCCGCAGCCCCGGTCACACGGCCGCGGGTGAGCGCCGTCTGCCCGGCGGCGACCCGCACGGCCAGGATGCACACCGTCAGCAGCAGTCCGCCGTAGATCAACCCCCCGAGCACGTCGGTGAACCAGTGCACCGTCAGGTAGGCGCGGCTGTAGGCCTCGTTGAAGGCGACCGCGGCCGCCGCCGCCGCGGCCCACACCGCCGTGCTGCGCCGCCCGCTCGTCTCCCGCCACAGCAGGTAGGCGATCAGGCCGAACACCAGCACAGCGCGGTCGCAGCCGCCGGAGGGGAAGGTGCCAGCGGGGGCGTCTGGCGGCCCGATCCGGTGGATCAGATGGTGCACGCCGCGCGTGAGGAAGTGATCGGCCAGGATGGCGACCGTGAGTGCGGCGACCGGGATCCAGCGCTTCCCGGCCGGCCAGATGACCGCCAGGCAGCCCGCCGCGCCGCCGGCCGCGCCGACCGCCGTCCACGTGTCGGCCACCTTGGTCAGATCCAGATTCACGCGGTACCAGCTGTGCACGCGGTGGTGTCGCGTCCAGCTGTAGATGGATCCGTCGATCCGCGGCCCCTCGTGCGTGACCAACAGTCCGAGCAGCCACATGGCGCCGAGCACAATCAGGAAGCCGGCGGCCAGCACGATCAGCGCGCGAATGCTGTTTGCCATCCAGGAGTCCGCGGCCGGCGGTGCGTCGCCGTGTGCAGCGGGCGGCACAGGGTCATCCACACGCCGCGCGAGCACGCGGGCGGCGCCGAAGATCAGCGCCATCCCCAGCGGCCAGACCAGGACCAGGAGCGCGTTCAACGGCAGCACCCGACCCCAACACGAAGCTCCCCCCAGTACCGCATGTTCTCCAACTGTACGCGAGCAAGTCGCGCCGTCAACCAAGAACCGCTTTGGCCCCCGGCTCAGCCGACCTTGATCGTGTGCGTACGGCCGAAGGAGCTGCCGCCGACCACCGCGCTGACAACGACCCGGTAGGTGCCGGTCGGCACCCGCAGCTTGGCATCGTTGTAGCTGGCCCAGAGGGCCGTGGTGGTGCCCGCCGGGCGGGCGGTCGAGACCATGAAGTGGCGCACCGCGGCCGCGGCGGCGTTGACGAAGGTGATGGTCACCGTCGCCGGCGCCGACAGCTTGAGCGAGACGGTGTGCCGCCAGCCGGTGCCGGTCACGGTCAGGCCCGCGATCGGGTTGGCGGGCGGGGCGGCGGCGGGCTCGATCAGCCGGACACGAGCACGGCACCGCTCCACGCGGCCAGTGTGATCGACGATTCCGTCTGCCCGTTCACATCCCGGTAGGTGCCGCCCAGATCCACCGTCACCGACGAGCCGCTGGGGTTCACCAGCACGGTGCCGTTGGTGTAGTCGCGCTGGTACCAGCCGCCGCGGTTGTAGCCCGCCACGGTGGACGCGGTCTGGGTGGGCGTGCCGATCGGCATGCTGTACAGCGGTGACAGCGAGTCGAACGGGGCCGTGCTGCGGTCGGGCGAGAAATCGAACCACGCGCCGCCGTTATTTCCCAGCAGGTAGGTGGCGGTCAGGTAGCTTCGCCACTGCTCGACGCTGGTGCCCGGCGCATCCACCGACAGCACCGTGCCGTGGCCGGCGGCCTGCGCGTCCATCTCCATCTGCACGCCCTGCTGCCACGCGCTCAGCACACGTGACTGGGTGACGTCGTTGCCGAACCAGTGCTCGGCCTCGTCCACGTTCACGCCGGCGGCCTGGTTGACGATGCTGGTCGGGATCGAGTAGTAGCGCGGCGCGCTGTCATAGGCGTTGCCGATCACTGGCGCGCCCAGCTGGCTCGCCACCCGCTGGCCGTGGGCGGCCACCATCGACATGTAGCCGGCGTTGGTGAAGGCCTGGCCGGTGCGCGGGTCGACCGGGCGGCCGTTGACGAAGCCGCTGCCCAGCGGAGCGGCGTTCATCTGATCCAGGAAGCAGCCCGAGGTGTTGGGGTCGGCCAGCGCGGCCGCGCACTGCTGCTCGACGTACTGCGTCCAGCCGGCTGCGCCCTGGAAGCTCTGCGTGGACAGCGGATTCATCAGGTAGTTGCCGGTCTTGGCAGCGCGCACCTTGGCCCCGGCGGCGTCGGTCGCGTACCACGAAGCCGGGAAGGTGGAGCCGTCCTTGGACTGGGCGAACATGCCGTTCTGGTAGGCGAACAGCTTGACAGCGGGGTTCGCGGCCTTCATGGCGGCGCCGTAGCGGTGGATCTGGATGGGCAGCGCGACCACCAGATCGCCGGCCTTGGCGGCGGCCACGGCCTCGGATTGGGTGGTTGACAGCCGACCCTGCATGCCGAACTCGAAATGGATCCCATCCAGCGTGGAGGGGACGGCGGCCGGCGTGCTCTCGGCAGACGCTCCGACCCCCAGAACCAACGACACCGCAGCGATGATGGCCGTGATGAACGGCCTGCGAAGGTTGCCCACTATCGACCCCCCGGTCGAGCAAGCGGAGCCCCCGCTCCACTTGCTATGTCCCTACTTGATCGGGGATCTGGCGCAGACTCCCATCCCCCAGGCGGGGGAACGGGAGCGATCGCCGGCCGTTCGCCTAGAGGTGCAGCATGACCACGCCGTCCTCGACGGACAGCGGGAATGTCTCGATGCTGGGGTCGTCGGCCGTGCCCGGCTCGACGGTCACGTCGTAGGAGCGAACGCGGGTGCGGTGCGGGTTGAAGACGCTGTGGCCGTTGGTGATGTCGAACTCCCAGCCGTGCCACGGGCAGCGCAGGATCTCGCCCTCACGCGTCCAGTCGTGCACCCCCGGAGGGCTGGGCCTCATTAGGCCGGTGATCAGACCGAGACACAGCGGCGCGCCCTGGTGGGGGCAGGCGTTGCGCAGCGCGTACAGCGAGCCGGCCACGTTGAAGACGCCGATCGAGCGGCCCTCCACCTCCACGATCCGGCGCTCGCCCGGCGGCAGCTCGGCCAGCCGGCAGACGACGTGCGCAGCCATCAGGCCAGGCCGTACAGAGCCCGCGCGTTGCCCGAGAAGATCGCCTCGCGCAATGCCGGCGGCAGCTTGGGGAAGGCCCGGTCGGGAGAATCGAAATCCCAGTGCGGGTAGTCGCTGGAGAACATCAGGATCTGCTCGGCGTCCATCATCTCGAAGAGCTGCAGCAGGTGGCGGTCGTCGTCGGGCCGCTCCAGCGGCTGGGTGCCCAGCCGCAGGTGCTCGCGCACGTACTCCGAGGGCTTTCGCTTGACCCACGGCACCTCCGCCCGCAGCGACTTCCAGTAGGCGTCCATCCGCCACACCAGCGGCGCCAGCCAGGCCACGCCGCCCTCCACGAACACCACCTTGAGGTTTGGCCAGCGCTCGAACACGCCCTCGGTGACCAGGCTGATCAGGTGCGCCTCGAAGGCCAGCGACATGCCGCAGTGCCACTCGATGTAGTGGGTCGGGTAGCCGGGCGTGGGCTGGTGGTTGATGCCCATGCCCTCCGTGCCCGGATGCACCGAGATGGGCAGGTTGTGGCGGGCGCAGGCCTCGTAGATCGGGTAGTAGTAGCGGTGGCCGAAGGGGAAGCGGGCGCCCGAGTCCATGGTCACCTGGACGATGTGCGCCTGCCCCGCCCAGCGGTCGATCTCCGCCGCGGCCAGCAGCGGATCCTGCTGGGCGACGGTGATCGAGCCCTTGAACGCGCCGTCCGGGTTGTGCTTGGAGAGCCAGGTGTCGTTCAGCCACTCGTTGAAGGCCGAGGCGACGGCGGCCGCGAAGTCGGGATCGGGGTGGATATTGCAGAAGGTGCGCATGACCATGACCGCGTAGGCCACCCCGAACTCGTCGATCAACTGGCGGCGCAGCAGGTCGGGGTCGGAGCACTCGGGGCCGACGCCGGCGGTGATCGAGTCCCCCCGCGAGCCGTGCACGGGATGCCGGTAGAACGTGCGGCGATCGCCGCGATAGCGGTCGCGCCACGGCATCTGCATCCGCTCGCGGATCTCGTCGGGGCTGGCCGGGCCAGGGTGCACGTCCACGTCCACGATGCCCTGCCGCACCGGCTGCTCGTCCTTCGCCTGCTCGTCCCGCACGCGTGTGGCCACGCAACGCCCTCCCGAAATCGGTGTCTGGCTCCCCAAGCATGCATGCTGGGGCCCGGGCCTGCAAGCCACAGCCGGCCCGAACTTCCAAGTTACGGTTGACCTTTGAACGCTGCAAGAGGTACAGTGTTGCCGCAGGTCATGCTTGGAGGGGTTGGCCTGCCCATTCCAATGGCACACACACGGCTCGATGGGGTGAGGCGGCTGGTGGCAGCCAGTGTCGTTGCGGTCGCCGTGTTGGCGGCCAACGCCGGCGTCGCCCGGGCGGCCAGCTCGCCGCCCAGCACGCTCAGCTTCGATCACTCTGGCACGGCCTGCAAGAGCGTCTCTGGGCACAACCTGTCCACCAAACCCAAGATGTCGCAGACCGGCATCGCATTGGTGGGCGGGAACCTGCTGATCTCGTGCTGGGGCGACACGACCATCACGGCCATCAGCCCGACCAGCGGCAGCGAGATCACCGTCTACAACATCTCGGCCGGTTCGTACAAGGCGTTCGGAGCGCTGGCCTACGACCCAACCGACAACCTGCTGTGGGCCTGCGCATCCACCAACAACGCCGGCTCCGGCAGCCCCGAGAACACGATGTCGGAGGTCGGCATCATCAACCTCAGCGCCCAGACCTTCTCGCCCCAGTTCAACTCGCGCGGCTGCGACAACGGCCTGGCCTGGGATCCCGGCACCACGTCGGCGCGCAAGAACACGCTGTGGACGAGCGCCGACCTGGCCACGACGATCTACAACTACCCCACCTCCGGGCCCTACAACCAGCTGGCTAGCGAACCGGTGGGCAACCTGGTGGGGCCGGGCGGCAAGAACTCGGGGATCGCGATCGGCGGGGGCAACTTCTACCTGGCCGATCCGCAGACCACCACCAAGCGGGTGTTCCAGGTGACGCCGGACTTCTCCAGCTCCACCCAGGTGCTGTCCTCCACCCATCGCTACGAGGACATGGAGTGCGACGACCAGACCTTCAACACCACGGTGATCTGGGTCATGTGGTTCAACCAGAACATCCTCAAGCCGTTGCCGATCAGCGGTACCTGCGGCGCGTCCGGGCCGCCGCCGCCCGGCCTGACGATCACCCAGTCCAATGACGGCCCGGTGATCGCAGGCAACAACCTGGACTTCACCGACACCGCCACCAACACCGACCCGGTGAACGCGCAGACCAACCTGACCCTCAGCCAGCCGCTGCCGGGGAACGCGAGCTTCGTCACCGTCACCTCGTCCGGCGGCAGCTGCTCGTCCACCACCACGACCGTCTCCTGCTCGTTCCCGCTGCTGGCGGCGAACTCGAGTGCCAGCATGCGCGTCACCTTCCAGACGCTGATCCCGGGCACCGTGACGAGCCAGGCGACGGCGAAGTCTGACCAGGCGGGCCCCGTGTCCAGCTCCGCCCCGGCGACCGTGACCGCGGCGCCCAACGTCACCTACGTGACGGTGAACGACAGCTCGATCAACGGCCAAAACCAGCCGCTGAACAACACCGTGCAGTTCGTGATCGAGGGCTCGTCCCCCCACTCGATCGCCGACAACAACGGTCTGGGACTCTTCTCGAGCGGCCCGCTGACCCCGCCGGCGGCCTACGACTGGACATTCGAGGCGGCCGGCAACTACTCGGTGATCGACTCCACCACCGGCCACACCTCCAGCATCAACGTTGTCCCCGAAAGCCCGTCCACCGGCTCGGTCAACGTCCCGTTCACGGTGACCTGGGCAATCGACGCGCCGCCGACCGGCTACGTGGAGGACATGCAGGTGCAGAAGCCGGGCACCACCACCTGGGTGTCCTGGATGTCAGGCACCACTGCCCTCAGCGCGATGTACACCCCCACGCAGACTGGCACCTACAAGTTCCGGGGCCGGTTCAAGAAGACCGGCGGCGGCGCCACCGCCTACAGCACGGGCACCTCCACCAAGGTCAGCTGACCGCCCGCAGGGCCCGGTACACTCGGGCCGGTGAGTCCTCCCCAGCCTCGGCATGTCGTCGTCATCCCCGGCGATGGCATCGGCCCCGAGGTGACGGCGGCTGCCCGGCGGGTGCTGGACGCAACCGGCGTGGCCATCGAGTGGCAGCCCGTGCGGGTCGGCGCCTCGGCCCTGGAGCAGGACGGGATGCCGCTGCCCGACGCGGCGGTGGAGGCCATCCGGGCCGCCGGCGTGGCGCTCAAGGGGCCGGTGCTGACGTCGGTGGACGGCGATTTCCGGTCGGCCAATGTGGAGCTGCGAACGCGACTCGACCTGTACGCCCAGGTGCGGCCGTCGCGCATCCGCTCACCCGCCGGGCCGGGCCAGCAGGCCATCGACCTGGTGCTGATCCGCGAGGCCACCGAAGGCCTGTATCGCGGTATCGAGTTCGACCGCGGCGCGCCGGCCACGCTTGAGCTACTGGCCTGGCTTCGCAGCGTGGGCGAGCCGCTGCGAGACGACTCCGGCCTTTCGCTCAGCCCGCTCTCGGAGCGGGCCGCGCGGCGCGTGTTCGAGTTCTCGTTTCGGTACGCGAAGCGGCACCGCCGGCGGCGGGTGACGGCGGCCCACAAGGCCACAGTGATGCGCAGCACCGATGGCATGTTCCTGGAGGTGGGACGGCAGGTGGCGGCCGGCTACCCGGAGATCGAGTTCGACGACATCCTGATCGACCGGCTGGCGCTGGAGCTGGTGCGCCGCCCGCAGCCGTTCGACGTGCTGGTCATGCAGAACCTGTACGGCGACATCATCTCCGACCTGGCGGCCGGCCTGACCGGCGGGCTGGGGCTGGCGCCCGGCGCCAACCTGGGCGACGACTGCGCCGTCTTCGAGACCGCGCACGGGGTGGCTCTGGCCCGCGCCGGCAAGGGCACGGCGAATCCGATCGCGACCATCCTCAGCGGCGCGCTGATGCTCCGCCACCTGGACGAGACGGAGGCGGCCATCGCCATCGAGAACGCCGTCGACCGGGTGCTGGCCGATGGCACCAGTCTCACCTCCGACCTGGCGCCCGACCACCCGGTGGGCACCGAGGAGGCCGCCGACGCCGTGATCGCCGCGCTTTGAGAACCGGGGTCAGGCACCGTCACGAAAAACGTGACGGTGCCTGACCCCGGTTGTTAAGACCCGGTTGTTAAGCCGGACCCCGGGGCCTGGCCCCGCACTTTCGAGGAGGTGTTCCAGGATGGGGACGCAGACGCGGGTCGCTCCGTCGCGGTCGGCCACGTGGTAGTGGTGATGCAGGCCCGGGCCGCCGTTCACCTCGATCAGCACGCCGCCCGCGGCCTCCAGCGATGCGCCCAGATCGGGCGTGATCAGATCCACCCCGGCCAGCCGCACCCCCACCGCGGCCGCAGCCCGGCGGGCGTCAGCGGTGAGATCGTCGGCCACCGGCTCGCGCACCGTCTGGTTGTCGGCCGGCCCACTCTGGTTGGTGACCGTCTTCACCGCCACCCGGCGGCCGGACTCGAGCACCGAGTCGAGCGCGAGCCCGGCGTGCTCCAGCGTGAACAGCATGTCCAGGTTGGCGGTCACCAGCGGCAGGCCGGCGTGCCCGTGGGCGTCCAGCCGGCGCCGGTTCTCGGCCAGCACCAGTCCGCGGATGTCGGAGCGGCCATCGCCGGTCACGTGCGGCGGCAGCCGGCGGACGACGTCCAGCAGCTCGCCGTCCAGGAACAGGAAGCGGTAGACGTGGCCTGCCGCCTGCCGCTCCAGGATCAGCTCGTGGTCGTGCCGGGAGGCCATCACCGCCGCTCGCAGAAGCTGGGCCGGCGTGCGCACCCCGGCGGTGGCGCCGCGGCCGCCGCCGGTGCCGGAGGCCGGCTTCACCACCACGCAGCCGTGCCGTTCGAGGAACTCCATCGCGGGCGCCAGATCGTCCACCCGGATGGTCAGGTTCTCGGGCACCGGCAGGCCCTCCCCCTCCAGCGCCCGGTGCACCAGCGTGCGATCGAGCGCGGCCCGGATGGTGACGGTGTCGTCCAGCTCGACCCACTGCCGCCACACGCGGGTGCGCCGTCCGCCCCGCCGCAGCTCGATGATGCCGCCGGGAAGCGGGATCAGCTCCGCCCCGCACTCGGCGGCGGCCTGCGCCCACAGCTCGGCGTAGACGCCGTCGGAGGCGGCCGTCTCGCTGGCCCGCGCGCGCCGTTCATCCGACAGGTGGCGGGCCACATAGCGCGGGCCTGAGGCCAGCAAGAGATCGGCCCTGGCGGCCGCATCGCGCACCCGCCGGCCGCGCCGGCTGGCGGCGGCCAGCACGCCCTCGGGCAGGTTCATCGGGCGGGCTGGGCCGCGCCCTGGGCGGCCGCCATGATCTCGCGGGCCAGCGCCTCCAACCCGCACTCGGCCGCAGTCTGGGCCAGCCGCTCGAGCTCGATCCTGGCCACCGGGATGCCGGAGGCGGCCCGCTCACGGGCGACCGCGTCCTGCCGCTCACCGGCGTGGATCACGCGCTGGCTGCCGGGCGCCGGGCGCACGTCGTGCAGGCGGTCGACCAGCTGCTCCACCCTGGCCTCGGCCTCGCCAGCCGCGCCCAGCTGGGCCGGGTCGATCACCCAGAACAGGTGGCCGATGTTCTGCGGCCGCTCGAAGCCCTGGTACATGGAGTCGATCTCGTCGTCGAAGTCTGCGCCGGCCAGCATGCCGGTGAGCAGCGTGATGGCGAACGCCAGACCGGTGCCCTTGGGCCCGCCCACCGGCAGCACGCAGCCGGCCATGGCGGCCACCGGGTCGGTGGTGGGGTTGCCGTCGGCGTCGATCGCAAAGCCGGCCGGCAGCTGCTCGCCCAGCGACTGGGCGCGACGGATCTTGCCGCGGGCGGCGACCGAGGTGGACATGTCCAGCACGAACTGGCCGTGCCGGCCGACCGGCGCGGCGATGGCCAGCGGGTTGGCGCCCAGAAACCGCTCGGCGCCCCCGTGCGGGGCCATCGAGCCGGCGGCGTTCGAGGCCACCATGGCGATCATGCCCTGGGCGGCCGCCCGCCGGGCGTAGTAGCCGGCGGCGCCGAAGTGGCTGCTGCGGCCGACCGTGACCAATCCCATGCCGTACCGGCGGGCCAGATCCAGGGCGCGGTCGGTGGCCAGCACCGACACCGCCGGGCCCAGCGCATAGCCGGCGTCCATCCGGCACATGGCGCCGGCGTCGATCGGCGACGCTGACCGCCTCGGTGCCGCGGGCCAGGCCGCGGTGCAGACGCTGCAGGTAGATCGGCGCGCGCTCCACCCCGTGCGACTCCACCCCCCGCAGGTTGGCGTCGGCCAGCACGTCGGCGACAGCGTCGGCGTCCGGCTCAGTCAGCCCTGCGCCCAGGAAGCAGTCGCGGATCATCCGCCGCAACTCGGCGTGGCCCAGCAGCACGTGGGCGGGGTCGCTCACGAGGCGACCGCCTGGGTGCCGCCCATGCCCGACTCCTGCGAGCGTTTGGACGCCTTGGCCAGGGCTCGCCGAGGCAGCCCCGACCACTCGACCAGCGAGGGCATGGGGTCGGTGGCCGACCACAGCGGGAAGGTCTGGCGGTGCATGAGGCTGCGCAGCCACGCGGCGGTGGTCAGCTGACCGGCCCGGCGGGCGGCCAGGAAGGCCAGCGTGTCCTGCACCGGGTACCACATGCGCACACCGTCGCGGCCGCGGCCGAGCTCGGGCAGCGGCTGGCCGGTCATGCGGGCGTACACCAGCTGGGCGATGTCCACGCCCGCCAGCCGCACGATCTCGTTGCCGGCGGTGAAGCGGTCGTTGCACTCGATGATCTTGAGCTGGCCGTCGCGCGGATCGCGCTTGAACTCGACGTTGCCCAGCCCGCGCACGCCCAGCGCCTGCAGGAAGCGCAGGCCGGCGTCGGCCACGTCGTCGGCCCACTCGGTCAGGTGGTAGGTGCCGCCGCCGAAGCCGACCGGATACTGGCGCAGCTTGCGCTTGGTGAAGTGAAAGAGCGGCTGCCCGTGCTCGTCCAGGTAGGTGAAGTACGAGCAGTAGCGGTCCTCCGGCCCGGGGATGATCTCGGTCAGGATCATGTCCAGGCCCACCTCGTGGGTGCGGGCGAAGGCCCGCCGCAGGGCGGCGGCGTCGTCGATCAGCACCACCTTGCCCGAGAAGTGCCTGCGGTATTCGTGGATGTGCACCGGCTTGAGCGCGCACGGCGTGCCGATCTCGGCCATCGCCCGCTCCAGGTCGTCCCAGCCGTGCAGCACCGCCGTGCGGGGCGCGCCGATACCGGCCTGGCGGGCCACCTCGTAGGCGCGCTGCTTGTCCAGCCCGTCCAGCAGCGCCTGGTCGTCTGCCTCCTGCACGACAAGGCCGCGCTCGGTCAGCTCGGCCCGGTGCTTGGCGATCAGCTCCATGCCCTCGTCGCAGCACGGCAGCACGATCATGCCGGGCGGAGCGTCGGTCAGCAGCCAGCCCAGCCACTGCTCCACCAGATCGCCCGTGAAGGCTCGATAGGAGCGGCAGAAGCGGGAGTGGCGGACGATGCTGGTGGGCTCGCCCAGGGCGTGCACCTCCACCCCCCGCCGGCCCAGGCTGCGGGCCACCGAGAGGGCGTTCTCGATCCCGCCGAGCAGCACGACGGGCGCTCGGGGGGCCGGTGCGGTCACTCGCTCGCCATCTGAAGCGGCGCGTCCACCGCCTCGTCCGGATCCAGCCCGGAGTCGCGCAGGAAGCGGTCGACCCAGGCGTTGGAGAAGTCGCCCCTGGCCACCGCGGCGGTGTAATCGGCCTCGCCGGCGGCGTGCTGCCGCACCCGCGCGAGCAACTCGTCGGCGCAGTCCAGCGGGATGACGACGGTGCCGTTCAGGTCGCCCATGACGATGTCGCCGGGGTGCACCACGATGCCTCCGCAGGAGATCGGCGTGTTGATCTCGCCGGGGCCGCGGTGCAGCGGGCCGATCGGGGTCACGCCGCGCGCGAACACGGGGAAGTCAGCCAGCGCCAGGATGGCCGGCAGGTCGCGGATCAGGCCGTCCACCACGAAGCCTCCGACCCCGCGATGGCGGGCCTTGGTCGAGATCAGGTCTCCCAACACCGCGTTCATCGGCGATCCGCCGGCGTCCACCACGATGATGTCGCCCGGCTGGGCGATGTCCAGCGCCTTGTGCACCATCAGGTTGTCGCCCGGAAAGACCTTGACCGTGCAGGCCGGGCCGAGAATGCGCAGCTTGGGGTCGGTCAGGTTGGAGATCTCGGAGCGCATCGTGTACAGCCGGTTCATGAGGTCTGACACCGGCGGCGTCTCGAACTCCGCAAAGCCGGCCACCAGCTCCGGGGCGGGCCGATCGACGGACAGACGGATGCGAAAACCAGGACCTGGATGCATCTCCGCGGAGATCGGCTTTTCGACCATATTTGCGTCCTCCCCCTGAGGGCCGGTTAAGCGGACCGAGCCACGAGCCGACGGGACGTCCACGCCCGCACGGGCCCGATGCCCATACCGAAAGAGTACGGGTGGGCGCTCGGGGCGTCAATCGATCACTGTCCGCCGGTCGGGCATTAGTCAGCCCGCGACAGTGCGACCCGTGGAGGCAGGCAGCGCATGGGCGTGTGCAGGAAGGCGCGGGCGGCCGGATCCAGGGCTCGGGCACGGGCGATCGCGGCGCGCCGGTCGCGGCCCCGGTTTAGGCAGGCTGTAGCCACCCAGGCGCGCGCGTCGCCGTCGTCGGCGGACACCGCCTTGTGGGCATCCCGGGCGGCCGCCGCCTTGTCCCCCAGGCCAACGTTGGCATAGCCCGCCACCAGCCACGGCTCGGCGGCCCACGGCTGCAGCGTCGCAGCCCGGCTGGCCTCGCGGCGGGCGGCGCCATAGCGGCCGGCGGCCAGCGCGTTCTGGGCGCGGGACAGCTCCAGGTTCCCGGCATACAGCACGAGGCCCGCCAGGCAGGCCAGCCCGCCCACGGCCAGCGCGATCCGCCTCTCACGCGGGGAGGGGCCGCGCAGCCCGCGCGGATCGCCGCCGACCAACGCCGCCGCACACGCCATCCCGGCCAGGGTGACGCCCGCCAGCTGCCATGTCCAGTCCACCGCCGTCGCCAGCAGGAAGGCGGAGTAGGCGCCAGCCAGCACCGGCACCAAGACGTCCCGGCGGGTGCGCACCGCGACCAGGGCGGGCACGACCAGGGCCACCGCCAGCAGCAGGCCACCGCCGATACCCAGCTCGGCCAGCGTGGTCAACTCGATGCTGTGCGCCTGCACGACCGGGGGCCGGCCGGCGCGCACGCGCAGCCAGTAGCGGGGGAAGCTGCCGGCGCCGTCGCCCACCAGCGAGTGGTGGACGAACTGGTGCAGAGCGGCCCGCCAGATCCGCGTGCGGCCGTTGGCCGACAGGCTCAGGTAGCGCAGGTTGAGGTTGCCGTGGCGGAAGGTGGGCGCGGGCGCGCCGGCCGTGCCGAAGGAGTCCTTGGCCAGGTCGACCGGGCCGCCACCCAGGATCAGCGCGACCACCAGCGGTGCCAGCACCAGGCCGGTCAGCCCCCACACGGCCCGCCGCCGCTGCTGGGGCGTCGGGTGCAGGGTCGTCAGCCTGCGGTCGAGCCAGCCGCCGGCCCGGGCGGCGGCCAGGCACAGCAGCACCACGGCCAGCCCGGCCTCGGCGCCCTCCGCGGTGGTCGAACCGTGCGGCACGGCCGAGGTCAGCGCCGGACGCAGGTACACGGCCAGCACCGCCAGCAGGGGCGCGACCACGGCAACCGCCGAGCAGGCCGCGAAGCGCAGCCGCCGCCGCTCCAGCGCCAGGGCGACGACGAAACCGATCACGAGCGCCGCCACCGAGCCGCGGCTGAAGGTCAGGTACAGCACCGGCGCCTGCACCACCAGCGCCGCACAGCCGGCCATCCGCAGCGGCCGGATGCCGTCGGCGACGACGCCCAGCGTGAGCAGGATGCCGATCGCCGTCAGTGCGCCCAGCCCGTTCCAGTAGCCGATCGGCTCGTACAGGCGGTTGAATCCGGGATGCCGTCCGCCGGAGCCCATGATGCTGGGCAGAAGCCGGGTGGACAGGCTGTACAGGTCGATCAGGCTGATGGCGGCGGCAGTGCCCACGACCACCCCCCATGACCCGCGGCCGGCGGCAGCGGCCAGTATGGTGGCCACGCCGGCGGCGATGGCCGCGGCCAGCAGGGCCGCCTGCACGGTGGCCGGGCGGTCGGTCGACCACAGGTAGGAGATGGCGGACAGTGCCGCCAGCCCGACCAGCGCGCCGATGAGCAGACGTCCGGACGTTGACACAGGCGGCGACAGGCGGCGGATGAGAAGCGCGGCGACCGGCCCCAGCACGGCCAGGGCGAAGGCGCGGCTGGTGGGCGAGCCGCCGCCGGAGGCCGCGCACAGCAGCGCCACGGGGCCGCCGGCGGCCACCGCGGGCAGGCCCAGCCGAGCCGCCGTCGGCGACCACCACGGCGGCCTGGAAGAGCCGGATCCAGCCCTCGCCGCTACCTGTTCGCGTTGACCTCGCATGGAACCGGCTGTACCCTGGCCGCGATGACTGGGCCTCGTCGGACCCTGCCACAATACCTGCGCGGAGCGCGCTGGGCGCTGCGGTCGAGATGGGCCGAACACTCCTCCTATCTGACGTGGAGCCGGTACCGCGGGGTGCGCGCCGTGCTCTCGGACGACACCAAGATCGTGATCGAGGCATACATGCGCTCGGCCAACACGTTTTCGGTGGTGGCATTCCAGATGGCCCAGCCGGAGCCGGTGCGGGTGGCCCACCACCTGCACGCGCCGATCCAGCTGATGGCCGCAGCCGACCGCGGCCTACCAGCTATGAGCATCATCCGCAAGCCGGTGGACGCCACCGCCTCGGTCACCATCCGCTCGCCGTACGTCTCGCTGGAGCAGGCGGTGGCCGCTTACGTCCGCTTCTACGGACCGCTTCGGGCCTACAAGGATCGCTGCTTCGTTGCCCGCTTTGAGGACGTGACGTCCGATCTGGGCGCGGTCATCGAGCGGCTGAACGCGCACTACGGAACGTCGTTCACCCCGTTCGAGCACACCCAGGAGAACGTCGGCCTGGCATACGCGCTGATCGACGAGCGGGCGCTGCGGCCGGAGTGGGCGCCGGCCATCCGGGCGTACGTGTCGGGCGAGATCTCCCGGGCCGACCTGGCCGCGGCCCGCAACGGCAGCCACGGGCTCGACCAGGCGGTGCCCGAATCGCGCGTGGCGCGCCCGTCAGCTCACCGCACCGAGCGGGCCGAGACGATTCGCGAGCGGTATATGAGCCCTCAGCTGGCGCGCCTGCGCGAGCGGGCCGAAGCGGTCTACCGCTCGTTCGTCGACGACGCCTAGCGGTTTGCTATTGCTCGGCGGTGCGCGGCTTGGAGACGCGCGGTGAGTCGGCGCTGGGCTCGACTGGCGCCTCGCCGTTGGCAGTCGCGGCCGCGGTGGCCGTGGATGCCGGCCCGGTCTGCGCGTACGGCGTGTAGGTGCCGTACACCCCGTAGCCGCCGTAGCCCGCGGCCTCGTCCTCGGAGGCCGTCAGGATGAAGCCCAGCTTGGGCACAGGCAGCGCCGACAGCGCATGGTGGAACTCCGACAGCACGTGCCGCTTGAGCGTCGATGCCCGGGCGACCACGATCACCGCATCCATCCGCTTGGACAGGATGACGCTGTCGGACACGGGCAGCACCGGGGCCGAGTCGACCAGCACGATGTCGAACTGATCGCGAAGCTTCGTCAGCAGCTCGGCCACCGCCGGCGCCTCCAGGAAGTCGGCCGGATGCGGCGGCAGCGGGCCGGTGGCCAGCACCTCGAGCGAGCCGCTGGCGCCGTTGATCTGCACCGGATGCATGGCCCGGTCGAGCTCAACGTGGCCCAGCGCGACGTCGGTCAGGCCGAAACCGGCCTCATAGCCGAAGAACCGGTGCAGAGCCGGCCGGCGCAGGTCGAGGTCGACCAGCGCCACCTTGCGTCCGGCCCGGGCAAAGGCCACGGCCAGGTTGGAGATGGTGGTGGACTTGCCCTCCTGCTCGACCGCGCTGGTCAGCATGATCAGCTTGGCCCGCGGTCCGAGGTTGGCGAAGTCGAAGTTGACGCGCAGCTTGCGGTAGGCCTCGGTGTGGGCGTCGTCGGCGTCCTCCATCATGCCCAGCCGGTTGCCCTTGCGGTACGTGCGCGGGGGCGTCGGGATCTTGCTCAGCATGGTCAGGCCGAGCACCGCCGACAGGTCGTCGGAGCGGCGCACGCGGTTGTCCAGCGCCTCGGACAGGCCGATCAGCGTGAGCCCGATGACCAGGCCCAGAGCGACGCCGATACCGATGTTGTGCGACAGGATCGGCCGTTCCTTGGTGGCCGACGAGGTCGGGGCCACCGTGCGGCTCTGGGAAATGCTCTGGGCAGCGCCCTGCAGCGTGGCCTGTTCCTTGAGCGGCTGCTTCTCGCGCGCGTTCAGCGAATTCACCAGCGCGTTGTTCTTGTCGGCCACCGCCGCGGCGATCTTGGCACTGAGCCGCAGATTCGATCTGGTCGTTGACGACCCTGAGCCGACTCTGGACGAGCGCCGTGTCAGCTGGCGTTGCCGAGCTTGGCGTAGGTCGCGGCGTAATCGTTGACCAGCGTCTCGGCCTGGGGCGGTTCTTGCCCGTTGCCGAGAAACCAACCGGTCATTCGTGATGTCGCCGGCGACCTTGACCCGTGACTCAACTCGGTCGGCGGTCATGGTCGGAATCCCGACCTGCCAACTCCGCCTTGTAGTGCTCAGCGTCGCGGCGGCCACCTGCTACGCGTCGGCCGTTCTGCGACCTCACCGGCAACGTATGTCGCGAGATCCGTGGCACTGGTCGTGATTCGTGCCGTTGACCTCGAGCAGAACCGGGTGCTGCGCTCAACCCCACCGTGGCCGTCGCCTTGTACTCCGGCGTCTGGTGCTTGGAGTACAGGTAGGCCGAACCACCAGCGACCGCAACGCACAGCAGCACAATCCAGATGCGCCGGCGCAGGACGTTCAGGTAGTCGCTGAGGGTCGTCAGATTCTGGGGATTCACGCTCCGGCCTCTCGGTCGTGGTCAGAAGGTCGGGGGTGGTGCCGCCGCAGTGAAGGAGGCTCGTCCACTAGAGGGATACGGGGGTTTTTGACTGGTGTCAAGGTCAGGCGCTCACCGTTGGGAGGTCCCCACAGGCGCCGGTCGTGCCGCCTCACCGGCCACCCTAGCGTAGGCGCGTTCGAGGTCGATTATGGCCCTTTCAGGGCTGTAGTGGTCGCACCAGGCCGTAAACGCGTTGGCGCCCAGCCGCTGCGACTCGGCGTCGTCCAGAAGCCGGGTCAGAGCCTGCACCCACTGCTGGGTGTCACCCACATCGGCCAACAGCCCGGTCTCCCCCTCATCCACCACCGAGGGCACGGCGCCGATCCGGCTGGCCACCACCGGCACGCCGGCCGCGTAGGCCTCGACCACCGTCCGCGGGGCGCCCTCGTAGCAGGCCGTTGGCAGCACCAGCGCCCGCGCCTCGCGCAGCAGGCCGGCCACCTGCTCGTAGGGCACCGCGCCCAGGAAGCTGACGTTGTCGGGCGCGGCCGCCTCGAGGGCAGAGCGCTCAGGCCCGTCGCCGATCACCCGCAGCCGGGCCGGCACCTGACCCCACATCGGCAGCAGCCGGTCGAGCCCCTTCTCGGGCGAGAGCCGGCCGATGTAGACGAAGTCGGCGCCCGCTCCGGTGCGCTGGTCGGTGCCCCACACGAAGTTGGGCTTGACCCACACCCGCTCGGGGTCGAACCCCGCCTCCACGTGGCGGCGGCGCACGTACTCGCTGACAGCCAGGTAGGCGGCCGGGCGCTGGAAACTGCCGATCGCCCGGTGCAGCGCGATCGAGCCGGCCAGGGCCGCGCTGGACGCCCGCGAGCCGCGGTAGCAGCCGTGCATCGCGCCCCGCCAGGGCAGCTTGCCGAAGCAGTCCTCGCAGGTGTGGCCGTCGCGCAGGAAGGTGGCGGGCAGGCACAGCAGACGGTAGTTGTGCAGCGTCAGCACGACCGGCGCCCGGCGCGAGCGCAGCACCGCCGGCGACAGCCTGGGAAACAGGTTGTGGGCATGCACGACGTCGGGCTGGAAGCGGCGCACAGCGCTCTCCAGGTGGCGCACCGCGGAGCGCGACCACACCACCTGGGCGGCCAGCAGGGCGCGCCGGGCGCCGGTCAGGTCGTCGGCCGACGGCTCCCACAACTCGACGTCGTGGCCGTGTGCGCGCAGCAGGTCGACCTCGTCGGCCACCACCCGGTTCTCGCCCGACGAGATACCGCTCGTGTAGTGCGTGTGGATGACCAGAATGCGCACTACGGCACCGCCGGCTCGGGCACGGGTGCCGCAGGCACAGCCGGCTGGCTGCTGGGCACGCCGGCGGCCGTGGCTGCGGCCACCCCCAGTGAGATCCCCACCAACGCCCCCAGCGGGCCCATCTTGACGACCTCGATCAGCGGGTTGTCGACGATCATGGTGAGCGCGATCCCGATCAGCGCCAGCACCGCCGCCGAGTGCATCCGCTCGGCGTGCGTGCGCGTCCCCCGCATCGACCCCCATGCCTTCCAGCAGATCGTGATCAGCAGGAAGAACCCGATCAGCCACAGGGCCAGCCCGACCACGCCGTAGTCCACCAGCAGGCGCAGGTAGTCGTTGTGCGGGTGGCCGGCATTGTGACCGGGAAGCGCGGCGGTCATGGTGTCTGACGACCCGGCGCCCCAGCCGATCCACGGCTTCTCCTTGAACCAGCCCCAGTTGGCCGACCACAGCGCGTCGCGGCCGGTCACGTTGAGCGTGAACCCGCCGATGCTTGTGGTGTCGCCGTGGAAGAAGCGGTGGTGCAGGGGGGCGTACTCGAACACCGCCACCAGGGCCACGATGGCCGAGCCGATCACCGCCGCGCCGGTGCGGATGTAGGAGCGCAGGCTGTGCGGGTCGAAACGGGCCAGCACGATCACCGCCAACTGCGCGGCCAGCGCCGAACGCGACAGCGACAGCACCGTCAGCAGCACGGTTGCCACCACAACCCACTTGGCCCACGGGATGCCGATCCGGTCGCCGCTGGCAAACCAGGCGATGATGATCACGCCGAACAGGCCGAACGGCCGCGGCGAGACCACCACCCGGGTGCCGTGGCCGCCGATGGCCAGGCCCACCGCGTACAGGGTCAGGCCGAGCCCGGCCGCCAGCTTGAAGGCCATGTCCAGCGCCCGGTACGCGCCCTCGGGCTGCCACCGGGCGACGGTGGCGCCGATCAGCATGGCGCCGAAGAAGCCGGCGTAGACGAACACGTTCTGCAGACCCTGCTTGGGAGCGCCGCCCCACGAGAAGGACATGAACGTCCACAGCACAAACAGCCCGATCGGCCACGCCCGGGCGATCTGGGGCACGCCCGAGCCCAGATAGCCGTTCAGGATGACCAGCAGCATGATGCCCAGGAAGCCCACCGTCTCGGCACCCTGGCCGGTGGTGGGCCCGACGCTGATCCGCTGCGGGATGTCGACCAGGCCGCTGATCAGGATCATGAGGATGATCAGCACCTCGCCGATCGGCCGCTGGCGGATCAGCGCCAGCGCCGCCAGCAGCACCAACACGACCGCCATGGCCACCGCCGCGGGCGGCGACAGGGCCACCAGCGGACCGGCCAGCGCGGCCAGCACCAGGCCGACCGTGGCCAGCCCCAGTGTGCGCATGGAGGGCACGCCGAAGCCGCCGCCGCTGCGCGGCGCGCTGGGTTCTGCCGGAGCGCGGACAGCAAGGCCCATGGCTACGCGCTCCGGGTGTCCCGCGGCCGTACGGCGCGGTGCCGGAGCACCTCCACCCCGGCCCGGGCGATGAACTCGGAGTTGGTCGTGAGGTAGCGGTAGGCCAGCCGGCGCGGCTCGCTGCGCACCCGGTGCAGCCACTCCAGACCGTGCGAGCGCATCCACAGCGGCGCCCGCGGCTTGGTGCCGGCCAGGAAGTCGAAGGCGGCACCTACCCCCATCGACAGCACCGGGCCCAGGCGGGGGGCGTTGCGGTGCATCCACTCGTCCTGCTTGGGCAGGCCCAGGCCCACCCACACGATGTGCGGCTCGGCGGCCCGGATCTGCGCGGCGATCTCCATCTCCTCTGCGTCCGACAGCGGCCGGAAGGGCGGCGACATGCTGCCCGCGATCTGCACGCCAGGATACTCGCGGCGCAGCGAGTCCTCGAGCAGGGCCAGGGTGTCGGGCGTGGAGCCGAACAGGTAATGGCGGATGCCGCGGGTCTGGCCGGCCTCGATCACCGCCGGCATCAGGTCCGGCCCGGCCACCCTGTGGGTCGTCGGCCAGCCGCAGCGGCGCATCAGCCACGCCACCGGCGCGCCGTCGGTGAAGTTGAGCCAGGCGTCGCCCAGCGCCGCCATCAGCTCCGGCCGGTGCTGCGCGTGCACGATCCCATGCACGCCGGCCAGGCAGGAGAACCCGCCCAGCCCGGACTCCGCCCGCTCCAGCACCAGCTGCGTCGCCGACTCGATGTCACCGACGTAGTAATTGACGCCCAGCACGGTCCCGGTGTCGTACCGGGACGAGAGTTCAACCTGAGGGTACGAGTGCATCAGCCGCCGTTGGACGTCCCTCCTCCAGCCGCTCGGAAACCTGTTGCTCGATCCAATGGTACGTCGTGGCCAGGCCGTCCTCCAGCGAGATCGCCGGCTCCCACCCCAACACCTCGCGCAGCCGCGTGTTGTCGGAGTTGCGCCCGCGCACGCCCTGCGGCCCGTCGATGTGCACCAGCTCGATCTCGGTGCCGGCGATGCCGGCGATCAAGCGGGCCATGTCGTTGATCGAGATCAGCCGGTCCTGGCCCAGGTTGAGCGGGTCCGGGTAGTCGGACGCCATCAGCCGGATCAGACCCTCGACGGTGTCGTCGATGTAGCAGAAGGAGCGGGTCTGCTCGCCGTCGCCCCAGATCTCGACGCGGGGCTCGCCGGTCAGCTTGGCCATGGCCACCTTGCGGCACATGGCGGCCGGCGCCTTCTCGCGCCCGCCGTCCCAGGTGCCGAGCGGCCCGAAGATGTTGTGGAAGCGCACGATCCGCGTGTCCAGCCCATGGTCCTCGCGGTAGTACGTACACAGCAGCTCCGCCATCAGCTTCTCCCACCCGTAGCCGTCCTGCGGCTGAGCCGGGTAGGCGTCCTGCTCGCGCAGCGGCTTGACGTCGGCGTCCGTCTGCAGGAACTCGGGGTAGATGCAGGCCGAGGAGGTGTACAGGTAGCGGCGCACGCCGGCCCGGCGGGCGGCCTCAACCGTGTTCAGGTTGATCAGCGAGTTGGCGTGCAGGATCTCGGCGTTGTGGCTCGAGATGTAGCCCATGCCGCCCATGTCGGCGGCCAGCGCGTACACCTGCGTCGACTCCATCCATCACCTCGGCCGCGGAGGCTGGGTCGCGCAGGTCGGCGACCATGAACTCGTCGGCGTCGGTGGCCGAATACTCGGGATGCTTGAGATCGACACCGCGCACGGTGTGCCCCTGCGCGCGCAGCGCAGTCACCAGATGGTGGCCGATGAATCCGCCGGCGCCGGTTACGAGAACGCGTCTAGCCACAAGCGCACACTCCCCTGTGTGTGGTCTCTGATCCACTGGCGGGATGCCGAGCGGACCTCCTCACGGACCCGGCCGGCTCCAGCCTGTTACGAGCATGCCGCGGGGCCCGGAGCCTGTCAACCCGCTCGTGGGGATTTCATGAGGTGGTATCCATACCGCAACATCAGCGGAAAGGTGACAGTTGACACCAGCCGCCGGTCGGCCGAGCGCATGCCGGTCCGCCACTCCTCGTCTGCCCGCAGGCGCACGCGCCCGGTCTCGAAGCGGGCCGGGTTTCCAGCCACCGTGTGCTGGACGCCGATGGCCACGTCGTCGCCAGCCAGCGCGGCCAGGCTGGCGGCGGGCTGACCCATGCAGTCGGCGATCCGCGCCAGCGCCTGCTCGCGGCCCTCGCCCAGCAGCTGCTCATAGCGCAGGTCGGTGACCGGCAGCCGGATCAGCCGCAGGGCGTCGGCGGCGGCGTTGTTTCCCAGCCATACGAGCGACGACTGGAACGGGCTGAAGGTGGCCATGAAGGCCTCCTTGGAGTGCACCTCGGGCATCGGCCGGGTGCGCATCCAGGAGTAGGACACGGCCCGCGGGTCGCGGACCAGGTGCAGCACCCGCAGATCCAGCCCGGGATGCCGGCCGACCATGGCGGCGAAGGCGACGCTCTTGCCGGTGTCCACCACGACCGCGTCGCCGGCGGCCCTGGACACCGCCGTGTACACGCGCGCGGTGGTGTCGACATATTCGCGCACGCGTGCGTGCGTGCGCGGGGCCAGCGAGCCGGCGGCCACCGCTGGCAGCCGGCGGAAGCGGTCAACCTGGCGCTGCAGCTCGATCATGCGCTGGGCCGGCGCGTTGGTCCAGCCCCCGAAGGCCCGCTCGCCGACCTCGGTCCAGAACGGGCATTCGCTGAACCGCTGGCCACATCCGCACAGCTCGTCGTTCAGCACACCGCGCCGCCACATGTGCCGCAACTCGCCCACCGCAGCCGTTCCCGGCAGGGCGCCCAGCAGCATGCCAAGCAGCGTCGAGCCGCTGCGGCCGGCGCCGGCGATGTACACCACCCGCACGCGGGGATCGGTCACGCCAGCGGCTCCAGCGGGCCCAGCCAGTCCAGGTCGCGCAGGCTGTAGCCCCAGCTGCGCACGTCCCCCTCATAGCGGCGGGCGGCCAGCTTGCGGTCGAGCCGGCCAGCCAGCCGGGCGCGGCTTCGCCAGCGCGCGAAGTAGCGGGCGTTGACGTCGGCGCGGACCGGCTCGCCGGATGCCTGCGGCGCGAGTCCAAGCCAGTCGTAGATGGCGGCCAGGCTGGCGTCCGGGTCGGCCACCATCTCCTCGTAGCGGACCACCCGCACCCGCTCGAGCTGCGGCGCGTCGGCGCGCAGCGTGGTGTGACAGGCAACCCAGTGGTGCACCAGCGAGGTGGACGGCGTGTGCGACCACTTCTGGGTGGCGCCGGCCACGGCCGCCGGATGGCGGACGACGACCAGGAACGAGGCCCGCGGGAACATCGCCTGCAGAAACCGCGTGCGCACCAGGTTGGGGGGCGACTTCTCGACGAACAGGCCGCCGCCGCCCGAGCAGTGGCTGCCCCACTCCTCGATCAGCCTGGCCCGATTGGCGTCGGTCACCAGCGGCGATTCTTCGGTCAGATGCGATGCCGGGTCGAAGCCGAACCGGCCCGGGCCGCCGTGCCGGTAGGCCGGCGGGTAGACGGTCTGCAGGTGCTGGCCCTCGTCCTCGGGCATGCCGGTGTCGTGGAAGCCGAACACCTCGGGATGCCGGGCCAGGCAGCGGTGCACGAGCGAGGTGCCGCTGCGGTGCAGGCCGCACACGAAGAGCGCGGGCGTGTCTGGCCCCAGCGGCCGCGCGTCATGCTGGCCGGTGTCCGCCGCCGGTTGCATCAGGTCGCCGCGCCGGGGTCGCCGTCGGGCATCCACGGCCGCCGCCGGCGAGCCCGCCGGACCGCCCGGGCCAGCGGAGATCGGCGCAGCCGCAGGCCGGCGCCGGAGGTCTTCAGGCGCAGCCGCATGCCGTGGTCGGCGGCCGCCATGGCTAGCCGCGGCCGAAGCAGCGGCTCATCCACCAGCTCGGCCCCGGTCAGCGTGCAGGCGACGGTGTAGCCGGCCCGCTGGGCGGCCTCGGCCACCCGCTGGTCGGCCGCCCCGTAGGGATACGCCAGCGACGTGCACTCCCCCAGCCGCTCGCCGATCAGCCGCCGCGAGGTGACCAACTGCTCGTCCAGCTGGTCGTCGTCGAGCGAGGTCATGAGCGGATGCGAGACCGTGTGCGAGCCCACCTCCCAGCCGTCCTCGCGCAGCTCAGCCAGCTGCTCCCAGTCGAGCGAGCGCATCATCTCGGGCGGCTCGTGATCGACCCCGAACCAGCTCATCGGCCGGTCGGAGCCGACGAAGTCGGTGACCACGAACACGGTGCCCGGAAAGCCGTGGTGGGCGAGGATGCGGGCCGCCCGGCCGACGCTCTCGTAGCCGTCGTCGAAGGTGAAGACAACCGACCGCTGCGGCAGCGTTCCGGACGCCCGCCGGGTCTCCGACTCGGTCAGCGTGAGCCCGCTGAAGCCGCGGTCGCGCAGGTCGGCGGCGTGCGCCGCCAGGTCGTGCTCGGACACGGCAAGCGGTGAGCGCCACGCCGCATCCACGGCGTGGTACGCCAGAATCAGGGGACGCGCTGGCAGTTGGCCCACAGCCTGATTATGAGAGGCAGAGGGTGACTCGGCAACTGGCCACCGGACGGCCCGTCAGCTAGCGGTGGATGGTCAGGCCGGCGTGCGCAGGCACCGTCACCGACTTCAGCGGTTGCCCGTTTGCCGCCTTGTAGCCAGGCCCCAGCCGGACCGTCACGGGTGCCTCCGACGGGTTGACCAGCACCAGTCCGTTTGTGTACGCGCGGCGGTAAACGCCGCCCCGCAGGTAGTCGCCGATGCGGGCGTGCGATTCCAGCGCCCGGCCCAGGCCGGCGCGGTAATCGGGCGAGGGGTAGCGCCAGCTGGGCACCGTCGAGCCGGGCGGCTCGATCTGCAGGTAGTCGCCGGGGCCGGCGGCCAGCAGGAACGACGCCACCGCGAACTGGCGGTCGCCCTCCGCACCGGCGCTGCGGGTGTGGAAGTTGACCAGCACGGTGCGCCCACGGCGGGCCAGATCGATCAGCATCTGCTCGTTCTGGGCCCAGGCCTGCGGTTTCATGGCCTGGGTGTCGTTCAGGCCCATCCAGTGCTCCACCTCCAGCCCGGCGACGTCGTCGGCCAGCCCGCCGGTGGGTACGACGTAGTAGTGCACGCCCGACTCCACGCCGTTTGCGATCACCGGATGCCCGGTCTGTGTCTGCACCGCCCTGGCCAGGCCGCCGGTCAGGGCCAGATAGGCCGACGGCACGAACGGCTGACCGGTGCCCGGGTCGACCGGAGGCTGCCCCGCCATGTCGTACCCGGGCCGCAGCGGCGCCGGGCCGATCATGTCCAGAAAGCAGCCGGTCAGCCCTCGCACCGCCTGCAGGGCGGCCCGGCAGGAGCTCGTCACCTGCGCCGTCCAGCCCGGCTGCAGTGGGTTCATCAGGTAGTTGCCGAACACCCTGGAGCGCACCTGCTGGCCGCTCGCCGATCGCAGGTACCAGGACGCCGGGTAGGTCGAGCCCTGGTCGGGGTGCACGAACTGGCCGTTCACGTAGGCGTACAGCTTGATGCCGGGCGTCAGCTGACGCAGCTGGCCGGCCACGACCTGCAGCTGCGCCACCGTCCCGACCACCAGCCGGGCCGAGCGGGCGATCACCGCCAGGTCGGCCGCAGACGGCCGCGGGTGGCCCTGCATGCCCGCATACAGCGCGATGTCGGGCGGCGGCGCCGGTGGCGGCGGCGGCGTCGAACCCGACCCGCAGCCGGCCACCGCCAGCGCGAGCGCCGCCGCCAGCACCCACCCGCGAAGCCGGAATGGCTGGTCCACTATGCCCAACAAGCTAGCGGGCGTACATTGAGGAGCAGTGTCGCGCGTACGCCCCTGGAAACGGTCACAAGCTACGATGGCCGGCATGTCCGCCCAGCCTCGCGCCGCAGCCGGCAGGCCGCACGCCGGCCGACTGGGCTGGGGATTGGCCGACCAGGCGCTGTCCAGCATCACCAACTTCGCCCTGGCCGTGCTGGTTGCGCGGGCGGTCGGCATCTCCAGCTTCGGCGCGTTCGGCCTGGCGTTCACCACCTACAATCTGACGCTCGGCGCGACCCGCGCGTTCTGCTCCGAGCCGCTGGGCGTGCGCTTCAGCGCCACCGCGGAGGAGACCTGGCGGGAGGGCACCCGCAGGTCGACCGGCGCAGCGATGGTGCTGGGCGGGATCTCGGGGCTGGGCTGCGCGGTCGCCGCATTCGCGTTCACCGGTACGCTGCGCGATTCGCTGCTGGCGCTGGCGCTGTGCATGCCCGGACTGATCGTGCAGGACACCTGGCGCACCGCGTTCTTCTCGCGCCGGCGCGGGAGCTGGGCGTTTGCCAACGACTTCGCCTGGGCGATCGCCCAGATCGTCTTCGTCGGGGCGGTGTGGATCGCCGGCCGGCGGACGACGCCGATGTTCGTGCTGGCCTGGGGCGGCGCGGCCAACGCGGCCGCCCTTTTTGGGATCGTGCAGGCCCGGATCGTGCCGGCGCCGCTGAGCACGCTGGCCTGGCTGCGCTCGCAGCGCGACCTGTCGCCCCGCTACCTGGTCGAGTTCATCGCCCGCGGCGCGGCCAACGCCGGCTCGATGTACATGGCCGGAGCTTTCGGCGGACTGGCGGCGGCCGGCGCGCTGCGCGGCGCGCAGGTCGTGCTGGGCCCGCTGAACATCCTCAACATGGGCATCACGGCACCCGCCATCACCGAGGCCGTGCACCTGTCCAAGCGCTCCCCGCAACGCATGCTGCGGTTCACCGTGGCGGTGGCCGGCGGCCTGGCCGGCGCGTCGGTGGTGTTCGGGGTCGGCATGTACTTCCTGCCCACCCGCTACGGACACGCACTCCTGCGCCACTCCTGGGAGCCCGCCCACAGGGTCATCCTGGCCTACGCGGCGGTGATGGCCGCGGCCGGCATGCTGACCGGCGCCACCGTCGGCCTGCGGGCGCTGGCGGCGGCCAAACGCAGTCTGCGAGCGCGACTGATCACCGGCGTGATGGCGCTGCCGGCGACCACAGCGGGGGCCTACCTGGGCGGCGCCGAGGGTGCCGCCATCGGCCTGGCGCTGGCGCTGTGGGTGGGCGGGATCCTGTGGTGGCGGGGGCTGCTGGCCGAGATCGGGCACATGCAGAGCACGCCGCGGCCGCCGCTGGCCACCGGCCAGACCGCCGGCGCCGAGCCCGCGGCCTAGCCCTACAGGCCGAGCGCAGCCCTGTGGTTGATGCAGGCCGAGCCGCCCGCCTTCAGTTTCAGCGGCTGCCAGGCCAGCACCGACACCATCCGGCAGTCGATGGCGCCGCCGGTCTTGCGGCCGCACACCCAGTGGCTCTTGCCGTTGCCGGGCTGGATACAGGTGAAGGGGACGCCGGTCTCGATCCGGGTCACGTCCGCCGCAATCGCCGTCGGGGTGACCGACTGCGGCACCATGGCGGCCAGCTGCGGCTGGGATGAGCACTTGTGCTTGCCCAGGCCGGCGGTGATCTTGCCCAGCACCGACACACTGGCATGCACACACAGGTACTCGGCCTGATAGACGGCCGCGCACGACCACGCCGAGCCGTTGGACTGCATCTGCACGCAGCCCACGCGCGCGCCCGGATACGCCTTCTCCACATGCGAGGTGACCGCCGCCGCATCGGCCCGCGCGCGCACCTTGACCATCCAGTAGCCGGCCGCGCCGGCCAGCACCACCAGGGTGACCAGGATCGGGGTCAGGGTGCGCCGGTTCATCGCTCAACGATACGTGCCCACGGGCGGCCGCGCGACGGGCACACGGCGGATTCGACAGGTCGCTCGCGCACACGTACCGTAGGGGTGTGCGAGATCTGTCGTCGATTCTGCCCTGCGCATGAGCAGCCACGAGGCTGCCATGTCGACGCCGCGGGCCGTGCTGCACCGGCCCGAGCTGCACACGCTGCTGCCGGGCGTGCTTGCGTTCCTGGCGGTGGCGCCGCTGGCGGCAGCCAACGGCGGCTACAACCCGCCGGCCTGGGGCTGGAGCGCAGCGGCGCTGCTGTGGGCTGCCGGCCTCATGCTGGTGCTGACCGACTGCCAGCAGCCATCCCGGGCGGAGCTTGTCAGCATCGGCGGGATCGGGCTGCTGGGCGTGTGGATGCTGATCTCGGCCGTGTGGTCGCACGACATCGGCTCGGCGGCGCTCTCGGCAGAGCGGGTGATCGTGTACGTTGCCGGCCTCTCGGCGCTGGCGCTGGTGGCCCGTCGCGGCTCGACAACAGCCGTCCTGGCCGGCACGCTGGGCGCGCTGACCGTGGTCGTCGGCGACGGGCTGACCGGCCTGCTCTTCCCCTCCACCACGGCCATCAACGGGATCGCCCAGACCGGCCGGCTGGCGGCGCCGGTGGGCTACTGGAACGGCGTGGGCATCACCGCCGCCATGGGCCTTCTGCTCGCGCTCGGCATGGCCACCCGGTCACGCACCCTGCTGGCTCGGGGACTCGCAGCGGCCACCATGCCGGTGCTGGCGACAGGCCTGTATCAGACCTTCAGCCGCGGTGCCTGGATCTCGCTGGCCTTCGGGCTGGTGGTGGCGCTGGCCTTCGACCGCCAGCGCTGGCAACTGCTGGTGACCGGGCTGGCCGCCGCGCCGTGGCTGGCCCTGGACGTGGGCGTGGCAGCCAACTCGTCGGCCCTCACCCACCTGTCCTCGCCGATCGCGAGCACCACCACCCAGGGCCACCGGCTGGCCATCGTGATGGCCGCCGGCGCCATCCCGCTTGTCGCAAGCGTGCTCGGGCTGGGCGTCGTCATGCGCCGCTGGAGCCCGTCGGCGCAGGTCACCCGCACCGGCCACTGGCTGGCGCTGGGCCTGATCGTGATCGCGGTGATCACCCCGTTTGCCGTCTACGGCTCGCCTGCGCAGATCTGGCACCGGGTGTACAACGGCTTCTCGTCGTCGGCCCCGGGCGGTTTCAAGCCGACCCGCGGCCACCAGGGCAAGAGCCTGAACGCGCGCCTGTTCAGCCTGTCCGGCGACGCCCGCCTGAGCCTGTGGAAGGCGGCCTGGCACGAATACGAGGCGCACCCGCTGGTGGGCGCCGGCTCCGGCCAGTTCGCCGCCTACTACCTGCAGCACCGAACCGGCACTCTGCGCGCCCAGTGGGCTCACAGCCTGTACCTGGAGACGCTGGCGGATCTCGGCCCGGTCGGCCTGCTGCTGCTTCTGGCCGGGCTGCTGCCGGCGCTGTACGCCGCCTGGCGGGCCCGTGCGCATCCTCTGGTGCCGATCGCCCTCGGCGTCTACGCCGCCTTCCTGCTGCACACCGGCGCCGACTGGGACTGGCAGCTGACCGGGGTGACGATGGCGGCGCTGGCGGTGGCCATGGCGATCATGCTGGAGGCCCGCCCCGACCCCTCGCCGCCGATCGACCTGCCGCGGGTGCGGGCGGTGGCCGTGACGGCGATCGTCCTCTTGACCCTGATCACCGCCTACGGCCTGCGCGTCAACCTGGCCATCTCGCGCAGTGCGGATGCGTCGGCCAGCGGCAACTGGGCCAGCGCCGTCAGCGAGGCCAACACGGCCACCAGCTGGGCGCCGTGGATGGAGACGTCGTGGATCGCCCTGGGCGAGGCGCGCATCGGCCAGGGGAACTTCCCGGCCGCCGTGACCGCCTTCAAACGGGCCACGCAGGACAACGGCCACGACTGGCAGACCTGGTTCGGGGTGGCCCGGGCGTCGGCCGGCAAGGCCCGCGAGGCGGCCCTGGTGCGGGCTCGCCAGCTGGACCCCAACGAGCCGGGCATCCAGCCGCCGCCGACGTCCAACTAGGCGTACCCGAGAAACCTTCGCACGGGCTGTAAGGGTTTCGCCCCAAACCCCGGTACATAGGGTGTCAGCGAAATGTGACGGAGGCAGATAGTGGACATCTTTCGACCAGAGGATCCGATTTCGAAGCTTGAGGGCGAGCTTCGGTCGGGCCGGCCCACGCTCGATCGCAGCGTCCAGCGATCGATCGCCCGGCGGGTGCATCCGGGTACCAGCCCGGCACGCCGAACAGCGCTTGCGCTGGTGCTGACCACGTCCACCCTCGGCGCCATGAGCGCCATGGGCGGCGTCGGTTTCGCGTTCGGCACCGTGAGCCACTCGTTCGGCTCGAACTCGCAGTCGAACTCGCTCAAGGGCGGGAACAGCTGGGGCAACTACAACGGGTACGGCGGCTCTTCGAGCGGCAGCTGCTACAAGAACTACCCGCCCAAGCCTCCCAAGAAGCACTGCCACAACGGTGGCGACCAGGGCGGCAACGGCAACTACGGCAACTACGGCGGTAAGGGAGGGGGCTACGGCTTCGGCTGGTAGCCGCTAAGCGGTAGAAGTCAGTTGCGTGCGCGGGCCCCGTTCGTGGCGGGGCCCGCAGCATTTCTGGGGTCGGGTCAAGGGCACCCGACCCCGGTATCACCCTTCCCACGCCGACCGCCCGCACGTACCCTCGTAGTGTGCGACGTCGCGACCCCCTCCGCCATCCGGACGAGCTGGCCCAGCGCGTGTACGCCTATGTCGCGTACCGGATCGGCGCCGGCCCGGACGCTGAGGACGTGACCAGCGATGTGTTCGAGCGGGCGCTGCGCTACCGCAAGAGCTACGACCCGTCCCGCGGATCCCCGGCCACCTGGCTGATCGGGATCACCCGCCGTGTGCTGGCGGAGCGGGCTGGCCAGCAGGAGGTACCGGTTGGCGACCTGCCCGAGCAGCCCGACAGCGGGCAGCTGGAGCACGACTCGATCACCCGCATCAGCCTGCAGACGGCGATGGCCACGCTGCCGGCGCGGGATCGCGAGCTGCTCGCCCTGCGCTACGGCGCCGACCTGACGGCCGCCCAGATCGCGGAGCTGCTGGACATGCAGACGAACGCGGCCGAGGTCGCCCTGCACCGCGCGCTGGGCCGCCTGCGGGCCATGATCGACCCGTCCTCCGCCCCGGCTCCGCAGGCCGACCGCGCGGCCGAGCTGCGATCTGATGCCGCCGGCTCCTCGCCCGCAAGCGCCTAGCGCATAAACAGATCAACGATCAGCGTCATCACGTAGACGACGCCGAACCAGATCAGCGCGGCCGCTGCGACCGCGATGGCAACGTGCCCCTGAGCCCACTCCAGCACCGTCGGCCGATCGGCGTACTCCCACGACTCCTCAGCCTCGGGAACTCGTCGCACCATCATTGAGACCCCTCTCACAGTGGTTGCAGGGAAAGCATCGTGTGATCGAGCTCGACCCGCCTCACCCGTTCGAGGGGAAATCGGAAAGCTGTGAGCACGCACCGCAGTTGCCCGAACGGAATCCTTACAGGACCCTCACTGGCTGATCGCGAAATGCTGCCGATACTGCCCGCATCTCCGGTCTGCGACGAACACTCGCCCTGATTGGTGGATCGGCCATCGCTTTGGCGGCAATGGCCACCCCCGCCCTCGCCAGCCAGATGATCGCCTGGGGAGCTTCACACCCCAAGCTGATCGTCAACAAGTCTGGCATCGCTCGGATCACCTACCGGGCTCCGAACGGCCGGGTCATGCACGTGCTGGCGTGGAGCGGACTCAACGCCCGCACGCCCAACGCCAGCGTGCCCCAGATCACGTTCAAGCTCGACTACTCGGGCGGCTATGGCTCGTTCGGGGCGGGCTACTGGAAGAAGATGCACAACGCCTGCGGCCCGTATAAGGGGCCGGGGCTGTCGCACATCGTGTTCGCCTGCACGATGCCGGACGGGACGAACTGGGCGCTGCAGACGTGGCGCCGGGAGCTGCGCGACGGCGGCTGGACGAGCACCCCGCGGCGGCAGTCCAAGGAGCTGCACCTGTCGCACTGGTCGGGCAAGCTGCCGGTGCTGTTCGCCGACACCAGCTGGCTCAACCAGGGCCGCTTCGACGAGGTGTTCGGCTACCTCAAGTACAACGGCGTGCCGGTGTACGGGTTCTCCTCGACCAATCGCGGGGCTCCGCTGGACGGGTACGGCCGAAACGTCTACCTGGACACGCACAACCCGGCCTGGGGTTCCGGCTGGTACCGCTTCAACTCCGCGCTCACGCACCGCAGCGCCGGCAACTTCTGCATCGGCATGTACGCCATGTTCGGGCGCACCCACCCAGGTCGCGGCAACGAGTACCGGCTGACGGTGATGGGCCCGGGCGTCACCCCGATCGTGTCCTGGAAGCGCCCCGCGCCCGGCCGCTTCAGCCTGTCGGTGTTCGACCAGCGCTACCACGAGCTCGAGTCCTTCACGCCCGCCGGCGATCCCTGCCGGAACGTCGGCTAGCCGCTCCTCCGCGGCCAGGGCTCAGCTCCGCATCGTCAGAACGGCCAACTGGCCACCGCTGCAACGGCCAAGTGGCCAGTGTCAGGGTTGGCTCAGCCGAGTGAGCGCTGAGGCTGACCCAAGCAGGGTTCGAGGATGAACCGGACGTGCGCCGGTGTCAGCGCGAAGCTCTTGGGCAGAACGAGCGGACCACGCAGTGCGAGTCCGGTCGTATTTGCGAGCGTCGTTCGATTCAGTAGCGAGCTGTACTGGTTTCGCAGCGAGATGCAGGTGTTTGCCAGGCGAAACAGGGCGGCCCGGTCAAGCGCCCCCACCGGTGTTTGCTTGGGCGGCGATCCCACACTGGCGCGCCCGGCCGCGAATGCACCCACCCCGGTCAGCGTCACTGCCGCGAGGACTGCGATCAGCCTCGGCCACATGAGCTCCTCCTTCTCGATGGCACAGTTGGACGCGTCCCGGCGCCGGTGGGTTCCGGCCCACGCTGGTCACCCCGGGAAGCGCTGAGCGAGCCGGGCGACGGCGCGGCCGCCGAGCCCGCCGATCATCACCACCCAGCTGGCAGTGCACCCAGGGCTGCGCCCATCGTGTTGGTCATGTCGCATGGATCCCCACCCTGGGGACACCTGGACCTGGCGGTGTGGGCCGACGCGAAACCAGCGAAGGCGAAGTAGGCGGCCAGTCCCCCCAGCAGCAGGCTCCCAACGACCACTTCCCGCCAGCGACCATGGCGCCGAACGAGCCCTCCTCCGACCGCCCCACCTACGAACAACACAGCCCCGATTCGGATCAGCCTTCTCGGCTGCACGGGCCGGCGAACCGCACCTTGAGCAGAACCGCGATGGATGCGCGATTGCTCCTCCACAGTGCCTACAGAAGCGATCCGAGGCAGCGTCCATCATCCAAGTATGGACCGCGCTTCAGCGGATCCGAGTCGCTCGAAGCGTCGTCGTCCTACTTGAACCGCGTCTTCCAGATCAGGCCGGGAGCCGGGCTGCCGTCCGGGTGCACGGGGATGAACTGGAACCCGTCCGGGATATGTAGGTAGCCGGGCCCGGTGCCGCCCACCGCGTCGTGCCCGTACTGCCACACGATCCGTTTCGTCCGCGGGTTGATGATCACGACCCGGTCGTTGAAGTCGTCGCCCACGATGACATCGCCGTTGGGCAGCATGGCGGCCAGGCTGGGATGGTCGAGCATGCCCGGCCCCGACGCCACCCGATACGACCACATCAGCCGCCCGCTGTGCCGGTTGATGATGACAACCCCGCCCGGCCGCGTGTAGTCGGCCACGATGATGTTGCCGTTCCGGGTCAGCTGGGGGTCCGAGGCGTAGCTGACCGGCGCCTGGTAGACGTGCACCAGCCGGCCGGACAGCGTCAGGTCGTCGATGTAGCCGCCATTGATCTCCGACACCAGCACCTGGCCGCCAGGGATGGGCGTGTCGCCGTTGATGTCGCCGAAGCTGTACGGCGGGTTGTGCACGCACACCCCGGTGTGGCCGAGGATGCGGATGATCCGCTGCCCGTGCAGCTCCAGCACGCGGCAGTTGTAGGCGTCGGCCACGATCACCCGCCCGCCGGGCAGCGCGTAGGCGTCGTCGGGCGTGTTCATGTACCCGGGCGCGGAGCCCCGCTGACCGGGATGCCCATACCGGTACACCAGCCGGCCGCCCGGGTAGGTGACCTTGATGATGTCCTGGTTCTCCTCCTCGTTGGAGATGATCTGGCGCCCGGACGGGGTGAAGAAGGTGTCGTCGTCGAAGTTCAGGCTGACGCCGGAGCCCGGCTTGGGGAACCGCCACAGCACGCGGTGAGCCGGGTTCACGATCAGGATCCGGTTGTTGCCGCGGTCGGCGATCAGCAGGTCGCCCGGAAGCGGCCCCTTGAACATGGCCGGCAGCGACGGCTTTCCGCCGCTCGAGTGATGCTTGGGCTTCGACGCCGGGGCGGCGGCCCAGCGCAGCGACCACACCGAGTCGACCTGGCCGGACCCGTCCCAGCCGCCGACCACCACCAGGCCGGTGGACGTGGCCGCGACGCCAGCATCTGACAGCCGCCGCGGCAGCCGGCCAACAACGCGCGCCCGGCCCGCAGGAGAGATCGCGAGCACCCGATCTGTGGGCTGGCCGGAGGCGGTGATCCCGCCCACCACGTACATGACGCCGCCCAGCACGGCCGCCTGCGCGTGCATCAGCGGCTGCGGCAGTGTGCCCAGCCGGCGCACCCTGCCGGAGGTCGGGTCGAAGGCCAGGATGGCGCTTGAGGGGCCGCTCACGGTGCGTCCGCCGGCGATCACAACGCGTCCGCCCAGAGCCGCCACCGCCGCGTAACGAAGGCCCTGCGGCAGCCGCCCGACCGGCCGGGCCGCGGCGCCGCCGGTGTAGGCCAGGATGCGGTCGGAGAACTGGCTGCCCGTGAACCCGCCGACCACGTAGGCGGTGTGCCCCATGCTGGCCACCGCCAGATCGGAGAGCGGTGTGGGCAGAGCCCCCACCAGCTTCGTGGAGCCGGCGGTCGGCGAATACCGGCCGATGCCCGAATAGCTGGCCGACTGGCCCCCGCCCAGCACGTACAGCTGTCCGCCCAGCGCGGCCGCTGCGGAATCGTGAAGCGCCGTGGGAAGCGGCGCCAGGGTGTGGACGCGGCCGCCGCTCAGACGCACCACCTGGGCGGAGGAAGCGCCAGACGCCTCCAGGCCGCCGAAGGCATACACCGTGCCGCCCAGGGCGGCGACGGCGGGATCCTGCACCGCCACCGGCAGCCGCCCGGCCAGCTGCGCGCGCAGCCGCCGGCGAACCGAGGGCGGAGGCGAGTTGGTTGTCGTGCTGGCCGCGCCGGATGGCTGGCTGGTGCCGGGCTGGGTCTGGGCGGCGTTGGCGTGCGGCTCGTCGTTGCCGCGTGTGAGCGCCAGCGCGCCGGCGGCCGCGGCCAGGCCGACGGCCAGCGCCAGACCGATCCGGCGGCGCCGGATGCGACGTGCTCTACGGCGTTGGGAGGTGCGCATGATGGCCCAGGTGACCCTACCCGGAAAGGATTGAGAGCCGCCAACCGGCTAGGCCGGTGCCAGGCACGTGCCTGGCACCGGCCTCTCAGACGGTGACGAGCGCCACCCCGGCATCCACGTCCTGCACCCGGCCGACCACCTCCAGCACGTTCTCGCGGGCGCACATGCGAACATCGTCATACAGGTTGGCGGCACGCAGGTTGCGCGCGCTCTTTGACGCGGCCAGGCCATCACCCGCGCTCTCGAAGCCGGCCGCCAGACGCTCGGCGGCGTGCGCCGCGTCGGTGCGCTCCCACTCCGCCAGCCACACCGCCAGCTCGGCCACGAAGCGACCGGCCGTGTAGGCGTCGTCCATGGTGAACTCGCCCTTGACGCCGGCGCACTGCACCAGCACCTGGCCGCCCGCCTCGCGGGCCACCCGGGCGGCGGCGGCCGCGCAGACGGTCAGGTTGGCAAGGCTGCCGACCAGCACGGTCGGGGCGTGCTGGGCGGCGGCCACGATCGCGCGCGTGCCGTTGGTGGTCGACAGCACCAGGGTGGTCCCCAGCGGCCCGGCGTCGATCAGTTCCTGCGGCGAGTTGCCAAGGTCGAATCCCTCCGGCTTCACGCACTGCCGCTCGCCCGCCAGCACGGCGCCGTCGCCCAGCCGGCCGGCCAGCCCGCGGGCCTGCTCCAGCTCCCCGCAGGCCAGCACCCGCTGGTACCCGTGCTCGAGCGCATAGGTGATGGTGGTGGTGGCGCGCAGGACGTCGACCACGATGGCGACAGCACCCGGTGCCGACTCGCCGGGTGTGAACGCGACATCGATCCTCAAGCGCCGCTCTCCAGCACAGCCTGGGCGGCCGCCAACCGTGCGGTTGGCACCCGATTCGGCGAGCAGGAGACGTAGTCAAGCCCCACGCGGTGGAAGAACCCGATCGAGTTGGGGTCGCCGCCATGCTCCCCGCACACGCCCAGCTTGATGCCGGGCCGAGCCTTGCGCGCCCGTTCGACCGCCATCTCGACCAGCTGGCCGACGCCGGTCTGGTCGAGCGTCTCGAACGGGCTGACCGGCAGCAGGCGCGCGTCCAGGTAGTACGGCAGGAAGCCGTTCTCGGCGTCGTCGCGGCTGAATGCCAGCGTCATCTGAGTCAGGTCGTTGGTGCCGAAGCTGCAGAACTCCGCGTAGACGGCGATCTCGTCGGCCGTCAGCGCCGCCCGCGGCACCTCGATCATGGTGCCGATGTGGATGCCCAGCGAGCCGCCGTCCTCCTCTGCGATCACCCGCTCGGTCAGCTCGCGCAGCCGCCGCAGCTCGCTGGCGAAGCCGACCAGCGGGTGCATGATCTCCACGCCGGTGTGCTGCTTGGCCTTGGCGGCGCGAACGATCGCCCGCACCTGCATCTCGTAGATCTCCGGGTGCACCACTCCCAGCCGGCAGCCGCGCGTGCCCAGCATCGGGTTCACCTCGTGCAGCTCCTTGACGTCGGGCACGAACTCGTGCAGCGGCGGGTCGAGCAGGCGGATCGTCACCGGCAGCCCGTGCATGACCTCCAGGATGCCCTCGAAGTCGGCCTGGTGGGGCGGCAGCAGCTCGTCCAGGGCGACCTGCCGCTCCTCCACGCTGTGGGCCATGATCATCCGCCGCACGGCCGGCAGCCACTGGTCGGAGAAGAACATGTGCTCAGTGCGGCACAGGCCGATGCCCTCCGCGCCCAGCTCGCGGGCATGGGCGGCGTCGGCCGGCGTGTCGGCGTTGGCGCGCACGCCCAGCGTGCGCACCTCGTCGGCCCAGCCGGTGATCGTGCGCAGGCCCTCCAGCGTCTCGGCCGGCGGCGGCACCAGCTCGGCCGCGCCCAGGATCACGCGGCCCACCTCGTCGGTCACCGACACGGTCACGGTGTCGCCCTCGTGCACGACATGGCCGTTCGAGCGGGCCTCGCGGGTGGCGGCGTCGATGTGCAGCGACTCGGCCCCCACCACGCACGGCGTGCCCCAGCCGCGCACCACCACCGCGGCGTGCGAGGTCATGCCGCCGCGAGAGGTGACCACGCCGGCCGAGCGGGCCATCCCGGGCACGTCCTCGGCTGACGTCTCGGCCCGGATCAGGATCACCTGCTCGCCCGCCTCAGCGCGCTCCTGCGCCGACGCGGAGTCGAACACGGCCACACCCACCGCTGCGCCGGCGCAGGCCGGCAGGCCGGTTGCGATCACCGGATGGTGGTCACGCGGGCTGACGGTCGGCCGCAGCACGTTCTCCAGCTGCTTGCGCGTCCACGTGCCGCAGCGCGCTGCTGCGGTCGGTCACTCCCTCGTCCACCAGATCCAGAGCGATCCGCAGGGCGGCCCGCGGGTCGCGCTTGCCGCTGCGCGTCTGCAGCATGTACATGTGGCCGCGCTCGACCGTGAACTCGACGTCCTGCATGTCGCCGTAGTGGCGCTCCAGCTGGTCCATCACTCCGACCAGCTGCTTGAAGGCTTCGGGGTGCAGCCGCTCCAGCTCGGTCAGCGGGGGCGCCGTGCGCACGCCCGAGACCACGTCCTCGCCCTGCGCCTTGACCAGGAACTCGCCGTACGGGCCGGGCGCCCCGGTGGACGGGTTGCGGGTGAAGGCAACACCGGTGCCGGAGTTCTCGCCCACGTTGCCGAACACCATCTGCTGCACGTTGACGGCCGTGCCCATGTCGTCGGAGAGCTGCTCACGGCGTCGATAGGCGATCGCGCGCGGCGTGTTCCAGGAGCGGAACACGGCCTCGATGGCGCGCGTCAGCTGGGCCCGCGGATCCTGCGGAAAGGGCTCGCCGGTGTCGCGTTCGTAGACGTCCTTGAACTGCGTCACCAGCTCGTCCAGGTCGTCGGCGCCCAGGTCGACGTCGCTCTCGGCCCCGCGAGCGTGTTTGAGCCGGGTCAGCCTGTCCTCGAAGCGGCTGGCGTGCGCGCCCGCCACCACGTTGCCGAACATGGCGATCAACCTGCGGTAGGAGTCGAGTGCGAACCGGCGGTCGCCGGTGGCGTCGGCTAGCCTGGCGACGGCGGTGTCGTTCAGACCCAGGTTCAGGATCGTGTCCATCATGCCGGGCATCGACACCGGCGAGCCCGAACGCACCGACAGGAGCAGCGGGTCGTCTCCGCCGCCGAACTTCTTGCCCACCCGGGCCTCCAGCTCGGTGAGCGCCGTGTCCACCTGCTCGCGCATGCCGTCGGGCCAGCGTTCGCCGCCCCGCAGAAACTCCATGCAGGCGTGGGTGGTGATCGTGAAGCCGTCTGGGACGGGCAGCCCGATGGCCGTCATCTCGGCCAGATTGGCGCCCTTGCCTCCCAGCAGCTCGCGCATCCCACGATCACCGCGAGCGAACTCGTACACATACTCCGGCACAGCCGGCACTCTACTGCCGCCCGCCCGGCGCGCCACCCGAAACCGTCGAAACCGGACGTTGAGATGATTGATCGGTAACCCCAGCGCACCTGGCCGTACGACCGTCGTACGCACGGCGTAGTGCGGCGGGGCTGCGGCTGCGAACCATCGCCCCGTCCGCGATCCGCTGGATAGCGGATCGCTCCCGATCGGCGCAAGGCGAAGCCTTGCGCCTGCGTCCTCGGTCGCGCCCGGGCCACCAGCCCGCATCGCTCCCTGCGTCCTTCGCAAGCTCGGTTCTCGCCGCCCAGGACACTGCAGGGGTTACCGATCAATCATCTTCCTGTCAGGCCGTGACGCCTTCCAGCGCGGCCCGCCGGCGCTCGTCCACCAGTTCGGCCACGCGGGCTGCGGCCTCCTCGATGGCCAGGCCGGTGACGTCGATCACTGGGCAGCCGAGCCGCTTGTGCAGGACGCCGGCAAGCTCCAGCTCCTCGTAGATCTCGGTCAGATCGGCGTAGCGGGCATTGGCGCCGGCGGCCAGCGCGCGCACCCGGCGGCGGCGGATCTCGGCCAGCCGCTGGGGGTCGATGGTCAGGCCCACCACCTTCCACGGCTCCACCGAGAAGAGCGCCGGCGGCGGGTCGATGCCGCGCACGATGGGCACGTTGGCGGCCATGTAGCCCAGGTAGCCGAGGTGCATCGAGGTGGGGGTCTTGGAGGTGCGCGACACCCCCACCAGCACGACGTCGGCATGCGCCAGCTCGTGCGGGCCGCGGCCGTCGTCGTGCTTGACCGCGAACTCGATGGCGGCGATGCGGCGGAAGTACTGCGCGTCCAGCGGGGCGGTGCGGCCGGGAAGCATGGTGGCCTGGCGGCCGGATGCCGCGCTGATGGCCGAGAGCGCCGGGCTGAGCACGTCCAGCAGCACCAGCCGGCGGGCTTGGCCGATCTCCACGATCGCCTCCCGCAGACCCCCGTCGACCAGCGTGTAGAAGATCGCCGCCAGCTTGCCCTCGGCGTCCTCCAGCGCGCGGTCGAGCTGCTCGCGGCTCTGGATGCGGGCGTGCCGGATGAGCTCGATCTCAACGTCCGCGAACTGGTGGGTCGCGGCGCGGGCCACCCGGGCCGCGGTGTCGCCCGTGGAGTCGGAGACGATGTGGATCTCGAGCACGTCGGGCACGGCCTGATCCTAGAGGATCACGGCCGGTGCCAGGCACCTGGGTGGCACCGGCCTGTCGCTAGCCGGGGAGCTGATCCAGGTCGCCGACCCGGCGCAGACAGGCGGCCGCGCCAGCGGCCAGCGCCAGCCGGTTTCGGCGCACGGCCGGATCGGGCGCCATCACCAGCACCTGGTCGAAGTAGGCCGTGATCGGATCCACCAGTCCGGCGGCCGCCGCCAGCATGCCGGCCGGGTCTCCGGCCAGCTCGTCGAAGCGCTGCTCGAGGGCCGCCACCGCGTCGGCCAGCGCCAGCTCGGCCGGCTCCTCGAGCGCCGCCGGATCCAGGTCGGAGGCGTCCGCGTCGGCGGCGATCCGCCGGCAGCGGCCGTAGGCGTCGCGCAGGGCGTCGCGCGCGGGACCGGCGGCCTCGTGCAGGGCTCGGGCCAGCCCAGCCACGGCCACCGGCTCGGCCAGCCCGGCCCCGCGCGCCGCCCGCAGCTCCTCAACGCTCACCCCCTGCTCGGCCAGCAGCGCCTCCACCCGGTCGAGTACGAAGCCCACCGCCCCCTCGCCCACCAGCTCGGCGGTGCCCACATCCCAGCCCCGCTCCAGCACCACCGCCACCAGCCCGGAGGCGGCCCGCCGCAGCCCGAACGGGTCACGGCTGCCGGTCGGCTCCAGGCCCAGCCCGAAGGCGGTGGCCAGAGTGTCGGCCTTGTCGGCCACCGACACGACGGCGGCCGCCTCGGACGCCGGCTGCGGGCCGGCGAAGCCGTACGGCAGGTGGTGCTCGGCGATCGCTTCCACAACCGCCGCGTCCTCGCCCGCGCGCTGCGCGTAGACCGAGCCGGCAAACCCCTCCAGGTCGGCGAACTCGCCCACCAGGTTCGAGACGAGGTCGGCCTTGGCCAGCTCGGCGGCCCGGGCCGCGGCGGCCTGCACAGCCGCGTCCAGGCCCAGCCTGGCGGCCAGCCGCTGGGCCAACCCGCGCACGCGGGCAGTCTTCTCGGCCAGCGAGCCGCCGCCCTCCAGAAAGGTGACCCGATCGAGCTCCGCCGCCATGGCCGCGATCCCGCGCTCCAGGTCGGCCCGGAAGGCGAACTCGGCGTCGGCCAGGCGGCCGGCCAGCACGTCCTGGTTCCCGCGAATGACCAGCTCGCGGTCGCCGCCGTTGGCGACGAACAGGAAACGCGGCGCCAGCCGCCCGTCGGCCCGCAGCGGGAAGTAGCGCTGGTGCGACTGCATGGCCGTCACCACCACCCGCTCGGGCAGCTCCAGGAAGCGTTGGTCGAAACCGCCCTCGAGCACGGTCGGCCACTCGACCAGGTCGACCACCTCACTCAGCTTGTGCAGCGGGTCGTCCCAGCCGCCGACGGCATCCAGTCCGGCCCGGATCGTCTGCTCGCGTTCGCCGCGATCGGCCATGACCCGCACCGAGCGGACGTCCTCCAGATAACTCGAGGCAGACCCGATCTCGACCTTCCCGGCCGTGCGCAGCCCGCGCGAGCGGCCGCCGGCGGTCAGGCCGAAGGCGGTCACAGGCACCACGTCGGCGTCAAGCTTGACCACCAGCCAGCGCACCGGCCGCGAAAAGCGGCCACCCTCCCAGCGCATCGACTTGGCGAAGCGGATGCCGTCCGCCACATTTCGGACCAGATCCGGCACCAGCTGCTCGAGCGCGACGCTGCCGGCCGGCTCGACGGCGACCAGGAAGCCGTCCTCCTCGACCAACTGGTCGAGCGCCACACCGGCCTTGCGGGCAAACCCCTCGCGGGCGGCGGCCGGGGCGTCGGCGCGCGGGCCGCGGCGCCGGAACTCCTCAGTGGCGCGCTGCGCGGCCAGCCCCTGCGCGATCCAGGCGATCCGCCGCGGAGCCACATGCACCCGCACCGTCTCGGCCGGAAACCGCACCCCCGCGAGCTGCTTTTCAATCAGATCGGGCAGCTGCCTGGCCGCCTCCCGGCAGGCCGCCGCCGGCAGTTCCTCGCAGCCGATCTCGACCAGCAGGTCAGGCATCGGCCGTCTCGGCCTCGAGGTACGGCGCGGGCCACCGCCTCGGCCAGCCGGCGCATGCGCAGCACGTAGCCGGCCCGGTCGGTGACCGCGATCGCCCGCCGCGCATCGAGCAGGTTGAAGGAGTGCGAGCACTTGAGCAGGTAGTCGTAGGCGGCCAGCGGCAGCCCCGCCTCGACGCACCGGCGCACCTCGGCCTCCAGGTCGTCGAAGTGCCGGGCGTGCATGGCCGTGTCGGCCACCTGGTAGTTGTAGGCCGACATCTGGCGCTCGTTCTGGAGATACACGTCGGCCCAGCTGACATCGGCCGACCAGCGCATGTCGTGCGCGCGCGCCACCCCCTGCAGGTACATGCCCAGCCGCTCCAGACCGTAGGCCAGCTCCACCGAGATCGGCTCCAGCTCGATCCCGCCGGCCTGCTGGAAGTAGGTGAACTGGGTGATCTCCATGCCGTCCAGCCACACCTCCCAGCCCAGCCCGGAGGCGCCCAGACTGGGGTTCTCCCAGTTGTCCTCGACGAACCGCACGTCGTGCCGCTCCACCTCGATCCCGATCGCCGCAAGCGAGGCCAGGTACAGGTCCTGGACGTCGGCCGGGGCCGGCTTCAGGATCACCTGGTACTGGTAGAACTGCTGGAAGCGGAAGGGGTTCTCGCCGTAGCGGCCGTCGTCGGGGCGGATGGACGGCTCGACGTAGCCGGTGCGCCACGGTTTGGGGCCCAGCACGCGCAGGAATGTGGCGGGATTCGAGGTGCCCGCTCCGACTTCGGTGTGGTAGGGCTGCAGGATCGTGCAGCCCTGCGCCTCCCAGTAGCGCTGGAGGTCGGCGATCATGCCCTGGAAGGTGTGCATCGGCGCGCCCAAGCTATCAGGACGGCCGCCGGGCTCGACTCAGGCCCGCAGCGTGCGCAGGCGAAACCCGCCGTGGAACTCGTAGCTCTGCTCGACGACCCGAAGCGCCTCCCGAGCCTGGCGTTCGGCCAGCCTGGGCTCCCCCAGCGGGTGGGAGACCAGGGCCTCGGTCGCGGCCAGTCCCTCGCCGCTCATGGCGAACCCGCCGTGTGCCTCCTGGCAGGCGTCGCACACCGCGCCGCCGACCGCCGCCGAGTAGCCGACCAGCGGGCCATCCGACCCGCAGCCCGCGCAGGCCGTCAGGTGCGGCAGATACCCGGCCAGCAGCAGCAACTTGAGCTGGAATCCCAGGCCGACCGGGTCGAGCGCCGGATCGCCCTGCACCTCGTGATCGTCCAGCACGTCCAGGAAGCGGCCCAGGCCGGCGAACACCTGCGGCTGCGGCTCGGGCTCCACGTGCAGCTTGAGCATCGCCTCGGCGCCGATGGCGGCCACCTCGACCGACTGCGGCCGGGTGCGCAGGGCGGCATGCGAACGGACGATGTCGGCCCCCGAGACGGTGTGCAGCTCGCCCCGTCCCTCGTGCAGCATGAGCGCCGCGTGGGTGTAGGGCTCAAGCCGCGCCCCGAACCGTGAGCCGGTGCGGCGGACGCCCTTGGCGATGGCGTTCACGCGGCCGCGCTCGGCCGTGTACAGGTGCAGGATGCGGTCGGCTTCCGCGAAGCGCATGGAGCGCAGCACCACCGCCTGCGCCTTGTAGGTGCCGGGCATGCGGTCAGTCTAGGTGGTGCTCTGGGCGGCGACTTCGCGGACATCGCCGGCGGTCGCCCGGATCAGCTCGGCGGTGGCCACCTCGAACACGCTGGACGGCGTGCCGGCCGCACACCACACGGTCTCGAAGCGGCCGAGCGATGCGTCGATCACGGTCTCCAGCGGCCGGTCGTGGCCCAGCGGGGGGACGCCGCCGATGGCGAACCCGGTGACCGCTCGCACCTCGGCCGGCGGCATCATGGCCACGCCCTCGCCCAGCGCACCCGTGTCCACTCGGCGGTCACCCGCGCACAGCACCAGCAGCGGCCCGTCTGGGCCGCTGAAGACCAGAGATTTGACGATCTGGCCCAGCTGGCAGCCGCAGGCGGCCGCAGCCTCGCTGGCGGTGCGGGTCGAGTCGGGCAGCTGGCGCACCTCGACCTGGAGGCCGAGCTCGGCCAGGCGGGCGGCCAGGCGGGCGGTCGTGGGATGCAGCTCGGACACGTCCCGATCTTAGGCGGCGGTCGGTCAGTCGGTGAAGGTCAAGCTGGACAACGCGTGGTCGCAGTCGGGCTGGATGCGCGCCATGTCCGTGATGATCGACGAGCAGTAGACCGTGTAGGCGATGCCGTCCCGCACGGTCACGTAGTCGCTCTCGGTGATCTTGGCGGTGCCGACGGCCGTGTTCTCGCTCACCCGGTAGCTGACCACGCCGCCGGGGTGCCCGGCGATGGTCAGCCGGGAGACGGTCGGCGAGCCGATTGCGGTGGGGATGCCGCTGGCGTTGATCCTGCCCTGGTTCAGCACCGTGTCGAGCAGCGCCGAGTCGGACTCGGCCGTGTCGAGCGGGATGCGGCGGACGATGATGTTGGGGGCAAAGCCCGTCCGGCTGGTCACGCCGCGGCCGGCGCTGGTGCGGTCGAAGGCGACCAGCACGCCCGGCTGCTTGGCCATCTGGGCGAAGCTGGAGAGGGCGCCCGACAGGGCAGGATTCCTTGCTGCCAGCGCCTTCACGCCGTTGGACGCGGCCAGGCTGGCGGCGTCGATCGTCACCCAGCCGGAGTGGATCTGGATCTTGTAGCCGCCGCCTTTGGGCGCGTACACCTTCCAGTCGGCGGAGGCGCTGGAGATCGGCTTGGGGCCGCTCTTGGCGCCGGAGGACGACGAGCCGCCGCAGCCGGCGGCGACCGCCACCAGCAGGGCGGGCAGGCACAGCCAGCGCATACGCCGCAGCGTCATGGGACTCTCTGTCGGTGCCCGGACGCGTGAGCATGAGGCCGAGTGTGCGGGCGCTCACGTTCGCGGGCGGCGGGTGCAGCGCGGGCAGAAGTGCGTGCCGCGCTGGGCAACGCGGATCTTGACGATGAGCGTCCCGCAGCGTGGGCACGGCTGGCCGTCCCGATCATAGGCATTGAACCGCTCCTGCATCGACCCGGATTGGCCGTCCACGCCCCGGTAGTCGCGGATCGACGCACCCTGGGCGGCGATCCCGCGCTGCAGCACCGCAACCGTGGCGTCGTGCAGCCGGCGGGCCTGCGCCGCGGTCACCGCCTCGCCCGCCCGCAGGGGGTGGATGCGCGCCTCCCACAGCGCCTCGTCGGCGTAGATGTTGCCCACGCCGGCGGCCACCAACTGGTCGAGCATGAGCGCCTTGATCGGCGCCCGGCGGCCGCGCAGCGCCGCCCTGAGTGTGCGCGGCGTCCAGTCGGGGCCGAGCGGCTCGGGGCCGGCCCGCCGCCGCAGGTACTCCTCCAGCCCGCCCGGCTCGATCAGCCGGAAGGTGCCGAAGCGGCGCTGATCGTCGTACACCAGCCGGCCGCCGTCATCCATGTCAAAAACCGCGCGCACATGCGTAACGGCGGCCTCCACGGTACCAGGTTGGGTGACGGACCCCGTGGCAGATTCGGGACGAACTGTGTGGTGAAACCAGCCGGTCATGCGCAGGTGCACGACCAGCGTGCGGCCCGACTCGAACCCGAACAGCAGGTACTTGCCGCGCCGCCCGACCTGGGTCACCCGTTCGCCGTCCAACTCCAACCCCACCGCCATCGGATCGTCGGGCGCGGTCAGCCGGCCGTCCAGGATCTGCACCCGCTCAAACGTCCGGCCCACCAGCCGCGGCTCCAAACCGCGGCGGACGGTCTCGACCTCAGGCAGCTCGGGCATGACGTAGCTAGACGACCTCGAGCACGACGCGCGGCCGCTCGACCTCCGCATCGCCGATCTCAAAGCAGGCTGCGACGGCATCCAGGTCGGGGTCGTGGCGAGCATGCACGGTGGCCAGCGGCTGGCCGGCCTCCACCCGGTCCCCCGCCTTGGCGTGCACCACGACGCCCACCGCGTGGTCGACGGCGTCCTCCTTGCGGGCCCGGCCGGCGCCCAGCCGCATGGCGGCGTTGCCGATGCCGAGGGCGTGGCACTCCGCCACCACACCGGGGCGGGGAGCCGGAACCGGAACGACGATCGGCGCCTGCGGCAGCTCGGCGTCGGGATCGCCGCCCTGGGCGGCAATCCAGCGCCGGAAGCAGGCATAGGCCTCACCCGAGGCCAGCACCCGCTCGGCCGCTGCCCGCTCGCCGACCAGCAGGCCCGCGGCGGCCAGGCACAGCTCGGTCAGGTCGGCGGGGCCGTGGCCCTGCAGGGCGGCGACCGCCTCGACCACCTCGAGCGCGTTTCCCACCGCGCAGCCCAGTGGCTCGGCCATGCCGGTCAGCATGCAGGTCGTGGGCAGGCCGGCCAGCTCGCCCAGCCGGCGCATGGCCTGCGCGAGCTCGCGGGCCGAGGCCAGGTTGGGCATGAAGGCGCCCTCGCCGACCTTCACATCGAGCACCAGCCGGTTCGCGCCGGCGGCCACCTTCTTGGACATGATCGATGTGGCGATGAGCGGGATCGAGGGCACGGTGGCGGTGGCGTCGCGCAGGGCGTACATGCGCCGGTCGGCCGGCACCAGAGCCTCGGTCTGGCCGGCCACGGCCACCCCCACCTTGCACACCTGGGCGACCAGCTCGGCCGCCGACAGGCCGACCCGAAAGCCCGGGATCGACTCCAGCTTGTCGAGGGTGCCGCCGGTGTGGCCCAGGCCGCGGCCCGACAGCTTGGCCATCGGCATCCCGCAGGCGGCCACCAGCGGCGCCACCACCAGCGTGGTCTTATCGCCGACACCGCCGGTGGAGTGCTTGTCGGCCACCGGCCGGCCGACCGCGGACAGATCGAGCCGCTCGCCCGAGTCGACCATGGCCTGCAGCAGGTCGGCCGTCTCGGCGTCGGTCATGCCGCGCAGGACGACGGCCATCAGGAAAGCCGAGAGTTGGTAGTCGGGCGTGTCCGGCGAGATCACCGTCCGCAGTTCGGCGGCCGACAGCTCGCCCCCGTCCCGCTTTCGCGCGATCAGGTCGACCACGCGCAGCTCGCTCTTCCTAGACAACAGGCGTCCCCGCAAGCGCCGGGTCATGGGCGCCGGTCAGCCAGCGGGCGACGGTGGCGCCCACGTCGGCGAAGGTGTCGCCGTCGTGGCGGCGGCCGAGCAGCGGCCCGCCGGGAGTGTGCGCGACCAGCATGGCGTGCTCGCGGGAGTGGTCGGTGGAGGGCGTGGTTGGGTCGCAGCCGTGGTCGGAGGTGAGTATCAGCAGGTCGCCATGGCGGTGCGCGGCCAGCAGGTCGGGCAGGCCGGCGTCGAACTCCTCCAGGGCGTCGGCGAAACCGCGCGGGTCGTTGCGGTGGCCCCACGTCTGGTCGGTCTCGACCAGGTTGACGAAGACGAAACTGTGGTCGGGCAACTTGCGCATCAGGTCGGTGGTGCGGGCGATGCCCTCTGCGTTGGATTCGGTGGGGGCTGAGGTGTCGATGTCGCAGCCGGCGAAGATGTCCCAGATCTTGCCCACCCCGTGCACCGTGATGCCGGCTTCGCGCACCCGCTGCAGGTGGTTGGGCCGGGGCGGCTCCAGCGAGAAGTCGTGCCGGTGCGGGGTGCGCGCGTAGGCGCCAGGCTCGCCGATGAAGGGGCGGGCGATGACGCGGCCGACGGCGTGCTCGCCGACCAGCAGCCGGCGGGCCGTGCGGCAGGCCTCGTACAGTTCCTCCAGCGGGATCGTCTGCTCGTGGGCGGCGATCTGAAAGACGCTGTCGGCGGAGGTGTAGACGATCCAGTCGCCGGTGCGCTGGTGCTGTTCGCCGAGCTGCTTGATGATCTCGGTGCCGGAGGCGGCGTAGTTGCCGATCACCCCGCGCCCGGTCTGGCGCGCGAACTCGTCCAGAAGCTCCTGCGGAAAGCCGTTGGGGTAGGTCGGAAACGGCCGCTCGGTGATGATCCCCATCATCTCCCAGTGGCCGGTGGTGGTGTCCATGCCCAGGCTGCGCTCGGCCAGCCGGCCGTAGACAGACGGCGCATCGGCACGCGGCGGGCAGCCCCGCAGGGGAAGGATGTTGCCCAGGCCGAGCGCCTGCATAGCCGGCACCTGGAGCCCGCCGACCGCCTCGGCCACGTGGGCGAGGGTGTTCGACCCTTCTGAGCCGAACGCCGCGGCATCGGGCAGATCGCCCGCCCCCACCGCATCCAGCACGATCACGCACGCCCGTGGCATTCGCGGCAATCTAGATCATCGGAGTCATGGGAGGCCGACGGCCTGGGGGGTGCCGTGGCGGACGCCGTGGGCGCGGAGTCACGAAGGCTGATACCGCCAGAGGGTGTCCTGGGCGGCGGCCGCCAAGTGTCACTCGCGAGCACCGCCAACTGGCAGTGGCCGCACCAGCTCCCACTGCGAGTAGCCCTCGCGCTCTCCGCCGGCCGAATCCAGGAAGGCGACGGCGCCCCGCCAGGTCTCAGGCACCAGCGCCGGCACGCCGACCCGCCCCGGCAGCGCACGCAGAAGCGACGTGCCCACCCCCCGCCGGCGCACAGCTGGGTCGACGCCGAAGCCGTACAGCCAGAACCGTTCGTGGCGCGGCTTTCCCAGCGCCACCGCCGCCTCGCCGAGGGCAAAGGCGCGCAGCCGGCGCAGCGTCTGCGGCGCCAGCTGCCACGGCGGATCCGGCCAGCCCCAGGCCTCCAACCGATCAACGGCGTCGTCTACCGGGATCTCCGCCAGTTCGCTGCCGTCGCCCGCGCGGCCCAGCCGCCAGCCCAGCAGCCGGCGCAGCTTGCGAAACCCGCGCCCGCGGTAGAGCTCGAGTGCAGCAATGTTGCTGGCAACCGACTCCAGCACGACCTCGCCGGCTCCGGCGTCGGTCATCGCCGCAAGCGTCTCATCCAGCACCAGACCGCCCAGCCCGCGGCGCCGGAACCGCCGGCCGGTGCCCTCACCCCGGACGCTGGCCCGCTCGCCACGCATCGCCGCCAGGCAGAAGCTGGCCGGCTGTCCGTGCACGAACGCCACCCGCGACAACTCGGGCGACACATCCGTCTCCTCCAGATACGCGCCCAGCGCGGCGGCGTCCAGGCTGGCCGGCACGACGTGGTCTGCGAACGCGTCGTTGTGCAGCTGCGCCAGCCAGTCCAGATCGTCCAGCCGCAGCGCCCGCACCTCGACGCCGGACCCCACGCCGACCATCTACGCCCTGGGGTGGGCCTTGAAGTACTCGCGCCGCACATGGTCGGGCGAGACGTGCGTGTACACCTGCGTGGTCTCGATGCTGGCGTGGCCGAGCATCTCCTGCACGCTGCGCAGGTCGGCGCCGCCCTGGATCAGGTGGGTGGCGAACGAGTGGCGCAGCGTGTGCGGCGTGACCTCCTTGGCCACCCCGGCCCGGCGAGCGTGCTCGCGCACGAGCTGGAACACCGCCTGGCGGGTGATGCCCTGCCCGCGGTGGTTCAGAAACAGGATGTCGCCGCGCTGCAGCCGGCCTAGGTAGGGACGGCCACGCTGCAGGTAGACACGGGCCGCCTCGGTGGCGCTCTTTCCCATCGGCACCAGCCGCTGCTTGGCGCCCTTGCCCATGCAGCGGACGACGCCGTCGCGCAGGTCGACGTCGGAGACGCGCAGCGAGACCAGCTCGCTGACCCGGAGACCCGCGCCGTACAGAAGCTCCAGCATGGCCCGGTCGCGCAGTCCGCGGGGGGTCGCATCGGGCATGGTGACGATCCGCTCAGCCTCGCCCTTCGTCAGCGGCTCGGGCAGCTGACGGCCCAGCCGGGGCAACGGCATCCCGCGGCCGGGAGCCGCGTTGCGCGCGCCCTCGCGGGCCCGGTGCTTCAGAAATGCCCGCACCGCCGCCAGCCGGCGGCGGACGGTGGCCGGCGACAGACCGCGGTCACGCAGGGCCAGTCCATAGTCGTCCAGCACCGACACGGCGATCGTGTCGGGGTCCTCATGCTCCACGAAGTCACCCAGGTCGATCAGGTCGCGGCGATAGGCCTCAACCGTGTGCGGCGAGGCGCCGCGCTCGAGCTGGAGGTGGGTCAGAAAGTCGGCAAGCTTTTCCTCATATGCGCGCATGGCCGCAGCATTCGCCGACCGCGGCCCGATCCCTGCCTGGCCGGATCAGTACAGCGGGCCCCGCCAGAACACATCGGGAAGGCCGTTCTGGTCGTACGGCACCACCCAGTAGGCGGCGCTGATCCATGCCAGGTAGCGGGCGTTCGCCGTGATCGCCGCGCGCACGTCCGGTGCGGCTTTCCCGGCTTGGTTGCGCATCTCCGCCGGTTGAGCGGGACGCGACTACGCCGCGCGCAGCGAGAGCGCCTGCTCCAGCGGCACGTACTCCAGCCCCACCGCCTCGGCCACCTGCTGATAGGTGACCGCGCCGGCCGCCACGTTGACGCCCTTGGCCAGCGCCGGGTCGGCCGCCAGCGCCCCTTCCAGGCCGCGCTCGGCGATCGCCTCCACATACGGCAGGGTGACATTGGTGAGGCCCCAGGTGGAGCTGATCGGCACCGCTCCCGGCATGTTGGCCACGCAGTAGTGAAGGACGTTGTCGACCATGTACACAGGATCGGTGTGGGTGGTCGGGTGGGAGGTCTCGAAGCAGCCGCCCTGGTCGATCGCCACATCCACCAGCACCGACCCCGGCTTCATCGTGGCAAGCATCTCGCGGGTCACCAGGCGCGGCGCGCGGGCGCCCGGGATCAGCACCCCGCCGATCACCAGGTCGGCCGCCGGCAGCGACTCGGCGATCGCCTGCCGACTCGACATCTGCAGGAGCACCGTCCGGCCCAGACTCACGTCCAACTCCCGCATACGGTCGACCGAGCGCTCGAACACCGTGACGTCGGCCTGCATACCCTGGGCGATCAGGGCCGCGTTGTAACCCACGATGCCGCCGCCCAGCACCAGCACCTTGGCCGGCAGCACACCCGGCACGCCGCCCATCAGCCGGCCGCGGCCGCCGAACGGCTTCAACAGGTAGTACGCGCCGACCTGCGCCGACAGCCGGCCCGCCACCTCGCTCATCGGCGCCAGCAGCGGCAACCGGCGATCGGGCGTCTCCACCGTCTCGTAGGCGATACACACGGCGCCGCTGTCGCACAGGCCCTGGGTCAGCTCCGGGGCCGCCGCCAGGTGCAGGTAGGTGAAGAGCACCTGACCCTTGGACAGCCGCTGCCACTCGCCGTCCAGCGGCTCCTTGACCTTCAGCACCAGATCCGCGTCGCCCCAGGCGGCGTCAGTGTCGACGATGGTCGCGCCGGCGGCCCGGTAGTCGTCGTCTGACATCGAGCTGCCCTCGCCGGCGCCGCTCTCGACCAGCACCTGGTGGCCGTGGTGGGTCAACTCCAACACCCCGGCGGTGGTCAGCGCCACCCGGTACTCGTCGGTCTTGATCTCCTTGGCGACGCCGATCCTCATGAACACCCCCGGTCGGAATGCTGGCGGCGCGATTCTACGCCCACGCCGCCGGGGCTGACTATGCGAGCGCGGCCTCCACCAGCGCCAGCGTGACCCTGGTCATACCCTCCAGATCGGCCACTGCGATGTGCTCATCGGAGGTGTGGATCTCGGCCATCCCGTTGCACAGGTTGACGCAGGTCATGCCGGCCGCGTTGAACGCGTTGGCGTCGGCCCCACCACCGGACTCGATATAGGTGACCGGATAGCCGCTCGCCTCGAGCGCGCCGGCCGCCATCCGCACGGCCGGGTGGGCGCGCGTGAACCGGTAGCCCTCGTACTCCGACACGATGGTCGACTCCAGCGAGCACTCGCACAGGTTGGCGGCGTGCATGGCGGCGTCCAGCATCTCCTGGGCCAGTGCCCTGGCCGCCTCAGGATCGCGGCTGCGGGCCTCGGCGCTGACCGTGCAGCGGGGCGGCACGATGTTGCCGGCGATGCCGCCGGAGATCAGGCCGACGTTGGCCGTCGTCAGCTCGTCGATCCGGCCAAGGCGCATCTCGGCGATCGCCTTGGCGGCGGCCTGGACGGCGTTTCGGCCGTCCTCGGCGGCGATCCCGGAGTGGGCCGCACGGCCGATGAAGACCAGCGACAGGCTCTTCTGGGTGGGTGCAGCCAGCACCACGTTGCCGATCGGGGCGGCGTGGTCGTAGCAGTAGCCGTGGCCGGCATGCAGGCGGGTGACGTCGAAGCCCTTGGCCCCGCACAGGCCCACCTCCTCCATGGGCGTGAACACGAGCTCCAGTCCGGCGTGTGCGCGCTGCTCGCGGACGATGGTGGCGGCTGCGGCCAGCATGGCCGCCACCGCCGCCTTGTTGTCGGCACCCAGGATGGTGTCGTTGCGGTTCACCACCACCCCGTTTCGCACCTCCGGCTGGATGGCGGCGGTGGGCACCACCGTGTCCAGATGGGCGTTCAGGAAGATCGGCTGACCCTCGGCGGTGGCCGGGATGTGGCAGTACAGGTTGCCGATCTCGGAGCCGATGGCGGCGCCGGCGTCGTCCTCGTCGTGGGCCAGGCCGAGTCCGTCCAGGAACCCCCCCACGCGGTCTGCCACCGCCCGCTCACGGCCAGGCGGGCTGGGGATGGAGGCAAGCTCCAGGAAGAGTTGGGTGACGTCGTCGCCGTCCACGTGGCGCCAGCCTAGCGGACGGCTGGTGGCCGGCTGATGCCGTACAGCGGGCCCATCTTGGCCCACAGGTAGTCCACGAAGGGACCGGTGGTCAGGCCCGACCCGGTCACCTCGCGCATCAGCGGCTCGCACTCCAGCAGGTGGCCAGGCTTGTGCACCTTCTCGCGCAGCCAGTCCAGGATGGGCGTGAACCGGCCGGCGGCGATGTCGTCCTCGACGTCGGGAAGGTCGGAGCGCAGCCGGTTCCACAGCATGGCGGAGTACAGGTTGCCCAACGTGTATGTCGGGAAGTAGCCGAACGACCCCTCCGACCAGTGGACGTCCTGCAGCACGCCGTCGCCGTCGTGGGGCGGCTGGATCCCCAGTTGGCGGCGGTAGGCCTCGTTCCAGGCCTCGGGCAGCTCGGCCACCTCCAGCTCGCCGCGCAGCAGCGCCAGTTCCAGCTCGAAGCGGATCAGGATGTGCAGGTTGTAGGTGACCTCGTCGGAGTCGACCCGGATCAGCGACGGCGCCACCCGGTTCACATGCCGGTACACCTGCTCGGCCTCCCAGCCGCCCAGGTCGGAGCCGACCAGCTCGCCCAGGATCGGCGTGTAGCGCTGCCAGAACGGCCGGCTGCGGCCGACGATGTTCTCCCACAGCCGCGACTGCGACTCGTGCGCCCCCAGCGACGGGGCCTCGGCCAGCGGCAGGTCCCTCGTAGTCGGCGTCGAAGCCCTGGTCGTACATGCCGTGGCCGGCTTCATGGATGGTCGAGAAGACCGCCGGGAAGGGGTCGTGCGGATACAGGCGGGTGGTCACGCGCACGTCGCGCAGCCCGACCATGCTCGAGAACGGGTGGGCCGAGCAGTCCAGCCGGCCGGCCCGCAGGTCGAAGCCGATGTCGGCCAGGAGCCGCTGGGAGAACCGCAGCTGGGCCTCGTCGGAGATGTCCAGGTGGGGCAGCGGCGGCGGGCCTTCCTGCGAGCCGGCGATGGCCTCGAGCAGACCTCGGATCTGCTCGCGCAGCTCGGCGAACAGCGGCACCAGGCGGGCGGTGCGCATGTCCGGCTCGTAGCCTTCCAACAGCGCGTCGTAGCGCTCGCCGTCGTGGCCCAGCAGGTCGGCCTGCTCGCGCTTGAGCACGACCATCTCCTCCAGGTGCGGGCGGAAGGCAACGAAATCGCGGTCGCGACGAGCCCGCTGCCAGGCGTCGTGTCCGAGCGTGCCGGCGACCGACAGCCGGCGCACCAGGTCGTCGGGAAGGCGGGCGGCGCGGCGGTGGTTTCGGGCCACGATCCGCAACATGGCGGCCTGGGTCGGGCCGAGGCCGTTTGCACCGAGTTCGCCGACCAGCTCGCCCAGCCGCGGGTCGACCAGCCGCTGGTGGCGCAGGACGCGGATGGTGGCGGCCGCGCGGGCCCGCCCGGGAGCGCCGGCCGGCGGCATCAGCGTCTGCTGATCCCAGCCCAGGAGCGTGGACACGCGGCCCAGCTCGGTCAGCTCGCGGACGCGCTGCTCGAGCTCGGCCCACGCGGTGTCGGCGTGCATGAGCGGTCGGCCCCGGCGGCTATCGACCGGCGACCCGATCCGAGATCTGCGCGTCCTCGGCGGGGGCGTCATCGCGGGCGTCGCGGGTCTCCACGGCGGCGCCGACGAAGTCTCTGAACAGCGGCTGCGGCCGGTCCGGCCGCGATTTGAACTCGGGGTGGAACTGGCTGGCGCAGAACCACGGATGATCGGCCAGCTCGATGATCTCGACCAGCTTCTCGTCCGGCGAGGTGCCGGAGATCACGAGCCCCTTGGCCACCAGCTGCGGGCGGATGGTGTTGTTGACCTCGTAGCGGTGGCGGTGGCGCTCGTACACGACCGTCTCGCCGTAGGCCGCATAGGCGCGGGTGCCCTCCACCACCTTGACCGGGTCGGAGCCCAGGCGCATGGTGCCGCCCATGTCCTCGATCTCCTTCTGCTCGGGCAGCAGGTCGATCACCGGATACGGCGTGGCGGGATCGAACTCGCTGGAGTTGGCGCCGTCCAGGCCGACCACGTGGCGGGCGAACTCGACCACCGCCACCTGCATGCCCAGGCACACGCCCAGGAACGGCACCGCGTGCTCGCGGGCGAAGCGGGCGGCCGCGATCTTGCCCTCGATGCCGCGGATCCCGAAGCCGCCCGGGATCAGGATCCCGTGGGCCTGGGACAGCCGCCGCTCGGCCTCCGCCCAGGACAGCGTCTCGGCGTCCACCCACACCACCTCCAGCCGCGTGCCGTGGTGGATGGCGGAGTGGTTGAGCGCCTCGACGACCGACAGATAGGCGTCCTGCAGCTGCACGTACTTGCCGACCAGGGCGATCCGGACTGTGCCGGTGGCGGCCCGGATGCGATCGACCATGGCGTCCCACTCGCGCATGTCGGGCGGGCCGGTGACCAGGCCCAGGCGGGCGCACACCAGCTTGTCCAGGCCTTCGGCCTGCATGATCGGCGGGATGGCGTAGATGTTGTCGGCGTCGGGGGCCGAGATCACCGCCTGCACGTCGACGTCGGCAAACAGCGCGATCTTCTCGCGGATGTCCCGATCCAGCGGCTGGCGCGAACGGCAGACGATGATGTCGGGCGTGATACCGATCCGCCGCAGCTCCTGCACCGAGTGCTGGGTGGGCTTGGTCTTGAGCTCGCCGGCGGCCTCGATGAACGGCACCAGCGTGCAGTGGATGTACATCACGTTGTCGCGGCCGACCTGGTTTCGGAACTGGCGGATGGCCTCCAGGAAGGGCAGGCTCTCGATGTCGCCGACCGTGCCGCCGATCTCCGAGATGACGACATCCACCTCGCTCGACTCGGCCACCCGCTGGATCCGCCGCTTGATCTCGTCGGTCACGTGCGGGATCACCTGCACTGTGGAGCCCAGGTACTCGCCCTTGCGCTCCTTGCGGATGATCGTGTTGTAGATGGAGCCGGTGGTGTGGTTGGAGTTGCGAGACAGGAACTCGTCCACAAACCGCTCGTAGTGGCCCAGGTCGAGGTCGGTCTCGGCCCCGTCCTCGGTCACAAACACCTCGCCGTGCTGGAACGGGCTCATGGTGCCCGGGTCGACGTTGATGTAGGGGTCGAACTTCTGCAGCGAGACCTTGAGCCCGCGGGCCTTCAGCAGGCGCCCCAATGACGCGGCCGTGATCCCCTTGCCCAGCGACGACACCACTCCGCCGGTCACGAACACGTACTTCACCTGCCTGTCCACGCGATCCGCCTTTCCTGGAAGGACGAGCTCACGGGGTCCGTATGATACTGGCCGCGGCCGCTGGACCGACCCCGTTGCGGCTCGCTCGAAGGTGAAGATCTCGCAAAGAGCAGGGTTCGGGAGGGTGCGGCGGGCGGCTGGTTCTCGCCGGCACGGCCAAGTGGCACTCGTGTCCGCCGCCAAGTGGCACTCATGCGCACCGTCAAGTGGCACTCGCATGCACGGCCAAGTGGCGGCCCCGCTCGCGCAGATGACCGACAAGCGAGCGCAGCTTCCAACTCGCCGCCCTCGGTCGTGATCGCCCCACCGCTGTCGAGCCGACACCAGTAACACAGATCAACCGGGTGATGCCCCATGAAGTCGTCGTCCGTCGGCGGCTCAGGGTCGAGCTCCGGGTCGTAGCCGCCGGCGTACAGCCACGACGTGCGACACCGGCAGGCCTGGCACAGCGGGCCCGGCCCACGGTTACCCCAGTACCCGGTGCCCCACCCGATCGTCGAGCCAGACCGCCAGCCGCGAGGCCGGCGATCGTTGCGCGCTTTACACCCAAACAGCCGCTACGACCACTCCCCGCCGCCCGGCCGCAGGCGGCTGGGATGGGCGCGGATGACCGGACGCGACATCACGATCCGGCCGAGGGCGTGGACGTGGAAGGCGAACTCCTCGCGGTCGGCCGGGTGGTAGGCCTCCAACTGGTCGAACGCGCGGAAGGTCGCGCCGATATGGTCGAGCAGGTCCCGCTCGTCAGCCGTGAGCGCTGCATCCGCCTTCACCCCGTCGTCCACGCCGAGAGGCTAACAGAGGCCTGCGGCGGCTAGGAGGCGCGCAGCGACTCGGCGTGCTGGCGGGCCAGCTCGTCGGACGCGTCGGCTCCCAGCATGCGAGCCAGCTCCTCGGTCACCGCGTCACCGTCCAGCCGCTCGACGGTGGTGGTGACCGGCTCCTGGTCGGTCTTCTCGACCCGGAAGTGGACGTCGGCCAGGCTGGCGATCTGCGGGAGGTGGGTGATGCACAGCACCTGCGCGCCGCCCGCCAGCTCGCGCAGCTTCTCGCCCACCACCCTGGCCGTGCGCCCACCCACGCCGGCATCCACCTCGTCCAGCAGCAGGGTGGACGGGCCGCCGCCGGCCCGAGCGGCGATGCGGATGGCAAGCGCGATCCGCGACAGCTCGCCGCCGGATGCGGTGGTGGCAACAGGCGCCAGATCGAGCCCGGGATTGGCGGACACGTCCAGTTCGGCCCGGTCCGCCCCGCGCGGGCCCAGCTCCGCCGCCTCCAGCCGCACCGCGAAGCGCGCGCCCTGCATGCCCAGCTCGGTCAGCTGGCGCTCGACCGCGCGGGCGAACGGGCGGGCCGCCCGCCGGCGCGCCGCAGACAACGCCTGCGCGCAGGACTGGGCGCGGGCCTGGGCCTCGGCCACCCGTGCCTCCAGCTGCTCCAGCGCCGAGCCGGTGGCGTCCAGCAGCTCGAGCGCCCGGCGGGCGTCGTCGGCACGCTCCACAAGCCCATCCAGCGGGCCGCCGAAGCGCCGCTCCAGCTCGGCGAACATGGCCAGCCTGGCCTCCACCTGCTCCAGCCGGCCGGGATCGGCCTCCAGCCCGTTCACATAGCCGCGAAGCTCGCGGGCCGCCTCCTCCAGGCGCACGCTGACGTCGCGCAGCTCGGCCGCCACATCGGCCAACCCGGCCTCGAAACGCGCGCCATCGGCCACCAGCTCGGCCGCCCGGCCGGAGAGCGCCAGCGCGCCCTCGCCCTCGTCGGGATTCAGGAGCTGTGCCGCACCACCGGCCGCCGCCATCAGCTCGTCGAGATGCCGCAGGCGGTCGCGTTCGGCCTCCAGCGCCGCCCGCTCGCCGGGTTCGACGGCCGCCGCATCGACCCGCTCGACCAGCTCCTCCAGCTCGCCCCGGTGGCGGGCCGCATCCGCCGCCTGCCCGCGGGCATCCGCTGCCGCGGACTGGGCCTGGCGCAGGGAGCGCCAGGCTGCCCCCATGTCGGCCACCGCCGGCTCGGCGCCGGCGTGAGCGTCCAGCAGGGCCAGCTGGCGGGCCGGGTGCGACAGCCGCCGCGCCTCGTGCTGGGAGGACACCTCGAGCAGCCGCTCGGCCAGCGTCTCCAGATCGGCCCGGGCGCAGCTTCGACCCCACACCAGGGCGCGCGTGCGGCCATTGGAGAAGAGCCGGCGGGCGACCACCAGCGTGTCCTCGCCGTCCGGCCGAAGCGCCGCCAGGGCCGCCAGCGCCGGATCGTCAAGCAGGCCATCCGGCAGCTCCAGCTCCGCCTCCACGTAGGCCTCGACCGCGTGCGGCCCGACCAGCGCCGCTCCCGGCTGCGATCCGCCCAGCAGCCCGATGGCCTGGGCCAGCATCGTCTTGCCCGCCCCGGTCTCGCCCGTGAACACGTTCAGGCCGGGGCCTAGCTCCAGCTCCGCCCGCTCGATCAGGGCCAGGTTCTCGATTAGAAGCCGGTTGCAGCATGTCAGTGCGAGAACGTCTCGCGGTAGCGGCTGAAGAAGGACGAGCCCTGCAGCCGGGCCAGGTGGGCGTGCTGGCTGCCCATCTCCAGGTGCAGGCGGCCGCCGGGCTCGAGCCGGCCATAGATGTGGCCATCCACGATCACCTGCACCGGCACGTCGACGGAGCGGTTCGTGAAGTCCAGCACGTGCGGGCGGCCGAGCACCATCGACCGCGCGTGCAGCGAGTGCGGGGAGACGAAGGAGACGACGAAGGCGTCCAGGCCCCAGGCCAGCACCGGGCCGCCGGCCGACAGGTTGTAGGCGGTGGAGCCGGTGGAGGTGGCCACGATCGCGCCGTCACAGCCCAGCTCGCCCAGCGACTCGCCGTCCACCCCCCACTCCAGAAGCGCCATCCGGCCCAGCAGCGAGCTGGTCAGCACGATGTCGTTCACGCCCATCACCGGCTCCCTGCCGTCGTCGGCGACGATCGTCGGCACCTCGACCACCGTGTAGCTGCCGGCGAAGGCCTGCTCCAGACCGGCCTCCAACTGGGCGCCGTCGATCGCGGTCAGGAACCCGACCCGGCCGTAGTTCACGCCCAGGCAGGGCGTCGGTCTGGCCGATCACCAGATGCAGCGCGCGCAGCATGGTGCCGTCGCCGCCCAGCACCACCAGCAGGTCGCCGTCGGAGGGCTGCTCGACCACCTCCACCCCGCACCGCGCTGCCACCGCCTCGAGGCGGGCCGGCGCATCGCCGATCCGCTCCGGCCGGCCGTGCACGAGCACGGCCACCCGGCGCACCCGGGCGGGGGCCTCAGACACTGCGGATGGCGGCTTCGATCTGGGCTCGGACATCGATCGGATGCTCCTGGACGGATGGGTGCCCAGCCGCCGCGAAGTACACCAGGTACTCGCGGTTGCCGGCTGGCCCCGGAAGCGAAGAATCGCACACGCCGAGGACGGCGGCGGGCCGTCCCAGGCTCGCGCCTGTCACGAACTCGACACATTCCTGCACCACCCGCCGGCGCACATCGGGGTCGCGCACGACGCCCTTGCGCAGATCGGCTCTGCCGGCCTCGAACTGCGGCTTGACCAGCACGATCGCCCGCCACATCGGCTGGGCGCAGGCCACGGCCGGCGGCAGCACCAGCCGCAGCGAGATGAAGGACACGTCGACGGTCACGAAGGACGGCGCGATAGGGCAGATCCGACGCGGTCAGGTTGCGGGCGTTCATCCCGTCCAGAACGCTCACGCGAGGGTCGCCCGGCCAGCCGCTCGTGCAGCTGGCCGCGGCCGACGTCCAGCGCCGATCACCCGGGCCGCCGCCGTGCTGCAGCAGGCAGTCGGTGAAGCCGCCGGTGGAGGCGCCCACGTCCAGGCAGCGACTCGCCGGTCACGTCCACCTCGAACCGCGTCCAGGGCGGTCTCCAGCTTCTCGCCGCCGCGGGACACGTAGCGGGGCGGCTCGACCAGCTCCAGGGCGGCGTCCGGGCCGGTCGGCGCCCCGGCCTTGGTGACCACGCGCACCGTCCACCAGCACCCGCCCGGCCATGATCAGCGCCTGGGCCCGGCTGCGGGTCTCGACCAGCCCGCGCTCGACCAGGGCCGCGTCGAGCCGGTGCGGCCGGCCGGCTCATTCGCTGCGGCGGGCGATCAGCTCGGTCAGGCTCGGCCAGCTCGGCCGTGTCGCCGGGCGCCGCCGCCAAGCAGCTCGAGCGCCCGCCCGTGCGACTCCCGGGCCAGCTCGCGGGCCCGCTTCGGCGCCGACCGCGGTAACGTAGCTGGCGGCTCGCCGTCGCGCCCTCGTCCAGCACGTCGTCGACGATCTGGAAGAGCAGCCCCAGCTCGCCGGCGAAGGCCCGGTAGGGCTCGAGCTGGGCCGGGGCCGCGCCGGCCACGTGCAGGCCGCAGGCCACGGAGGCCTCGATCAGCGCGCCGGTCTTCAGCCGGTGCAGGCGCGCGCAGGCCGTCCAGGTCGCCTGGCGCGGCGGCGGTCACGTCCAGGTACTGGCCGTCGATCATGCCGGCCACCCCGCCGGCCAGCTCCGCCAGCACCGCCAGCCTGACCGTGGCCGGCGCGCTCCAGCCGCTGCGACCAGCCGGAAGGCGGCGTTCAGCAGGGCGTCGCCGGACCAGCACCGCCACCGCCTCGCCGTAGCGCACGTGGCTGGTCGGCCGGCCGCGGCGCTGCTGTCGTCGTCCAGCGCCGGCAGGTCGTCGTGCACCAGCGAGAACGCCTGCACCATCTCGATGGCGGCGGCCGCCGGCAGCGCCAGCTGCGGGTCGCCGCCGCCGGCCCGGGTCGCTGCCAGGCACAGCCGCGGCGCGCACCCGCTTGCCGCCCGACAGCAGCGAGTAGTGCATGGCGTCGTCCAGCTCGGGCACGTCCGGACAGCTTCAGCCCGGCCAGGTACTGCTCGATCAGCTCGTCCAGCGCCGTCGGCCTGCCGCTCCAGCGCCGCTCGATCTCGTCCAGGCCTCGTGCGCGAGCTGCGGTGATCCGCTCGAGCAGCTGGGTGGCCCCGGCCGAGTCGAGCTCGCTCGGCCTCCAGCCGCGGCGCTGCAGCGCGATCCAGTCGCCCACGATCCTGCACAGCTCGTCGGCCTCGCTCACCGGCCCACCCCCTCGGTGCGGGCGATCCGGCCCAGCATGCCGTTCACCAGCGACGCCGGCCTCGGGCGAGGCGTAGCGCTTGGCCAGCTCGACGGCCTCGTCGATCGCCACCGCCGCCGGCACCTCGCCCGTCTGCAGCTCCCACACCGCCAGCCGCAGGATGCTGCGCTCGAGCACCGCCATGCGCTCGGCGCTCCAGCCGTCGGCGGCGCCGTCGATGGCCGGGTCGAGCCGCTCCCGCTCGCCCCAGACGCCCTCCACCATGCGCCCGCGTGAACTCGCTCACAGGCTCGCCATTGTCGCGTTGGTAGGCCTCGTACAGGGCGTCCAGATCGGCGTCCAGTGAGATCGCGCTGGTAGAGCAGGAAGGCGGCTCCACGCCGCTCCTGGTGGCGGCTGCGGGTCACCGGGCCGGCTCCCGCTGGCGGTCCAGCCCGGTCACCGTCACGTCCACCGAGCGCACCTGCAGGCCGGTCATCACGCCCACATGCGTCGGCCACGCGGACGCGCACCTGCGGCGCCCGATTCGGGCAGCACCTGGCCGTAGGCTCGCAGCCACGTCCACGTCGAACGCGACCACCCGGCCGGTCAGCGTCCACTCCACCGGCCCGCGCCGGCCCGGCAGCACGCGCGACACCCGGCCGGGGCTGTCGAGGCGGGCGCCCTCCACCCTGGCCACGGCGCCGCCGCACGATCGACGTCCAGCGCCTCGTCTGACACCTGCGCCGGAGCCGACGCCGGATCACGCCGCCTCCGCCAGCGGACGGCAGCCGCTCGCGGGCCTCGTCGAGGTAGGCGGTGGTGTAGCTGCCGGCCACGAAGCCCGGCTCGTCGCAGCATCTCGAGCGAACAGGCCCGCGGGTGGTTGGCACGCCCTCGATCTCCAGCTCGCGCAGCGCCCGGCGGGCCCGGGCCAGGGCCTGCGCCGCGATCGCTCGCCGTGGACGATCAGCTTGGCCAGCAGCGAGTCGTAGAAGGGCGGCACCTTGTAGCCCTCGTAGGCGTGCGTGTCGAAGCGCACGCCCGGCCCGAGCGGCGGCCGGAAGCGCGTCACGGTGCCGGCCGCCGGCATGAACCCGCGGCCGCCGGGTCCTCGCAGTTGATGCGAAACTCGATGGCGTGCCCGCGCAGCTCGTGCAGGCCGGTCGCGGGCAGCGGCTCACCGCCCGGCCAGGCGCAGCTGGGCGGCCGCCATGTCGATCCCGGTGACCAGCTCGGAGACCGGGTGCTCGACCTGCAGGCGGGTGTTCATCTCGATGAAGTAGAAGCCGCCCTCGGCGTCCAGCAGGAACTCGACGGTGCCGGCGTTGACGTAGTCGCAGCCGACGCAGGCCAGCCGCGCCGCCTCGGCCATCTGCGCCCGCAGCTCGGGCGCCAGCGCCGGCGAGGGCGCCTCCTCGATCAGCTTCTGGTGACGCCGCTGCACCGAGCAGTCGCGCTCGCCCAGCACCAGCACGCCGCCCTGGCCGTCGGCCAGCACCTGCATCTCGACGTGGCGGGGGTCGACGATGGCCTGCTCCAGGTACAGGCCGCCGTCGCCGAAGGAGGCCTCGGCCTCGGCCGACGCCAGCCGGTAGGCGTCGTCCAGCTCGTCCGGCTCGGTGACCAGCCGCATACCCTTGCCGCCGCCGCCGGCGGAGGCCTTGAGCAGCACCGGGTAGTCCAGCTCGGCGGCCAGCTGGGCGGCCTCGGCGGGGCTCGCCAGGCGGTCCGCCGACCCCGGCACCAGCGGCACGCCGGCCTCCCGCATGGTCTGCTTGGCCCGGCTCTTGTCGCCCATCATGCTCGATCGCCTCCGCGGGCGGGCCGACGAACACCAGGTCGTTGTCGGTGCAGGCGCGGACGAAGGCCGCGTTCTCGGCCAGGAACCCCCAGCCGGGGTGGACGGCGTCGCAGCCGGTGATCTCGGCGGCGCCGATCAGGTTTCGGATGTTCAGGTAGCTGTCGGCAGCCAGGTGCGAACCGATGCACACGCTGTGGTCGGCCTGATCCAGCCACAGGCCGTCGCGATCGCCGGTCGAGTACACAGCCACCGCCTCGATGTCCAGGTCGTGGCAGGCGCGGATCAGGCGCACGGCGGCCTCGCCGCGGTTGGCGATCAGCACCCTGCGCAGCATCAGGCCGGCTCGAGCTCGAACAGCGGCTGGCCGTACTCCACCGGTTCGGCGTTGGCGACCAGGATCCGCCGGATCACGCCCGTGTGGTCGGACTTGAGCTCGTTGAAGAGCTTCATGGCCTCCAGGATGCACAGCGTCTGGCCCTTCTCGACCGTGTCGCCCTCCTGCACGAAGGGCGCCGTGTTGGGAGCCGACGAGCGGTAGAAGGTGCCGACCATGGGCGACTCGATCTTGAACGCGGTGGACACCGCCGGGCGCTCTCCCCCGCCGCCGTTGTCGGCCGCAGTCTCGGCCTCGGCCGGCGCCGCCACTGGGGCCGGCGGGCGGTCACCCTGCTTTCGCACGGTGATCCGAAGCGACCCGTCCTCCAGCGTCAGTTCGGCCACGTCGGAGCTCTCGACCAGCCGCATCAGCTCCTGGATCCGCTCTGACTGCTCGGGGCCGGCGGCGGTCCGCTCGGAGGCCCGCTCGCCGCGGTTTCGAAGCGTCTCCAAGAGCCGCTCGGCCTCGGCCCCGAACAGCGCCACCAGCAGCAGATCCTCCTCGCTGGAGGCGGCGGTCTGCTCGCGCAGCTGATCCAGGTCGGGCTCGGGCGGCGGCTCCGGCGCCGCCGCGCTCTCGACCAGCTCCCGGGCCGGCTCGGCGATCGGCAGCGGCGGCTTGCCGTAGCCGCCGGCAAGCAGCGTCAACATGTCGTCCGAGGCATCCGCCCAGCGCCTGGCCGAGAGCACATGGCGGAGCGCCTGGCCGGTCAGGATGCCGCCGATCGGCTGGGCCAGCGGGGGCATCCCGCAGTCCTCGCGGACGCGCGCCAACTCGTCCAGCACCTCGTCCAGGCGGTCGCCGGCGCCGGCATGCCGCAGCCGCGCGTCAAGCTCTGTGACGACGCCCACCGGCACCCGGTTGTAGGCCGTGCGCAGGGTGATGCGGGGCGGCACGGGCAGCGCCGGCATGTGCGAGGTGATGTGCTCGTCGATCGCCCGCGACACCCGCCAGGCCGCCTCCAGGTCGATCCCGTGCGGCACGTCCAGCCCGTCCATGGCCTCGCACAGCACCTCGCCGGCGACCCGGTTCAGGATGCTGGCCACCGGATGGGCCGCCGTTGCGATCGGCTCGGCGCCGTTTCGGGCCGCCTCCACCGCCATCGCCAGCGCGTGGCCTCCCGTGCCCTGGCAGTACAGCGCCACCGGCACGCCGGAGGCCTCGGCCAGCCGGGCCACCACGCGCCCGCAGGTGCCCGGATCAAGCGCCCCGGCGGGGTCGTGCAGAACGACGTGATCGGCGCCCAGGTCGGCCAGCCGCTTGGCCTTCTCGACCACCCGCTCCAGGTTGGCCATGTGGCCCGAGAAGGCCAGCCCGGCGTACAGCTTGCCACCCGCCTCCGCACAGCGGAGGCCGCCCCGGCCAGGTTCTCGACATCGTTCAGCGGGTCGTGCAGCCGGAACACCTCGATCCCGCTCTCGGCCGCGCACAGGATGAAGCGGCGTACCAGATCGTCGGACACCGGTCGCGTGCCGACCAGGAAGCGCCCGCGCAGTGCCATCTGCAGCGGCGTCTTGCGGCAGCGCACGCGCAGCCCGCGGATCCGCTCCCAGGGGCTCTCCACGCCGCGCTTGACGGCCGCGTCGAAACAGCCGCCCCCGCTCACCTCGAGCGCCGCGAAGCCGGCCCCATCGAGCAGCTCTGCGATCTCCAGCACGCGCGCGGTAGACACCGCCGCCGCCATCGGCTGCTGGGAGAGCAGCCGCACCGTGGTGTCGATCAAGCGCGTCATGGGCGGCTCACGCCCGCGAGATGTAGCGGGCCTCGCGGGTGTCCACCCGGATCCGCTCGCCGGGCTCCACGAACAGCGGCACCTGCACCACCGCGCCCGTCTCCAGGGTGGCCGGCTTGGTGACGTTGGAGACGGTGTCGCCCTTGACTCCAGGCTCGGTCTCTGTCACCTCCAGCTCGACCGCCGCCGGCAGCTGCAGCGAGGACGGCTTGCCGTCCACCAGCAGCAGCTGGACGGTGTCGTTCTCCTTCATGAAGCGCAGCTCGTCGGCCAGGCTGGCCAGCGGCAGGTGGATCTGCTCGAAGCTTTCAGCGTCCATCAGCACCACGTCGGAGCCGTCGTTGTACAGGTAGCTGACGTTGGTCACCTCGGTGTGCACGCGCTGCATCTTCTCGCCCGCCCGGAAAGTGCGGTCGATCACCGAGCCGGACTCCAGGCCCTTCAGCTTGGTGCGCACGAAGGCTCCGCCCTTGCCGGGCTTGACGTGCTGGAAATCGACGATCCGGTAGACGATCCCGTCCAGCGCGATGTGCATGCCGTTTTTGAACTCGTTTGTGGAGATCATCCTGGGTCAGTCTAGAGAGGTCACAGGATTGTGAGCTCTTTGGGGTACATGGTCAGGCGCTCGCAGCCGTCGGCCGTCACGATCACCAGGTCCTCGATCCGCACCCCACCGTGGTCGGGCAGGTAGATGCCCGGCTCCACTGTGACGACCATGCCGGTCTCCAGGGTTGCGGACGAGGACGCCGAGAGCCGCGGCTCCTCATGGATGTCCAGCCCGACCCCGTGGCCCAGCCCATGCCCGAAGCGATCGCCGTAGCCGGCGCCGGAGATGATGTCGCGGGCGACCGCGTCGGCGTCGGCTCCCTCGAGGCCCGGGCGGATGGCCGCCATGGCCGCCAGCTGCGCCTCCAGGCACACGTCGTAGATCGCCCGCAGCTCGGAGTCCGGCTGGCCGACCGCAAATGTGCGCGTGCAGTCCGATGCGTAGCCGTCCAGCATGCAGCCGAGATCGATGGTGACCAGCGTGCCGGAGCCGATCACCGCCTCGGTCGGCACCGCGTGCGGCAGCGCGCCGCGCTCATGCGAGGCGACGATGGTCTCGAACGACAGCCCCTGCGCGCCCGCCTCGTGCAGCAGCTCGCGCACGCGCCAGGCCACATCCACCTCCCGGCGGCCCTCCAGGCCCTCCTCCGCCAGCGTCCGATAGACGCCCTCGAGCAGGGCAGCCGAGCGGCGCACCGCCTCCTGCTCGGCGGGCTCCTTGATCACCCGCAGGCGCTCGACCGCACCGCGGGTGGAAACGAGCTCGACGTCCGGGTTGGCGTCCGCCAGCACGGCGTGTGCAGCAACGCTCAGATGGGCGGCCTCGAAGCCCACCCGGGCCGCCCCGCCGGTCAGCTCGGACAGGTGCTCCGCCGTATACCGAAGCGCCTCCCGATCGGCCATCTCGACCTGCATGAAGGCGCCGATCGGCTGGCTGGCGGTGACGTACCGGAAGTCGGTCAGGAACGTCGCGGCGTCGCCCGCCACGATCACCACCGCGTTTGAGCCGGCAAACCCGGTCAGGTAGCGCACGTTGACCAGATTGGAGACGATCAGCGCCTCCGCGCCGGCCCCCTCCAGCGCCTCACGCACGCCCTGGATCCGCTCCGGGTAGCTCACCCGGCCTCCACCAGCCGCTTGAGGGCGTCGTGGTAGCCCTCAGGTCCGCTGCCGGTGATGCGGTGGCTGACCACGTCGGCGATCACCGAGTGCCGGCGCCACTGCTCCCGCGACCCGATGTCAGACAGGTGCACCTCGATCACCGGCCCCGTAAAGATCTCCAGCGCGTCGCGGATGGCGTAGCTGTAGTGCGTCCAGGCGCCGGGGTTCACGATCATGCCGTCGGCGTCGCCGCAGGCCTCGTGGATCATGTCCACGTACTCGCCCTCGGAGTTGGTGTGCGTGCAGCGCACGCCCATGGCCAGATCCGATGCCCAGGCATAGATCTGGGTCTCGAGCTGGTCCAGGGTGAAGTCGCCGTACACGTCGGGGTCACGCTGCCCGAGCATATTCAGGTTGACACCGTTCAGGACTGCCACCTGCATTTGCGAGAGGTTACTCGACCGGCGAACCGTGAAAGTCCGGGTGGCGGGCGGCGCAGATCGTCACACGATCGTTACCGAAAACCCACCATCAGCTCAATCTTCGAGGAGGAGACTGCGGCGCACGGACCGAGCTTTCCGGGTCCGCTGTCCTGACCCTAGGGAGTCAGGCAGAGCCCGCGGCCCGGGCGGCGGATCGCAGACGTCCGCCGCCCGGGGCGGGCAGGGTCAGGCGGCGATCGCGCGCGACACCGCCTCGCGCACCAGCTCGTCGCCGGGGTCGATGCCGATCACCGGCTGGCCGACAGCCTCGAGCAGCGAGAAGCGGATGCGGCCGTCGCGCACCTTCTTGTCGCGGGTCATGGCCTCCAGCACCGTCTCGGCGCTGACGCCGCGGGCCACGGTGGGCAGGCCGTGATGCTCCAAGAGCTCGCGCACCTCATTCTCCAGCGCCGGATCCAGCCCGCAGGCCTGGGCCGACAGCCACAGCGCCGGCAGCAGGCCGATGGCCACGGCCTCGCCGTGCGCGTAGGCCTTGTGGCCGCCCGCCGTCTCCACCGCATGGCCGATCGTGTGGCCGAGGTTGAGCGCCGCCCGCATGCCCTGCTCGAGCGGGTCGGCTGCCACCATGCGGGCCTTGTAGGCGGCGCTGCGGCGGATCAGCTCCAGCCGCTGCTCGGGCGTGCCGCGGCCGGGCTGCCACTCGCGCACCAGCTTCCACAGCCGGCCGCCGGCCAGCAGGCCGGCCTTGACCACCTCGGCGAAGCCGCACGCCCACTCGCGCAGCGGCAGCGTGTCCAGCACGCCGGGGTCGGCCACCACCCACTCGGGCTGATGGAAGGCGCCGATGAAGTTCTTGGCCTGCGGCAGGTCGATCCCGGTCTTGCCGCCGATGCCGGCGTCCACCGCCGCCAGGAGCGACGTGGGCGCGGCGATCCAGGCCACACCACGCAGGTAGGTGGCGGCCACGAAGCCGCCCAGATCGGTGGCGGCGCCGCCGCCCAGGGCCACCACCACGTCGCCCCGTTCCAGCCCCAGGTCGGCCAGCCGGCGCCAGGCCTGGCGGGCCACAGCCACCGTCTTTGCCGCCTCGCCGGCCGGCAGGCGGACGGTGACGAAGGGGTCGAACGGCTTTCCAACCACCCGCAGCACGTCGCGATCGGCGATCAGCGCAGCCCGCCGAGCGCCGATCAGCCGCGGCAGCTCGAACAGCGCGCCGGTGCGAGCCAGCGGCACCAGCATCGGCTCGTCGCCGTGCACCTCGTCGGCGTCCACCAGCGCGTCGGCGGCCGCGGCGTAGGTGGCCCGCCGGGACTCGTACAGCGCTCGGAAGGCCTCCGCCTCGCGGGCCAGCGGGCGGTCGCCGGCCTCGGCCTCCACCCGCCGCCAGGCCACCTGCGGGGACACGTCCAGCAGCACCGTGTAGGAGCCCTCGCGCAGCCGCTCGCGGGTCACCGGCGAGCCCACCGCGCCACCGCCCAGGGCGATCACCGCATTGGTCTCGGCCAGCAGGTCGGCCACCACCCGCTCCTCGATCTCGCGGAAACCGGACTCGCCCAGGCGGTCAAAGATGGCCGTGATCGACTCGCCCTGGTCGCGCTCGATGACGGAGTCTGCATCCACGAACCGCCAGCCCAGGCGCTCGGCCAGGCGGGTGCCGGCGGTGGTCTTGCCGGCCCCCATGAAGCCGATTAGGGCAACGTTTCGGTACGGCCCGGGGATCATGCCGAGCTGATGCGGTCCATGTAGGCGGCGTGGGCGGCTGTGAAATCGACCAGCGCGTCGCCCCCGAACTTCTCGAGCGCCGCCCGGCCCAGCTCGAACGCCAGTGCCGCCTCGGCCACCACCGCGGCCGCCGGCAGCACCGTCACGTCGCTTCGCTCGACATGCGCCTCGCGCGGCTCGTGGCTACCCAACTCCACGCTTCGCAGCGGCCGCATGAGCGTCGGCAGCGGCTTCCAGATGGTGCGCACGACGAGGTCAGCGCCGTTGGTCATGCCGCCCTCCAGGCCGCCGGCGCGGTCGGACTGGCGGTGGTAGCCGAGCTCGTCGGAGTGGAAGATCTCGTCGTGCACGCTGGATCCGCGGCGGGCGGCCGAGGCGATCGCGTCACCGATCTCGACCCCCTTGGCGGACTGGATGGAGAGCATGGCGGCGGCGATCCGGCCGTCCAGCCGGCGGTCGGCGGAGACGTGCGATCCGAGCCCGGGCGGCACGCCGAAGGCGCGCACCTCGGTGACCCCGCCCAGCGTGTCGCGCTCGGCCTTGGCGGCCTCGATCTCGGCGATCATGGCGGCCTCGGCGGCGGGGTCGATGCAGCGCACCTGCGAGGACTCGGCACGCTCGAAATCGTCCACCGAGAGCCAGGCCGGCGGCGTCGCCCGCACCGAGCCGACCTGCAGCACGTGGCTTCGCACCTCGATCCCGATCGTGCGGATGAGCGCCTTGGCGACCGCGCCGGCCGCCACCCGGGCCGCCGTCTCGCGGGCGCTGGCCCGCTCCAGCACGTTTCGCACGTCGTCGTGGCCGTACTTGAGGACGCCGGCCAGGTCGGCGTGCCCGGGCCGCGGCAGCGACACAGGTCGGCCGCGCCAGCCGTACTGCTCGAGCTCGCTTTCGCGCACCGGCCAGGCGCTCATCGGGGCCAGCCAGTTCTGGTGGTCTCGGTTCTGGATGAAGAATGCAAGCGGGCTGCCCAGCGTGCGCCCATGGCGCAGGCCGCCGCGCGGCTCCACGTCGTCGGTCTCCAGCTTCTGGCGAGGGCTGCGGCCGTAGCCCGCCTGGCGGCGGGCCAAGTCTGCCCGGATCAGCTCGTGGTCGAGCTCAAGGCCGGCCGGCAGGCCGGAGATGACGACGGTCAGGCCGGGGCCGTGGGATTCCCCGGCGGTGACGTAGCTGAGCGACATGGCCCAGAGCCTACCGAGGGGGACGGCGGCGGGGCGGCTGTCCGCCCGATCGCCACACCGTCTCGCCCTCGTGCTGCTCGTCTGTCGGTCGCAGGCCGGCCCGGCGGGCTACGGCAGCGGAGGCGTGATGGTCGGGGTGGATGTTCGCGCTGATGTCGTCGATACCGCGGCCTCGCAGCCACCCGACGAGCGCGCTGGCGGCCTCAGAGGCGTAGCCACGTCCCTGCCAGGCGACGCCGATCACCCACGCCACGTCAGCGCCGCGGCTGCCGTCCGGCGCGGTTTCCACAGTCGCCTGCACCGCGCCGGCGGCGGCTCCATCTTGCCGCGTGCGCACGATCCAGTTCAGCCACTCGGTGCGCTCGTCGCCGGGGCCGGCGACCCACCGGCGGTACCGCTCGCACAACTCGGCTGGCGAGTCGGGCCCGCCGCCGATGAACTCGTGCAGGCGCGGATCGGCGAGCACGCCGGCCATCTCGTCGGCGTCGTCGACGGTCAGCGAGGTCAGTTCCAGGCGCTCGGTGCGGATCGTGGTGTCGTCTGCTTCGATGCCCGCATGCTTGCACGACGTTCGTGCCGACGTTAGCCGGGGTAGGCAACGGGCAGATCGCCGGAGGGGGCGGTCTGCGTCGCGCGGCGCGCACGCGGGAGGGCGTGTCGCGCCGCGCGGCGCGGACCCGCGGCGAACTTGCGGCCCGGTGGAATCGTCCTACGAGGGTGCGACGCGCCTCTCAGCACCTCGCGCTTGGCACCCTCGTCGGACTCGTGGTCAGCGGGTGCTTTGGCGGCGGGTCGTCGCATGCAGTCCGGCTGGCGTCCACCGGTCTTACCGAGCCCAACCGGCCGGTGCTGGATATGGCGACGAAGGATCGCCTGTTGGCTGAGTATCGAGCCAGCCGCTACTCCTGCCCAAAGCACGCCTTCTGCATCTTCTACGTGGGGCAGTTCTGGACCGGCGGCGTGCTCCTTGTCCGCTTGCACCGGGTGCACCCGACGATCCCGGTCACTCGCAACCTGGATGCCACGCTGAGCCTCGACAGCCGCTTCGTGTTCGTACTGCCCGACTCGACGCCCTACCGGCTCGACCTCGCCACCGCTGCGGCTGATGGGAGCTACGTGCACCTGATCGCGGTCGGGACGAGGCCGCCGCGGTTCCGGTTTGCGGCGCTGTAACGCGCTGCGGCGGGAAACTTTCGGACAACGGCAGGCGTCCACTGAACATGAGATGGCTGGGCAGTGCGCTGGCAGCGTGCCTCGTTATTGTGCTAGTCGCCGAGGGACGTCGACAGGCGGCACCGCCGACCGCGGGCGAACCGTTCCTGTGGTCGGCGTCCCACGTGGACGGGATGAAGACGGTCGCGGTCGACAAACGGCCCTCCCCGGCGACCCTCCCCTTCCCGGCGGCCGTGCCCGCCGATGCAGGAACGCCGTCGTACGTGTTCGTCTCCGACCCGGCACATTCGCCGGCGGACCAGCCGGTTGTGACCCTCCAGTACGGCCAGTCGTCGCCCTTCGGTGTGCTGCGCGTCGTCGAGGAAAAAGGGCCGCCCGGCGTCGTCGACCAGTCCTTCATCCGGGAGCTCAGCTCGGTGTGTACAGACTGCACCGACAACCGCCCGGTCGCGGTCACGCCGGCGATCCAGGGTGCATTGATGGCGGGCCCGCCGGCTACCAGCGTCACCTTCCTAGTCGGCCGCTACCAGGTGGTGGTAATCGGCCCCGCGGCCACCTTCGGCACGGACCACGCCGTCGCCGTGGCCAGCGAGGTGGCGAACGGTCTCGTGGCGAGCCGCGGCTCACACTCGTAGCCGGCGCCGCTCCTCTTCAGTTCGCCGCACACCAGAAGCGCACGCGACGCCGAGCTGTGATATCTCGCCGTGGTCCCGCCACTTGTCAGTGCGACTGAGTGTCACTTGGGCGGTACAACGAGCCTCGCTCGCCACTTGTCGATGCCGCCGAGTGCCACTTGCGCGATGTGCTGAGCACCGTGCGCCACTTGTCGGTGCTCGGTAGTGCCACTTGTGTTGTGTGACGATCTTGGCACGGGTCGTGACCCACACATGACACCCGTCCGGCCAGACTCCCCGCATGGCATACGTGGCGACGCTGTACAAGGCCCGGGGCGTTCCGGCGAAGCAGCAGGTGTGCGCGATCTGCGTGGACCGAACCCGCGGGCGCACACAGCAGCTGCGGCTGACCCACGGCGTCCAGGTGTGGCTGTGCGCGGAGCACGCGAGCCGCGAGTTCCAGACCATGCGCGGCGGGCGCGACTTCGTGCTCACGCTGGAGCGGCTGTGGTCGGCCCATGGCTGCATGACGGCCAGCCGCAGCAAGGCGCTGACCGCCCACATCGCCTCGCTGCGCGAGAAGCCTGCGCGGCGACGGCCAGGCAGCTACGCCTGGCCGGAGCTGCGCGCGGCACTCGAGCGGCGGTTCGCCGGTGGAGCGAGCCCGCACGCCGGGGTCGGCGCGGTCGGCCAGTTGCTGGCGGGCCAGAACTGCTCGGCACACGCTCCCAGCCGGCGCACGATCCACCGCTGGCACGCCCAGCGGCGCTGGGTCAGCGCGTCGCGGCCGCCCCCTGTGTGATCGCATGCACCGGCCCGAGCTCTGACAGCCTGGGCCAGCGGCCCGAGAGCCCGAGATCCAGCACGCTGAGATGCGTGCGGTCCAGGGCCAGGGTCAGCACCGTCCCCCGGGGCGGCTTGCCGCCCGGCGGGACCGACGCCATGCGGTCGATGAACCGGCCGCGCAGCGCCACCAGGTACACGGGCTGGTTCGTATCCACCCAGTCGCCACTGGCGACCCGCTCGGCCGCCCGGTGCCGGCTGGCCACCCAAGCGATCCTGGTCGGCGATCTGTCGCCCAGCTCGCGCGCGATATGCAGCGCCACCGCCTGAATCCGTCTATCGGTCGGGGTCAGCGTGGATCGATGGCTGGATGAACTCGTACCCAGCGTCCACGCGCCGACCACGAGCGCCCCGGCCACCACGAGGATTGCAGCGAGCTTCATGTCCCTGTGACGCGCAAGGGACCCGGAAGGTTCCCTAAGCGTGGCCGGTGAGCCACAGCGACCACAGCTGCGGCCCCCACAGCAGCGCGATCACCGCACCTGCGGCCAGGAACGGCCCGAAGGGGAAGGTGGCCTTGCGGCCGCGCACGCCCTGCGCCATCAGGAGCACGATGGACGGCACCAGCGACAGCACGAAGCCGGCGAAGAGCGCGATCAGCGCGTACTTGCCCACACCCAGCCCGGTCATCAGCGCCAGCTTGACGTCACCGGCGCCCATGCCCTTTGGGTAGACGATCCAGGCCAGGCCGAGGAAGAGCGCCGCGCCCAGGCCGCCGGCCAGGAACTCCCACCAACGATCCGGCTGGGCCGCCACGGCCACCGCGAACACGGCCACCGCACCCGGCAGGTTGATGGCGTTGGGGATGATCCGGTGGGAGATGTCGATGGCCGAGGCCGGCACCACCAGCGCCGTGATCAGAAGCGCCGGCGCCAGCTGCGGGTGAAAGCCGATGCGCAGGGCCAGCGCGGCGAAGAGCACCGCGGTGATCGCCGCCACCACCCACCGGCGGCGGCTGGAAGGCGCGCTCCCCTCGCCCTTGGGGAAGCGCTGGATCAGCATCTCCAGCGGCCAACCCAGGGCGAACCCGACCCCCGCCAGTGGAAGCGCCGTCTCCATATCCCGGCTATCGGCGCAACAGCGGGTGTTCTGTAGGGTGCCGCCATGCCGGATGTGATCGTGATCGGGGGCGGCGTGGTGGGCACCGCGGCCGCCCTCGAGTTGGCTCGGGCCGGCGCGCAGGTGACGCTCTTGGAGCGCGGCGCCCTGGCCTCGGGCGCGTCCGGCGCCTCAAACGGCATCATCTCGCCCCCCCGAGAGCCGGAGCTGGAGCCCCTGTGGCGGGCCAGCACCGCGGCCTACCGCGAGCTATCCGAGCAGACCGAGGCGCACTTCGCCCTGGATGCGGGCGACATCGGCACGCTGGTCATCGCCACCGCCCCCGAGGAGGTGGCCGAACTGGCCACCGCGACGGCGCCGGAGGCGCAGTTCCTGGACGCCGACCGTGTGCGCGAGGCCGAGCCGCAGCTTTCCGCCCTGGCGCTGGGCGGCCTGCTGCTGGGGGACGGCTGGCGCGTGCACGCCCCCACCCTGACCGCCGCCCAGGCCGCCGCCGCAGCGGCCGCCGGGGCGGAGATCCGCACCGCCGTCGAGGTGCGCCGGCTGGAGACCGCCAAGGACGGCTGCGCGGTCGTCACCGACACCGGCACCCTGCACGCCGAGCAGGTGCTGCTGGCCGCCGGCGCCTGGACGCGCCGGCTGGCCGGCTGGCTGGGACACGACCTGGCCGTGCGACCGGTGCGCGGCTGGCTGGCCGTCACCGCGCCCGGCCCGCCGCTGCTCCGGCGGATCGTGATCGAGGCCGGCTGGCAGCTCCCCATCGGCCCTCCGCCCGGGCGCGGGATCACCGTCGAGGAGCTGGGAAGCGGCGTTATCCCCGAGACCGGCGCCCGGCCCGCCCATCGCCTGATCGCCCACCAGGCGGCCGGCGGCGGTGTGCTGCTGGGCGGCTCCAAGTCGGCCGGCCTGCACGAGGGAGCGGAGAGCGCGGCGGCTGTGGAGCAGATCGCCGCGCGGGCCTGCCAGCTGGTGCCGGGAGTGCGCGCCCGCGAGGTGGTGGCCACCTGGAGCGGCCTGCGCCCCAGCTCGCCCGACGGCCTTCCCTACATCGACCGCATGGACGAGCACGTAACCGTGTGCGCCGGCCACGGCAGCCAGGGCATCCTGACCGGCGCCGGCTCCGCCCGGCTGGCGGTCGATCTGATGCTGGGGCGGGCGCCGTTCACGGATTCGCGGCCCTTCAGGCTCGGGCGGCCGATCGCATGACCTCGACCGGCGCCGGCCGGCCGGTCAGCAGCTCGAACGCGTAGATGCCCTGGCCGATCAGCACCTCCAGGCCGTCCACCACATGGGCCCCCTGGGCTGCGGCCGCCAGACACAGCAGCGTCGGGTCGCCATCGCCGCGGTAGGCCAGGTCGCAGACGGTCGCCCCGAGCTCGATCAACCACGGAGCGATCGGCATGTCCGCCGGGTCCCAGACCTGCCCGATGGGGGTGGCGTTGACCACCAGCGGCGCCGCCCGTCGGGCCGGCCAGGTCTCCCGCTCGGCGTCGAGGTCGCGCGCGGCGTTCTGATTGCGGGCCGAGACCCGCACCGACCAGCCAGCATCCTTCAGCGTCTCCACCGCAGCCCGCGCAGCACCTCCCGACCCGAGCACCAGGGCAGTCGTTGGCTGGATGTCGCCCAGCGCCCACACAAGCCCGCGCCCGTCCGTCGAGTGCCCGGTCAGCCGGCCATCGTCGCCGACCAGGATCGTGTTCACCGATCCGGCCCGGGCCGCGGCCGGCGCCACCTCGTCGCACAGCCCCAGCACGGCCCGCTTGTGGGGAATGGTGACGTTGATCCCGGCATAGCCGGCCTGCGCCATGCCGCGCACGAACGCCTCCAGGTCGCCGCGTGCCACGTCCACCGCCTCGTAGCTCCAGTCCATGCCCAGCGCTCGGTAGGCGGCGTTGTGCATGTGCGGCGAACGGGAGTGCGCGACCGGGTGCCCGATCACCGCCGCCCGCCGCCGCTCACCCCCCATGTGCCTTGAACGCCGCGTAGCTCGAGGTGAAGTACATGGCCGCCTTGCCCGGGATGGCCACGTAGTACAGGTAGCCGACATGCGCCGGGTGTGCAGCCGCCTGGATCGAGGCCAGCCCGGGGTCGCAGATCGGGGTGGGCGGGAGCCCCGTGTGGCGGCGGGTGTTGTACGGCTCCAGGCTGTCGATGTCGCTCTGGTGAATGACCGCCGACCATGACCCCAGGTGGTAGAGGATGGTGGCGTCGATGCCAAGCGCCATGCCGCGCGCCAGCCGGTTGTAGATGACCGCCGCCACCTTGGCCCGATCGCCCGGCGTGCGGGCCTCGCGCTCGATCATCGAGGCGATGATCAGCACGTCATAGGGCGTCAAGTTCTTCGACCGCGCGTAGGTCAGGCTGACCTGGGCGAAGTTGTCGCGGAAGGCCGCCAGCTGCTGGGCGACCAGCAGCGTCGCCGGCTCGTGCCTGGTCACCGAGTAGGTGGCCGGGAACATGAACCCCTCCATGTTCTGGTGGTGGCCGAAGCCGGGCGGCGGCACCGCCTGCTCGACCGCCTTCGTCCACGCCCTCGGGTTGATCCCGACCGACGGCAGCCGGGCCGCGATCTGGGTGTTTCGGAAGCCCTCCGGAATCAGCAGCTTGTGCGTCGCGATCGGCACCGGCCCGGCATCCAGGCGGGACATGATGGCGTCCCAGTCGGTGCCGGCCCGGATCGCGTAGGTGCCGGCGTGGAAGTCCGAGCCCTCGCCCTGCGCCTTGGCGTAGTCCCGGAAGCGCCCGGCGTCGGTGATCACCCCGGCCGTGGCCAGGATGTCGGCGATCCCGGCCGCGTCGGTGCCGCGCGGGATGACCACGCTCAGCGCCGCGCCGTGCGGGTCGGCGCCGGGCTTCGTGGTGGAGGCGAAGATGCCGCGCGCCTCCGACACGACGACAACGACCGCGGCCACCAGGCAGACGAGGAGGATCAGCCGGCGAATCGCTCCAGATACCCCTTGAGCAGGTGGGCGGCAGCCACCGCATCATCATCGGTGCCGTTTAGACGAACGGCCAGGGCGGTCGTATAACGCTCGTCCAGCGTCTCCACCGGCACCGGGCAGACGGCCCGCAGCTCGGCCACGAAGGCCTCGGTCTCGCCCGCCTGACGACCGCGCTGGCCGCGCAGGGTGATCGGCATCCCCACCACCACACGTTCTGGCTCCAACTCGCGGATCCTGCGCAGGAGCTCAGCCCGGCCGGCCTTGGAGCGCACGCGGGTGACGACCCCCACCGGGCGGGCCAGCGTGCCGGTGGCGTCCGACACGGCCAGTCCCGTGCGCGCACGCCCGTAGTCCAGTGCCAGCACCCTCATGCCGCGCCGAGCTTCTCCAGCACCAACGCCTTGGCCTGGGCCACAGCCTGTTCCAGCCCGGCCGGTTCGCTGCCGCCGGCCCGGGCCATGGTCGGTCGGCCGCCGCCGCCGCCGCCCACGATCGGCGCCACCTGGCGGATCACCTCCACGGCCGACAGCCCGCGATCGACGGCCGATTGATCGACGCTGGCCACCAGATGCACCTTGCCGCCGGACGAGCTGCCCAGCACCACCACAGCCGGCCCCAGCCGCGCCTTCAGCCGGTCGGAGGTGCGAAGCAGCGACTCGGAGTCGACGCCCTCGATGGCTGCCGCCACCACCTGCACCCCGCCCAGCTCGACCGCGGAGGCGACAAGCTCGGCCTCGCCGTTCGCCGAGTCCGGCCCCAGGCCGCCGCCGCGGGTACGCAGCCGGCGCAGCTCGGTGTCGCGCTCGGCCAACTCGGCAGCCAACCGGTCGGCATCCCGGGCTCGGCTTCGCAGGTGCTCCAGGGCGACCGCCGAGGAGATGGCCTCGATCCTGCGCACGCCCTGCGAGGAACTGGTCTCGCGCAGCACCACGAACGGGCCCACCTCGGCCGTCGAGCGCACATGGGTGCCGCCGCATAGCTCGCGGGAGATGCCGTCCACCTCGACCACCCTCACGTGCTCGCCGTACTTCTCCCCGAAGAGCATCATGGCCCCCAGCTGGCGGGCGTGATCCTGGGTGGTGATGAAGGTGTGCAGGGGGTGGTTGGCGACCACGTCGTCGTTCACCCGCTGCTCGACCGCGGCCAGCTGCTCGGGCTCCAGCGGCGCCGGGTGGCGGAAGTCGAAACGCAGCTTGTCCGGACCGACGTAGGAGCCGGCCTGGGTGACGTGCTCGCCCAGCACCCCGCGCAGCGCGCGGTGAAGTAGATGGGTGGCGGTGTGGTTGGCCATGGTCGGGCGGCGGCGGGCCGCGTCCACCCGGGCCCGCACGCGATCACCCTGGTGCAGCTCTCCGCGCTCCGGGCGCACGACCAGCAGTTGATCGTCGTCCAGCCGGATCACATCCTCGACGGCGGCACGAGCGGTCTCCGACTCGATCCAGCCGGCGTCGGCCACCTGGCCGCCGCCGCGGGCGTAGAACGGCGACTCGCGCAGCTTCACCCACAGCGTGCCGTCGCCGGCCTCCCGCAGCGCCCCCACCTGGGTGGTCACATCCAGCGACTCGTAGCCCACGAACTCGCTGGTGAAGCCGGCCTCCCGGGCAAAAACGCCGGCGTCGTCGGCCGGCCGAGAGGCGCCCGCGGCCCGCGCCCGCTGGCGCTGCTCGTTCATCAGCTCGGCGAAGCCGGCCTCGTCCACCGAGCGGCCGCGCTCGGCGGCGATCTCGGCGGTCAGCTCGAACGGGAAGCCGTAGGTGTCGTGCAGCTGGAAGGCATCGTCGGCCGACACGTCGCCGCCCCGGGCCAGGATCTCGTCCAGCATCCGGCCGCCGGTCTCCAGCGTGCCGGCAAACCGCGTCTCCTCGGCCTCGAGCACCGCCGCCACCCGGTCGGCATCGCGCCGCAGCTCGGGATAGGCGTCGCCCATCAGCTCCACCACCCTCCCGTGCAGGCGGGCCAGGAATGGCTCATCCAGGCCGATCCGGGAGCCGTGCAGGACGGCCCGGCGGATGATCCGGCGAAGCACGTAGCCGCGCCCCTCGCGGTCGGGCTCGACGCCGTCGGTGGCCAGGAAGGCCATGCCGCGGCCGTGGTCTGCGATCACCTTGCAGCGACTTGGCCTGGGCCGGATCGTCGCCGCCCATGGTCGCCCCGCTCCAGCCGCACACGGCCTCGATCACGCCGGCGAAGATGTCGGTCTCGAACACCGTGTCGGTGCCCTGCACCAGCGCGGCCACCCGCTCGACGCCCGAGCCGGTGTCGATGCTGGGCCGGGGCAGCGGCTCCAATCTGCCGCCGTCCAGCATGTTGTACTGCATGAAGACCAGATTCCAGAACTCCAGGAAGCGGTCGCAGTCGCAGCCCGGTGCGCACTCCGGACGGCCGCAGCCGAGCCGCTCGCCGCGGTCGTAGTAGAGCTCCGAACACGGCCCGCACGGCCCCACCGGGCCCGCCTGCCAGAAGTTATCGCCGCCCAGCTGCACGATCCGCTCGGCCGGGATGCCGATCTCGCGCCACAGGCTGATCGCCTCCTCGTCGGCCGGCACCTGCTCGTCGCCGCGGTAGACGCTGATCCAGATCTTGTCCGGATCCAGTCCGAAACCGTCGGCGGAGATCGGAGAGCTCGAACGCCGAGGCCACCGCCAGCGGCTTGAAGTAGTCGCCGATCGAGAAGTTGCCCAGCATCTCGAAGAAGGTCAGGTGGCGGGCGGTCCGCCCCACCTCGTCGATGTCCACCGTGCGAAAACACTTCTGAATGCTGGTCAGGCGCGGCCGGGGCGGCGGCTCCAGGCCCAGGAAGTACTGCTTGAGCGGCTGCATGCCGGCGGTGGTGATGAGCACGCTGGTGTCCCAGGCCGGCGGCACCAGCGAGCCGGAGTCCAGGCGCAGGTGGTCGCGGCCGGTGAAATAGCCCAGGAAGCGGCTTCGGATCTCGTCTGAGCGCATCGGGGCATCTTATCGGCAGGCGTTTACGCGACTCGGGGCGGGTGGATACCGCAAATCGTGGATGAATCGCGCAACAGCTGCGGTCGATGGCATGCGGGTGAACACCGATCCGGAGATCACGGGGCGTCCCGGCACCCCGCGAGTGCTGGTGGTGGACGACCACCCCGACCTGCGGCTGGCGCTGTGCGACACGCTGGCGGCCGAGGGCTACGCGGTGTCGGAGGCCGCCGACGGCGAGCAGGCGCTGATACTGCTCGAGGAGCAGCCGTTCGACGCCGCCATCGTCGATGTGCGGATGCCCGTACTGGATGGGTTCGCACTGCTCGAGCGGATGGGCGACGAGCACATCCGCTGCCCGGTGGTGCTGACCTCGGTGGTGGCCGACGCTCCGGCCCGCCGTCGCGGCCAGTCGCTGGGCATGTTCGCGTTCCACGAAAAGCCGTTCGCGCTGGGGGATCTGCTGTCGGATCTGGAGCGCGCTGTGGCCTCCGCCCGCGGCGCGGCCAGCGGCGAGCAGTGATCTCCCGCCCGGCCCGGTAGAATTCGGTCCATGCACGGCGACGACACGCTGTCTCGCTTCGAACGCGCCCAGCCCGGATCCCGCGGGATCGAGCCGCTGGACGAGTTCGTGCTGATCGAGCCGGTGGACGACGAGACCGAGACCTCACACGGCCTGATCATCCCGGCCAGCGCCGAATCGGCCTGCGCACCCGGCGTGGTGGTGGCGATCGGCGACGACGTGCACGGGGTGGCGCCGGGCGACAAGGTGCTGTACCCGCGTGGATCAGGGTTTGAGGTGCGGCTTTCGGGCGAGCCCAAGCGGCTGGTCAGCCGCCGCGAGCTGATCGCCCGCATGGTCGACTAGGCGCTCGAAGCGTCGCTGCCGGTGCCCGCCGAGCGCATCTGCTCGTCCAGCGCCCGCATCTGCCGCTGGGCGGCCAGCTTGCCCTCTCTGACCGCCATCCGCAGGTCGTCGGGCAGGGTGGCCAGGTCGTCCGACAGCCGGCGCGGCAGGTCGGCCACCAGGTCACCCAGCGGAACGCCCTCCTGCTCGGCCACCTCCTGCAACCGGCGGGCGCCCAACACCGCCAGCGCGCCCACTCCAACCAGCGTCGTCAAGCGCATGGGACTAAACGACGCCGCCGCGCTGGCCGCGTTTGGCCCGCAGCGAGTCCCAGCTGTGCTTGATCCCGGCCGACACGCCGGAGGCCGCCTTGACCGGCTTTGAGATCAGGTCGGAGACGGCGCGCACGGTCTGATCCACCTTGGCGGTCGCGTCCACGGCCGAGTCGGTGATGTGGCCGACCTTGTCCAGTTCGCTGTTGACGTGATCCAGCGAGGTGGACACCTTGCCCAGCATGGGAACGACCTCCTTGACAACACCGTCCAGAAAGGTGTTCACCCGCTGCAGGGTGCCGGCCAGACGCAGGAACACATACCCCAGGCCCAACCCGGTCGCGACCAGGAACAGGGCCAACGCGTAGCGCCATGCGTCGGAGGCGTGCATCAGTTCATCATATCGGGGGCGGGAGACGTGCCTAGACAGCAATGGTGCCGGCGCCGACGACGGTGTCGCCGTCGTACAGCACCGCCGCCTGGCCCGGCGCCACGCCAAAGGCCGGCTCGTCGAGCTCCAACCGGAAGCCGTCCGCGTGCGGCTCGACCGTCGCCCATACCGGGTCGGAGCGGTAGCGCAGCTTGGCCTGGACGCGGGTCACGTCCACATACATGCTGGCCGGGGAGACCTGGATCCGGCGCTGGGCAAGCCGCTCGCGCGGGCCGACGACCACCCGGCCGCTGGCGGCGTCGGTGCGCAGCACGTACAGCGGCAGGCTGGCCGAGACGCCAACGCCGCGGCGCTGGCCGGGCGTGAACCGGTGCGCGCCGGCGTGCTGGCCCAGCGTGCGGCCGGCCTCGTCGACGATCTCGCCGGCCGCCGCCGCGCCGCCGTGCCGCTCGACCAGGTCGCGGTGGTCGCCGCCGCCCACGAAGCACACCTCCTGACTCTCCCTCCGGTCCGCGGCGGCCATCCCGGCGGCTCGGGCCTGGGCCCGGGTCTCGGTCTTGGCCTGGTCGCCCAGCGGGAACCAGACCCGGTCGAGGATCGGCTCCGGCACCTGGGCCAGCATGTAGGACTGATCCTTGGAGCGGTCGGCTGCGCAGGCCACCAGCGCCCGCCCGCCGCGGCGCGCCACGCGCGCGTAGTGGCCGGTGACCAGCGTGGGCGCGCCCAGCCGGTCGGCGGCTGCGGCCAGGGCATGAAAGCGAAAGCCGCCGTTGCAGCGCATGCACGGGTTGGGCGTGAGCCCGGCGCGGTGGGCGGCCACGAACTCGTCCACCACCGCCTGCCGGAAGCCGTCGCGCAGGTCGAGCGTCATGTGCGGGACACCCAGCGCATGGCAGGCATCGCGGGCGGCGCGCACCGACTGGGGCGAGCAACAGGCGCGATCGGTGTCCGGCGCCTGCGGGTCGATCCACAGCCGAAGCGTCACGCCGACCGGCTCGAGGCCGGCCTCAAGGGTCTTCAGGAGAGCGACGGCGCTGTCCACGCCGCCGGACATGGCGACGGCGGCGCGGCGATCGTTCAGCTGGATCGGGCTCCGCTCCGGGACTTGGGCGAGCGCGGCGTGCAACGCGTCGGCGGCCAGGGCCACACACTCGCGGTTCTGCGGACGCGGGCGCAGCTCTGATTCCAGGTCCGGCGTGCCCACACGGCAGGCATCCAGCAGGTCGCGTCCCTCGACCAGCCGGCAGGCCAACTCGGCCGCGGCCACTGCGTGCGGGCAGCCGAAGGCGCGGTGGCGGGCGACCGTGATCCGCCCGCCGCTCGAAGCCAACTCGACCCGCAGCGCATCCCCACACCCCGGGTTGCCGGCCTCGCCCGCTGCTGCTTCCGGGCCGGCGGAGCCGGCGTGATCGCCACTCAGCGCCCCGTCGACAACGGCCTCGGAATACATGCAGGGACTGTAGATCCGCCAAGTGGCAGTCGCTGACACCGCCAAGTGGCAGACCAGGATTAGTTCACCGGCAGCTTGACGCCGTGCCACTCGATCCCATCCCAGTGCACGATGAGCGGACGGTCGCGCCCGCGAGTGCTCGTGATGGTTCCGACCGCCCACGCATCGGTGCGCGAGATCGCCAAGACACCTCCGAGGGTCGAACCTTCGGCTGTTGAGCCCTCGATAACGTGGGCCGACCGCGCTCGATCCAACCGGGAAAAGCAAGGCCGCCCTGGGCGTGTCCGCGGCCCTCTCCAGGGAAAGCTTCGGCCTGACGACGGAGCTTCTGCTGGAATCGGGACAACTCGGCAACGGTCCCGACGTCGAGATCAACGCCGATGTCGAGGCCACCCACCGTGGGTCCGGCCGCCAGCGGTTAGCCACATCGGCGGCACCCAAGGAGAGATCTTTGTGCTCGGGGAACATTCCCGAACACTGGCGCAGGTCACTCCACTGTCTTCTCCGCGCTTGCAAGCAGGTCAGTAGGGGAGAGCCACAGAGGCGGTACGAACGCTCATCCCTGATCTGCCTACGATTGATGTGCGACCGTCGCGAGCTTTCCGAACCTGGTTCCGCGCCGTTTGCGGAACCAGGTTCACGACCTTGCATTTCGCGCTCCTAGTCGTCCCAGAAGTTCTCGGTCTGCATACCGTCACCGCCCTCGGGGCGGTCGGTGCCGACGGCGATGAACTCCAGGCCGTCGGGGCCTGCTTCGAGCGCGCGGACGGTAGCCGGCGCGACGCGCACCGCGTCCCACGGGCGCAGCTCGACGATCTCGTCGTTGAGCTTGATCCGGCCCGAGCCGGCGACGACGATGTAGACCTCCTCCTGCTCCCGATGACTGTGGCCTTTCTCGCTGCGAAAGCCGGGGCCGGCGCGGAAATGGCTCACGCCGAGGTGCTCGGAGTCCAGATGCTTGCGGCCGAAATGCGCCTCGAGAGCGGCGTTGTCGCCGGCCGAGTCGTCGACCTCCTTCAGGTTCACGACGGTGTAATCAGAAATAGGGATCACTCTCCTCTGGGAAGGCCCGGCAGTACGACCGCCGGTGCCCGGTCGCCCCAGCGTACCGATCCGACCTCCGGGGTTCAATGAGAACGATCGACCTCAGGGAGCGCTTGACTGGAGCGCTTGAAATCGCCTTGCGCGACGACGTGTTCGCTCAGGACTATTCGGAGCGTCGTGGCTGCCGAGCGCGCTTGACCGGGAGATCCCGCTCAGATGGCGAGCACGCCGCGCCGCAGCTTCTCGACGCAGGCTGTGAGCGCTGAGGCGAACCCGTCCACATCCGCCTCGGTGGTCGTGCGCCCGAGCGAGACGCGGATCACACTGCGGGCGTCGGTGGCCGACATGCCCTGAGCCACCAGCACGTGGCTGGGCTCGGCGTCTCCGCTGGCGCAGGCGGAGCCCGCCGCCACGGCGAAGCCCTCGCGGTCGAGGGCCAACACCAGCAATTCGGCGCGTATGCCCTCGACCAGCAGCAGCGAATGACCGGGCAGCCTGGGCGCGCCGGCCGACACGACCGACACGCCGTCGGGCAGTGAGCGCTCCAAGCGCTCGCGCAGCGCCAGCCGCTCGTCCCGGCCCGAGCGGACCGCCGCCAACGCGGCCGCAAACCCCACGACGCCGGCCACGTTCTCGGTGCCCGAGCGCCGCCCGCCCTCCTGGCCGCCGCCCAGGATCAGAGGCGGGATCCGGCTGGGGTCGCGGGCGACCAGGCAGCCGACGCCCTTGGGCCCGTACAGCTTGTGCGCAGACAGTGCCAGCGTCTCGGCGCCACAGGCCGCCAGGTCGATCGGAAGCGCGGCCGCCGCCTGCACCGCATCCACATGCAGCGGCACCCCCGCCGCGGCGCAGATGGCCGCAACCTCTGCCACCGGCTGCACAACGCCGGTGACGTTGTTGGCCCACATGACGGCGCACAGGCGGTCGCCCGGGCGCACGACCTGCGCCAGCGCATCTACATCGACCACCCCCAAGCCGTCCACCGGCGCCCACGCCACCTCGAAGCCGCGCCGCTCCAACTCCAGCGCCGGCTCGCGCACCGCCGGATGCTCGACCGCCGAGACCACCAGCCGCCCGGGCGCCGACCCGGCCAGCCCGAACACGGCCTGGTTGTCGGCCTCGGTGCCACCCGACGTGAAGATCACCTGCTCCGGCCGCGCGCCCAGCAGCCCCGCCACCGTCTCCCGCGCCGCCTCCAGCGCCGACCGCGCCTGCCGGCCCAGCAGGTGCGGCTCCGACGCATTGCCGTACTGCTCGTCCAGCAGCGGTCGCATGGCGGCCAGCGCGGGCGCACCCAGCGGTGTGGTGGCCGCGTGATCGAGGTAGACCGTGCTCACGGGCGCAGGCTAGCCCCGAAAGCGCTCAATTGCCGGCCCAAACCGGCCGATAGCGATCATGTCCCGCAGTCGCGTCAGGAGGAGGGACATGGATCTCCCGGTGTGGGTCACCGTTGTCATCGCCAGGTTCGTGGGCGGCTTCTTCGCCGGCTTCATCACGGCCAGCCTGATCGTGTCGCAGACCGGCGGAGGGATGATGTCGCAGTCGTCGTATCGCGACATGCAGCTGATCGTGCTGGGGATCGGCAGCGTTGCCGTCGCGGTCGCCCTGGTGCTGCTGCTGCCGGCGCTGTCCGGCGTTCGGGTATCCGGCGGCACCGCCCTGATCGCCGCCGTCGTCGGCGAGGCGATCCCGTTTGTCGCCAGCCTGCTCTTGGTACACGCAGCGGTCTCGAGCGGCGAGCGAGGCGCCTATCTGCCGATGTACGGCGTGGGCAGCCCGCTGATCTCGCTGGGCGCAACCGTCCTGGGCGTCATGGCCACCGCCTGGATCATCCAGTCATCGACCGGGAGCGGCGGCCACAGTCCCCGCTACGACCTGTACGGCAAGGCCTCTCGGCAGAGCCTGGACGACGAGTACTGAAGCCACCGCGCCCGGTCGGGACCGCGCCGGCGCCTGAGGCTCGCTTGCGGTCACTTTCAGGATGCTTCGACCGCGAAGACACTGCCTCGGCGCAGGAGAAGTCGCACGACGGTTGAGAACTGAAGTGCGCTTTGGAAAATGGCGCCGGCACCCCAAACACTAGGCCTACTCCGGCGGTTTCGCCAGCCGCAATCCGTATTCGGCAAGAGTCGCCGGCGGCAGCTCGCTGGGGGCGCCGGTCAGCGGGTCGACGCCGCCCTGGCCCTTGGGGAAGGCGGTGACGTCGCGCAGGGTGTCGGCCCCGGCCAAGAGCATCGCCATCCGCTCGATGCCGTAGGCGATGCCGCCGTGCGGCGGTGCGCCCATGCTGAGCGCCCGCAGCAGGAACGAGAACTTCTCCTCGGCCTCCTGCTCGGAGATGCCGAGCAGCCCGAACACCCGCCGCTGCACGTCCTGGCTGTGAATCCGGATCGAGCCGCCGCCCACCTCGTTGCCGTTCAGCACCATGTCGTACTGCTGCGAGCGGGCGGCCGCCGGCTCGCTGTCGAAGCTGTCCATGGAGTCCGGTGCGGGCGAGGTGAACGGGTGGTGGGCGGCCTTCCAGCGGTTCTCGTCGGCCAGCCACTCGAACATCGGAAAGCCGGTCACCCACAGGAAGTCGAAGCGCGACTCGTCTATCAGGCCCAGCTGGGCGCCCAGATGCAGGCGAAGCGGCCCGAGCACGCGCACCACCGCGTCCTCGCCGTCCGCCACCAGGAACACCGTGTCACCGGGCCCCGCTCCGACACCGGCCACGATCGCGTCCAGCTCGGCGGCGTTCAGGAACTTGGCGATCGGCGACTCGATGGCGCCGTCTGACCCCACCTTCAGCCATGCCACACCCTTGCCGCCCCAACCGCGGGCGAACGCCACCAGGTCATCGAAGTCCTTGCGCGAGAAGCCCTGCGCGCCGGGGGCGGCAAAGCCGCGCACCACCCCGCCGCCGTCGATCACGCCCCGGAAGGCATTGAACTCGGTGCTGCGCAGGGCGTCGGTGACGTCGGCGATCTCGCAGCCGAAGCGCAGGTCTGGCTTGTCCATGGCGTAGCGAAGCCGGGCCTCGTCCCAGCTCATGCGCCGAAACGGCGTCTCCAGCTCAACGCCCAGCACGTTTCGCCACACCGCCGCCCACAGCCCCTCCATCAGCTCGAACAGCTCCTCGGGGGTGACGAAGGCCATCTCCAGATCGAGTTGGCTGAACTCCGCCGTGCGGTCGGCCCGGGTGGCCTCGTCGCGGAAGCAGCGGGCGATCTGGTAGTACCGCTCGTAGCCCGCGATCACGTACAGCTGCTTGAAGGTCTGGGGCGACTGCGGCAGGGCGTAGAACTTGCCCGGATGGGTGGTGGTCGGCACCACGAACTCACGCGCGCCCTCGGGCGTGGACTTGTACAGGATCGGCGTCTCCAGCTCCCAGAAGCCGTGCTCCTCCAGGTAGCGGCGGATGGTCTGGGTGAGCCGGAAACGCACCCACAGGTTGTGCCGCATGGAGTCGCGCCGCAGATCCAGGTAGCGGTGGCGCAGGCGCAGCGTCTCGTCCACGTTGTCCTCGTCCAGCTGGAAGGGCAGCACGGCGGCCCGCGACAGCAGCGTCATCCGCTCCACCCACACCTCCACCTCGCCGGTGGGCAGCTTGGGGTTGACCGTCTCGGCCGAGCGCCGCCGCACCTCGCCCTCGATCTCGATCACGAACTCGTTTCGCAGCTCGTGGGCGGCGGCGTGGGCGTCGGCATGCAGCTCCGGGTGGAACACCAGCTGCACCAGCCCGGAGCGGTCGCGCAGGTCGACGAAGACCAGCCCGCCATGATCGCGGCGGCGGGCCACCCAACCGGCCAGACGCACGCGCGCGCCCTCGTCGCCGCCGCGCAGGTCGCCCCCCAGATGAGTGCGGTAGGTCACGAAAGCTCGCTCACCAGCTCGTCCAGCGCCACCTCGCGCTGCCCGCCGGTATTCATATCCCGCACCGCCGCCACTCCGCGCGACCACTCGTCCTCGCCCACGATCACGGTCAGCTCGGCACCATGCCTGCCGGCGTGTTCAAGCATGCGACGAAGCGAGCGCTGGCCAAACACCGGCTCGACTCGCCGCCCCGTCATCCGGATCTCATCCATGATCGCGAACAGACGCGCCCGGGCGGGCTCGTGGATGATCGCAAAACACGTCCACTCGACTGAGTGCGCACCCGCGAACTCGCCGATGACCTCCAGCACGCGCTCGATGCCCGCGCCGAACCCAACACCCGGCGCCGGCGGGCCGCCAAGCTGCTCGGACAGGCCGTCGTAGCGGCCGCCGCCGCCCAGCGCGCTCTGTGCACCCAGCTGATCGGAGACGAACTCCCACGCGGTGCGCATGTAGTAGTCGAGGCCGCGCACCAGCGTGTGGTCGAGCGTGTAGGCGACGCCGCGCGCGTCCAGGTGCTCGCGGACGGCGGCGAAGTGAGCGGCGCAGTCGTCGCACAGATGGTCGGTGATCCGCGGCGCCCCCGCCAGCACCCCCTGACAGGCCGGGTTCTTGCAGTCCAGCACGCGCAGCGGGTTCGTCCGCCGGCGCTCCCGGCAGTCGTCGCACAACTCCTCCAGATGCGCGTCCAGGTAGGCGACCAGCAGCTCGACGTAAGCCGGCCGACAGTTCGCGTCGCCGATCGAGTTCAACTCCAGCACCGAATCCGCCCCCACCGCCGCGTACCAGCGCGCCTGCAGGCCGATCACCTCGGCGTCCACCGCCGGGTCGTCCGAGCCGATGGCCTCTGCGCCGAACTGCCAGTGCTCCCGGAAGCGCCCCCGCTGCACCTTGTTGTAGCGGTACATGCTGGCCACGTAGTACTGCTTGACCGGCTGCGGCAGCCGGCTCATGCCGTCCTCGATGTAGGCCCGTATGACGCCGGCGGTGCCCTCCGGGCGCAGGGTCAAGGAGCGGTCTCCGCGGTCGGTGAAGGTGTACATCTCCTTCTGCACGACGTCCGAGGTCTCGCCCGACGTGCGGGCATAGACGCCGGTGTCCTCGAACACCGGGGTCACGATCTCGTCGAACCCTGCCCGGTCGAAGATGGCCACGGCGTGGTCGATCACCCACCGTCTGCGGGCGCCCGCCGCGCCGTACCAGTCGCGTGTGCCGGGCGGGCGCTGATACAGCCCGCTCATACCTCCAAACCTGCCAGGAATGGGTTGTGAGCCAGCTCGCGGGCGATGGTGGTCGGCGGCCCGTGGCCGGACAGGACGACCGTCTCGGGCGGGAGCCAGCGGGCCATGGCCGCGATGCTTCGAAGCAGCGTCTCGTGATCGCCGCCGGCCAGGTCGGAGCGCCCGACCGAGTCCTGGAAGAGCACGTCGCCCGAGAACACCACCCCCTCGCCGGCGTAGGCGATGGAGGCGCCGGTGTGGCCCGGCACGAGCAGGGTGGCCAACTCGATCCCGGCCTCCGACACGGTTTCGCCGCCGTCCAGCAGCACGTCGGGCTCATGCGGGGCCGGCCCGAATGTGCGCAGATCGTCGGCCTCGCCGCGGGGGATGTAGACGGGAGCGGCGGTCGCCTCGGCCACCCGCGTGCACGGCCCCGATGTGGTCGAGGTGGGCGTGCGTGACCAGGATGGCGGCCGCCGTCCAGCCGCGCTCGGCCAGCGCCGCCAGCACCCGCTCGGGCTCGTCGCCGGGATCCACCACCAGCGCCTCGGAAGACCCCGGTCGGGCGGCCAGATAACAGTTGGTCTGGTACGGGCCCAGCTGAAGCCGCGCGATCTCCAGCGCGGGCGCGGTCAGGGCTTCCCCTGCTGCTTTTGGTAGCGCTTGTAGGCCCAGCGGTCGGTCATCAGCGTGACCAGGCAGAACATGGTGAACATCCACACCGCGAAGAACCCCTTCTGGGCCGGCGACTGCTTGTTGCCCAGCGGGGTCACCACGAGCAGCACCAGGAACAGCCCGGCCAAGAGCACCGACCGGCGGGCCGCCCGGATCATCGACGGCGGCTGCACGACACGGGCCCGGCGGGAGCCGCTGGAGCGGTTTTTCGGCCGCGCGAGAACTGGACTCGCCCTCAACCTCCACGTGGCCGCCATCCACACCGCGTCCGTGCGCGCGAGCACGCTGATAGCGGCGCCGCTGCTGCTTCTTGGTGGCCATCGGATCAGTGTACCGAGCGACCGCCCACGAGCGGGCTCACAGCGCCTCCAACTCGGCCAGCAGCTTCTCGGCCTGGGCGGTGCTGCCCTCGCCCTCCAGCCTCGCGATGCGGTCTGCAAGCTCACGGGCATGGGGCCGCGCGCGGCGAGTACGCAAGCCGCGTGCGATAGGTGTGCTGGGCCCGTCCCGAAAGTGTGCGCCCCGCCGTGTCGGTGCCAGGTACAGAAACGGCGGGCGGTGCAGGTCTGGGGCGCTCTTGTGACACAGGCGGCGGCGCCGGGGATGCCGGCGCCTGCTCGGGCGACGGTTCGGGCGTGGGCAGTCGGGCCGCCACCACGACGGCGGCGGGCGGCTCCGGCTCGACCGCTGGCTCCGCGGCCGAGGTCCGCCCAAGCCGATTCAGCTGCGCGCCGACGAGCGCCCAGGCCAGCCCGAAGCCGCCGGCCGTCACCGCCTGCCGAAGCCACACGAACGTGCGCTGGCGACCGGACAGCTGCAGCTCGGCCAGTCCGCCGCCGACGTGCCCGCGCAGGGCGACGTCGGTGGCCGCCAGCAGCACCGCCACCGCCAGCGCCGCCAGCCCGAAGGCAAGGCCTGTCGCCAGCCGCAGGGCCGGGTCGCGCCAGCCGCCCAGCCGAGCCCCGCCGGACAGTCCCCACCATGCGATCGCGAGCCCCGCTGTGAACACGAGCCCATGCTCCAGGCGCACGCTCCACAGCCCGTAGGCCAGCCGGTCGGCGCCGCTCAGCCCACTGGACGGGGCGGCCTCAACCAGCGCGTCGGCCAGCGCCGCCAGGCCGGCCGCCATCAGAGCCAGGCCGACTGCGGCCGCTGCCTCGGGCGGGTCCAACGTGTCGACGCCGCGCAGGTTCACAGCCAGCGCCCCCGCTTGACCACGGCGGCCACGTCGCCACCGGCAAGGTGGTAGGCCAGGTACCGCCAGTCGGGCGCGTCCACAAGCGCGATGTCGGCGTCAAAGCCGGGCGCCAGCCGGCCCAGCCGGTCGGCCCGCCCGAGCACCCAGGCGGCGTTCACCGTGCAGGCGGCGAGCGCCTCGGCGGCCGACATCGAAAGCTGCGTGCAGGCCAGCCACATGACCACCGGCAGCGAGTGACAGAAGGCGCTTCCGGGGTTGAAGTCGGTGGCCAGCGCGACGGCGGCGCCGGCATCGATCAGCGCCCGGGCGGGCGGCATCGATCGCCGCAGGGCCAGGGCCGCCACAGGCAGCAGCACACCCGCCACCTGGCTTTCGGCCAGCCTGCACACCCCGTCAGCACCGGTCGCCTCCAGGTGGTCGACCGAGCGGGCGCCCAGCTCGACCGCCAGCTCGACCGCGCCCATCTCGCTGAACTGGTCGCCGTGCAGGCGGGCGGCCAGGCCGTGGTCGGCCGCCGCCCGCAGGTAACGGCCGGCCTGCTCGGCCGTGAACGCACCCCGCTCCACGAACACGTCCGCCGCCTCGGCGATCTCGGCAGCCGCCGGCAGCACGTCTGCGATCACGTGGTCGAGATACGCGTCGGCATCGGCGAACTCGGGCGGCACCGAGTGCGCGCCCAGGTAGGTGGGCGACGTTTCGATCGGGTGCTGGGCGGCCGCCGCTCGCAGGCTGGCCAGCTCGGTGTCCCGATCCAGCCCGTAGCCAGACTTGCACTCGGCGGTGGTGGTGCCGGCCGCCTGCATCCAGCCCAGGTGCCGGCGTAGCGCCCGCTCCAGGCCGGCCTGGCCGAGGCCGCGGGTGGCGGTCACGGTGGACAGAATGCCGCCGCCGCCGGCGTGGATCTGCTCGTAGTCGGCGCCCCGCGCGCGCAGGTCGAACTCGCCCGCCCGGTTCCCGCCGAAGGCCGGATGGGTATGGCAGTCGATCAGGCCCGGGATGGCGATCCAGCGGTGGCAGTCGACCACCGGTAGGTCGGTGTGGTCGAGCTTCACGTCGTCGGGCTGGCCGATGGCGGCGATCCGGCCCTCGACGACGGCGATGGCCGCCGGCTCGTACACCTCCAAGCGGGCAAGGTCGCCCCCGCGCAGGGGGGCGGTTGCGCCGGCTGCCGAAACCGCCGCCGCCAGGTTGACCATCAGGTAGGAGTCGGGCTGGTCGGCCACCTCGTACTCAGGCCCTGCCGTAGGCGGGAATGCTGCCGCCCGAGAGCGGCGCCGAGGCGTCCGAGGCCAGCCACTCCACCACCTCGGCCAGCTCGGCCCCGGTCGTCCACCTTGAGAAGTCGGCATCCGGGTTCTCGGCCCGGTTGCGGGGCGTGTCGACGATCTTGACCACCAGCTCGTTGGCGCGTACACCGGCGGTGCGACCTTCGACGTTCACGATCTGCATCAGGCCGCGCAGCGCGATCTTGGACAGGATGTAGGCGGACGCGCCGGGAAACGGCGTGGTAGCGGCCGAGGTGCCGATGTACACGATCGAGCCGTGCCCAGCCGCCTTCATGGAGGGCAGCACCGCCCGCGTCATCCAGTAGGCGGTCTCCAGGTTGACCGCAAGCTGAGAGCGCAGCACGTCGGGCGGGGTCTGCTCCAGCGGGCCGCTCATGGCGAACCCGCCGGCCACGTTGGCCAGCGCCTGCACCGACCCGAACCGCTCCAGCGCCGCGTCCACCACCGCCTGCGCCTGGTCGGCGTCGGAGATGTCGGCCTGCACCGCCACCACCCCCGCCGGCAGCTCCGGCGCGTCGCCGCGATGGGCGACGGCGGCCTGCCAACCCTGGTCGACGAAACGGTCGAGCACAGCCCGCCCCCAGCCTCCGGTGACGCCGGTCAGCACCGCGGTTCGATCGCCGGCTACGAGCCCTCCTCCATCGGTATCCGCACGCCCTTCTCGTGGGCCGTCTCCAGCGCCTCGGGATAGCCGGCGTCAGCGTGCCGAGCGACCCCGATCCCAGGGTCGTTTGTCAGCGCCCGCTCGAGCCGCACGTCCATCTCGGCGCTGCCGTCGGCCACGATCACAAGGCCGGCGTGGATGGAGTTGCCGATGCCCACGCCGCCGCCGTGGTGCACAGACACCCAGGAGGCGCCCGAGGCCGTGGACAGAAGGGCGTTCAGGATCGGCCAGTCGGCGATCGCATCCGAGCCGTCGCGCATGGCCTCGGTCTCACGGAACGGCGAGGCCACGGAGCCCGTGTCCAGGTGGTCGCGGCCGATCACGATCGGCGCCTGCACCTCGCCCCGCCGCACCAGGTCGTTGAAGATCAGGCCGGCCTTGGCCCGATCGCCGTAGCCCAGCCAGCAGATGCGCGATGGCAGCCCCTGGAACTGCACCCGGTCGGGAGCCAGGGCCAGCCAGCGCTGGAGCAGCGAGTCGTCCGGGAAGGCCTCGCGCAAAGCCTGGTCGATGCGGTGGATGTCCGCCGGCTCGCCCGACAGGGCAGCCCACCGGAACGGCCCGGCCCCACGGCAGAAGAGCGGCCGCACGTAGGCCGGCACGAAGCCGGGGAAGTCGAACGCGTGCTCGAGGCCGGCGTCCAGCGCCTCCGTCCGCAGGTTGTTGCCGTAGTCGAAGACGTGGCTGCCCGCGGATTGCAGGTCGAGCATGGCCTGCACGTGCTCGACAGCCGTCCGCCGGGCCTCCTGGAGGTAGCGGTCGGGGTCACGCTCGCGCAGCGCCAGGGCATCGGCCAGCGACATGCCGTTGGGCACGTAGCCGTTCAGCATGTCGTGGGCCGAGGTCTGGTCGGTGACCAGGTCGAAGTGCACGCCGCGGCGGGCGATCTCGGCGAACACGTCGGCGGCGTTTCCCTCCAGCCCCACCGACACCCCGCGCCCGGCGGCGGCGTGCTCGGCGACGCGGGCCAGCGCCTCGTCCAGATCGCCAGCCAGTTCGTCCAGGTAGCGGGTCTCCAGCCGGCGGGCGATCCGGTGCGGATCCACCTCCACGTTCAGCGACGTCGCGCCGGCCAGCGAGGCGGCCAGCGGCTGGGCGCCGCCCATCCCGCCCAGGCCGGCGGTCAGCACAGCGCGGCCGGCCAGGTCGGGCGTGCCCCAGTGCTTCTCGCCGGCGGCGGCGAAGGTCTGGAAGGTGCCCTGCAGGATGCCCTGGGTGCCGATGTAGATCCACGAACCGGCGGTCATCTGACCGTACATGGTGAGACCCTGCGCCTCCAGCAGCCGGAACTCCTCCCAGGTGGCGAAGCGCGGCACCAGCATGGCGTTTGCCAGCAGCACGCGGGGCGCGCCGGGATGCGTGCGGAAGACCGCCACCGGCTTACCGCTCTGCACCAGCAGCGTCTCGTCCGACTCCAGCTCGAGCAGCGTGCGCACGATCGCCCGCAGCGCCTCCGGGTTTCGAGCCGCCTTGCCGGAGCCGCCGTAGACGATCAGCCGGGCCGGGTCCTCGGCCACCTCGGGGTCGAGGTTGTTCAGCAGCATGCGCAGCGCGGCCTCCTGGTGCCAGCCCTTGCACCGCCGATCCGGCCCCCGCGGCGCGCGGATGGCGGTCAGGTCGCCAACCAGGGCCTCCACTTCGGCGGCGAGCGACGTTGTGGCCATGCCCCACGGTACCAAGTCACACACCGCTTCGGTGGACGCCGCGCTAGGGTGCGCCGAATGCTTCGGCGTCTTGGCATGGGGACAGCGCTGGTGCTGGCGGCGGTGCTGGTGATGGCTCCCTCGGCCACCGCGGGCGTGCGCCTGCAGCGGATCCTGACCGGCCTGGATCAGCCGCTCGACCTGGTCGCGCCGCCCGATGGCAGCGGGCGCCTTTTCATCGTCGAGAAGACGGGCAAGATCCTGATCGACCAGGGCGGGCACATCCGCTCGCAGGCCTTCCTGAACATCTCAAACCTGGTGTCGAACGGCTCCGAGCAGGGCCTGCTGTCGATGGCGTTCGACCCCAAGTACGCCACCAACGGCCGCTTCTTCGTCTCCTACACCAACGTCAACGGCGACAGCCGGATCGTGCAGTACCGGGTCGACCCGGTCCACCCCAACCTGGCCAATCCGTTCTCGCGCAAGGTGCTGATCATGCTGCACCAGCCGTTCTCCAACCACAACGGCGGCAACATGATGTTCGGGCCGGGCGGCAACCTGTTCATCGGCTTCGGCGACGGCGGCAGCGAGGGCGACCCCAACCTGAACGGCCAGAGCGCACCGGACTTCTGTCCAAGATCCTGCGTATGGACGTGAACGTGCCCACCCGCACCCGACCATCTACGCCTACGGACTGCGCAACCCGTGGCGGTTCAGTTTCGACAAGGTGACCGGCGGACTGTGGATCGGCGATGTCGGCCAGGACTCGTGGGAGGAGATCGACCACCTGGGCCCGGGCACCACGTCGGGGGTCAACTTCGGCTGGAGCTACTACGAGGGCACGCACGTGTCCAAGGTGCAGCCGATCAACCGCAGCCGGCTGGTGTTCCCGGTGGCGCAGTACCCGCACAACCAGTCGCCCGCCAACTGCGCGGTCACCGGCGGCTTCGTGTACCGCGGCACCGACGTGCCGACGCTGCGCGGCTACTACGTGTACGCCGACTTCTGCTCGGGCCGCATGTGGCGGCTGCGCCCGCCGCACGGCAAGCCAGTGCTGATGAGCACGAGCCAGCAGGTGCACGACATCGCCTCGTTCGGTGAGGGCGCGGCCGGCGGCCTGTATGTGATCTCGCTCGACGGCAGCATCTACAAGCTGGTGTCGGCCAGCGGCTAGCGCTGGAGCGGCATTGCCTTCGGTCATCGAGGGCGTTACGATCGTCGCATGGCCGATGTGCCTCTCCCGGCAACGCAGCGCACCGTCACGGTGCGAGTGCGGTCGCTGGTCATCGCCGGGGTGGTGGCGGCTGCCGCGGGTCTGCTGTGGTGGACCGGTTCGTGGCTCACCGGCATGACCCCGCTTTCGAGCGGCACAACAGCCACGGCGCCGTACGGACTGCGGATCGCGCAGAAGGGGACACTTACCGGCCCGCCGGTCTACGCCTGGCGGCGCGGGGGCCGCTACGCCGACGTGTTGTGGCTGCACAACTCGTCCTCGATCCCGGTCACGATCACCGGCGTCGATAACACGGGACCGGGCTGGGACGGGGCCTTCAGCGGCCCGACGCTGGCGCTCGCAAGCGACCAGGGGGTGCTGTCGTACCGACCGTTCATGCCGCTTCGCATCCCCGCCGACGGCGGCCGGATGCTGGCCGTGGTGTACCACGCCAATCCCGCCGCCTGTCACAGCGCGAGCCTTCCGGGCGCAACTGGGTACGCCGTCAGCAGCACCGATTCAGTCACGCTTCACTTCAGCGTCCTGGGTGTGATCCACGATACCCAGACCGTGCCGCTCGGCGACGGCGGGTTCTTTCTGCGATACCCGACCGCCGCGGCCTAGCGCAAGGGCCCCACGGCGGCCTCGACCGCCTCCAGCAGACCGCCGTCCGCCAGCCGCTCGGCCACCCGCTCGATGTCGTCGGACAGCGACCGGTCGGCGTCCAGATGGGCCGACAACGTGCGCAGTTCGCCCTGCAGGGCGGCCACCCCCGGCCCGGGCCGGAGCGGGGCCAGGAAGTCCAGCCCCTGGGCGCCGCACAGAAGCTCGACCGCCAGCACGCGCTCCACATTGGCTGCCACGTGCCACAGGTGCACGGCCGCCGTCGCGCCCATGGAGACGTGATCCTCCTGGCCGGCTGAGGTGGGGATCGAATCGACGCTGGCCGGGTGGGCCAGCACCTTGTTTTCGGACACCAGGCTGGCGGCCACGTACTGGGCGATCATGAAGCCGCTGTTGAGCCCGCCGTCGCGGGTCAGGAAGGCCGGCTGGCCGCCCGACATCGTCGGATTCAGCATGCGCTCGGTACGCCGCTCCGAGATCCCGCCCAACTCGGCCAGAGCGATCTTCAGCATGTCCAGCGCGAACGACACCGGCTCGCCGTGGAAGTTTCCGTTGGACATCACCTCGCCCTGCTCGGCCAGCACCAGCGGGTTGTCGGTGGCGGAGTTCAGCTCGATCTCGATCACCCGCTCGGCGTAGGCCAGCGCGTCACGCACGGCCCCGTGCACCTGCGGGGAGCAGCGCAGCGAGTAGGCGTCCTGCACGCGGCCGCACCAGCGGTGGGAGGCGACGATCTGGGAGTCGTCCAGGAGCCGGAACAGGTTGGCCGCAGACGCCGCCTGGCCGGGATGCGGGCGCAGCGCCTGCAGCTCGGGCGCAAACGGCGTGCGCGACCCGCGCACGGCCTCGATCGTCTGCGCCGCCGCCAGGTCGGCGATCCGCACCAGGCGCCGGGCGCGGGCCACCACCAGCGCCCCGATGGCGGCCATGAACTGGGTGCCATTGACCAGCGCCAGGCCCTCCTTGGCGCCCAGCTCCAGCGGTTGCAGGCCAGCCCGGCGGAGCGCCTCGCCACCGTCCACCTCATCGCCGTTCACGCGCGCCCGGCCCTCCCCCACCAGCACCAGCGCCAGATGGGCGAGCGGCGCCAGGTCGCCGGACGCCCCAGCGACCCGCGCGACGGCACCACCGGGCGCACGTCGCTGGCCAGCAGGTCGACCAGCAGCTGCACGGTCTCCCGGCGCACCCCGGAGCTGCCCTTGGCCAGCGTGTTCGCGCGCAGCAGGGTGGCCGCCCGCACGACCTCGTCGGGGAACGGCCGGCCGACCCCGCAGGCGTGGCTGCGCAGCAGGTTCAGCTGCAGCTGGGTGACCTGGTCGGCCTCGATGTGCACATCCACGAAGCGGCCGAACCCGGTGTTCACGCCGTAGGTGGGGATGCGCTCCGCCACCACCCGCTCGATCAGCTCGCGGGAGGCGGCGATCTGCGCGAGCGCGGCCTGGGACAGCTCCACGGCCGCGTCGCCGCGCACCACCGCCTCGACGTCGGCGATGGTCAGGTCGTGACCGGTCAGCTGGATGGCGGAGGACATGTGCGCGAGGCGAGTCTGGGGTCAGCCGAACTCACCCGCCACCGCCACCTCCAGCAGGCGGTCGGCGGCCATGCCGGGGATGTGCAGAACCTGACCCGCCGCGCCGGTCGCCGCGGCCGCCGGCATCAGACCCACCAGTTCGGAGCCGTGCACCTCGACGCCGCGCTCGCGGGCCAGCCGCTCGACCTCGGCCACCACCGTCTCCAGCCGGGTGGCGGTGAGGTCGATCAGGTTCATCGACACCTGCGCCCGGCCGCCGGCCAGCGTCCGGCGCCTGTACACCTGGCAGTCCGCCGGAGCTGGCTCGCACCAGGCGGGCGATCTCCTCGGCCACCGGCACCCGATCGGTGTCGAGGTTGACGTTGAAGGCCACCAGCGGCGCGCGCACGCCGACCAAAGCGGCGCCGGCGGTCGGATGCAGTTTCGCCCGGGCCGGCCAGTGGCGCGAACTCGCCGGCGGCCAGCCGATCGGCCAGCCGCTCCGTCCCGCCGGCGCGGTAGAAGACGGGCCGCCTGTCCTGGCCCAGTTCGCCATAGCCGAGCGCCGGGATGCCCAGCTCCCCGATCAGCCTGGCCAGCTCGCGCGCTGCGGCCTGCGGCCGCTGGTCATCGGGCCGGAAGCGGACGATGGGGACGACGTCCGCGGCGCCCACCCGCGGATGCACCCCGCGGTGGGAGCGCAGGTCGATCAGCCGGGCCGCCACCGCCACCGCACGGGCCAGGCCCGACACCAACCCGTTCGGCTCGCCCACGCAGGTGAACACCGAGCGGTTGTGGTCGGCGTCGGCGTGCACATCGAGGACCGCGCCCCGGCATGCCCCTCGATGGCCTCTCGGATTGCTGCCAGAACGCCCTGATCGCGCCCCTCCGAGAAGTTCGGAACGGCTTCCAGCAGGTTTTGCATCCGGTCCACGGGACCCCAATTGGGGACGGGAAAGCGTCCGATCGAGCGACCAGTCGCGGCTCCGGCCTGTCGATGATGTGGATTACGGATCGATAAGGGCAAGCCCACCGTGAGGTGGGTGCGCAAAGCTAGAGGTCTCAGATACGAGATAGCTCGGCTGCCGAAACCGGGACCCGCTCTGTAGCACGTCCGTGCGTGGAGACAAAGCAACACGACGGACCTGCGAGCGGCGACCACCAGCGCTATCGGGGGTAGGCGCCTCGAAGAAACGCACCTCGATCCGACTTGACACGGAGCGGACGGTGGGTGCTGCGGGGGGCAGTGTCCTAGTGACAGTGAGATCCACCGTCCGCCCCGTCACCTGCCCTCAGATCGCACCGCGCCGGGTCCCTACGGCAAGATGTCGTGGCCGCCGATGGCAATCCAGATGATGTGCGGCTGTCCGGCAACTCGCTCCGGCCCGTACGTCCGGATCGCCCGTCCGTTGCCAGCCCAGGTCAGTTCGAAGCACCCGGGCAGACCCTGAACCGCCTCGATGCGAAGGCCCGGGGGGACGCGCCGGCGCGCAGACCCGCCACGAACTTTCTGACCGCGATCTTGAACGCCCTCTTCTCAGCTGGTGTCAGCGCGTCGTAGTCTCGGCGGAAGCGGTCTGGCTCCTCGTGGGTCGGCACGCGGAACTAGTCCAGGGAGTCCAGGAACGCCTCGTCGGACGCATGGACGGTCGTGCGACCGGCCTGGATATCAGCGAGACCGGCGGCAACGCGCTCCTGCCATTCGGGCTTGAGCATCCATGCCTGGTCGCGATCCACGACGGCCTGCACGCGCAGGACGGTGGTTGCTTTCATCCACGACCTCGATCTGCACCACCTGCCCCGCCTCAAGCGGTACGCGTTCGCGCACGCGCTGGGGCACGGTGAAAGCGGCCGCGCTCGCCGACTATCACCGTCTCGCGTACCGACGCCTCCACCTCAGCTACCTCCCATATTCCCATAGTACCACAGTGGGTAATCGGGCGCCATTGTCAGAGCTTGAGCGATTCGGTTGAGCGCTCTTTATGCGCGCTGGCTGGCCAGCTGCTCGAAGTACTCGCTGGCCTCGCCTCCCGGGTGCTGCTCGCGCACATACTCATCGGCCCAGGCGGCCGCGTCCGGCATGCCCGTGCGAGCGATCCTGTCAGCCGCCGCTGAGGCGTCGAAGGCCGTCCGCCGCAGCTCCACGTCGGCGCCGAGCAGGCACCAGAAGGCGTTGCCGGGCGCGGCCTCGTAGGGCATCCCCACGCTGCCGGCGTTGACCACCCGGGTCCTCCACCACCCGGTCGAACTGGACATGGGTGTGCCCCAGCACCACCACCGGCTCGCGCACACCGGCCAGCATCGGCCGCATCCGCTAGGGCGGCGAGAGGGAGGTCACGATCTCCTCGTCGGAGCGCGGCGAGCCGTGGCAGAAGAGCACCGGACCCAGCCCCTCCACCGGGAGCGAGCCGTCGCCGGCCAACTGGTGACGCTGGCCATGCGCCCCTGACCCGACTGGGCGACAGCAGATTCGCCCGGGTCGCGGTCAGCATTTCCGAGGATGAAGCGGGCCCGCTCGCCGACCCCTCCAGCAGGTCGAGCACCTCGACCGGCATCGGCCCGGCCACCGCGTCACCGCCGATCACGATCCGCTCGGCGCCGGCCAGCACCGGGTCGGCCAGCCCAGCTTCCAGCGCCGGCAGGTGCCCGTGGATATCGTACAGGCACGCCACACGCATGCCGGCAGGCTAGCGCCGCCGGTATCGTGACCGGCATGCTGGAAACGCTCTTCTCGCCGCTCGCGCTCGGCCCTGTCGAGATCCCCAACCGCGTCGTCTCCACCTCGCACCAGACCAGCCTGGTGCACGACCACCTGCCCACCGACGACATGATCGCCTACCACGCCGCCCGGGCCGCCGGCGGCGCAGGGCTGATCGTGACCGAGGCCACCGCCTGCCACCCCACCGGCCTTCTGACCGCGCACACGGTGGGCGGCTACCTGCCCGACGTGGTGCCGGTGTACCGGCAGGTCGCCGACCTGCTGGATGTCGGTCGGCGCCCGGCACCCGGCTCTTCTGCCAGCTCTTCCATGGCGGGCGCGAGGTGATCGCGGCCGCCGAGACCGCCGGCGGTGGCGCCGTCGGCCGTCCCCTCGGCCCGCTTCAAGACCGAGCGGGCGCTCACGCTGGCCGAGATCCGGGAGCTCGTGGACGGCTACCGGTTGGCAGCCCGGCACGCCGCCTCCGGCGGTCTGGACGGGGTCGAGGTGTGTGCCGGCTTCGGCTACCTGCCGACCCAGTTTCTGTCCCGCCACGCCAACCCAGCGCACCGACGCCTACGGCGGATCGTTCGAGAATCGGCTGCGCTTCCTGCGCGAGCTGGTGGAGGCGATGCGCGAGGGCGTCGGCGAGGGTCGCGCGGTCGGCTGCCGGCTGACCCAGGAGGTGGGCTCCGAACAGGGCGTCGAGGACGAGGAGGTGATCGCGGCCGCCGCCGCGCTGGCCGCCGACGGCCTGGTCGACTACCTGTCGGTGACGCTGGGCGCCTCGCCCTCCTACCGCGGCTCGAGCTTCATCGTGCCGCCCGCGCCGACCGACCACAACCTGATCGAGCCGTTTGCCCGCCGAGTCAAGCAGGCCGCCCCCTCGACTCCCCTGATCGCTACCGGACGGGTGCTCGACCCGGTGGCCGCCGACCGCCTGATCGGCTCCGGCGCCTGCGATGCGGTGGGCATGACGCGGGCCATGATCGCCGACCCGCAGCTGGTCTCCAAGGCCCGCCGGGGAGTGCCGGCGATGACCTGCATCGGCTGCAATCAGGGCTGCATCGGCCACTACCACGCGGGTCTTCCGATCGCCTGCACGATCAACCCGTGGGCCGGCTTCGAGCGCGTCCTGCCGCGACCCGCGCGCGGCTCGGCTGTGGATGCGATCGCCGTGGTCGGCGCCGGCCCGGCCGGCTGCGCGGCCGCCGCCAGCGCGGTGGCGGCGGGCCACCGGGCGATCGTGTTCGAGGCTGGCGAGGCTCCCGGCGGGCAGATGCGGCTGGCCCTGGGCGGGCCCGGCCACCGCGAGGTGGCCGAAGGCCTGCTGGCCATCCTCGAAGAGTGGCTGGCCGGCGCCGACGTGCGCTACGGCGCCGCCGCGGACACCGAAGCCGTCCTCGGCGTGGAACCGGACCGGGTGATCGTGGCCACCGGCGCCGGCCGCTACAACCCTCCGATCGCAGGCACCGGGACGGACCTGGTGCATGCCTGGGATGTGCTGGCGCGCGCACCGGCCGGCGCGCGCTGGTGTGCGACTGGGGCGGCGACTGGACCGGACTGGATGTGGCCGAGGCGTTGGCCGAGCGCGGCGTCTCGGTGCGGCTGGCGATCGCTGGGCCGGGGGTGGCCGAGGTCGTCCACCAGTACGAGCGAAACCTGTACCTGGAGCGGCTCGACCTGGCCGGCGTGGAACTGCTGCCGCACCTGCGGCCTGTGGCCGTGGGCGAGCGCGCTGTCGTCTGCCGAAACGTCTTCTCCGACCGCGAG
>CAVUSN010000016.1:0-12170 GCA_963744065.1 uncultured Actinomycetes bacterium | reverse complement strand
ACGGCACGCCGTCCGGGCATTGTTCTGATGTCAGCTTCGGCGACCGCGGCGTTGACGGTGGCGAGCTGGCTTCGACCCCAGCCGCAGCAGAAGGCCCCAAGGCTCCTACGTCGCCATCTGCGCCTGAGCGCGCCGCTCGGCCCTACGAGCTGCAGCGGCTGCGCTACGGCCGCTGCTGGGCCTGGCCGGGCCGGGTCGTCCACCTCCAATGGCTCCGGTGAGATCGGCCTGGCCTTCACCGCCCAGCCCGCGAGCAGGCCTTCCGACAGGCGAGATGTCACCGGCTGCTCGCTGCTGCTACGAGGCCGCCAAGGAGGCGATCTACAACTGCCTGGTGGCGGCCAACCAGTTCGGCGGCGGCGCAGCCCGCGCCGAGCGTCCCCGCCCACCTGGTGCGGCAGCCGGAGCTGAGCATCGACGAACCCGCAGGCCGGGCCCACGCCGCTTGACCGCCTGCTCGGCCCAGCCGGTGGTGACTGTCGCTGGCCGGACGCGGCAGCGCCGTGATCGACCACCTGCTCGGCCGCCTACGGCCCTGTCGGGCTGGCCTCGCTCGGCCTCGACAGCTCAAGCCCTGACGGCCTGGCCAAGCCGCGCGTACGACCGGCCCGCGGCAGCCTGGTCCACCGGCAGCGACCTGGTGGGTGCCACCATGACGCGCACGCTCCTCCGCACCGCGGTCGGCGAGGTGGTGCTGGTGCAGGCGGCCGGCGGCGTGCCGGTGCTGGTCCGGCCCCACCAGCTCGGACGGCTGGACGCGGTGGTGGCCGAGCTGATCGAGCCGCGATCGCCCGCGTGCTGCTGGAGGGCGCCCTGGGCCAGCTCGGCCCCGCCGCTCCACCTGGCGCAGGCGGTGGTGGTGGCCCGGCGGCCATGGCCGGCGCCCGCGACGACTATCATCGCCGGCCTCGGCTGTGGCCCTGGACGCGGCTCGACCTGCCCGTCTCGACGCAGGCGCCGGCGCTGCAACCAGCACGCCGGCCGGTTTCAGCGGACTGGCGCGGATCGGCCGCGATCTGCCGCAGTAGTAGAGGTCGGCGCGATCACCCGGCCCGCTTCTCGAGTTGCTGATCCGGATCCGGATGGAGGTCTCACTGGTCGCAGCAGACGCCACCAGCGTGCTGAGCCGCCCACAGCAGGTGGCGCCAGCCGCGGGCCGGGGTCCGCCATCACAGTTCGCGGCCCTGTGCCCATCGTGGCGTTACCCCAGCCCCTTCCACCCCGATCTGGACGTTCGACGAGCGGCCGCCTGCGGGGTCGTGCGGAGGCGGTGGACGGCCGCTCGCGTGCACGTCGTGTAGGGAGGAGTGCGGATGACGCTTGAATCGACCGCGGCCAGGTGGACAAGGCGTTCGGGCTGGCCGATGCCATCGCCCAGCCGGTGGCGCGTTGCCGCGCCCACACAACGGTGCGCGATCGAGCGGACGGTGGCCGCTTCAGGTCGACGGGTCGACGACCTGCAGATGCCGCTGCCGAACGGGTGCCGTGGACGCGTGGGGCCCCGGCTGGGGGCGGCCTGCGCTGCCGCTGGCCTCCGCCTGCTCGGCCTCCGGTCGCATCCGCGAGCAGGTGGCGAAGGCGGTGGCGGCCGGCGAAGCCCTGGACGTCGCTGCTGACGCCCAGGCGCCATCAGCTTGCCGCTCGGCTGGCTGTCGAGCCGGTCGGCGGATCGGCGCCCAGCGGCCCGCCGCGAACAGCTGATCGGCGAGCTGGGCGATCCCTCCACGCCGTGGCTGTACGTCATCGTCGCCACCGGCAACATCACGACGACGCCCGCCAGGCGGTGGCGGCCGCCGGGCGGGCGCCGACGTTATCGCCGTCATCCGCTCCACCGCCCAGAGTCTTCTGGACGACGTGCCCTACGGCGACCACCGAGGATTCGGCGGCGCCTACGCCACCCAGGCCAACTTCCGGTGGTGCGGGAGGCGCTGGACGGGGTGATGGCCGAGCTCGGCCGCTACCTGCGGCTGACCAACTACGCGTCCGGGGCTGTGCATGCCCGAGATCGCGGCCTGGAAGCCCTGGAGCGGCTGGACATGATGCTGAACGACTCCATGTACGGCATCCTCTTCCGCGACATCAACCCGCAGCGACCTTCTGCGACCAGTACGTCGAGCCGGCTGATCAACGGCCGGGCGGGATCGTCATCACGCCGGCGAGGACGGCTACCTGACCCCCTCGGCTGCCCACGACCGGCCACACCGTTGTCGCCTCCAACTTCATCAACCGCGCGCTGGCCCTGCGGCCGGCATCCCGGACGCCCAGATCGGGCTCGGCCATGCTTCGAGATTCGACCCCGACCGGCCCGGGCAGCTGGTCGAGGAGCGGGCGCAGGCGCTGCTCATACGCGAGCTCTTCCCAGACTGCCCGCTCAAGTACATGCCGCCCACCAAGCACGTCACCGGCGACATCTTTCGCACCCAGTCGCTGGGCTCGGCGTTCAACCTGGTGGGCGTCGCCACCGGCCAGCGCATCCAGCTTCTGTCCATCCTGACCGAGGCCGTGCACACGCCGTTTGTGTCCGACCGGCTGCTGGCCATCCAGGACGCCAGGCGGGTGTTCGAGGCCGCCCGGCCTTGGCGCAAGCTCTGCAGCCGGTGCCCGGCGGCCCGCTCGAGCGGCATGCCCAGGAGGTGCTTCGGCGCACGGTCGATCTGCTGCGGCAGGTGGCCGAGGTGGGCATGTTCGACGCGATTGAGGCGGGCTGGTTTGCCGACACGCCGCGGCCGCGGGACGGCGGGCGGGGGCTGGAGGGGGTGGCGGTCGCGAGCCGGGCTACCGAAACCCGTTGCTCGACCTGTGGGAGCCGCGGATCGCCGAGGTGATGGCCGGTGGTCTGAAGTCTTTCCATACGGCGATACGCCGGGCGACGGCATGGTTCAGCTCAGCTTCACGCTGCCGGTGCCGCCCGACGCGCGGGCCCGCGAGATCGGCAGGGCGTTCGTGGCCGGGCTGGGCCTGCGCGAGCCGCAGATCGTGCACACGGCGGCGGTCGACCCCGGACTGACCTTCTTCGTGGCCTACGCCAGGGCCGCCCACGGCATCGACCCCGACGCCGTCTCCGGCTCCGAGGTGGAGGCGCCGGCGCTCAGCTTCAAACAGGTGAACGAGCTGATCGAGCACCGGCTGGGCCGGCGGGTGGTGGTGGTGGGGGCGGCCATCGAGTCGGACGCGCACACCGTCGGCATCGACGCGATCATGAACATGAAGGGCTTCGCCGGCGACTACGGGCTGGAGCGCTATCCGTGGATCGAGGCGGTCAACCTGGGCGCGCAGGTGCCGTGCGAGCGGCTGCTGCGGGAGGCCGTCGAGCATGAGGCCGACGCCATCCTGGTCTCCCAGGTGGTGACCCAGAAGCAGGTGCACGCCAAACAGCTGACCAAGCTGGCCGACCTGCTGGAGGCGGAGGGCCTGCGCGACCGTTTCCTGCTGGTGTGCGGCGGGCCACGGCTGTCCAACACGTTTGCCAAGGAGCTTGGCTACGACGCCGGGTTCGGGCCGGGATCGACGCCGTCGCAGGTGGCGGCCTGGATCGCGCAAGAACTGGTGGAGCGGGCCGGGCGCTAGCGGGCGAGTCGGGTCAGGATGCCTGCCCGGTAGTCCACTGTCCACAGCGCATCCGAGCTGGCGACGAGCACCGGCTGCAGGTCGACCGCGGCGACCTGGGTGAGTCGTCCGGTTGGGCGGACTGCGAACACGTGTGGCAGTTGGCCGCCCGTCATGATCCACACCGCGCCGAACCCGCGGCCAGTGCGGTCACGCCCCGGGCCGCGAGCCGGATGCGGCGGACGACCCTGTTGCCTGCAATCCGCCACAGTTGAGCGGGCCGGCCGGCCGCCTCGACGGCGGCCCACACGGTTGACCCGTCGCCGGCGAGCGCGACGGTGCTTTCGCCCTGCCCGAGGGCGATGGTCGTTTCACGGCGGCTGGCCGGGTCGAGTCGGACCAGCCGCGAACCGCCGATCCAGATGGCGCCCCCTGAGGCCACACGAGGCGCCGGAGTCGACGATCCCGTGAGGCTGAACACCGGTCCGGCCGCGGACGAGCACACGGTGGCTGGGCCGCGGCCGGACGCCGACGCAGACCGTCCCCGACGCCTCTGCGACGCCCTCATAAGCGCGGCCGCTTGCTGCGGGAAGCGCGATCGACCCCGCGACCGCGGAGGTGGCGGGGTCGATCCGGGTCACCCGCGGCCCGGCCCTCGTCGCCCCGAGAAACCACACCGACCCATCGCCGACGGCGACGTTCGACCACTCGCTCACGTTGCCGGGAACCGCGATCATCGCCTCGACGCGACCAGTGCGGGGATCGAGTCTGGAAACGCCGTGAACAGTCGCCACCCACACGGCCCCGAACCCGTAGGCAAGGTCGTATGGGCCATAGCCTGTGTGCACCTTGGTCACCCTGTGGGCAGCCGAAACCGGCGGGCCCGTCGCAGGGGGTAACGCAGCGGGCGCGGGCGTCTCGGTGCCGTGCCCGGGTGTGCCGCTGAAGCATCCGGCGGCGACGAAAGGCACCAGGAGGACGAGGCGCAATCGGCAAGTGGGCACACCTGGATACGCGCGGGCATCATGCAAGCGTCCCGGCGCAGCCGGATTCTGGCTTGCGTTAGCTAGCCGCTGGGCCGGCTGCGGACGGCGTCCGCCAACGGGGTGATCTCGGCGATCACCTGGTCGAGGTCATTGACCACGAAGAGCTCGCGCTGGCCGTCCTCGAAGGTCAGCCGCAGGCGGTGCCGCAACCCGCCGTTGAAGGGGCCGAACGTGAGCGGCGCCTTGTCGATGCCGCGGATCTCGTCCAGGTCGGCGATCCACTCGCCGCTCTTGTGGTAGCGGTGCGGGGTGAACCGGATCTCGCGGCCCGTGATGGCCAGCTCGCCGGCCACCACCCGCCGGCCGGCCGCGCGGTTCGCCGGGTATGTGCGCTGCTCGGCCAATCGCCGGATCATCGTGCATCCGGAGCCGGCGCGCGAAGGTGTCTGGCACCGGCCCTTTCCGGGCCTGGGCCAGCGGTTCGGGTCGACCCGGTCGAGCCTGACCGGGAATCCTTCATAGGTGGCTGCGGGCTCTCCAGCGTCCTGGTCGCCACGCTCGCCCAGCGGGTGCCCTGACGCCTCCGTATCATGGGCGGCGACGAAGGCCACGACCACGGGGGTGAGCGGATGAGCGAGGGCATGACGGTCGAGCTGCGCACCAGGCTGTCGGCGGCCGATGTGCACTACGGCGGCAACCTGGTCGACGGCGCCCACGGCCTGGAACTGTTTGGCGACGTGGTCACCGAACTGGCCATCCGCACCGACGGCGACGAGGGCCTGTTTGCCGGCTACGAGCGGGTCGAGTTCCTGGCCCCGCTGTACGGCGGGGACTTCGTGCGGGCGACCGGCACTATCGTCCGCATGGGCAACACGAGCCGGACGGTCGACCTGGAGATCTGGAAGGAGATCCAGGCCCGCCCGGACATCAGCGGATCGGCGGCCGATGTCCTTGACCCGCCGCTCCTGGTCACCCGCGCCCGCGGCACCTACGTCGTCAAGGCGGAGCACCGGCGTGGGCCCGGCGGCGCGGGGTGAGCGATGAGCTGATCGTCACCGTCGCGCCCTGCGGGGCGGAGACGATGCGCTCGCACAACCCGGCGGTGCCCTACACGCCGGCCGAGATCGCCGCCGAGGCCCGCCGCTCGTTCGAGGCTGGCGCCCGCGTGGTGCACGTGCACGCGCGCTGGGACGACGGCACGCCGACCCAGGACGCAGGCCGCTTCACCGAGACGGTGGCGGCCATCCGCCAGGCGGCTCCCGGGTTGATCGTGCAGGTCTCGACCGGCGGGGCGGTGGGCATGAGCGCGGCCGAGCGGCTGGGCTCGCTGGAGGCGGCGCCGGACATGGCCACGCTGACCTGCGGCAGCGTCAACTTCGGGGGCGCCATCTTCGAGAATCCGTCTCCACTGATGCTCGAGTTCGCGCGCCGGCTGGCCGCCGACGGCGTCCGCCCGGAGCTCGAGATCTTCGACTTCGGCCATCTGGACAACGCCGCCTGGCTGGCCGCCAAGGCGCCGCTTGAAGGCCCCCAGCAGTACGACCTGGTGCTGGGCGTACCCGGCGGCGCGGCCGGCAGCCCGCGCAACGTGACCGCCCTGGCCGACCGGCTGCCACCCGGCTCGACCTGGTCGGCCACCGGCATCGGCCGCTCGCACCTGCGGGTGGTGATGACCGCCATCGCCTGCGGCGGCCACGTGCGGCTGGGCTTCGAAGATCAGGTGGAGCTGGCGCCCGGCCGGCTGGCGGGGTCGAACGCCGAGCTGGTGGAGCGGGCGGTCCGGCTGGCCGAGCTGGCGGGGCGCAGCGTGGCAAGCCCGGGGCGGGCCCGCGAGATCCTGGGTCTGCCGGTTGCCTAGGCCTGCATCTCGAGCGCCGGCCGCGCGGAGTGCAACAGCGACAGCACGTGGTCCTCGGTGACCTCGTCGAAATCGTCGTAAAACTGGCTGACCGAGGTGAACCGCTGAGGGTCGCGCAGACACACCAGGCGGTCGCATTCCCGCCGCAGCCGCTCGCTCTGGGGCCGCGGCAGCACCGGCAGGGCGACCACGATCTGACGGGCGCCGGCGTTGCGCACGGCCGCCATGGCGGCTCGCACCGAGGCGCCGGTGGCCGCGCCGTCGTCCACGATCACCGCGGTGCGCCCGATCAGCATCATCGGCTCGCCCCCGCGCAGCCGCTCGTCCATTGCCCGCGCATCGGCGGTGGCCTGGTCGTATGCCCGGTCGAGGTCGGCCCGGCTGATCATCGACGCCACCCGCCGGTTGGTGAATCGCTCGCCCATCGGGGCAACGGCGCCCATCGCCAGGTCCGGGTATCCGGGCACCGGCACCTTCTGCATACACAGCACATCCATCGGCAGCTCGAGCAGCCGCGACATCTCGGCCGCGACCACCACACCGCCCCGGGCGAGGCCGATAACGACCACGCTGGGCTTCTTGCGGAGTTCGGGGAGCGCGGCTGCCAGCGCTGCCCCCGCCTGTGTCCGGTCCCTGAACATTGGCCGATCATCCACCAAGAGCGCGGCGGGGGTCAAGGCTTTACGCGCGACTTGTTGCGTCTTGGCGACAGTCGCAGGCCGTTTGCTACAGTGGGGGCCTGGCAAGCAGAGGCACCCGCTTCTCACCCGACCACCTCAGCGGCGGCGGGTTCAATCGAGACACGATGTCGCGCGTCCTTATGGAGCGCGTGGAACGGGTGCCGTAGCGTGCCCGTTTTTTCGTTGTCGACGAGGAGAAGCAGTTTGAGAATGATCGTGACTGGCAGCCGTTCTTGAGGCCGCGCAGGCAAGTCGATCAGCGGCCGGCCGAGCCGACAGTCCGCATCAACGAGGCGATCCGTGTGCCTCAGGTGCGACTGGTCGCCGCGGACGGGTCGCAGATCGGCATCACGCCCACCGACGAGGCACTCAAGTACGCGTGGGACCAAAACCTCGACCTGGTCGAGGTGGCCGCAGAAGCCCGTCCCCCGGTGTGCCGGGTGATGGACTACTCGAAGTACAAGTACGAGCAGGAACAGAAGGCCAAGCTCGCACGCAAGCACCAGTCGACGATCACCATCAAGGAGATCAAGCTCCGGCCCAAGATCGGCATTGCCGACTACGGCACCAAGCGCGGCCATGTGGTGCGGTTCCTCAAGAACCGCGACAAGGTCAAGGTCACCATCATGTTCCGCGGCCGTGAGATGACGCACCCCGAGCGGGGGCGGGATCTGCTGCTACGGCTGGCGGAGGACGTGAAGGAGCTGGGTGTGATCGAGTCGCAACCGCTGCAGGACGGCCGCAATATGGTCATGATGCTGGGGCCGGTGAAGGCGAAGCCCGTCGATGCGCCGGCCGGGGAGCCGGCGGCGCCGGCGCCCACACCGCCTCCGGCGCCAGAGCCACAGGCGGCGGAGCCCGCAGCGGACGAGCCGCCAGCGGAGCAGCCCCCGGCGGCCGAGCCGCCAGCGGCCGAGCCCGCCGCCAGCTAAGGGAGAACCACCTCGATGCCAAAAATGAAGACGTCCTCGGGCGCCAAGAAGCGCTTCCGACTCACCGCCACCGGCAAGCTGATGCGCCGGCGGGCGTTCAAGTCGCACCTGCTCGAACACAAGAGTGCCAAGCGCCTGCGCAAGAAGCGCCGCGACACGGGCGTGGTGGCGGCGGATCGGCGCGAGGTGCTGCGCCTGCTCGGGAAACGATAGGGAGGCCACCGGGATGGCACGCGTCAAGCGCAGCGTTCACGCCAAGAAGAAGCGCCGAGAGGTGCTCGAGCAGGCCAAGGGCTACCGCGGCCTGAAGAACAACACCTATCGCAAGGCCAAGGAACAGGTGATGAAGTCCCTGTCCTACGCTTACCGCGACCGGCGCGCCCGAAAGCGCGACTTCCGGCGGCTGTGGATCATCCGCATCAACGCCGGAGCGCGCCAGCACGGGCTCAGCTACAACCAGCTGATCCACGGCCTCAAGCTGGCCGAGATCGACCTCGACCGCAAGGTGCTGGCCGACATCGCCGTGTCCGACCCCAAGGCCTTCGGCGTGCTGGCGGAGGCGGCCAAGTCGGCGCTCGCCGAGGCGGCCAGCGCAGCCTGAGCGACCCGGGCCCGGTGAACGCAGAGCCGATCCGCTCGCGGGCCAATGGCCGGCTGCGAGCGGCCCGCAAGCTGCAGGCCCGGAAACACCGGCGGGCGGTCGGGCTGTTCCTGGCCGAGGGCGAGGACGTCGTCGAGGAGGGGCTGGCCGCGGGGCTGCTACCGGCCGAGACGTTCGTGGCCGACGAGCGGCCGCCCGAGACCGGCCTGCTTGCCCGGCTGGCTCGGGGCGGGCCAGTGCACATCGTGGCCGACCGACTCCTGGCCGAGATCGGCACGCTCGGCCACCCGGCCCGGGTGGTGTGCGTGTTCGCGATCGAGGGGCTGCCTGTGCGAGGGCCCGGCGCCGACCTGGGGGTGTACCTGCACCGCGTAATCGACCCCGGCAACGTGGGCACGCTGGTGCGGGCGGCGGGCGCGCTCGGGCCGGCCTTCGTGGCTCTCTCGCCGGGCTGCTCGGATCCGCTCTCGGGCAAGGGCGTGCGGGCATCCATGGGCGCCATCTTCCGGGTGCCGATCGAAGCGGTGGCGGAGCTACCGGACGTCGGTCAGCGGGTGGCGCTGGTGGCGGGCTCAGGCCGGCCGCTGTGGGACATCGACCTGCGCGGGCCGACCACCCTGGTTGTGGGCGCCGAGCGGCGCGGGCTGCCCGACGAGATCGTGGACGCCTGTGACGTGGTGTGCGAGATCCCGCAGGCGCCGGGGGCGGAGTCGCTGAACGCCGCCCAGGCGGCGGCCCTGGCCCTGTACGAGGCTGTGCGCCAGCGCGCCGCCGGCTAGCTCAGACCGGGAATCCGCCAGCGGTGGACGGCGCTCCAACGGGCGCCGCCGGTGGTCGTCCGCTCCAGGGTGATCCAGCCGCTCCCAGGATCGGTGAGCAGCGCGAACCCGGCGCGCGGGGAGACGAACCAGCCGGACGTGACCCATGTTGCGTCGGACTTGCCCAGGCCCAGCGGATGCCAGCTCGCGCCGCCGTCCGTGGTTGCCATCGACACGCCGCGCGGCCCCTGCCACAACCAGCCGTGCTCGTCGGCCAGGAAGTCGATTCCCTCCGGGTCGCCGTAGCTCGACATCCCATGGCTGCCGGAGTTGAACGGCGCGTTGGTGACGACGCGCCAGTGACGGCCGGCGTCCTGCGTCTCCAGGATGGCGCGCCCGATGTGGCCTGTGCCGCCGATCGAGGTGGTACACAGAGCCCACGCGCGCTCGACCGTTGGCCGGACCACGGCGATCGTGGCCCAGGCGCGGTGCCCGCAGGGGTCTGCGAAGAGGCCTCGGTCGGGGTTCGCGATCACGTGCCATGTCCGGCCGGCGTCGGACGACTCAGCCGTCCCGGTGCACCGCGCCACGTCGGGACAGCGCCTGAACGTCTGCCACGCCCTGTGCTGACCCGCGGCGGTGAGTGCCACGAGCCGGCCGCCACCGCGCCACACCACGCGCCACGTCCGGCCGCCATCGAGCGTCTCGGCCACCAGCGAGCCCAGGCAGCGGGGCTGGCAACTGAACGGCGCCGATCCGCGGTCGGGGATGACACCGCCGATCAGGCCGCGGCGGGCGGTCCAGAACGCCACTGCGGTGGGCACCATGCCAGCCGGGAGGCTGCCGGCCGGGTGCGTCCGTGCCGCTGGAGCCGTCCCCGACGCTGGGCCGCAGGCGGCTCCGGCCAGTGCCACGACCACCCCCATCGCGAACCAGGTCACCCGCCGCGCCATGCGCTCACGGTAGCCACGCCGCGTCGCGTTCAGGTATCGACACCGATCCCGTTGTGTAACGGTCACCTCAACCCCGGGGTCAGGCACCGTCACAACACCCGTAACGGTGCCTGACCCCGGGGTTGGTCAGCGGCGAGCCACCCACACAGAGTCGGTGGAGTCGGGCGCGATCGGGCGCCGGTCAAACCAGCCGTAGCCCTCGATGTCGCTGAAGCCGGCCGTCTCCAGCAGCGCTCGCCAGTCGTCAGGGCCGATCCAGCCCAGGTCCATGTGGGCCGTCACGCCGCGGGCGCTGACCGTCAGCTCCAGCCGCCGGTTTGTGGCATCCCACAGCGCCCGCTCGAAGATCCCCGGCTCGCGCTCCAGCCAGCGGCCGTGGGTCTCCTGGATGTCCCGGGCATCGGGGTGGAAGACGTCGAAGGCCAGCATGCCGTCCGGCTCCAGGGCCGCGTGCAGCCCGCGCAGCACGCGCAGCCGCTGGTCGTCGTCGCGCAGGTGCAGGAAGGCCCGGAAGGGCACCGTGACCAGCCGGAAGCGGCCCAGGTCGGGCAGGTCCAGCATGTCCGCCCGCACCAGCCGCAGCGGGATGTGGTGGGCCAGCGCCTTGGCCCAGGCCAGGTCGAGCATCGGCTCTGAGGTGTCGATGCCCGTCACGGCGATCCCGGCAAGCACCGTGGGCACCGCCACCCGGCCCGATCCGACGCCCACCTCGAGCACCGGACCGCCGGTCTCCAGGGCCAGGTCGACGTAGAAGGGGATGTCCTCGATGACCCCCCTGCTCCACGTGTCGTACAGCCTGCCAAGCAGGTCGTAGGCCGAGGGCACGCCGGTACACTACTGCGCTCAATGACGACCGAAGAGCTGCTCAAGGACGGCACCAGCCGGATCGCCGCGGCCGGATCCACGGGCCAGCTGGAGGAGCTTCGGATCGAGCTGGTGGGCCGGCGGGCGCCGCTTGTGCTGGCCCTGCGCGAGCTGGGCTCGTTGCCAGAGCAGGAGCGGCGGGCGCGCGGCGCCGAACTGAACCACGCGCGGCGCACGCTGGAGGCGCTGATCGAACAGCGCGAGGGCGAGCTGGGGGCAGCCGAGCTCGACCTGCGGCTGCGCTCCGACGCCATCGACGTCACCCTGCCCGGCGTCCCCCGGCCGCGCGGATGGGCGCATCTGATCGAGCAGACGGCGCGCGAGATCCTGGACGTGTTCGTGGGCTTCGGCTACCGGATCGTGGACGGGCCCGAGGTGGAGACCACATTCAACAACTTCGACGCCCTGAACACCGTCGCCACACACCCGTCGCGCCAGGTCACCGACACCTTCTACATCTCCGACCAAGTGGTGCTGCGCACGCACACTTCGCCGGTGCAGATCCGGTCGATGGCCGACCAGCCGCCGCCGATCTACGTGGCCACGGCCGGCCGCTGCTACCGGCGCGACACCCCCGACCCCACCCACACGGCCATGTTCACGCAGATCGAGGGCCTGGTGGTGGACGAGGGGATCACGCTTTCGCACCTCAAGGGCACGCTGCTGGCCTTCGCCCGGGCCATCTTCGGGCCCGACCGGGAGGTGCGCCTGCGGCCGCACTTCTTCCCCTTCACCGAACCCTCGGTGGAGGTCGACGTGTCGTGCTTCGCCTGTGCCCGCGACGGCTCGCCGTGCCGCGTGTGCAGGGCCGAGGGATGGGTCGAGATTCTGGGCGCCGGCATGGTCGACCCCAACCTGTTCGGATTCGTGTCCGGCTACGACTCCGAGCGGCACACCGGGTTCGCGTTCGGGCTGGGCGTGGAGCGGGTGGCAGGACTGCGCCATGACATCCCCGACATCCGCCTCCTGTGGGAGAACGACCTGCGCTTCCT
>CAVUSN010000015.1:0-29484 GCA_963744065.1 uncultured Actinomycetes bacterium | reverse complement strand
AACTTGCCGTTTTTCCTCACGAACGCGCGGGTGGAACGCGTGTATCAAGGGAGGGGGGAGGATTGTATATTCTCTCTAATCGCGACCGGCAAAAATTCAACCTCCTGCTTTCCCCGTACTGTGCCATGCCCCGCTTGCATCTGGTGAGGGCGAAGCCCGTCGCCGAGATTCGCCGACGGTCTCCACTCCTTTCTCAGGAGCCATGTGTCCGGCGCGCGGGTCACAAGCATCGGCTTGCTTGACCAGGACCGGGTAGTGGAAATCCGCTTCAGCAAGCAGGGAGACCAATATCGCATCCTGTTCGAACTCTTCGGTTCATCGGCCAATCTTGTCCTGGTCGATTTAACGCTGAATAATCCTCGCGGTCGTATTACGCGGTCCCGCCCGCGGAAGGGGTGGCCCGTCCGCTGCTGCCTGTGCTTCCTGTACAGCGCTTCTGAAAAACCGCTTATCACCGGACCGAGGGGAGCCGATCGCACGCCCGGATTCGAGGTTGGCCCTTCTCCCAACGCGGCGGCGGAAGCTATCATCAAAACGCTCAAGCATCGAGCAGCGCCAGATCCGTTCCATCAGGACCGAACTTCTTCTCCATAAAAAAGAACCTGTCAAAGACCGATCGTCTCGTGACCGCCTTGTCCGGAGAACTGGCAGTCAGCTGACCGGATCGACGACTACCGTCAGGCGGGAGACCTGATCCTGCTCATCTGAAAGATCTGAGGACCGGCATGGAGCGGGCGGACCTTACGGGGTATGACGGGCACATGATTGGTCATTCTTTACCCGAGCGTTCGCTGTTGCGGAACGCGGAACTCTATTTCAAAAGTATAAACAGCACCGGGCGGGGACATCATCGGCGCTGCGGCAGGCATCCGGTGAAGTCCGCGCATCCTCAAATCACCATCGATTTCGGCCTTACAGGCGAACGATGCTGATGCCCTTATGGCGATCCGGTCCGAGCTGGCTGCAAAGGGGATATTTCCGGGAAAAAGCCCATCCCCCGCAGCAAACGCACCAGCGCCGCGCCACCGGCAATAAGAAGGGTCCTGTTCAACGGCTGGGAGATCCTGGTGGGAAAGAGCGCGGCAGGCAACGATCATCTTACAATGAAGATTGCCCGCCCCGACCATCTCTCTGGCTCCATGCCGAGGGTTTGCCCGGTACCCACGTAAGTGCTGATCAGAAATCCGAATGCCGGTGATATCCCTCCCGACGTGCTGGTGAAAGCGGCTGCCCTGGCGGCATTCCATAGTAAAGGGAGACATGCCGGTAAAGTGCCGGTAACATATACGCGCGGGGCCTGGTAAAAAAACCGAAGGGCGCGAAGCCGGGACTGGTGCACCTCCAGGAGCGTAGGATCCTGATGGTCAAACCGGACCACGGGTAGCGCGGTCCCCATCACCTCCCGGAAAAAAGCGGAGTGTCTATCGCAAGCCGCTCAGGGTGAAAAAGAAAACCGGTATTTATTGTCGTTCTGATCGTTGCGTTCCGTGTGCGAAAACGGTTTTGGTATTTCCTCGTCCCGATCCGGATCTCATCCACGATGAGGTGTCGTGGAAACCGCAGATAATTACCTTTCGAAGGTCCAAACGATTCGAGAAGAATTAATCCGCTACCGAAGGCAATAACCATGACAAATAAAATCGTCATATCATCCTCATCGCCCTCCTCGTGTTCGGTATCACGATCTCCTTGACGTCAGCGATCAATTCATAAACCCGAGTTTTTCGTCGACGATCTCCAGGCAAAGCTCCTGCGTGCTGAAGAAGGTCCTGGACGCCAATATCAAGGTCATTCTCGTGGACGAGGCTGCACTGACGTCGATGTCCGACATCGCGGGCAGGTGGCCGAGGCCCCCGCGATCTGGGCGGACCTGCTTGATTTTCGACGGCGAGGCGCGGACCGTGCTCTCTGATATTGTTTTTTTTGGCCCTCACAGCGCAGCCACGGCGCCGGGTGCGCGCGAGGCGTAGTTTCGCGCGGCGGCAACAGGGGTTTCCCCGATGCCCTCAGCGACCAGCGGCCGTAGCATCGGGGGTGAAAGGGGGTGAGACCCGTGACGCGGATCCCGTTCACGACCTACGCCCTCCTGCGCGCTCTGGCTGCGCTGCTGATAGTCGCCGGGGGTGTCATCATCCTCACCGGGGGCTGGACGCTCGCGTACTCTCCGATCGCCGCCGGGCTGGCGGTGCTCGTGGTTGCGGAGGTCGACCGGCATCGACGAGAGGGTGCAGCCCACTGACACCGCCCTCGCCACCGCCAGCCAGGTCGTACGCCCGGCGGGCACGCCGCCGGTATCCTTGCCTGAGCGTCGTTCCAGGCTGGCCTATCCGATAGTCTGGCGGGCGATGTCCGCGGGGCGGTTAGCTCAGTTGGGAGAGCACCAGCTCGACAAGCTGGGGGTCACTGGTTCGAGCCCAGTACCGCCCATAACCCTTCGGACGTGTTACGCCGCCACGTCCGGTATCAGTCGTTGCTCGGCGTCGAGCGTATCCTGGAAGCGTGGGTATGCATCTCGCGGACAGGAAGCACGGCCGGTTGCGGTTCGCTGGGAACCTGGTCGCGTTGGGTCTTGTGGTGAGGCGCCCTGCTTCAGCGACGCCGAGCGCGCCGCCTTGGCGTTGACTGAGGCGGCAACACAGCTCGCCGACCGGCCTGACCCCGTCTCGGACGAGGTCTGGGGGGAGGCTGCGCGGCACTGCAGCGCGCCGCAGCTTGCCGCACTCGTGGTGGCGATCGCAGCGATCAACGCGTTCAATCGCGTGAACGCGGCAACGAGGCAGATCAGCGGCGACTGGGTGGCGAAGATCGCTCAGGCGAACGCAAAGGCCGCCTGAGGCCGGCCGCCGGCTGCACCGTCACGCGGGTCGCTATGCGGGTGGGCCGACGCCGGCCTCGCGCGCGCCTGGGAAGGGGCGTGTCGAGCATCGGCTCGGCCACCTGCACGGCCAGGGCCAGCAGGCCCGCCACGGAGGCCAGTACCAGAACCGCCGTGGTCATCGCCATGCCCCGTCGCGGGACTGATGAACCTGGGCGCCGAACAGGAGGCCGGTCGCCGCAAGGCCGACACCTGCGACGGCGACGACCAGCAATGCGATCACGAGCAGGATGTTCTCGAGGTATTCCACGACACGAATCCTGCACACCGCGGATAAGGAAACGCTGTGCGTTCGGTTTGGCCGTTCCAATCTGGCAGCTGGCCTCGCCGTGGGCTGTTCCAGTCACACGCGCACCGCGCGAACGCCCAGGCGCGCTTGACCCGGCAAAACGCGGCAGAGGATACTAGGCGGCGTGGGCACCGATGGCCGGGTCGCCTGAGCTCGAGGGGGCGCAGCGTCTGGTCGCAGAGCTCGAGGCCGCGCATGCGAGGCGCCGTCGCTCCGAGCAGGTGCAGTCCGCGGCTTCACCGTGTAGCGACCGGGTTGGCGGCGCTTGTAGGGCAGATTCCGATCTGCGAGACTGGCGCCGGTTTTCCGTCGACGGCAGGGGGATCTGAGATGGCGATTGTGATGGACATGGTGTGGGACGGAGTGACCCAGGAGCAGTACGAGGAGGCGCGCCAGCGCGTCAACTGGGAAGGCAACGTGCCGCAGGGCGCCAACCTGCACCTCGCCCGCTTCACCGCGGAGGGCATCCGGGTGACGGATGTATGGGCATCGCAGGAGGATTTCCAGACTTTCGCGGCCGAGCGGCTGATCCCGGTCACCAGCACGCTGGGCATCAGCACCGAGCCGCAGGTCACCTTCTCGGCGCTGCACGCGCTGTTCGCGCCCAACGTGGCTGCGGCGGCCCGCTAGTCCGGCAACGGCCTCACGAGCTGGGCGGCTCCAGCGGCTCCGGCGAGCCCAGGCTGCCCAGCTCGGAGACGTCGCGGGGGAAGGCCAGCGCCACTGTCCAGTCCGACACCACCCGCAGCTTCCGCGACAGCAGCGGCAGCTGGTAGAGGTGGTAGGTGCGGGTGAACCACCAGCCGATCCAGCCCCGCAGGCGGACGCCCAGCACGATCGCCACGCCCTTGTGCCTGCCCAGGGTCGCGGCCTGGCCGAGCATCCGGTAGCGGTACGGGTGCAACCGGCGGCCGCGCACCTCGGCGTCCAGGTTCCTGGCCAGCCGGCGGGCCTGGCGCAGCGCGTGCTGACAGGTGGGCGGATCGGTCTCGCCCGGCGTCGCAGCGTTGGGAACGGCAGCGACGTCGCCCAGCGTCCACACGCCGGGATGCCCCGGCACGCGCAGCATCTCGTCAGCCTGCACCCGGCCGCGGGCATCCACCGGCAGTCCCAGCCGGGCCGCCAGCGGGTGTGGCCGTACGCCCGCGGTCCACACCAGGGTGGCGGTGGGCACCCGCTCGCCGTCGGAGAGCGTCACAGCATCGGCGTCGACCGCCTGCAGCTGCACGCCCAGCCGCAGCTCGATTCCGCGCCGCTCGAGCTGCTTGCTGGCATAGGCGCCCAGCTTTCCACCCAGCTCGGGCAGGATGTGGTCAGCCAGGTCGACCAGGATCCAGCGCCGCGGCACACCTTCAAGGGACGGATAGTGGCGGCCGGCGTCGTGCACCAGGTCCTCCAGCTCGGCCAGCGCCTCGACGCCGGCGTAGCCGCCGCCCACGAACACGAAGGTGAGCAGCCGCCGGCGCTCGTCCGGATCTGGCGCCACGTTTGCGAACTCCAGCTGTTGCAACACGTGGTTTCGCAGATGAATGGCCTCGGCGATGGTCTTGAAGCCGACCGCATGCTCGACCAGCCCTGGCACCGGGGCGGTGCGTGCGATGGCGCCCAGTGCCACCACCAGGTGGTCGTAGGGAAGCTGCATGGGCGGGCCCGAGATCGGCTGCACCGCCACCCGGCGGGCGTCCAGGTCGACACCGGTGGCGCGCCCCAGCACCAACTGCGCGTGTGGGCACATGGCGCGCACCGGCACCACCACATGTCGTGGCTCAACGGTGCCGGACGCGGCCTCCGGCAGCATGGGTGTGTACAGCATGTAGTTGTGCGGATCGACCAGGGTCACCGACACCCGGCCGGCTGCTGCGCCGAGCTGGCGTGCGACATAGCTGCCGGCAAAGCCGGCCCCCAGGATGACGATCCGGGCCCCCGCCACTCGGACCGAGGATAGCGGGGGCACGGTTGGGCCGCGCCGGGGAACCATCCCCAGCGTGTAACCTCCGCGATCGTGACCGCCGAGCGCCGAACACCGCCGGTGTATTCGTGGGCCAGCAGCATCGCATTCGCGGCTGCCGGCACCGTCGCGGCGGTCGTCCTGATCATCGCCTTCACCTACCTGGTGGACGTGGCGGGGGCGTTCTGGTCGCAGGTCGTGTACTTCCTGGCCGTGTTCGGCGGGATCGTGGTGGCAGCGGCGCGCAGCCGCCGCAAGGACGAGCTCGACCCCTCGCGGCTGGGCGACACCAGCGCACCCATCACACCGGCCGGACTGCCCGGACCGTTCGTGGTCACCCAGGGGCTGGGTGTGCTGGGCATCGCGATGATCGTGGTGGGCGCCGTCGTGCACGGCGACCGCGGGATCCTGTGGATCTTCTCGGGCCTGGTGGCGGTGCTGGTGGGCGGCGTCGGGCTGGCCTTCTGGGCCGCCGGCCTGGCCTCCCGGCGGCGGGCCGCACTAGGCCCGGCCGTGGTGCGCGCCGCGGGCGGGGTGGTGTTGCGCGGCGACCTGGTGGCCGTTGTCCACCGGCCGCACCGCGAGGACTGGACGCTGCCCAAAGGCAAGCTGGAGCCGGGCGAGGACGACACCTCAGCGGCGCTTCGCGAGGTGCGCGAGGAGACCGGCTGGGCCGTCGCGATCGACGCCGACCTGACCAGCGTCACCTACCCGCTGGCGGATGGCCGCGAGAAGACCGTGCGCTGGTTCCTGATGCACGCGCTGGCGGAGACCGGCCCGCCGCTGGCCGACGTGGATGAGGTGCGCTGGCTGGCGCCGGCCCAGGCCCGCGAGCTGCTCACTTACCCGAGCGACAAGGAGCTGCTGGCGCTGGCCGGCCTGTGATCTCTAGCTGACCAGCGCCACGGCTTGGACGGTCAGCGACCCACTGGTCGCGCCGGCGCGCACGTGAAGCTCCCAGCAGCCTGCGCGGGGCACGTCGATGATGGACGAGAACGCCGTCCCAACGTTCCCCGACTCAGGGCCGATGTGTTGGTGGAACGATCCGGGGGCGTCCAGCCGGCGGCCGCGGATGTCGAGGCCGGGGACCGCTCGTCCGCGCACCGCCCACAGGATCTTGGGAGCCGCGCCGTTCCCGGCCTCGGCGTCGGTCGGGATGACCGCATGTTCCAGGCCCTGAAAGGTGGGAAGCAGGTAGTAGGCGAGCGCACCCACGATCCGCGCGCCGGCCACAGACACCCAGGGCAGCCCCGGGGGCATCGGCGCGTTCCCATACTGGGGCGCGGGCGTGTAGCGCACGGGGGAGACCGTGCACGCGAACATGGAGCCCGGCGGGACGGTGGCCGATGTGGCGTTGGACACGCCGGCTCGCGGCGCGGGCGCCGAGCCTGACAGCAGCACCGCCGCCGCGGCGATGCCGACCACCGCCAGCGACACCACCCCGATCAGAATCCGTCGCATGCTGCGTGCTTCCTCGTGGCGCATGCTACGCGCTCCCAAACGAGGATGAAGAAAGTCTCCAGAAGGTCGCATTTTGCGCGAATTACCCGCTTGACGGTGGGGTGGTGGAGGCGTACCGTCCTGTTTGCGCCGCTCAGGGCAGCCGATTAGGTTGAAGCCGGGCGGACGGGCCGTAGAGGCGACTCGAAAGTCCGTTCGACCGGGGGACGAAAGGCCCGCCGGAGCGGCGAATCCTTTAAGAGGTCGTCCCTCAATGAGCGTCTGCTGCGGCTGGTCTGCGGGCACGCTCGCATCCTGCGCCTCGTGACGACGCCATTAAGGAACGACCTCTAACGACTCCGCCTGCACCGTGCCGTTTAGTGCGGCCTGTACGCTGCCGCCAGATGGCCAGGGTGCTGATCGTCGAGGACGACCACGTGATCGCCAACGCGATGGCCACGCACCTTCGCCGGGCGGGGCTGGCGGTGGAGGTGGTGGAGGACGGCGAGAAGGCGCTCAAGAAGCTGCGCTTCGAACGCCCCGACATCGCCGTCGTCGACCTCATGCTGCCCGGCATCGACGGCTGGCGGATCACCGAGGATCTGCGCGCCGAGGGCATCAACATCCCCATCATCAACGTGTCGGCCCGGGCATCCGAGCACGACAAGGTGCACGCGCTGGGGATCGGCGGCGACGACTACCTGGCCAAGCCGTTCGGCATGCGCGAGCTGGTGGCGCGGGTGCAGGCGGCGCTGCGCCGCACCGGGATGGCCGACCGGCCGGACGGCGGCGCCCGCATCGAGGTGCCGGGCCTGGTCATCGACCCCGACCTGCACATGGCCATCCTGGATGGCGAGGACGCGGGCCTGACCCGCACCGAGTTCCGGCTCTTGTCGGTGCTGGCCGGCGAGCAGGGCCGGGCACTGACCCGCGACCAGCTGCAGCAGCGGGTATGGGGGACGCCGTACCGCCACCGCGACCGCACGGTCGACGTCTGTGTGCGCAAGCTGCGCTCCAAGCTCGACCGCCGGTCCGGCTCGCACACCTACATCCAGACCCACTACAGCGTGGGCTACCGGTTCGACCCGATGCCCAAGTCGGCCGGGCGCGAGACCGCCTGACAACTACGCCCGGCTGGCCTGCGACTCGGCGGCGGCCGGGGCGGGCAGGACCACACGCATCAGCGTCCCCGACCCCACCGTCGACTCGGCGGTGGCGCGGCCGCCGTACTCCTCGGCGATGTGCTTGACGATCGCCAACCCCAGTCCCGTGCCGGGCGTCGAACGGGCGTGTTCGACCCGGTAGAAGCGCTCGAACACCCGGTCCAGGTGCTCGGCCGGGATGCCCACGCCGGAGTCCTGCACCAAGATCTCGACGGCGCCGGCCAGGCCGCGCGCGCGCACCTCGACGCGGGCGCCGGCCCCGGCGTGGCGGATGGCGTTGGTGACCAGGTTGTTCAGCACCACGTCCAGCAGCCGCGCCGTCACGGCCACCACCAGCCCGCGGGTGGCTTCGCTGGCCAACTGCATACCGCGGTCGGCGGCGGCCTGCCGGTGCTCGGCCACGCACCGTTCGAGCGCCTCGTTGACGTCGGTGCGCTCGCCCACGCCGGTCAGCTCGTGACTCTCCAGGCGCACAAGCAGGATCATGTCCTCGATCAGCTCGCGCATCGCGTCCACCTCGGCCCGCATCTGCTCGATCACCGGCTCGCGCTCGTCCTCGGCCAGCGGCAGGGCCAGGGTGTCGACCAGGGCCAGGATCCGGGCCAGCGGCGTGCGCAGCTCGTGCGAGACGCCGGCCGAGAACAGCCGCCGGGCGTCGCGGTAGTCGTCCTGGGCGCTGGTATCAGCCAGCACCGCCACGCAGGCCTGCCCGTCGCGCGTGGTGTACGGCTGCAGCGTGGCCCTGAAGCGGCGCCGCTCCGGGTGGTAGACGGTGACCTCGGCGGTGCGCGTCTCGCCGGCCGCGATACATGACGCAACCGGCTCGGCCAGCTGGTTTTCGGAGGCGTCCGCGATCAGCTCGGGCACCTGCCGGCGGGCCGCCCGGTTGGCCCGCAGCAGGCGGCCGCCGGCCGCGAACACCAGCGCCGGGTCCTCAAGCCCGGTGAGCAGCGCCTCCCGCGACGCCAGCGCCTCGGACAGCTCCTCCCGGGGCACCGTGTCGCGGGCCAGCCTGTCGATCCCCGCCTGCACCCGCTGGCGGCCCGCGAATCGCTCCCGGGCCAGGGCGACCAGTGCCACCACGAGTGCCACGGTGAGCACCACCGCCAAGGCTTGCATGGCGCGAGCGTATCCCGTTTGTATGCTGCCTCGCAGCATGCGCATCGTGCTTCCCGACGACAGCTCGCTCGAGCTTTCCAACGGCGCCACCGGCCTGGACGCGGCCGCCGCCGTGGGCGAGCGGCTGGCCCGGGCGGCGGTGGCGGTGGAGGTGGACGGCGAGCTGCGCGACCTGCGCCTGCCGCTGGCAGACGGTGCCCACGTGCGCATCCTGACCGACCGCGATCCCCAATCGCTGGCGGTGCTGCGGCACTCGACCGCACATGTCATGGCCGAGGCGGTGCTGCACCTGTGGCCCCAGGCCAAGGTGGCGATCGGCCCGGCCATCGATGACGGCTTCTACTACGACTTCGAGTTCCCGCAGCCGATCTCGTCCGACGACCTCGATCGGATCGACGACGAGATGCGCCGCATCCTGGCCACCGAGCACCCCTTCGAGCGCACCGACGGCGTGTCCAAGGACGAGCTGGTGGCCCGGTACCGGGACGAGGCCCAGCCCTACAAGCAGGAGTTGGTGGAGGGGCTGCCGGACGGCGATATCAGCCTGTACCGGCAGGACGACTTCGAGGACCTGTGCCGCGGCCCGCACCTGCAGACCACCAAGCCGATCAAGGCCTTCAAGCTGCTGACCACTGCCGGCGCCTACTGGCGGGGCGACTCCCAGAAGCCGATGCTGACCCGGATCTACGGGACGGCCTTCTTCAAGCAGGCCGACCTGGACGAGCACCTGCACCGGATCGAAGAGGCGCGCCGTCGCGACCACCGCAGGCTGGGCCGCGAGCTTGACCTGTTCCACACTGCCGAGTCCTCGCCCGGCGGCCCCTTCTGGCACCCGCGTGGGATGGTGATCTGGAGCGAACTGACCACGCTGTGGCGGCAGTTGAACCACGAGCGCGGCTACCAGGAGGTGCGCACGCCGCTGCTGTACTCGGTCGACCTGTGGAAGCGGTCGGGGCACTGGGAGCATTACCGCGACAACCTCTTTGTGACCGAGAAAGAGGGGCGCGTTCTGGGCCTGAAGCCGATGAACTGCCCAGGCCACATCGAGGTTTACCAGGCCAACCGGCGCAGCTACCGTGAGCTGCCTCTGCGATTGGCCGAGCAGGGGCTGCTACACCGCGACGAGCCGTCGGGCACGCTGCTGGGCCTGATGCGGGTGATCCACATCACCCAGGACGATGCCCACATCTTCTGCACCGAGGATCAGATCGAGGAGGAGGTGCTGGGCTGTCTGCAGCTTGCCCGCACCATCTACGACATCTTCGGGCTGCCCATGCGGCTGGAGCTGTCCACCCGACCCGACGACCGGGTGGGCGACGACGCGCTGTGGGACCGGGCGGAGGCGGCACTCACCGGCGCGCTGGAGCGAGCTGGCGAGGAGTATGTGCTGAACGAGGGCGACGGCGCCTTCTACGGGCCCAAGATCGACCTGCACATGACCGACTCGCTGGGCCGGTCGTGGCAGATGGGCACGGTGCAGCTGGACTACCAGATGCCCGAACGCTTCGGTGTGGTGTATGCCGGCGACGACAACGCGGAGCACCAGCCGGCCATGATCCATCGCGCCATCTACGGATCGTTCGAACGGTTCATCGGCATCCTGATCGAGCACTTCGCCGGCGCCTTCCCGCTGTGGCTCGCGCCGGTGCAGGTTGTGCTGGTGCCGGTGGCCGATCGCCACGCCCAGCGGGCCGGCCAGGTGGCGGACGAGTTGCGCGCCGCGGGGCTGCGGGCGGAGGTCGACGTACGCACGGAGTCGGTGGGCAAGAAGATCGCCGAGGCCGAGCATCTGCGCACGCCCTGCATCCTGGTGGTGGGCGACCGCGAGATGGATTCGGGCCAGGTGTCGGTGCGCCGGCGCGGGCCGGGAGAGTTGGGGGCGATGCAGGTCGAGGCGCTGATCGACGCGCTGACCGCCGAGCGCGACGCGCGCGCGCTCGAGCCCGCGACGTAGCTACGAGCGCAGGTCGATCTCGAAGCGGGCGCGGTCGCCGCGGTACAGGTCGCGGGCGTACTCGATCGCCCGCCCGTCGGAGTCGTAGGCGGTGCGGGTGACAAGGATGGCCGGCGCCCCCGGCCGCGCGCCCAGGTGGCGAGCGTCCGCGGCGTCGCAGGCGGTCGGCTCGATCGTCTCGTGGGCCCGAGCCGGCCCGATCCGGTAGGCCGTGCGCATGATGTCGTACAGCGATCCAGAGCTGAGGTCGTGGCGGCCCAGCTGGGGGCAGACTGCGTCGGGAACGAAGAACGCCTCCAAGAGCAGCGGCTCGCCGTCGCCGTAGCGCACCCGCCGCATCGTCCAGGCCAGCTCCCCGCGGCCCAGGTCGAGCGCCTCGCTGACCTCGGGCTCGAGTTGGTCGGTCAGCGACACCTCCAGCAGCCGCCCGGCCGGCGAGATGCCCTGCGCGCGCATCTGCTCAGAGAAGCCGGCCAGCCGCTGCAGCGTGTGCACGATGCGGGGCGCGGCCACGTAGGTGCCGGAGCCGGGCCTGCGGTACACAAGCCCTCGCCGCACCAGGTATTCGACCGCGTGGCGGGCGGTCATCCGGGACAGGCCGAACTGCTCGGCGATCGTGCGTTCGCTGGGAAGCCGGGTGTGCGGGGCCAGCTCGCCCGACGCAATTCGCTCTGCCAGATGCTCGGCGGCCTGGCGATAGCGCGGATGGCGGGCTGTGGAGACGGCCATGCGCCTGCGATCTATACCACCTGTGCGAACGCCCATGTGGTCCCGAAAACCGGTACCGGGTACAGGGTGGAAACCTTTACAACTTTCAACCGGGGTCAGGCACCGTCACGGACCACGTGACGGTGCCTGACCCCGGTTTCTCAGGACAGGCGCGCTGCCAGCACCCCCAGCTCGCACAGCATCCGGTCCTCCATCCGCGACAGATCCAGGCCGGTGGACTGCTCGATCCGGCGCAGCCGGTAGTGCACGGTGTTTCGGTGCAGATACAGGCGGCCGGCGGTGCCGGCCACGCTCGAGCCGGCCCGCAGGTAGGTCTCCAGCGTCAGGGCAAGTTCGGGGGACAGCCGATCGACGGTGCGCTCGCGCACCCGGCTGGCCCGGCCGCCGGCCAGATCGCCGACCAGGGCGTCGTAGATCTCAAGCTCGGCATACCGGTGCGGGCCGTCCCGGTCGGCCAGGAGTGCGTCGCCCAGATCGAGCGCCCGGCGGGCCTGGCGATCGCCCTCGGCCAGCTGGCCGACAGCCACCGGCTCCGACAGCCCGGCCGACCAGCCCTCGGCCGCGCGCAGCCACGCCGATGCGGCCTCCAGGTGCGCGTCCCCCAGCACCGCCACCAGTTCGTCGCCGTCCCGCGCCACCAGCGGCCGCCCGGCCAGCACCGCCCGCAGATGCACCAGCCCGTCGTCCAGCTCGCTGCCGCGAGCCCGCAGCACCCGGGCCGGCTCGGGCAGGGTGGCGCCCAGCACGCGGGCCTGATCGACCGCGCTGGGCCCGCCACCTGAATGCACCAGCTCACGGGTAAGCTCGGCCAAGAGGCGCGCCTCCGCGGACCGCTGCTGCTCGGACTTGGCGATCTCCAGCGCCACCACCGTCGCCACCTGCTCCAGGGCCTGCAGCTGGTCCTCGGCGGCCGCGCCGCTGGCCAGCAGCGCCACCCGTCCGTGCACCACCCCGCGGGCCACGATCGGCGCCACCAGGCCGCTGTCCAGAGCCGGCGCCGGCCACAGCGAACGGCCGTCGGCCGCGGCGGCAGCCAGCGGCCGGCCAGCCTCGTCCTCGACCGCCACCGGGCTGCCCAGCAGCGCGGCCGCGCGGCGCACGATGGTGGGCAGGTCGGCGCCCTCCACCACCAGCCGCACGAGTTCGCGGTGCACGCCCGCCGAGCGGCGCAGACGGGCGTAGCTGCCGCTGACCAGATGCTCGTAGATCGACTGCGAGACCTCCACGAAGGGCGTCTCGCGGTCGAGTTCGAACAGCGGCAGGCCCAGCCGATCGGCCTGGTCGCGGACGGCGTAGGGCACCTGCTCCAGGTAGTAGCCGCACTTGACCACCATCGCCGCCACGCCGACGGCGTTCAGCTGGTCGGCCAGCACGCGCTGCAGGGCCGCGTCGTCGCGCAGGTTGTAGGCGGTGGTCAGCAGCAGGTCGCCCGGCTCGAGGTAGTCGGTGTGGTCGTCCAGCACCTCCATCCACTGCACCCGCCGGACCAGCCGCGCGAGCCCGTCAGACCCGGCCAGCAGCCTCGCCCGGCCCAGCGTGGTGCGCTCGCGCAACTCGGCAACCGCGACCCCCGACATGTGCGACTGCTCAATCTGCATGGCCTATCTTAGTGCGATATGCCCATAGGAATGCCCGCGGGCACCGGTTAGCCTCGCAGCGCATGGTCAGAAGAACGGTCCCTCGGTGCCGTTGAGCCTGCAGGCGCGCTACGGGCTGCATCGCGTCCTGGGGGAAACCGGCAGCTTCCCCCAGCCGGCCTGGAAGCTGGACTCCGACCCGCGCATCTCCGACGCCGAGGTGCTGATCGACGTCGAGCGCCTGAACCTCGACTCGGCCAGCTTCCGCCAACTGTCGGACGCCAACGACGGCGACCCCGAGCGGGTCGCCCACGCCATCCAGGCCATCGTCGATCAGCGCGGCAAGCTGCACAACCCGGTCACCGGGTCGGGCGGCATGCTGATCGGCACCGTGCGCGAGGTCGGAAGCTACGTGCGCGAGACCCGCCGGCTGGAGCCAGGCCAGCGGGTCGCCACGCTGGTCTCGCTGACGCTGACGCCGCTGCGCATCGAGCGGGTCGGCGAGGTGGACATGCGGCACGGCCAGGTGGAGGTGCTGGGGACGGCGGTGCTGTTCGAGTCCAGTCCGTACGCCGTGCTGCCGGCCGACATCCCGGAGCGGATCGCTCTGGCGGCGCTTGATGTGGCCGGAGCCCCGTCGCGCACGGCCGGCATGGTCATGCCCGGCGACACCGTGCTGCTGATCGGGGGTGGCGGCACATCCGGACTTCTGTGCCTCCACGAGGCCCGCAAGCGGGCCGGCCCCGGCGGCTGCGTGATCGTCACCGACCTGTCGGAGCCGGCGCTGGCCGATGTCGAGTCGCTGGGCCTGGCCGACCACGTCGTGCGGGTTGACGCGACCGACCCGCTGGGCCTGTACGGCGCCGTCATGGAGGCGGCCGGCCGTGAGGCCGACGTGACTGTCAACCTGGTCAACGTGGGCGGCACCGAGCTGGGCTCCATCCTGCTCACCAAGGAGACCGGCAGCATCCTCTTCTTCTCCATGGCCACCTCGTTCACCACCGCCGCCCTGGGCGCCGAGGGGCTGGGCCGGGCCACCACCATGATCATCGGCAACGGGCACATGCCCGACACCGGCCTGATCGCGCTCAACGTGCTGCGCGAGAACGCGGCCATCAGGGCCGTCTTCGAGCGCCGCTACGGAGTCGGCTCATGACTGTCTTTCGGCCCTGCGCCGTCGTCACAAGCGGAAAGGTGCCCCATCACCGCTGACGCCCCCGACACCAGCCACCGATACGCCGAGCTGACATGGCCGGAGGTGGCCGCCTGGGCGCGCCGTAACCCGGTGTGCGTGGTCCCGGTGGCGGTGCTCGAGGACCACGGCTACCACCTGCCAATCGACACCGACGCTGTGATCGCCGAGGCGCTGGCCGAGCGGGCGGTGCTGGCGCGGCCGGGCCAGGCCCTGCTGCTGCCCACCGTCACCCACGGCTACACGCCCCACCACATGCACTTCCCGGGGCCGATCACCATCAACTGGAAGACCTTCGTCGACCATCTGGTGGACATCTGCCGAAGCCTCGTTCAGCACGGCTTCTCGCGCATCCTTCTGGTCAACGGGCATGGTTCCAACGTGCCGCTGGTGGACATGGCCTCGCGGCTTCTGATGGTCGAGCACCCGCACGCCATCTGCGCCACCTTCTGGTACCTGTCCGGGCCTGAATCGGCGCGCCTCCTGGCCGAGACCCGAGACTCGCCCGTGCCCGGCGGGATGGCCCACGCCTGCGAGCTGGAGACCTCGCTCTACCTGGCCATCCGGCCCGAGCTGGTGCAGATGGACAAGGCCGTGCGGGAGATCCCCGACTGGGGCTCCGAGCACGCCTGGATGGACTGGAGCGACGGCCCGCTTTCGATCAAGGGGCCGTCGGCCGGATGGACCGAGTCGGGAGTGGTGGGGGACGCTACAGTCGCCACCGCCGACAAGGGACGACGATGGATTGAACAAGCGGTATCAGAGATCGCGGACTACATCGACGACGTGGCCCGACGCGCGCCGCGCCCGGGCAGGGATCATCACGACGGCGTGATGACCCGGCTGGGCGAGGCGGTGGCCAGCATGGAAGGGGAGACAGCATGAGAGTTCGAGCATGGATCGCGGCCGGCCTGATGGCCTGCGCCGTGCTGGTCGCCGCCGGCTGCGGCGGTGGATCGGCCAGTTCCGGCGGTAGCTCCGGCGGCAAGACCGTCTTGCGCATCGGCACGACCAGCTATATCGACTCGCTGAACCCGTTCGTGGCCATCGAGACGCAGTCCTACAACGCGTTCGTGATGATCTACCCGCAGCTGGTGCAGTACGGCCCGGGCCTGAAGCTGGAGGGCGACTGGGCGACCAGCTGGACGACCTCGGCCGACGGCAAGACCTGGACGTTCCACCTGAAGCCCGGCGGCAAGTGGTCGGACGGCAAGCCGCTGACGGCCGAGGACGCCGCCTGGACAGGCAACCTGGTGATCAAGTACCAGGCTTCGACCACCGCCGCGCTGGCCGCGGCGCTGACCCATGCGACCAGCATGCAGGCAGAAGGCCCCAACACGCTGGTCATCCACTACTCCAAGGCGGTGGCCAACGTGCTGCCGCAGCTGGAGCAGTTCTTCGTGCTGCCCAAGCACGTGTGGGAGTCGCACGTGGGCACCGCCGGCAAGGGCCTGAAGTCCTTCCTGCCCGAGCAGAGTCTGCCCACCGTGTCGGGCGGCGCGTACTCCATCAGCCAGTTCCAGGAGAAGGGCACCACCATCTTCCGGCCCAACCCGTACTTCTATGGGCCCAAGTCGCACGCCGACGCGGTCACGCTCACCTACTACACCAACTCGACCTCCATGATCGCAGCCCTGCAGGCGGGCAACCTGGACTTCGTCGACCAGGTGCCGTACAACGCGATCGGCTCGCTTCAGTCCGACAAGCGGTTCGCCCTGCAGTCGGTGTTGAGCGACGAGGTGACCAACATCACGATCAACTCCAACCCACTCAAGCCCAAGAACCGCGAGCTTCTGAATCCCAAGCTACGCGAGGCGCTGGAGTATGCGACCGACCGCAATCAGATCATCCGGGTTGTCTACAACGGCTACGCCAAGCCGTGGGCGAACCTGCTCTCGGCGCAGTCGCCGACGTGGCTGGATCCCAGCATCAAGCCGCTGCCCTTCGACATCAACAAGGCCAACCAGATCCTCGATTCGCTGGGCTACAAACGCGGCTCCAACGGGATCCGAATGGTGCCGGCGACCACCGGCAAGTACGCTCAGCCGGCCCACCCGATGGCCTACAGCGTGATCGTGCCCGACAGCCTGGACTTCAACGGCGACCGCCAGTTCTCGATCATCGCCGCCGACTGGCGACAGGTGGGCATCAAGCTGACCGAGATCAACGGCGGCGACTCGGGGCAGGCGTACGGGCTGGAGACGGCCGGCGGCTACACCAAGTTCGACTTCGCCACCTGGGACTGGGCCGAGTACATCGATCCCGACGCCCAGCTCTCGTACATGACCCGGGCGCAGTGGGACAGCTGGAGCGACACCGGCTACAACAACCCCACCTTCAACAACATGTACAAGCAGCAGGGCGTCACGCTCAATCCGGCGGCGCGCAAGGCGCTGGTCTTCCGGATGGAGCAGATAATCGAGCATGACCGGCCCTACATCCAGCTGGTGGACGAGGATCTGGTGATCGCTCACACCAGCAGCTGGACGGGCTTTGACCCCAACCTGGGGGCCTACTGCAAGTGCTACTACACGACGCCGCACGAGACCTCGTGAGCGTCTGACGGGATGAGCGAGATGACGACGAGGCGGCGCACATGAGGGGGATGGACTACGTCCTCAAGCGCACCGGGTTTGCGCTGATAACCATCTTCGTCGCCATCTCGCTCAACTTCGTGCTGTTCCGGGCCGTGCCCGGGAACGCCGTGTCGGCGCTTCGCTGCCGCAACTGCACGCCGCAGTTCCGGAAGGCGCTGACCCGCCAGTACGGCCTGGACAAGTCCAAGTGGGAGCAGTACGTGATCTACCTGCAGCGGCTGGGCCACGGCGACCTGGGCACCTCGATGGAGGACCAGCGGCCGGTGTGGGACGACATCAAGCAGCCGCTGTGGAACACCCTGCCCATGATCACGGCCGGCACCATCATCTCGATCGTGCTGGGGGTCCTGGCGGGGGTGGTCGCGGCCTGGCGCCGCGGCTCACTGTGGGACACCGTCAACACCTGGGTGGCGCTCGCCTTCTACGCCGCCCCGACCCAGTGGATCGGCCTGCTGATCGTGTTCTACGTGGCCCTGCCACTGGGCCTGCCGGCGGCCGGCATCTCCTCCAACACGCTGAACGTGTTCGGGCCGCCGTCCACCATCGACTTCCTGCGCGACCGCATCGACCACCTGATGCTGCCTGCACTCACCCTCGGCATCGGCCTGTACGGCGAGTATGCCCTGATCGTGCGCTCCTCGATGCTCGAGACGCTGGGCGAGGATTACGTGCTGACGGCCCGGGCCAAGGGGCTGAAGAACTGGACGATCGTGTGGCGGCACGCCCTGCGAAACGCCATGCTGCCGCTGGTCACGCTGATCGCGCTCAGCTTCGGCTACATCCTGGCCGGGGCGATCGTGGTTGAGTACGTGTTCTCCTACCCGGGCATCGGCCTGGCCACCATCGAGGCCATCAACCGCCGCGACTACCCGGTGCTGGAGGGCCTGTTCCTGCTGCTTACCCTCGCCGTCATCCTGGCCAACTTCATCGCCGACCTGCTGTACTTCAAGCTCGACCCCCGGGTGACAACGTGAGTTTCGGCGAGACCACGCCCGCAAAACCTGTTCTGACCGGCTCCCCATCCGAGGTGGAGCTGCCGACGCCGCGTGGGCGGCGCGGCGGCCTGGCCCGCGATCTCTTGTTCGGCAACAAGCAGGCGACGGTGGGCACCGTCGTGCTGGGCATCTTCCTCGTTGTGGCGGTGTTCGCACCCGTGCTGGAGCCGTACTCGGTCACCAAGGAGGTGGGTCCGGTGTACGCCTCGCCCTCCTCCAAGCACGTGCTGGGCCTGGACGACGGCGGCATCGACATGCTGTCCGAGGTGATCCAGGGCGCTCGCGTGTCCATGATCGTGGGCTTCGCCGCGGCGGCCGTGGCGATGCTGATCGGCGGCGTGGTGGGGATCGTGTCGGGCTACTACGGCGGCCGCGTGGACATCGTTCTGATGCGCATCACCGACTACTTCCTGGTCATCCCCGACGTGCCGCTGATGATCGTGGCGGCGGCCATCTTCGGCCACAACCTGACCAACATCATCGTCATCATCGGGATCATCTACTGGACGTCCACGGCCCGTCTGCTGCGGGCCCAGGTGAAGTCGCTGCGCGAGCGCGTGTACGTCCACCGGGCGCGCTCGCTGGGCGCCAGCCACGGCCGTCTGATCAGAACCCATGTGTTGCCGCAGGTGACACCGCTTCTGGTCGCAAACACGGTTCTCATGGTGGCCACCGCCATCTTCGCCGAGACCTACATCAGCTTCCTCGGCCTGGGTGACCCGTCCACCATCTCCTGGGGCAAGCTGATCGAGAACTCGCTGACCGGCGGCGCCGTGTTCAAGAGCGCCTGGTGGGCGGTGATCCCGCCCGGGTTGTGCGTGACCGTTGTCATCCTGGCCTGCACCATGGTCGGCCAGTCGATGGAGGACGCGCTCAACCCCCGCTTGCGCGTCGGCCATCTGGCCACCCGCCGGTTCCGCGTGCGGCCCTTCTCAGCCCGGATCGACGCCAGGTGAGCACGCCGGCGGTGCTGGAGGTGGAGGGCCTGCACGTGTGGTTCGACCTGTCCGGCGGCGGCGAGTTGCACGCGGTGCAGGGCGTCGATCTGACGCTGTTCGCGGGCGAGCGGCTGGGCCTGGTGGGCGAGTCCGGCTGCGGCAAGACCACCGCCATCCTGGCCCTGATGGGGTTGCTGCCGTCCAGTGCCAGCGTCGCCGGGAGGGTGGTGCTGGACGGCGAGGACGTGCTGGAGCGCGGCGAGGCGACGGTCGCGCCGCACCGCTGGAAGGACATCGCCATGATCTTCCAGGGCGCCATGAATGCCTTCAACCCGGTGAAGACGATCGGCAGCCAGATCGCCGAGCCGATGGAGCTGCACGGCACGGCGTCCGGCCGCACGGCCCGAAACCAGGTGCGCGAGCTGCTGGAACTGGTCGGCATCTCCGGCTCCCGCTCCGATCGCTACCCGCACGAGTTCTCGGGCGGCATGCGGCAGCGGGCGGCGATCGCCATGGCCCTGGCCTGCCAGCCCAAGGTGCTGCTGGCCGACGAGCCGACGACCGCCCTGGACGTGATGGTGCAGGCCCAGATCCTGGAGCTTCTGATCTCCTTGACCGAGGAGCTGGGGCTGGCCATGATCCTGGTCACCCACGACCTGCCCGTGGTGGCCCAGGTGTGCCGGCGGACGGCCGTCATGTACGCGGGCGAGATCGTGGAGGAGGGCGCGGTGGACACGCTCTACCACGACCCCCGCCATCCGTACACGCGGATGCTGTTCGCAGCCACGCCAGACCTGTACGGCGACGATCAGGTGCTGTCCATCCCGGGCGCGCCGCCGCGGCTCGACCGCGAGCTGGTGGGTTGCCCGTTCCAGCCCCGCTGCGACTCGGCCTTCGGCCGCTGTGCGACCGATCACCCGCGGGTGCGCACGGTCGGCGACCGGCACGTGGCCGCGTGCCATCTGAACGAGGTGGCGGAGCAGGTGACGGCCACGTGAGCGCCCAGCCGCTGCTCGAGGTGTCCGACCTGGTCACCCGCTACCCGGTGGCGCGCGGCCTGGCGGGCGCGCTGGCCCGCCGGCCCAAGCAGTACGTGCACGCCGTGGAGTCGGTCACCTTCACAGTGGCGGAGGGCGAGATGGTGGCGCTGGTCGGCGAGTCCGGCTGCGGCAAGACCACCACCGCCCAGACGGTGATGCAGATGGTCGAGCGAGACGAGGGCTCGGTGCGCTTCCGCGGCCAGGAGTTGACCAGCCTTTCGCATAAGCAGATGCAGCCGCTGCGGCGGGAGATGCAGATCATCTTCCAGGACCCCTACGAGTCGCTGGATCCGCGCTTCCGGGTGCGCGACACGGTGGAGGAGCCGCTGCGCATCCACCGCATCGCCACCGACCCCAAGGAGCGCCGCGAGCGCGTGCTGCAGGCGCTCACCCGGGCCGGCTTGACGCCGCCCGACCTGTACATCGACCGCTACCCGCACGAGCTCTCGGGCGGGCAGCGGCAGCGCGTTGCGATTGCCTCGGCGCTCGTCCTGGAGCCGCGCCTGCTGGTGGCCGACGAGCCCGTGTCGATGCTCGACGTGTCGGTGCGGGCGGGCATCCTGTCGCTGCTGGATGGGCTTCGCAAGAGCGGCCTGGGCATTCTCATGATCACGCACGACCTGTCCACGGCCGCCCACTTCGCCGACCGCATCTGCGTCATGTACCTGGGCCGGATCGTGGAGGAGGGGCCGGCCAAGGAGGTTGTCCGAAACCCCCAGCACCCGTACACCAAGGCGCTGATCTCGGTGGTGCCCAAGCGCGACCCGCGAGCTACCACCAAGCCCCAGATCCTGACCGGCGAGACGCCCAACCCGATCAACGTGCCGTCCGGCTGCCGCTTCCACCCGCGCTGCCCGATCGCCACCGACGTGTGCAAGCTGACCGACCCGCAGCTGGAGACGGCGCGCGAGTCGGCCACCTCCGAGCACCGCGCCGCCTGCCTGCTGACGTGAGCACCGAGGGCAAGCGCTGGCGCGACCTGGGCGGCCCCGTCGGGCTGTTCCCGACAGGTGCCCGAAACGCCATCACCGACGTGGCCGGCGTCAAGGTCGGTCACTCGCAGGCGGCGAGCGGCGAGGCCACCGGGGTGACGGTGGTGGTGCCGCCGCTGCTGCCGGCGCGGGCAGGCAGCATCGACGGTGAACGGCGTCGGTGAGTTGACCAAGAAGCTGGAGATCGACGAGTGGGGGATCATCCAGACGCCGGTCTACCTGTGCGGCACGCACGCCGTCGGCATGGTCTACCACGCCGCCGTGCTGGCGGCCGGCGGCAGCCCCGACAAGACCGTCATCCCGGTGGTGGGCGAGTGCGACGACTCCGACATGGGCGACTCGCGCACGGTCACGGTGGACGACGTCAACGCGGCCCTGGCTGCGGCCGGCGAGAACGTGGTGGAGGGGACGGTGGGCGGCGGCACCGGCATGACCTGCTTCGACTTCGCCGGTGGCATCGGCACCGCCTCGCGGGTCGTCCGCGGGCACACCGTGGGCGTGCTTCTGATGTGCAACTTCGGCGACCGCGAGCGGCTGACGGTGGGCGGGCTGCGCTTCGACCCGGCCGGCGGGACGAAGGCCCCCGAGGGCTCCTGCATCGCCATCTGCGCCACCGACGCGCCGCTCTCGGCCCTGCAGCTGCGGCGGCTCTCGCTGCGGCCGCTGCTGGGCCTGGCCAGGGCCGGGTCGTACGCCTCCAATGGCTCCGGTGAGATCGGCCTGGCCTTCACCACCACCCGCGAGCAGGCCTATCCGACGGGCGAGATGTCGCCGCTCTTCGCTGCTGCCTACGAGGCCGCCGAGGAGGCGGTGTACAACTGCCTGGTGGCGGCCAAGCCGGGTCGGCGGCGGGACGGCAGCCCGCACGAGGCGTTCCCCGCCCACCTGGTGCGGCGGGCCGGGGACTGAGCGTGGGCGACCCGCAGGCCGGGCCGCCGCCGCTTGACCGCCTGCTCGAGCCCCACCGGGTGGTGACTGTTGTCGGGCTGGCCAAGAACGCGGGCAAGACGACCGTGATCAACCACCTGCTGGGCCGCCTACCGGGCCCTGTCGGGCTGGCCTCGCTCGGCCTGGACGGCGAGCTCAAAGACCAGCTGACGGGCCTGGCCAAGCCGCGCGTACGACCGCCCCGCGGCAGCCTGGTTGCCACCGGCCGCGACCTGGTGGGTGCCGGCCAGGTGACGCACACGCTGCCCTTCCGCACCGCGGTGGGCGAGGTGGTGCTGGTGCAGGCGGCCGGCGGCGTGCCGGTGCTGGTGTCCGGCCCCGCCCGGCTGGACGAGCTGGACGCGGTGGTGGCCGAGCTGATCGACCGCGGGATGGCCCGCGTGCTGCTGGAGGGCGCCCTGGGCAGGCTGGGCCCCGCCGCTCCCGGCCGCGCGCAGGCGGTGGTGGTGGCGGCCGGGGCGGCCATGGCCGGCACCCGCGACGACTATCATCGCCGCCTGCGGCTGGCCCTGGACGCGCTCGACCTGCCCGTCTCGACGCAGGCGCCGGCGCTGCAGACCGAGCACGCCGCCGGCTACGAGCCGGAGCTGGCGGGGCGGATCGGCCGCGATCTGCCGCCGGTGGTGGAGGTGGCGGGCGCGATCACCGGCCCGCTTCTGGAGTTGCTCATGCGGATGCGGATCGAGGTGTCGCTGGTGGCGGCGGACGCCACCCACGTGCTGGCCGGCCCGCAGCAGGTGGCGCGAGCCCGGCGGGCCGGGGTGGCCGTCGCGGTTCGCCGGCCGCTGCCCATCGTGGCGGTCACCGCCAGCCCCTTCCACCCCGATCTGGAGTTCAACGAGCAGGCCGCCTTCGAGGTCGTGCCGGAGGCGGTGGACGGCCGCTGGCCGGTGTACGACGTCGTGTCAGGGAGGATGTGCGGATGACGCTTGAACTCGACCGCGGCCAGGTGGACGAGGCGTTCGGGCTGGCCGATGCCATCGCCCAGCCGGTGCTGGAGTTTGCCCGCGCCCACACAACGGTGGCGATCGAGCGGACGGTGGCCCGGCTGTTCGGGGTGGACGGGGTGGACGACCTGGGAGTGCCGCTGCCAAACGTGCTGGTGGACGCGCTGGGGCCCCGGCTGGGGGGCGGCCTGGCGCTGCCGCTGGCCTCCGCCTGCTCGGCCTCCGGTCGCAGTCCGCAGCAGGTGGCGGAGGCGGTGGCGGCCGGCGAGCCGGCCCTGGACGTCGCTGCTGACGCCCAGGCGCATGAGCTTGCCGCTCGGCTGGCTCTCGAGGCGGACGAGCGGATCGGCGCCCAGCGAGCCCGCCGCGAACAGCTGATCGGCGAGCTGGGCGATCCCTCCACGCCGTGGCTGTACGTCATCGTCGCCACCGGCAACATCCACGACGACGCCCGCCAGGCGGTGGCGGCCGCCCGGGCGGGCGCCGACGTTATCGCCGTCATCCGCTCCACCGCCCAGAGTCTTCTGGACTACGTGCCCTACGGCGAGACCACCGAGGGGTTCGGCGGCACCTACGCCACCCAGGCCAACTTCCGGGTGGTGCGGGAGGCGCTGGACGGGGTGATGGCCGAGCTCGGCCGCTACCTGCGGCTGACCAACTACGCGTCCGGGCTGTGCATGCCCGAGATCGCGGCCTGTGGAGCCCTGGAGCGGCTGGACATGATGCTGAACGACTCCATGTACGGCATCCTCTTCCGCGACATCAACCCGCAGCGAACGTTCTGCGACCAGTACGTGAGCCGGCTGATCAACGGCCGGGCGGGGATCGTCATCAACACCGGCGAGGACAACTACCTGACCACCTCGGCTGCCCACGAGGCCGGCCACACCGTTGTCGCCTCCAACTTCATCAACCGCGCGCTGGCCCTGCGGGCCGGCATCCCGGACGCCCAGATCGGGCTCGGCCATGCTTTCGAGATCGACCCCGACCGGCCCGGGCAGCTGGTCGAGGAGTGGGCGCAGGCGCTGCTCATACGCGAGCTCTTCCCGGACTGCCCGCTCAAGTACATGCCGCCCACCAAGCACGTCACCGGCGACATCTTTCGCACCCAGTCGCTGGGCTCGGCGTTCAACCTGGTGGGCGTCGCCACCGGCCAGCACATCCAGCTTCTGTCCATCCTGACCGAGGCCGTGCACACGCCGTTTGTGTCCGACCGGCTGCTGGCCATCCAGGACGCCAGGCGGGTGTTCGAGGCCGCCCGGCCGTTGGCGCAAGCTCTGCAGCCGGTGCCCGGCGGCCCGCTCGAGCGGCATGCCCAGGAGGTGCTTCGGCGCACGGTCGATCTGCTGCGGCAGGTGGCCGAGGTGGGCATGTTCGACGCGATTGAGGCGGGCTGGTTTGCCGACACGCCGCGGCCGCGGGACGGCGGGCGGGGGCTGGAGGGGGTGGCGGCTCGCGAGCCGGGCTACCGAAACCCGTTGCTCGACCTGTGGGAGCCGCGGATCGCCGAGGTGATGGCCGGTGGTTGAAGTCTTTCCATACGGCGATACGCCGGGCGACGGCATGGTTCAGCTCAGCTTCACGCTGCCGGTGCCGCCCGACGCGCGGGCCCGCGAGATCGGCAGGGCGTTCGTGGCCGGGCTGGGCCTGCGCGAGCCGCAGATCGTGCACACGGCGGCGGTCGACCCCGGACTGACCTTCTTCGTGGCCTACGCCAAGGCCGCCCACGGCATCGACCCCGACGCCGTCTCCGGCTCCGAGGTGGAGGCGCCGGCGCTCAGCTTCAAACAGGTGAACGAGCTGATCGAGCACCGGCTGGGCCGGCGGGTGGTGGTGGTGGGGGCGGCCATCGAGTCGGACGCGCACACCGTCGGCATCGACGCGATCATGAACATGAAGGGCTTCGCCGGCGACTACGGGCTGGAGCGCTATCCGTGGATCGAGGCGGTCAACCTGGGCGCGCAGGTGCCGTGCGAGCGGCTGCTGCGGGAGGCCGTCGAGCATGAGGCCGACGCCATCCTGGTCTCCCAGGTGGTGACCCAGAAGCAGGTGCACGCCAAACAGCTGACCAAGCTGGCCGACCTGCTGGAGGCGGAGGGCCTGCGCGACCGCTTCCTGCTGGTGTGCGGCGGCCCACGGCTGTCCAACACGTTTGCCAAGGAGCTCGGCTACGACGCCGGCTTCGGGCCTGGCTCGACGCCGTCGCAGGTCGCGGCCTGGATCGCGCAAGAACTGGTGGAGCGGGCCGGGCGCTAGCGGGCGAGTCGGGTCACGTGCCCGCCCGAAGTCGACTCGCCCGCAGTGCATCGGCGTGGCGAGCAGGGTGCGGTCACTGCGATCCCCGCGGCCACCGGGGTGAGCACCTCCGTTTGGACCGACAGCCAACACCCGTGGCCGGGGCTCGCCGGCCATGATCCATACCGCGCCACGCCCGGCGGCCAGCGCCGACACCAGCCGAGCCTTCGAGCGTGATGCGCCGGACCACCCTCGACCCTGCAATCCGCCATAGTCGGCCGGCCGGCCGCCGGCTCGACGGCCGCCCACACGGTGGATCCGTCGGAAGCGAGCGCGACGGCGCTCTCGCCCGGCGGGAGGGCGATGGTCGCCCGGCGGCGGGTGACCGGGTCGAGCCGGACCAGCTGCGACCCGCCGATCCAGACGGCGCCTCCAGCGGCCAGCCGGGGCGCGAGAGTCGATGATCCCGGCGAGGCTGAACACCCGTCCAGCTCCCGCCGAGCACACCGTTTGCGGACCGCGGCTGAGCACGCCGACGCAGACCGTCCCCGCCGCCTCGACGAGGCCGTCATAGGCGCGGCCGGTCACCGTCGGAAGCGTGATCGACCCCGCGACCGCGGATGTGCGCGGGGCGATCCGGGTCACTCGGGGGCCGGTCGTCGTCGCTCCCAGGTACCCGCCGACCCGCCACCGACGGCGACGTTCGACCACTCGCTCACGTTGCCGGGAACCGCGATCATCGCCTCGACGCGACCAGTGCGGGGATCCAGTCTGGAAACGCCGTGAACAGTCGCCACCCACACGGCCCCGAACCCGTAGGCAAGGTCGTATGGGCCATAGCCTGTGTGCACCTTGGTCACCCTGTGGGCAGCCGAAACCGGCGGGCCCGTCGCAGGGGGTAACGCAGCGGGCGCGGGCGTCTCGGTGCCGTGCCCGGGTGTGCCGCTGAAGCATCCGGCGGTAGACGAAAGGCACCAGGAGGACGAGGCGCAATCGGCAAGTGGGCACACCTGGATACGCGCGGGCATCATGCAAGCGTCCCGGCGCAGCCGGATTCTGGCTTGCGTTAGCTAGCCGCTGGGCCGGCTGCGGACGGCGTCCGCCAACGGGGTGATCTCGGCGATCACCTGGTCGAGGTCATTGACCACGAAGAGCTCGCGCTGGCCGTCCTCGAAGGTCAGCCGCAGGCGGTGCCGCAACCCGCCGTTGAAGGGGCCGAACGTGAGCGGCGCCTTGTCGATGCCGCGGATCTCGTCCAGGTCGGCGATCCACTCGCCGCTCTTGTGGTAGCGGTGCGGGGTGAACCGGATCTCGCGGCCCGTGATGGCCAGCTCGCCGGCCACCACCCGCCGGCCGGCCGCGCGGTTCGCCGGGTATGTGCGCTGCTCGGCCAATCGCCGGATCATCGTGCATCCGGAGCCGGCGCGCGAAGGTGTCTGGCACCGTCACGGTTCCTGTGACGGTGCCTCCTGACACCGGCCCTTTCCCGGCCTGGGCCAGCGGTTCGGGTCGACCCGGTCGAGCCTGACCGGGAATCCTTCACAGGTGGCTGCGGGCTCTCCAGCGTCCTGGTCGCCACGCTCGCCCAGCGGGTGCCCTGACGCCTCCGTATCATGGGCGGCGACGAAGGCCACGACCACGGGGGTGAGCGGATGAGCGAGGGCATGACGGTCGAGCTGCGCACCAGGCTGTCGGCGGCCGATGTGCACTACGGCGGCAACCTGGTCGACGGCGCCCACGGCCTGGAACTGTTTGGCGACGTGGTCACCGAACTCGCCATCCGCACCGACGGCGACGAGGGCCTGTTTGCCGGCTACGAGCGGGTCGAGTTCCTGGCCCCGCTGTACGGCGGGGACTTCGTGCGGGCGACCGGCACTATCGTCCGCATGGGCAACACGAGCCGGACGGTCGACCTGGTAGATCTGGAAGGAGATCCGGGCCCGCCCGGACATCAGCGGATCGGCGGCCGATGTCCTTGACCCGCCGCTCCTGGTCACCCGCGCCCGCGGCACCTACGTCGTCAAGGCGGAGCACCGGCGTGGGCCCGGCGGCGCGGGGTGAGCGATGAGCTGATCGTCACCGTCGCGCCCTGCGGGGCGGAGACGATGCGCTCGCACAACCCGGCGGTGCCCTACACGCCGGCCGAGATCGCCGCCGAGGCCCGCCGCTCGTTCGAGGCTGGCGCCCGCGTGGTGCACGTGCACGCGCGCTGGGACGACGGCACGCCGACCCAGGACGCAGGCCGCTTCACCGAGACGGTGGCGGCCATCCGCCAGGCGGCTCCCGGGTTGATCGTGCAGGTCTCGACCGGCGGGGCGGTGGGCATGAGCGCGGCCGAGCGGCTGGGCTCGCTGGAGGCGGCGCCGGACATGGCCACGCTGACCTGCGGCAGCGTCAACTTCGGGGGCGCCATCTTCGAGAATCCGTCTCCACTGATGCTCGAGTTCGCGCGCCGGCTGGCCGCCGACGGCGTCCGCCCGGAGCTCGAGATCTTCGACTTCGGCCATCTGGACAACGCCGCCTGGCTGGCCGCCAAGGCGCCGCTTGAAGGCCCCCAGCATTACGACCTGGTGCTGGGCGTACCCGGCGGCGCGGCCGGCAGCCCGCGCAACGTGACCGCCCTGGCCGACCGGCTGCCACCCGGCTCGACCTGGTCGGCCACCGGCATCGGCCGCTCGCACCTGCGGGTGGTGATGACCGCCATCGCCTGCGGCGGCCACGTGCGGCTGGGCTTCGAAGATCAGGTGGAGCTGGCGCCCGGCCGGCTGGCGGGGTCGAACGCCGAGCTGGTGGAGCGGGCGTCCGGCTGGTCGAGCTGGCGGGGCGCAGCGTGGCAAGCCCAGGGCGGGCCCGCGAGATCCTGGGGCTGCCGGTTGCCTAGGCCTGCATCTCGAGCGCCGGCCGCGCGGAGTGCAACAGCGACAGCACGTGGTCATCGGTGACCTCGTCGAAATCGTCGTAAAACTGGCTGACCGAGGTGAACCGCTGAGGGTCGCGCAGACACACCAGGCGGTCGCATTCCCGCCGCAGCCGCTCGCTCTGGGGCCGCGGCAGGAACGCGGCAGGGCGACCACGATCTGACGGGCGCCGGCGTTGCGCACGGCCGCCATGGCGGCTCGCACCGAGGCGCCGGTGGCCGCGCCGTCGTCCACGATCACCGCGGTGCGCCCGATCAGCATCATCGGCTCGCCCCGCGCAGCCGCTCGTCCATTGCCCGCGCATCGGCGGTGGCCTGGTCGTATGCCCGGTCGAGGTCGGCCCGGCTGATCATCGACGCCACCCGCCGGTTGGTGAATCGCTCGCCCATCGGGGCAACGGCGCCCATCGCCAGGTCCGGGTATCCGGGCACCGGCACCTTCTGCATACACAGCACATCCATCGGCAGCTCGAGCAGCCGCGACATCTCGGCCGCGACCACCACACCGCCCCGGGCGAGGCCGATAACGACCACGCTGGGCTTCTTGCGGAGTTGGGGAGCGCGGCTGCCAGCGCTGCCCCCGCCTGTCCCGGTCCTTGAACATTGGCCGATCATCCACCAAGAGCGCGGCGGGGGTCAAGGCTTTACGCGCGACTTGTTGCGTCTTGGCGACAGTCGCAGGCCGTTTGCTACAGTGGGGGCCTGGCAGACAGAGGCACCCGCTTCTCACCCGACCACCTCAGCGGCGGCGGGTTCAATCGAGACACGATGTCGCGCGTCCTTATGGAGCGCGTGGAACGGGTGCCGTAGCGTGCCCGTTTTTTCGTTGTCGACGAGGAGAAGCAGTTTGAGAATGATCGTGACTGGCAGCCGTTCTTGAGGCCGCGCAGGCAAGTCGATCAGCGGCCGGCCGAGCCGACAGTCCGCATCAACGAGGCGATCCGTGTGCCTCAGGTGCGACTGGTCGCCGCGGACGGGTCGCAGATCGGCATCACGCCCACCGACGAGGCACTCAAGTACGCGTCGGACCAAAACCTCGACCTGGTCGAGGTGGCCGCAGAAGCCCGTCCCCCGGTGTGCCGGGTGATGGACTACTCGAAGTACAAGTACGAGCAGGAACAGAAGGCCAAGCTCGCACGCAAGCACCAGTCGACGATCACCATCAAGGAGATCAAGCTCCGGCCCAAGATCGGCATTGCCGACTACGGCACCAAGCGCGGCCATGTGGTGCGGTTCCTCAAGAACCGCGACAAGGTCAAGGTCACCATCATGTTCCGCGGCCGTGAGATGACGCACCCCGAGCGGGGGCGGGATCTGCTGCTACGGCTGGCGGAGGACGTGAAGGAGCTGGGTGTGATCGAGTCGCAACCGCTGCAGGACGGCCGCAATATGGTCATGATGCTGGGGCCGGTGAAGGCGAAGCCCGTCGATGCGCCGGCCGGGGAGCCGGCGGCGCCGGCGCCCACACTGCCTCCGGCGCCAGAGCCACAGGCGGCGGAGCCCGCAGCGGACGAGCCGCCAGCGGAGCAGCCCCCGGCGGCCGAGCCGCCAGCGGCCGAGCCCGCCGCCAGCTAAGGGAGAACCACCTC
>CAVUSN010000014.1:0-7844 GCA_963744065.1 uncultured Actinomycetes bacterium | reverse complement strand
CGACCGAGGTTGGTGTCCAGCTGACGGGGGTCGGCGAGACCACGACCGAGTGGGTGACCGGCAGGGCGCCGGCGGTGGGAGCGGTGACCAGGGCGGCCGCACAGAAGGCGAGCGGCGCGCAGATGCGAAGGGGGCGAAGCATAGGGGGGCCTCCATGAAGCGGGGGTTGCATCTCGAGGGTACTTGTGTGTTGTCCTCTGTACTAGTGGGTCATCGACAAATGCGTTTTTGACAACTCATCGGACGGGCCCGCGGATGCGGCATGCTGCGACCGTGCAGCCCCTGGAGCAGGAGATCGCCATGGACGGCGGGCCGTTGCCGGCGCTGTGGCTGGAGCCGGCGAGCGCCGCCGCCACCGTCGTGCTCGCGCACGGCGCGGGCAGCGGCATGCGCACCCCGTTCATGGCCGGCCTGGCCGAGGGGTTGGCGGCGGCCGGGGTGGCCACGCTGCGCTTCGAGTTTCCGTACATGGCCGCCGGCCGCAAACCGCCGGACCGCCCGCCGCGGCTGCTCGAGGCCTGGCGGGCGGCGTTCGCCGCGGCGGAAGAGCGCTCGCCGAGCCCCCCGCTGGCCGGGGGCAAGTCGATGGGCGGGCGGATCGCATCGATGGCGGCGGCAGAGGGCATGCCGGCCGCCGGTCTGGTCTTCCTGGGCTATCCGCTGCACCCTCCCGGGCGGCCGGAGCGGCTGCGCGACCAGCACCTGGACGCTGTCACCGCCCACATGCTGTTCATCCAGGGCGATCGCGACCCGTTCGCCACTCCGGCCCTGCTGCATGCAGTGATCGAGCGGCTCGGTGCCCGAGCGCAGCTGCTCAACGTGCCCGGCGGCGACCACTCGCTGCGGGTAGCGGGAGGAGAGCGCGACGACCAGGTTATCGGCCGCTCGCTGGCCGAGCCGGTCGCCGCGTTCGCCCGCCGGCTGCTCTGAGGTGTTCGACCTCTAGACGGCCGTGACGCGGGCCACGGTCAGCTCGGCCAGCCGGGCCAGGCAGCGGATGCCCAGCTCAAGGTGATCGGCCGGGGTGTCCTCATCCGCGGCATGGCTGATGCCAGCGGTGGACGAACAGAACAGCATGGCGGTCGGCACCTGGCCGGCGACCGAGGTGGCGTCGTGCAGGGCGCCGCTTTGCAGCACGCGCCGGCTTCCCGCCAGCTCGTCACAGACATCCGCGGCCAGCTCGACCAGGCCGGGGTCGAACGCCACCGGCGGGGCCGCGAACACGGGGTCCAGGGCGACCGTGCACCCCTCCGCCTGGGCGGCCCGGCGGGCTGCGGCCACGGCGTCGTCGAGCATCCCGTCCAGCGCCTCGGGATCGGCGTTGCGCTGGTCGAGGGCCACCCGACAGCTGGCCGGAACGGCGGTGGCGATACCCGGCTTGGCGTCCAGCCGGCCCACTGTCGCAACCCCGCCGCTCGCCCGGGCGGCGTCGCGCACGTCCAGCGCGAAGCGGGCTGCGGCCGCCATCGGGTCGCGGCGGCCGGCCATGGGCGTCGTCCCGGCGTGGCCGGAGCGCCCCTCGAACAGCACGGTGTGCCGCTGCACCCCGACGGTGCCGGCCACCGCCGCCACCGCCAGCCCCTCCGCCTCCAGCACCGGCCCCTGCTCGATGTGCAACTCCAGATAGGCGTCCAACTCCTCCAGCCAGCCGCCGGCGGCGGCGGCCTCCTGCAACACGACGCCGCGCTCGGCCAGCACCTCGACCAGGGAACGGCCGTCCGCGTCGCGCAGGTCGGCCACGTCCGCAGCCGCCAGGCTGCCGGCTGCCAGCGAGCTTCCGATCAGACTGGCGCCGAAGCGGGCGCCCTCCTCGTCAGCCCAGTCGATCAGCGCCAGCGTGCAGGGCGGGCGGCCCGCGCTGGCCTGGGCGCGCAGCAGTTCGAGCCCGGCGACCACGCCCAGCGCGCCGTCGAGCCAGCCGCCGCCGGGCACCGAGTCCAGATGCGATCCGACCGCCACGGTGCCCGACCCGGCCCCCGGCATGCGCGCCCACAGGTTGCCGCCGGCGTCCACCTGCACCTTCACCGGGAGCTCGCTCAACTCGTCGCACAGCCACTGTCGAGCCGCCGCCCACTCGTCCGACCAGGCCACGCGGCGGGCGCCACCGGGCCCGCCGGTCAGCTCGTCGAGGCGGTGCAGATCTGCGATCGCCCGGGCCGGATCCACTGGGAAAGACCAGTTCATTTGCAGGTGGTGCAGATTACTCCTTGCCTCTAGGCAAGGACCGGGCGTTCGCCCGCGAGGTCGCGCAGGCGGGGCCGGCTGGAGGGCACGGTGTGCGACAACGGCCGCTCGTGCCCGGCGGCTGGCGCCCCGCGTCTGGCCCGCGTCCCGTAGCATCCTCGGCCACCTTGGCTGAGCGCACGATCGACGTCTATTGGCACCCGGCGGTGCTGGATCACGACACCGGAAGCGGCGTCTTCGAGGCCCTCGACCAGGGGCTGATCGACACCCCCGAACTGCACCCCGAGAACGCCGAGCGGGTGCGCAACATGCATGCCGTGCTCGAGCGCGGGCCGCTGGCCCCGCGACTGGGCTGGCGGGAGGGCCGCCTGGCCAGCGAAGACGAGCTGGCCGTGCTGCACGATCGTGACTACATCGCATCGCTTCGCCGTACGTGCGAGAACGGGGGCGGCCGGTTCAGCTCCACCACCATCGTCTCGCCGACCTCGTGGACGCCCATGCTGGCCGCCGCCGGCACCAGCCTGGAGGCCGGCCGGGCCGTGCTGGACGGGGAGACGCTGGTGTCCTACGCGCTCGTCCGCCCGCCCGGCCACCACGCCGCGCCCGCCATGACGGACGGCTACTGCTTCTTCAACAACGCCGGCCTGGTGGCGCAGCTGGCTCGCGACCGGGGCGTGCCGCGGGTGGCGATCGTGGACTGGGACGTGCACCACGGCAACGGCACCCAGACCTGCTTCTACGATCGCGCCGACGTGCTGACCATCTCGCTGCACATGCGGCACGGCTCGTGGGGCCCGTCGCACCCCGAGACGGGCGCGCCGGACGAACTGGGCCAGGGCGCCGGCGCCGGCTACAACATCAACCTGGAGCTGCGCCCGGGCAGCGGCGACGGCGCCTACCTGGCGGCCTTCGAGCAGATCGTGCTGCCGGTGCTGCGGGGTTTCCAGCCGGGCCTGATCGTGGCCGGCTGCGGCCAGGACGCGAGCGCCTTTGACCCCAACGGCCGGCAGAACGTGACCATGGCCGGGTTCCGGGCGGTCGGCGAGGCGATCGGACGCGCGGCCGACGAGCTGTGCGATGGCCGGCTGGTGCTGGTGCAGGAGGGCGGATATGCGCGCACCTATGCCGCCTACTGTCTGCACGCCACGCTGGAGGGAGTGCTGGGAACGGGGCCGCTGCTGGACGATCCGCTGGCCTACATGCCGGACGACCCCGAACATGCGGCCGCCGACCTCGAGCTGATCCGCGCCCATGTCGGGCGCCACTGGGAGCTGGGGTGAGCGAGCCGACTCTGCCCTTCACGGTCGCCGAGTACCGGGAGCGGGCGGCCGGGGTGCGCCGGCGGATGGCCGAGCGCGGGGTCGATGTGCTGTTCGTGATGAGCCCGGCCAACCTGTGTTACCTGACCGGCTTCGAGTCGGTCTGGTACCCGCCGCGAGCGCCCCTGGGCGCGGTGCTTTCGCAGGCTGACGAGCGGCTGGTGTTCCTGGACTACGACCGCCACGAGACGCTGGTGCGCGCCACGGCGCACTTCGACGATTCGGTCTTCTTCGACTACACCAGCGCACTGGACACGATCGTCGACGCCTTCCGCCGCAACGGCTGGACCGGCGGTACGGTGGGCATCGAACGCTGGTCGCCCACGCCCGGCGGGCCGCTGGTGGCGGAGACCGCCGAGCGGCTGGCCGCGGCCGGGGCCAGCATCGTGGACGGCGACTGGATCGTCGATCGTGTGCGCCTGGTCAAGTCGCCGGCCGAGATGGAGCGGGTGCGCCGGGCCGGGGAGATCGTGGACACAGCCTTCGAATCGCTGGCCGAGTACGTGCGGCCCGGCCGCACCGAGCTCGAGATCGCCGCCCACCTGAATGCCGTCATGGCAGGGCTGGGTGGGCAGGAGGCGGCGGTGCGAACAATGGTGTCGGCCGGCCCGGATGTGTGGTGTCGGACGCACTCCCCGCCCACGACCCGGCCGGTCTGTGTGGGCGACGTCATGTACGTGGACGCCTGCGGCGTGGTCGACCGCTACCACGCGGACGTCTGCCGCACGTTCGCCATCGGGCGTGACCATCCGGACGCCCGGGCCGTCCTGGAGGTGACGGCCGCCAGTGTGGGTGAGGTGCAGCGGGCGGTGCGCCAGGGCGACCCACTGTCGGTGGCCCAGGCGGCGGCCGAGGGGTACGTCTTCTCGCGCTTCCCTCGCGAGCGCGTGTGGTGGGTGGGCGGCTATGCGCTGGGCATCGCCCTGCCTCCCAGCTGGGTCGGCCACACCTACCTGTCGGGAGACGCCTTCGAGGACTTCACCTGGGAGCCGGGCTACGTCACCAACTACGAGAACATCCTGTTTGGGTGGGACAATCATGTGCCTCACCCGGACGGGCGCCGCACCGGGTACACCGCCAGCTACATGGAGACGCTCCTGATGACCGAGCACGGTATCGAGGTGCTGTCGCGGCTGCCCCGAGAGCTGACCGTGCTCGGGGGCACGGCGTAGCCCTCGGCATCGCCGCTAGCCGGCGCCCGTCCCGCCCCGAAACCGCGGCACGGGCTCGACACCCATCATTCAGCCCTCAACCGGGACGGCGCCCAAGGGCCTGTCGGCCTCCCAGTATCACCATCTCACCGATGATCAGGCCCAATGGCAGGCGGCCTTCCTGTCTTTCATGGCCGCGGGAACGTCCGCGTGTGCAGCCGGAACGTCGAGATCCACGTGTCTCGCCGTCGCGTACCGCAGATGGGCAGTCCCGTTCGCAAGACTCCAGCGAGATGCCGCCGCCGATATGCACACGGTGCGTGGGTCTTGTCGATTGACTCTGGCAGAGTCCGCCGGCCTGCTGGGGCCGGGAGCGAGGTTGCGAGCGTTTGTTCGCAGGACGGAGCATGACCTCGCCAGCTTCAACGGCCCCGGCGTGCCGACCGGGTTGACCGCCGACGAGGGTCGCGCCGTCGAGGCGCAGGGGGCAATACTTGCCGCGGTCAGTAATCTCTCTGCTGCGTGCGGATAACCGCGCGGCGAACGCCCTCTTCCCCGAGCCACCCAACCCGCTGACAGTCGGCCAGCCTCAGGGCCCGGGTGGCAAGCCTGTCAGGCGTCCCAGCGCAGCAGCACGTGTTCGGGCTTGCGGAATGCGAAGCCGCGCGGCTCGTCCGCCCCGGCCAGCTCCAGTCCGGGCAGCTGCAGGATGGCGCCGACCGCCACCTCGCCCTGCATACGGGCCATGTTGAAGCCCAGGCAGTGGTGCACGCCGAAGCTGAAGGCCAGGTGATGGCGGGCATTGGATCGGGCGACGTCAAACCGGGCTGGCTCGGCGAACACCTGCGGGTCGCGGTTGGCCGCCAGTGTGCTCACGCCCACGAACTCGCCCGGCTCCAGCTGGACTCCGCCCAGCACGGTGGGCGCAGACGTCCACCGCTCGATGAAGGCCACCGGCGGGATCAACCGCATCGACTCGTCCATGGCGTTTGCCAGCAGCGCCGGCCGGGCGCCCACAGCGACCCGCTGGTCGGGATGCGTGAGCAGAAGCAGCACCGAGTTCAGGACGAGCGACTCGACGGTCTCGATCGCGCCAAAGAGGATCACGCGCAGCTGGGCGGCCAGCTCCTCGTCGGGCAGTCCGGCCGCCGTGTCGTTGGCCACTGCTGAGGTCAGCGAGCCGTCCGGCGCCGCCCGCACGCGCCCGATCTCGGCAGCCAGGATCGAGTTCAGCTCGTCCCGGGCGGCGTCCGCCCGGCGCTGCGGCTCGGGGTCGCCGTCGTACACCATGGCGCCCGCGAAAGCCTCGTAGAACGAGCGGATGCGGGGTACGTCGTCCAGCCCCAGGCCCAGCACGTCGCCGGCCACGCCGATCGCAAACGGCGCGGCGAAGTCGCCCGCCAGCTCGCACGCCCCCAGCGGCCGCAGGCCCGACATCAGCTGCGCGACCCTGTCCGCAACCGGCCGCGCGAACCGTTCGTTGACGGCCCGCATCCGGAACGGCTGGTCGAACGGCTGGCGCCGGCGGTCGTGGGCGTCCCCGTCGGACGTCAGCATCATCACACCCAGCGACGCCCGCACCAGGTTGGCATCGGCCCATACGGTGAAGCCCGATCGAGGGCTCAGCACCTCGCGGGCCAGGGCGTGCCCGGTCACCAGCCAGCCTCCCAGGGCTGGCACCCACGACACCGGCTCCGCGTCGCGCAGCGCATCCAGCGCACCCACCCGGCTCTGCTCATCCAGATCGGCGAAGGTGATGGCGGCCCCGCGCGGGAACCTGGCCCGGCGGCGGGCGTCCTCCTCGGCCGATACCTCGACCTGGGCGATCAGCTCCGGCGTTCGCACAGCCGCGATTGTAGGCGGCTACCGACCCCGCCGCAGGCGCGGAAGCCAGCGCCGGCGGGACCTGGCAACCGGCTCGGCGAGTGCGAGCAGGCCGCGGTAGTCGACGGGGTTGCGGCTGCTCGAGCGGCGGGCCAGCACGCGGCCGATGGCGGCCTGCGACTGTGGGTCGATGTCCACGAACCAGCAGCTGACGATCAGCGAGCCGGGGCATTCGGCGTCCCGCACCGACGCCACCCGCACGTCACCGTCCACCTCCTCCGCCAGCCACCGGCGGTGGAAGCGCAGCCGGTCGCCGGCCCGCAGCGGCGCCGTGGTGGAGAAGGCGAAGCCGGCCGTGGACAGCTCCAGCACCTGGCCGTAGACCTCGCTCTCGTCGGCGATCCGTTCGCACTCGACCACCTCCAGGTGGGCCTCGCCGCCCGCCACCCGGCGCTGCCCGGCGTCGTCGGGATCGACACCGGCCACGCGCAGGCTGACCAGCGCTCGGTCGCCCTCGAGCTCGGTGATGGCCTCGCACTCCAGGTCGACCTGCCAGCCGATCTCGCCGTTTCCGGGCAGCCGCCCGCGCAGCAGCGAGCCGGGCCGCGGCGGGGTGCCGATGGCCGTCGCCACAACGCGGTCTCCGGTGGCCCGCTCCAGCCGCATGGGCACCACACCGCCGCTCTCCAGCTCCAGTTCGACCAGTGCTCCGGTTCCGGGCCCAAACAGCCGCATGGCCGCCACCGCCGGGGCCGGCGGCGCACCGGCGATGCTGGCCGGCGGCCCGGCCTGGTGGTCGCCCACACCCAGCCGCGAACGCTGCAGCTGGCCGCGCACCCAGCTCTCCTGGCCGTACAGGCTCAGCACACAGCTGGCGATGGCAGCCCGGTCCGGCTCCGAGACGCCGCACTCGCCCAGCAGCGTGTCCGCTTCGCCCAGCGCTGTCACCGCGCGGGTGAGCTGGGCCAGCGCCTGCACAAGCGTCGTCTCGGGATATTGGGGGTGGCGGTCCGGCATGGTCTGGGTCGGGGGGTAGCTGACCCGGCCGGCGGGAGAAGGCGTGGGGTCAGCTCGCCGGCGTCCCGCCCGCCCAGGGCACAGAGTCAGGCCACTCGCCGCTCACGGCCCGGATCGGCAGCGGGCTTTCGCGGGGCCTGGCGCGGGTGCAGCAGCCGCGCGGCCACCGCGCTCCAGCTGGCGCCACCGCACATCGGGCAGACGGCCAGCGGGCGGTAGGCCGTGACCACATACGCGCAGTCGGTGCATTCGTACGGGCCGGCCGCGCTGACGTCGACCGGGTGGTCGGGGTGAACATGGGCGCGTGAGAGTCGAGTCGTGTGAAGTCGCATTCGGAATCCTCCTAGGA
>CAVUSN010000013.1:0-124961 GCA_963744065.1 uncultured Actinomycetes bacterium | reverse complement strand
ATGACCCTCGGCCACCGGATCGCGGTCATGGCCGAGGGCCGGATCCAGCAGCTTGGCGCGCCTCAGGAGGTGTACGACCACCCGGTCAACCTGTTCGTGGCCGGGTTCATCGGCAGCCCGCCGATGAACCTGCTCGATGCGGCCGTGCAGGCCGGCACGGTGACGGCGGCCGGAGTCCGGATCGCGCGGCCGGGCGCCGCCGACGGCGCAGCCGTGCTGGGCGTTCGCCCCGAGGCGCTGTTTCCCGCCGGGGCCGACGACCCTCGCCCCGCGATCGAAATCGAGGTCGGGCTGGTTGAGCCGCTGGGCAGCGAGGTGATGGTGCACGGATCACTGCCCGGCGCGGAGACCGCGGCGGTGCCGACCGAGGGCGAGGGCGTGATCACCGCCCGTCTGCCCGCCGGCGCCCACCCGGTGACGGGCGGACGTCTGAGGCTGTGCTTCGACCCGGACGCCGCCCACGTGTTCGACCGGGCGACCGGCCTGGCGATCAGGTGACGCTGGCCAGCTCCGCCAGGCGCTCGGCGTCCGCGCGCTGGAAGCGGGCGGCCCCGGGCACCGCCGCGTTGGCCGCTCCGGCGCCCAGGGCCAGCGCGAGCGCGTCCGCCCAGCCGGCGCCGGCCGCCCGAGCGGTCACCAGCCCTGCCAGGAACGAGTCGCCGCTCCCCACCGGATAGCGGCCCGGCGCGTCCAGCCTGCCGACCAGCGCGCTGCCATCGCCGCCCACCAGCACCGCGCCGTCGGCCCCGCGGGTGACCGCGCCGGCGCCACCTCCAACCCGCAGTGCGTCTGCGGCGGCCAGCGCACCCTCCGCGGTCGAGGCGTCGATGCCGGTCACCTGGGCCGCCTCGGCGGCGTTCAGCTTGACCAGATCACAGACGGCGGGCCGCTGCTCGATGGTGTCGGCCGCGCATGGGCTGCCCAGCGCCAGCGTCCGGTAGCCGTCCGCCGGCGCGCCGGGCGGCAGCGACCCCGAGATCGTCGTCCAGGCCGCCTCGGCCGAGAACCCTGCCGCCGCCTGCGCGAACTCACTCCACAGGTCGGCGGCCACGTTCACGCCGTGTTCATAGAACTCGGTCAGCTGGCCCTCGTCGCCATGCGCCACCGACAGCGACGAGCGCGACTCCCCCTCCCCCCACACCGCGTGCACCGGGATGCCGGCCTGCTCCAGCTGGCGTTCCAGCCAGCGCCCGGCGTGGCCGGCCAGGATCGTCACCACCTGCACCTGTGCGCCCAGGATGACGGCGGCCCGGGCCGCGTTCAGACCCTTGCCGCCCGCCACCTGGACGAACTCCTCCGGCCGGTGGGCGGTGCCGGTGCGCAGCTCGTCCACCTCGAACAGGCGGTCGATCGAGGGGTTGGCCGCCAGGCACAGGATCACAGGAGCGTCAAGGCCTCCTCCAGCGTGGGCTGAGCGGCGGTGCCGCCGCGGCCCCGCGCTGACAGCGAGCCGCACACGGCCGCCAGCCGGGCTGCCCGCTCGGCCGGCCAGCCCTGCAGCGCGCCGGCCAGCCAGCCGGCGTTGGTGCTGTCGCCGGCGCCGATCGTGTCCATCACCTCGCACGGCCAGCGCCGGCGCCCACACCAACTCGCCGTCCACGGCAGCCAGCACCCCCCGCTCGCCGCACTTGACCGCCACCGCCGGCCCCAGCGCCGCCAGCTGCCTCGCAGACTGCTCGACGTCGCCGGCACCTGTCAGGGCCAGGGCCTCGGCCTCGTTGGGCAGCAGCTGGTCGAGCTCGGGCAGCAGGTCGAGCAGCCCGCCATCCCAACCGCCGTCGGGATCAGCGCCCGGGGTCGAGCGAGGTGGTGGCGCCGGCCGCTCGCGCCCTGCGCAGGACGTCTGTCAGCACCGGCGCTGCGCCCTGCAGGAACCAGCCGCCGGTGTGCACATGGCGAGCCCGGGCCAGCAGCTGGTCTGACACCATGGCCGGCTGCAGCGCGCCGATCGTGCCCTGGAAGGTCATGGTGGCCCGGTCGCCGGGCTCGGTCAGGACCACCGAGAGCCCGGTCGGGGTGCCCGAATGGACGACGGTCGGCCCGGTGTCCACGCCGCGCGCCGCCAGCTCGTCGAGCATGAAGCGGCCGAACAGGTCGTCGCCGACGACGCCCGCCATCGCCGTCCGCAGGCCCAATCGGGCGGCGCCGCAGGCGGTGATCGAGCTGGTGCCGCCGACCACCAACTGGGCCTGCTCGACCCACGTCTCGCCCTGCCCGAACTGCGGCCGCAGCCGCTCGCCGGCCAGCACCAGGTCGGGGTTGCAGTCGCCAACGACGAGCAGATCGAGGTCTCGCACGGAGGGATCTTCCCATGCGCGGTCAGCGGATCAGCGCCAGCCCGGCGGCGCACACCAGCAACGCGGCCAGCAGCCGGTTCACCCGCCGCCCCCATCTGGGATCGCGCAACAGCGGCGCCAGCGAGGCGCCGGCGACCAGCCAGGTGCCGTTGATGACGACGATCATGACCGTCAGCAGCGCCACCTTGGCTGCTGCGTCCAGGGCGGCGTCTCCAGCCAACCGTGCGCTGGCGAAGACGGCGGCGATGGCCACCCATGCCTTGGGATTGGCCACGCCCAGCAGCGCACCGGCCATCGCGCCGGGAGTACCAGCCCGGCCGGCCTGGGCGGCCAGCGGAGGCGCCACCGCGATGTGGTAGGCGAGCCACACGATGTAGGCGGCCGCCCCGGCCAGCAGCAGGGGCCGAACGGCCGGCACGGCCAGCAGGGCGGCGGTGATGCCGGTGGCGACGGCGACCAGCACCGCGGTGGTGCCGGCGATGATGCCGGCCAGGTAGCCCAGCGAACGGCGCACACCGTGGGCGGATCCGGCCGCCGTCAGGCTGATGGTGGCCGGGCCCGGGCTGCCCATGATGGCCAGCGACGAGACGATCAGCGCCGCCACCGGGTAGGTTGAGGGCATGGCCCAGACGCTACGCGGGCTCGACCCCGACCGTCTTGAACGATCGTGCAGCGGCGACCGGATCACGGTCGGGCAGGGCGCGCCCGGCCTGGAGCGGGTCAGCGTGCGCTTGACCGCAGGCGGCTTCTCGCCCCACCGCCACGACACCTACGCCGTCGGCGTGACCACCGCCGGAGTGCAGACCTTCCGTTACCGCGGGCGCCGCCGCATCTGCATGCCCGGGCAGCTGCACGTGCTCCACCCCGACGAGCTGCATGACGGCGGGCCGGGCACCGCGGACGGCTTCGCCTACCGGATCGCCTACCTCGACCCGGCCCTGGTGCACGCCGCGCTGGACGGGCGGCCGCTGCCGTTCGTGGCCGAGCCGGTGCACGACCCGACTCCGGCCACTCGCGAGCTGGTGCGCCTGCTGTGCGAGATCGACGAGCCGCTGGATGACCTGGCCCGGCACGACGCGGTGGTGGCCGTGGCCCACGCGCTGACGGCGCTTGCCGGAGCCACGGGCGGCGGCGCCCCGGTCGACGTGGCCGCAGTCGCCCGCGTGCGCGAGTATCTGAACGCCCACGTCGAGCGGCCGATCTGCTCGGCGACGCTGGAACAGGTCGCCGGGCTCGACCGTTACACGCTGGCCCGCCACTTCCGGCGGGCGTACGGCACCAGCCCCGACCGGTACCGCACCCTGCGCCGGCTGGAGCGAGCCCGGGCGGCCATCCGCCGCGGCCTGCCGCTGGCGGCCGCAGCCGCGGAGGCGGGGTTCGCCGACCAGAGCCACATGACCCGCCAGTTCGGGCGGGCGTACGGGATGACGCCCGGGCGCTGGCGCAACGCCGTGGCGTGAATCGCGGAACCTGCGCACGCCCGCCGGCGTCTGAGGTTGTATGGAGGTGAGACGCGTCCTTTGGATTGCCACGGCCGTCCTGGTCGGCACGGGGTGCGCCGGCACTGCAGCCGTCCAGTCGGCCTCCAGTTCGGGCCGGCAGTCGCAGCCGTGCGTCTCGGCCCGCGCTCTGGGCACAACCGTCGGCATCGGCACTCCTGTCGTCCACGTCGCAACTGGGGGCGTCGTCACCGTGCAGCTGACCGAGCCCGAGGCGTACGCCAGCAGCATGTCCGGTCCGCCGCCGCGGGCGTTTCCGTGGCTGGCCGCGCGCAGCTCGAACGCCGCCCAGTTGGCACCCGCGGCGGTGTGCCGAAAACCGCTGGTCGCCTTCTCGCTGCCCGTGCACCTGTATCCGTTCCGGGCCTTGCACCCGGGCCGCTACCTGCTGGTCTCGCGGCTGAACCCCGCCTACCACCTGCCGCACATGCGGCCGCGCCTGCGCCCGCTGCACCCGCTGCGGGTGACGGTTGTGGTGGGAGAGACGACGCCTGAGGCAGTACACCGTGGTGGCTCCGCTGCTTCACCTGCGCCGGACAGGCAGCACTCAGGCCTGCCAGACCATCCTCACCTCGTACCCGCCCGCCGGCTGCTCGGGCGTGCCGGTGACTGGCGTCGACCCCTCGACGCTGCGTGGCATCTCGCGCTTCCCCGGCGGCTGGCAGACCCGCTCGCTGCGGCTGACCGGGACGTGGGACGGGCACGCGCTGCACCTGACAGTCCCGCCGACGCCTGCCGCTGGCAAACCACCTCCCGACCCGCCGCTTCGCTGCCGGGTGCCATCCACCTCATACGCCTCCGCCCTGGCCGGCCGGATCGCCGCCGACCGCGGGCTGCATGTGCTGTCCACCAGCGCCTGCGGGAGCACGGCCTGGGCCCTGGTGGCAGTCGCCGACAGCCATACGGCGTCCGCCATCCACCGGCGGTTCGGCCGGCGGGTGATCGTCAGCGGGTTCCTGCGACCGCACTCGCAGCCGGCGGCGGCATGACCTCGTCCGGCAGGTCGTAGGCCCGAAACGCCCACCATCCGCCCAACACCAGCGCCCCGGCGGCCGGCCCGACCAGGCGCAGGCCCAGCTGGTGGCTGTGTGTGTCCCCCAACAGCAGCAGCGCGCTGAGCAGGAACGGCCCCAGCGATCCGGCGGTCTGCTGCACCAGATTGGCCGACCCGTAGTACATGGCCTCCCGCCGCATCCCCGTGTGCAGCGTGTCGTGGTCGATGATGTCGGCGGTGAGCGCGTCGGGGAACAGGTACACGCCCGACAGGGCCGGCCCGGCGATGGCCATCACGGCCGCGATCTGCACCGCCTTGGGGATAGCCGGCAGCAGTCCGGCGATGGCCAGCACCGGAAAGATGGCGGCCGCCCCCAGCATGGCCAGCCGGTAGGCGTGGCGCTTGGAGGTGCGGCGGGCCAGCCGGGCCGAAAACTGCACGCTGCACACCATGCTGACGATGGCGGTCGCGGTCAGGATGGCGACCCAGGTGCCGGTGTGGGAGACGTCCAGCACCGCCTTCACGTAGTAGGGGAGGCCGCCCAGGATCATCTGCACGCCCAACTGGAAGAGCACCAGGCTGGGCAGGAAGCGCAGGAACTGGGCGTTGGCGAATGTCTCCGAGATCGACTTTCGAAGTGCCATCTGGACCGGCGGCTGGGTACGGCTGGCCCGCCGCCACACGCTGGCCATGCCGATGTACCGGAAGCCCAGCGCGAGCAGGGCCATGGTCAGCGCCATCGCCCGGAAGCTCAGGTGGTCGATGATCAGCCCGCTGGCCACCAGGCCGGCGCCACCGCCCAGCGCACCGAAGTACACCCTCCACCCGACCAGGCTGACGCGGTCGGCGCTCGAGCGCGCGATCTCGGGCAGCAGGGCCTGGAACGGCCCGCCGCTGAGCGTCGAGAAGACGGCGTACAGCTCGACTGTGAGGAACAGGTAGGCGGCGATCATCGCGCTGCCGGCATGCGCCGGCGGGGTGAAGGTGAGCAGCGCGAACAGCGCCCACAGCGGGGTGGTGAAGAGGATGAACGGCAGCCGCCGGCCCAGCCGCGAGTGCATGCGGTCGGTCAGGTGGCCGACGATCGGGTTGTACAGGGCGCCTGTGAACCCGTCCACGAACAGCACCGCGCCGGCCAGCCCGACCGGCAGCAGGCTGCGCATGTGGGCGTCGCTGGGCGGCGCGTAGTAGTAGAGCAGCCAGGTGCTGCGGCTCTGGGCGAGGGCCTCGCTGCCCAGGCTGCTGGACGCGAACAGGATCTTGGTGCGGCGAGGAAGGGCCGAGCGTTCCAAGGGTGGCAAACCGCCGGTAATCTTCCCACGCCGTGACCCGACCGCCACGCCCGCTCGCCGGCAGGGCTTCGGCCGCCGCGGCCCTGGCAGCTCAAACCCGGCTGGCGCTCACGCTGGCGGCCGTCTCCGCCAAGCCGCGACTGCGCCGGCTGGCCGAGTCGGCCACGCTCGATGCCCGCTTCGGCGAGGCGCTGATCGCAGGCTCGCCGACCACCATCGTGCAGCCCGCGGGGGGCGCCTCGCGATCCCCCGTGGTGTTCTGCAACGGGATCACGCCGTGGGGCCGCGGACATCCGTTGATCGGCCGCCTCGCCTACGCCCTGGCCCGCACGGGGCACCGGGTGCTGATCCCCGATCTGCCGGGGCTGAACAGTGGGGAGATCGGTGATGCCACCGTCGACTCGCTGACGACGCTGGCGGTGGGCGAGGCGGGAGATGCGGGATTCGTCGGCCTGGTGGGCGTCTCCACCGGCGCAACGCTGGCCCTGCTGGCGGCCCAGCGGCCGGCCCTGGCCGGGCGGGTGTCGTTGGTAGCCGGCATCGCTCCGTATGCCGATCTGGCCACGGTGGTGGAGATCGCCGCCACCGGTCATTACCGACCAGGCGGCCGGCTGGAGCCGTTCCCGACACCGCCGTTACTGCTGGCGGCCGTGGCCCGCTCGCTGATGGCCGGGCTGCCGGCCGGTGCCGACCGGAAGCAGTTGGCGAGCGCGCTGCCGGCGCTGCACGGCGGCGCGGCGGATCCGCTGGCCGGTTGGCGGGAGCTCTCGCCCGCCGCCCTCCAGCCGGCCGCCCGAGCCGTGCATGCCCTGCTCCTGAACCCCGACCCAGCCCGTTTCCCGGCGCTGTATGCCGACCTGCCCGAGTTCGTGCGGGCCGGCATCGACCGTCTCTCTCCGCTGGCCGGGGCCGCACACCTGCGCTGCCCGGTCGAGCTGGCGGCCCCGCCCCGCGACAAGTACTTTCCGCTCTCGGAGTCGCAGGTGCTGCGGCGGGCGGCTGCGCATGTGCGGCTGACCGTGACCCCGGCCCTAGACCATGCCATCCCCGACCTGTCGCCCACCAGCCTGCGCGAGCTGGCGCGCCTGGACGCCCTGGGCGTGCGGGTGCTGCGCGGCCTGGACGCGCGCTCAGTGCGGGAGCACGAAGAGCCCGGCGATGCCCAGCCCGAACACCACAATGGCCAGGATTGAGTCCGGCCCCAGCCGGGCCCGGCAACGCTGGGGACGCGCCACCACCCCGATCGCATAGATCGCGGTCAGGCCGACGCCCAGCGAGGCCAGCCAGCTGTTCAGGCGGCCGGCGGTGGGCAGCACCGGCGAGCCGGCGATCAGGTCGGCCAGCAGGAACAGGCACACCTGAAAGGCGTTGCCGCCGAAGATGTCGCCCAGCGCCAGGGCGTGGTCGCCCAGCCGGACGGCGGCGATGCCGGAGCTGATCTCGGGCAGCGCGCTGGCCGTGGCCAGCACGGTGGCGCCGAAGATGACGCCGTTCACCCCGGCCCGGTCGGCCAGCACGTTGCCGCTCACCTCCAGCACGACACCGGCCAGCAGCGTGACCGCGCAGCCGGCGCCAAACAGGCTCGCCACCTTGAGCGTGGACGAGCCGGCGAACGGATGCGGCTGCTCGGGGTGGGGCTGGCGGCGGTGTCTGCGGCCGGGATGGCTACCCGGCATGGACACGCTCCAGCGCGGCTCCTTGCGGACCCTGTTGATCACGTACACGCCCACCATCCACACGACGATGATGGCAATGGACGCCGGGCTGACAACGCCGCCGATGGCGGTCGACGGGCGCAGCAGCGAGCCCATCAGCACGCCCGACACCACCAGCACGACCAGCATCCCCTCAAGCACCGGCGTGAGCGCGCCCACCAGGAAGGTGAGCGGCCGCTGCGGCCCCACGGCGATGTCGCACACCACAAGCACCATCGTCTGCACGGCGATGCCGCCGATCAGGTTGCCGGCCGCCAGGCCAAGATGGCCGGACGCTGCTGCCGAGACGGTGATCGCCACCTCCGGCAGGCTGCCGGCCACGGCCAACAGCAGGATCCCGCCCAACTCCTCGCCCAGACCCAGGCGTACGTCCAGCGCGTCCGTGGTCGAGGACAGCGCCATGCCAGCCCGCCATGTCGCCGCGGCTGCCGCGGCGAAGATCAGTACCAGTATCGGAGTTGCCAGGCCGCCCACTGAGTGGTCTGGGCCGGGTGTTCCCCGAGCTGGCGACGATTCCTGCCCAGGGCGGCCGGCCGGTCGGGAGGGTTCCCCAGCGGCCAACGGGGTTCTATGCTCTGCACATGGCTGCTGGCTGCCCCAACTGCGGTCACGAAAACCCCGCAGGCGCCAAGTTCTGCAACGGCTGCGGGGCCGCGCTGGCCGGCAGCTGCCCGGCCTGCGGGGCAAGCAACGCCCCGGGCGCGCGGTTCTGCAGCGAGTGCGGCAGCCCGCTGTCGGCGGCGGCGCCCGCCGCGGCCGCGCCGACTCCGCCAGCCGTCCTGGAACCCGCGGTGGCCGAGCGGCGGCTGGTCTCGGTGCTGTTCGCCGATCTGGTCGGCTTCACGTCGCTCTCGGAGTCGCGCGATGCGGAGGACACCCGCGAGCTCTTGTCGCGCTACTTCGATACAAGCCGGCGGCTGATCGAGCTGTATGGCGGCACGGTCGAGAAGTTCATCGGCGACGCAGTGATGGCGGTGTGGGGCACGCCCACCGCCACCGAGGACGACGCCGAACGGGCGGTGCGAGCGGCCCTCGACCTGGTGGCCGCCGTGTCCGCGCTGGGTCAGGAGGCGGACGCCCCCAACCTGCGCCTGCGGGCCGGCGTCCTGACCGGCGAGGCCGCCGTCACGCTGGGCGCCGAGGGGGAGGGCATGGTAGCCGGCGACCTCGTCAACACCGCCTCGCGCGTGCAGTCGGTGGCCGAGCCGGGCAGCGTGTTCGTGGGCGAGTCGACCCGCCGCTCGACCGAGCAGACGATCGTGTACGAGGAGGCGGGCGCATTCGAGCTCAAGGGCAAGGCCGGGCTGACCCCGCTGTGGAAGGCCCAGCGGGTCATCTCCGGCCTGCGCGGCTCGCTCAGGTCGCACGGGCTGGAGGCGCCGTTCGTGGGCCGCGACCGCGAGTTGCGCCAGATCAAGGATCTGTTCCACACCAGCGCCGATGAGCGGCGCGCGCACCTGGTGTCGGTGACCGGCGTCGCCGGGATCGGCAAGTCACGGCTGGCCTGGGAGTTCTACAAGTACTTCGACGGCATCGCCGAGACCATCTACTGGCACCGCGGCCGCTGCCTCAGCTACGGCGAGGGCGTCACCTACTGGGCGCTGGCAGACATGGTGCGCATGCGCTGCCGGATCTCCGAGGACGAGGCTCCCGAGTCGGCCGCGGCAAAGCTGCACACCACTCTCGAGGAGCACATCCTCGACCCCGACGAGCGCTCGTTCCTGGAGCCGCGCTTGGCCCACCTGCTGGGCCTGGCCGAGCACCAGACCCGCGACAAGCAGGACCTGTTCGGCGCCTGGCGGCTGTTCTTCGAGCGGCTGGCCGATGCCTACCCGACGGTGCTGGCCTTCGAGGATATGCAGTGGGCGGACGCCAGCCTGCTGGACTTCGTCGAGTATCTGCTGGACTGGTCGCGCAACTCGCCGGTGTTCGTGGTTACGCTGGCCCGGCCCGAGCTGCTGGAGCGGCGGCCGACCTGGGGAGCCGGCCAGCGCAGCTTCACGTCGCTGTACCTGGAGCCGCTGTCCATGCAGTCGATGCAGGAGCTGCTGACCGGACTGGTGCCGGGACTTCCGCCCGAGCTGCGCGAGCAGATCCTGGCCCGCGCCGAGGGCATCCCGTTGTACGCGGTGGAGACCGTGCGCATGCTGCTCGACCAGGGACTGCTGGCCCAGCAGGGACTCGTCGTACACGCTGACCCGGCCGCTGGACGCGCTGGATGTGCCGGAGACGCTGCACGCGTTGATCGCGGCCCGGCTGGACGGGCTGTCGGCGGCCGAGCGGCGGCTGCTGCAGGACGCCGCCGTGCTGGGCAAGACCTTCCCCCGCGACGCGCTGGCCGGGCTGGCCGGGTCCGATATCGAGATCGACCCGCTGTTGACAGCACTGGTGCGCAAGGAACTGCTGGGCGTTCAGGCCGACCCCCGCTCGCCCGAGCACGGCCAGTACGGCTTCCTGCAGGACCTGGTGCGGCACGTGGCCTACGAAACCCTGTCCAGACGCGACCGCCGGGCCCGCCACCTGGCGGCGGCGGCCCTGCTCAACCCTGAATCCGACGACGACGACGAGGTGGTGGAGGTGGTCGCTTCCCACCTGCTGGCCGCCTACCGGGCCGACCCCGAAGCCGACGATGCCGCCGACGTCCGCGAGCGCGCCCTGACGATGCTCGTGCGGGCCGGCGAACGGGCCGCCGCCCTGGCCGCGGCCGCCGAGGCCAGGCACTACTTCGAGCAGGCGGCGGAACTGGCCGAGGACGGCCCGCGGCGGGCGGCCATGCTGGACAGCGCCGGCGAGATGGCCGACAGATCCGGTGATCCGGAAGCTGCTCGGCACCTGTTCGGGCAGTCGATCGAGCTGTACGACGCGCACGCAGACACGCACGCCGCGGCCCGCGTGCACCTTCGGCTGGGCCGCGTCGAGGCGGGCACCGGGCGGCGGGACGAGGCGATCCGCCGGCTGGAGCAGGTGCTGGCGGTCATCTCCGACGACGAGCCCGACGAGGATCTGGCCCTGCTGGCGGCCACACTCGCGCTTGGCTACTGGTTCAGCGGCGATCTGGAGCGGGCATCCGAGCGAGCCGAGCTGGCGCTGGACGTCGCCGAGGCGCACTCCTACCCGCTGCCTCTCACGCGCGCCCTGCGGGCCAAGGCCGGCATCGCTCACAGCCGCCGGCACTTCGAGGAGGGCGGGGCGCTGCTCCGACGCGCGCTCGAGATCGCGCTCGACAACGACCTGATGGACGACGCCGGCATCGTTTACTTCTGGCTGTCCGACCGCTGCTTCCAGCGTGACACCTACCTCGACGCGCTGGGGCTGCTGGACGAGTCGCTGGCGTTGATGCGCCGGCTGGGCAGCCGGCCCCACGAATGGGCGGCGCTGGCCGAGCGAACCTACCCGCTGTACATGCTGGGCCGCTGGGACGAGGCGCTGGCCACTGCCGAGGACTTCACGCAGGAGCAGGTGGACGCCGGCGGGACCGTGCTCAGCGTGTTGCAGACGGGCGTCTTGATCAACATCCACCGCGGCGAGCTGGAGCGTGCCCGGCGCGTGTTCGAGATGTTCGCCCGGCTGGAGACGTCAACCGATGTGCAGGAACTGTCGAGCTACCTGGCGTCGAGATCCTCGCTGCACCTGGCCGAGGGCCGGCTGAGCGAGGCGCTGGCCGACGGGCAGGCCGCGATGGACGCGGCGCGCACGTTCGGCATCGCCTCGCAGTCCGCCAAGGAAGCGATCGTGAACGCGATGGACGCCGTGCTGGCCCTGGGCGAGATAGACAGGCTGGAGCGGCTGCTGGCCCTGATCGAGGGAGTCCCGACGGGAACCCGGCCGCCCTACCTGGACGCGCAGGCCCGCCGCTTCCGGGCCCGCATCAACGGTGACCCAGCCGGATATGCGGCCGCCGAGGCCGGCTTCCGCCAGCTCGGTCTGCCCTTCTGGCTGGCCGTCACGCTGCTCGAGCACGCAGAACTGACCGGCGACGACGAGCTGCTGGGCGAGGCCCGCGAGATCTTCGAAGGCCTGGACGCGAGGCCCTGGCTCGACCGGATCGCCGCCGGCCGCGCCCTCCAGGCCTGATCTCTGACGCCCGGAATCATCGCCGGCTGGCGAAGCAGGTTTCCCTTCTCGGCAGCAGGGGAATACGGATGCGTCAGACCGGAGCCAGTTCCGGACATTCGAGTGGAGGACTGGACAGATGAGAGTTGCCCTGGGGAACGCGCGCCTGCGGCGCGCCGCCCTGGCGATCGCCACCATGCTGGCGCTTGCCGCCGGCCCCCTGATCGCGACGGCTGGATCGCCGGCCGGCGCGTCCACCCTGACGAACCCCAAGCACTTCTTCTGGGCCAAGGGGCAGGCGCCTCCGTCGCAGCCGCAGGCCTCGGCCGGCTCGCTGACCGACGACCTGATCTACCACGGCGGCAACGCCGGCGACGGCGCCATTGGCGTTGAGACCAAGCCCGCCGTGTACCTGATCTTCTGGGGCACCCAGTGGTCGAACGGGTTCAAGACCGCCGACAGCAACGGGAAGCTGTACTCCTCGAACACGCTGCGGACGTATGTGAAGTCGTTCTTCACCAACGAGGGTGGTAGCAAGTGGGCCGGCGTACAGACCCAGTACTGCAACGGCATCCCGGCCGGGTCAACGAGCTGCGCGGGGGTCGCCGGGGCGACGTTCATCACCAACCCCAAGAGCCAGCTCAAGGGCGTGTGGACCGACCCCACCTCGGTGCCGTCGGACATCGTCACCCTGGGCCTGGCCGAGAACCTGGTCAACGATCCGATCGCGAACGAGGCCCAGCGGGCGGCGGCGCACTTCAAGTACAACCCGCAGGCCACCTACATCATCCTCACGCCGCCCACCACGGTGGCCACCGGTGAGCCCGTGTACTGCGGCTACCACACGCAGACCACGAGCGTGAACGGCATCGGCAACCCGTTCCGGCTGCAGTACGCGTTCATCCCATTCCTGAACATGAACTGGCCGGGGGTGGGCACCACAGGATGCGGTATGCACAACGTGAATGCCACCTCGGATGCGTTCGGCAACGGGATCTTCGACGGCTACAGCATCGTCACCGGCCATGAGTACGCCGAGGCCGTCACCGACCCCGACAACTTCGCCAGCGATCAGGACGGCTGGAACGACGCCCAGGGCAGCGAGAACGGCGACAAGTGCGCCTGGACGAACACGCAGAACATCACGCTGGGCTCGCACAGCTTCGCAGTCCAGCCGCTGTGGTCGAACGAGGCCTTCGACGCCACCGGCAACGGCTGCGTCGTGTCCCGCTAGACATCGGCCCCCGCTGTGGGCGGCCCCGAGCGGGCCGCCCACAGCACCACCAGCACCACGGTGGCGGCGAACAGCGCCGCACAGGCCAGCAGCGCCGCCCCCAGCCCGGCCGTGCGGGCGACGCCCGCGACGCCCAAGCCGCAGACGATCTCGGCGCCGAACTCGGCCTGGCCGAGGTAGGAGAGCACGGTCGCCCGCACGTCGCTCGATGTCTGCCGGTTGACCCAGATCGTGCCCAGGGTGCCGGTCAGCGGCAGCGCCACGCCGCCAGCGACAACCACCGCAACCGCGCCGGCCGCCGCGTCCGGCGCAACGGGATCGAGGCGGAGGGCTTACCTGCGGCGGATCTGCGCGGGAGAGTATAGGCACCAACCATGCACCCGGTCCTGGGATCTCTGTCCGCCGTCTGCGCGGCGGTGCTGGTCGGCGCCGGCATCGTGCTGCAGGCCGTCGCCGCCCGCCGCGTCGCCTCCAGCCACGCCTACCGGCCGAGCATGCTGCTGCAGCTGGTCCGCTCCCCCACCTGGCTGACCGCCGTGGTCTGCGGGCTGGGCGGCTGGGCGCTGCACGTGCTGGCGCTGCGACTGGCCCCGCTGACGATCGTCCAGCCAGCGCTGGCCTCGACCCTGGTGGTGGTGCTGGCGCTGTCGGCGCGCGTGCTGCACGACCGCGTCTCCGGCCGCGACGTGGCCGGAGTGGCCATGCTCAGCCTGGGCATCGCAGCGCTGCTGGCCTCCGCCCCGCCGGCGGGCCACCACCGTGCCGCCGCCGCGCCGCTCGCGCTCAGCCTGGCCGTGCTGGCCGCGGTCGCCATGCTGCCGATGCTGGCCGCCCGTCCGGTCGGCGCTCGGGCCGCGGTGGCCCTCGCCCCGGGCGCCGCATTCGCGCTGTGCAACATCGCCAACAAGCTCTTCGCAGACCGGCTGGCGGGGTCGGATCACGCGGCGACGGTGGGCTGGCTGATCCTCGTCGGCGGCTCGGCGGCGCTGGGCACGGTCACTCAAACCAGCGCGCTTCAGACCTTGCCGGCAGCCAGGGTGGTGGGGATCGTGTTCGCCACCGAGACGATCGTGCCAGTCATGCTGGCGCCGGAGTTGTTCGGTGAGCACTGGACGAGCGCCGGCACCACCGACGTGCTCCTGCGACTCGCGGCCCTGGCGGCGGTCACCGGCGGAATCGTCCTGCTGGCCGCCTCCAGGGCTGTGGCCGGGGCCGTGGGGGGGCGCTGGTAGCGGTCCGGTTGCGGACTTCCCGAGGGCTGGATCGGGGTTCGCTCAGATGCGGCCGCACACCGGCCGTGCAACGCTTCAAGCATGGTGACTTCCTCCCTCAACACTCCGCCTCGGCGACCCCGGCGACGTCCGGAAAGCGAGCGCGAGCACCTGGAGCAAGCCGCACGCTTGGCGCTTCACGAGCAGCGGCTGCAGCGCCAGGCTGAGCGCCGTGCCGAGCTGCGGCGGATCACACATTTCAGCCCGCGCACGCGCCGCCGGCACTCCCCCCGCCACTGAACAGCGGGCCACTCCGGACCGCTCGATGCGTCTGGACTGGGTAAACCTGGTACGCGTATGACAGACTACGCGGCCTGCGCGGCGCGGCTCCGCCAGCGCCGCCACCACCCTGCACGCGTTGAAAGGGAGTCCGATGAAGAGGATCGCGCTCTGGTCGGCATTCGTACTGGCCGCTGTCCTGCTCGCCGCCGGCTGCGGAAAGAGCGCGTCCACCTCCACCCCCGGGCAGCAGTCGCCTGGCACCCAGTCGCTGGCCACCTCGACGCCCGCAGCCAAGGGCAGCTACACGGGCAAGGTGACGTGGGCGCTCTACCGCGAGGTCGACTCGCTCGACCCGATCATCGCGTTCGACTATCCCGAGAACACCGTCATCGCGGCCATGTGCGACACGCTGCTGCGGCAGTCGCCGACCGGCATCGTCGGGCCCGGCCTGTCCACGCTCTGACCTACACCAGACCCGACCACCCTGGTCTTCAACATCCGGCACGGCGTCACGTTCTGGGACGGCACGCCGCTGACGTCGGCGACGTCGTCTACAGCCTCGACCGCCAGACGAACGCCAAGCTCGGCGGCTTCTACGGCGCTGGTGTTCGACCGGGTCAAGTCGATCACCGCGACCAGCCCAGCGCAGGTCACGATCAAGCTCAAGCAGCCCGACTACTGGCTGCCGGGCGAGCTGTCCTCCACCCCCGGGTTCATCATCGAGAAGACGTTCACGCGAGGCACGCCGGGCAAGAACGTTCGGCACGCCCGGCCGGCGGGCACGATGTGCAGCCGGCCCTTACAAGCTCGAAGACCTGGAAGACCGGCGACGTGCTGGCGGTGGTGCGCCAACACCGACTACTGGGACAAGGCGCTGATGCCCAAGGTGTCCGAGATCGACTTCAAGGGCGTGCCCTCCGACGCGGCCGTCACCTCGGGCCTGGAGACCGGCGAGATCAGGGCGACTACCCGCTCTCGATCTCCACCCTGGACCAGCTCAAGTCCAACCCCAACCTGAACGTCTACCTGGGCCCGTCGTACGCATCCGACGCGTTCATCGTGTCAACGCCAAGGGCCCGCTGGGCAACGTGCAGGTGCGCCGCGCGCTGTCGCTGGCGATCGACCGCCAGGGCCTCATCAACGCCGTCTACAAGGGTGCGGCACAGCTGCCGCGGACGCTCACCAACCCGGGCACGTGGGGCTACGGCAAGGCGATCTTCCAGAAGGCCTGGGACGCCCTGCCCGCGCCGAGCCGCAACATCCCCGAGGCCAAGAAGCTGATCAAGCAGGCCGGCGCCACCGGCAAGACGATCACGCTCGGCATGTCGAGCGAGCTGACCAACATCAACACCGAGGCGATCGTGGTCCAGAGCGCCGGCGAGCAGCATCGGCCTCAAGGTCAAGCTGAAGTCGGTGTCGGCGCCGAACTACATCAACTTCTTCATCGACCCCAAGGCCCGCAAGGGCATCGACGGGTTCTTCACCGTCAACTACCCCGACTACGCCGACCCGGCCGGCGCTGTACCACACGCTCGGTCGTGCCCGGCGGCTCGCAGAACTACGACAACTTCTCCAACCCGACCGATCACCAACCTGATGAATGCGGCCCGCACCGAGCCGAACCCGACCAAGCGGGCGACGCTGATGGCGCAGGCCCAGAAGCTGATCACCCAGCAGGCTGCCGTGGATCCCGATCGCGGCGCCGGACACGATCCTGATCATGAACAAGAAGATCACCGGCCCGCCGCTCACGTTCTCGTACATGTTCGCGCCCTGGTCTGGCGCTGCTGGGGGCCAGCGAGCTAGCGCAGTGCTGCGCGTTTCTCATCCGCCGTCTGGTGATGCTCGCGGTGACGCTGCTGGTGTCGAGCTTCGTCATCTTCAGCGCCCTCTATCATCGCGCCCGGCAACCCGATCGCCACGCTCTCCGGCGGCCGTTCGCTGCCGCCCGAGGCGTCACGATCCTGGAGCAGCGCTACCACCTCGAACGAGCCGTTCCTGGTCCGCTACTGGGCACTGGCTGTACGGCGCCCTGCACGGCGACCTGGGAGTACTCGATCACCCTGCACGAGAACGTCTCGACGCTGATCGCGCGCGCGCATCGGCACCACGCTCGAGCTGGTGCTCTACGCGTCGCTGCTGATCGTCGTGATGGGCGTCGGGCTGGGCGCCCTCGGCGGCGCTGCGGCGCGGGCGCGGTCGACAGCGGCGTGGTGGTCGTCACCACCATCTCGGCGGCGATCCCGTCGTTCGTGGCGGCGATCGTGCTGATCACCGTCTTCGCCGTCAACCTGGGCTGGTTCCCGGCCCAGGGCAACGGGTGGCGGCCTGCTCGACCAGATCGAGCACCTGACGCTGCCGGCGATCGCGCTGGCGATCGCGCTCGACTGGCCCTGGTGGCCCGGGTGACTCGCGCCGCCGTGCGCGAGGAGATGCGGCAAGGAGCACGTGCAGACGGCCATCAGCCGCGGCATCCCCTACGCGCTCGGTCGTCCGCCGCCACGTGCTGCGAAACGCGGCCATCCCGATCACCACCGTCGCCGGCCTGACGATCGCGTCGCTGATCGCCATCGACGCCGTGGTCGAGACGCGCCTTCAGCCTGAACGGGCTGGGCTCCTACCTGGTGCAGGCGGCCGAATCCAAGGACTTCGCCGTGGTGCAGGGGATCTCGCTGATCCTGGTCGCGGCGTTCGTCGTCGTCAACACCATCGTCGACCTGCTGTACGCGGTGCTCGACCCGCGGGTCAAGCTCGGGAGCGCGGGCCGAGTGAGCACGTCACCGCCACCGGCAACCGGTCGCCTGCTGCGTCGCCTGCCGCCGCGCGGCCTGCGCGGCACCGGCGTGATCGGCTACGTGTCGCATCGCGATCATCGTGGTCGCCGCTGTGCGTCGGCGATCTTCGGCAGCGCTGCTGGCGCCGCACGACCCCAACAGCCGTCGAACCTCTCCGACCCTTCGTGGGCCCGACCGGCGGCCACCTGCTGGGCTTCGACGGCAACGGCCGAGACCTGCTCTCGCGGATGCTGGTGGGCGCGCGCACGTCGATGCTCGGGCCGCTGGCGGTGGTCACCATCTGCGATCGCCGCTGGGCACGACGCTGGCCGATCGCCACGGCCTGGAGCGGCGGCTGGTTCGACACCGTCGTCGTCGGCCGTGCTGGACGTGCTGTTCGCGTTCCCCGGCATCCTGCTGGCGGTGCTGGCCGCGGCCGTGTTCGGCGCCGGCCTGACCGCGGCCGCCGCTCGCGCTGGCGATCGCCTACACGCCCGTACGTCGCCCGGGTGCTGCGCGGCGCCGCGCTGCGCGAGCGCGCCCAGCAGTACATCGCGGCGCTCGAGGTGCAGGGCTTCTCGGGGATCGCCATCTGCGTGCGCCACCTGGTGCCCAACGTCGCTCACGCTGATCGTCGCCCAGGCCACGATCCTGTTCGGCTACGCCATGGTCGACCTGGCGGCGATCTCGTTCATCGGGCTGGGCGTGCAGCCGCCGCAGCCCGACTGGGGCGTGATGGTGGCCGAGGGCGAGACCGGCGTGCTGCAGGGCTATCCGGCCGAGTCGCTGGCCGCCGGCCTGTGCATCGTGGTCGTGGTCGTCGCCGTCAACCTGCTCGGCGAGCGCCTGATCGACACGCGCACAGAGGGAGCGATCGATGACCGACGACTGCACTACCTCTCCGCCACCGACGCGCTGCGCGATGTTCCGCTCGCCGCGAGCTGTCGCCGGTCGAGCTGACTCGAGGCGGTGATCGCGCGCGCCGAGCCGGTCGAGCCGACCGTCAACGCGCTCTGCCACCGCTTCTACGACGCGCGCGCGCGAGCAGGCCCGGGCAGCCGAGGCGCGCTACACGGGCAAGGGCGAGCCGCCGCGGCCGCTGGAGGGCATCCCGATCGCGGTCAAGGAGGAGGAGCCGATCGCCGGCGAGCCGTGGACGCAGGGCTCGCTGATCTACAAGGACCTCGTCGGCCGACGCAGTCGTCCTGCGTTCGCCGAGCGGATCCTGGACGCCGGGCGCGCATCGTCCACGCCCGCACGACCGCGCCCGAGTTCTCGTGCGCCGGGCTTCACCCACTCGCGGCTGTGGGGCGTCACCCGCAACCCGTGGAACCCCGAGTTCGGCGTGGGCGGCTCGTCCGGCGGCTCCGGCGCGTCGCTCGCGGCCGGCACCTCGACGCTGGCCAGCGGCTCGGACATCGGCGGCTCGATCCGCATCCCGGCGTCGTTCAACGGCGTCGTCGGCTTCAAGCCGCCGTACGGCCGGGTGCCGGTCGATGCCGCCGTTCAACCTCGACACCTACTGCCACTGCGGCCCGCTGGCGCGCACGGTCGCCGACTGCCGCGCTGTTCGAGAACGTGCTGGCCGGGCCCGACCCGTCGCGACATCGTCTCGCTGCGGCCCAAGCTCGAGATCCCCGAGCAGCTCGAGGGCAGTCGACGGGCTGCGGATCGCGCGTCTCCGTGCGACCTCGGCGACTGGCCGGTCGACCCCGAGGTGCGCGCGCAACACGCTGGACGTCGGCCGACGGCGCTGCGCGAGCGCGGGCGCGACGGTCGAGGAGGTCGACCTGCGACATCCCGCGGGACGCCATCCAGCGCGCCACCGGCGATCCACTTCGCGCTCGATCTTCGGCGACTGGATCGGCCGAGGAGGCCGACGAGCACGGCGACCTGATGACGCGCCTACGCGCTCGAGTTCGGCGCGCTGGGCGCAGGCCGCAGGCGGCGGCGGCATCGCATGCTCGAGAGGCTGGAGATCGAGGCGCGAGCTGTACGCGCCGGTCGGCGCGCTGCTCGAGCGCTACGACGCGCTCATCTGCCCGACCGTCGGCACCCGCGGCCTGGTCGCCGGCGACGACTACGTCGACCACGGGCTCGAGGTCGGCGGCGAGCAGCTCGACTTCTACTTCGAGTCGATCCTGACGCCGCTCTTCAACGTCGCTCAGCCGCTGCCCGGTGCTGAACGTGCCGTCCGGGTTCGGCGACAACGGCGTGCCGACCGGGATCCAGATCGTCGGCCGCACCTACGACGACGTGACGCCGTTCCGGGTCGGCGCGGCGCTGCGAGCGCCGCGCGGCCGTGGTTCGACGCCGCCGAGCGGCGACCGGAGATCGCGGCCGCCGACGCCTGATCGCGCTGCTCGAGATCGACGGCCTGACGGTGCGGCTGCCGGTGGAGGGAGAGCTGCGGCACGGTGCTGCGACGACGTCTCGCTCGACGATCGGCGAGGGCGAGGCGCGTGGGGCTGGTCGGCGAGTCCGGGCTCGGGCAAGTCGATGACCGCCCGCTCGATCGCGCGGCTGCTCCCCGACGGCGCGCGAGGTGGACGGCTCGATCCGCTTCGACGGACCGCGACGTGGCCGGCCTGCGGGGCGGCGAGCTGCGCCGCTACCGGCGAGCGAGGTCGCGATGATCTTCCAGGACCCGCGCGCGCACACCAACCCGGTGCGGCGGATCGGCGACTTCATGACCGAGACGCTGCGCACGCAACCGCGGCGTCGCCGGTGGCGACGCCCGCAAGCAGGCCGTCGAGCTGCTCGGGCAGGTCGGCATCGACGACGGCGAGCGGCGGCTGCGCGCAGTACCCGCACGAGCTGTCCGGCGGCCTGCTGCAGCGCGTGATGATCGCGACGGCGCTGCTCGACGCAGCCCCGCCTGATCCTGGCCGACGAGCCGACCACCGCGCTGGACGTGACCATCCAGGCCGAGGTGATGGCGATCCTCGACGAGCTGCGGCGCGGACTTCGGGCTGGCGCATGCTGTTCATCACCCACGACCTCGACCTGGCCGCCGCGGTGTGCGACCGCACCGCCGTCATGTACGCCGGGCAGATGGTCGAGACCGCGCGAGTCGGCGCTCCTGCACGACGATCCGCTGCACCCCTACACGGCCGCGCTGGCCGGCGCCCGGCCCAGCATCGACGCCACCGCGGCAGCGGCTGGCCGCCATCCCCGGCCGGCCGGTCTCGGCCTTCGAGGCGCCGCGCCGGCTGCGCGTTCGCCCCGCGCTGCCCGCATGCGCAGGACCGCTGTCCGCGAGCGAGCCCGGCCATCGACCGAGATGGCCGGCGGCCGGGTGCGCTGCCTGCGGGCCGAGTGAGCTGCGCGGCCCAGCGGAGCGCTGGTGGCGACATGGCTGAGCCGGTCCTGGAGGTCGCCGGGCTGACCAAGAAGTTCGGCGAGGTCGTCGGCGGTCGACGACGTCGTCGTTCGCGATCCCGCGACGGCGGCTCGCTGGCGATCGTGGGCGAGTCGGGGTCGGGCAAGACCACCATCGCCCGCATGATCGTGGGCCTGGAGCGGCCCACCGCCGGCACGCATCCGGGCCTGCGGCCGCGACCGCTCGCATCCGGCCCGGGCGGCCGAGCGAGCGGCGCGCCCGCGGCCGCGAGGTGCAGATCGTCTTCCAGGACCCGTACTCCAGCCTCGATCCGCGCCAGAGCGGCGGCCGCGGCGCTGGACGAGGTGCTGCGCCTGCACCACGCCGGCAATCAGGCGGAGCGGCAGCGACCGGCGCCAGGCGCTGGCCGACCTGGTCGGCCTGGACGAGCGCCAGGTGCGCGCGCTGCCGCGAGCGCTCTGTCCGGCGGCCAGCGCCAGCGGGTGGCGATCGCCCGCGCGCTGGCCGCCGAGCCGCGGGTGCTGATCCTCGACGAGTCGGTGGCGGCGCTGGACGTCTCGATCCAGGCCCAGGTGCTGAACCTGCTCGCCGACATCCGCGACCGACCGGCATCTCGTACCTCCTGATCAGCCACGACCTGGCGGTCGTCCGCCAGCTGACCGAGCAGACGATCGTCATGCAGCGCGGCCGCATCGTCGAGCGGGGCGCGACCTCGAGCGTGCTCGACGACCCCCAGCAGGAGTACACCAAGATCCTGCGCGCCAGCGTCCCCCGGCCGGGCTGGAAGCCGACCCGGCGGCTGCGCACCGAAAGCGCCTAGCCCGACGAATTTGTTAGGACCGGCGACCCGGGGTCTGACCCCGGAGCTGGGTCTTCACAACTCAAGCCGGTCGGCCGTAGAGGGCCGCCAGCCGGCGCAGGTCGGCCGGGCCGGACGCCGGCGAACAGCAGCTCGCGCACGCAGGCATGGTGCGTCACCTGGGCCTCCCGCAGCCGGCCGACACCGGCCGCCGTCAGGCTGACCACGAAGCTGCGCCGGTCGCCGGCGTCCTGCTCACGCTCCACCAGGCCCTGCTCGGCCAGCCACGCGACGGCCCGCGTCATGCCGCTGGGGCTGGTCAGCACCCGCTCTGCCAGGTCGGTCATGCGCATCCGCCGCTCCGGCAGGGTGATCAGGGTGATCAGCACGCCGTAGTGCAGCAGCGTCATCCCGTGCCGCGCTGACAGCCGCCGGTTGAGCTCGTCGGTGACCTGCCGGTGGGCCCGCAGGAAGCCCCGCCAGACCCGGAGCTCATCATCGGTGAAGGGGTTGGGCTCGGCCGGCTCGGGCCGTTTGGGAGACATGCTTGACGCAGTTCCTTTCACGTGGTAGAAGTTTGTTTGCTTTCAGCAGCAAATATCCTATCAGGAGGAGCTTCATGGCCACCATCGCCAACGCAGCCCGGTTTCTGGGGGCAGACGAGGGACTTCGGCTGCGCTCCGGCCCCGGCCGCGACCTGGTGTTCAAGGTCACCGGCGAGGACACGGGCGGCGCCCTGGACTTCTTCGTCATCGAGGTCGCCCCCAACGGCGGCCCGCCGCTGCATCTGCACCACATCCAGGACGAGGCGGTGTACGTCCTGGGCGGCTCCTACAAGGTGCAGGTGGGCGATGAGACCCGCCGTCTCGAGGCGGGTGGGTTCGCCTACATGCCGGCCGGCCTGCCGCACACCTTCCTCAACCTGACCGACCAGCCGGGCCAGTTGCTCGCGGCCTATACGCCCGGCGGCGGCCACCACTTCTATGCGGAGTTCGGTCCGCTGGTGCGCGACGGCAACCCCGACCGAGCCGCGGTGGCGGCCATGTTCGAAAAGCACAACATGCAGCTCTTGGGGCCGCCGCTGACGTCCGATTGATGACGTCTGCGGGCGGCTGCCAAGAGTCGGCCAATCTGGCGCAGGTACCACCTTGTGGATGCCCGACGCCACACTTGACACCCGTCTGACCCGCTGGGCCGGCGTCCGCTGGGCTGTCGTCAAGGTGCCCGAGATCACCATCTTCTTCTGGATCGTCAAGGTGCTGACCACGGGCATGGGCGAGGCCACGTCCGACTTCCTCGTGCACCGCATGCCGCCGCCGGTGGCGGTGCTGATCGGGACAGCCGGCCTGGCCGTCGCAATGTGGTTTCAGCTGTCAGCGACCCGCTACCGGGCGGCCGTGTACTGGTTCGCCGTGGTCATGGTGGCGGTGTTCGGCACCATGGCGGCCGACGTGCTGCACATCGGCCTGCACGTTCCCTATGTCGTCTCCACCGTGTTCTTCGCAGTCTCGCTGGCGATCGTGTTCGTGGTCTGGCAGCGCACCGAGGGCACCGTCTCCATCCACAGCATCTCGACCCGCCGCCGCGAGCTCTTCTACTGGTCGGCGGTGATGGCCACCTTCGCACTGGGCACCGCGGCCGGCGATATGTCGGCGCGCACCCTGAACCTGGGCTACTTCGCATCCGGGGTCGGCTTCGCGGCGCTGATCCTGGTGCCGCTGGCGGGCTGGCGATGGTTCCGGCTCGACCCGATCCTGGCTTTCTGGTTCGCCTACGTCGTCACCCGCCCGCTGGGCGCGTCGTTCGCCGACTGGATGGGCGTGCCGCACACCCTCGGCGGGCTGGACTGGGGCCGCGGAAACGTCAGCATCGGGCTGACCATCCCCATCGTCACCCTGGTCGCGTACCTGGCGATGAGCAGGGTGGACGTGCAGACCGAGGACGCCACCGCCTAGCGAGCCACGGGCCGCCCGCCGGCCGCCTGATACCGCTCACGGCAGCCCTCCGAGCAGAAATGGTGGGTGTGCCCGGCGTGCTCCAGTCGCACCGCCTTGGCCCGGTCGACCCGCATGCCGCACACCGGGTCGGTGACGCCGCGGCGGATGGTGAGGCCGAAGAGCGCGCCGAAGATGATCAGCCCGATCAGGTTCAAGACGAGCTTGTAGTCCAGCCGGATGCCGGCGAAGATGTCGGGCCGCGTCGGCCGTGTCTGCGGCACCAGGCCCAGCGTGCTGAAGGCGGCGTCCACCGCCAGTGCCGCCCCGGCCATCGTCACCAGCATCAGCAGCGTGATCCGGACGGCGAAGGCCCAGCCGTAGTACTTGCGGTAGATGGCCAGGATGGGCAGCACCACCAGGTCGGCGAAGATGAACGCCAGCACGCCGCCGAAGCTGATCCCGCCCGACCACAGCACCGCCGCCAGCGGCACGTTTCCCACCGAGCAGACAAAGCTGAGGATGGCGATCAGCGGGCCGACGATCACGTTCTCGACGGCCGACACCGGCCCCGGGGCGCTGGTCAGGAAGAGCGCCTTGAAGAAGCCGTTGCCCAGCAGGCCGATGAACCCGGCCAGCAGGAAGCCGGCCGTGATCTCCTTCCACAGCATTCCCCAATCGCCGCGGAAGTTGTGCGCCACGTCCGACCACGCCGACACGCTGGTCAGACGCCGGCGCAGCGGCAGCCGTTCGCCGGCCGCGTGGTGCTGGTGCCCGGCCTCGGCGACCTGCGCGTGGCGGCGGGCCGCCTGCTCCAGCTGCGGCGAGACGAAGAGCCGCAGCAGCGCCGCCATCAGCCCGATCATGACCAGCCCGCCCACGTACTCGGCCAGCGTGAACTGCCAGCCGACCAAGACCCACAGCACCAGCCCCAGCTCCCACACCAGGTTGGTGGAGGCGAACTGAAAGGCCAGCATGGCGGCGGCCGACGCGCCCTTCTGGAACAGCGACTTGCCGATGGCGACCGCCGCATAGGAGCAGGAGGATGACGCCGCGCCCAGCCCGGTGGCCCGAATCAGCGGCCGCGTGCCGCCGCCCGCGAGCGCGGATTCGATCCGATCCCGCGGCACCCAGGCCTGCACGATGGCGGAGATGGCGAAGCCGAACACGAGCGCCCACCACACCTCCCACGCCATCAGGAAGGCATCCTTCAGGCCGGCGCCGGCCTGCGATATGGCGTAACTCACCGACCCTCGGAGGGGGATGCCGCGTCGAGCAGCGCGCGGCCCTGCTCGGTCAGCGAGTACATGGTCATCTTGCCGTCCCGCCGGGAGCGCACCAGCCCGCCCGTCTTGAGCACCTTCATGTGGTGCGAGACCAGGTTCTGCGGCCGCTCCGCGATCCACGACAGGTCGCATACGCACAGCTCGGCGCCCTCACGCAGGGCCAGCGCCAGGGCCAGCCGGGTGGCGTCGCCCAGCGCCCGGTAGCTGCCGGCCAGCAGGTCGGCGCGGTCGGCCGGCGGCCGGGCGTCCCGCAGCCGCCTGGCGCTGGGCTCGTCGATGTGCAGCAGCTCGCCGTAGCTCATGCCAACATCCTAACAGTCATTGATATGTTGCTCGAACCGGGGTCAGGCACCGTCACAAACCCCGTGACTGATGCCAGACACTTTCCAACCGGTACCGGGTACCAGGTCCACTTGTAAAGACACCTGACGGGGGGCCTGGCCCCGGTCCGTCGGGCTCAAAGCCACAACGGCCGGTGCCAGGCAGGTGCCAGGAGTCAGCCCAACGCGGCCCGGAAACAGCCAGGCTCGTGGTCGTCCACCATGCCCACAGCCTGCATGAAGGCGTAGCAGATGGTCGGCCCCACGAACCGGAAGCCGGCCTTCTTGAGCGTCTTGCTCATGTGCTTGCTGACGGTGTCTGCCGTGTCCCGGTCGGGCCGGATCAGGATGCGGCCGTCCACCAGCCCCCACAGGAAGGTGTCCAGGCTGCCGTGCTCGGCCTGCACGCGCAGGCAGACCAGCGCGTTCTCGACCGCCGCCGCCACCTTCAGCCGGTTGCGGATGATCCGCTCGTCGGCCAGCAGCGCGGCCTTGCGGGCGTCGTCGTAGCGGGCCACCTTGGCCGGGTCGAAGCCGTCAAAGGCCGCCCGGTAGCCGTCGCGCCGGGCGAGGATGGTCTGCCAGTTGAGTCCGGCCTGCGCGCCCTCCAGGTTCAGCATCTCGAACAGCCGCCGGTCGTCGTGCACCGGGACGCCCCACTCCTTGTCGTGGTAGTCGCGTAGGAGGGGGCTGCCTTCAGCCCATGCGCAGCGGGCGGTCACACTGCGAAACCTAGCCGGGCGCCCCCGGCGCGACCGGATAGGGCCGCGCCGGGCGTGCGATCGAGCTGCACGTGGACGGCTCGCTGATGCGGCTGGAGCGCGGAGACGCGGCCACCTTCGGCGCGGCCGTGCCGCACACCTGGCGCAACGTGTCCAACCAGGACGTCGCCCGGGTGGTGTGGGTTATCGCGCCCGCCCTGCCCGATCCGCTCAGCCAGGGGGAACCGGCGGGCAGCTGAGCCTGTAGGTTCTCACGGGCCATGACCGACTTCCTCTTCTTCGGCGACACGGCCCGCTCGCACGCCATGCGCCACGAGCTGCCGGTGCCGATCAACGACGGCTTCCTGCTGGGCATCGTGGACGGCCGCACACACATCATGATGTGGAACCTGGAGCGCGCGCGCATTGAGGCCGTTGCGCCGGACGCCGTGCTGCACGATATCGACGACATGGGCTTCCGTGAGCTGCGGGAAAGCGGCGCCTCCGGGCACGAGGTCGACCTCGAGCTGGCCGCGCGGGCGGCGGCGGCGATGGGGGTGAAGGAGGCGGTGTGCGATCCCGAGATGCCGGTCGTGGTGGCCGACCGGCTGCGAGCCGCCGGCATCGTGCTGCACCCCGACGCGGCCGCCGTGTCGGCCCGGCGGAGGGTCAAGTCAGCGGCCGAGCTGGCCGGCATCCGGCACGCCCAGCGGGCTGCCGAAGCCGGCATGCAGGCCGCGGCCGAAGTGCTGCGGGGATCACAGATCGACGGCGACCGGTTGCTCCACGAGGGCCAGCCACTGACCGCCGAACGGGTGCGGGCGGCGCTCCGGGACGCCTGCGCGGCCAACGGCGCGCCGGCGCCCCCGGATGTGATGATCAGCTCAGCCTGGCAGGAGTTCGGGCATGACCCAGGGTCGGGGCCGCTGCCTGCCAACCTGCCGGTGGCCGTCGACCTGTGGCCGCAAGACGAGCAGTCGGGCTGCTGGGCGGACATGACCCGCACCTTTGTGGTGGGCGAGGTGAGCGACGAGGTGCGCAACCTGGAGGGTCTGGTGCGTCAGGCGCTGGAGAGCGCGCGGGCAGCCGCGCGGCCCGGCGTCACCGGTCGCGAGCTGCACGACATCGCCTGCGACGTGTTCGAGGCGGCCGGCCACCGCACGCTGCGCACCGGCCCAGGCGAGGACTCGGACGCCGGATTCCAGTTCTCGCTCGGACACGGCGTCGGCCTGGCCGTGCACGAGGAACCCGGGCTGGGCCCGACGGGGCACGAGCCGCTGGTGGCGGGCGACGTGATCGCGATGGAGCCAGGGCTGTGGTACCGCCACCTGGGCGAGGTGCGGCTGGAGGACCTGCTGCTGATCACCGCCGACGGCGCCGAGACGCTGACCAGCTATCCGTACGACCTGGCGCCGTAGCCGCCCGCTCGAACGATCAGCTGCGCCGTGAGCGGCGGTGGTGCGCCGGCACCCGCCGGTATCCGGCCTGCTGACGCTCTTCGGTGTGTGCGGCGGGCGCTCGCTGCGCCTCTTCCATGGCGGGCGCGGAAACCCGGATCGAGACCAGGTCGCGACGCGGGTCGCGCACCTGGTTCAGCGCCTGGTCCGCGGTCTCGGCCTCGGTGGAGAGGATGGTCGACGACCCGGTCCCGTAGCGCAACTCGACGGTGAACACCATTGCAGACCTCCTGAGTGCGTGATTCCCCGGACTCGGAGGGCCCGAGAGCCGTGGCCCGCACAGTCGAAGCGGTCGGCGGTCGGTTCCAGCGGGCAAGTCACTGTAGCAGCCTGCCTGTGCCGGCCCGGCCGGGGGAGGCCGCCCGGACGACCACCTGCTAGGGTGCGGGGGTCCTTCGAACGATCGTTCGGTTGCGCACTGGCTCTTCCCGACGCGTTCATTGCTCGGTGAGGGAGGTGTTACATGGCAACTGGAACCGTCAAGTGGTTCAACGATGCAAAGGGCTACGGGTTCATCTCGCCCGACGAGGGGTCGAAGGACCTGTTCGTCCATCATTCGTCGATCGCAGGCGCTGGCTTCAAGTCGCTGGTCGAGGGTGCGAAGGTCGAGTACGAGCCCCGCGAGGGCGCGAAAGGCCCCGAAGCGACCAACGTCGTTTCACTGGCCTAGCGGCATCCCGACGCCCCGCGCGGAGTCGATTTCTCCGCGCGGGGCGTCTGCCGTTAAAGGCCACGGGCGCTAGGCCAGGGTGATCGTGCGGGAGGACGTGTCGACCTCCTTGATGCGATCGGTCGCGATGTCCTCCAGCCGGTTGCGAGCGGCAAACAGGCTGCCGGCCCGAACCACCAGCGTGTCGGGGCAGTCCGCCCGGGTGGCGTAGCGGACCCAGGCAACGCGGCCAAGCGTCTCACCGCCCGCCCCTCGCACCGCGTAGCCGTTGCAGCGCGCGAGTTTCTCGCCGATCGGCCGGATCGCCGGGCGTTCGGCCATCAGGGCTCGTCGGCTGGGGCCGGCGGCTTGGGCGCCTCCAGGCCAGCTGCGGCCAGCGCGCGCCGCAGGTCGCGCAGATCATCGGGATCGCGGCGGCCGTAGGCGTATCGGTGGGCGGCGTGAGCGGCCCGCAGCATCCTGGCGTGGCGACCGGTCATGTCCTTCAGCGCCAGCCGCAGCATGTGTTCGCCGCGCACGCCCGACGCCGCAGCGGCCTCGAGGGGATCAACCACATCGTCGGCGTGGGTCTCGCCGGGGTCAGTCACTGATCGGCTCCCGGCTGCACGGCCCGGCCGCCGGCCGATTCGCGGGTGATCTCCTCAGCCGCGTCCGACACGGAGCGGGCGGCTGCGGCCGCGGCACGGCGTGGAGTGTGCTCACCATCCACCTCGCGCTCCATGATGATGGCGCGCCCCTCCGGCCCCTCGCTCACCGCCACCACCCGAAAACCCAGCCGGCCGCGCTCGTTCAGCCCGGCCCGAAGCGTCGCCCACTGGTTTCCCAGCTCCGACTCGCCTGCGCCCCGCGTGATCATCACCGGAACGACCTCGTATTGGAACATGCGATCTCCTGGCAGGGCTTCGTACCTCGCATCCGCGACGCGCCGGTCGCCTGGCATCAGGACATCGCATCGCGCCGTCTCCATCCGCTCTCAGGGTTCAGGTGAAACCACCGGCTCTGCGCAAAGCGGAGAGCATCAACTCGACGCGAAGTCAGCCTCCACAGGCTACCACGGCGTGACCACGGCCCAGCCTCGGCGGGCGCTGGCTAGTCGCCGCCGGCCTGCGAACTAACGGCCGCCAGCGTGGTGGGGATCTGGTTCATGCGGCGCAGCGCCCGGCGGCCCCGCTCGCCATCCCAGCCGTCCTCGGAGAACAGGCTGATCAGCAGGGCGGTGTCGTCATGCCGCTTCTGGCCGTGCAGCTGAAACTCGCCCGTCGAGTCGAGCAGAGCAGCGATGGTGGGCGAGGCGAAGGTCTTGAAGAACGCCAGCTCCAGTGACCTGGTGGTGTCGAACGGGAACTCGCAGAAGCTGTCCAGAAAGACAATGCGGCGGCAGTGCCGCTCGGGATCGAGGGTGCGGATCTCGCGCAGCCACGGCGACTCACCCATGGCCAAGCCTTCATCATCGGTGTCCGTCGTGCAACCGCTCCCGGTTCACGCCTCCAGTTCGGCCAGCGTCTGCGCGTCCAGCCGCAGGTCGCCCGCCAGCGCGTTGGCGCGCACGTTGTCGGCCCGCAGGCTGCCGGCGATGACCGCCGTCACGCCGGGCTGGTGAAGCGCCCAGGCCAGGGCCAGGGTGGGCACGCCGACGCCCAGCCGGTCGGCGATCGGCCGCATCCGCTCGACCCGGTCCGCCGCCGCCGAGATGAGGGCTTGCGAGAACTCCTTCGACCGCCAGTCGTTGGCCCCGAAGGTGGCGTCGCGGCCGTACCGGCCGGTCAGCAGGCCGGACGCCAGCGGCGAGTAGCACAGATAGCCGATCCCCTGCTCGCGCAGCCATGGCAGCAGCGCGTCGCGATCGCCGGCGTGCAGCAGCGAGAACTCGTTCTGTACCGAGGCGACGGGGTGGATGGGCGTGCAGCGCTCGATCAGCTCGCGGTCGAAGTTGGACACGCCGATGTGCCGCACGAGCCCCTCCGCCACAAGCTCCGCCATGGCCGCCCACGACTCCTCGACCGGCACATCCGGCTCGGGCCAGTGCATCTGGTAGAGGTCGATGTGGTCCACGCCCAGCCGGCTCAGGGAGCCGCGCACCGCGGAGCGGATCTGATCCGGGCGAAGACCCGACCCCTCCTCGATCGGGGCCACCTTGGTGAACAGCGCGACATCGTCGCGGCGGCCGACGACCGCCCGCCCGACCAGCCGCTCGGAGACGCCATCGCCGTACACCTCCGCGGTGTCGATCCACGTCTGCCCGGAGTCGATGGCCGCCCGTATGGCGTCGATCACCTCGGCGTCGGAGCGCCGCTCGCCCCATGCCGCGCCGCCCGCCTGCCAGGCTCCGTAGCCAACGACGCTGATCTGCATCCCTGTCCCGCCAAGCTCTCGCTGCTGCACCCGTTCACCCCATCCCGGTCGACCACACCCGCCGCGGCACTGTAGAGCGGACTAGCGGTCGGAAGCTTCGCTGGGCCCGGGCCGCAGCCACAGGCTGACGTGCTTGGGTTGAACCGTGGCCTTGACCACCTCCAGCACCTCGGTCTGCAGGGCGGCAAGGTCGATCTGATCTCGCAGCCGACTGGTGAACTCCTCCAGCGTGTCGGCCGCGTCGTACTTTGCTCGGTAGAAGCGATGGTCGACCATCCGCTGGATCCGCCGCCGCAGCGGCTGGAAGCCGGCCGCCACGGCCAGGGTGGACACGGTCACCGCGAGCGCACCGGACTGGCCGGTGATCGTCTCCAGGCCCCGGCCCAGCACCAGGATGCCGCCCAGATACAGCGCCGCAAGGACTGCCACCAGGGCCGAGTAGACAAGCGTCTTGCGGACGATCACGTCGATCTCGTACAGCCGGTAGCGGAGGATGCCGACGCCGATCGACGCCGGCAGCGCCGCGATCCCCACGGGGCCTACGAGGTTCCAGGCGTTGGACGAGTTGTTCTCCGGCCCCGCCAGCAGGAATGCCAGCGTGCCGATCGAGATGGCGGCGCCGCTCATCAGCCACTTCAACTGCTGGCGCAACTCGCCGCTGGCCCGCCGCCAGCGCACCACCTGCATGCCGATCCAGACAACGGCGGACAGGCCGGCTGTGACCAGCGCCACCGACTGCACGCCGTGAAACCAGCCGTTGGTGGCGGCAATGACGGTCAGGTCGCCATTGGCGGTGACGCGCGCACTGCCGTTGATCGTCGCAGCCAGCGCAACGCCGACGGTGACGGTGGCGCACACCGACTCGATGGCGATGTACGCGCCCAGCATCCAGCGCCAGCGGCGCGAGGGCAGGTGGCCGTCCGGGAAGAGCAGGATGGCCACCGGCGGCAGCAGGATCAGCCCGATCCAGATCGGCTCGAGCACGATCGACACCGGCCCCAGCGGCCACCCGGCGTGGCCGTGTCGGTACACAAGCACCTCATAGCTGGCGGCGTTCCCGCTGACCGCGTAGGTGACGATCACGCCCATCAGCAACCATCCGACGGGATTTCGCGGCTGCCTCCAAGCGACCACGGCGCCCACCAGTGCGAACGGCAGCGCCAGCGCCATCGAGCCCCACACGCCCTTCAGCGAGTCGCGGCTGGCGATCACCAGCGGTATCTGGGCGAGCAACAACCCCAGCACCGCGATCAGCACGGCGGCCGGCAGCCAGACGACCAGCCGCCGGCTCATCCCGGCTCTCCCCGATCGCCGGCGTGCGGCCGCAGCCACAGGCTGACATGCCTGGGTTGAACGGTGGCGGTGACCACGTCCAGCACCTCCGACTGCAGCGCCGCCAGGTCGATCTGGTCACGCAGCCTGGCGGTGAACTCCTCCAGCGTGTCAGACGCGTCGTATTTGGCCCGGTAGAAGCGGTGGTCGACGATCCGCTGGATGCGCGACCGAAGTGGCTGGAAGCCCGCCGCCACCGCCAGCGTTGACACGGTCACCGCCAGCGCGCTGGACTGCCCGGTGACGGTCTGCAGGCCGCGACCGATGAGCAGGATGCCACCAAGGTAGAGCGCCGCCAATACCATCACCAGTGCCGAGTAGACCAGCGTCCGGCGGATGATCACGTCGATCTCGTACAGCCGGTAGCGGAGCACCGCCATCCCGGTTGCGATCACCACGCCGGTCAGCGCCAGCTCCCAGGCGAACACCCACAACTCGCCGTTCCAGGGCGTCCACAGCCCGAACGGCCCGGCCGCGATCGTCAGCGCCAGCAGGGCGGCGCAGGCGGCAAACCACTTGAGCTGCTGGCGCAGCTGGGCGGTCGCCCCGCGGAACCGCCGCACCAGTGAGACGGCCGCCGCCACCCCGACCACGATCAGCAGGTAGAACGACACGCTGCCGGCGCCGCGGATGGTCGCGCCCAGCCTGCCGCCAACCGCCAGCGGGTTGTCCGGCAGCCGGCCGCTGGAGAAGGTCGAGAGCTGGCCGGGCGTGGCCAGGATGTCGGCTGCTACGACCACCACCATGGCGACCCACGCGACCGCCGCCCAGCGCCATCGCCGGGACGGCAGCCTGCCCTCCGGGAAGAGCACCAGCAGGGCGGGCAGGAAGACCAGCGGCAGCGGCTCCAGCACCCCGGCGATCACCCCCGCCGCCAGCGAGCCGGGGCCCGCGCGGTGGGCGTAGACATCGCACACCTGGCCGACGCCGGCCTCCAGAGCAACCACCAGAAACAGCCAGCCGATCGCATTGGAGGGCACCCGGGTGCACAGCACGGCTCCGACTGCGGCGCAGCCGAGCACGGGCGCGGCGCTGACCACCACCCACGACGTTCCGCTGCTGCCGCCGTCCAGCGCCAGCACGAGTGCCAGGACCAGCGACGCGGCCGCGACCACGGCCGCCGACACCACCAAACGCGCTCGCATGCGGGGCGTCACAGCCACGATTGTGCCAGCGCCGCGTTCCGGGAGCGTTACGGCCGGTTCAGCGCAGCGCACGTGCCAGCGCCGCCCGCGCCGCGTGCCAGCCGCACATGCCGTGCACCCCGCCCCCCGGCGGGGTGGACGACGAGCACACGTACAGCCGCGGGTTGGGTGTGGTGTAGGGCGAGACCCGCACCGCCGGCCGCGTCCACAACTGACGCAGGTCAGCCGAGCCGCCGTTGATGTCGCCCCCGATGTAGTTGGCGTTGTGCGCCTGCATGGCCGCCGGCCCCATCACGCTGCGTTCCAGCACAAGGTCGCGGAAGCCGGGCGCGAACCGCTCCAGCTGGTCCTCGATGGCGGCCGGTCATGTCGGCGGCCGAGCCGTTGGGCACGTGGCAGTAGGCCCACAGCGTGTGCTGTCCGGCGGCGCCCGGCGTCGGATCGAAAGGCTCGGCTGGGCGACCAGCACGAACGGCCGGTCGGGCTCGCGTCCGGCTGCTCACCTCGGCCTCGGCCGCTGCGATCTCCTCGCAGCGTGCCCCCGACGTGCACCATCGCCGGCCTGCCGGCACGCCGCCGCGGTCCACGGCACGGGCCCCGACGAGCGCGTAGTCGAGCTTGAAGACGCCTGGTCCATACCGGTAGCGATCGAGCGCCCCGCGGTAGCCGGCCGGGCAGCTCGCCGCCGGCGATGGCGCACGATCTGGCGCGGGGTGAGGTCGAACAGCACCGCCCGGGCGCCGGTCAGGTCGGCCATCGAGGTCGACGCTGCGGCCGGTCTCGACCTCGCCGCCCAGCGAGCCGATCAGGCCGCGCCATGGCATCGGCGATCGTCTGCGAGCCACCCGCCGCCGCCGGCCAGCCGACGCCGTGCCCGAGCATCTGAAGCATCAGCCCGTAGGCGGCCGTGGCGATGCCGGTCAGCGGCAGCATGGCGTGGGCGGCGTTGCCAGCGAAGAGCGCCCGGGCCGGTTCCTCTGCGAACCGCGAGCGGGCCAGGCCCCTGGCCGAGCGCATTGCGTTGCGGCCGAAACGAGCGGCTGCGATCGGGTGCCGCGGGGCGGCCGCAGCGGCCGCCAGCAGGTCGCCGGCGATGGCCTCCCAGCCGGCTGCCAGCGGGGCCATCAGCCGGCGGTAGGCGGGCCCATCGGGGCCCAACTGCTCGACCGTGCGCTCCAGCGACCGGTGCAGTGACCGCGACTCGCCCGCCATCCAGCGGATGCGCGAGTGGCGACCTCGGGGTGCACGAAGCGCAGTCCGTGCTCGTCCAGTGGCAGCGAGCGCAGGAACGGCGACGCCAGGGCCAGCGGGTGGACGGCCGAGCACACGTCGTGCCGGAACCCGGGCAGCGTCAGCTCCTCGGTGCGGGTGCCCCCTCCGACCGTCGGGGCGGCCTCCAGCACCCGCACCGAACGTCCCGCCTGCAGCAGCGCGATCGCCGCCGCCAGCCCGTTGGGGCCAGCCCCGACGACGATCGCGTCACAACTGCCGGCGCTCAACGTGGCCGCTGGAATGGCCTTCTAATGAGTCTGATCGGAGCCTGGCTCATGTAGCATCCCCGAGCGGATGCCGGCGTTGTGCCAGACGTTGCCGGCGTTCGACCACTGGCGGCGGCGATCCACGCATACCGACTCGGTGGTCAGCTCGCCCTCCACCCCGAAGTGCTCGGCCACCTGGCGCAGCGTGTGCTGCCAGTGCCGGTCCTCCTGGCTGTGTCCGCCCATCGTCATACCCACTTCATACAGCGGATCGGACGCCCGCATCAGCACCTGGGCCTGGGCGCAGGTGACGCCGTCGTCACCCTCGAACGCGCTGAACGTGATCCAGCCGGCGAACATGTGGCCCTGCGGCGTCATCAGCGTGAACGACTCCTCGTCGGCGTACATGACCAGCACGCCGGTGGACAGCTTGAGCCCGCCCGGCATGGACAGATTGAGCACCGCCACCTCACCCGGCGAGATCCCCGCCAGAGGCGCGAAGAAGCGGTTCCCCTTGGGCCAGAAGCTGCCGAAGTTCTGCTTCCACTCGCCGATCACCTCGCGCGGCGTGGCGCTGCATCCGGTCAGCGCGATCCGGTAGGTCTTCTGCCACATCCGGCCGAACCCCTGGATGGGCGAGGTCGGCCGCCGTCCCGACACGTTGATGCCAGGCCCGCCCGGCTCGACCGCCGAGGCGTCCAGCGTGCGCACCGGCTTGGCCCACCCCTCGCGCGTGCTGTTTTGGCCGTCGTTTGCCATGGCTGCTCCTTTCCGCTCGTTCAGGCCGCTGCCGCGGCCAACGCCTCGGCCTCGTCCGTGTGGATTTCGATCGCCTCGTCCAGGCGAGTCAGGTCGAAGATCTGCCGGTAGTGCTCGGTCAGCCCGTATGCAAGCAGCCGCTGACGGCTTCGCTGGGCCCGCACGAGCAGCGTCACCAGGAGACCTATCCCACTCGAGTTCATGTACTCGAGGTCGGTGAAGTTGAGGATCAGCACTCGCGTTTCCGGGCTGTTGGCGAGGCTGTAGGCCTCGCTCAGAACGGCGTCGCTGCGGGCCGTCACCTCGCCCGAGATGTCGATGATGCGGGTGGTGGCGGTGGGCGTGCGCACCTCCATCGCGGCCGTGGCGTCGGCCATGTTCAGCTCCCTTCCGTGCGTGGATCGGACGCAGCGCTCTGCTCGTCCGCATAGATGGACATGAAGTCGGAGATGCGTGTGATCTCGAAGATCTCCCGGTAGTGCGGGGAGAGTCCGCACGCGGCCAGGCTGCGTCCCTCTGCCCGGGCCCGGCCGAGCAGACCCACGATCAGCGCGATGCCGGTGGAGTTGATGTAGTCGACCTCGGAGAAGTTGAGCAGCACCTGGCCGGTCCCGGTGGCCGCCGCCTGCTCGTAGACGGCGGTCAAGCTCGTCCTTGGCCGATCCGTCCACCTGGCCCCGCAGGTCGATCATCGCCCGCTCGGGCTCGATCCTGACGGCGGATTCAAATCGGGTCGCCGGCATGGGCGTCTCCTTCCGGGTGGAGATTCAACGAAAGCTTCACCGTGTGCTGGCGCTCGTCGCCGCTCACGGTCATCCCGTCGACCATGTTGCGGATCAGGAAGAGGCCCCAGCCGCGCGGCGTCTGCTCGCCCGCCAGCTTGGCCTCGAGGTCGGGCTCGACCACCTCCGGCATCGGCCGGGCGCCACCCTGATCGGTCACCCGCACGTGCACCGCGTCGCCGTCGGCGGCAACGCTGATGTGCACCGGCTGGTCGGCATCGAAGCCGTTGCCGTGCTCCATCGCGTTCATGGTCGCCTCGGCCACCGCGGTCTTCAGCCGCTCCGCCCGCTCGCTGTCCAGCCCCAATGGGGCCACCGCGTCGGCCACCCGCTGCATGGCCTCCCGCTCGTTGCCCGGCTGGCTGGCCAGATCGAACTCGTCCAGCACGACGTAGCCGGTTGCGGAGCGGCGCAGCGACACCAGCGTGATGTCGTCCTCCTGCTCGTGGCCCTCGCCCGTGAAGCTGCTCAGCGACTGCATCCGCGGTCGATCAGCCGCTGGTCGGAGGTGAGCGAGCCGATCAACTCGGTCAGCCGCGGCGTGCCGTACATCTCCCGCTCCTGGTCGTGGGCCTCGACCACGCCGTCGCTGTAGAGCAGGATCTGCGAGCCGGGGTCGAGCACCGCCACCGCCTCGTCGTAGCGCATGCCCGGCATCAGGCCCAGCGGCATGCCGGTCGCGCGCAGCTCGACCACCCGGCTTCCGGAGCGCAGGCAGGGCAGGTTGTGGCCGGCGTTGGCGAACCGCAGCTGGCCGGTGGCCGGGTCGAGCACGCCGTACAGGCAGGTCACGAACATGTTCTCGGGGATGTCGGGGCACAGCTGCTCGTTGACCCGGGCCAGCACCTCGCCGGGATCGAGCAGCCGCTGCGCCGCAGCCCGCAGCACCGAGCGGGTGGCCGCCATCACCAGCGCGGCCGGCACGCCCTTGTCGGTGACATCCCCGATCACCAGGCCGACCTGGCCGCCCTCGAGCTCGATGAAGTCGTAGAAGTCGCCGCCCACCTCGCGCGCCGACTGGTAGTAGGCGTCCACCTGCCAGCCGGGCAGATCGGGCAGCGCCGGGGCAGGAAGTGCTGCTGGATCAGCCGGGCCACCTGCGAGCTCCTGCTCCAGCCGCTCGCGGCTGCGCACCTCGGCCTCCTGCTCGCGCACCAGCTGGCCGACCCGCACGGCCGGCGCGGCCTGCGCGGCCAGGCTCTCCAACAGCCGCCGGTCGTCGCCGGAGTACTCCTGATCCGACAGCCGCGGGCCGAGGTTGAGCAGGCCGATCAGCTCGCCCTGGGTGACCAGCGGCACCACCAGCCGCACGCCCGAGGCGCGCAGCTCGCGCAGGGCCGGCGAGTCGAGCTCCAGCCCGTCCAGGTCGACCGCCCCGACGGCGCTCTGGAAGAAGCGGATGATGGGGTCGTTGGGCGCGATCTCGACCGGCGGCCGTTCGCCGGGCGCGGCCGGCTGGCCAGCGCCGTCGGCGGGCGCGGCCTGATCCACGACCACCGGCCGGCGAAGCACCACTCGGCGAAGGCTCTGTACGAACATCGGCATTGCACCCTCCGTTCTACCGGTCGAACCGTCCCGGAAACGTTACGGCTTTCGATCCGTGACCGGAAGCCCGAACGCCGTGCGATACTCGCGGCCCACATGGCCCTTCGGATTGACGTGCTGGGCACGCCCCGGATCGAGGTGGACGGCGCGCCGCTTCGGGTGGACACGCGCAAGGCCACCGCCCTGCTGGCCTACCTGGCGGTAAGCGGCGGCGGCCATTCCCGCGACCTGCTGGTCGACCTGCTGTGGCCGGACACCGATCCCGACCGCGGACGGGCGGCGCTGCGACGCACGCTGTCGGTGCTGCGAACGGCGCTGGACGGCCGCTGGCTGGTCACCGACCGGGCGGCTGTGAGGCTCGAGCTGGAGCCCGACGCGGTGGATGCCTGGCGGTTCCGGCGGCTGGTGGCTGCGGCCGGCGACGGCCCGCGCTCGATCCCCGACCTGGCCGAGGCGGCGGCGCTGCACCGGGGCGATCTGCTGGCCGGCTTCGGCCTGCGCGACAGCGCCGCCTTCGATGACTGGCAGCGTGCGGCCGGGGGGGAGTTGCGGCGCGAGCTGGAGCTGGCGCTGGAGCGGTTGGTGGCGGAGCTGGCCGGGGACGGCCGGGCCGATCAGGCGCTGGCGCCGGCCCAGCGGCGGCTGTCCCTGGATCCGCTGCACGAGCCGGCCCAGCGGGCGCTGATCCTGCTGTACGCCGTCACCGGCCACCGGGCCGAGGCGCTGGCCCAGTACCGAAGCTGCGTGCGTGTGCTCGACCACGAGCTGGGGGTGCGTCCGCTGCCCGAGACCAGCGCGCTGTACGACGCGGTCAGCGAGGGATTGCCGGTGGCATGGCCGGATCTGGAGCGGCGCCCTGAGCCTGCCGTCGTGGTGGCCGAGCTGGGCCTGGTCGGCCGCGAGGCGGAGCTCGAACTGCTGGCCGCCGGGGTCGAGCAGGGCCGGGCGGGCGGGCGGCTGGTGGTGGTCGAGGGTGAGCCCGGGGTGGGCAAGACGCGACTGTGCGAGCAGGCGCTGGAGGCGATCCGCGGGGCCGGTGGCACCGCCGTCCAGTGCCGCAGCCACGAGGGCGAAGCGGCGCTGCCGTTCGGGCTGATCGCAGCCGTGCTGCGGGCGGCGGTGGCCGCCTCTGGCGCCGATCGGCTGGCCGGCGTGGACGCCCACTGGCGGGCCGAGGCGGCCCGCCTGGTGCCCGAGCTGGGCGGTGCCGACCAGGCCGCGGGCGACGGCCCCGGCGCCCAGCAGCGGCTGCACGAAGGGCTGGCTCAAGTGGTCTCGGCGCTGCTGTGCGACGCCGCCCCCGGCCTGCTCTTCCTGGATGACCTGCAGTTCGCAGACCCGGCCTCGCTGGCCATGGTGGCCTATCTGGGACGGCGCCTGGAGGGCCGTCCGCTGACCATTCTGGCGGCCTGGCGCTCGGAGGAGATCGGGCCCGAGCAGGCACCGCTGCGACGGCTGGCCACGCAGGTGATCCGGCTGGGCCGGCTGAGTCGCGAGCACGTCTCCCAGTTGGCCGCCCAGGCCGGCGCGCCCGAGCATGCCGCCCGGCTGTGGCAGGAGAGCGAGGGGCTGCCGCTGTTCGTGGTCGAGTACCTGGCCGCGCTGCGGCTGCCCGAGCCCACCGACGATCTGCCCGGCGGCGTCCGCGAGCTGCTGACCACGCGGCTGGAGAGCGTCGGCGAGACGGCATCGCAGCTGCTCTCGGCCGCGGCGGTGATCGGCCGCTCATTCGACCTGGAAACGCTGCGCGAGGCCTCCGGACGCGGCGAGGAGGAGACCGCCGACGGGCTCGAGCAGCTGACCCGGCGCGGCCTGATCGTGGAACGCGACGCCGGCTATGACTTCTCCCACGACAAGCTGCTCAGCCTGGCCTACCAGCGCACCAGCCTGGCTCGCCGCCGGCTCCTGCACCGACGGGTGGCGGACGCGCTGCGGGCCAAGCACGGCGATGCCGCCCTGATCGCCCGCCACCTGCTGTCGGCCGGGCTGGACGCCCAGGCAGCCGAAGCATTCCAGGCCGCCGGTGAGCGGGCACGGGCGCTGCACGCCACCAGCGAGGCTCTGGAGGCCTACCGCTCGGCGCTCGCGTTGGGCCCGGGCCAGCCGGCCGTCCTGCACGAGGCGATCGGCGATCTGCACGCGCTGCGCGGTGAGTACGCGGCGGCCCTGCAGGCCTACGAGACGGCGGCCGCGACCGGGCCGGCCGACCTGGCCGGCATCGAGCACAAGCTGGGCCAGGTGTACGACCGCCGGGGCGATCCCGAGCTGGCCGAGCGGCACCTGGTCGCAGCTCTCGAGCTGGGCGGCGAGTCGGCCCGGGTGCAGGTCGACCGCAGCCTGGTCGCCCATCGCAGGGGTGACGATCCGGCCGCCATCGGGCTGGCCGATCGCGCGCTCGAACTGGCGAGCACGACCGGCGACCTGCAGGCGATCGCCCAGGCGCACAACCTGCTGGGCATGCTGACCGGCGAGGCCGGCCACCTGGAGCGCAGCGTCGAGCTGGCCGAGGATCTGCCGGACCCCAGCGTGCTGGTGGCGGCGCTCAACAACCTGGCGCTGGCCAGCGATGATCGCGAGCACGCGATCGCCCTCACCGAGCGGGCGCTGCGGCTGAGCTCAGAGCAGGGCGACCGGCACCGGGAGGCGGCGCTCAACAACAACCTGGCCGACCTGCTGCACCGGGCCGGGCGGCAGGACGAGTCGATGGACTACCTGAAGCGGGCGGTCACGATCTTCGCCGAGATCGGAAGCGACGAGGGCGGCATGCAGCCCGGGGTGTGGAAGCTGGTGGAGTGGTAATCGGGCCGTAACGTTCCCGGGACGCCCGGGCTGGCAGAATCGCACCGTGGCGCTCCATGCTCCAGGGAGGGGACCCGTCGGCCGCGGGCTGATCTGGCTGGCGCCGGTCGCGACGGCCGGCCTGATGCTGGCCGCCTACCTGCTGGCGGCCTCGCACTCCGGGGCGGTGTGGTGGATCGTCGCCTGGACGGTGCCGTGGCTGCTGGCGGCGGGCCTGGGAGCGCTCCTGTGCACGCGGGTGCCGGGCAACACCATCAGCTGGCTGCTGCTGCTGATGGGCCTGTCCCAGGCGGTCGGGTTCTTTCTGGACGCCTACTCGGCGCGGGCGCTGGGCCTGCCCGGCCGGCTGGCAGCCGGCGCGGCCGCAAGCCAGATCGAGTTCCTGCCGGTGATCGCCTTCGTGCCGCCGCTGCTCCTGCTGTTTCCCGACGGCCATCTGGCCTCGCCGCGCTGGCGACCGGTTGCTCGGGCGTGGGCGGCGACGCTGGTGGTCGGCCTGACCGCGAGCACCCTCCAGGCCGGCCCGGGGCTGACCAACAGCGATCCGTCGCAGGCCAATCCGTATGGGCTGCAGGGCGAGCTGGGCACCGCCATGGCGACAATCTCCGGCCTGGCCTACGTGGCGACCGGCTGCCTCCTCCTGGCAGCGGCGGTATCGCTGGTCGGCCGCTACCGACGGGCCCGCGGCGATGTCCGGCAGCAGCTCAAGTGGTTCGCCTTGGGGGCATCCAGCCTGGCGCTGGCGGCCTTCGTGACGCTGCCGATGACGCCCAACGCGCCGCTCTCCGCATCGGTGTGGGTGATGGCGGCGACGATCACCATCGGCTCGATCGGTATCGCGGTGCTGCGCCACCGGCTGTACGAGATCGACGTCATCATCCGCCGCACGCTGGTGTACGCCAGCCTGATCGGCCTGCTGGCAGCGCTCTACCTGGGCGGCATCTTCCTGAGCGACCGGGCGCTGCAGGCGGTCACCGGGCAGTCAAGCGCACTGGCCGTCACCATCTCTACGCTGGTCGTCGCAGCCGCCTTCCAACCCCTGCGAACACGCATCCAGCGCCTGGTCGACCGCCGCTTCTACCGCGCAAAATACGACGCCAACCGCACCCTCGAGGCCTTCGCCAGCCGATTGCGCGACCAACTCGACCTGGACGCACTGCATTCCGAGGTGCTTGACGTCGTCCGGGCCACCGTTCAACCTCGCACGGCCAGCCTGTGGCTGCGGCCAGCCGAGTCACCGTCCGTCCATCAACCCAAGGAGCACCGTTGACCGCACTCGCAAAGATCCATCGCGCGCTCGCGCACCTGTTCGCAGGACTGGTTGTGCTCCAGTTCGGCCTGGCCGGCTGGGGCGCCTTCAAGACCGTCAACGACAAGAAGTTCAACGACAACAACTTCGGCCCGCACGGCCTTCTGGGCACGCTCCTGGTGCTGCTGGCGCTGATCATCCTGCTGGTGGCGCTGGGCGGCCGCTGGTCGCTGACCATGACCAAGCTGAGCGCGGCCGTGTTCGTGCTGATGGTGGTGCAGTTCATCCTCGGCATCACCGGCGCCAGCGACTCGCCCTACATCGGCGTGCTGCACGGTATGAACGCGCTGGTGATCGCGTTTCTGGCCTACCGGATGGTGAAGGAGTCACGCGCGCCCGCGCCGGCCTGAGCGGCGAGCGGTCCAGTTGCGGCATGGCTTTCCGGGTGGTGCGCGGCGAGGATGTGGAGTGGATCACCCGCCCGCACAAACCCGGCGAGCCTGCCCGCCACGTGGCCGAACTGAGCGACCTGGCCGGGTTCGCGCACACGCGGGCGAACCTGTGGCGCTACGAGCCGCCGGCACCGTCACTCCTCCCAGGAGGAGACGTTCGTCGTGCTGGCGGGGACGCCGACCATGTACCTGGGCGATCCGCCCGAACCTGGACGGCCGGCCGGTCGAGATCGTGCTGTGGACGGACGACGTCGACCGCGACCACGGGCGCCTGGTCGCGGCCGGCGCCCCCTCGCTCAGCCCGCCGCACGACTTCGCGGCCGTCCTCCGGGCGGGCTGGGTGACCGACCCCGATGGCAACCCGATCCAGCTCGCGCAGCGCCGCCCGCCAGGCGGCCGGCCCGGACCGATTGGCCTCCAGACCCGCGCAGCCAGGCCGATATACTTCCCCGCCGCGGGGCTATAGCTCAGTTGGGAGAGCGCCTGGATCGCACCCAGGAGGTCAGCGGTTCGAATCCGCTTAGCTCCATGCCCTTTGGGGGCGGGTCCGCATGACCCGTCCCCAAAGGGCATGGTGTTTGTCGACTCCATGCTGCTCACTTGGTGTGAGCCAGGCGACGCCTGGATAAGGGGGCTGCTATCCAAGCAGGCCCCGTCACGAGGCAGTCAAGGGAGCGCAGCGACCTTGACGGCCGAGTCCAGGAGGTCAGCGGTTCGAATCCGCTTAGCTCCATTTTCCCGGTCAACCAAGCCGTTTCTGAGGCATCCAACCGGATTCGGACATAACGCCTCTACTGGGCGGATGCAAGTCCGTTGTGAGAATGCACCAGCCGGGGCGATTGCCGGTCGGGGTGGGTGACATGCGGGCGGCGCGGACGGTGGGGAGGTGTCCGGCGGTGACGCCGATGGCGAGGGCGTAGGCGAGGCCTCCGGCCCAGCCTCGACGATTACGAGGAAGTCGACCGAGCCTCCACTGGATCCGGGGCTGCTTCACCGCTCGGCAGCGTCGGCTGGTCGGTGGGATAGACGCCAGTCGCGAACCCGTACATCGTCTCACCCGACCGCGGGAGCCGGTCGAATTCCGCCACCAGCTCCGCCATGCGCTCCCAGAAGTCCGACGCCTGCGCCTCCGAGATGCGGGCGTGCCGGATGAAACCCCACAGCTTGCCGTCACGGTAGGCCGTTACCGACTCTCGAGCGGCGACCTCGAAGTCGTTGAAGTCACGAGGCAGGTTGTCGCCGTCCGCGCTCCGCTCAACGCTGACGTAGAACATCCGTGCCGTGCGGCCGTAGAGCCGTTCGTCGATCGCCCGCACCCGCCGCGTCCTCACCACCCGCACCAGTCCCGCCTCGGCGAGCACCTTGACGTGGTGCGCGACCGTGCTCTTGGGGCGACCGACAGCGACAGCGAGCTCGCTCACTGTGGCCGCCCGCTCATGGAGCAGGCCCAGGATGGCGGTGCGAACGGGATGGCTGAGCGCCTTCACCTGGAAGGGCCTGGTGAGTGCGAGGCGGTCGGCGAGGTCGTAGTCGGGCGGACCGGAGTTGGCAGTCATGTTTGAATAGACTAACATCGCGGAATGTTCCAAGATAATGGATCATTGAGGAGGATCGACGATGACAGAAGTCCTGCTGTATCACCACGTTCAAGGGCTCACTGAGGGAGTCCAGTCGTTCGCCGACGACCTGCGGCAGGCGGGGCACACCGTGCACACACCCGACCTATTCGACGGGCGCCGCTTCGGAACCATGGAGGACGGCATGGCCTTCGCGCGCGAAGCGGGGTTTGAAGCGCTGGCGGAGCAAGGCGTGGCCGCCGCCGGGAGCATCGGCGACGAGGTCGTCTACGCGGGCTTTTCCTTCGGGGTCATGGTCGCCCAGCAGCTCGCGCAGACACGGCCCGACGCCCGTGGGGCATTGCTGATGTACTCATGCCTTCCCGTGTCGGAATTTGGCGAGGCATGGCCCGAGGACGTCCCCGTGCAGATCCACGGGAAGGATGCCGACCCGTTCTTCCTCGAAGACCTCGAAGCGGCCCGCGCGCTCGTCGATTCGACCGACCGCGCCGAGCTGTTTCTCTACCCCGGCGAAGAACACCTCTTCGCCGACTCTTCACTCCCGGCGTTCGACCCGGCCGCTGCGCGATTGCTCATGCAGCGCGTGCTGGCATTCCTCGACGCGGTTCAGGCCCAACCAAAGCGATGAACAGACCGCTTGTCGGTCGCAGCGGTTCGAATCCGCTTACCTCCATTTTTCCGCTTAACCAAGCCGTCTCTGGACACTCCAACCGGATTCGAACATAGACGCCCGGGCGAGTCGACGCAAGCCCGGTGACCATTTCCTCGTAACAGCGCCTCCCGGAGCCTTCCGTCGGGTTAAGACCTGTCGGTTGGCGCCGGCGTGACCGTGGCCGCCCGTGCTGGCAGTCCGCCTCCTACGGGCACGGCAGCGATGTCCCACTCCACGTCGACACCGTCGCGGACGCCACGCATGAAGCTCGCGAAGCCCCCGTCATGCGCGTGGATGGTGAGCCAGCGCGCGGAACCGTCGCCGTGGCTGCGGAAGGAGTGGGCGACCCCGGGCGGCACAGCGACGAAGCCGCCTGGGGAAACTGTGACCGTTTCGGATTCGCGCCCGATCTCAAAGGTGAGCTTGCCCTCGAGCACGTAGAACGCATCGGTGTGATGGTTGTGCACGTGGGGGCCGGCCACCTGTTGGCCGGCGGAGTACCGCGCGCGGGTGATCGTGAGGTCGTCACGGGTTACGAGGATGCTGATCTCGCGCGTCTCGCTCCGAAGAATCGCCTCCCCTCGGTGATCGGCGGTCGCAGGGCCAGAAGGGATGTCGGCAGTCGTGGCCAGCCCTTGGATCACCGAGTGGGGGCCGGCGGCTGTCATGGTGCGGGGGTGAGGCCGTGGCGGCGCATCACGGACGCGATCGCCGCGAAGTCGGGTGGGCCGGCGGCCGCGGCGTCGAGGATGGCTGCGACCTCGCGGAAGTAGTCGGGGCCGAGGATGCCGGGGGTGACGATTGCCAGTGCCCTGGCGTCGACCTCGCGGGTGTTGTCGAAGTGGTGGACGGCGCCGCGCGGGATGCACAGCACCTCGCCCGGGCCGACGTCGACAGGCGTGCCGTCGAGCGTCCAGGTCAGGACGCCCTCGAGTCCGTAGATCGTCTCCTCGTAGCCATCGTGGCTGTGCGCCGCTGCGACCTTCGCGCCGGCGGGAACGTCGAACTCGAACACCGCCACCGACCCTGCCGACTGGTGGCCTTCGACCAGAAAACGGATCGCCATGTCCCCGACACTGATCTCTTCGCTCGTCGTGGCTGCCATGGTGGCTCCCTCCATCGCTGAGTGGTAAAGTTGCTTGACGATATCATGAGTCAACCCGAGTCGTCAAGTCGCTTTACGAAATCGCCCGAGGAGCAGGAATTCGGACCGCCGTTGATCGGTGCGCTCCTGCGCATGCCCTGGGAGGTCGTACAGCGACGCATGCTGGAGCGGCTGCACGAGCGCGGCTTCGACGACCTCGACACCGCACATCTCACCGTGTTCCAATACCCCGGACCTCAGGGCACCCGGCCGTCCGAGCTGGCAACCCGGCTACGGATCAGCAAGCAGGCGCTCAACTACCTGCTCGGCGAACTCCAGCGCCTCGGCTACGTGGAGCGCCGAGCAGACCCCCACGATAGACGCTCCAAACGCGTCGCCCTCACCGCCCGCGGCATCGCCGCAATCGGCGTCATCCGCGAAGCGGTCTTGGAAATGGAGACCAGCTGGGGACAGCAGCTCGGCCCGGAACGCTTCGGCGAACTCCGCGCACTCCTGACCGAGCTACACGAGCTGGCGTAGCAGCGGCCACAGCGGTTCGAATCCCCTTAGCTCCACTTCGCCTCAACCAAGCTGCTTCTGGACAGTTCAACCGGATTCGGACATATCGCCTCCGGCACCTGCCGGCGCGTACCGGGCGGTGGGGTCGGGCACTCTAGACTGGGGCACGTGACGGGCTGGGAATCGGTCGAGCGAGTCCGCGAGTCGGGCGGCGTGGAGTCCCGCCATTAGGGCGAAAGTTGGTACTTCGAGGGCCAAACGACCAACTTCTGTGCCCTACTACCAAGTTCCGTGCTTGCAGAGGGCCGTTACGCGCTTGAAGGGAAGGCGCTCATCCCTTACCAGGAATCCAGGAGGTCATCGGGCCAATGGCCCGTGGCCAACCCTGACCGCCGAGTCCAAGAGGTACCGTCTCCTGGGTCCATGGATGGGTCGGGCCAGAATGGCCGGCCCGTCGGAATTCAGTGTGGTGTGCGGAGGGCGTCATGCACGTGACTGGGATCGGTGGCTTCGTCTTCCGAGCGGAGGACCCGGACAGATTGGGCGCCTGGTACGCCGAGCATCTGGGCATCGGCGGTGGCGAGCACGGTGAGTGGGCGACGGCGGCAGGCCCGAGCGTCTTCGCCCCATTCCCCCGGACCAGCGACTATTTCGCAGCCGACCGCCAATGGATGCTGAACCTTCGCGTGGACGGCCTGGACGCCCTGCTGGCGGCGCTCGTGGCGGCCGGCATCGAGGTCACGACCGACCCCGACTGGGACATGCCTGGAGTCGGCCGCTTCGCCCGCATCCACGATCCCGAGGGCAATCCGATCGAGCTCTGGGAACCTGATCCTGCGGACGCCGGCGGGGCGTAGGCCGCCGATCTGAAACCAGAATCCGGCTCGACTGGTACGGTCTGCCAATGGCGGCGGTTGTGGTGCAGGAATGAGTCACGAGCCACATTCAGGCGCCGCCGAAGCCTCTGAGTGGCAGTGGTGGACGTTGGTGGCGGTATGTGCCGCCACCTTCATGCTGCTGGTGGACGTCACGATCGTGCAGGTCGCCCTGCCCACCATCCAGCGGCATCTCGGACTGCGAGCTTCTCCGACCTGGAATGGGTGATCGACGCCTACGCGCTGTCGCTGGCCAGCGTGATCCTGACCTGCGGGATCGCTGGCCGACCGGTTCGGCCGCAAGCGGATCTTCGTCGTCGGCCTGATCGTGTTCACCGTCGCCTCGCTGATGTGCGGGCGTGGCCACAGACGCTCACAGTTCCTGATCTGGTCGCGGGCCCTGCAGGGGCTCGGCGGCGCGGCCATGTTCGCCACCGGGCTGGCCCTGATCGGGCAGGAGCTTCCAGGGCCGCGACCGGGGCACGGCGATCGCCGTCTGGGGAGCGACGGTGGGCGGCGCCGTCGCCATCGGTCCGCTGATCGGCGGCCTGCTCACGAGCGGCCTGGGCTGGCGCTGGATCTTCTTCGTCAACGTCCCGATCGGGATCGCCACCTGTCGCGCTGGCCGCAGCCCGCATGGTCAACATTCAGCGACCCCGACGCCAAGCGGCTCGACATCGCCGGCCTGGTCACCTTCTCCGGATCGCTGTTCCTCCTCGTCCTCGGGCCTCCTGCGTGGCAACGACGACGGCTGGGGCAGCACACAGATCGTGCTGCTGCTGGCCGTCGGCCGTGCTGATGGCGGCGTTCGTCTGGTCGTCGAGCTGCGCCAGCAGCGGCCGATGTTCGACCTGTCGCTGTTCCGCAAACCCGGCGTTCATCGGCGTCTCGCTGGCCACCTTCGCCATCGGCGGCGGCATGTTCGCGATGCTACCCCTACATCACGCTCTACCTGCAGAACGACCTCGGGCTACTCGCCGCTGGGCGGCGGGGCGCGCCTGCTGCCGTCAACCGTGCTGTGCTTCGTCGTCCCGCTGATCACCCGAGGGCTGCTGGAGCGGTTTCCGCCCGGCGCGGTGCTGGGTGCCGGCATGGCGATCATCGGCGGTCGGGCTGGCGACCATGACCGGCCTTTCCACCGGATCGACCTGGACGCACCTGATCCCCGGCCTCCTGCTGACCGGCTGTCGGCATCGGCATCGTCAACCCCGCGATCGCCAGGATCGCGCTGGGCGTCGTGCCGCCGCAGCGAAGCGGCATGGCGTCGGGCATCAGCAACACCTTCCGCATCGGGGGGCTGGCCACCGGCGTCGCCGCCCTGGGGGCGATCTTCCAGCGCCAGCTCGAGAGCCAGCTTTCCGGGCATGCCCTCGGTATGCCGGCGGCGGCGCTCGCCAAGACGATCGCCTCGGGCGGCACCCGGGCAGCCGTCAACAGCTACCCGCACACCCCTGGGATCGCTGCTGCCTCCCACCACGCATTCGTCTCGGGCATGAACGAGATCCTCACCATAGGCACGGGGGTGGTGCTGATAGGTGCGATCTGCGGCGTCGCCCTCGTTCGCCGGAAGGACATTCACGGTGCCGGCGGCGCGCCGCCCGAGCCGCCAGCCCGCGATCCCACCGCCGACGAGGCGTTCGCCGCGTAGGCCCGCGAGGTCAGCCCGGTCACTATGATCCCCGCATGGATCCGGCGACGAGGTAGCGGCTAAGAAGCTCTAACAGAATGTCTCGCGGCGCCTGGCAGCGTCGCGTGGTGCCGCGCTTCTTTGACAGCGTGCCGAGGCTGGAGTGTCTGGCCCGGCCGCTGCGCGTACTGCTACCTCGGAGGACCACCATGACACGGCAGAACCTTTTCTCCGACCTGTGGGACGGGGAGGACGAACAGGCCAGAACGCGGGCCCGGGTGTTCTGGCGGCCTGACGACGCTCGGATGGGGGCAACGCTGTACGACCTCGCCCCCGGGGCGCCGGAGAGCAACATGCACATGCATTTCGGAGCCGAGGAGATCTTCTTCGTGCTCAGCGGCCGTCCGCTTTTCCGAAACCAGCATGGCCAGGAGTCGCTGGCCCCCGGCGACTTCGTACTCCTGCCCGGAGGGCCGGGCCGGGCTGCACACATTCAGCAACCCGACTGATGAACCCGTCCGGCTACTCGCAATCAGCGCCGGGGGCTTCCCCGACGTGGTCGCCTATCCCGAAGACGGATACGCATGGGTGGCGACTCGCGATCCCGATCCCACCCTGCTCGCCGAGGGAGGCGACCCCGGCATCATCGCCCGGTTCGAGATCCCGATCGAGTAGACGGTCAGGTTGCGGGCGGACGTTGTTACACGACGCCCGCCCGCGGGACGTCGTGATGCTCCGACGCCTTGCGGCCGGCGTCGGAGCATCACTCCCGTGGATGGCGGCCTGACCGTATGTTGACGAATGTCATGCACGCTCTAGTCAAGATGTTTCGAGGGGCGTACGCTAGAGGGGCTCGGCTGTTGCCCGTGCAGCTTCGAAAACACCCGCTGGGAGAAACCTGTGCCAGTCTCGAGAATCCTTCGTCGCGTAGCGCCCTTTGTCCTGGTGTCGTGCGGGTTCGCGGCCATCGCCTCCGGCGCCCAAGCTTCGGCCGCGCCGACCGTCCAGACGGCGCAACAGATGCGCACCGCACGCTTTGTGTTTGCCCGTTCGCTACCGGCTGCGCTTCGGACGACCATGATCGGGCAGACCGCCGCACCGGTGCCCGCGGACACGTTGCTCTTCCTCGACACCCGCCCAGTCCCGCTCTCAATCAACTCGCTGGTGTATCACCTGGAACTGTCTGCATTTACGGCAACAGATCAGTTTGGATCGCCGCCCGAGATGGACACGGCGTTGTATCGCCTGTCGACGACGGCAGGCCGTGTCACCGGCGAGCAGGAGCACGTGTACGCGTTCTCGTCGACCGATATGCAGATGACCGCGTCTCGGGGCCTGTCCAGCCTCCGCCTCGACACGAAGGCCGCGTTTGCACCGACGAAGGTCGACACGACGTTCACCCCGGTCACCTCGAGCTCGGTCGGCTGCGCGCTCTTCACCGGCGGGCATGGCGTGTTTACCCAGGCAACCGGCACACTGTCTTCCAAGACGTTCAGGATCCACACCGGCACATCGCCGTTCTTCGGAACGATCACCACTGCGCCGCTGTCGGCGATCGCGGTGGCCGACCCCGGATGTAGCTTCGGCGGGGGCGTTATCTCCGGCAGCGCCTCGGGCGGTGTCCCCTACTTCCCGTGTTCGGGCCGTGAGACGATCCAGGCTGGATCTCCGTTCGGCATCACCACTTGGTCGGCCGAGGTCGGCTTCGGTGGCCGACACGCCTATCTGCTGACCCAGACCGGGACGAGTTCGACGATCACGAGCACGGCGCACCTGGCAATCGGGCTTGAGAATGGATCGGACATGCCGCTCCCTCGGCGATCCGCTTCCGGTGCAAGCGCCACACTCGAAACGGCGGGGAATCCACTCTTCGGCGGCCAGGCCATCTTCACATCACACCATGCCCCGACGGTCTCGGCCGGCCACACCTGCAGCTACGAGGGTCACCTTCACCGGTTCGTCGCGACCCGCTACTCGGGCAGCATGGCACCTGTCACCGCACGGCCACTCGCCGCCCTCTTTGACACCGGAACCTTCGCCTACCGCAGCCGGGCCGCCACCCTCATCGTCCGCCACTACGTGAGCTGACATCCGCCGCGGCCACCGTCTGCTCGACACCGGCCAGCAGCTGTTCGAGAATCGGAAGCGGGGTCGCGAAGGTGAGGCGCACGAAGCCCCGTCCGGGCTCGCCGAAGTCGAGCCCGCGGCCCACGGCGACGCCGGTGTGGCGGAGCACGGCCGCGGCCGGCTCGTCGCCCAGGCCGGCCGCGCCCAGGCCGATCCAGGCCAGGAAGGTGGCCTCGGGGGGCACGTGGACGGCGGCCGGGAGCCCCTCGGCCAGGCGGCCGGCGACAAGCCGCCGGTTGCGATCGAGCACCCCAAGCAGCTCGTCCAGCCAGGGGCCGCCGTCCCGGTAGGCGGCGATGGTGGCGATCACGCCCAGGTGGCCGCAGCGGAGCGGGATCTCGCGCGGCATGCCCTCGACAACGCGCCGCATCGGCCCGGGGCCGGTCACCATCAGCGCGCACTTGAGCCCGGGGATGTTCCACCCCTTGCTGGCCGACGTGAGCACCGCCGAGCGTTCGACGATCGGGTGGTCGAGCGTCAGGAAGGGCGTGTGCACGGCGCCGTCGAGCACCAGCGGGGCGTGGATCTCGTCGCTCAGCACGAGGACGTCGTGGCGCTCGGCGAGATCGGCGACCGCCAGCAATTCGGCCCGCGAGAGGACGCGTCCCGTCGGGTTGTGTGGGTTGCACAGAAGCAGGGCGTCGGCCTCGCCGAAGGCCGCCTCCAGCCGCTCGAGGTCGAGCCCGTAGCGGCCACCGGGCGACAGCTGGAGCGGCACCTCGACCACCCGGCAGCCGGCCTCGGCGATGGCCTCAAAGAAGGGCGGGTAGACCGGAGGTGTGATCACCACTCCCGCCCCCGGCGGGACGGCCCGCCGCAGCAGCTCGATCACGCCCACCATCACATCCGGAACGCTGGACACCGCGGCCGGCTCGACGCGCCAGCCGTGGCGCTCGGCCGCGAAGGCCGCGTACGCCTCGGCCAGCTCGCCCGCGGGCTGCGAGTAGCCCGTGTCAGAGGCCGCGACCGCCGTGGCGAGAACCTCGGCGATGGGCGGCGCCAGCGGGTAGTCCATCTCGGCGATGAAGGCCGGGATGGCATCGCCGAACGTCCGCCACTTGTAGCTCCGCCGCCGGCGCAGCGTGGCCAGGTCGGCCGCGTCCCAGTCGGCCAGGCCGGTCATGCCGGCCGCACCCGCAGCGCGTCCATGGCCTCGGCCGTCTCACGCGCCAACAGCTGCACCAGCTCGCCGGCCGGGAGTTCGCGGGCCAGCCGGTAGGTCTCCCCCGCCCACAGGTTGATCAGCGAGCCGTCGCCCGCCTCCCGCGCCGCCTGGCGCAGCGGCCGGGTGACCTCGTGGATCTCGGGGTAGGCGGCGACCGCCGCCGCCTCGTGGTCGACCATGAACCGGTTCTCGATGCCCCTCGCGGTGCGGCCGGTGAACGCCCGCGTGAGCCGCGTGGGCGCATCGCCCCGCAGCGCCTCGCGGTGGGCCTGTGGGGTGCCGGCCTCCGGGCAGAGCAGAAACGCGGTGCCCAGTTGGGCGGCTCGGGCGCCCGCCGCGAGCACGGCTGCCACTCCTCTCCCCGTCGCGATCCCGCCGGCCGCGACCAGCGGTGCGCCGAGTCCGCCGTCAGCTGCAGCAGCGAGAGCAGCGACCGGGCCGGGACATCGTCGTCGGCGAAGCCGCCCCGATGTCCGCCGGCCTCCGAACCCTGGACGACCAGGGCGTCGGCACCCCCGGCCACGGCGACGGTCGCCTCGTCCGGCGACGTCACCGTCACCCACACCTCCGAGCCCGCGGCGTGCAGGCGGCGGACGGCATCCGGCTCCGGCATCCCGAACGTGAAGGAGACGACCGCGACCGGGTCGCCCGCCAGCAGGTCGAGCTTGTCGGCCAGGCCGTCGTCGTGGAAGCGGGCCTCGCCGATCGGCAGACCGGCGCCGGTCGCCCAGCGGCGCAGTGCGTCCACGTAGGCGGCGTATCGGGGTGGGTCAGCCGGCCCGGCCGGCCGGCTGAAGACGTTGATGCCGAAGGGCTGTGCGGTCAACGAGCGCAGCTCCGCCATCTGCTCGTGCAGGCGCTCGGGCGACAGGTAGCCGGCCGCCAGGAATCCGAGCGCCTGCGCCTGGCAGACCGCGGCGGCCAGGGCTGGTGTGGACGGGCCGCCGGCCAGCGGCGCGAGCACGAGGGGGAGCTTCAGCCGATCGAGCAGCATGCGCTCGACGATACCGCCGGACGGATAGTCAGCGGACGCTTCGGGGCGTCGGCGGGCGCGCCCCCCGCCGGCGGCGGGCGGCGGCCGCAGTGGGCGGCTCGGGCACCGACAGGGTGCCCGCCAGCCGCCGGAACGGGCCGTCCACGGCCAGCAGGTCGGCCGGCGCGCCGCGCTCGATCACGCGGCCGTGGTCGACCACCAGCATCTTGTCGGCGCGCCGAACCGTCGCCAGGCGGTGGGCGATGATCACCGACGTGCGGCCGCGCAGCAGCCGGTCGAGCGCCCGCTCGATCTGGATCTCGGTGGGCCGGTCGATGTTCGAGGTGGCCTCGTCCAGGATCAGCACGCGGGGATCGGCCAGCAGGGCGCGCGCGATCGAGATCAGCTGCCGCTCGCCGGCCGACAGGCCGGCGCCGCCCTCGCGCACCTCGTGGTCAGGCCGCCGTGCAGCCTTGCCACGATCCGGTCGACGCCCGACCGCCGCCGCGGTCTCGCGCACCTGCTCGTCGGTGGCGTCCGGTCGCGCGAAGCGGACGTTGTCGGCGATCGTGCCCGAGAACAGGAACGGGTCCTGCAGCACCACCCCGAGCTGGCGGCGGTAGCTGCGCAGCTGCACGTCGCGCAGTCGATGGCCGTCGACCCGCACGGCGCCCTGCGACCGGGTCGTAGAAGCGCGCGATCAGCTTGGCCAGCGTCGACTTGCCGCCGCCGGACTGGCCGACCAGGGCGAGGCAGCCGCCGGCCGGCACCCGGCATCGTGACGTCGTGCAGCACGTCGTTGTCGCCGTAGGCGAAGCGACACCTGGTCGAGCTCGCAGTCGCCCGTCGATCGTGCGGCATCGGCTCGGCGCCCGGCCGATCGCCGATGTCGCCTCGGCGTCCAGCACCGAGCTGATCTTGACCATCGCGGCCGCTGCCGACTGCATCTGGCCGTACACGTCGGACAGCTCCTGCAGCGGCTGGAACACCAGCTGCAGCAGGTAGATCGCGGTGATCAGCGTGCCGATGCTGATCGTCGCCGTCCGCGTCAGGTGCGCGATCCGACCAGCATCACGGCGCGGTGGAGATCGGCGCCAAACAGCTCGATCGACGGGAAGAAGAACGAGAACAGCGTCTGGTGCGGACGTGTGGATGCCGCGGTTCTCGGCGTTCAGCTCGTCGAACTCGTCCTGGAACGCGCGCTCGCGGTTGAACGCCTGCACGATCGCCATGCCCGCCACCGACTCGGCCACGTGCGCGGTGACGGCGGCGATCCGGTTTCGCACCTCGAGCTGGGCCACCGCCGATGTGCGCTGGAACCAGCGCGTCAGCACGAGCGCCGGCGGCAGCACGATGACCACGCAGACCATGCCCAGCCGCCAGTCGACCACGAACAGCACGACGACGCGGTCGGCAGCAGCACGACGTCTGGCCGCCGAGCGTCGGCAGGCCCTGCGACAGCGCGTCCGACGCAGCATCCACGTCGCTGGTCAGGCGGGCGATGATCCAGCCGGCGCGCTGCTCGGAGAAGTACCGAAGCGACAGCGACGTCAGGTGGTCGAACAGGTCGCGGCGCAGGCCCAACACGATCCCCTGACCGATCACCGCCAGGCCACGGATCAGCACGGCGCTGAGCAGGCCCAGCCGACCACGTCGACCGCCAGATAGACGACCACGACCACGGTCAGGTGTCGCGTGTTGTGGTCGCCGATGCCGTTGTCGATGGCGGCGCGCACCAGCAGCCAACCGCCGGTCTGGGCGGCCGCGCTGCCGGTGGCGATCGCGATCAGGGCCGCGACCAGGAGCCAGCGGCCGCGCAGATAGCGGCCGAGCCGACTGAGGCCGGTGCGCCGGCTCACGCCGCCACCTCGTCTCCGAACAGCGCGGCGAACGCTCCGTCGGCCGCCAGCAGGTCGGACGGCAGCCCGTCCTCGACGATCCGTCCGTCGGCCAGCACCGCCGCCCGGTCGGCCAGGGCGAGAGTCGACAGCCGCTGGGTCGCGACCAGCACCGTCAGGCCGGCCAGCGCCGGACGCAGCCGCTCGACCAGGTGCATGCTCGGTGTGCGTGTCGACCGCCGACAGCGGGTCGTCCAGGACGATCACCCGCGCCCCGGCGATCAGCGCCCGGGCCAGCGCCACCCGCTGGCGCTGGCCGCCGGACAGGTTCACGCCGCGCTCACCGATCAGGGTGTCGTATCCGTCGGGCAGGTCGGGCACGAAGTCGGCGACGCCTGCCGCGTCGCTGGCGGCCTCCACCTCGGCCGGGTCAGCGTCCGGCCGGCCGACGACCAGGTTCTCCCGCAGCGGGATCGAGAACAGGATCGGCCGCTGCGTGATCACCGCCACCGCCGAGCGCAGGTCGGCCAGGGCCAGGTCGCGCAGGTCGACGCCGCCGATCCGCACGCTCCCGGCCGTCGGATCGTAGAAGCGCGGAAGCAGGTTGAGCAGGGTGCTCTTGCCGGCGCCGGTGCCGCCGCAGATGGCGACCAGCTCGCCGGGTTCGAGCGCGAGGTCGACGCCCCTCAGCACCTCCTCCTCGTCCGGGTAGGCGAACCGCACCCCGTCGAAGACGACATCCAGCCCGCCGTCGGGGACGCGCCGCGGGCGCTCGGGCTCGGGCAGGCGGGCCACCTGCTCGAGCCAGGCGAAGGTGCGACCGGCCGAGGCCAGCGCGCGCTGGGCCAGGTTCAGGATCCAGCCCAGCGACTCGAGCGGCCAGGTGAGCTGGAGCAGGATCGTGTTGAAGAGGACGAACTGGCCGATCGTGAGCCGGCCGGCGATCACGTCGCGGCCGCCGAAGAAGACCACGGCGGCGATCGACAGCGTCGGCAGGTAGAACAGCGCCGGCAGATGTTGGGACTCGACGCCGGCCTGGCGGACGACCACGTCGCGCACCGCCGTCGCCTTGTCGCCGAAGCGCTCCCGGACGTCGTCCTCGCGGCCGAACGCCTGCACCATCTCGATCCCGACGACCGCCTCGTCCGCGGCCTCGGTGACGTCGCCCTTGGCCGCCTGCACGCGTCGCGAGATCGGCATCACCAGGTGCGCGAACCGCCACGCGACGAAACCGATCAGCGGCGAAGCGACGGCCGAGTAGAGCGTCAGCCGCGGGTTGACGAGCGCCAGCACGACCACCCCGCCGGTGATCATCATCGCGCTCTGGAAGCCCTGAACGACGCCCCAGCCGATGAAGTAGCGGATCGGGAACAGATCGTTGGTCGCCCGCGACACGACCTGGCCGGTCGGGTGCAGGTCGTAGAACGCGCGCGGGAAGCGCACGTAGCCCGCGTAGAGCATCTCTCGCAGTCGCGCCTCGAGGCGCACACCGACGCGGGCGGTGGCGTAGCGGCGGGTGAAGTTGATGCCGAAGCGAATCAGCGCCAGTCCGAGGATCGCCGCGACGTAGACCCACAGCGCCCCCACATGGTGCGGCACGATGGCATGGTCGATCGCGCGCTGGATCAGCACCGAGACGGTCAGCGTGAGCGTGGTGTAGGCGAGCGCGCAGGCCAGCCCGATCAGGACCTGGCGACGCTCGCCCCACCACAGGCGGGCGAGCCGGCGCACGGTCGGCCACAGTGGGTAGTCGTCAGGATCGAACGGGTTCATCGGCTGCCTCCGCCGGAAGATGGGGCCGCGACGCGGGACCAGCTCGACTTCCGGGGTCAGGGCAGCACCCTAGCCAAAACCGGCTTCCGACCAGCAGGGGTCCGGCCTGCCCGCTGAGTCGGCACTGTTTGCAGATTATCCAAAATGCTCGGACAATCGAGTGATGGACATCCGGAGGGAGAGAACAGTGAAGGTCTTGGGCAGGAAGCGCGTGGCGGTCGTCGCGGCCGCGCTCGTGAGTCTGGTCGCTGCATCCATCGCGGACGCGGCCGTCGTGCAGCAACAGCCGGTGGGCACCGGTTATCAGGCGAACGGCACCGTACGCAGCATCATTCTGGTGGGGAACACCGCCTACCTGGGCGGGCAGTTCACCGCCATGATCCCGAGCGGCGGCGGCACTCCGGTGGCGCGCAACCATGCCGCTGCTGTCGACATGACGACCGGGGCACTGCTGCCCTGGGACCCCAACGTGAACGGGACCGTGTACACCCTGCTGGCCAGCGCCGGCAACGTGTACATCGGCGGCGTGTTCACGTCGGTCGGCGGAAACCCGTACAAGGATCTGGCCGAGGTCGATGGCGCCGCGGGCGCCGTCGTGCCGGCGTTCACCAACTCGAGCAAGCCGAACAAGGCGGTTCGGGCCCTGGTGCTGGCCAACGGCAACCTGTACATCGGCGGAGCGTTCACCAAGCCGCGCCCGTACCTGGCGGAGGTCGACGCGACGACCAACATCTACAACCCGACCTGGGCTCCCGTCGTCGATGGCGAGGTGCATGCGCTGGCGACAGACACCACCCAGTCGCGCATCGTCGAGGGCGGATTCCAGAACACGCTGAACGGCGCCTCGGCGATCGCGATCGGCGCGGTCGACACCACCACCGGCGCCAGCCTGCCATTCGCCTATCAGGGTCCGCCGACGTTCGTACCGCCGCCCGGATTCCCGTACAGGCCGTTCCAGAGCCTGGCCTTCGCACAGGACGGGAACACGCTGTTCGTGGGCGCGTCAGGCAACGGCGGCACGGCCATGAGCATCAACATGGAAGACGGCACGCTGAACTACCAGGAGGGCTTCAACGGCAACGTGGTCGGTGTGGGCGTGGCCGATGGCGTCTTCTACATTGGCGGCCACTTCACCGACTACTGCGGCCCCGTCCAGGGCAACAACTTCTACTGCGCCGGCCGCCCTGGCTCGGCTGCCCGCGACAAGCTGGTGGCCGTTGACGAAGCCACCGGACTTACGCTCTCCTCCTGGGGCCCGTCGGTCAACACGCCGCTCGGCATCGAGGCGCTGGCCGCCGGCGGCACCAGCGTTGCCATCGGTGGCGAGTTCACCAAGGTGGCGGGCGTGGCGGTGCAGCACTTCGCCCGATTCCAGGAATAGCGAATGCCTGGGGGCGGACGCCGGGCACCGGCGCCCGCCCCTCCACACACCCAGGGCCGGCTCAGGCCGGCGATGCCATCACGGTCGGCTGCTGCTGGTCGGCGGCCGGGCTGCCGCTCTCCATCGACACCCAACAGCGCTTCCAGCTCATGCTCACAGGGATCTCGCCGTGCACCGTGACCGAGCCGTTGGAGTCGGTGTTGAAGGCCATGATCTCGACCGATTCTTTGCCGTCCGAGAACCACATCTCGTAGTAGTGGCCGGCCGGCGCGGGCCGAAGGCCACTGACCTTGAACACGACCGGGCGCATGGCGCCGTTGGCGTGCCCGACCTGGAGCGTCCCGCTGGCGTGGGGAACCGGCGATCCGCTGACGGCTGCCAGCGCCACCGACGTCTGAGCCGAGAACCCGTTGCCGCGTCCGCCCACACCAATCAGCAGGCTGGCCGCCGCCGCTCCCACCAGCACGCCGACGCCCAGCAGCAGCCTGCCCCGAGTCCACTGCCGGCCGCGCGCACGCGCGGCGGCCGGGCCGCGAACCACCGGTCCCGGCCCAGGCTCGAGTGCGGCCGCGCGGGCCGCCGATTCGAACTCCGCCGGCACCTCGACCGGCGCCGGCGTCGAGCGCAACAGCCGCTCGATCTCGCTCAGGTCGCGTTCGTCGTTCATCGCAGTACCACCTGCTCTCTGTCCAACCTCTCAGCCAGCCTGGCCAGCCCCGACCGCGTCCGCGTCTTCACCGTGCCCAGCGGCAGCGTCAGCCGGTCGGCCACCTCGCTTTGCGACAGCCCTTCGAAATACGCCAGTGCGATCACCTCGCGCTCCCGCTCCGGCAGCGCGTCCACCGCCGCGTGCACGCGGAACGCATCCATGCTGGCCGCCACCTCCACATCCGGCGTGGGCGCCGGGTCGGGCGAGTCGGGCGGCTCGCCGAAGGCCATCGGCCGCCGCGCGCGGGCCGCATCCACGGCCGCGTTGCGGGCGATCGTGAACATCCAGGCCACAGCGCTGCCCCGCTCCGGCTTGTACGAGCGGGCGGCCCGCCACACCGCGGTGAAGGCGTCCTGGGCCACGTCCTCGCCGGCGTCGCGGTCGCGCAGCGTGCGCGAGACCAGTGAGTAGATCGCGCGGGAGTAACGCGCATACAGCTCGGAGAAGGCTTCGCCATCCCGGTGATCGGCCACGCGACCGAGCAACTGCTCATCGGTGAGCGAGCCGTATTCCACGAACTCAACCCTAGCGCGCACAGCGTTGCCCACCTGCAGCCGAGCTGCGGAACCCGGCGGGTCGATGGCCACGAGCGCAATCATCCTGCACACGGATACGAGCACGCCCGAGGATCGGTTTCAGGAGCGTGCCTTTCAACAACCTCCAGCGCAGACACTGAGGCGGTGCCGCAGCGGACGGGGCTCCCGCCCTGCCGCCGTGCGCGCGCTCACCGACTGTCGTCCCATTCCAGTCGGAGCGACAGGCGCGGCGGACGGCACCGCCTCAGGTCAGACGCAGGACTCCTCCGGCACGAATCCCTTCCACCTCATGGCAGAAGTGCGCAGGGGACGGTCGGGACGCGGATCGCCGGGGGAGCACTGATGCTCACGATGCCGTAGCCGCAGATCGTCCGCGTCCCCCGAATGGATGCCCGCGAAGTCCCCCTTCTTTCAGGGAAAGTCGCTGCCGACGTGCGCGTCTGCGGGCAGCATCTGCAGGCCCGCGCCGACCAGGTCGCGGATGCTGACGATGCCCACCAGCTCGCCGTCGTCGACCACCGGGATGTGCCGGAACCGGCGCTCGCTCATGATCTGCGCGGCCTCGCTGGGCGGCGTGGTCGGACGGCAGCGTCATCGGGTCGGGAGTCATGTAGGACTGCACCGGCCCTGGTCGGGCTGCTCGCCGTCGGCGACCGCGCGCAGCAGGTCGCGCTCGGTGAAGATGCCCGCGATGCGGCTCACCGTCCACCACCACGGCCGCGCCCACGTTGCGGTCGCGCATGACCCGCGCCGCCTCCCGGAGCGATGTCTCCGCCGGAGACCGTCAGCACGTCGCCGCTGGTCATGAAGTCGCGCAACGTCACTCCCATGGAGCCGTCCTCCCTACTCGGTGGTCGCGTCGCGCAGCCGCATCTCGAGCAGCAGCTCGGCGTCGAGCGCATCCGCGATCCGCATCAACGTGTCCAGCTTGGGCGGCCGGCCGCCACGCTCGAGGCGGGCGATCGCCGACTGCGTGGTGCCGCACAGGATCGCCAGCTCCTGCTGGCGACATCCCCCGCTCCTGCCGGTTGCGGGCCACCATGCGCCCGACGTCGGCGAAGCGGCGCTCGTGATCGCGGCCGATCGCCTCGGCTCGCTTGCGGATGCCGTCGCGCATCCGCTCGAGCGTCTGGGCGGTCAGTCGCTGCCGCTGGGCGTGGGGCTGGCTCGACATGCCTCTCAGTCTATCGCACGTGCGCTATCGCGCCAGACTGCGCCGCGGCGTACCGCTATCCTCGCCGTGATGAGCCGCGGCACCGTCGTCGTCAAGATCGGATCGAGCACCCTGGTCGATAGCCAGTGGGCCGTGCGCCGCCCGCGCGGTGTTCGCCCAGGTGGCCGGCCGACGTGGCCGGCGCTGGCCGGCGCCGGCACGCCGGTCGTGCTGGTCAGCTCCGGCGCGATCGCGATGGGCCTGGGCTCGCTCGGGCGCGAGCGCGCGGTCGCGCCGCCTGCCCGAGCTGCAGGCGGCGTCGGCGATCGGCCAGTCGCTGCTGCTGCGCCGCTGGGAGCCGCGCTCTGGCCGCAACGGCCTGCGCTGCGCCCAGGTGCTGCTGACGGTCGGCGACATCCACCGCCGCGACGGCTACCTGAACGCGCGCCGCACGCTGGAGACGCTGCTGCGCTGGGGCAGGGTGCCGGTCGTCAACGAGAACGACTCGACCGCCACCGACGAGATCACCTTCGGCGACAACGACGCGCTGGCCGCCCAGGTGGCGGTGCTGCTGAAGGCGCGGCTGCTGGTGCTGCTGACCGACATCGACGGCCTGCACGACCGCGATCCGCGGCGTCCCGGCGCCGTGCCGATCGCCGAGGTGGACGACCACCGGCTGCTGGAGCGGCTGCGAGCTGGACGGCGGCCGCAGCTCGTGGGGGTCGGGCGGGATGCGCTCGAAGCTGGTGGCGGCCGAGATGGCCAGCACCGGCGGCGTCGGCGGCCGTGATCGCCTCCGGCCACCGGCGCCGGCGCGCTGGCGGCGGCGGCGGCCGGCGGCGCCGGTCGGCACCCGCTTCCGGCCCGACCCGCGCCCGCTCTCCGCCTACAAGCTGTGGGTGCGCTACGGCAAGCCGGTGCACGGCGCGTCTCGAGCGTGGACGCCGGGCGCCAGGCGCGCCGTCGTCGGGAACGGCACCAGCCTGCTGGCGGTGGGCCTGCTGGCGGTGGAGGGCGCGTTCGCGGCCGGCGACGCGGTGCACATCTGCGCGGGTCGGGCGAGCCGTTCGCGGTCGGCGTCTCGCGCTACGCGGCCGCCGACCTGCGGCAGCTGGCTGGGCACGCGGGGGGTGGACGAAGCGGTGCACCGCGATAACCTTGTGGTGCTGTGAGCATGCACCATCACATCGCCGGCCGTGGCCGCGCGGGCGCGCGAGGCGGCGCGTGCGCTGGCGCCGCTCGACCGCGCCGACAAGGACCGGGCGCTGGCGGCGGTGGCGGCCGGCGATCGAGGCAGTCGGCGCGACGAGCTGGTCGCCGCCAACGCGGCTCGACTGGCGGCGGCCGGGGCCGAGCGCCCGGCGATCGTCGACCGGCTGACGCTGACGACGCCCGCACCGATCGCGCTGGCGGCCGCGGTGCGCGACGATCGCCGCGCTGCCCGACCCGATCGGCGCAGGTGCTGCGCCGAGACGCTCGGCCCAACGGCCTGCGCCTCACCAAGCTGCGGGTGCCGCTGGGCGTCGTCCTGATCGTGTACGAGGCCCGGCCCAACGTGACCGTGGACGCGGCCGCGCTGTGCCTGAAGTCCGGCAACGCCTGCATCCTGCGTGGCTCGCGGCTGGCCGCGCACACCAACCGCGCGCTGACCGAGCTGATCGCGCGAGACGCTCGCCGCAGCCGGGCTGCCGGCCGACGCCGTGCAGCTGCTGGGCGCCGACCGCGACCGAGCTGCACGAGTCCTGCTGGCCGACCCCACGCGGCCGACGTCGTGATCCCGCGCGGCGGCGAGCAGCTCAAGAACTTCCTGCTCGAGCACGTCGCGGATCCCGGTGCTGGCTGCGGCCGGCGGCAACTGCCACGTCTACGTGGACGCAGCGGCCGACGCCGAGCCAAGGCGCTTGCCATCGCGGTCAACGCCAAGGTGCAGCGGCCGGGCGTGTGCAACGCCGCCGAGACGCTGCTGGTGCACCGCGACCGGGCCGCAGCTGGTCGACGCCATCTGACCGACGCGCTGGCGGCGGAGGGCGTCGAGCTGCTCGAGGGCGAGCACGCCTGGGCGACCGAGTTCCTCGACATGAAGATGGCCGTGCGGGTGGTCGACTCCTCGACGAGGCGCTCGAGCACATCGACCGCTACGGCACCGGCCACTCCGAGGCGATCGTGACCGAGGACGCCGAGGCCGCCGAGCGCTTCACGCGCGAGGTCGACGCGGCCGCCGTCTACGTGAACGCGTCCACCCGCTTCACCGACGGCGGCGAGTACGGCATGGGCGCCGAGATCGGCATCTCCACCAACCGGCTGCACGCGCGCGGCCCGCTGGGGCTGGAGGAGCTGACCACCACCAAGTACGTCGTGCTCGGCGACGGTCAGATCCGCACCTGAGGCGCGACGCAACCCGTGCGGGCAACCGGCCGTCTTACGCCACAATGCGGCGTGCCGTAATCACCGGCCTGGGTGCGGTCACCCCGGTCGGCAACGACGTCCCGACCACCTGGGACGAACCTGGTGGCCGGGCGTCAGCGGCGTCGACGTGCATCAGCAACTTCGACGCCGAGCGAGTATCCCGGTCAACATCGCCGGCGCAGGTGAAGGGCTTCGACCCGACGGCTGGCGATGTCGGTCAAGGAGGTGCGCAAGACCGGCCGCGACGTGCACTTCGGGCGTGGCGCGCGGCGATGGAGGCGGTCGCGCGACTCGGGGCTCGAGGTCATCGAGCCCGTCGCGGGCCGGGGTGATCATCGGCAGCGCGGTGGGCGGCCTGCCGCAGATGCTCGAGCAGCAGCAGGTGCTCGAGGAGCGCGGCCGCGAGCGGGTGTCGCCGCACTGGCTGCCGAACATGCTGGTCGACACCACCACCAGCCACGTGGCCACGCATGCTGGGCGCCGCGGCCTCAACTACGCGATCGTGTCGGCGCTGCGCCAGCGGGCACCGACGCGATCGGGCGATGCGGCCGAGGTGATCAAGCGCGGCCAGGCCGACGCGATCCTGGCCGGCGGCACCGAGTCGGCGATCGTGCCGCTGATCCTGGCCGGCTTCTGCGCGATGCGGGCGCTGGTGGACGGGCGCGACGACCCGCGCCGCGGCCTCACGGCCGTTCGACGCAACCCGCGTCGGGCTTCGTGATGGCGGAGGGCGCGGCCGTGCTGATGGTGGAGGAGCTGGAGCACGCGCTGCGGCCGCGACGCCAAGCATCTACTGCGAGGTGGTCGGCTACGGCGCCTCCAACGACGCCTACCACGTGGCCACGCCCCACCCCGAGTCGGTCGGGCGTGATCGAGATGATGCGCGCGGCGCTCGGCCAGCTCCGGCATCGCGCCGGAGGAGGTCGACTACATCAACGCGCACGGCACCAGCACGCCGTACAACGACGTCGGCCGAGACGCGGGCGATCAAGACGGTGTTCGGCGACCACGCCTACGAGCTGGCGGTGTCGTCGATCAAGTCGATGATCGGGCCACCTGTTCGGGGCGGCCGGCGCGCATCGAGGCGGTGGCCACGGCGCTGACCATCCACCACGGCGTGATCCCGCCCACGATCAACTACCGCACCCCGACCCCGAGTGCGACCTCGACTACGTGCCGAACGAGGCGCGCCAGGCCGACGTGCGGATGGTGCTCTCGAACTCGATGGGCCTGGGCGGCCACAACGGCTGCGTGATCCTGCACCGCTTCGAGGAGTACGAGCGGCTCGGCGAAAACGGCCGGTGCCAGGCACGTGCCTGGCACCGGCCCGTCTTGCCCTATTCCAGGCCCAGCCGGCGGCCGTTGACCACCGAGCGCTCGCTGACCACGTTGTCGATCAGCCCGTACTCGCGGGCCTGCTCGGCGTTCATGAAGTTGTCGCGCTGGGTGTCCTCGTGGATCCGCTCCGCCGCTGGCCGGTGTCGGCCGCCAGCATCTCCTCCATCCGCCGCTGCAGCGATCAGGATCTCGCGGGCGCGGATCTCGACGTCGGTGGCCTGGCCCTCGAAGCCGGTTGTGTGGCCCTGGTGGATCATGATCTTCGAGTTGGGCAGCGCCATCCGCTTGCCCTTGGCGCCGCCGGCCAGCAGGATCGCCCCCATCGACATCGCCATCCCGAAGCAGATCGTCTGCACGTCGGGCTTGACGTAGCGCATGCGTGTCGTAGATGGCCAGGCCCGGCGTAGACGTCGCCGCCGGGCGAGTTGACGTAGAGGCTGATGTCCTTGTCCGGATCGTCGGACTCGAGGTGGATCATCTGGGCCACGATCAGGTTGGCGACCTCGGACGTGACCGGCGTGCCCAGGAAGATGATGCGGTCGTTCAAGCAGCCGCGAGTAGATGTCGAACGAGCGCTCGCCGCGCGCGGTCTGCTCGACCACCATGGGGATCACGGGGGACATGTCGCCTGCCTCCGTGTATAGTGCAACCAATGGGTTGCGCATGCTAGCGTGGCAGCCACAGATTCGCAACCTTTAGGTTGCACGATCGAGGAGGAGCCATGTCGGACGAAGAGCAGCGTCGAACGAGAGATCACCGATCCCGCGTCGAGCCCGACGAGGCCTGGCGAGCTGGTGACCGAGCCCGGAGCACCTCGAGCGCTGGCTGGCGCCGGACGGTCGAGCTCGACCTCGCGCGAGGGCGGCGACGGTGCGCGTGGTCGGCGACGACGGCGACGAGCGCCACGGCGTGGTCGAGTCGAGGTGGACGCGCCGCGCCGGCTGCGCTTCGCTGGTACGCCCCGCCCGAGGCCGCCCGTCGACGGTCGAGATCGAGGTCACGCCCGAGCACGACGGAGCCGCGGCATCCCGTGATCGAGCGCGAGCTGATCCGGTCGACGCCTTCTCCGACCTGCTGACGGCGCCGCCCACCGCACCGACCTGCAGGCGCTGGCGGCATGAGCGACGCGCGTCGGCGCCACCTTCTCCGCGCTGTCCGACCCCACCGCGGCGCATGCTGGTGGCTGCTGGGCGCAGAGCGCGGCAGCGTGACCGCCAGCGAGCTGGCGCAGCGAGCTGCCGATCACCCGCCAGGCCGTGGCCAAGCACCTGGCGCGTGCTGCACGCCGCCGGGCTGGTCGAGCCGTCGCGCCGCGAGGGCCGCGAGACCCGCTACGCGGTCACACCCGAGCCGCTCGAGCAGGCGGTGGCCTGGATCGTGCAGGCGGGCGGCGAGTGGGACGATCGCCTGGCCCGGCTGGGCACGCTACGTGGCCGCCGATCGCGGCGTGTAGCGCCCCGACACCGGTATCCTGCGCGCACCATGTCCGCGATCCGCCAAGCCGAGCCCGTCCTGTCCGCGACCGAGGCGTCGCAGGCCGGCCTCGACCGCGAGCGCCTGCTGCGCCTCTACCGCGACATGCTGGCCACGCGCGCGATCGAGGAGCGCGGCAACCTGCTGTTCAAGGCCGGCCAGCTGCCCGGCAGCTACTACACCGGCCGCGGCAACGAGGCCGCCTCGGTGGGCGTCGCCAGCGCCATGGGCGAGCGACGACGTGGCCTCGCCGCTGCACCGCAACATGGGCGTGCACGTCGTCCGCGGCGTCGACCCGGCCGCGATCTTCTGCCAGTACATGGGCCGCTCCGGCGGCGCCACCGGCGGCCGCGACTCGAACCTGCGCACCAACGACTTCTCGCCCGGCGTGGGCCTGCTGGCCGGCGTCAGCCACCTGCCGGCCATGATCCCCGTCATCACCGGCATGGCGCTGGCCTTCCAGCTGCGGCGCGAGCCGCGGGTGGCGGTCGGCTGGTGCGGCGACGGCGCCGCCGCGCGCGGCGACATGCACGAGGTCGATGAACCTGGCCGGCGTGCGGCGGCTGCCGATCGTCTACATCATCGACAACAACCAGTACGCCTACTCGACGCCCAACTCGCTGTCGTTCGCCTGCGAGCACCTGGCCGACCGCGGGCCCGCCTACGGCTTCGAGGGGATCGTGGTCGACGGCACCGACGTGCTGACCGTCTACCGCGAGGCGCCGCGCGCGATCGAGAAGGCGCGCGCCGGCGGCGGCCCCACCCTGCTGGAGCTGATCACCCTGCGGATGGAGGGCCACGCCGTCCACGACGACGCCGCCTACGTCCCGCGCGAGCTGGTCGACGAGTTCGCCGCCCGCGACCCGGTCGACCGCTTCCGGGCCTGGCTGCAGGTGAACCAGGAGCTGACCGACGAGGCCGAGCAGACCGCGATCGAGGCCGAGGTGCGGGCCATCGATCGAGAAGGGCGTGGCCGAGGCCGAGGCCAGCCCGCTGCCCGACCCCGACCACCGTGCTGCGACGGCGTCTACGCGGTATCTCCCAGGAATGAGCGACTTCCCGTTTGGCATGTTCGGCGGCGGTGACCCCGAGGAGATGCAGCGGCAGCTGGCCGGCTTCATGGAGCAGGCCCAGCAGCAGCAGAAGGTGGCGTTCGCCGATCAGGCGATCAACCTGGCGGTCGGCATGACCGTGGCCGCGATCGGCCGGCTCGAGCTGAGCGGCGATCGGCCGACCAGCAGGCGATGCAGGTGCGCGACGCGATCCGGCTGATCTTCCCCGAGGCGGTCACGCTGGTCCGCGAAGCCCGCGAGGGGCTCGCCTAGCTATTCGATGATCCGCCAGTCCGTGGTCACACTGGCGGTCGTCGAGGCGGAGATGAAGCAGTCGCGCTCAGCCCGGTCGGTGAGCTCGCGGGCGGCCGCCGCATGGCCGCCGGCGACCCGCGTCAGCACGATCATTTCGACCGCCTCGAAGGCGTACCGGTGGTCGTCCTCGCGCCGCACCAGCGTCGCCCACGGCGCGCGCCTCGTAGCTGACCAGCTCGATCCCACTGTGGCCGCAGTGGGCGATGAACGAGAGCATCGTGCACGACTCCAGCGACGCCAGGAACAGGTGCTCGGGGCTCCAGTCGGAGTCCGAGCCGCCGGGGAAGTCGGACGGCGGCGCGACCACCAGCGGCGGCCGGTCATCCGAGGTGATGAGCGCCCTCCGGCCGCCCTGCCAGATCAGCTCGGCGCCGTAGGAGAAGACCTTGGACTCCACGCCGGGAACCCTACTTCCCGCCGAGTACGGCGGCCGTCGCCGGCGGGGTGACCGCCGCCCACGGCCCGGAATGCCACTCGCGGTCGGCATAGCGGCTGGCCATCAGGCCCGCCGCAGCCTGGGCGTGCTCGTCGCCGGGCGCGGCGACATCCGCCCCCGGCGCCAGCGCGTGCAGGATGGCCGCCTCGGCGGCTTCCACGCTTCCGCCGACGTTGGCAACGTGGTCGGGCCGGCTCATGGCCGGCCGTGGCAGGCCGTCCAGTTCGCCGCCGCGCGGCCCGGCCAGGCAGGCGCGCAGCGAATCCAGGTCGGCGTCGACCAGGAGCGTGCCGTGCACCAGCTGGCCGCCGGCCGTGGTGGGCGGCGATCCCGGTCACCTTGCGGTCACCCACCCGCACCGTGCGTTCGTCGCGTGGGCGTCGACGCCGAGCGCGCGGCAGGCGCGGACGATCGCGTCCAGAAATGGCGCATACATCCCTGGTACGTCCAGCGCGACGTCGGGGTGGCCGGCCGGCACGGCCAGGGCGACGCAGAGCATGCCCTCGTCGAGATACACCGCGCCCCCGCCGGTGAAGCGGCGCAAGACCCCCACGCCGCGGGCGGCGCAGGCAGCCGCGTCGACCTCCCAGTCCACCCGCTGGAAGCGCCCGACCACGACCGCCGCGCTGGTCCGCCACACCGCGGCCACCGGTCCGTGCGGCGCGACCCTGACCAGCGCCTCGTCGAGCGCCAGCCCGTGCGCCGGCTCGAGCTGGCCGGCGCGCAGCGCGAGCCCGCTCACACCTCCGCGCCGCCGGACACCGCGATGCCGGCCCGGTGCAGCCGCAGGCCGGCCGAGGGCGGCGCGTCTGCCGGCAGCACGAGCGCGTCCGGCAGGCCCTGCAGCTGCTCGCGCAGCGACTGCTCGAGCTGATCGGCCGGCCCCAGCTGGGCCAGCTCGGCCTGGGCCGCGCGCAGCCGCTGCAGCGCCGCCTGACGGACATGCTCCGCCGTCACAGCCACCTGCTCGGCCAGTTCGGCGTAGGCCAGCGCGTCGCGGCGCACCGCCTCCGGCCGGCCGTCGTCGCGCACCGGCGGCGGCAGTTCGACCTCCACCGGCAGCTCGAGCACGCAGTCCACCAGCCGTTCGCGCTCCTCGATCAGCCGCTGGCGGCGGTCGCGCGTGCCCAGCCTCGCCGACTCCACGCGATCGCGCGCCCGCGCCGCCTCGGCCCGCACGTCGGCGGCCTCGACGCCGCTGGCCTCGGCCATCTGGGACAGCTCGACCGCCCGCTGCCAGACCGACATCAGCGGCCCCTGGGCGACCCACTCGCGCTCCAACTCGCGGGCGATCGAGGTGATCACGGCCCGCCGCTCGTTGACGGCCGACACCACCTCGGGCACGTGCCGGTCGATGCCGGCATCGGCGGCCACCTCCTGCTCCAGTCGGCGCGCCCGGTCCAGCGTTGCCCGTAGCTCCGCCACCCGGTCTGCCTGCTCCAGCAGGCGCTCCAGCTCAGCCCGCGTCATGCTCCAGACCGAGCTCCATCTGCGGCTGGCCCGGCAGCAGCGCCGGCAGCCGCTCCAGCGCATTCAGCACGTGGGGCGCGAGCCACATGCCGGCCGCGTCGAAGAAGCAGTAGCCGCCGGGGATGCCGCTGGGCGGGTTGCCCTGCGAGACGTAGCCGCCGGGGCCGTGCACGGCCCACGCCCAGGCTCCGGCGTGGGTGCCCACCAGCTCCAGATAGGTGCACACGATGAAAGCGCCGGCGTACACCAGCGGCTGCCGGCCGACCAGGATGAAGCGAGCCAGAAACAGGAACATGATGGCGCCCAGCATGTCCTGACGGGGCGCCAGCGCCAACCCCCAGGCCGCCCACGTGCCGCACACCGCCAGCGCGCCCAGAGTGAATGCCCGCCGGTAGCGAGTTGCCAGCCACGAGCGGCCGATGGAGAGGGCCGCCAGGTACACCAGCCCGTGCCCGGGCGGCACATACGAGGGCACATTGTGCAGGCGGTAGGTGTAGAAGCCGAGCAGCGGCGAGGCGGTGTACTCGACCATGGTCGCGAACACGATCACCACCGCCACCTGCGCCCGCACGCGCCGGCTCTCGCCGCGCAGCAGGCCAAACAGGATGGCCCACGTGATCACCCCCACCAGCCGCTGGCGCCAGATCCCGGCGCCGTGGTCGGTGCCCGCGCCCAGCGCGATCCAGACGACGACAACGGACAGGATCCACAGATCTCGGGGCAGCCGGCGCACGAGCATCGTTCGGACTCTACCCGCAGGCCGGTTCACCGACTGGCCAGACCCCCGGCTGTCTCGCCGCCGTCGATCGGCACCGCCACCCCGGTCAGGTAGGCCGCGTCATCCGATGCCAGGAAGGCAAAGAGCGCCGCCACCTCGGCCGGCCGGGCGTGCCTGCCCAGGGGGATCTTGGCGTCCACCTCGGCCAGCATCTGGGGCGTGTACTCGGCCTCCTGCATGGGCGTCAGCACGAACCCCGGGCAGACCGCGTTAACCCGCACGGCCGGCGCCCACTCCAGTGCCAGCGTGCGTGTGAGCTCGATCACCCCAGCCTTGGAGGCGTTGTAGTCGGCGTAGAAGCGGTGGCCGACGATGCCGTTGGTGGAGGCGGTGTTCAGGATCACGCCGCCGCCCTCGGCCAGCATCCGCCGGCCGGCCGCCTGGGCCACGTTGAAGACGCCGCCCAGGTTGACGTCGAGCACCCGCCGCCACTGCTCCGGCGGGATGTCCACCGCATCCCGGCGGACGCTGATGCCCGCGTTATTGATCACCACATCCACCCGCTCGAGGGCGGCTACGGCCGCCTCCACCTGTGGCCGGTCGGCCACGTCCACAACCACCCCGCCCTCGCACGGCTCGAGGTCGAACACGGTCACCAGCGAGCCCTCTGCGCGGAACCGCTCGACGGTCGCGGCGCCGATGCCGCTGGCGCCGCCGGTCACCACCACGTGTTTGCCCTCCAGTCCGAGCACCCGGCAACTGTATCGGCCGGTCCGGCCAGGGCTATCGTTCCGCAGGTGCCCGACGCAGAGAAGCTGATCGAGGTCAACGTCCTGGCCGTCCGCCACTCGTTGGCGCGCTCGTTCCACGACCTTGATTCCGAGGGGCACGCCTGGCGGGGGACGGTCGGCGTGGGCGACGCGACCGTCGCCGTGGACGTGCTGCAGCTGGATGACGGCCGGCCGTACATGCACACCGAGGCGCACGTGCTGGACGGCTATCCGCTGGACGCGCGGATGGCCCGCACGCTGCTGATCGAAAACGCCGAGCTGGTGCTCGGCCGCTTCGCCTGGAAGGACGACACGGTGGTGATCGAGCACGCAATCCTGGCCGGCACGCACATGGCCGCCGTCGAGGTGCAGGCCAGCGTGTGGACGGTGGGCTGGGCGGCCGCCAGCTTCGCCCCCCGGCTGCACGCGCTGCTGGCCGAGGAGGCGACGCCCCCTCCTCCTCCGCCTGAAACGCCAGCCGCCCTGCGCCGCGACGCCGCCTACCACGTCGACGACACCACCGAGCGCGTGCGGCGGATGCTGGATCGCCACTACGGCGGCTTCCAGCACCATCCCGACTGGGGCTTTCACGGCGGCTTCGGCAGCGCCCGCGTGTTCGTCGATGTGGTGCCGGTGCTGGAGGACTCGACCATCGTCCGCGCCTCCTCGCCGGTGGTGTCTGACATCGACCTGTCAGACCCGCTGGCCCTGCACCTGCTGGAACTGGCCGCCACCCATCCGTTCGGCGGCTTCCTGTACATCCCCAGCCGGCGCGAGGTGTGGTTCCAGCACGCCATCCTGGGCGACGATCTGGACGAGGAGGAGTTGGACACGACCATCGACGTGGTGGCCGAGGTGGCGGACGGCAGCGATGACGCGCTGGTGGCCGAGTTCGGTGGGCGCCGGTACGCCGATCTCGGGTGATATCGTGGCCCGCGCATGAGCGCCGGCCGAGCAGCAATGTGGATCATCGCGTCGGGGATCTCCCTGGCGCTGGTCATGGTGCTGGCGAGCCACGGCCTATCCGGCATCCCGTTTGAGTGGTACGGCGTCGCGGCCGGAGTGATCCTGGCCAGCGTGGCCTTCATGCTCGGCTTCGCCGAGTAGGAAGCTCTAACAAAATGCCTCGCGGCGCCTGGCAGCGTCGCGCTGGCGCATGGAGCCACGGCGCGGCTTGCCCAGATTACCTCCGGATATGCGCTGCGCCGCGCCGCGACACCCTGCTGGCGCGACACTCGCCAGCCATCCACGATTCATTCCGTTAGAGCTTCTAAGCGACTAGCCGAGCGCCTCCGCCACCAGTTCGACCGGGTGCACGGTGGCCAGGTCGGCCCGTCCGGCCCGGCGGAAGGCCGCCGTCAGCTGCAGTGCGCAGCCCGGATTGGCGGTTGCCACCAGGTCGGGTTGCGTTGAAAGGATCGAGGCCGCCTTGCGGTCGCCGAGCTCGCGGGCCGCCCGCGGCTCCAGCAGGTTGTAGGTGCCGGCCGACCCGCAGCAGCGCTCCGGGCGCTCGATCTCGACCAGCTCGACGCCCGGGATGGCGGCCAGGATGGCCCGCGGCTGGTCGATCACGCCCTGACCCGAGCGCAGGTGGCAGGCGTCCTGATACGCCACCCGAAGCGGTGGCCGGGGCGCCCTGGGGGCGACGGGCCCCAGCTCAGCCAGCAGCTCGGTCACGTCGCGCACCGACGCGGAGAAGTCGCGCGCCTGATCGGTGCCGAGGAGCTCTCCGTATCCCTTCATGGCCGAGCCGCAGCCGGCGGCCGTGACCACGACCCGCTCGCAGCCGGCGAAGGCCGCGATGGTCGCCCGTGCGCGCCGGCGGGCCACATCGTCGCGGCCGGCGTGCAGGTCGAGCGCACCGCAGCAGCCCTGGCCGGCCGGCGCCAGCACCTCGCAGCCGTCCGCCGCCAGCGCCCTGGCCGCTGCCACGTTCACCCGGCCCTGGAACACCCGCTGCACGCAGCCCTCCAGCAGACCCACGGTCAGCCTGCGCTGGCCCTCGGCGGGCGTGCGCCGGGCGGGCCGTGCGCGCAGGTCGGAGGGGCGCAGGCGGGGAGCCAGCGGGTGCGGCCGAAGGCCGGTCACGAGCGGCCACGAGAGTGCGCGCAGCAAGCGCGGCCGGGGGAATACGGCCAGCGCCGCGGCCTCGGTCAGGCGGCGGCGCAGGGTGGCCGGCGCCGAGCTTCGGCGCTGGCTGCGGGCGCGCTCGATCAGCAGGTCGTAGCGCACGCCGCTGGGGCAGGCCGGCACGCAGGCCAGGCAGCCCAGGCAGCGGTCGATGTGGGAGACGGCCGGCGAGTCCCAGCCCACCTCCCCGGCCTCCAGCATGCCCATCAGGTGGATCCGCCCGCGCGGCGAGTCCATCTCCTCGCCCCACAGATCGTAGGTGGGGCAGGCCGGCAGGCAGAAGCCGCAGTGAACGCAGGCGGACAGCAGCTCCTGGGTGCTGTGAGCGGTCGGCTCGGGCATATCCAACTCAACCCTAACCCGGGATGGCCGCGCAGGCCCGGCCAAAAGGCGCAGGTGGTACGTTCCAGCCAATCCCGTCAACCGGAGGACGAAGACCATGGCGATCATGATGATCTTGGACTGGAAAGGCGTCACACCCGAGCAGTACGCAAAGGTGAACGAGGTGATGGGAATCAGCTCCGACGCCGACGCGCCGGACGGGCTGATCAGCCACGCCGCGGGCATTGACGACAACGGCGAGCTGACCATCGTCGACCTGTGGGAGTCCGAGCAGCAGCTGGGCCAGTTCGTCGAGACGCGGCTGGGCCCGGCGCTGGCGCAGGCCGGCATCCCGGAGTCGAAGCCGCGCATCCATCCCGTGCACAACCACATGCACGGCCTCGCCGGCGACCCCGGCGTGCTTATCCTGATCGAGGTGGAGGACACCGACATCGACGTGTACGACAAGATGGCCGCCGACATGCCCGAGCACACCGGCGATGCCAGCAACCGCCCATGGCACATGCACGCCGTCGCCACCGATGGCAACGGATTCGTGGTGGCCGACCTGTGGCCATCGGAGGAGGCGTTCGGCCAGTTCGCCCAGGAGCGGATCGGGCCGGCCGCCGAGAAGCACGGCATGGGGTCGATGAAGCAGAAGGTGCTCAAGGTGCACAACCGCATCCGCGGCAAGGCAGCCGTCAGCGCCTAACCGCTGAAGGCCTGCAGCACGCGCTGCTCGAGCAGCGCCAGCCGCTGATCCGGCTGGCGCTGCCGCGCGGCGCCTGCGACGGCCGCCTGATCGGCCCACAGCCATCCGCGGGCCAGCCGGCCGACGACGGTGGCGGCGCCGCCGGCTCGCAGCTGGTCGATCGTCCCCAGCGCCTCGACCGGCGGGCAGCGAAGCGGCGCCAGGCCAGCCGCCCGCTCCCGGTGCTCGGCCCAGAGCTCCTCGTCGTCGTCCACCAGTTCGCCGCCGACCAGAAGCCGGGCGGCCGCCGCCAGCTCGCCGGCGGACGGGCTCTCGAACCGCACCAGCATCTGACCGGGCGCCGCGCTGCACTCCACACAGGCGGGCGCCAGCCGCTCCAGCGGCGCCGGGTCGGCCAGCTCGGCGACCAGGGTGCAGGTGGCGGCCGGCAGCGGGTGCAAGCGCAGCCACAGCTCGCGGATCGTCCCCAGCCGCCCGCCGGCTCCGGTGAACAGCCGGGCCAGGTCGTAGCCGGCCACGTTCTTGACCACTCGACCGCCGCAGCGCGCCACCGTGCCGTCGGCCAGCTCGACCGTCATTCCCAGCACCAGGTCGCGGGGCTCGCCGTAGCGGTGGCTGCGGGGACCGGCCAGCCCGCCGTCGAACACCTGGCCCAACGTCAGCCGCCCGGCGCCGGGCGGATCCAGGGCCAGCATCTGACCGGCCTTGGCCAGTTCGGCACCCAGCTCGGCCAGGCCCACATCCGCCGATGCACAGCACACCAGGTCTCCGGGCTCATGCCGGATCACAGCCGCTCCACCCCCTCACGCTCCAGCGGGTGGGCGCGGTAGGGCCCGGGCACCTCGCCGCACAGCCGCGGGGTGGGGAACGCCTTGCCGGGGTTGCACAGACCGTCGGGATCGAACGCGCTGCGCAGCCGCAGCATGGTGTCCAGGTCGACCTCCGAGAACATGCGCGGCATCTGGCAGGCCTTGTCCAGGCCGATCCCGTGCTCGCCGGTCAGCGAGCCGCCTGCATCCAGGCAGGCGGTCAGGATCTCGGCCGCCAGCTGCTCGGCCCGCTCGGCCTGGCCGGCGGCGGCGTCGTACATGACCAGCGGATGCAGGTTGCCGTCGCCGGCGTGGAAGACGTTTGCCACCCGCAGGCCGTGCCGTTTGGACAGCTGGTCGATCCGCGCCAGCGCCTCTGGAAGGCGGGTGCGCGGCACAACGCCATCCTGCACGTAGTAGTCGGGGCTGAGCCGGCCGACTGCGGCGAAGGCGGCCTTGCGGCCGTACCAGAAGCGGGCTCGCTGGACCTCGTCGGCCGCCACCTCGAGCGACTCCGCGCCGTGCTCCGCACACAGCTGCTGCACCCGGCCAAGCAGCGCCTCGACCTCGACCGCCGGCCCGTCCAGCTCCACCAGCAGCACCGCGCCTGCGCCCACCGGCAGGCCGGCGCCGACCGCCAGTTCGGCGGCCTCGATGGCCAGCGTGTCCATCATCTCGACCGCCGCCGGCAGGATGCCAGCCGCGATGATCGCCGACACCGCCCGCCCGGCCGCATCGGTCGAGGGGTAGGCGGCGAGCAGCGTCTCCACCCGCTCGGGCAGCGGCAGCAGCCCCACCACCGCCTCGGTGGCGATGCCCAGCGTGCCCTCCGAGCCGATGAACGCGCCCAGCAGGTCGAACTGGCCGCCCCGGTCAAGCCGCACCACATCTCCCGACGCCAGCACCACCTCCAGCTCCTGCACGTGGTGCACCGTGAATCCGTGCTTCAGACAGTGGGCACCGCCCGAGTTCTCGGCCACGTTGCCGCCGATCGTGCACACCTGCTGGCTGGACGGATCGGGCGCGTAGCGCAGGCCGTGCGGCGCGGCCGCCCGGCTCACGTCCAGATTGGCCACACCGGGCTGCACGCGGGCCCGCCGGTTGGGAGCGTCCAGCTCCAGGATGCGGTTCATGCGGGCCAGCCCGATCACGATCCCCTCCGCCACCGGCACCGACCCGCCGGAAAGCCCTGTCCCGGCGCCGCGGGCCACGAACGGCGCGGCGTGCTCGCGGCAGGCGCCGACGGCCGCCACCACCTCCGCGGTCGTGCGCGGCAGCACGACAGCTTGGGGGATCGCCCGCCAGCCGGTCAGGGCATCGGACTCGTAGGTGCGAAGCTCGGCCGGGTCGGTGATCACCGCGTCCGCCGGCAGCAGCCGTTGCAGGTCGTCGACCAGGCTCATGGCGACTGCGTCACCCGCAGGTCGCTGCCGGTCGGCCCGTGGCCCTCCAGCCGGGCCTCAGCAAGCCGCAGACGAGTGTGGGTGACCATCGCCCGTGCGCTACCAATGCGCATGCCCAGGCCGTTCGGCACCACGGCCAGAAAGCCGGGGCCCACCGCCAGCCGGCCGATCGCCGGCCCGGCCGCCGGCGCCACTGCGGGGTTCGCACCAGCGCCCAGTAGGGCTGCCGCCGCACCCGCGGGCACCGCCGCCGCGGCGGCCGCCGCCAGCGCAGCGCCCCGCGCGCGGTTCATGACTCCAGCTGGCGCATCACCATCTGCAGCAGGCCACCTGAGCGGTACACCGTGACGTCGGCCGGGATGTCCAGCCGGGCGATGGCGGTGAACGTGCGCTCGCCGTCCACCTCGACGAGTCACCGTGGAGCCGACCTCGACGTCGGCCAGCCCGCGGATGGCGAAGCTCTCGCGGCCGGTCAGACCCAGGCTCTGGGCCGACTCGCCGGGCTGGAACTGCAGCGGCAGCACGTTCAGCGCGACCAGGTTGGAGCGGTGGATGCGCTCGTAGCTCTCGGCCAGCACCGCCCGCACTCCCAGCAGCGCGCTGCCCTTGGCGGCCCAGTCGCGCGAGCTGCCCGAGCCGTACTCCTTGCCGGCGATCACGATCAGCGGCACGCCCTCTGCGCGGTAGCGGTTGGCGCGCCTCGAAGATGGTCGTCTGCTCGCCGTCGGGCAGGTGCAGCGTGTAGCCGCCCTCCACCCCATCCAGCATCAGGTTTCGCAGCCGGATGTTGGCGAAGGTGCCGCGCACCATCACCTCGTGGTTGCCGCGGCGGGCGCCGTAGCTGTTGAAGTCGCGCGGGGCGACGCCGTGCTCGGTCAGGTACTGGCCGGCCGGCGAGCTGGGCGCGAAGGCGCCCGCCGGGGAGATGTGGTCGGTGGTCACCGAGTCGCCGACCATGACCAGCACACGGGCGCCCTCGATGTCCGACAGGTCGGCCTCCAGATCCAGGAAGCCCGGCTCGCGGACGTAGGTGGAGTCGGGATCCCAGGCGAACAGCTGGCCGGTCGGCACCGGCAGCCCGCGCCAGTTCTCGTCACCCTCGAAGATCCGCCCGTACTCGGTCTCGTACAGCTCCGGGCGCATGCAGTCGGTCATGACCCGCAACACCTCATCGGAGGCCGGCCACAGGTCGCGCAGGAAGACCGGCCCGTCGCTGCCTTCACCCAGCGGCTCAGTGGTCAGATCGATGGCCACCGTCCCGGCCAGCGCATAGGCCACCACCAGCGGCGGTGAGGCCAGGTAGTTGGCGCGCACCTGCGGGTGGATGCGGGCCTCGAAGTTGCGGTTGCCGGACAGCACCGCGGCCACCGCCAGCTCGTCCTGCTCGATCTGCGATGCCACCTCGTCGGGCAGCGGCCCGGAGTTGCCGATGCAGGTCGTGCAGCCGTAGCCGACCAGATTGAAGCCCAGCTGGTCGAGCGAGGTGACCAGGCCGGCCCGCTCCAGGTAGCGCATGACCACCCGCGAGCCGGGCGCCAGGCTGGTCTTGACCCAGGGCTTGGTCTGCAGGCCCAGCTCGACCGCCCGTCTGGGCCAGCATCCCGGCAGCCAGCATGAGCATCGGGTTGGAGGTGTTGGTGCAGGAGGTGATGGCGGCGATGGCCACCGAGCCGTTGCCCAGCTTGGTGCCGTTTCGGCTCTCGCCGAAGGCGTCCTCGAAGCTCGAGCGCAGCTTGGGCAGCGCCACCCGGTCCTGCGGCCGGCGCGGCCCGGCCAGGCTCGGTTCGACCGCGTCCAGGTCGAACTCCAGTACCTCGCTGTAGGCCGGGCTGGGCTCGTCGCCGGTGCGGTACAGGCCCTGTTCCTTGGTGTAGCGCTCGACCAGCCCCACCTGTTCGGGCGGGCGGCCGGTGTCCACCAGGTAGCGCAGCGTCTCGGCGTCCACCGGGAAGGTGGCTGCGGTCGCGCCGAACTCGGGCGACATGTTGCTGAGCGTCGCCCGGTCGGGCAGCGTCAGCCGGCCCACGCCGGGGCCGAAGAACTCCACGAACTTGCCCACCACCCCGTGCGCGCGCAGCATCTCGGTCAGGGTCAGCACGAGGTCGGTGGCGGTCACCCCGGTGCGCAGGGAGCCGGACATGCGGATGCCCGTGACGACCGGCGAGATCATGTACATGGGCTGGCCGAGCATGACCGCCTCGGCCTCGATCCCACCCACGCCGAAGCCGACCACGCCCAGGGCGTTGATCATGGTGGTGTGCGAGTCGGTGCCCACCAGAGTGTCGGGGAAGGCAACGCCGTCGCGCTCCACCACCACCCGGGCCAGATACTCCAGGTTGACCTGATGCACGATGCCCATGCCGGGCGGCACCACGCTGAAGTTGCCGAACGCCTCCTGCGCCCACCGAAGCAGCGCGTAGCGCTCGCTGTTTCGCTCGTACTCGCGCTGGATGTTGCGGTCGTAGGCGAGGTCGGAGCCGAAGGCGTCCACCTGCACCGAGTGGTCGACCACCAGGTCGACCGGCACCAGCGGGTCGATCCGGCCGGGGTCGCTGCCGCGGCGGGCGGCGGCGGCCCGCATGGCGGCCAGATCCACCACCGCCGGCACGCCGGTCAGGTCCTGCATGATCACGCGGGCGGGCATAAAGGCCAGCTGGGCGTCGGGGTCGAGCGCCGGCCACGCTGCCAGCGCCTTCACGTCGCGCTCGGAGACATGCTCGTCGCCGACCCGGCGCAGCAGGTTCTCGATCAGCACGCACACGGTGTAGGGCAGCGTCAGCGGATCGCACAGGCGGTCGAGGCGGTGGATCACCTGCCCCGTCGGCAGGGTGTCGCGGGCGCCGAAGGGATCGCTCATGCGACGAAACCTAGCTTGCGCCGGGGTAGCCTTGCGGGATGAGCATGCGACGGCCGCGCCCTCGGTGAACGGTTCGCTGGTGCGCCTGCCGGCGGGCGTGCATCCGCCCTTCGAGGTGTTCGTGAACGGCGTCAGCCAGGAACCCGGTCGCGACTACGAGGTGCGAGGCGACCTGCTGGCCTTCGACCGGCAACTGATCCCGCCCCGCCAGGACACGGCGCGCAGCCTGCTGCGGGGCATGCTGTGGGGCCGTTACAAGACCGAGCACACGGTGGACGTGGCGTACACGGCCGGCGGCCACCCGCACGTGGTCAGCGGGCTGGAGATCCTGCCATGAAAGCCGGTGCCACCCAGGTGCCAGGCACCGCCCGGGAACCGGGGTCAGGCACCGTCACAAACCCCGTGACGGATGCCAGACCCCGCGCTCGAGGCGAGGGTTATGGCCAGCCGGGAAAAACCGGGGTCAGGCACCGGCCTGAAAAGCCGGTGCCACCCAGGTGCCAGGCACCGGCTTTGGCGCCGCGGGGTCTGCCGTGGCTACGCCAGCTGGTGCCCGAGAAACCACGTCTCGAGCAACGCGAACAGCGTGATCAGGCACACGGCCAGCACCGTGCCGCCGCGGCTGCGCGGATCCATGAAGTAGGTCAGGAACGCCACCAGCAGGGCGATCGGGCCCATGAAGACGGGGCGCGTCCAGGTGCCGATGACCGCGACGGTGATGGCTGCGCCGTTCAGGACGGCGATGGCGTCGTCTCGGAACGATTCGTGTTCGGGGGTGTAGTCTCGCACGGGCTCCTCCGGCCGATCGACCGACGCATCTTACCCATGGCGCAGACGAGAGGCACCACGAAGCTGCGGGCCGCCGGTATCCAGCACCGGCTGCTGCCCTACCGCTACCAGGCGGGCTCGGGCGCTGCCGAATTCGCGGCCGAGGCCCTGGGCGTCGAGCCCGAGCGGATGTTCAAGAGCCTGGTGGCCAGGGCCGGCGATGCGGACGTCTTTGCGCTGGTGCCGGCCGGACGCGAGCTGTCGCTGAAAAAGCTGGCCGCGGCCGCCGGCGCTCGCGCGGCGCACATGGCCGAGCCGCGCGACGCCGAGCGGCTGACCGGCTACCAGGTGGGCGGGATCAGCCCGCTGGGATCACGCCGGGAGCTGCCGGTGTACCTGGACCGAAGCGCGCTCGAGCACGAGCAGATCTGCCTGAACGCCGGCGGCCGCGGGCAGATCGTGGAGCTGGCCACGGCCGACCTGATCTCCGCGACCGGCGCGACGCCGGCCGACCTGGCCGCTCAGTCGTAGCGCTCGCCCGCCAGCGCGGCCAGCTTCTCCATCGAGTGCGTCGCCTGCAGGGTGCGCACCGTGCCGGACGGGAGCGCATGACCAGCGACTGGGTGCGAGCGCCGCCGGCCTGGTAGCGGACGCCGCGCAGCAGGTCGCCGTCGGTGACGCCGGTGGCGGCGAAGAAGATGTTGTCGCCCTTGACCAGGTCGTCGGTCGTCAGCACCCGCTCGAGGTCGTAGCCGGCCTGCCGGGCCGCCGCCCGCTCGCCGTCGTCACGCGGCCATAGCCTCCCCTGGAACTGCCCGCCCAGGCACTTGAAGGCGGCCGCTGCCAGCACGCCCTCAGGCGTGCCGCCGATGCCCCACAGCAGGTCGATGCCGGTGTCGGGGCTGGCCGCCATCATCGCCCCCGACACGTCGCCGTGGGGGATGAAGCGGATGCGCGTGCCGACCGCCCGGATGCGGGTCACCATCTCGTCGTGGCGAGGCCGGTCGAGGATCACCACCATCAGGTCGCGGGCCGCACCGCGCTTGGCCCGGGCGACCTGCTCCAGCGTCTCCTCGATGGCGCGCTCGGATGTCGATCTCGTCCTCGATGTCGGGCCCGCAGGCCAGCTTCTCCATGTAGACGCACCGGCCCCGGGTCGAACATGCTGCCGCGCTCGGCGGCCGCCACCACGGCCAGCGCGTTGGGCTGCCCGCGGGCGCACAGCTCGGTGCCCTCCAGCGGATCGACCGCCACGTCCACCTCGACGCCCTGGCCGGTGCCGATCCGCTCGCCGTTGAAGAGCATCGGCGCCTCGTCCTTCTCGCCCTCGCCGATCACCACCACCCCGTCCATCTCGACCGTGGCCAGCATGTGGCGCATGGCGTCCACCGCAGCCTGGTCGGCGGCGATCTTGTCGCCGAAGCCGACCCAGCGGGAGGCGGCCAGCGCCGCCGCCTCGGTCACGCGCACGAGCTCGAGCGCGAGGTTGCGATCGGGCTCCTGAGTCAACGGTCTCCTCCCGGCGGTGTGCGCCGGAGAGGATACCTCCTCCGCCCTGCGTTCACGCGTGCGCCGGCGACAGCTCCTCGACCAGCTGGTAGGTGGTGTCCAGCCCGACCTCGGCCACGAACGGCTGGATGGCCTCCAGCATGGCCGGCCGGCTGGCAGCAGAGGCGGCCCGGGTGGCCTCCAGGTCGCCCGTTCGGACAATCCCCAGCTGCACCAGGTGGTCGGGGTCGGCCGTGTCTCGAAGCACCATCAACCGGGCCAGCCCGGGCAGCGGGTCGGAGCCCCTCGCCTCCAGTGCCGCCTGCGTCGCGGCCAGGTAGCGCTCGAACGTGCCCGGGTGAACCCGGCGCTCGGTCAGGGGGACGACGGTGTGATCGCCGGTGGCCGATCCGGTCTCGGTCATGGCCACGTCGAACAGCCCTGAGAGCAGCGTGTGCTCGACGTACGGCGCCATCTGTGCATGCCGCTCATGCTCCGCAGGCTCGAGCTGGTCGTGCAGCTCGCGGGCGCGCTCATCCGACACATCGAACAGGCCCAGCGCCACGATCAGCTCGGCGTCCGCCGGATCGCGCAGCAGGTAGGCCTTGATCATGCCGTCCGGCCAGCCGTCGGGCTCCCAGGCCCGGCGGAAGCGCTCGTACGCGCCTGCCCGCAGACGCCGCGCCGTGAGGACGACCTTCACCATGCACCTCCAGGGTCGTGCCGTTTGCCACCAGTAGCTTACCGGCGCAGCAGGCGCACCGCCAAGCCGGCGATGCGGGCCCGGTCGAGCAGCGGCTCGAGCCACCGCTCGGGGATCGCCCCGGCGCCGAAGCGGGCCCCGGCCAGCGCGCCGGCCACCGCCGCGTCCGCGTCGGCATCGCCGCCCAGGTTGGCGGCGAATACCACCGCGTGCTCGAAGCTGTCCTGGCCGAAGGCCGCCGCGAAGCCGACCCGAAGCGCGGTCAGCACGCTGGCCGGCGACTCCCGCACCTCCACTGCCAGCTCGTCGGCGGGGATGCCCACGGCCTGCTCGGCCAGTGTCGCCACCAGCGACGTCGAGGTCGGGCGGCGGCGCCCTGCCACCAGTGCTGCCAGCGTCATGTCGAACCACAGGCAGGCCTCGCCGGCCTGCGGGTCGTTGCCGGTCAGGCCCGCGTCCAGTCGCGCGAAGCGATCCAGCGCCCGCTGGTCGTCGTGGTACCGGATGGCCAGCGGGGCGGCCCGCACCAGGCACCCGTTGGTGGCCGCGGCTGGCGAGACCTCGGCCGTGCGAGCGGCCGCCATCGCCTCATCCGGCGTGCGCGCCCGGGCCAGCGCGTGCGACACGTCGGCGCCCAGGTCGCGCGGCCGCGAGCGTACCCACATCGCGTAGCGGGCGAATGCGTCCTCGGGCTCGTAGCCGCCCTTGTCGACCAGACTCTCGGCCAGGCACAGCGCCATTGCCGTCTCGTCCGTCCACTCGCCGCGGCGCCAAGGCGACTGCTCCACCAGGTCGCGCAGCGGCCCCCCGAAACGGACGCTGATCTGCTCGGGATGCAGCCACTCCAGGGGCGCGGCCAGGGCGTCGCCGGCGGCCAGGCCGAGCAGCGCGCCGCGGGCGCGATCGGGCATGCCGCGTCGCCGCCTCTTCAACGGCGCACCTGGCACGCGGCGCACCAGTACAGCCGCCGGCGCCCCTCGCCCAGCAGCATGGACTCGATGCGGCCGCCGCAGCGCGGGCACGGCCGGCCGGTCTGCCGGTAGACCCGCGAGGGCAGCCGGCCACCGGCCACGACGCCCGCCCGCAGCAGCCGCCGGGAGGCCGCAGCCAGCTCCAGGAGCAGCCTGTCCGAGACCTCGGAGACGGGCGCCAGGGGGTCGGCCCGGCGCTCCCACAGGGCCTCGCAGCGGGCGATGTTGCCGATGCCGGCGACGACGCGCTGATCGAGCAGGGCCTCGCCCAGCGTGCGGTCGATGAGCCGCATGCGGCGCAGGTATTCGACTGCATCGAACCGCCCGTGCAAGAGGTCGGGGCCCAGCGGCGGCCCTCCCGGACGCGGTCGATCACGCGCAGCCGGCCGGCGATGACCACGTCGGCGGCGGGCGTTCGCAGCACGATCCGGCCGCGCCCGGCGCCGGGTCCGGTCAGGCGCACCCCGCCGTGCATGCCCAGGTGCACGTCCAGGCTGCGGCCGCCGTCGCCGTGCACCAGCAGGTGCTTTCCGCGCGCCTCCACCGCCTCCACCCGCGCCCCCTCGAGCGGACCGCCGATGACGGGCTGGCCGACGATCGGGCGCAGCCGGCGGGCGGCCAGCTCCAGTGAGTGTCCCTCGGGCACGTGACCAGCCTACGCGCGCAGCACGAGCCGGCGGTGGCCCTGCAGGAAGCCGTGCTCGAGCAGCACCCGCTCCATCTCGGTGCCGGCCAGCGGTTCGCCGTCCACCCGCTCCGGCGCCAACCGCCGGATCCGCCCGGCCCGCACGGCCTGGGCCAGCGCGGCCACCGCCGGCGCCCGCAGCTCCGGATCGAAGCACACCAGCCCGCGCCCGCCCCGCTCCACGTACAGACCCGGCCTGCCGCCCACCAGCACCACCCACGCCCCGGCCGCCCGAGCAGGCCGGCGGGCCGCCTCGGGCCAGGCTGCTGCCGCGCCGTAGGGGTTGGCGGGGTCGACCGCAGACAGCACCACCGCCGCCGCCCGGTCGGGGCGCTCACGCAGGTCGCGCAGCCGCTCGACGGCCGCCGGCAGGGCGAACTGGGCGCCGCCCAGCCCCTCGACGAAGTAGCCGCGGCGGCAGATGCCGGCCTCCTCCATCAACCGCAGCTCGCCGTACACCGCCGCGAAGCCGCCCGGCACGCCCTCCGCCAGCACGGCCGCCCGGGTGAGCACGCCGTGCCGGTCGAGCAGCGTCTCGGCCAGCGAGCGCGCCCGCTCGCGGGGCGCCGGAGCGGGCCGCAGCAGCCGATCGACCAGCGACCAGCGGCCGCGCGCCGCCGGCAGCGAGGCGATGGCGCGAGTGCGCCGGGACGGCAGTCGCCCGGGCTCCGGCCGAGCCGGCAGCGCCCGCAGCACGGCCCCGCCGCGCAGCGGCTGCCAGCTGTCGTTGGTGACCAGCCCCTCCCAGGCCAGGCCGCGCAGCTCGAGCAGCAGTTCGCGCTCGTCCATCTCCAGCTCTGCCGCCAGATCGCGGAAGAAGCTGGCCCCCGAACGGGCCAGCAGGTCGAGGATGGGATGCTCGCGCGGCTCGGGCGGCGGATGCAGGAGGGCCACGTCCTCGCGCAGGTACAGCCGCACCCGGCCCTCGCCGGCGCCCACCCACACCACCTCGCCTCCGGCGCAGGCGGCGTCCAGCCAGTCCGGCCGGTAGTCGGCAACCCGGGTGGCCAGGATGTCGGTCTCGACAGCGGCCACCGGCAGCGCCACGCCCTCCAGCTGGGAGATCACCTCGCGCAGCCGGCCGGGCCCCCTGAGGTCGGTCGCGATGCCCTGCCAGGCCGGCAGGAAGCGGCCCAGCGCCTCCTGGTCGACCGGCTCAACCGTGTGCCGAAGCGCCGCCAGCGTGCGCCGGCGCAGCCGCCGCAGCACATCCGGGGCGACCAGCTCGGGCCCGGCGCCGCCTGGCCGGAATCCGCCCTCCAGGAGCTCGCCGCGCTCGACCAGCGCGTGCACGGCCGGGGTCACATCGACGCCCAGCCGATGCCGCAGTTCGTCGGCCGTGAACGGGCCGTGACGGCGGGCAAAGCGCGCCACCACCTGCTCCAGCGCGCCGCTGACCGGGGCCAGGAAGGCCTCGGGCAGTCCATGCGGCGGCGCGGCGCCGATGGCGTCGCGGTACTGGCCCGCATGCTCGGCGGCGATCAGCCGGCGCTCGCCGGCGATCCCCACCTCGATCGCCCGCCGCTCGGCCAGAAGCTGCTCGATCCCGTGCCCGCCACGGGAGTCCAGCTCCGCCAAGCTCAGATCGCCCAGCCGCAGCAGCAGGTCGTGCGTCTGGTCGGCGGTCAGCGTGCGGCCGATGCCCTGCAGCTCGTCCTCCACCTGGGCGATCACGTCAGCGTCCAGCAGCTCGCGCAGATCGTCCACCGCCAGCAGCTCGGCCAGCAGCGCCCGGTCAAGGGTCAGCGCCTGCACCCGCCGCTCGGCCGCGGGAGCGTCGCCCTCGTACATGTAGCTGGCGATGTAGTCGAAGAGCAGCGACGTGGCGAAGGGCGACGGGGCGGCGGACTCGACCTCGGCCAGGCGCACCGCCCCGGCCTGGATGCGCCCAAGCAGCTCCTTCAGCCGCGGCACCTCGAACACGTCGGAGAGCACCTCCCGGTAGGTCTCCAAGAGCACCGGGAAGGAGCCGTACTGGACCGCCACCTGCTGCAGGTCGTGGGCCTTCAGGCGCTGCTGCCAGAGCGGCGTGCGGGCGCCGGGCCGGCGCCGCGGCAGCAGCAGCGAGCGGGCCGCGTTCTCGCGGAAGCGGGCTGCGAACAGCGGGCTGGAGGACACCCGCTCGACCAGCAGGTCGTCCAGCTCGTCGGGCGGGATGGCGATCAGCTCGGTGGGCGGCGGCGTGTCGGAGTCGGGCAGCCGGATGGCGATCCCGTCGTCCGACCACATGGCCTCCACCTCGATCCCAAGCGAGCGCGACATGCGCGTCTCCACCGCCAGCGCCCAGGGCGCGTGGACGCGGCCGCCGAACGGCGAGAGCACGCACACCCGCCAGTCGCCCAGCTCGTCGCGGAAGCGCTCGACCACGATGTGCCGGTCGGAGGGCACGACGCCGGTCGCCCGCTGCTGGTCGTCCAGGTAGGCGTGCAGGTTGGCGGCCGCCAACTCGTCCAGGTCGCCGAATCTGCGCGTGCGGGCCGCCTCGCCGACGGCCGCACCCAGCTCGTACGGGCGGCCGATGCCGTCGCCCTTCCAGAACGGGATCTTGCCGGGCACGCCGGGCGCCGGCGAGACCAGCACGCGGTCGCGGGTGATCTGCTCGATCCGCCACGAGCTGGCGCCCAGCTGGAACACCTCGCCGGAGCGGGCCTCGTACACCATCTCCTCGTCCAGTTCGCCCACCCGGTGGCCGGAGTCGACCAGGAACACGCCGTACAGCCCGCGGTCCGGGATCGTGCCACCGCTGACAACGGCCAGCCGCCGGGCGCCGTCGCGGCCGCGCACCAGGCCGGCCGCTCGGTCCCACACGATCCGCGGCCGCAGCTCCGAGAACTCCTCGGACGGGTAGCGGCCGGCCAGCATGTCGAGCACGCCCTCCAGCTGCGGCCGGGACAGCTCGTGGTAGGAGTGGGCGCGGCAGACGAGCGCATGCAACTCGCCCACGTCCCACTCGTCCATGGCGGTCATCGCCACGATCTGCTGGCACAGCACGTCCAGCGGCTGGCGCGGCACCTTGGTGTGCTCGATCGCGCCCTCGCGCATCCGGCCCACCACCACCGCGGTCTCCAGCAGATCCCCCCTGAATTTGGGGAAGAAGCGGCCGGTGGATGGCTCGCCCACCTGATGGCCGGCCCGGCCGACCCGCTGCAGGCCGGCCGCCACCGACTTGGGAGACTCGATCTGCACGACCAGGTCGACCGCGCCCATGTCGATGCCCAGCTCGAGCGAAGAGGTTGCCACCAGTGCCGGCAGCTGGCCGGATTTCAGCAGATCCTCGATCTCCACCCGCTGCTCGCGCGCGATGGAGCCGTGGTGGGCACGGGCGACGTCGGCCTCGGCCAGCTCGTTCAGGCGGTTGGCCACCCGCTCGGCGGCCCGCCGGCTGTTGACGAAGACCAGCGTCGAACGGTGTGCCCGCACAAGTTCCAAGAGCCGCGGGTAGATGGCCGGCCAGATCGACTGCCGCGGCTCGCCCTCGACGGTGGGCGCGCCGCCCAGCTCGCGCATGTCCTCGACCGGGATGATCACCTGCAGGTCGAGCGGCTTTCCGGTGCCGGCGTCGGCGATCGTCACCTGGCGGCCGTCGCCGCCCAGGAATGCCGCCACCTCGTGCAGCGGCCGTTGGGTGGCCGACAGCCCGATCCGCTGCACGTCGCGCCCGGTCAGGTGGGCCAGCCGCTCCAGCGACAGGGCCAGGTGGGCGCCGCGCTTGGAGCCGGCCATGGCGTGGATCTCGTCGATGATCACCGTCTCCACACCGGCCAGCGTCTCCCGAGCGCCCGACGTCAGCATCAGGTAGAGCGACTCCGGGGTGGTGATCAGGATGTCGGGCGGGTGCCGGCGAAGCGCCGCCCGCTGGCTCTGGCTGGTGTCGCCGGTGCGGATGGCGACCGAGATCTCGCGCTCGCCGCCGATCCCGTGAAGGGGCGCGCGCAGGTTCTTCTCGACGTCGTGGTTGAGCGCCCGAAGCGGCGAGACGTACAGCACCCGGGTGCCCTGCGACTCGCCGGCAGACAGCCGGTCGATGGCGGCCAGGAAGGCGGCCAGCGTCTTGCCCGACCCGGTCGGTGCCAGGATCAGCGTGTGCTCGCCGCGGGCGATCGCGGGCCAGCCCAGGAGCTGCGCGCGGGTGGGCTCGGCGAACGTGCGCCGAAACCAGCCGGCCACCGGCGGCGAGAACAGTTCGAGCACGTCCTGGGGTGCGGCGGACACCCCTCGCACGATACTGCGCGCATGCCCTCACCGGTCAGATGCGCATAGAACTGCTCGGCACGGGCGCCGCCTGGCCGCTGCCGCGGCTGGGCTGCGACTGCCCGCAGTGCACCTCGAGCGACCCCCGAGACGCCCGCCTGCGCTCGTCGATCCTGGTCGACGGCCGGGTGCTGGTGGACGCCGGCCCCGACTGCTACGCGCAGCTTCGGCGGGCCGGCGCGCTGCCGCAGGAGGTCGTCATCACCCACGCCCACCACGACCACGTGCTGGGCCTGCACGACCTGGCCAAGCTGGGCCGCATACCGCTGCACATCGCGAAGACCGCCGAGCGCGACCTGCGCCGGATCTTCCCCCGCATCGACATGCGCGTCATGCACGTCACGCCCGGCGTCCCCATCGACCTGGGCGAGGGCCTGGCCTGCCGGCCGTTCGACGTCGAGCACGGCTCCACGCCGACGCTCGGCCTGCGCTTCACCAGCGGGCAGACGAACCTCGTCTACATCCCGGACACCGGATCCGCACCCGACTCCAAGCTGGCTCGTGACGCCGACCTGCTGATCATCGACGGCTCCCGGAAGACGAACTCGTTCGCCGGCCACCTGGCCATGGAGGACGCGGTGCCGGTGGCCCGCAAGCTGCGCGCCAAGCGCACGCTCTTCACCCACATCGGCCACCGCACAGGCACGCACGCTGAGCTGGAGGAGTGGCTGCCGGAGGGGTTCGGCGTCGCCTACGACACCCAGGTCGTCGAGTTGTAACCGGGGTCAGGCACCGTCACGGATCACGTGACGGTGCCTGACCCCGCCTTCTTCCCCGCCTCTTTCCTAGGGGCCGGGCGGCTCCAGGCCCAGCATCTCTGCCATGCCCGGCAGCCGCCTGACCAGCTCGGCGTAGCGGGGGTCGAGCGCAATCAAGCGGTCCAGGTACACGCGCGCCTCGGCTGGGTCGCCGCCGCCATCGCAGGCGGCGTGCAGGCCCGCCAGCGCGACCTCGTGCGGCTCCAGGCCCGAGTCAGCCGCCGCAGCCACGGCGTCGGCGATGCTCCGCCCCTCCGGTTTGCGCATCGCGACCAGGGCCTCATGGCGGGCCACCAGCCGGCCCAACTCGGCCACCGGCTGGGGATGGTTGTCCACCCGCACGTCGCACAGCACGTCGTCCCACGAGCGGCCGGTCGGCTCACCGGTCACCACCAGCACCCGACCGGCCTCCTGACCGCGCCAGTCGCCGCCCTCTTCCTGAGCCGCCTCGAGCGCGCGCAACAGACGCTGGGCCATCGACCCCTGTGCCTCGCCGTAGGCCTTCAACATGGCCGGCCACACGGTTGGGCGGTCCATCATGTTGGCCTGACAGGAAATGCCCTCGGCTGTCACGTGGCCGGCTTCGGCGATGCAGCCCTGGCCTGTGTGGGCAGCGGCATCCCCCATGCTCGACACCACACCCACCTGGCGAACGTCCCGCTGGCGGTCGCGGGCCACGGCGCCCGCCAGCGCCTCCTCGGCGCTCGCCCCACCTCGCATGGCCAGCAGGCACAGTGGCCCATAGCCGGGGTCGGTGAACGACTGGGTGGCGACGATCCCGATGCCGGACTCGGCCCACAGCGTGGACACCCCGCAGCAGAACGCCTTGGACTGGATGGCTGCGCCCAGTTGGCCGGATTCGGCGTCTCGGGCCAGGATCGAGTAGGTCATGGCGGCAGTCTCGCACGATGGCAAAGCGAACGTGTGTTCGATAGACTCCCGGCATGGAGCTTCGCTGGCGGCTGGCGGGTGAGCACGCGCAGCCGACGCTGTTCGATCCCGACGACGGCGTCGAGCCGCGCCGCGAGCTGCCCGAGGTGGAGTACCTGCACGTGCACGCGCGGCGGATCGTGAACGAGGTGCCGAAGGCCTCCCGGATGCCCTTCCGGTACACCATCAACGCCTACCGCGGGTGCAGCCACGCCTGCGTCTACTGCTTCGCCCGGCCCACCCACGAGTACCTGGGCATGGACGCCGGGCGCGACTTCGAACGCAGGATCGTGGTCAAGGTGAACGCCGCCGAGCTGCTGCGCAAGGAGCTGGCGGCGCCCAGCTGGCAGGGCGAGCACATCGCCATGGGCACCAACACCGACCCCTACCAGCCGGCCGAGGGCCGCTACCGGCTGACCCAGCGCATCATCGAGACGCTGACGGCCGCCCGCAACCCGTTCTCGATCCTGACCAAGTCGAGCATGATCGTGCGCGACGCCGAGCTTCTGGCCGAGGCCCGGCGGCACACCGGCGTGGGGGTCGCCTTCTCGATCGGCACGGTGGACGAGCGGGTGTGGCGTGAGACCGAACCCGGCACTCCCCCGCCCCACCGCCGGCTGGAGGCCCTGCGCCGGCTGACCGAGGCCGGCGTGCCGTGCTCGGTGCTGGTGGCGCCGATCCTGCCCGGCATCTCCGACTCACCCGAGCAGATCCGCAACGTCGTGTCGGCCTGCCGGGAGGCCGGCGCCGTGTCGCTGACGCCGATCACCCTGCATCTGCGCCGCGGCGTGCGCGAGCAGTTCATGCCATGGCTGGAGCAGGCCCGGCCGGAGCTGGTCGGAGAGTACGGACGGCTCTACCAGCGGGCCTACGCCCCGGCCGAGGTGGCCAAGCGGATCACCGCACTGGTGCGCGCGGCTGACCGCTGCTCCGCCTAATCTGAGCGCATGAGCGACGTCGAAGGCCCCGCCTACAGGATCCTCACGGACCGGCTCGAGATCCGCTGCTGGGAGCCGGCCGATGCCTCTGCGCTGAAGCTGGCGATCGACGACAGCCTCGAGCACCTGCGCCCATGGATGCCGTGGGCCGCCCACGAGCCGGAGCCGCTGGAGGAGAAGGTCGGGCGGCTGCGCAGCTTCCGGGCACTGTTCGACCGCGACGAGGACTACATCTACGGCATCTTCGAACGCGACTCCGGGCGGGTGGCCGGCGGCACCGGCCTGCATGTGCGGGTGGGCCCGCAGGGGCGCGAGATCGGCTACTGGCTGCGGGCCGACCTGCAGGGCCAGGGCCTGATGAGCGAGGCCGTCGCCGCACTCACCAAGGTGGCCTTCGAGGTGGACGAGGTGCGCTGGGTGGAGATCCGCTGCCAGCCCGAGAACGAGCGCAGCGCCGCCGTCCCCCGCCGGTTGGGGTTCGCACACGAGGCGACGCTGGCCAGCCGCGTGAACGACGCCGAGAACGGCCAACCGCGCGACGTGATGGTGTTCAGCATGATGCGAGACGGCTACGCCGGCTCGGCCTGCGAGTTTGCCGTGGTCGAGGCCTACGGCGCCGGCGGCGAGCGGCTGCTCTGAGAACCCGGCTCAGGGCGCCAGCTCCAGCTGCTGGTCGCCCGAGCCCTCGAGCGCCAGCAGCCAGCGCTTGACGTCCAGCCCGCCGCCGTAGCCGCCCAGCCCGCCGCCGGTGCGCACCACTCGGTGGCAGGGGACGACGATCGGGATCGGGTTACGGGCCATGGCGTTGCCCGCCGCGCGCACAGCCCGCGGACTGCCCGCCGCCGCCGCCAGCTCGCTGTAGGTCAGCACCCGGCCGTAGGGGATGGCGTAGCAGGCCTGCCGGGCCTCGCGCAGGAAGCCGGCCGACAGCGACCAGTCGATCGGCAGGTCGAACTCGCGCAGGCGGCCGTGGAAGTAGTCGTCCAGCTCGCGGCGCACCGGATCCAGCCGGGCCGGCGCCTCCAGGACGCGCGGCGAGATCCGCTCGGCCAGCTCCTCCAGCACTCCCTGATCGGGTTCGGAGGCAAACGCCACCCGCACCAGACCGGCCGGGGTGGACGCCACCAGGAGCCTCCCGAACGGCGCATCGACCTCCGCGTATGCCACATCCAGCAGGCCCTCTTGGGCGGCCCGCCGGGAGAGTTCACGAACTCGCTCGTGCATGTCCCCATTCCCTCCTGACCGCCGCCAGGCCGACCCGCACGTTCTGGCGGGCGGCGGCCTCACTGCAGTCGATCATGATCCCGATCGCGCGGTAGTCCATGTCCCCGGCGAAGCGCAGGGTGACCGCCGCCCGCTGCTTTCCGGGCAGCTGGCGGACGGCCCGCCACAGCTCCGGCTCGGGCGTCGCCGAGTCCTCGACCGCCGGCTCCGGCGGCTCGGCCATCGGCAGCGCCCGGCGAGCCGTCGCCCGGTGCAGGTCGATCGCGGTGTTGTGGGCGATCCGAAGCAGCCATCCGCGCAGGTTGCGCGCGTCTCGAAGCGCCGGGTAAGCGCGCAGCGCGGACAGCATCGTTTCCTGCCAGCAATCCTCCGCCTCCTGCCGGCCGACCGCTGCGCGCAGATAGCGCAGCACAACGTCGCCGTGTTCGTCGACCAGGAGTTGGAAGGGTGGCAGGCGCATCAGGGGAAGAACGACGGGCGCCGGCTGGGCGTGAGATGACCGGGATCAGGCAGGCTGCAACTCGGGCGCGTGCCGGCGCTCCCACTCCTCGGCGTCGGGGCTGAAGTAGACCAGGCGGGTCTTCTTCCACTCCTTGGTCGAGTACAGCACCACCCGCTCGTCCAGGCCGGTCTCCTCTGCGATCGCGTCCAGCACGTCCTCGCACTCCTGCTTGGAGCGGCCGTGCGTCATCGAGAACAGGTTGTAGGGCCAGTCCGGATAAACCGGGCGCTGATAGCAGTGCGAGACGCCGCGGAAGGAGGCCATCAGGGTGCCCATCTGGTCGACCTGCTCGTCGGGCACCCGCCACACGCCCATGCCGTTGTAGACGAACCCGGCGGAACGGTGGTAGAGCACGGCCGCCATCCGCCGCATCTGCCCAGTGGCCTGGAACTCGGCCGCCTTCTCGAGCAGTTCCGGCACGCTGAAGCCGTGTCGCTGGGCGGGCGCCGCCCACGGCTCGGACACCGTGCGCAGGTCTCCCTGCAGGGCGCGGATGGCGTCGATGTCGCGCTGCGGGATGGCGTCCGGCTGCGGGGCCGGCTTGGTGGGGGCGGCCCGCTCACGCTTGGCCGCCGGGTCGCGGCCGCCCTTCATGTCCAGGTCGACGCCGATCTTGAAGAAGCGGATGGCCGGCAGCGGGCGGATCGACTCCACCCCGGCCAGCTCACCCAGCAGCTCGACCGAGCGGTCGAGGCCGAGCGCCGAGTTGGGCGGCACGCCCAGCGTGAACCAGATGTTGAAGTCGTGCTCGCGCTGGTAGTTGTGGGTGACGCCGGGGTGGGAGCTGAACACCGCGGCGGCGCGCTCCTCGTCCTCGGGCGTGGTGCGGGCGGCCACCAGCATCGATCGGTAGCCCAGCTTGCGGGTATCGAAGATGGCCGAGATCTGGCGCACGATGCGGTCCTTGCGCAGCCTGTTCACCCGCTCCAGCACCTCGCTCTCGGGCATGCCCAGCTTCTCGCCCACATCCGCGAACGGCCGCTCCGAGATCGGGAACTCGTTCTGGATCAGGTCACACAGGGCGCTGTCCGTCGCATCCACCACCGGCGAAGGATACGCTCGGGCGCATGCGGATGACGACGGTCGCGATCCTTTTCGCCGGTCTGGCCGCCGTCACCGGCGGCTGTGGACAGAGCGCAGAGCACGTGCGACAGGAGGTGTACGAGCAGCACTGCGCGGCCTGCCACGCGATCGCGCCGGGCCAGCCATCGCCGGTGGCCGCCGCCCGCAACCTGTATGCCGTGCATCCCAGCGAGGCTCTGCTTCGGCGGGCGATCGAGCATGGCACGGTGGGCATGCCCGCCCACCTGGTCAAGGGCGACGACATCCAGCGGGTGATCGACTACGTGCTGGAGCACACCAAGCAATGAGCCCCAACCCGCTCCCACCGGGCCTCGACCCGGCGGCGGTGCAGGCCGCCGCCATGGACCTCGACCGCACCATCATCGGCCCCAGCCTGGAGTTCACCGACGGGCTGCGAACGGCGGTGGGTCAGGCCGCGGCGGCCGGCATCCGGCCGATCATCGCCACCGGCCGCATGTTCGCCTCGGCCCGTCCGTATGCCCTCGAGCTGGGCGTGACCGCCCCGGTGATCTGCTACCAGGGGGCGCTGATCGCCGACCCGGTGACCGGCGAGTGGTTGCAGCACACGCCGATGGACGTGCCTCTGGCGCGAAAGGTGATCCGCGCCGTGCACGCCGCCGGCTTTCACATGAACGTCTACCTGGACGACCGGCTGTACGTGGAGGAGTTGAACGAGGAGGCGCGCACGTACGCCGCCCATGCGCGTCTCGAGGCGCACCCGGTGGGCGACCTGGAGGAGTGGCTGCACGAGCCCACCACCAAGATCGTGGTGGTCGGCGAGCCGGCCGGGCTCGACGGCCTGCAGGACGACCTGCGCAGCCAGTTCGACGGGCGCCTCTTCATCGCCAAGTCGCTGCCGTACTTCCTGGAGGTGGCCATGCCAGGCGTCTCCAAGGGGGCGGCGCTGGTCACGGTGTGCGGGCGGCTGGGCATCCCGCCGGCCAGTGTTGTCGCCTTCGGCGACGGCGCCAACGATCTGGAGCTGCTGCGCGATGCCGGCTTCGGAGTGGCGGTCGCGGACGCCGACCCGGCTCTGCTGGAGGTCGCCGACTGGACGGTGCCGCCGGTCGGCCAGGACGGTGTGGCCGGCTTCCTCGCGGCACTAGTATCGGCTCGTAGCTGATGCTCGACCAACGGCTGATCCGTTCGGACCCCGACGGCGTGCGCCAGGCGCTGGCCCGGCGCGGCCCGGGCCAGGCCGAAAACGTGGATGTGTTCCTCGAGCTGGACGCCCGCAGGCGTGAGCTGCAGACGCGTGTGGAGGCGGTGCGGGCCGAGCGAAACGCGGCCGCCAAGGCGATCGCCGAGGCCAAGGCGGCCGGCGCCGACACGAGCGCGCCGATCGCTCGCCAGGCCGAGCTGAAGGACCAGCAGGCCGGCGACGAGGCCGCACTGAGCGCCGCCGAGGCCGAGATCGGCGAGCTCATGCTGCGCATCCCCAACCTGCCCCACCCGTCGGCGCCGATAGGCCAGAGCGACGAGGACGCGGCGCTGGTGCGAACGCACGGCGAGCAGCCCCAGTTCGGTTTCGAGCCGCGCGACCACCTGGCCCTGGCCGGCCCCGAGGGCCTGGGCCTGATCGACACCGAGGCCGGTGGGCGGGTGTCCGGCAGCCGCTTTCACTACCTGCTGGGCGACCTGGTGAGGCTGGAGTTCGCACTGGTCAACTGGGGTCTCGACAAGCTGGGCGGAAAGGGTTTCACGCCGGTCTCGCCGCCGGTGCTGGTCAAGGAGCAGGCCATGTACGGGACGGGCTTTTTCCCCGACACCGAGCAGCAGGTGTACAGCGTGGCCGGCGACGATCTGTACCTGGTGGGCACCGCCGAGGTGCCGCTGGCATCGCTGATCGGTGAGGCGATCCTGGCCGAGGACACACTGCCCCGCCGCTTCGTCGGCTTCTCCAGCTGCTTCCGGCGGGAGGCCGGCGCGGCCGGCAAGGACACCCGCGGCATCTTCCGCGTGCACCAGTTCGACAAGCTGGAGATGTTCAGCTACTGCCACCCCGACCGCTCGTGGGACGAGCAGGAGTTCCTGCTGGCGATCGAGGAGGAGATCGCCCAGCAACTGGGATTCCACTACCGGGTGGTGAACATCGCCGCCGGCGACCTGGGAGGCCCGGCCGCGCGCAAGTTCGACATCGAGGTGTGGCTGCCCGGCCAGGGCCGCTACCGGGAGTTGACCTCGTGCTCCAACTGCACCGACTACCAGGCCCGGCGGCTGGGTACGCGGTTCCGGCCGGCGGGCGGAAAGCCGCAGTTCGTGCACATGCTGAACGGCACCGCCATCACCTCCAGCCGCACCCTGCTGGCGCTGATCGAGTACGGCCAGCAGGCGGACGGCTCGGTGGCCACGCCGCCGGCCCTGCACGCCTTCGGCGCACCTGCCTCGTTGTCGGCCCTCTAAGAACCCGTTTCAGAATGATGTCCTGTTGCGGCTGGTTCGCGGCGGTTGCGGGTGCGTCCCACGCGGCGTGCGGTGCTCAACGTGGCCTCCGGCCACGCCTGCGCTCCGCTCGCCGCTCGATCCTTCCCGCAACCACCGCGCCCTGCACCTCACGACGAACCTCATTCTGAAACGGGTTCTAAGAAAAACTTCAAGGGAACGCCGACGGGTGTCGATGTTTTCCCCAGATATGTGGTCCGAGGCTGGGTCAGGTGGCGGGAGCCCGGTGTGGCTGCCCGTGCTGGTCGCTCGGTTCGCCGGCGGGTTGGTGGGCGGCGTGCTGAGCTTCGCCCTGCTGCGCCACGCCACCTCGGCCGGCGCCCTGATCCCGGCCGCCGTCTCGGCCCTGGTGACAGGCGTTGTGGTGGTCGCGCTGCTGCCCGGCATGACCGGCCGCACGATCACCGCCGGCACCGCCCTGGCAGCGTCGTTCGCCGGCGCCGCCCTGCCGGTCGCCGGCACCCTGCTTGTGACCGGACAGTTCACCACCTCCGCCCGCGGCACGCTGGTGCTGAGCGGCTCCGGCGCGCTGGTCGGGGTGGCGACCACCATCCTCGGCATCGCCCTGACCGCCTGGATCGTGTCGTCGGCGTCCCTGCAGCCCGGTGGCTGGCGGGCGGCGCCCGTGGCGGACGAGCCCGACTGGTCGGTGCCGGCCCCGGTCGAGCCGCCCGTGGTCGCGCCGGACCATGCGCAGCCGGCCTCAGGGGCGGCGAGCCCGAGCGCGGCTACTGGGCCGCGCTCGAGGATCGCGCCACTGGCACCGAGAGCTGACGGCGCCCACCACGGCGGTGGAGATGGAGCAGTTTGGGTGCCAGGAGGTGGTTCCTTAATGACGTCGTCACGAGGCGCAGGATGCGGGCACGCTGGCAAGGATCGAGCGGCGAGCGGAGCGCAGGCGTGGTTTCACCACGTTGAGCACCGCACGCCGCGTGGGACGCAGCCAGCGTGCTCGCAGACCAGCCGCAGCAGACGCTCATTGAGGAACCACCTCCAGGTACCGTCGACCGGCCCTGACGATGGTGACCGTCACGGCCGCCCACCGGTACCTGGGACACCCGGCCATGGATCTTCAAACGTGGAGGCACTCGGTGAGGTCGCCGATCTGATGCAGCCGGTCGCGCGGCGGTGCCGGCGGTCCGGAGGTCGCTCCGCCCGACGCGTCGTTGTTCGCGCCGCCCGGCGTCGAGACGTCGAACTGGTGGTTGATGGACGCCAGCGTGGGCAGACTGAAGGCCGTCTCGATGAACTTGAGCACCGAGGAGTGCTCGTACAGATGGTGCTCCAGGTGCCCCGGCCGCGAGTGCGGTGAGATGACCCACATGGGCACCCGGAAGCCCAGCCCGTAGGCGTCCAGCTGCGGCGGCGCCACGTGGTCGAAGTAACCGCCCGACTCGTCGTAGGTGAGCAGGTATGCCGACCGGCCCCACAACGGCGAGTGCTCGAGCGCGGTGATCATCTTCTGCTGCAGGCGCATGCCCACCTGCACGTTGGCCGGCGGGTGCTCGTCCAGCTGCTTGGTGTAGCTGGGGATCAGGAACGACACGTTGGGCAGAGTGCCGTGCTTGGCGTCGTTCAGGTAGTCGTCCGTCAGCTTGACCGTGCGCGGGTCGTGAGCGAAGTTCTTGAAGAACACGTACACGTTGTCCGAGTCGCCCGCCGGGACGTTGTCCACGCCGCCCTCGTTGTAGATCTTCCAGGTCACCCCATGGGCGTCCAGCAGGTCGAGGATGCAGGGGTAGTCGAGCACCCCGTAGCCCCACACGCCGTTGGTGGTGATCCCGCCCGAGGTGCCGGCCGCCAGGTAGAAGCGGTTGGGCCAGGTGGGGCACATGGTGGAGTGGAAGTAGTTGGCGCACAGCGCGTAGCGGCTGTGCAGGCTGTAGTAGTAGGGCAGCTCGGCGGCGGTGTAGTAGCCCATGCAGTCGATGCCGTTGGTGGTGTAGAAGCCGTCCATCTTGCCGCCGTCGTAGCAGCCGTGCATGGCGCCCCAGTCGTGGCCGATGTCGGGCGTGACCGGGCTCAGGAACTCATACGGGGCGATGCTGCCGCCCAACCCGTCGGGCTGCGAGTAGCCCGCCGGCACGCCGGCCGAGCCGGCCCACGGTGCGAAGCCGAAGTAGTGGTCGAACGACCTGTTCTCCTGGCAGGAGACAACGATGTGGTCGATCGGGAATTTGTGGCTCTTGCGGCGGCGGGCCGCAAGCGCGGTGGCCGGTGCCCCCACCGCCGTCGCCAACCCGGCCGCAGCAGCCCCCTGGAGCACCTGACGGCGCGTGACCCTGGATCCCTCGAGCATGGCTTCCCCCTGATCGCTGTGAACCGTATGCCCCCTGAGGCGGGTCTTTAGACGCCGCGGTCGGGCTCCGTCAAGGGATTCCGGGTCTGCTCAACCGACCTCTCTCCAACCGCTCACCGAACCGACTCAATCGGACAGCGAGGCGGCCAGGGCGGCGGTGAAGACGGGGATGTGCTCGTCTGTGAAGACCAGTGGCGGGCGGATCTTGAGCACGTTTGCGGCCCGCCCGGTGCGGCCGATCAGGACGCCGTGCTCGCGCATGCGCGTCGACCACCCGGCCGGCCCGCTCGGGGCTCGGCCATCTCGACCCCGATCAGCAGCCCGCGTGCCGCGCACCGCCACGATCTCGGGATGCCCATCGACCAGCTCGCCAGCGCCGCCTGGAGGCCGCGCCCGACCCGGGCGCACGTGCTCGATCAGCCGGTAGTCGTCGATCACGTCGAGCACGGCGACCGGCGGCCGCTGCCGCCACCGGGTTGCCGCCGAAGGTGCTGAAGAACTCGGTCGTGGCGGCGAACCGCTCGGCCAGATCGCGTGCGCGTCACGCAGCGCCGCCACCGGATAGCCGTTTCCCATCGGCTTGCCCAGCGTGACGACGTCGGGCGCAGGCCGTAGCGCTGGAACGACCACAGGTGCTCGGCCGGTGCGGCCGTGGCCGGCCTGCACCTCGTCGGCCACCACCAGGCCGCCGGCCGCGTGCACCGCGTCGGCGATGGCGGCCACATCTGCGCCGGCGCCGGGATCCAGGAAGCCGTCGCTGGTGAACCCGGTGTCGAGGAACGATCGCGGCGGGCCCCAGCTCCGCGATCGTGCAGGCGGCCGATCGGCCTGGCCGGCGGCGGCGCCGTCCAGTGCCGCCGACGCGCTCGACGTACCCGGGCTGGTAGCCGCCCACCCACTCCTCCGGCGACATGTCGGCGATCACGGCGGTGACGCCGTGGTAGGCGAAGTCGGTGACGAGCCCGCCGCCGTTTCCGGTGGCCGCCAGTCGCGATCCGCCAGGCGAGGTCGTTGGCCTCGCTGCCGGAGTTGACGAGCATCACCGTGTCCAGCCCCAGACTCCGCCGGCATGGTCGCGAGCAGCCGCTCGGCCAGCTCGACCAGCGGCTCGTACAGGTAGCGCGAGTGCGTGTTCAGCGGCGCGCGTCTGGCGGACGACCGCCTCGGTCACGCGCGGGTGGCAGTGGCCGACCACCGGGACGTTGTTGTAGGCGTCGAGCACCCGCCGGCCGTCGGCCTCGTACAGCCAGACGCCCTGCCGGCGGCCGACGTGCACCGGCGCGCGCGTAGGTGGGCGGCGTGATCGCGGCGCCGAGCGCCGCGCCGCCGGCGAACGCGCGAGCTCGGCGTCGTCGACCGGCGGCCGCGGAGCCGCCCAGCTCGCTGCGCACACAGCGTCGGCGCCCAGACCGTCGAACTGCTCGATCATCGCCCAGCGTGTCGGCGTCCCAGTCTGGGATGTACTCGGCGTTCTCGGGGTAGCGCAGCACGCGCCAGGCGCTGATGGTGACGATCGCGGCCAGCCGGGCCGCGAGGAGGTCGCCGACCAGCTCGAGCTCGAGCGGCTCGAGCGGCGTCACCGACTGGTAGCCGTCGAGCATCAGACGGGCGCTGCGAAAGACGTCGTCGGGGTCGCGGCCGCGCAGCACCGACGCCAGCGCGGCGGCCAGGTCGGTGACCAGCGAGGTGTGCACGATGTCGCCGAAATCGACGATTCCGGCGACCCGGTTCCGGCTCGTCCAGCAGCACGTTGTCGAGCGCCAGGTCGCCGTGCACGACCTGCGCCCGCAGGCGCGGCGAAGCGGGGCGCGACCCGCTCGTCGAAGCGGTCGAGGATGCGGCCGACCATGGCCTGCCGGTCGAGCTCGGGGATCGATTCGACCAGCGGCCGCAGCTCCAGCGCGTGCTTGGTGTCCCACATCAGGTGGCGGCCGGCAGCCGGGTGGAAGAACCCGCGCAGCGCCCGGCCAGGCGGGCGGCGGTGGCTCCATAGGCGACGATCGCGGCGTCGTCCAGTTCCCGCCCGCCGACACTGGAGCGCCCGTGCAGGCGCTCGAACATGCGCACGAAATGCGTCGCCGTCAGGGCCGTCGAAGCGTGGCCTGTAGTGCTCCAGCTGGGGCGTTTCGGCGGCCTCCAGCGGCAGCAGTTGGTGCGCGACCGGCAGTTCGGGGTCGGCCGCTGCGATGTGCAGCAGGGCCGCCACCTCGACATCCAGCGTGGCCGGCTGCTCGCCCAGGTTCGAGATCTTGAGCACGCCGCCCGGCGTGCGCGTCGATCAGGAACGTCTGGTCGCGCTCGCTGCCCAGGTCGCGGGCAGGCCCGGAGATCCCGAAGAGCTCCTGCGCGATGGCCGCCGCGTCACCGGGTGTGAACGCGGGCGGGGTCGCCTCCAGCACTCCAAGATCGCTCGCCATGGGCCTGCAGAGTGTACGTCGGGGCCGTCAGCGACGAGGCCCGATCCGCCCGCCGTCCAGCTCCAGCACCCGGTCGGCGAGGGCGCACGCGGCCGGCCGATGGCTGATCAGCAGCACCCCGACGCCGGCGCCGCGAGCCGCCGCAACCAGGTCGGGCAGCAGCCGGTCTGCCGTCTCGTCGTCCAGGTGGGCGTCCGGCTCGTCCAGGATCACCAGCCGCGGCCTGGCCAGCAGCGCCCGGGCCAGCGCCAGCCGCTGCCGCTGGCCGCCGGACACATACGCCCCATCCTCCCCCACCTGCGTGTCCAGCCCGCCCTCCAGGCCGTCCACGAATCCGTCCAGGCCGACCTGCCGCAGGGCCTCGAGCAGCTCGTCGGCGGCGGCGTCGGGCCGGCCGATGCGGAGGTTCTCGCGGATCGAGGTGGCGAACAGGTGGGCGTCCTGTCCGGCCAGCACGACAGCCCGGCGGACGTCCTCCTGAGCCAGGTCGCGCAGGTCGCCCCCGTCCAGCAGGATCGCCCCCCGGCCGGGATCGCGGAAGCGCACCAAGAGCTCGGCCAGCGTGGTCTTGCCGGAGCCGCTGGGCCCGGTCAGGACGGCCACGGTCCCCGGCTCCAGCACCAGGTCGATGCCATCCAGCACCCACGGCGCGCTGTCGGTGTAGCGAACACCCACCGCCCGCAGCTCGAGCCGGCCGGGGCCGTCGGCGGCGGCCGGCGCGACCGGGTCGCGTACGGACGGCTCCCGGTCGGTCAGCTCCAGCACCCGGCAGGCGGCGGCCCGCGTGCGTGCAAGCTCGGCGGCAGCCGCAGGCAGCGGCCGCACGGCCTCGAAGGCGGCCAGGGCGAGCAGCCCCAGCGCGCCCAGGAAGACCCCGCCCAGGCGGCCATCGCGGACCTGCGGGATGGCGGCGGCCAGCACCGCCACCACAGCCAGCCCGGCCAGCACCGTGATCGCACCCTCGGCCAGGGCCAGCGTCAGCGCCGTACGCCGGCGGTGGCGGGCAAGCGCACGGTCGGCCAGGTCGACGCGGACACGGGCGGCGCCGGCTGCCCCGAACGCGGCCAGCTCCGGCGCGGCGGCCAGCGCGTCCACCAGCTCTCCGGCCAGGGCGGCCCGGGCCGGCGCCTCGCGGGCCCCGGCAGCCCGGGCAGCCGCAGCGCCGGCCAGCGGCACGATCACTCCTCCGGCGATCAGGCTGATGCCAAGGGCAGCCGCCGCGACGGGCGAGAACACGGCCGCCAGGGCGGTCGCGCCCAGGCCCGCCACCAGCCCCACGGCAAACGGCCCCAGCACCCGCAGCCACAGCTCCTGCAGCTGGTCGACGTCAGCCACGAACCGGGTCAGCAGATCCCCGCTGCGGACGCCCGGCAGGTCGCCCGGCACCAGCGGCTCCAGACGGGCGAAGAGTGACACCCGCAGCGTCCCCAGAACGCGCAGGGCAGCGTCGTGGCCGGCCAGCCGTTCCAGGTAGCGCAGCACCGCCCGCGAGATGCCGAAGAAGCGCACGCCGACGATGGCCACCGACAGGGCCAGGATGGGCGGCCGCAGGGCGGCGTGCGAGATCAACTCGCCGGATGTGGCCAGAAGGCCGATGCCGGCCCCGATGGCCAGCGCCCCGGCCACCGCGGCCAGCGCAAGCCGGCCGGCGTGCGGACGGCCAAGCGCCGCCACGCGCCGCAGCGGCCGGCCGGGCTGGACGCCGATCACAGCCACTCCTCCAGCTGCGCAGGCGCCTGGCCGGGCCGCACAGACGCGACGCGGCCGTCGCGCAGACTGACGATGCGGTCGGCCACCCGCTCGGCCAGATCCATGTCGTGGGTGGCGATCAGCATGCTGCCGCTGCGGGGTAGCGCCACCAGTGCGTCGGCGACGGCCTGCGCCGAGACCGGGTCGAGGCTGGTGGTGGGCTCGTCCAGCACCAGCAGCGACGCGTCCCGCACCAGCGCTCGGGCCAGCGCGATCCGCCGCACCTGGCCGGCGGAGAGCCCGCGGCCAGCGTCCCCCAGCGGCGTCGCGTAGCCCGCCGGCAAAGCCTGGATGAAGTCGTCGGCGGCGCAACAACAGATATCCACAAAGTTCCGCTAACAATTATTTCAAGATGCCAGAGATTTGATTTCCGAAGAATCCAGCTTAATACGATAAAGAAGACATTAAGTAACATCGCGAAAGAAGAAAATATTTCCATAGATGATAAAACACTTACAATCATTTCCAAAAAGGCTGATGGCGCTTTACGTGATGCACAAAGTCTATTTGATCAGGTGATTTCTTTTTGCGGCGAAAATATTGATTCCGAAACAGTTTCTAAAATGTTAAATCTTATTGATGATGAATTGTTCTTTACCATTTCTGATGCGATTCTTGAAAAGAATTTTAATGTAGTTTTTGAAACAACGGATAAAATTTATCAAAATGGCTGGGATTTTATAGATTTTACTGATGGATTGTTAGAACACTTTAGAAATATACTTTCTGTTATCCTTACGGAAAGAACTGAACTGGTAGAAAGTGCAGAAGTTTATCGAACAAAATATGCAAACTACATTCAAACTTTTTCTAAAGGCGATTTATTAAGAATTTTAAAATACCTAAGTAAACTTCAACAGGAGTTAAGGTTTTCTAACAATCAAAAACTTAAAATAGAAATCGCGCTAACCAATCTTGTTGGTTTGGAAAGGTCATCAACATTATCAGAAATTATTTCCGGATTAGAGTCTGGAAATATTGAAATCAAAAACACTGAAACTAATTCTGTCACAAAAGAAAAAAAATCTCCTACCTATTCGGTAAGACAAGTAATACCTGAGAAAAAACTTGAAATAAAATCCGAAACTACTCCAAAGGCGGAAGCTTTTATTCCACCGATAATAGAAACTCTCTCAAGTATTCAAACAGATTTGAATTTTGGAATCAATTACCCAAAAGTGGCAAAGTTTTGTTGATGATGTGTGTAGAGAAAATCATTTTTATTAACTCCACTTTTTAACAACGTTAAACCAATAACCTTCGATGGAACAAAATCTTAATTTGGAATCATCAGACCCAACAACTAGAAATCATCTTTACTTATGCATAAAGATTATATCGATAAAAAATCCAGAGAATTTTTTGGCAAAAAAGTGACCTAGAGATTCGGCGCAGAAAAATCAAAAAGGAATTACTAATAAGAACGAAAAACGAACTATAAACCCAAAAAGCACCAAATACACCAAAAACCTTACAATTATTACGAAAAAATAATCATTGAGGAACTTGGTGGAAAAGAACTGAATTAGTTTCGTCTTGGCCGATTAATATTTCAAATCCCCTAAACGTTTGATAATTAGATAGTTATCCCTATTTTTGTGCCCTATGTCAAAAAAGCTAATCATTGCCATAGACGGACCAGCAGGCTCCGGGAAAAGTACAACCGCAAAACTTGTAGCTAAAAAGTTAAATTATCTATATATAGATACAGGTGCGATGTACAGAGCAGTTACATTATTAGTTCTTCGAAATAAACTAATGGGAAAAACGAGTGAGATAATTGAATTAGCAAATAGTTTGAATATTGTTCTTAGTTTTATTGATGGTGAAACTAATATAACCGTTAATGGAGAAGAGGTTTCTAAAGAAATCCGCTCTTTTGAAGTGAACAGTAATGTGAGTGAAATAAGCTGTATCGAAGGTGTAAGAAAAATTCTTGTAAAAAAGCAGCAGGAAATGGGCAAAGATGGCGGAGGTGTTATGGAGGGAAGAGATATAACCACGGTTGTTTATCCTAATGCTGATGTTAAAATATTTATACTACTGCAGGAATTGATGAACGTGCTGAACGGAGAGCAAAAGAATTTTCTGAAAAGGGTGCTGAAGTTCCAATTGATAAAGTTAAAGAGAATTTAAAAAACAGAGATTTTATTGATTCAAACCGCGAAGCAAGTCCGCTAACAAAAGCACCGGACTCAGTTGAAGTTGATACTTCAAACACAACAATAGAAGAACAAGTTAATTTGATACTAAATGAAATTAAAATTATAGCTGATAAAAAAGGAATTAGAATTTAAGCCGGCTAAACTAATGTTAAACTAAATAGTATGTTTGTCTAGAGCTATCCGGCTGAGACTCAGAAAAACAGAAAAATATTTTTAGGAGGATTAATGTCCCAAGAAAAAGAAACGACTCTAAAAACTGTGACTCCCGATGAGTATGAAAAAGCCAAGAATAAACTGAATGAGAAAACTTAGTGCATTATTCCTTGTGGTTGTTTTACTTTCAACGGGCTGTATATCAACGCAGTACAAGACTGTAACAACGGGCGCACCTGGGGTTACGAAGTATCTAACCACTATCACAGTAACCGATGCCGCAATCGGCGGTGAAACGCACACGATAACCAACACAATCATAAATACAGTGACAACGGCAATTAACAATGGGGTGACAGTTACGAAAGAAATCCCCACGACGGTCTTAGGCGCGACTACAGTTGTTATCCCGCCCGTTACTTTGCCTGCGCAAACTGTAACCACAACGATTACGGCAACTCCCATAATTACCCCAACACTCGCCAATTCAGTTTCCTTGTTAGTTTCAGATGCGACACAGAATATAACCGATGGCGATACCAATGCACTCAATTACAGCGTGTCGTATTCCAATTCATCGGCTGCAACTTTTAACAACGTGAAAATATCATTTATCGTTGCGACAAGTGCGCCCGTTACCAGGCTTCAAAACATGGTGGTATCGCAATTCGGCAGTTTTCCGTGGCAAACTCAAATCGGCACAAGTAATTACACATTCGTAAGCCCCGTATTCACTATCTATCCGAATGGCAGCGGTATCATCCCTCTATTCCTAAATATCACATGGCGCATTCCACCCCCTAATCCTTTGCTCGTCTATGTCGTTTGGACTGCCGCAAGTATAAGTTAGCCATGTTCTCTCCTTCTTACAGCCCCGTTAGCCCTTGAGCAAGGTTAGCGGGGCAAAATATTTTGCTAATATTACAAAATTAACTTGTATTTTGTCATAGTGGTGTGCTAGATTAAAGTATATGAACAATAATCCACGGAAAGAAAAGCATTGTTTGAAGTGTGATTGGCGCTGGCTTTCTCGTATCGAGCGCCCGTTTCAATGCCCTAAATGCCATACTTCGCTTTGGTGGTCTAGGAAAAAGAAGAAATGAAAAAGTTTGTCGTAATCGGCGCGATAGTCATTGTTTTAGGCAGTATCGGTTGGAATACGCTTAAATCTCATTTAACAGCCTCTACAACGGCAAACCAGCCGCCTGCCACAACTTCAACAGTGGTTTCTATCCCCCAACAGATTGCTGCATTAGGCATAGATTCATCCACAAGGGATTCTGTTACACAGGCACAATTACAACAGATTATAGATTTACTCAATAAGATTTTAGCTAATCAAGGGGGCTAAATAAAATGGGCTTATTTAACAGGGTAAAAACGAGGGTTAAAGCGACAACCCCAGGGCATGACAGGGCGGCTTTGAATTCGTGCTAAAGAAGTTAGCCAGATACAAAGAGAATCTAAAGCCATGAAAGAGGCTGCGAGAAAGGATAGGGAATCCGCGTTGAGGCAACGCCGGATTGCCGCCGAAGCATCAGAAGCAAGGTTAAGGGCTTCAAAAGAAGAAGCATTGTTAAGAGAACGCAGGGCAAGGGCTACACCTGCTAGGAAAAAAGGTGCGCCAAAACGCCATACGCCTATGATAAAAATTCGCCATAAGAGTCATGGTTGGTTATAGGGTAGAATGAAAAAGTATTTGCTGGCGTTACCCATTGTTATCGGGGCTTTGTGTAACTACTTAGCTATCTGGTTTAATGGCGGCAAAATGCCAGTGAATGTTGTTGGCGTAGTGTTATCGGCGCAGCGTGGGTATATGACCGATAGCACTAAGCTAAAAATGTTGGGTGATATTTTTCTCTACCGACATGGCAATATCTACGTTATCTATTCGGTTGGGGACATTCTTATAGATATTGGGATTATTTCTATCGTAGCCGCACTCACAATTTATTTAGGCAAGATGAAACGATATGTTCAAACAACTTCTTAGAATTGGTGCGGTTATCGGGCTTATTGTGGCTGTGCTTTTGCCTGTTATCCCTGTTTCTGCGGCTGTTCCAACATTCAGTGATTTAGGTGTTTCATCAGTTAGTTCTACTAGTGTGTCTTTTGAAGCATATGTTTCTGGCACTGGCGGGCTTACAACTGATTGTTATGTCCTTATAACTGGCGGAGGGATTACTAATATTAGTAGCACTGGTATCCCTAGCAATGTATTTGTTGGCAGAGGTGGATTATCACCGAATACAACTTATGCTTATCAGTGGTTTGTTGGGAATACAGATGGTTATGCTCCTGTAGTTGGGGGCTATTTTACTACTCTTATCGGTACGCCTCTAGTTTATGTATGGGGTGCTGACGACCCAACTGCTACAGGCGCGGTCATAAATGGTACTGTAGAAGATGATGGCGGTGAGGCTTGCCAAGTCGAGTTCGCATGGGATACTGTATCTCATGCTAATTTCGCTGACTACGGGCATTATTCCGGCTGGTATGGCGCATATAATACTGGCGATAATTACGACTATACATTATCGGGGCTGGCATCTAGCACAACTTACTACTATAGGACAGAGGCGTTAAACTCATATGGCGCATCAGCACAAAGTTCAGAACAAAGTTTCGCGACTACTGCTATAGCGTCAACGTTATTAACTATAGGCGCGGCTAGTTCGATAGCGGCTACAGTGGCTACTTTTAATGGAACGATTAATAGCGAGTTAAGTTTACTTTCGACACAATGGGCATGGGGTACAACATCACAAAGCACTTTCGCAGGGTATACAAACCATAGCGATGGTGGCACGTTTACAGGCTCTTATAGTGCAGGTGCTGTAAGTTTTAACGCTACTGGCTTAACAACTAGCACTCTATATTATTATCGTTTTGAAACCAAAGATACTAGCAATAATATCGTAATGAGTGGTGAATCATCGTTCAACACTAAGGGATACGCTTTTGTGACGCTGACAGGCGCTACATCAGTCACAGGGACAACGGCTACACTTAACGGCACATTAACAAACGATGGCGGCTATCCTGGCGGTGTATCAATAGAGTTCGCATACGGCACGACATCTTACGCAAGCGCGAGTTATGCAAGCTACACAGACCATGTTGCTCTAGCCGGGGCATTTTCTACTAGCAACGCCTTGAATAAGGCTATATCCAGCTTAACAGCAAGCACAACCTATTATTTTATGATTCGCGCAAGTAACGCCATAGGATATTCGTATAGTTCGATAGGCACATTCAGCACTTTAGGATTGCCTATAATATCATCGGTTGCCGCAAGTAATATCGCTAAAACCACGGCAAGATTGAATAGCAATTTAATCAGTGATGGTAGTGTTCCCTGCACTATCACATTCGGCTATGGCACAGTTTCACATACGGCGGTTGCGTTTGGCTCATATACTACTAAAACGGCGGTAACGGGAACATTCACAATCGGTTCAGCGCCTTATCTTGATATTTCGGGGCTTGCTTCCGGCACGGCATATTATTTCAGGGTGCAAGCTGTAAATAGTGTGGGTACTGTTGTATCAACTTCTGAACAAACCTTTACGACATTGGTAAACGTGAATGAGCCTACAAATCTACTCGGTGTGCCAACGGATATAACAATTCAATTAACATGGACACTAGGAACGGGCGCAAGCGGCACGTTAGTGAGAATGTCCACAACGGCATATCCGACAACCACAAGTGATGGGGTATCTGTTTACAATGGCACTTCGGGTGCTTTCAAAGTGTTGAATCTGACAGCCGGAACGACTTACTATTTCAGCGCATGGGGATATTCGGGCGCAACGTATTCAGCCTCTTACACAACTAAACTGGTTACGACACAGGCGGCAGGCATACCTGGCGCAAGTAATACTTCTACGGGTACAGCCGTACAAATCCCTAACGTAGCAAGGTGGATAGGTTCACCTAACTATCAGACGTTAGAAAACGTGCCGCTACTCTATCCTGCGGTAAACGGCGCAGCCGATAGTCTACAGATGCCCCGTGAAATCGCATGGGCAGTTTTAGCATTTCTTACAGCATTGATTACAGGGATTGCGGTTTACTTCAAATCGCACTCGGCGCTAGGTGGCGTAATCGCTGGCGCTTTTGTTTCAGGGCTTTGGTATGTGGTTCAAATCATGCCACTATTCTACATAATTCTATATGTTGTTGTGGGTGCTTTGCTGATTAGAGGCGGCAAGGAAATGGACGGGTAATGATATGTTATTAAAACCCGGCTGGTTCATGTTTTTAGTTTCGCTAATTCTATTAGGGCAGTTATTTGAGATAATGTATGCGGGGCAGACGCTAGGAACAATCAACAATGTCCCTATAGTTAGTCTTGTGAGTATGACTTACACCCTCTTTTCAAAAGGAATTGTGGGATTTAATTTTGGTGATTTTATCTCTAAAGTATGGGGATTATTCATGATTCCTGGCTTTCTCCAGGTGGGGCTATGGTCAATCTTGGGGCTTTTTCTCCAAATGGTATATGCCGCATTTGGACTGTCAATCCTTTATAACATCGGGTCTATGACAGTTCTCATTCTTGCAGAGTATTTTACATCTATAAAATGAGGGGTGCGTTAAATATGGAAAAACCTCATATTATGATTATCACAGAAAGCGAAATGAAAAGGCGCTTCGCGCTTCCGAATGAGAGAGTGCATGGCGTTACTAGAGGCAATCGGATATACGTTACTCCAAAGTCAACGAAGTTAGATTTAGAGCATGAAAAGGCGCATCATCAATTGGGACATAAGCCCGCACAACTCAATGCTTACCAATTTGCACAAAGGGAAATGAAAGCAGAGAAGATGGCGCGAGAAAAACTACATAAGCCGATGAGCGCAAAGTATATAAGGGATTTAGCCAACCATACTGAATTAACTTTCAAACCGAAAGGGGATATGTCCAAAGCAGAACAATCTGAATTACAGTCAAGGGTTAAGAAAGCGGTAAATAGGGCATCCCATAATTTAGGTGTAGGTTTTACAGTAAAATAAAAGGAGTTAGAAGATGGCTAAGTATGTTGTAAGTTTTAAGGCTAGGATGTTCGGGCGCAATTCAACACCGCTCCCAGGTAAATTAACTTTTGAGGCATCTTCGCCAACTGAGGCTCGTGCCAAAATGGTTAAGAGAGCAAAGGGCAGCAAACTATACGACCTTAAAGTTACCAAGAAAAACTAGCGGATACGTTCCTACTGGTACGGTAATAAAGGCAAAAGATATGATGAAAGTATTGCAAGTGATGGCGGCGCTCTTTGTGGGGATTGTCCTCTTATTCCTCTATCCCTCTTATATCACTTTTATCAATATCGGTTTTACTGCCGCAAGTTCCATTTCAACCCCTGATACTTTAGTGAGGTTGTTTTTTGAGGCCTTGCCGCTTTTAGGGCTGGTTTTTATCGTGTGGGTAATCTATAAAGCCATGACCGCAAAAAGGATTGGCTGGTAATATGATTAAACGCATAGTAAGTGTCGGGCTTATCGCTTTAATCGCCTGTATTGGCATCGTAGCGCCTGTTAGCGCAACCACCTCAACTCTTTACGAAAACTTTACCACGGGCGGCAACTCTGATAGTTCGCATATCTACGGAACTAACTTTGTGGCTGAACAGTTTACAGCTATAGATTCGCATACTATCTCTAAAATCGCGCTTGAATTAAAAAGGGTAGGTTCGCCGGGAACTGTAGTAGTAGAGTTGCGCGATGTGGATTCTGTCAGTGGCGATATATCCACCATTGATTTATTGTCATACTCTATGAATGGCAATTTATTCCCTACTGGTTACACATTGTTATCATATACTGTGGGCGGCACAACAGATGCGATAATCAACGGGAATGAATATGCATTGGTTGTGAGCGCTCCTAGCGGGGATTCATCTAATTATATTATGTGGCAAGGCAATAGCGCTGGCGGGTTGGCTAATGCTGTCGGGTTGCACAATACTGATAGCGGGTTTAGCGCATGGGTAAGTGATACGCCTGCGGATTATTTGTTAAGTTTATGGCAGTACAACTTTAAGTATTCAATCGGCGCTAGTTACAAGAAACTTCCTTGAAAACGGTGATATGCTCTTTACTTTAGAGTATATCAACACATACCCACCTTATTATCAGTCTACAAATTCAAAGCAGTATTTCTCTATATTCTTATATGATACCGATGGCACAACGCCGATAGCATCTACGCCCATGCTGAATTGGGGTGATTATCCCGGTTCGATTTATCTCGATCCTACAATGGCAGCGCATTTAACCGCAGGGAGTGGATATTACCTTGCACTTGTTGGCAATTTTGGGGCTAATCCGGCTGTTAGCTATCAACTGCAATCTACAGATTGGTCAGGCAACATAAACGGATGGGTTATGGCAACCGCGCATAATATGGAATTGTATTATTCCACTTCCACAAGTGCCGTTAGTTTAACTACAGCAGATTTACAAAACGGCGGCAAAATCCTGAATAATGAGGGTGGCGCAATATTCAGCCCCACAATACCAGGATTGATGCAAGTCCATCCTGAATTATTTAATGTGGTTGTTATCAACCCTACTGTGCCGGTTCAGCCTATACCGACAGCGCCTTATGGTTCTGGTGGGAATTGGGTAACTGCGGTAGGGCCGAATATATCTGGATTCATGAATGATTTGGCTGGCATATTTGGCACTACTGGCAAACAAATAGGCACAATGATGGTTCTAGGGCTTTATCTTGCTTTGGTTCTTGTCTTAGTGAGCAAGGGCGCTCATGTTCTCGGCGGTTTAGCGGTTGGAACGCCCATGCTATTTGTAGGAACTTCGACATTCTTATTGAACTTACAGCCGATTTTAGGTGTGGGCATGATTTTAGGGTTCATTGTCCTGATAGGGTATTTCGTAACAAGGACATTAATGATATGGCAAATGCTGACAATCTAACAATGTCACCTCTCTTGCAAAACGCGCAACTTGCCGAAAATCGCAAGAATGATTTACCATTCACTAAACCTCAAATTGTTTCCGGCGCAAACCGAGACAGTAACGACATCATCGTGGACACCCGTCCCTGCCACTTCAACATCCGTTGTCGCTGTTGGCGCTGGCGAATTTATGAGCCAGGATGATTTCAACCATCTTACACCCGCACAGCAAACAACGATCATGCAGATAGGCGTAACTGCTTATAATGCACAAGCGCAAGCGTTAAATGCGGAGATACAAGCAAAATATACTAAACTCGATGATGGCTCGTATGTCAGCACGGATTATTTCAATAAATTATCACCGCAAGATAGGCAGGAATTAAAAACTGGCGGCGTAAACGCATTTAACGCATCAAAAGAAAAAGAGAACGTAGCCGCGAATGCCGCTAATGAGCAGATTTTTAGAGCAACTCATTACCAGTTAAATAATGGCGAATGGGTAAATTCGGCTTCATTCTTAGCATTATCGCCTGATTTAAGAGCGAAACTGGCGAATGAAGGCGTAAACGAATTTAATAAAGACATGGCAAAAGCCAAAGCCGATTATGATACTTTTGTCTCCAACAATACACAGTTAGCTGATGGTGAATGGGTATCCAACGATTTCTACAATAGTTTGAGCTTCAACGATAGGCAATTACTGAATGATGAGGGCATTGATTCATTCAACCAAAATCATCCTAACCTATTTGGAATTATTTAATATCGGATTGCAAGGCGGATTTTCGCCTACGGATAATTTTACACCACTGCAAAAAGCGGTTTACCAACATGGGTTAAATTCAGGGTAGAATCCGCTGCGCAGGCATATCAAGGCGTAGTGGACTATACAAATGCACTTAATACAGTGCCGATGTAGATAACACAGTTACAGCGTTGCAAGGCGCTTATAACCATTTTCAAGATGTAGGCGCAATCCAGAATGGTTATCTTAATCTAGGATGGTTTGCGGCTAATGGTTGGACACCAGCGACAGATTAACTCGACATTTAATCCTTCGAATTCCCGTTACTCAGCTGCAATTAGAACAAACTAAATTGTTGGGGCAACCTAACCAGATATTGCAAGTTAATCCTGTAACTGGGCAAACACGCGTAGTCAATGATGCCAGCCAGTAACTTCCAGCGATATGGTTCAAGTTAACCCAATTACCAGGGCAAGCAAGGGTTGTGGATAATGCCGCCGATACCACGGGGATAAATACAATCCCCACGTTGCGAAACTACATATTTGATTATCTGACCAATAGCGGCGAGATCCTTTATCCCCGCTAGTATCAAGGCTGATGCCGCCGCATTAATGGGGTTGGCAATGTTCCCGGTGAGATTGCGCGATTAACCCTAAAGTAAAAGATGCTATGAAAGCATATCAAGATAGATATGGTGCTGGATTGGAATTTCAGAGTATCATCGCAACATCTTTAGGCTCTACACCCATAGGATTTGCACCTGCCGCAAACTTCCAACCGGGGCGCAGTTTGATTGAGGATGCCAAAAGCGTAAGCGGCGCACAATGGGCTGTCGGTGTTGGGCAACTTCTTATGGTTGGCGGTGCGTTAGCTGGTGGAACTGGCATCGTTTTGCCTGCTTTATTAAACGCTGGCACAACAACTGCGTTTCTATCATCTGTAGCCCTTGAGTGGGATAAGATGACACCTGAACAGCGGGCTACTGGTTTAGGACTGATTCTGTTAAGCACACTGCCGGAAATCAGTGGCGCTTTACATAGTGCAACAGGATTAGAACAAACCAATGTGGGCGCTACGTTAAGGAATATAGACAGGCAATCCGATGCATTAATGTCCGTAAATGCCTATCGGGCAGAGAAAATCCCACAACTCAGGGATGCGTTTATGCGTGGCGATGAAACTGCCATGCTTAAAATAACTGATGATATGAATACATATAGCCTTTATGCGAAAGCCAATGGGTTAGAAGGCGCAACTGAATTATATAATATAGCTAAGTCTTTCAATGATTCTGCAAAAGCAATCTCGGAGAACATCGGGGAAATCAGGGCTGGCGGAATAGGTTTGCCACAATCGTTAAAGACAGTTTACGATGAATTGGGCAAGATAGTTCATAGATACCCCAATGGTGTGGTAAGTAATATTCCGCTGAAAGAAGTTGGCGTAGAGCCTACGATAGATTTACCGCCCTTAACGGATTCTCAAATTGCTACGCTAGAGGCTGGTGGCAAAATAGATGTAATCCAAACGCCTTATCGTGTAACTGCCTTAAACCGCATAGAACAGGTACTCACAAAAGATGGTGAAGCACTTAGTTTAGCCGATACTACTGATATACTTTCAGCTAAGTTAGGTATAGGTGGTGATGCCAGTGGGATTTCTGTTGTAAACATGGAAGGCAACCAAGTCCCCATAGCTGATTTCTTAGAGGCAGGGTATAGCGGTGATATTACTACGGCGGGTGCTGCCCGTTCACTCTACGATAGCATCGGCAAGAAAATACAAACTGATGGTTGGGCATCGGCGGAGAATCTATATGGCACAGAACTAATTAACGCTTACGATATAAATGGTAGTGTGTATGCCTCAATAGATAGGCTTAATTTTGAGGCTAGGTTGCCTGCCAATATAATTATAAGGGCTAAGGCTGCTTTTGATAAAATCAATGCGCTCCAAGATTATTTGAATGAGGGTTCTATTATTTCCGGTGCAACTGGGAATACGCCGATACAAGGCATATCGCCCGCCAGTTCACAATTTGACGTTTATAAAGTGCAAGATGTGTATAACGAATTAAACCGATTGGTTGAATCTGGCAAGGTGCGGTATGTTGAGCAACCAGGCGGGATGATAGAGATAAGACCAGAGGGCGATGTTAGTGGGTTGGAGCTTAAATTCGGATACCCTAAATACGTTTCTCCTCAAACGCTGGAATCTATGCCAGCATTTAAATCAATGTATCAACAAGACTTAATTACCATTGAGGGTGATTCATATTTTGCGAGAACATCTATCGAGCCTAAATCGGATTACAACCTAAACGAAACAACCGATGTTGGCGCGAAACTAGGCGGGCATATTCAAACAGTAGCTAGTAACGGGATGGTGGTTACGTTATCGCCTCAAGATATAGCCAACTTTACTAGCAATACAGCGAGAGGCTTTACGATAGATATTCCAGCCTCTACATTAAATGAAGCATTTGACCATATCGGTAACTGCTAGTAATGGCGCAGGAATTGTATCCAGCATCGTGGATGATATAAAATTGATTGAATTTACGCAGGGAATATTTGCCGCAATCTCTAAATACGGGGTATCGCTTGTTGCTGGTGTGTTCCCTAGCGAGGTTAATAGCCTTGTAACCGCTACACAGGCAAGGATTATCTCTGATACGGCGGCTCAATTTAGTGTACTGTTTGAATCTGCGTGGAATAAACTAAAACAAGGCGCATTGTTGGCTGTGGTTTCAGCTAGTTTGGCGGCACAGTTGGGAATAGGCATTATGCAACCCACAACATTATACGAAAATGCAGTTGTGCAGAATGTTACTCAATCTAATATTCAAGGTGAGCCACAAACTATTACCAATGCGCAATCGGTAGCACAATCTCAAACTGTGGTAACTAATCAGAACCAAGCATTGTCTCGACAGCAATATCGCACAGAGCATTCCTAAACAAGCGCCTAAAACCATCCCTAATGCGATACCTAGAACTGTGGCACAAACCATCCCGCAAAGTATCCCTCAAACGATACCTCAACAACTGCCGCAGACTATCCCACAACAGATACCTCAGCAAATCCCTCAACAGATTCCGCAGACGATACCGCAAACTATTCCCCAAACGATACCTGAAACTATACCTCAGACTATCCCGCAAACCATACCGCAGACAATCCCTGAAACGATAGCTGAGAGTATCAACGAAAGCCAGGATGTAAAAGAATCATTCCCTACGAGGATTCCGAGAAGGGGTGGTTCGGATTCTGATAAAAAAGAAGCTAAACGAGAGGCTTTTACTGGCGCAATCACCTTTAAACATGGCAATCAATACAGAGCATGGAAGTATCCATATGAAGATGATAAAGAGGACATAGCTTCATTCTGGAAGTATCCGCCTCCTGGCGCTGTGATAGTCCCTAATGTGAAAACTGCGCAAGGCACTTTGCAGATGTATCTAGGGAACACGCCGCCGCCGCCTGACAGGGTAATGCACATGGGCATTGTGAGTTTTAGCATCCATAGCACACCTGATGGCAAACTAGAGATTAAAGCTACTGAAAACGAGGAAGCGGCGCGGGGAAACGATAGCATATTCCCATCGGAACGAAAAGGGATACATACCCACAGCAAAAAAGCCAAACGCAGTAATGATTTATTTAGTGGAATAACGTAAAATAATATAAGGGAGGCTTCATTATGGTGGATTACAGACAAAACGATTTACCCTTTCAACGCCAGCAAGCATATAGCGTACCGCAAACTGCGCCCGCTTCTGTGGAATCATGGGAACACGCGGAACTCCAAAAAACCGCACAGCAGAAAGAATCCAATATAGTAGCTACTGCGCCGCCGCCAGTCGTAATCCCTCCGCTATCTGCCGATTCGCCAACGCTTATCAATGCGGTTGAGCATGGGATGAACGACCTTAACGTAGCGCCTCTGTTACAGCAAGAGGCTGGCATGACAATGCCCGCTGGCGCATCTGTGTATCTGACAGGCATCGGCAATGTTCCTATATGCGCCCTACGATGCCCCAATCGGGAAATACATGGACAGGGTTTATTCCAATGGTTTGATGGGCGGAATCGTTGAGCCGTGGGTTTACTTTAATCTTCCTGCTGGCCCGATACAAGGGGCCGTGGGTTCTGCCGTGGTAAATGCCCAAATAGCAGAGGGTGTTAAATGGGGAACGAAAGATAAACCTATCATACCAGTCGCGCCCGTCACGCCCGTAGCTAAGGCTGTGGATATGGGTAATACAGTTATGAATATAGATGTAGATTCGGCATGGCGCGTTAAATGTAACAACCACTTCTCCAAATAAAAATGAGATATTCCCCATCGCAGAAAATCCATCAAGTAGTGGCGCAAAAAAGATGGTTAATAGGTCTAGTGGTAATGGAGTTTATCGGGCGATGATGTAGGAGATATATGCAGAGAGATTGGTTTTTTATCGTCACGGATTTTGACGGGCACAAAACTATTTTGCAAATTCCATATCGCACGCAACGAGATGCCGAAACAAGCGGCGATGAGGATGGCTAATTCAGGCGCATTTAGCATTTTCTCTTATCCAAAGTCGAGACAAAAGGATTGTGTGGAAAAATTGGAAGGATTCACAATCACAAAATAATTATTAAAAATGCCACCAAAATTTTACGACTCTAACATAACATTAGTAGGATAATAAGGATGTAGGTAAAAGGCTGTTTGCCTAAAACGAGAAAATAAAATGCCTGAAAACAAAGATCACGCAAAGGCGAAATCCATGTCCCTCAATATCATGTTAAAGCCTATGATGTAAAAGCGCATTGGCGCAGGAAACCCCCTAAGAGGAAATAACAACTATGTGGTTTTATAAGGCTGTTTGCCTCTCGGAGAATGTAACGTGAAATCAGCACTTATCGGTCTGGTCTATTCACTGTTGCTTCCTGTTATCGGCGTTGCCCTGATTGTAGCTTTCGCAACCGGCACTTCTACCGGCGAAACGCTCATCAGAAGCAGGTGGGCACACTCATCCTGTGGCTGCTCCTATAGTTGCTGTGTCCGTCAATATTATAGGTAAACTGTTCCAGGGTTGGCGACGACCGGAAACTAACAACGGCAAATCGGGGCTTGCCTCTTACAAAGGGGTAAGCCCCTTTTTATATTCAGGAGGGTAAATCATGCAATCTGACGCATCTATCTTATTACTCTACATCGGTGTTCCTGTGTTTGTTATCACTATCGGATTGGTCATTATGTTTATGATGGCGCAATCCCATTATCATAAAATAGCGTCTACGAAATCCTTTGCCTGTAAATTATCGGATAGCGTAAACAGAGAATATTATCTATGTGATAAACCAGTTAGCGGCAAGATTGAGGTTAAAGGCAAAAAGAAAACTAAAGGAACAGGGGAAAATAATAAGGCACAGTTACTACTATTACACAGCCGCATCAAGGTGCTTATCCGCCTAAGATGTGGGCGATACTGCAATCATCAATCCCCGAATATTATATTGATGAAAGTTTTATCCCTGTAACGCTCAGAAAAACGAACCCGATGGAAGCCGCAAGCGCATTAGCCCGGTTAACAAGGAGAACACGTTACTGAAACTGTGGTGCATGAAGCCGCCAATGAGCGCGAGGAAACCGCTAAGAAAATCAGCTGCAATGGCGATGAGGAACTAAAACGCTTATCTATATGGTGTTAGGTATCATGCTTATCAGTACTATCGTGAATATCTATTTTGGATATTCCGGCATGAAAACTGGAAAGGCAATAACCGATATTCAAACTGGTCTTAGGGCTTTAGGAGTTTTGCCCTAATGCCTAACAACAAAAAAGAAGCCCACGAAGAAATGCAATCTCGCGTGAGCCGTGGCAAATTCAGCTTGTAAAGCACACGCAAACACCGCCGCGTAATTCATTATCGGCAAATACCATTTTGCCGTCTACGCTCACAACACCTATGGCGGAAATGGCTGCAATAGAAATGGCCTGATTAAGTAAATTGCGCATCAGCTTATTAAGGCTGAACTTTACCAGTCTACACTTCCAATCGAGCAACAAGCTGAATATCAAGAGCGCATAATGCTTTCAAAAAAGAACATTATGCCGATTACGATGATGGTAATGGCGATTGCAAAGAGTTTATTTAGAATTTCAGCAGAATTGCGCCACCAGATTTACATGCACTCATTAAGTGTAATGGGCAAACGCAACAACAATCCGCACGGAACAGTGGAAAAACTATCATCAGAAAGCATGGGCGTAAGCCGGGAGTGATGCGAGTGGAACTGGGTAGAGATATTAGTAGGTGTATCAAACCCGAAACAGGCAGATGGGATTAGCCGTTACGGTGGATGATGCTATGGATGCCGCCAATGCTGAAATGCGCGTTAGAATGAGGCATGAAGATAAGTATGAGGATATGCTCCCTGGCAATAACTTTACGCTTCGGCTTAATCCTTATTTGAACGATGCCGAAATTGCTAATGCGCTAAAGTGGCAATCTATATTTGACCATGAGAACATCTTGCTTTGGGGGCCGCTAGGAAATGGCAAAGGTGTTTTAGGCTATAGCACAGTCAGAAAAGCGAATTGGTATTATTCAAAGAATATCATCATGGATTCCAAGCCATATGAGAACTTTGATTTGTTTTTTGTGCCAAAATATCACGACTTAGAATTACACAATCCGCATGCGCCTATTCATGTAAAACATTCGGAATACACTTTATTCACAAAGACAGAGTTTTTGAAGCAGATTTCAATGATGGGCGATGTGGCGCTCGGCAACCTGGCGGATGAAGCAGACCCTCAGATGGCTGTGATAGAAAAGAAAAAAGCCGCTGATGTCCGCAGGGCTACAGGTATTCGATAACACAGCAAGGGCAAGTTATGTTTCAGGATGGTATGCTCGTGCTGGATGAAGTCAAACGATACCACCACTATATGCGGCAAAATGAACCATTCGGTGTAATGTTGACAAGTAACGATGACCTGCTCCGGCATATTCATCTTTGCCGTTTCGGTATGACAGCTTATTACAACGAACTAAACCCAAACAAGTATCTTCCCAAAGTAACGATAGAGATTAAATGCCGCAAATCTGATTCCAACACCAACGTATTTATGGGCAATATGTCCAAAGTCCTTTGGAATGAGAACAAGAAAACCCGTGAGTTTAAACATCTTCGTACTATCGAAGCTGATGTATTAGAGCCGTGGGAATTGCTCGGTGGAACTGTGGCAGAGATTACACAATTCGGGCTTGATATTATAAAAGACTTAGGCAATGAAACAGACCCCAAAGCGGTAAATCTGCGCAAAGTCCTAAATATGCTGAAAGAACATGATGGTCGTTGCGCTGTTTGGGATATCGCTTTGAACGCGGGGGTTGATTCTGATAACCCGTCTGTTGAAGTAAACAGGATACTGCTCACTTACACGAAACTAATCAAGATGCAATATGCCAGTACCGAACTTGTTGCCGATGTAGATAAAGGGCAATACAATGTCCACGATGAAGTCAGGCTTTCGCCTGTATTATTCTTGAAGGATACAACGGGTTTCAGGGATGAAAAGGGCGTAGCATGGTTAGAGAATGAATATATCGGGTATGCTATTAGAACAAACAAAGATGGATGGGCATATGAAAAGGGCAAAAGAACCACACGCTATGAAAAATATCCTAACTGCTTAATCGGAATACAGCGCCGCCTTAACTGGCTCAGAAACCATTGCGAGCCGTCAGAACACAAAATAGGAGCGGTAATCTATACAACCTATGGGATTGGTGATACTTACAACTCGTGGACATCGTTTGGGCAAACTATCCCGAAGTCAATGTTGAAATAGGAGGTATATCATGGGTTTTAATTTTCCTGGCACTAAGAAAGTAAATATCGGGCCACATACGAGTGTGTCGCTCACGGGCGAGGGCGCAAAAAAAGCAGAAGCAGAAGAACCAATCGGTGATTTCGGCAATATAATCGCTACTTTGCATTTTGGAAATGGCTGTTCTTACACAGTCAGCGAATTGTCAGAGCGCACAGGAATCCCCCCCGGTAGAGTGGCAGACATAGTAAGGAACAATAGAACCTATATCATGATAAAATCTGCAACAGACTGAAGATGTATTGTTTTTAGGCTTCTGCCAAGACTATAATTAAGTGTAAAACTATGAGTAAAAAATGGATTAAGTATCTTAGCCTCGTAACCTCTATATTTCTAGTCCTATCTCTTGTTGTAGGCTATACCTATGTATTCGGCGCAAAAGTACAAGCCTCACAAGACTATGTTGGCATGAACGTAGGACAAGTTATCCCCCATGAACAGTACGTTGCGCAAATCAAGAATAACGCACAGCCATATGCTCATCCTGTCGGCTCTCAGCTTAATCCTAACCAATATCAATTTGCTTATAATGGGTACGCTAATCTCAAATTCGGTGGCGCAAATTCTGGTTCAACGCTTGACCCTGTTATCACGATAAATCAATGGGGCGATACAACCCATCAAATCTCGCTTGCGGCTACAGGATTAGGCACTCTCGCAAATAACACTGGGAAGTTTAACAATACTGTTGGCGCAAGCAATTCTAACTTCTCTATAGGAACGGCTGCAACTTCTACCGATTCAAAATACAATGAGTTGGGTGGTTTCAACCTTGTAATCACTGTTATCAAGAAACAGTCTGCATTTTCCTCAATTACTTTCACACTTACCACACAGAATGTTGCCGCATACTGGCAACCTGGCCCGCTAGTCGGTGATGGTGATGGTACAAACAAGGTTGTAAAAGTAGTTGATGATGGCGAGAACACGAATGGGCTTAATGCACAAGGCAATATCATTGAATCATGCCCTGATTATGTAGTCAATTCAATCGCACTTTATTCCACTAATAGCGGCGGCATGGTAACTGATGTTCAAGCAGCTATGCTCAATACCACAGGCAAAATCGGGATGCTCTACCGCATGAAAGTGGTGGGCAAAGATGGTACTTGGGCATGGATGGATTGGTCGGTAAGTGGAAACACTTTAAAACTTTCAGATACCACGGGCTATATTGCGAAAATCAACGGCAATTCTAATTACCCTCTCACCATAGCCCCAGTAGGAGATACATTCGGATATATGAGCATAGGCTCAAATTTAGGGACGAATTCCATCCAACTGCTACGCATCAGTCGGTACGTCATATATCAGGACGGCAGCTACGGGTGATACAATTACAAAATTCACAGCATATAGCAATACCGCTTATGGCTCTCCTGGTATTTATTCAGCGGCTTATACAGTTGTATCGGCGAAACCTTCTGCTAGATTATCAGGGGAAGTATCTTGTAATGCCGCTACGGGATGGGGTTGGAGAGATTCAAACGCAGTTAGTCAATCCTTAGTAAATGGTAGCGTCTACTGTGTGGCAATCGGCGGTCATGGTAGCGGCTATGCCTACGCATATGATGCTGTTGGAACTGTTAGGTATGGTTCACCTTACTCGCAATTACCCGCAACGTGGAGTGATAGTGGCTCGTTTACTGGAACTGTATCAGCCTATGTCACCTACACCACAGGGAGCGGTGGAACACCAGACTTTACAAATACAGGCGGCAACATAAACTTAGGTATTATCAATCCGTCTGCGACAATTTATGCAAAAGGTTCTGCGCCGTCTAACCCAGTAGTTTCCGGCGATTGCACTTGGTATATCACGAACACGGGTTCAGCGTCAGAGAATTACGCATTACAGGGCGCAAACTAGTTGGTGGGAATACATGGACTCTGAGCATCAACCGCTGGTGCAAATCAATTTAAAGTAACTGCTTATTATGTTGGTCAAAATCCCGCAAGCGGGTTAGTCTTAACCACTTCAAGCCAAAGTTGGTACACAACGGGGCTTGCCGCCGCTGGTACATTATATTGGGATTTCACTATGTTGACACCAACGAGTATGGATGATGGCGTGGCTAAAACGATGGTATTAACCATTGTTGGAAGTTTGCACTGAGGATTTATGAAAGAGATAATTAACGGCAATCAAGTGCAGGGAGATGCGCACCGACGTGGGTGAGCCGTCGAGGATCTCCGCGGCGAGCGCCCGCGCCCCCTCCAGCGCATAGCCGGCCGGGACCACCCGGTTGACCAGGCCGTAGCCAAGCGCCTCCGCCGCGGTGATGCGCCGGCCGGTGAGGATCATCTCGGTGGCGACCCGCGGCGGGATCGTGCGGGGCAGCCGGACGACCCCTCCGGCGCCGGCCACGAGGCCGACCCTGACCTCGCTGAGCGCGAACTGGGCGGTGCTGTCGGCGACGACGAGGTGGCAGGCGAGCGCGATCTCGCAGCCGCCGCCCATCGCGTACCCGTTGACGGCGGCGATGACGGGCTTGTGCATGTCGCGCCGGCTGGTCAGGCCAGCGAAGCCGTTCTTGGGAACCCATACGGGCTGGCCGGAGGCGGAGTACATCAGGTCGTTACCGGCCGAGAAGGCCTTGTCGCCCGCCCCGGTGATGATCGCCACCCAGAGGTCACGGTCGGCGAAGTAGGCATCGAAGACGTGGTCGAGCTCCTCGTTCGCGGCGGGGTGCAGGCTGTTGCGGGTCTCGGGCCGGTTGATGGTGACCTCGAGCAGGTGCCCGTCCCGGCGGACGAGGACGTGCTCGTAGCGCTCGCGCAGCACCGCTGGCTCCGGCGGGAAGAGCTTGTCCATCTGGGCGCCGCTCGTGGTGACCCGGTTGCCGAAGCCGAAGGAACGCACGTGCACGCGCTCCCCGATCGGCTCGCCCGCGGCCAGCAGGTCCACGATGCCGGTGTCCCGGTCGTCACCGCGGGCGACGAAGCGGCGCCCGTCCTTGTCCAGGCGGCCGACGACGATGCCGGTGCGGGCGCCGTCGCGGCCGTGCTTGATCGTGTAGGTCTCGATGGTCGCCCATCCGTCGGCGTGCCGCGCCTGCGCGGGCGCGGCCCAGCCGTCGATCTCGGCCTGCAGCGCGTCGCTGGCGCCGGGGCGCCAGGCCACCGGCGTGGTGGAGTAGATGCCGACGGAGTACTTGCTCATGATGCCGCCGTTGGCGCCGACGAACCCGTAGCTGCCGGGGTTGGCGCGGGCGCGCTCGACGGTCTCGGCGATGGCGTGCATCGAGTAGTTGTTGCCGGCCCCGCCGAAGAACGGCAGCCCGCCGGTGACGGTGAGCCCGCGCGGGTCGTCCGGCGGCAGGCCCAGGCCGTCGCAGATGTTGAACACCGGGATGGGGAAGCAGCTGTAGAGGTCGATCGTGGCGAGGTCCCCGGCACCGATGCCGGCCACCTCCAGGGCGTGCCGGGCGGCCATCACCGCGGCCGGGCTGGCGGACAGATCGGCGCGGTCGAGCAGGTCCCGCTCCCGCAGGTCGGCATGACCGTGCAGGAACACCCAGCGGTCCGGCGGGATGCCGAGCCGCCGCGCCGCCGCGGCCGACATCAGCAGAACGGCTGCGCCCTGGTTGACCTTCTCGCGGGCGACGAGGTAGCGGGTGTACGGGTCGGCGATCAGCCGGTTCGACTCGGTGGGGGTGATCAGCTCGGCGGCGCTGCGAGCGGTGGGGGCGGCGGCGTACGGGTTTCCGGCCGCGACCTGGGTGAACGGCGCGAACAGGGCGCCCATCGCCGCCGCGTACTCGTCGCGGGTCAGCTTGAGCCGGGCCCGCCGCGCGTTCTCGGCCAGCGCGTACTGGCTGGGGGCGTCGGTGAGGCCATGCGCGGCCAGCTGCATCGAGACCAGGCCGCGCAGCCCGTAGCCGCGGTCGTCCAGGCTGCCGTCGGCGTGCTCGCTGAAGTCGGGCCGGTCCCCGGCCTTGGCGTAGTGCTCGATGGTGGAGATGGCCTCGGAGCCGAAGATCAGCGTGGCGTCGCTGCTGCCGGCGGCGATCGCGGCGGCGAACTCGTTGACCAGGTGCTGGGGCGCCTGGCCGCCGACGACCTCCAGGATGGCCCGCGTGGGCGCGGCCCCGATGCGGGCGGCGACCGACCGGGGGTAGTTATCGGAGCGGCCCAGCGGCGCCCGCGCCGCCGGGTTGGAGATCTCGAACTGGCGCACGCCGGCCACGGTGTCGATCGCGGCTGCCACCGGCGCCGGGTCGGCGCCGGTGTTGACGAGCGCGCTCAGGGCGGCGTCCGCGGCCAGCCCGACCGGCGAACGGCGCTGGTAGCCGGGCTGCCCCAGACGTTCGGAGGCCTGCCCGACGCCGACCAGCACGGGCGTGCGCGGGCCGGGGTCCCCGGTGGCGGCTGGCTGATCCATAACGATGCTCCTGCGGGGTTCGCTGGCGATGGCGGGCGGCCGGCGGCGTGAGCGTCAGGGTGCGGCCGGCGCGGCCGGCAGCAGGGCGGCGAGTTCGGCAAGGCGCACCTCGCAGTCTCCGATGATCTGGCGGGTGATCTCGGCGGCGGGGCGCAGCCGGCTGAAGGAGCCGACGACCTGGCCGACGAAGAACGACTCGAGCTTAAGCGCGCCCTCATGCCCCGCGTCGGCGGCTGCGTCGATCCGCTGCCAGGCCTCGCTGACGAGCATCGGCTGCAGCGGCAGCGGCAGCGGCGGCGGGCTGCCCGGCCGTTCCCACTCCTCATGCCAGGCGCTGCGCAGCTGCCGGGCCGGCTTGCCGGTCCGGGTGGGTGAGCGCAGCGTGTCGGAGCTCGTCGCGCGCAGGAACTTGGCCTTGATGGCCTCGTTGGCGACGTCCTCCTCGCTGGACAGCCACACCGAGCCGCACCACACGCCCGCGGCGCCGAGGGCGAGCGCGGCGGCCATCTGCCGCCCGGAGGCGATGCCGCCGGCGGCGAGCACCGGACGGCTCCCCGCGATGTCCACGATTTCCGGGGTGAGGACCATGGTGGCGATCGTGCCGGTGTGGCCGCCGGCCTCGGTGCCCTGGGCGATCAGCAGGTCGACGCCGGCCTCGAGCTGGCGGATGGCGTGCTTGGGCTGGCCGACCAGGGCCGCCACCACCACGCCCGCCGCCTTGCCCCGCGCGACCAGGCCGGGCGGGGGCGTGCCGAGCGCGTTGGCGATCAGCGAGATCCGGTGGCCGAACGCCACGTCCAGCAGCGCCGCGGCGCCGTCCGGGTTGAGGCTGGCGGCGATCTCGTCCTGGCCGGGCGCGGTGCCGGTCTCGGGGATGCCGTACCTGGCCAGCAGGCCGGCGACGAAGGCGAGATGCTCCGCCGGGATCTGGGCCCGCAAGCTGGCGATGAGGTTGCCCGGGTCCCCGGCCGCGAACTTCTCCGGGACGAGCAGGTCCACGCCGTATGGCTTGCCACCGGTCTGGCCCTCGATCCAGGTCAGCTGCGCGTCCAGCTCGCCCGGGGTGTAGGCCGAGGCGGCCAGTACGCCGAGGCCGCCCGCGTTGGTGACCGCGGCGACCACGCCGGGCGACCGGTTGAACCCGACGATCGGGTGCCGCACTCCGAGCAGGTCGGTGAAGGCGGTGCGCATCACGATCCGTCCTTTCGTGTCCAGGTCACCACGGCATCCAGGGCCTCGATGACGGCGCCGTCAACACGCAGCGGGTTGATCTCTAGTGACTCCAGGTCATCGCCGAGCGCCACCGCGAGGTCTCCCACCCTGGCCACCACCGTGGTGGCGAAGTCGAGCATCGCCGAGGAACTGGCCCGCTCTGCGACAGCAGGGCCACCGGGCCGGCGGCGCGGGGCAGGCCCGGGATGGAGCAGACGGGCACCCGGTCGACGAAGTTGGCGAACCCGAGATGGTTGGGGCCGAGCAGGACCATGCCGAGCGCGTCGGCGTGGGCCACCAGCTCGGCCTGGGCCGCCCGG
>CAVUSN010000012.1:0-91379 GCA_963744065.1 uncultured Actinomycetes bacterium | reverse complement strand
CACGTATTGCTAAGCTCGGCCACGCCGGCACGCTGGATCCCTTCGCCACCGGCCTTCTGCTGGTGCTGGCTGGCCGCTCGACCCGGCTTGCCACCTTCCTCGGGCCTGGACAAGAGCTACCCGCGCCCACCGTTCAGTTCGGCGCCACCTCGACCACCCTCGACCCCGAGGGTGAACTGGTCGAGACCGGTCTGCGCACAACGCTGGCGGACGTGGCCGCGGCCGCCGCCAACATGCTGGGCGAGTTCAAACAGGCCGTGCCGGCCGCCTCGGCGGTGAAGGTGGACGGCGAACGCAGCTACCGGCGGATGCGTCGCGGCGAGCAGGTGACGGCGCCGCCGCGGCCGGTGCGGATCGACCGGCTGGAGGTGGAGGCATTCGACGACGGGCGGCAGCGGGCGGTGATCCGCACGGGACTGCTCGAAGGGCACCTACATCCGCCAGTTGGCTGCCGACCTGGGCACCGCCGTCGGCGCCAGCGGCTACTGCCTGGAGCTGCGGCGGCTGGCGGTGGGCCCGTTCTCCGTCGAGGCGGCCGGCACGCCGGAGCAGCTGGCCGAGGATCCCGTCGGCCCGTGGCGGCTGTCGCCGCGAGCGGCGCTCGGCCACCTGCCCGAACGCGAGCTGACCGAGCGCGAGCTGGTGGCGATCGCCAACGGACGCCCCATCACCGCAGCCGGCGAACAGGGCACGGTGGCCCTGGTATCGCTGGGCGAACTGGTCGCAGTTGCCGAGCCGGACGACGGACGGCTGCGGCCGGTGGCGGTGTTCGCGTGACGGCGGTGTATGAGGATCTGGCCGCCGTGCCCGAGGGCCGCAGGTCGCTGGCGCTGGGCAGCTTCGACGGCGTGCACCTGGGGCACCGGCGCGTGATCGAGTCGGCCGCGCAGGCAGCCCGCGAGCAGGGGCTGACCTCGACGGTGGTCACCTTCTACCCGCATCGGATGGCGGTGCTGCGGCCGGAGATCTCGCCGCACGAGCTGTCGACGCTGGCCCGGCGCACGCAGCTGGTGTCGGAGCTGGGGCCGGATGAGCTGGTTGTGCTGCGTTTCACGCCCGAGTTCTCTCAGATCACGGCCGAGCAGTTCGCGACCGAGATCCTGGCCGAACGGCTGGGGGCCCGCCGCGTCAGCGTGGGCGGCAACTTCCGCTACGGGCACCGCGCCCAGGGAGACTTGGCCAGCCTGACCGAGGCCGGTGTCCGGCTGGGCTTCGAGGTGGCGGTGGCGCCGCTCCTGGAGCTGCACGGCGGGCCGGTCAGTTCGTCGCGCATCCGCGCCCTGATCGCCGAGGGCGACGTAGCCGGCGCGGGCGAGCTGCTGGGCCGGCCGGCATGGCTTGAGGGGAGGGTTGCGCACGGCGACGGCCGCGGCCGCCAGCTCGGCTTCCCGACCGCCAACCTCGACCCGGTGCCGCGCAGCGCCCTGCCCGGGCGTGGGATCTACGCCGGCCGTGCGCACCTGGCATCCGGCTCGTATGTGGCGGCCATCAGCGTCGGCTACAACCCGACCTTCACGGCCAGCCGGGAGGCTGTCCGCGTGGAGGCCCACCTGCTCGACTTCGGACGCGATATCTACGATCAGCACCTGCTGCTGGAGTTCACCGACCGGCTGCGCGACGAGCTGCGCTTCGGATCGATCGAAGATCTCGTCCAGCAGCTGCACCGCGATGTGCACCGCACCCGGGAGCTGGTGCACCGTTAGCGGGCTGTATCATGAGGTTACGGGCACGGGCCCGGCCGTCGTTCTGGTGCACGAGGGCATCTGCGACAGTCGCATGTGGGATCCCCAGTGGGCCTCGCTGGCCGGCCGGTTTCGGCTCGTGCGCTACGACATGCGTGGCTTCGGCAGCTCACCGCTGCCGCCCGAGCCGTACTCGAATGCTCGCGACCTCCTCGACGTGATGGATGCGGTGGGGGTCGAGCGGGCTACGCTGGTCGGCGTCTCGCTGGGCGGCCGGGTGGCGCTGGAGGTGGCGCTCGCGCAGCCCGACCGGGTGTCGGCCCTGGTGCTGGTGGCGCCGGGGCTCCCGGATCACGAGTGGTCACCGGCGTTCAAGGAGTTTGGAGCGGCCGAGGAGGCGGCCTTCGAGCAGGGCGACATGGACGTGGCGGCCGAGGTCAACGTGCGCTTCTGGGTGGACGGGCCCCACCGCGGCCCGGACGTGGTCGACCCGGCGATTCGCGACCTGGTGCGCGAGATGCAGCGGCGCGCGTTCGAGCTGCAGGAGCCAACCTGGGAGCAGGCGCCGGAGGAACCACTGGCTCCGGACCTGGGCGCACGGCTGGGGGAGATCCGCCAGCCGGCGCTGGTGCTGGTGGGCGACCAGGATCAGCCCGACATGCTGGCGATCGCCGAGCGGCTGGGCCGATCGCTGCCGAATGCCGAGTCGGCAACGATCGCGGATACCGCGCACGTGCCCAGCATGGAGCGGCCGCAGGAGTTCGACCGCCTGGTCACGGACTTCCTCTCACGGCAGCCGTTGAGCTGAGCCAGCGGCGGTCGCTGCGCCAGCGGCGGATGGTGCGCGGGCTGGGCGCGGTGCCGACGCCGTAGTCGGCCACCGAGACGCGGTTGAGAACCGACGAGGTCGTCGCGCCCGCGGCGAACAACCGCTCTGCCCTGACCCGGACCGCGGGCCACGCGTAGGAGCCGGGCCGCCTGCGCCGCGGCCTGGCCGAGAGGCCCGCCAGGTGCGCGTCCAGCGCCCGCTTGCGCGCCTGTGTGTAACACCCGTTCGCCTGCCACGTCCGCATCAACGTCAGCACCGCATCTCGCCCACTACGACCCGCCAAGAACTCGACGCTGGCATGCCCTGCACACAACCACACCTCGACGCCAAACCCGAACCCGACTCTGGTCGTCTTGCCGCGCGTTCGGTCAATGCAGATCGCGCACACCGGCTGCTTCAGCTGCACCTTCCGCGCCTTGTACAGCGTTGGCAGGTAGTTCATCGGCATGGCCCCAGTCTGCCCCGGCGACCTGTCGCGTGTCAGTCACGAACGGTCACAAGAGCGTCTGGCCATCCAATTGACATCCACCACCACGGCCAACTGGCCACCCACCCCCAAACCGTCACGAAACCCAAACGACAACCACCACCACGGCCAACTGGCCACCCCACCAAGCAGCGGCGGTGGAAGCCGCGCCGCCGCCCCTCGGGAAGGCGGCGGCGCGGCTCGCGGGGTACGACGCTCGCCGCCCGCGGCCTAGACTCGGTGCGTGAGCCAGCACGCCGACGCATCCGGGGTTCGGATCGAGCCGTGGGGCACGGGCGACCTCCCGCTGCTCCAGGCGTGTCTCGCCGACCCCGCGATGATGGAGCATCTCGGTGGGCCCGAGACCCCTGAGAAGATCGCCGAGCGGCACGCCCGCTACGAGCAGCCGGATTCGAAGCAGTACAGGATCGTCGACGAAGCCACTGGTGCGGGCGTCGGCTGGGTCGGCTACTGGGAGCGCGAATGGCGCGGCGGCCAGGTGTATGAGACCGGCTGGGCCGTGATACCGGCGTTCCAGGGACGCGGGGCGGCGACATCCGCAACCCGGCTGATGATTGAGATTGCGAGGGCAGAGGAGACCCACCGGCTCCTTCACGCCTTCCCCTCGGTCGAGAACCCGCCATCGAACGCCATCTGCCGAAAGCTGGGCTTCGAGCTCCTGGGACCGTCCGAGTTCGAGTACCCGAAGGGCCACCTGATGTGGTGCAACGACTGGCGACTCGACCTGTCGGCAACCGGTGGCGTGCCGGCCTAGCCATACGACCTAGCCCGCCTGGAACCAGACGGCCCTCAAGCTGGTCTCACTTGGGCGAGCATGAAGCTGCGACTCATCTGCGCTCTTGGGGCCCTGACGGTGGTCGTTGGCGGCCTTGCGCTGATCGCAGGCTCGCCCCGGGCCGGCACACACCCGCAGGCGGGCGGCGCGTCACACCCACGGCCACGACACACAGCGACCGCCACAGTTGAGCAACGACACACGCCCGCGAACCGCGATCACATACCGCAGACGGTGCTCGCCACCTGCTCGATGACAACGCGAACACCGGCGTTGTCTTCAGTGAGGCGGACGGGTATACCGCGAGGCGTCGCGCGGGCCCGCGGCAGACTCAGCCGGCGGTCGCCCGCAGGTCCTTCTGAAGCTCGACCTCGATCACGCTGGGCATGTGATCGAGCGGCCGGGTGGCGCCGGTCGGTGTGTAGCCAGCGCCCTCGTACAACCCGCGAGCCGCGTCCGCCACCGTCGTGACGCCAAGCACGGTCGATCGGGCGCCGTTGCTCGACGCCCACCGCTCGGCCGAACTCAGAAGCGCGCCGCCGACGCCCTGGCGGCGAGCCTCCGGGGCGACCCACATGGCAATCACGTGAAACTGGTCGGGCTGGTCTTCGTTGCGACAACTGAGCACCAGGCCCACCGCCGTGTCGTCAAGGAAGGCGACGAAACTGGCGAAGAACGGGCTGACGTTGGGCCCGGTCACCCATTCCCGCCAGCGCTCCTCGGTGTATGGCTGCTCGCGGGCCAGGTGTGAGCCGAAGGACGCGGGATCCTCGGCCAGCCCCCGCAGCCGCAGGTCGCGCACCAGAAGCGCCTCGTCAGCGCCCACCGGACGGATCTCCAGCACGGCTCAGGTCGAGGCGACGATGTCGCGGAAGCCGAAGCTCTCGAGCGTCCTGCGCAGACCGTCATCCAGGGTCACGGTGGGCTCCCAGCCGAGGATCTCCCGCGCCCGCGTGATGTCGGGCTGGCGCACCTTGGGGTCGTCCTCGGGCAGCCCCTCGAACACGATCTCGGAGCGGGTGCCGGTCACCTCGCGGATCTTCTCGGCTAGATCCAGCAGTGACATCTCGTTGGGGTTGCCAACGTTGACGGGCATGTGCTCGTCGCTCATGGCGAGCCGGTAGAGGCCGTCCACCAGGTCGTCCACGTAGCAGAAGGAGCGGGTCTGGCTGCCGTCGCCGAACACCGTCAGCGGCTTTGCGTTCAGGGCCTGGTGGATGAAGTTGGGGATGGCCCGGCCGTCGTTCTGGCGCATGCGCGGCCCGTAGGTGTTGAAGATGCGGGCGATGTGCGTGTCCACGCCCTGCTGGCGGTGGTAGGCCATCGTCATCGCCTCGGCGTAGCGCTTGGCCTCGTCGTATACGCCGCGCGGGCCGACCGGGTTGACGTTGCCCCAGTACTCCTCGCGCTGCGGGTGCAGCTCGGGATCGCCGTACACCTCGGAGGTGGAGGCAAGCAGGAAGCGGGCGCGCTTGAACTTGGCCAGGCCGAGCGCGTTGTGGGTGCCGTAGGAGCCCACCTTGAGCGTCTGCAGCGGCAGCCGCAGATAGTCCACCGGGCTGGCCGGGCTGGCCAGGTGGAAGACCGCGTCCACCGGCTCGTCCACGTCGATGTAGTCGATGCAGTTGTGGTAGCGAAACTCGAACTGGCCGCTGCGCAGCTGCTCGATGTTCTCCAGCGTGCCGGTGTCCAGGTTGTCCAGGCAGATGACGCGGAAATCGCGGCGCAGCAGGTACTCGCACAGGTGCGAGCCCAGAAATCCGGCGCCGCCGGTGACGACTGCGGTGCTTCCCATGCCGCGATCGTAGACGAACGGCTCCAGAAAGCCGTCTGCTACCCTGCTGGCTGACCGCGTCGCGGAGCTGCGTGCCTTGCCCGCACAGCCCTGGGATGCCGGCGACTCACACGCAAGGCAAGGAGGTGGTGAGCGCATGCCGCTTACCCGAGACCAGAAGACCGAGTTGATTTCCAAGTTCGGCGCAGCCGACACGGACACCGGCTCGACCAACGTTCAGGTGGCTCTGCTCACGCAGCGGATCACGGAGCTGACGGAGCATATGAAGATCCACCCGCACGACCATCACTCCCGCCGCGGCCTGCTGAAGCTGGTCGGCCGCCGGCGCAGGCTTCTGACGTACCTGCAGAGGCACGATCTGGAGGGCTATCGAGCCCTCATCAAGGAGCTCGGGCTGCGCCGCTAGGCGGGCCGGAGCACGACGGAGGATGGCCCGCACTGTGGCGGGCCCGAGGAGAGAAGACGAGATATGAGCATTGCAGTTGAATCAAACGCGATCGTTGCCTCAGCCCAGGTGGGCGAGAAAGAGATCAGCTTCGAGACCGGAGCCGTTGCCAAGCAGGCACACGGCGCGGTGCTGGTTCGGCAGGGAGACACGGTGGTGCTGGCGACCGCGGTTGGCCGCACCGAGGGCCGCGAGGGGGCGGACTTCTTCCCCCTGACCGTGGATGTCGAGGAGCGCATGTACGCCGCCGGCAAGATCCCGGGCGGGTTCTTCAAGCGTGAGGGGCGGGCCGGCGAGAAGGCCATCCTGACCGCGCGCATGGTCGACCGGCCGATCCGGCCGCTGTGGCCCAAGGGCTACAAGAACGAGGTGCAGGTGATCGTGACCACGTTCTCGGCCGATCAGGTGCACCCGCACGACATCCTGGCCATCAACGGCGCATCCGCCGCTCTGATGCTCTCGCCGATGCCCTTCCTGGGCCCGGTGGGTGCGGTGCGGATCGGCCGCCTGGAGGGCGAGTTGGTAATCAACCCGACCCTGCCCGACCTCAAGGAATCGACGCTGGATCTGATCGTGTGCGGCACTCCCGAGGCGATCACCATGGTCGAGGCCGGCGCGCGCGAGGTGTCCGAGGAGACGCTGATCGACGCGCTGGAGCTGGCCCATGGCGAGATCCGCAAGCTGTGCCAGGTGCAGATCGACCTGGCCACCCAGGCCGGCCAGCCCAAGTGGGCTGATGGCGCCGTTACCGAGTCGATGCGCCAGAAGCACGGCGCCGTGCTCGCCGAGGCCGTCTCCACACATGGCCTGGGGGGTCTGGCGGTCACCGCCGACAGCCTGCTTCGCAGCGAGCTGCCGCCGGTCACCGGCACCTCCACCGACGCTGACGTGCTGCACCGCCAGCGGCTCGGGTTCGCGTTCGCCCAGCTGGCAAACGAGGCCCGCGACGCGGCCGTGTACGCCGCCGTCAAGGAGCAGTTCGGCGACGGCATCCGGGCCCTGACCGACGCCGAGCAGGACTCCAAGGAGCTGAAGTCAGCCAAGCGGCACACGCTCTACGACCAGATCGCCTCCGACGTCAAGCTGCCGTTCCCCAGCCGGGTCGAGGCGGACGGCGAGGCCAACGGAGCGCTGGAGCCGGCGGCCCGAGCGGCCGTGCAGGCCGCCGTCGACCGCCTGTACAAGGAGACCGTGCGGACGAAGATCGCCGTCGAGAAGCGGCGTCCGGACGGCCGCTCCGAGGGCGAGCTGCGGGCCATCAGCTGCTCCGTCAGCGTGATGCCGCGGACGCACGGTTCGGCGCTCTTCACACGCGGCCAGACCCAGGCGCTGACGCTGTGCACGCTGGGCACCGGCAAGGAGGAGCAGCGCATCGACGACCTGTCGCTGGACGACACCAAGCGCTACATCCACCACTACAACTTCCCGCCCTTCTGCGTCGGCGAGACCGGGTTCATGCGCGGCCCCAAGCGGCGCGACATCGGACACGGCGCGCTGGCCGAGCGGGCCCTGGTGCCGGTCATCCCCAGCGCCGAGGAGTTCCCCTACACGCTGCGGTTGGTGTCGGAGATCCTGGAGTCCAACGGGTCATCCTCGATGGCGTCGGTGTGCGGCTCGACACTGTCGCTGATGGACGCCGGCGTGCCCATCTCGGCCCCGGTGGCCGGGATCGCCATGGGTCTGATCAAGGAAGGCGACGACTACGTCGTCTTGACCGACATCCAGGGCGCCGAGGACCACCTGGGAGACATGGACTTCAAGGTGGCCGGTAGCGAGGCCGGCGTCACCGCGCTGCAGATGGATATCAAGATCACGGGCGTCACCACCGGCATCCTGCGCCAGGCGCTGGCCCAGGCCCGTGATGCCCGGCTGGCCATCCTGGCCAAGATGCGGGAGGCGCTGGCCGAGCCGCGAACCGAGGTCGCGGCACACGCGCCGCGCATCATCTCGACCAAGATCCATCCCGATTTCATCGGCATGGTGATCGGCAAGGGCGGCGAGACGATCCGCTCGCTGGAGGCCGACTACGAGGTGCAGATCGACATCGAAGAGGATGGCACGATCCGCATCTACGGCACCAACGGCGAGCTGGCAGACCAGGCCCGCAGCACCATCGAGGCAATGACCAAGGATGTCGAGGTGGGCGACGAGTACACCGGCAAGGTGGTCAAGATCGCCGACTTCGGCGCCTTCGTCGAGTTGCGCAAGGGCGTCGACGGGCTGCTGCATGTGAGCCGCATCCTGCCCCAGGGCAACCGCCTGCAATCCGCCGCCCAGGTCATGGAGCGGGGCGACATCGTGCGGGTGGTGGTGGTCGAGGTGGATAAGGACCGTGGCCGCATCGGTCTCACCCTGCAGGCCAAGCTGGACGGCGAGACCGAGATCACGCCCGAGCAGCTGATCGCGGTGGCGGCAGCAACGCCCGCCCCCGAGCCGCGCGACGACCGCCCCCGGGGCGGCGGCGGCCGCGACCGGGGTCGGGACCGAGGCCGCGACCGCCGCTAGAGCGAACGCCGGCCGGCGGGGTCGGACGGGGTGAGCGCCCCGCCGGCCCCGCCGCCGCTTTCTCGAAACCGGGACTTTCTGCTGCTGTGGGTGGGGCAGGCCACCTCGACGCTGGGCACCCGCGCGTCGTCCATCGCCTACCCGCTGCTGGTGCTGGCCATCGCGCACTCGCCGGCCCAGGCCGGGCTGGCCGGGTTCGCCGCGACTCTGCCCTACCTGGTGCTGCAGCTGCCCGCCGGCGTGTGGATGGATCGCTGGAACCGGCGGCGGGCCATGATCATCGTGGACGTTGTCCGCTGCCTGACCCTGGCCAGCGTGGCCGTCGCCACCCTGGCCGGCGTGGTCACGGTGCCCCAGATCGTGGCCGCCGCGTTCCTCGAGGGCTGCATGTCGGCCCTCTTCATGGCCGGCGAGCCGGCCGCCATCGCCCATGTGGTGGCGCCTTCCCAGGTGCCCGAGGCGCTGGCCCGAAACGAGGCCCGCACACGCGGCGCCGGGCTGGCCGGGCCACCGGTCGGGGGCCTGCTGTTCGGGCTGGCGCGGTCGTTGCCGTTTGCCTTCGACGCGGCCACCTACGCGGTTTCGGTGGCCACGTTGGGAGCCGTCCGGCGCGAGTTTCAGGCGAGCCCGGCCGAGCCGGCGGCGCGGCGGGCGGTGTGGGCGGAGATGCGCGAGGGCCTGGGCTGGTTGTGGCGGCAGCCGCTCTTGCGCGACTCGGCGCTCTTGGTCGCAGGCTCGAACATGCTCTTCCAGGCCCTGGTGCTGGTGGTGATCGTGCTCGCCCGCCACGAGCACGCCGGCGCCGGCCAGGTGGGGCTGGTGCTGGCCGGCGGCGGTGCCGGCGGCGTGCTGGGGGCGCTGGCCGCCCCGGCCGTGCAGAGGCGAGTTCACCCGCGCACGGTGGTGATCGGCTGCAACTGGGTGTGGGCTGCGCTCTTCCCGCTGTTTGCGCTGGGCGGCGGGCCGCTCGAGCTGGGCATCGTGTTCGGCGCCTGTGCGGCCGTCGGGCCGCTGTGGAACGTGGTGTTGGGCGCCTACGCGATCGCCCTCGTGCCGGATGGCCTGCGCAGCCGGGTGGCCAGCGCCGAGCTGTTCCTGGCCTTCGGCGCCATCCCGCTGGGCTCGCTGGGCGCGGGGCTGCTGCTGAGCACCGTCTCGACCACCGCCAGCGTGCTCGTGCTGTCGGCCGTCATGCTGTGCTTGGCGGTGGCCGCGACCGCCGACCCGGCGGTGCGTCACGCGCCCGACCTGGGAGGTCGTGACCGGGCCGGGGGAGAGGCAGACGGCGGGGCCGCTGGTAGCATCCGGTGAAGTGCAGCGTTACACGATCACCACGCTCGACGGCGGTGAGCGGGTCGTCACAGAGCGTGTCAGCTCGGTGCGCTCGGTCTCCCTCGGCATCTGGATAGGCGCCGGCTCGCGCGACGAGACGGCCCCCCAGGCCGGCATGTCGCACTTCATCGAGCACCTGTTGTTCAAGGGCTCGGCGCGCTACAGCGGGGTGGAGATCGCCCAGACCTTCGACGCCCTGGGCGGCGAGCTGAACGCGGCCACCGCCAAGGAGTACACGGTCATCTACGCGCGCGTCCTGGACGCCCACCTGGAGACGGCGCTGGACGTGATGGCCGACATGCTGCTGGCGCCCAAGTTCGACCCTGCCGAGATGGACTCCGAGCGCGAGGTGGTGCTGGAGGAGATCGCCATGTACGAGGACACGCCGCAGGACCAGGTACACGACCTGGTGTCGCGGGCGGTGTTCCACGAGCATCCCCTGGGCCGGCCGGTGATCGGCACCGCCGACGTCATCTCGACCGCCTCGGCCGCCGACGTGCGCCGCTACCACGACCAGCGCTACGTCGGCCCGAACATCGTTGTTGCCGCGGCCGGCAACCTGGACCACGAGCCGCTGGCCCACCTGGTCGAGACCCGCTTTGCGCCGCTCTCACGGATCCCCAACCCGGCCACCGGCGTGCGCCCGGTGTGGCTGGACGACCCCGCGCCGCGGTCGCTCTTCCAGCGCAAGGACACCGAGCAGTGCCATGTCTGCCTGGGCGGGCTGGGGCTGCCGAGGTCGGACAAGCGGCGGTTTGCAGCGTCGCTCTTGGACTCGATCCTGGGCGGGTCGGCCTCGTCGCGGCTGTTCCAGCAGATCCGTGAGCAGCGGGGGATGGCCTACTCGGTCTACACCTACGCCTCGCAGTACGCCGACACCGGCATGATCGGGGTGTACGTGGGCACCCGCGAGGAGAACCTCGAGGAGTGCCTGCGGATCATCGCCGACCAGTTCCATCAGATGGCCGAGGGCGACATCGCCGCGGCCGAGCTGTCCCGGGCCAAGGAGAACCTGAAGGGCCGCATCATGCTGTCGATGGAGTCCACCTCCAACCGCGCCAGCCGGCTCGGCAAGTCGGTGCTGACCGACACCGAGTTGCTGTCGCTGGACCGGGTGTGCGCCGAGATCGACGCCGTCGAGCCGGAGGCGATCGCCGCCCTGGCCCGCACGCTTTTCGCCCCCGCGCGGCTGTCGGCGGCCGGCATCGGGCCCACCCCGGAGCGCTTCTCCCAGGCCGTCTCGGTGCTGAATCCGGCCCTGGCCAGCGCCGCCGAGCGCTGATCCAGCCCGGCCCGGGCGGTACGATCGGCCGATGATCCGCGTGCTGCTGTCAGGCTCCACCGGCAAGGTCGGCCAGGCGCTGGTGCCCGCCTTCGAGTCCGAGCCAGACATCCAGCTGGTGGCCCGTGCCGCGCCCTCGCTGGGGCTCGACCTGGCGGCCGGCCTGGCTGCGGGCGGGGTGGACGTGGCCGTCGACTTCAGCGTGCCGGAGGCGGCCGGCCCGGCCTGCCGGGCAGCCATCGCCGCCGGCGTGCCGCTGGTGCTCGGCACGTCCGGCCTGGCTGAGAGCGAGCACGCGGCCATCGACCAGCTGGCTCGAGAGGCCGGCGTGCCGCTCTTCCACGCCCCCAACTACGCCATCGGGGCGGTGCTCATGATGCGCTTCGCCGAGCAGGCGCATGCGCTGATGCCTGCCGCGCACATCATCGAACTGCACGCCGAGGGCAAGCGCGACGCCCCCTCCGGCACGGCCAAGGCCACCAACCAGCGGATGGGCGGCGGCGTGCCCATCTCCAGCGTGCGCCTGCCGGGCCTCGTGGCCCACCAGGAGGTGATCCTGGGTGGACTGGGGGAGACGCTCACGATCCGCAACGACACCAGCTCCCGGGAGGCCTTCGTGCCGGGCGTCCTGCTGGCGGTGCGGCGGGTCGCCAGCCTGCCGCCGGGGATGACCGTCGGGCTTGACGCGCTGCTCTAGCGGACAAGTAGACTTCAGTTCGATGCATCCCCCGCTGGGAGAGCTCCTGACCGCGATGGCGACGCCATTTGCCGCCGACGGGTCGGTGGATGTGGAGGCCACCCGCCGGCTTGCCCGGCACCTGGTGGAGACGGGCTCCGACGGGATCGTGGTGTGCGGCACCACCGGCGAGGGTCCGACCCTGAACGACCGCGAGAAGCTTGAGCTGTTCGAGACGGTGGTGTCGGAGGTGGGGGCGGCACACACCGTGCTTGCCAACACCGGCACCTACGACACGCACCACTCGGTGGCGCTCACCCGCTCGGCGCTTGCCACCGGGGTGGACGGCTTCCTGGTCGTCACGCCTTACTACTCCAAGCCCCCGCCGGCCGGCATCGTGGCCCACTTCAAGGCCATCGCGGAGGCCGCCGAGGGGCGGCCGGTGATGGTCTACAACATCCCCAGCCGAGTGGTCATCAACCTGCCGCCGCAGCTGCTGGGCGAGCTCGGCCGGATCGAGAACGTGGTGGCGGTGAAGCAGGCCACCCCCGACCTCGACCAGGCCAGACAGGTTGTGCAGGACACCGGGCTCACGCTGTATGCCGGAAACGACGACCTGGTGCTGCCGTTCCTGGAGCTGGGCGGCGTGGGCGGCGTATGCGTCGCCTCGCACATCGCCGGGCGCGAGTACCGGCGGATGATCGACGCCCACCGGGCCGGCGACCTGGCCGCCGCTCGGGCCATCGACGAATCGCTTCGCCCGCTGCTGGACGCGCTGGCGGTGACCACCAATCCGATCCCGCTGAAGGCGGCCCTGAACATGCTCGGGTTCGAGGTGGGCAGCCCGCGGCTGCCGCTGGTGGAGGCGACCGAGGACGAGCGGCGGACGATCTCGGCCGCGCTCGAGCGCTCCGGCGTGCTGGCAGCCCGACCCTAGTGGCAGGACCTGTGCGGATCATCCCGCTCGGCGGGCTGGGCGAGGTGGGCAAGAACATGACCGTGGTCGAGCGCGACGGCCGCATGATCTTGATCGATGCCGGCCTGTCGTTCCCGCACGACGACATGCTGGGCATCGACATCGTGCTGCCCGACTTCAGCTACATCGCCGACAACGCCGAGCGGCTGGAGGCGGTTGTGCTGACCCACGGCCACGAGGACCACATCGGCGCGCTGCCGTACCTGCTGCGCGAGGTGGGAACGAAGGCGCCGGTGTGGGGCACCCGGCTGACGCTGGGGTTCGCCAAGTCCAAGCTGGACGAACACGGGCTGCTGTCGCACACCGAGCTGGTCGAGATCGTGCCGGAGCGCGGGCGCACCCAGCTGGGCCCGTTCCAGGCCGAGTTTGTGCGCGTCACCCACTCGGTGCCCGACGCCGTGGCGGTCGTGCTGCACACCGAGTTCGGTGCGCTCGTGCACACCGGAGATTTCAAGCTGGACGAGACCCCGATCGACGACCGCAAGACCGAGCTCGACCGCCTCACACAGCTGGGCGACGAGGGGGTGGCCCTGCTGATGGCCGACTCCACGAACGCCGAGCGGCCGGGCGCGACGCCGTCCGAGCGGACGGTCGGGGCGAGCCTGCGGCAGATCGTCGCCAACGCCCCGGGGCGGGTGATCGTGACGTCCTTCTCCTCGCACATCCACCGCCTGCAGCAGGTGATCGACGCCGCAGCCGGCGGGGGCCGGGTGGTGTCGGTGATCGGCCGCTCGATGACACGCAACCTGAACATCGCCCGCAACCTGGGCTATGCCGACGTGCCCGAGGACGTGCTGGTCAAACCGCGCCGGCTGGACGAGTTCATGCACCACCAGATCGTGGTCATCTGCACCGGCAGCCAGGGCGAGCCGCGCTCGGCGCTGGCCCGCATCGCCCACGGCTCGCATCCGGCCCTGGAGATCCATCCCAGCGACACGGTCGTCATGTCGGCTCGCGCCATCCCCGGCAACGAGGCCAAGGTGAACGAGACCATCAACCGGCTGTGCCGGCTGGGCGCGCGAGTGATGACCGACGACACCGACTATGTCAACGTGTCCGGCCACGCCGCCGCCGACGACCTGCGGCGGCTGATCGATGCGGTCCACCCGCGCAGCTTCATGCCCATCCACGGCGAGTACCGGATGCTGCAGGCGCACGCACGGATTGCCGAGCAGGCCGGCGTGCCCGAGCACGCCGTGCGAGTGGCGGACAACGGCACCATCCTGGAGCTGGACGCCGACGGGTTGTCGGTGGAGGGCCAGATCGAGGCCGGGATCGTGCTGGTGGACGGCCTGAACGTGGGCGACCTGCGCGACGTGGTGCTGCGCGACCGCCGCCACCTGGCTTCCGACGGAGTGCTGATCGTGGTCGCCACCATTGCCTCGGACAGCGGCCGGGTGCTGGCCGAGCCGGAGGTGATCATCCGCGGGTTCGACGCACCCGACGAAGAGGGCGACGTGCTGGTCGAGCAGGCCAAGCTGGCGGTCGACCGGGTGCTGGCCGACGGCCAGGCGCACCGCACGACCGAGACCCATGTGATCCAGCAGCAGCTGCACGACGCGCTGGCCGAGATGGTCTCGCAGATGACCGGCAAGCGGCCGATGGTGCTGCCGGTCGTCGTCGAGGTGTAACCAAACCGGGGTCAGGCACCGTCACGGACCTCGTGACGGTGCCTGACCCCGAACTTGTAAACCCGCGACCAGGCTGCGGGTAAAGCCTGCAGGCTGGGGTCGGCCGACCTAGCCGGTCGGCAGCGTGCGGTAGAGCGCGACGCCCTGCGTCGAAACCCCGCCGATCTTGGTGAAGTAGCCGCCGAAGCCCACGTCGGTCGTACCGGCGATCACGAGCAGGCCGTGCACCGAGTCGGCCGAGGGGTTCCAGGACAGCACCTGGCCGGTGGCGGCGTCCAGCGCCGCCACGTGGTGGCGGGTCGTGCAGTTGGAAAGCGCCCCGGGCGTGCAGCCGAACCCGGCCACGTTGAAGTGGCCGCCGATGAACAGCACCCCGTTTCGCAGCAGGCAGCCGGGCGTATCGCCGTCGTCCTCGCCGTTGAAGCCCGATACCAGCTTGCCCGTCGTCGGGTCGAAGGCCGACACATTGAAGGACTGGGTCGTCCCGTTCACCTTCCAGTAGCCCCCGCAGGTGTAGATGCGGGTCGCGGTGGTGATCAGGTGGTAGACGCGGCTGGTCTCCACGGTCTTGCAGGTGGGGCAGTTGGCGGGCGCGTAGATGTTCGGGTCGAAGGCCATCGTCGTCCCACCGGCCGCAATCGGTACCTCGGCGGCCTCATTGCGGGCGACGCCGTTGACCAGTCCGAAGTGGCCGCCGAAGTAGACATCCTTGGCATCGGCCGAGAAGCCGATCGTGAACACGGTCGGATGGCAGCGTGGGGGACAGGCGAAGCCGGTCACCTGGCCGATGTTCGGCGCCCATGGCAACGGCACCCCGGCCGCGCTGATCTCCCCGATGTGGTGGCGCACCAGCTTGTGCAGCCGGTTGAACTCCCCACCCACGAACAGGTTCCCGTTGGGGCCGACGGCGACCACGTTCACCGCCCCGTCGGCGCCCGGCGCCCACGAGGTGACCGCTCCGGCCGCGCTGACCGCCGCCAGGTTGGAGCGGGCGACGCCGTGCACACTGGTGAACAGTCCGCCCAGGTACACGGTCGACCCGCGCACCGCGATCGAGTACACGCGGCCGTTGACGTCCGGATTCCAGGGCAGCAGCTTGCCCGTCGACTCGCTGATCGCGGCCACGTTGTCGCGCGGCACGTCGAAGCCCGAGTTGGCCGGAGCGCCCGGCGGCCGGACGCTCGTGAACTGGCCGCCGATATACATGACGCCGCCCGACAACCGGATCGCCCGGACAACTCCGTTCGTCTGCCAGGAGGACGCAGGCGGGCTCGCGGCCAGGGCGATTCCCTGGCCTATCGCGAGCGCCGCCAACGTGCCCGCCCCCGCCAACACCAGCCTCCTCCGCCTCATCGCGCGGCAGCTTACCGGAATTTGAGAATCGGGAAAGCTGAACCGCGTACAAAGGAGATAACTGCTGCGCCAGCGCAGGCGGATTGGGGCTTGGTACCCTTGACCGAGCATGCGGAGCCACATCGTGCGCCGGCTACTGGTCGGAAACCGGCTGGAATATGCGTGGTTCGCGTTCACGCTGGCCAATCTGGGGGCGATGCTGGCGCTGTTCCTGACCGACGGCCCGCACGGTCTGGAAACTGTCCCGTTCCACTTTATCTACGTCAGCTTCACGATTCTGTATGGATTCCGGGCCTGGCGCACCAGCCGTGTGATCGCTGCGGTGGCCTGGGTCACGGCCAGCACCGGGCTGATGACGCTGCTGGCGATCATGGTCGGCCGCGAGGACACGGCCGAGTTGACCGAGGTGCCGCTGATGTCGCTGATGTTCCTGGCCGTGGTGTTCCACGTCCGCCGCCGACAGCAGGCGATCGCGACCGCCGAGGTGCTGGCGGCCGACCTGCAGGAGAGCCTTGATCGCCAGCGGGCCTTCGTGTCGGACGCCTCGCACGAACTGCTGACGCCGATCACGATCGGCCGCGGCCACCTCGAGCTGCTGCGCCGCCAGGACCAGCCCAACCCGGCCGAGGTGCACGACGCCTGCTCGGTGGTGCTGGGCGAACTGGCCCGCATGGATCGCGTGATCGATCGCCTGCTGCTGCTGGAGAGCGCAGCCGAACCCGGGTTCGTCTCTCCGGCGCCGGTCAATGTGGCCGAACTGATCGACGAGCTGTACCGACGCTGGCAGAGCGCCGCCGACCGCACATGGACGGTTGCGGAGGCGGCCGAGGGCACCCTGCATGCCGACCGCGACAGACTCGTGCTGGTGATGGACGCCCTGCTCGAAAACGCCGTCCGCCACACCAGATCCGGCGGCACCATCGCGCTGGCTGCCCATGACGCCGGCGGCGGCCTGCTGCAGCTGACGGTCGGCGACGACGGCGACGGAATCCCGGCCCACGCGCTGACCCGCGTGTTCGACCGCTTCTACCGCGTCGATCGCAGCCGCAACCGGCGGGTGGGCGGCGCCGGCCTTGGGCTGTCGATCGTGCGGGCGGTGGTGGAGGCCCACGGCGGCCGCGTGTGGACGATCAGCCCGCCCGGCCAGGGAGCCACCTTCACCATCGAACTGAGCGGCTTCCGGTCAGCCGCCGAGCAGGCGGTAGCCGCCGCCGCGCACAGTCTCGATGCGGACGAGCGGTTCGAGCTTACGCCGTAGCCGGGCGACGTAGACGTCCACCACGTTGGAGCGGGGGTCGAACTGGTACTCCCACACCGCGTTCAGGATCCGTTCCCGGGAGACGATCTGGTTGGGCGTGCGGCTCAGGTACTCGAGCACGGCGAACTCCCGCTCCGACAGCGGCACCCGCCGCCCGTCGGGGAGAGTCAGCTCGCGCTGCGGGCCGTCCAGGGTGAAGGACGGAGCCGGGCCCTGCGTCTCGCTGACGGCTTCCGCGGGCCCCCGCCGCAGCAGCGCGCGCACGCGGGCCAGCAGCTCGTCCAGCGCGAAAGGCTTGGCCAGGTAGTCGCTGGCGCCGGCATCCAGCGCCGCCACCTTGGTCTCGACCGCCCGCCGGGCCGACAGCACCAGCACCGGAGCGCCCAGCCGCTGGCCGGAGATCTCCCGCAGCACCTCGAAGCCATCCCGGCCAGGCAGCATGAGGTCGAGGATGACAAGGTCCAGCCGCCCCCGGCCAGCCGGTCAATCGCCCGCTCACCATCGCCCGCGACCACCACCGTGTAGCCCTCGGAACGCAGGCCACGGGCCAGGAAGCGGGCGATCAGCGGCTCGTCTTCGACAATCAAGAGGCGCATGGGTGAACCCTCGGGGCCCAGTATCGCATGGCCGCCGGGACGCTGTCTTGGGCCGCTGTTCATGAACACTGGATGACAGTCCCCGACCCCCCGTTGACCGCGATTGGCGGGAAGTGTTTAGTGCGTCCCCGAGGTGAGGCGCCTATGAGCAAGGGATCCCGGATCGCCGGCGTATTCGTCGGCACGGCCGTCGTTGCGGCCCTGATCGCCTTCTACATCGTCTCCTACGTGGCAAACAAGCCAACGGCTGTGGCGGCCACGCGGTCGTCGGACGGCCAGGTGTCGGTCACGTTGATGACGGTGGCCTCTTACGGCCATGTTCCGCACCCGGACTGGGTCAGCTACCTGGTCAAGAATCCCCAGGGCAAGTGGGTGCACTCGACCATCGTCGACCTGCCCGCCAACACCACGATCCACGTCACCATCCTCAACTACGACGGCGGCAGCGGCCTGCGCAACCCGTTCTGGTCGAAGCCGCGCGGGGTGCAGGGCTATCAGGTGGATGGCAAGTCGCTGCCGTTCATCAACGGCAACACCACCTCGCACACCTTCGCCGTGCCCGACCTCGGCATCACCGTGCCCATCGTCGGGGTGGGGGATGGCGCCCCCAACCCGTGCTCGGTCACCCCGTGCGCGCTCTCGCAGACCCACCGCACGATCACCTTCACGTTCAAGACGCACGGCCCCGGCCACTACCGGTGGCAGTGCTTCGTCCCCTGCGCCGCCGGCTACCAGAACGGCTTCGGCGGCCCGATGCAGACCGTCGGCTGGATGGACGGCTACCTGAACGTCTCCTGAGCTGATGGAATTCACCCCCCAAGCCCGTCGCGTGCTCGTCATCTGGCTCGTGCTGTCCGTGATCGGGGTGCTGGCCGTCATCTTCGGTCTGGGCCCGCACATGCCGCCCGGCAACCTGACCTCCACCGCCACCGAGCAGACCGACACCAACATCGTCGTCTCGTGCGTGATGACGCCCATCGCCATCGGCGTGATCACCTTCTTCGTGTACGCCCTGTTTGCGTTTCGGGCCGGCGCCGACCTGACCGCCGACGGGCCGTACGTGAAGGGTGACGCGCGCATCGCCCGGGGCTGGATCGTGGCCACCACGACGATCGTGCTGGCGCTCGCCGTGTACGGCACGTTCGAGCTGTTGCACGCGGACAACGGGATCGCCGGCGCCGGTGGCGGCCAGGGCGGCTCGCTGATCACCAGCGCGCCCACGAATGCGCTGCAGGTGCAGGTGATCGGCCAGCAGTGGGAGTTCACCTACCGGTATCCGCAGTACGGCAACTTCGAGACCTGGCAGCTGGCCATCCCGGTCGACCGCCCGGTCATCTTCCACGTCACCTCGCTCGACGTCATCCATTCGTTCTGGGCCTACCAGTTGGGCGTCAAGGCCGACGCCGTGCCGGGCGCCGAGAACCTGGTCGGCACCTACGCCAAGAAGACCGGCACCTTCGACGTCCGCTGTGCCGAGCTGTGCGGCGTGTGGCATGGCCAGATGTCTGCCAAAGGCCAGATCCTGAGCGCGACCGATTTCGCCAGCTGGATCAACTCCGAGCGTGCGCAGGAGAGCGGCCCGGCCTACCAGTTCCAGTTCAGTTCCAAGGGGTCGTTCCCGTACTCGACCGTGTATTACCCGGATCCGCAGCGGCGGGGCGGCTGATGAGGAGGGCGAGCTGATGGCGATGACGACCGCAGGGACCCGCCCCGGAGCGATCCGCTACAACGTGTTCACGGGCATCGTGTGCGCGATCGCGATGTTCATCGTCGGCCTGTGGGTCGGGCACAAGATCGGCGCCCGCACCGAGTGGGTCGCGGCCATCGACGAGAACGACGTCAGCGTGCTCTTGGCCTACGTGCTGTCCACCGTAGGCTTCATGGCCGGCCTCGGCTTCCTCGACTACCCGGTCCAGCGCATGCTGGGTCACCGCCCCAACCTGGGTGGCAAGGACATGGACGGCTGGGGGCGCTACCTGCGCATGTCCACCGACCACAAGGTGATCGGCGTCCAGTACCTGTTCGGGATCGCCGTCTTCTTCCTGATCGGCGGCCTGAACGCGATGCTGATCCGCACCGAGCTGCTGCGGCCCGACCCGCCGGTGTTCTCGGCCGGTCAGTATCTGACCATCGTCGGCATGCACTCGACGATGATGGTGATGATGGTCTCCAGCATCATCCTGGGGCCATTCGGGCACTACTTCGTGCCGCTCATGATCGGCGCCAAGCGGATGGCCTTCCCGCGCCTGGAGTCGCTCTCCTTCTGGCTCCTGATCTGGGGCGGCGTGGTGCTGATGACGGCCATGTCCTACGGTGGCTTCCCGACCGGCTGGACCGGCTACCCGGCGCTCGCCCTGCAGGCCAACGCGGGCATGGACGCCTACATCTTCGCCTTCTTCCTGACGGCCATCGCGATGATCCTGAACGCGCTCAACATGATGGTGACGATCTTCACCATGCGGGCGCCGGGCCTCACCTGGGGACGGCTGCCGATCTTCGTGTGGAGCATGCTGGCCACCTCCGTGCTGATGCTGCTGGGCCCGCCCACCTTCATCGCCGCGCTGGGCATGGAGGTGCTCGACCGCACCACCGGCACCTCGTTCTACATCGCGGCCGGCGGCGGCAGCCCGTTCCTGTACGAGAACCTGTTCTGGTTCTTCGGGCACCCCGAGGTGTACATCCTGGCCCTGCCCGGATTCGGCCTGGTGCTGGAGATCCTGCCGGTCTTCTGCCGCAAGCCGCTGTGGGGCTACCGGATCGCCATCAGCGGCCTTCTGGGCGTCACCCTGCTGTCGTTCATGGTATGGCAGCACCACCTGTTCGTGAGCGGGATCAACTCCACCCTGCGGCCGTTCTACATGTTCACCACCGAGCTGATCTCGGTGCCCACCGGCTTCGTCTTCCTGGCCGCCATGGGCACCGTGTGGCGGGCCCGCATGCGGTACACGGTGCCGATGCTGTTCGCGCTCGCCTTCTTCTTCAACTTCCTGATCGGCGGTATCTCGGGCGTGTTCCTGTCGGATGTGCCGTCCGACGTCACCCTGCACGGCAGCTACTTCGTGATGGCCCACTTCCACTACACGATCATGGGCGGGCTGATCTTCGCCTTCTTCGCCGGGATGTACTACTACCTGCCGAAGATGGTCGGCGTGCAGCTGAACGAGACGCTGGGCAAGATCCACTTCTGGACGATGTTCGTGTTCTTCAACTCGACCTTCCTGCCGCTGTTCGCGCTCGGCATCGACGGCATGCCCCGGCGCGTCAACACCTACGCCCAGCACCTGCAGTTCCTGAACGACTGGGTGTCGGTGTCGGCCTTCTGCCTGGGCGTCTCGATGCTGGTCTTCCTGTTCAACTTCGTGTGGTCGCTGGCCGTCACCCGCATCCCGGCCGAGGCCAACCCGTGGGGCTCGCGCGGCCTGGAGTGGCTGATCCCGTCGCCCACGCCGGACGTCACCATCCTCAGCGGCCCCTACGAGTACGGCAACCCTGACGCGCCTCCGGCGCTGGCCACGTTCGGCGCGCCCGGCCTGGTGGCGGGAGACTGACCATGGCACTGCACAAGTCCACCTCAAGCGAGCTGCAGGAGCGCAACACCTTCACCGGGGTTCGCCTGATCCTGGCCGCCGACATCTTCATCTTCCTGGCCTTCCTGTTCGCCTACGTCTACCTGCGGGCGCTGGACACCAACAACATGTGGCACCCGTCCGGGATCAACCCCTCGGCCGGGCTGGGCGGCGCGACGGTGGGGGCGCTGGTGGTGGCGGCAGCGGCCTCGATCATGTGCGGCCGCCACGCGCGAGCCGGCTCGGGGGCGGTCGCGCCAGCCGGGCTGGCGCTGGCCGCCATCATCGTGGCCGCCGTGCTGCAGGCCGTGCAGACCTTCAACCCCGGCTTCTCACCCACCTACGGGGGCGGCTATGGCAGCGTCATGCTGGGCTTCAGCGGTTGCATGTTCCTGCACCTGCTGGGCGCGACCTACTGGGCGGAGACGCTCTTCGCCACCCTGGCGCGGAACGGGATCGACGGCGAGACGGCCGCCTCGGCTGAGGCGTTCGGTGTGGTCGCCGCCTTCCTGACCGTGGTCATGGCCGGCGGCTTCGTCCTGCTGTATCTGGTGTAAGCGGACGTGCTGGGCCTGCAGATCGGCCTGCCGTTCGCCGCGTCCCTGCTGACCGGGGCGATGTACGTCGCCGGGGGCCGCCGCGCTCCTCGCCGGGTGGGGGGTGAAGGCGCCGCCGCCCGCAGCCTGCGCCGCCAGCGCGGGCTGCTGTTCGGCCTGGCCCTGATCACCCTGGTGGCTGCGCTGGCCTCGCCCATCGACACCGACTCCGGGAAGCTGTTCTGGGTGCACATGGCCCAGCACCTGCTGCTGACCATGGTGGCGGCGCCGCTCCTGGTGCTGTCGGCGCCCTGGATGCAGCTGTGGCGGGCGCTGCCGCTGGGCGTTCGACGGGCAGTGGCCCGGCCGGCGGTGAGCGCCCGCCCGGTCGCGCCGGCGCGCGCGCTGCTGCGCCCGTTGCCGGCCTTCGTGGCCTTCAACGTCACCATGTGGGCGTGGCACCTGCCGGCCCTGTATGACCTCACCCTGCGCAGCCAGTGGGTGCACTACACCGAGCACACCATGTTTCTGGTCACGGGCGTGCTGCTGTGGGTGCAGGTGCTCGAGTCGCCGCCCCTGCACGCCTCGCTGAACAACATCTGGCGGCTCGCCCTGGCCATCGGCACGCTGCTCAATGGGTGGTTTCTGGCCCTCATCCTGGCCTTCTGGCCCTCGCCGCTATACCCGGCCTATGCCGTGCTCACGCACCGCCCCGGCGGGATCAGCGCGATGACCGACCAGCAGTACGCGGCTGGCATGATGTGGATGATCGGATCGCTGCCCCTGAGCATTCTGGTCTTCGTCCTGGTCGGCCGCATCGCCGGCGACGACGAGCGCGGTGCAGGTCGCGCCCGCCGCCACTCGACCGCCCATGCCTACCCGAAGGGAGTCTGAATGTTGCTCAGCATCGCAAGCGACGTCTCGGCCGGAGCGCCGCTGACCCTGGTGATGCCGGTCGGGCTGCTGTTCATCGTGCTGGCCTGGGCCTGGCGGCACCGCGAGCGGGTGCGCTGAACGGCAGGTACGGTATGAGCGTGCAGACAGCCCACCTGCGCAGGTCGATCCGGGGCGCCGAGCCGGTCGCCAGTCAGGCGCCCGGCCCGTGGCTTCGGCTGTCGGCGCTCCTGGCCGCATCCGCGACCGCCGGGGTGATCGCGGCCGGAGCGGCCGGCTACACCCGCTTCCACTTCCTGCTGTCGCTGGTGGCGCTGGCGCCGCTGGTCGCGCTGGCGGTGGCCGCGTGGCTGGTGCATCCGCATCTGCGTGGGCCCGTCGCCACCGCACTGGGCCTGCTGGGGGCGCAGATCGCGCTGGGCGGGGTGATCGCCCTGGCCGGGCGTTCGAGCGCGCTGCACGTGGCCCACATCGCCGTCGCTGCGCTGGCATTCGCCGCCGCCCTGGTGGTGGCCGTGCGGGTGCGAAGCGGCGAACAGGTCAGCTCCGGGCCGGCTCGCGACTATCTGACGCTGACCAAGCCGCGGATCATGTCGCTGCTGCTTCTGACCGCGCTGTGCGGGATGTTCGTGGCCGCTCGCGGCCTGCCCTCGCCACTCACCATGCTGGCCACCATGGCCGGCCTGGCGCTGGCCTGCGGTGGCGCCAGCGCGCTCAACCACTACATGGATCGCGACATCGACGTGCACATGCGGCGCACGGACGCCCGGCCGGTGGCCGCCGGCCGCGTGCCGCCGCCGCGCGCGCTCGAGTTCGGGCTGGCCCTGTCGGCCTTCTCGTTCGTGCTGCTGGCCTGCACGACCAATCTGCTGACCGCCATCCTGGCGCTGGTCGGAAACCTGTTCTACGTGCTGGTGTACACGGGCTACCTGAAGCGGCGGACGGCCCAGAACATCGTCATCGGCGGGGCGGCCGGGGCGGTGCCGCCGCTGGTCGGCTACGCGGCCGTCAGCGGCAATCTGACGCTTGCCGCGGCCCTGCTCTTCCTGATCGTGTTCGTGTGGACGCCGCCGCACTTCTGGGCGCTGGCGCTGCTCATCCGCCGCGACTACGAGGCGGCCGGCGTGCCCATGCTGCCGGTGGTGCGGGGCGAGGACGAGACCACCCGCCAGATCCTGCGATACACCCTGTTGATGATCGCCGTCACCCTGCTGCCGGTCGCACTGGGCGTGGAGGGGTGGGTGTATGGGGTCGCCGCCGCCGGCCTGGGCGCCTGCTTCCTGTGGTTGGCGGTCAAGCTGCGCCGGCACACGACGCCGCATGGCGCCAAGGTGCTCTTCCATTACTCGCTGCTGTACCTGGCGCTGGTGTTCGTCGCCCTGGCCGCCGGCTCGGCCCTCTAACCCGGGTCGTTTCCACCACCTCACAGAACAGGTCCGCTTGCAGGAGTGGGGCGGACGGCGGCGAACTCCGTCCGCGATGGCCAGGTCAACGACGCGACGACCCCATCGCGCCGCTGGCTCAAAGTCGGCTCGGCGCCCGCGCACGACCCCCCTCCGCTCAACGACCCCCCAGCGGAAACGGGCGCCGAGCCGCGCCTCATCCTTTGAGCACCAGGGCGACCTGATCGGCGGATCGCTGATCGCGCTGGGCGTGTTCCTGGGCTTTGTCGAGTACGGCGGCTGGGACGGCGGAGTGGTGGGCGCCAAGCTGAACGGGCTGCTGCACCTGCTGGTGGGCCGGGCCACGGCCGCAGCACCGGTCATCCTGGCGGCGGCCGGAGCGGCGGTGTTCCTGCGCTCGAACCTGCTCAAGGTGCGCCCGCTGCGAAGCGGCGCCGCGCTGGCGGCGGTAGCGGGCCTGCTGGCCGTGTCCACCCGCTCGACCCTGAACGCAGAGCATCACGGCGGCCTGATCGGCGCCTACCTGCGGATTGCCCTTGAGGGCCTGGTCGGCCCGATCGGCGTCTCGATCCTGATCGCGCTGTGCGCACTGGCCGCCCTGGTGCTGATCACAGGCGGATCGATCGGTCTCAGCATGCGCTGGTCCGGCCGCCAGGTGGCACAGGCCGCGAGCACCGGCGCCAAGCTCTCGGAGGACGTTGTCCGCAAAGTGCGGGAGCGGCCGGCGGCCAGGCCGACGCTGCGCGCACTGCCTGGCCGCGACGACCCCGAGAACTCGCCGCTGGACGGCAAGCGCGAGTTCGCAGACATCTTCGGCGAACTGCCCGAGCCGGAGCCCCCCGCCGTGGACGAGTTCCGGGTCGATCCCGAGCCGGCCGCCGACCCCGAGTCGCAGTCAGCCCAGCTGGCGCTTCCCGAGGAGGACGACACCGGGGACGTCACCCCGGCACTGGTGGCGCCGGCCACCGCGCCGCGCACGCCCTACAAGTTGCCGTCCGCCTCCATCCTCAAGCGCGGCCGGCAATCGTCCGGCAGCTCGCAGGATCACGAGAAGATCGCCCGTCAGCTGCTCGAGGCGCTGGCCAGCTTTGGTGTCGAGGCCCGGCTGGTGGGCATGGTCAACGGGCCGCGCGTGACCCGCTACGAGCTGCAGCTGGCGGCCGGCACCAAGGTCAGCCGGGTGTCGCAGCTGCGCGACGACCTGGCCTACGCGCTGGCCACCACCGAGATCCGCATCCTGGCACCCATCCCGGGCAAGCAGGCGGTCGGGGTGGAGGTGCCAAACAGCTCCGCCAACCTGGTCACGCTGGGCGATATCTACGCCGAGCCGCCGGCCTCCTCGAGCCCGCTCACCGCCTGGCTGGGCAAGGACATCTCGGGTCAGGGCGTGAGCTGCGACCTGGCCAAGATGCCGCACCTGCTAATCGCGGGCACCACCGGATCGGGCAAGTCGGGCTGCATCAACGCCATCCTCTGCTCGATCCTGCTGCGGGCGACGCCCGATCAGGTGCGGATGATCCTGGTCGACCCCAAGCGGGTCGAGCTGAACCACTACGAGGTCATCCCGCACCTGCTGACGCCGGTCGTCACAAACATGAAGAACGCCTCGCTGGTGCTGCAGAACATCGTCCGCGAGATGGAGAGCCGGTACGAGCTGATGGGTGCCGCCAAGGCCCGCAACCTGGCCGAGTGGAACCGCATCCGCACGGCCCGCGGCGAGGATCCGGTGCCCTTCGTACTGGTCGTGATCGACGAGCTGGCCGACCTGATGATGGTCTCGCCGGCCGAGGTCGAGGACACCATCATCCGCCTGGCCCAGAAGAGCCGGGCGGTCGGCATCCACCTGCTGCTGGCCACCCAGAGCCCGCGTGTGGACGTGATCACCGGCATGATCAAGGCCAACGTGCCGTCCCGGATCGCGTTTGCGGTGTCGTCCCAGACCGACTCCCGGGTGATCCTCGACACCAACGGCGCCGAGGCCCTGCTGGGGCAGGGCGACATGCTGTACAAGCCGCTGGGCACGTCCAAGCTACAGCGCGTGCAGGGCGCCTACATCTCCGAGGAGGAGACGCGGCTGATCGTGCAGGCCTGCCGCCGCCAGGGCGAGCCCGACTTCGAGCAGGAGCTGCTCGAGAAGCCCGTCGACAGCGGCGGCGAGGACGGCGGTCTGGATCGAGACGAGGACCCCGTGCTGGAGGACGCCATCCGCCTGGTCGCCCAGCATCAGACCGCGTCGGTGTCGCTCTTGCAGCGCCGACTGCGGGTCGGCTACACGCGCGCCGGCCGGCTGATCGACATGCTCGAGCGGCGCGGCATCGTGTCCGGCTACGAGGGCTCCAAAGCCCGCAACGTGCTGGTCGCCGAGGCCGACCTCGTGCGCATCCTTGGCGAGCCCGCAGGACCGCCTGTGGCCGACGCCGAGGACACCCAGGCGACCTTCTAACGACTCACTGCCACCTTGACAGTGCAGCCCGGTGCCAGGCACGTGCCTGGCACCGGCCTTTTCCCGGTGCGGGGCCTCGCGCACGCGCAGATGCCCCCTGCACGTGCCAGGCACCAACTGCTCCATCTCCACCAGCGCCAGGGGCACCATAGGATTCCACCATGACCGAGGACTGGTACGAGCGCCTGCAGGCGGACGGGCTGCTGGATGTGCTCGCTCCCTACCAGCCGGCCGTTGTCGGCGCCTACCCGCTGGGCATCGCCGCGGCGCAGACGCCGCTCGAGATCGTGTGCCGGTCGGTCGACCTGCCGGCGTTCGCACGGCTCATGCAGCGCACCTACGCCGACCGGCCGGGCTTCGCGCTGCACGGCGGCGAACTGGACGGCGAGGACGCCGTCTTCTGCGAGTTCGAGCTGGACGGGCTGCCGATGGAGGTCGCGGCCCAGCCCGAGCACGTGCACCGGCGCCTGGGCGCGGCCACGCTGGGCCTGGACAGAGTGCTCGAGCAGTCCGGCCCGGTGGCCCGAAACCGGCTCGAGGCCGCCGTCGAGCGGGGCGAGGACTGGCTGCAGGCGGGCCTCGAGCAGCTCAACCTGAGCCGCACTGCGGTCGAGTCGCTGGCCTCGGCCAACCCCACCCTGGTGCGCCGGGTGATGGGCCTGCCCGGGCCCCGGATCCCGTTCTCGGCTTACCTGCTGCCGCTGGCGGTGGGGTCCGCGGCCGACCTGCTGATCGTGCTGGCCGGGGCGGCCCGCGGCAGCCAGCAGTACACCGGCCTGATGCTGTTGATGGAGGCGCTGGTGCTGGGCCTGGTGTTCGGCGCCCGGCTCGGCTTGGTGGCGGCGCTGGTGCCGCTGATCCCCGCCGGCGTGTGGCTGATCGCGCCGCTCCTGGTCGGCCAGGGCCGGTGCACACCGGACTGCGGCGAGACGCTGGCCGGCTACGTGTACGTGCCGGCGCTGGTGGCCAGCGCGGCCGGCGTGGCCGGTCTGCTGCGCGATCGCTACCGGCCGCGGCCCGGCTGACCCCTCGGCGGACCGGACAAATCCCCTAGGTATCGCGATAGACTGGCGCGGTCCTCGTACCGGCGGAAGGCGGGCATGTTCGAGATCGGACCGGCACTACGGGAAGCACGCGAGCGCCGCGGCCTGGCCTTCAGCCAGATCGAGGAGGCGACCGCGATCCGTACGCGCTACCTGCGCGCGCTGGAGGACGAGGAGTTCGGGGTGCTGCCCGGGCCGACCTACGCCAAGGGCTTCCTGCGCGCCTACGCCGAGTTCCTGGGCCTGGACGGTCAGCTCTTCATCGACGAGTTCAACTCCCGCCACCACGACCCCCGGCGCGAGCTGGAGCAGCCGATCTACTCGCGTCCGCGCTCCCAGCCGCAGCAGCGCCGCCGCCAGCGCCGCGAGTCGAACCTGATCATGATCGCGCTGGCCGCGATCGTGGCGGTGGCCTCGATGGTGTTCCTGGCCAGCACGTTCGACAACCCGCAGGCGCCGCCGGTGGCGCCGCCCACCAGCGGCAACACCGGGTCGACCACGACACAGAACTCGACCACGCAGCAGACCAACCCGAGCACCGACCGCACCAGCCACAAGGCGACCGCGAAGAAGTTCACGGTGGTGCTGACGGTGACCGGCCCATGCTGGGTGGATGTGCACAGCGGATCGCCCACCGGGCCGGCCGCGACCACCACCCACGGCACCTCGCTGGGCGGCTACAAGCTGGTGTCCGGCTCGGTCACCATCTCGACCCGAAAGCCGCTCTACCTGAGCCAGATCGGCGCCCCCTCGAACCTCTCGCTGTCCATCGACGGCCACACGGTCGCTCTGCCGGCCGGCACCGACAACGCCACCGTGCTGCGGATCACCAAGACGGGCATCGCCCAGGCTTGACCCGGCCCGCCGCCGCCATCCTGCTCACCGGCAACGAGCTCCTGCGGGGGGTGATCGCGGACTCCAACGCCAGCCATCTCGCCCGCAGCCTGGAGCGGCTGGGAATTCGCGTCCACCGCACCCTGATCGTCGGCGACGGCATCCCCGAGATCACCTCAGGCCTGCGGCTGGCGCTCCAGGACGTCGATCTGGTGGTCACGTCCGGCGGGCTGGGGCCGACCCACGACGACCGCACCGTGGAGGCGATCGGGCAGGTGGCCGGCGTGCCGCTGGTGCTGGACGCCGGGGTGCTGGAGCAGATCAACCGCTGGACGAACCAGGTGTCCGACCGCGGCGGATATCCACGTGACCGCTTCCAGGCCGGCAACCGCAAGCAGGCGCACATCCTGGAGGGTTCCTCGGTGCTGGGCATCGCCGGCACCGCCCCGGCGCTGGTGGCGGACATCGACGGGGTGAAGCTGGTCGTGCTGCCCGGCGTCCCGTCCGAGTTGCGCCGGCTGTGGGAGTTGGCGCCGGCCCATCCCATGCTGGCCGAGCTGTTCTCACGGGCGCAGCCGCGCTGGCGGCAGGTGCTTCGCACCTACGGCATCGGCGAGTCGCACGTGGGCGACCTGTTTGCCTCGCTGGGCGGCGACCCGGAGGGCGTCGAGACCTCGATCTGCGCCCGCAACTACGAGATCGAGATCGACATCCGGGCCGAGCCCGGGGCCGAGGCGGCCGGTCAGCGGTTGGCCGGGGGGATGCGCGAGCTGCTGGCCGACCACCTGTTCGCCGAGGACGAGCGGCCGGTGGCCGAGATCGTGCTCGAGATGGTGCGGGAGCGGGGGTGGACGCTGGGCGCCGCCGAGTCGTGCACCGGCGGCATGCTGGCGGAATGGGTGACCGCCATCCCCGGCAGCTCCGACGGCTTCCTGGGCAGCCTGGTCACATACTCGGACTCCGCCAAGCAGGAGCTGCTGGGAGTGCCGGCGGACGTGCTCGAGGCCCACGGCGCCGTCAGCGCCGAGACGGCCGCCGCCATGGCCGCGGGCGCCCGCCGGCGGCTGGGCGCGGACGTGGCGGTCAGCATCACCGGCGTGGCCGGTCCGGGCGGTGGCAGCGAGGCCAAGCCCGTGGGGCTGGTGTACGTGCACCTCAGCTCGCCGGCCGGGGATGAGCCGCAGGAGCTGCGCCTGACCGGCGGCCGGGCCGGAATCCGGGCCCGCGCGGCCACCGCCGCCCTGCACCTGGTGCGTTCGCATCTCGTGACGGTTCCGGCGCAGTCCGGGTCTTGAAGCTCGTCCGAGCCGGGGGGTAGCATGTATCGAACGCGTGTTCGGAGCGACGCTGTATCCGTCGACCCGGCCGCCTACAATCGATAACCCCGCGCGCGAGGTGCGCGCCGGCCAGAAAGGGTGAATGGGATGGAGCGAGAGCAGGCACTGGACGCCGCCGTAAGCCAGATCGAGCGTCAGTTCGGCAAGGGCGCGATCATGAAGATGGGCGATGCCGCCCGCGTGGACATCGACGTCATCTCGACCGGCGCGCTGTCGCTCGACCTCGCCCTGGGTATCGGGGGGCTGCCCCGCGGGCGGGTGGTGGAGGTGTACGGCCCGGAGTCCTCAGGCAAGACCACGCTCTGCTATCACGTGATAGCCGAGGCCCAGCGCAAGGGCGGCCTGGCCGCCTTCATCGACGCCGAGCACGCCATGGACCCCACCTACGCGCGCCGCATCGGCGTCAACGTGGACGACCTGCTGCTGTCCCAGCCCGACAACGGCGAGCAGGCTCTGGAGATCGCCGAGATGCTGATCCGCAGCGGCGCCCTGGACGTGCTGGTGATCGACTCGGTGGCGGCTCTGGTGCCGCGGGCCGAGATCGAGGGTGAGATGGGCGACTCGCACGTCGGCCTGCAGGCCCGGTTGATGTCACAGGCCCTGCGCAAGATCGCCGGCACGCTCTCCCGCACCGGCACCATCTGCATCTTCACCAACCAGCTGCGGGAGAAGATCGGCGTCATGTTCGGCTCGCCAGAGACCACCCCGGGCGGCCGGGCGCTCAAGTTCTACTCGTCGGTGCGCCTGGACATCCGCCGCATCGAGACGCTCAAGGAGGGCACCGAGGCGGTCGGCAACCGGGTGCGCGTGAAGGTGGCCAAGAACAAGGTGGCGCCGCCCTTCAAGCAGGCCGAGTTCGACATCGCCTACGGCGAGGGCATCTCCTGGGAGGGCTCGGTGCTGGACGTGGCGCTGGAGCGCAAGGTGATCCAGAAGTCCGGCTCGTACTTCTCCTTCGGCGACGAGCGGCTGGGCCAGGGGCGCACCAACGTCAAGGCCTTCATGGTCGAGCACCCGGATGTCACGACAAAGGTGCTGGAGGGGATCCAGGCGGACATGCCCGATGTGGTGGTGCCGGTGGTGCCAAGGTCAGCCGCCACAGCGCCGGTCTCCATCCCGGCCGCCGACGACCCTGCCGCGACGGCGTCACCCAACGGCGATAAGGCGCACGCCGGCGCGGCCGCCGAGTAGTCCACCCGACCCACCACGTACGCATCCGATGGACCGGATCGCCTCCCTGCGGCGAGCAGACGCCCGCGCCCAGCTGATCGAGATCAGGCTGGAGAGTGGGGAGGCGATCCGCCTCCACGACCGGCGCCTCGGCTGCCCATGGCTGGCCAGCGGCCAGCCGGTGGATGCCGGCAGGCTGGGCGAACTTCACAGGTGGGCGGCCACGGACGCCGCCGAGCGGCGGGCGCTGCGGCTGGTTGCCCGGCGCGGGCGCTCGAGGGCCGAGCTGGAGTCACGGCTGCAGGAGTGGGGCGTCGATCCGGAGTCGGCAGCTGAGGTGGTTGAGCGGCTCGAGGCAGCCGGCGGGGTGGACGACGCTGCGCTGGCCTCGTCGCTGGCCGACCACCGCCGCCAAACCGGCCACGGCCGTCTGCGCGTGCACGCCGACCTGACCCGGCTGGGCGTCGATCGCGGCGCCCTGGCGGCGGCCGTGGACGCCGGCGGCGACACCGAGCAGGAGCTGGCCCGCTGCCGGGCCGAGTTGCACCGGCGGTTCGGTGGCCGCCCGCGCGACCGCCGCGAGCTGGCCCGGGCTGCCGCCCACCTGGCCCGGCGGGGGTTCGACGCCGACACCGTGGCCGACGCCCTGGGCCTCGAACCGGAATGAACATCGGTTTGGGCCGGTGACGGTGGGACGGAGTTTCGACATATACAGGGTATGAGCGACCTCAATCAGGAGATCGCGGAGGCCCGCTTCGCATCGGTGTTCGCGCATTTGGGCGCGGTCACCGCGTACCTGCGCCGGGGGGAAGCCGCGACCCGGAGGCGCTGGCCGCGGACGTCATGCTCATCGCGTGGCGACGCTTGGCAGACGTGCCCGTAAACGACGCTCGCCCATGGCTGTACGTGACGGCCCGGAACCTGTTGCATGCTGAGCGCCGCGCGAGCGCGCAACGAGCCACACCTGTGACAGACACACCGGAGCGCGGTGTCGACGCTAACTACCCGTCGCTCGGCCACGATCCGCACGTCGCCGGCGCTCTGCAGGCGCTGTCCGCCTGTGATCGAGAGGCGCTGCTGCTGGTCAGCTGGGACGACCTGACGCCCACTCAAGCAGCGGCGGTGGTCGGCATCTCCGCGACTGCGTTTCGTATGCGGCTGCTGCGCGCTCGTCGGCGGTTTCAACGCGAATTTCGTCGCACCGAAGCGCGGAAGCGCCCGTTTCCCATCCCGGAGCCACATTGACTCACAGCGCACTCACCCGACTCGCCCGCGCGAACCCTGTCGCCAGCCAGCACCGAACCGACCACAAGCTCTTCGCAAGCATCGTGCGCAGCCCGGGCGACGATCGCCAGCTGGCCCGACCGTCGCGGCTGCGAATCACGCCCGGGCGCACGCTCGTCGGTGTCGCGTTGGTCGCACTTTCGACCGGCGCTGCATGGGTGTCGCTGTCGAATCCCTCGCCGCCGCCGAGCCCACTGCAGGCGTTTCGCAAGAACCTGGCCGCCAGCGGCGTCCCCAACCCAGTCGACCACCAGCGCGTCATCGCGTCAACGGTCAGGCTTGCCGCGACAGCTCGAATCCCAGATGTCGGCCCCGTGCAGTACTGGACGGCGTGGTCGCAGCCCGGCGGGGTCTGCTGGGGGCTGCGGCTTCCGAACCACAGCTGGCTCGGCGTGCCGGGGTGCCTGCCTGTGCACACCGCCGACACCGCCTATCCGGGCCATATCAACGAGTTCGGCGAGGGTGATGTCTTCGCTGCAGGCACCGACTGGCGGGTCTGGTTCGGCTACGTCATGGCCCCGCTGCGTGCGGTGCGCATCACTGACCTGGTCTCCGGCCGTTCGACTCCAATCCAGAACGGCGGCTACTTCGCCCTTGCTATCCCCGACTCTTCGCCTCACACCTTGCGCGTGCGCCTCGTGGCCTACGGCCGCGACGGGCGGCCGGTAGCCTCCTTTCCCGCTGGGTAGCTGCGAGCCAACCAATTGGCACAGGCTTGGCCTGTGCCAATTGCAGCCGCCAGCAACCCCCGTTACCATCCTCTGAGAGCGCGGATCCGCGAGGTCGCCGGCCAGTTCGAAGGCCGATCCAGCGTCGCTCGTCGCCCGTTCACACCTCTGCTTCGGCCTTCCGGAGCCGGTGCGAGCAGGCAACCGGCGGCGCGGGAGGGCCGACCGGGACGGGCTCGAACGACCTGACTTCAGGCCCGCCCCCGGGCGGGCAGTACATAAGGAGACGCGGTGATGATCGTTCTCATCCCGCTCGCGCTCGTGCTTGGAATCGTTGCCGGCTACCTGGCCCGTACACGGGTGGGTGCAGGCCGGCTGGCGGATGCCCAGGCGCAGGCCCAGCGGATTCTGGATGACGCCTCACGCCAGGCCGAGGCGCAGATGAAGGAAGCGCGCGTGAGCGCGCGTGAAGAGCTGCTGCAGCAGCGCTCGGAGACCGAGCGTGAGCTGTCCGACCGGCGGTCGGAGATGGCCAAGGCCGAGGAGCGGCTGGCTGCCCGCGAGGCGCAGGTCGAGACCAAGTCGGAGGAACTGGCCCGGCGCGACCAGTCGGTCGCCGATCGGGAGGCGCACGCCAAACAGCTGCAGGAGGAGCTGAAGGTCGCCCGCGACCGTCAGCTGGCCGAGCTCGAGCACGTCGCCGGCATGTCCTCCACCCAGGCCCGCGACTCACTGCTGCAGCGGGTCGAGGAGGAGTCGCGCCGGGACATGGCCCGGCTCGTTCGCCGGGTCGAGGAGGAGGCGCGGCTGGAGGCCGATAAGCGGGCCCGAAACATCATCTCGGTGGCCATCCAGCGCACGGCCTCCAGTCACACGGCCGAGACCACAGTGTCGGTCGTGCAACTGCCCTCGGACGACCTCAAGGGCCGCATCATCGGCCGTGAAGGGCGCAACATCCGCGCACTGGAGAACCTGACCGGGGTGGACGTGATCATCGACGACACGCCGGGGGCGGTCGTGCTGTCGGCCTTCGACGGCGTCCGCCGGGAGATCGCCCGGCTGACCATCCAGAACCTGATCGCCGACGGCCGCGTGCACCCGTCGCGGATCGAGGAGACCTTCTATCAGGCCAAGGCCGAGATCGAGCAGAAGATCGTCGAGGCCGGCGAGCAGGCCTCGTTCGAGGCCAACGTGCACGGACTGCATCCAGAGCTGATCAAGGTGCTGGGGCGTCTGCATTACCGCACCAGCTACGGCCAGAACGTGCTCAAGCACTCGATCGAGTGCGCCCACCTGGCGGCGATCATGGCCGCCGAGCTGGGCGCCAGCCAGAAGACCGCCCGGCGAGCAGCGCTGCTGCATGACCTGGGCAAGGCCGTCACGCACGAGGTGGAGGGGCCGCACGCCGTCATCTCGGCCCAGCTGGCCAAGAAGTACCGGGAGTCGCCCAGCGTCTGCCATGCCATCGAGGCCCACCACTACGACGTCGAGCCGCAGACCGTGGAGGCGGTGCTGGTGATCGCCGCCGACGCCATATCGGCCTCCCGCCCGGGCGGCCGCGGGGAGGCCCTGGAGAGCTACATCCAGCGGCTGGAGTCGCTGGAGCGGATCGCCACCTCAAAGCCCGGCGTCGAGCGCTGCTACGCCATGCAGGCCGGTCGCGAAGTGCGGGTCATGGTCAAGCCCGAGGAGGTGGACGACGATACCGCCGCCCTGCTCAGCCACGAGATCGCCCGTGAGATCGAGGACACGCTCGAGTACCCGGGCCAGATCAAGGTGACGGTGATCCGGGAGTCGCGCTCGGTGGAGATCGCGACCTAACCGGGGGCGGCCGGGAAGCCCGGCAGCCCCCGGATCGAGTCCAGATCGCTGTCGGTCTGGGCGTGCTCGGCTAGCCACGGTTCGCCGGCGGCGGCGGCAATCTGCACGTGCTCGATGGCCTCCTGGGGATGCCCGGCCAGCGCGTGGTAGCAGGCCAGCTGGTAGTGGATGACCGGGTGGCCGGGCCAATGCTCCAGCCCAGGCGTCACGATCTCGATGGCCCGCTCGTAGTCGCCCGAGCGGTACGCAGCCTCGGCCACGAACCAGAACTCGAAGGGGGAGATGGGCAGCGGTCGGTCGGCTGGGCCGCCGATCACCAGCACCGTCGTCCCCGCCTCGCTGGCCACGGCGCCCCGACGGGTGTCCAGCCCCGGCACGAACACCGCAGTGCCGGCCGGCGCGTCCACCTGCTCGCCATCCACCGTGAACACCGCATGCCCTGACACGACCACGTACAGCTCCTCGTGGCCGCCGGCGCCGGATCCCGTCTCGTTGTGCTCCTCGACCACCTGCTGGCCCGGCTCGCCAGCGGAGAAGGCGTTGATCCCAAACGCACGCACGCCCAATGCGCGGCGAAGGGGCGAGAACACGACCCCGGCCACGTCGATCTTCTCCAGTTCGCCCAGGTTCACCGCGCGATAGCCGCTCATCCCGGCGAATGCTATCCGCGAAGGCCCGGCAAACCCGTTCTCGTTGCCACCGACCACAACGCCAACGATTTGCGCAAAATGCGACTTTTACAGAAGTCTTACAGCAGAAAATAGACGGAATTCCAAGGTGCCGCCGATAATGAGATCCGTGCGACAGGCACTCACACTCCTCTCGCTCGCTGCGGCAGTCCTGGCGACCTCCTCCACAGCCGCTGCGACGCCGCTGGTGGCGGCCAACTGCAGTTGCGGATCGCTGTACGCCACCGGCACCGGCTGGGTGGGCGAGACGGCGGTCAGCGGGGCCGTGGTGGGCTACGTCGCCAGCGGCACAGTCTGGGTGCGCAAGCACGCCAACAGCACCTTCCACGTGTCCAGCTACGCAAACAAGACGTGGGTGAAGTCGCTCTCAGCCTGGAGGTTCCAGGGCAAGAGCATGTACTTCAAGGCCGCGGGCGGATGGTGGGTGAAGGCGCAGGGAACGGGAGTGTCGGTCAGCGCGACCGCGCAGGGCACGGCGACCTTGGAGGGGACGGGCGACTACTATCTGAATGCGGCCAGCCGCCCAAAGCACTGGCCGGGTTCGGTACCGCGCCAGATCCAGCTTCGAGGATAGCCCCCCTTTGACAGACAAGATCCTGATCGTCGAGGACGAACGGAACATCGCCTCGTTCGTCGCGATGTACCTGAAAAAGGAGCGCTATCACGTGGAGATCGCACGTGATGGCGCCGAGGCGCTGGCCAAGTACGACTCGCTCAAGCCCGAGTTGATCGTGCTCGATCTGATGCTGCCGGACATGGACGGGCTGGACGTGTGCCGGCAGATCCGCTCCTCGTCCGACGTGCCGATCCTGATGCTGACCGCCCGCGACGACGACGTGGACAAGATCGTCGGGCTGGAGGTGGGGGCCGACGACTACCTGACCAAGCCCTTCAACCCGCGCGAGCTGGTGGCCCGCATCAAGTCCATCCTGCGCCGCTCCTCGCAGGCCGCCCGGCGGCCGCAGGAGGCGGTGCTGGAGCACGGGCCGGTCAAGATCGACGCCGGCCGCCGCGAGGTGACCGTGCACGGCGAGCACGTGCAGCTGGCGCCCAAGGAGTTCGATCTGCTGTGGGAGCTGCTCGACCACCGCGGTCTGGTGCTGACCCGCGACCAGCTGCTGGAGCGGGTGTGGGGATACACGTTCGCCGGCGACACGCGCACCGTGGACGTCCACGTGCGCCAGCTGCGGCGTAAGCTCGGCGACGACTGCCCGGTAGCCACCGTCTGGGGCGTCGGGTACAAGGTCGCCGACGATGCTGCGGTCACTTAGAGCTCGCCTCGCCTTCCTGTTTGCCGGGACGCTGCTGCTGGCGACCGTGATCGCGGCGGTGATCGTCGTGCGCCTGTACCAGTCCTACAACCGCGACCAGACGCTGACCGAGCTGCGCGGCCAGGTGACCGGCGTTAGCCACTACTACCAGAGCTTCCTGCAAGGCAAACGCGGGTTACGGCAGCCAGCCGGTGTCGCCCGGCGACCTGCAAACGGTGTCGCACGCGCAGCTGTACTACGTGGGCCCTCCAATCGACCCGCAGCTCGGCGACCAGCCCAAGCACCTGCCGCGCAAGGCCGGCATCCCGAACAAGTTCTACGTCAACCTGACGAAGGACGACCGGCCCGAGTTCCGCTTCACGCCGCCCGGCCAACGCCGAGCTGATCGGAGTCGCGCGCCGATCATGGTCAATGGCCACGCCGATCAGCGCGGTGATCCTGGCCCGGCGGCTGACCGACGTCAACAACGCCTGGAAGAACGTGATCGGGCTGGTCGCGGCCGGCACCGCCATCGGATTGGTCGCCGCCTTCATCCTGGCCACATTCGTGGCCCGCAGGATCACCCGCCCGCTCAAGGTGGTGGGCGCGGCCGCCGACCGCGTGGCCCGCGGCGACCTGGACGTGACGGTGGTCGGCGGCGGCACCTCCGACGACGAGTTGGGAGCCCTGGCCACCCGTTTCCAGGGCATGGTCGACCGGCTGCGCGAGGTGGACGAACTGGAGCGCAACTTCCTGATGCGGGTCACGCACGAGCTGCGCACGCCGCTGACCGCCATCGCCGGCCACGTGCAGGCGGTGTCCGACGGGGTGGTCGACCCGGAGGACATGGAGGACTCGATGGTGGCCGTCAACGAGGAGGTGCGACGGCTCGACCGGCTGGTCAACGACCTGCTCGACCTGACCCGGCTGGAGGCCCATCAGTTCCGGGTGGTCAGCGAGGAGGTGGGGCTGGAGGCACTCCTGGAGCAGGCCGCCGCGGCGTTCCGCGAGAAGGCCCGGGCCAACGAGATCGACTTCGACACCGTGATCGATGCCGCGCCGACCGTGATGACCGACGGCGACCGGGTGCTGCAGATCGTCACCAACCTGCTCGACAACGCCTTCCGGTGGACGCCCCGCGGCGGCACGGTGCGCCTGGGCTGCGTGACGTCCAGCGGAATCGCCGCGGTCACCGTCACCGACTCCGGCCCGGGCATCGCCGACGCAGACCTGCAGTCGGTCTTTCACCCTTTCTACAGCCGCCGCGGCGAAGGCGGCACGGGTCTGGGCCTGAGCATCGCCCGCGAGCTGGCAAACGCCCTGGGCGGCCGGCTGGCGGTGGAGAGCGAGCTGGGCAAGGGCTCCACCTTCACTCTCGCGCTTCCGCGCCGCAGGCGCCGCCGGCTGCGGCCGGCCGGCTGATCGCGCGTTCAGCTCGCGTGCCGCTGCTGAAGCTCGAGGGCCGCGGCCGCGGCCCTGAAGACCTCCAGATCCCCGGCTGAGAAGAGCACGAAGCGCAGCAGATCGACGCCCGCCGAGCGCTGTCCGGCTGCCCAGGCAGCGGCCAGCGCGACCGGCGCGGCCCGCCCCACCGGATATCCGTAGATGCCGGTCGAGATGGCCGGGAAGGCCACAGACCGGCAGCCCAGCCCATCGGCCACCTCGACCGCCCGCCGGTAGCAGGACGCCAGCAGGTGGGGCTCGCCGGACTCGCCGCCGCGCCACACCGGGCCGACGGCGTGGATCACGTGGCTGGCGGCCAGACGACCGGCGGTGGTGGCCTTCGCATCGCCGGTCTGGCAGCCACCCAGCCGCCGGCACTCGGCCATGATGGCCGGGCCGCCGCCGCGGTGGATGGCGTCGTCCACACCGCCGCCGCCGGCCAGCTGGGCGTTGGCCGCGTTCACGATCGCGTCCACCTGCTGCTGGGTGATGTCGCCCTGCAGGAGCTCCAGCTCGGGCATGGGTTCAGCGTAGCCGGCGAACCGATGCCGGGCCGGTCGAGGCGCGGGCCACCAGCACCGGCGTCATCTCCACCTGCCGCAGCCGCTCGGGCGGGTCGGCCAGCAGCAGCTCGGCCGCGGCGGCGGCCGCCGCCGGCGTGTTCCAGCTGATGGTGGTCAGGCCCGGCTCGACCAGCACCGACAGCGGGTGGTCGTCGAATCCGGCCACACTGACCTGGCCGGGTACGGCCACGCCCAGGTCGCGGCACGCGCTGAGCGCTCCGTAGGCCAGCGCGTCTGACAGCCCGAAAATGGCCGTCGGCCGGGTGCGGCCGGCCAGCGCGACCAGGGTGGCGGCGCTGGCGCCGGCCGCCGTGAAGCCGCACTCGACCGCGGTCAGCCCGGCCCGCCGGGGAAGGGGATGCACGCCCGGCGTCAACACCAGCACCCGCCGGTGACCCAGTTCCGAAAGGTGATCGAGCACCAGCCGCATGCCCCGCTCGACGGCGAACCGGATGGCGCCCGCCGGGCTGGGCAGCGGCGGGCCGACGGCGACCGTCGGCACGGCCTCCACGACAGCCTGCCAGCGCCCGGAGGCGGGGTCAATGGGCAGCACCACCAGCCCGTCCACCCGCTGGTCGACCATGCTCTCGGCCAGCCCCAGCTGGGCGTCTCCGTCGCCGTCGGCGTAGGCCAGCAGCATGTGCCGGCCAGCCCCGGACAGCAGCCCGCCCAGCTCGGCCGCGAACTGTTGGTGCCAGTAGTCGTGCAGGCTGCCGCCGATCACCCCGACGACTCCGGTGGATGCGCCGCGCAGGGCCCGGGCGATCGGGTCGGAGCGAAAGCCGATGCGGTCGGCCGCCTCCTGCACGCGCTGCGCCGTCTCAGCCGACACCCGCTGGCCGCGCAGGGCGTAGTGGGCGCCGGCGGGCGACAGCCCAGTGATCTCCGCCAGCTCGCGCAGGGTTGCCCGTTTGCGTCCGACCGGTGTACGCGTCACAATCAGGTGAATCGTTTCACAAGGAGGACCGCAAACGCAAACCGGGATGCAGGTCGACGTTCATCAGCACCTCTGGCCCGAGCCGCTTGTGGCCGCCCTGCACCGCCGCAGGTCGCCGCCGCTGCTGCACGGGGCCGGCCGCCATCCGTGGCTGGAGATGCGCCACGAGCCGGCCTGCACGATCGACCTGGACGTGCACGACCCGGGCCGCCGACTGGCCGCCCTCGACCGTCTGGGAGTGGAGGGGGCGGTCATCTCGATCTCCACGCCGGTCGGCTGCGAGGCCCTGCCGGCCGCCCAGGCCGGCCCGCTGGTGGACGCCTACAACGACGGCATCCACGAGGTGGTGGGGGGCTCGGGCGGGCGGCTGCGGGCGTTCGCCGCCGCGGCCGTGGCCGACCCGACCGCTGCGGCCGCCGATCTCGCGCGCCGGCTCGACCAGGGCTTCGTCGGCCTTTCTCTGCCCTCAGGCGCACTGGAGACAGCCATCGGGGTGGAGCAGGCCGGCCCGCTGCTCGAGGTGCTGGAGCGGCGCGGCGGCGCGCTCTTCGTGCATCCCGGCCCTGGCCCCGCCAGCCGGCCGGACCGGGCCGCCGACGGCCTGCCGGCGTGGTGGACATCGGTGGCCGGCTACCCGGCCAGCTCCCAGCGGGCGTACTTCACGTGGCGGGCGACCGGCGCCGCCCGGCACCCCCGGCTGCGGGTGGTGTGGGCGATCATGGCGGGCGGGGCGCCCTTCCTGGAGGGCCGCTGGCGCACCTTCACCGGCGATCCCGGAGAGATCGACCCAAACCAGTTCTTCGACACCGCCTCGGCCGGCCGCGAGAGCCTGGAGCTGCTGCTCTCCACCTACGGCGCGGAGCAGGTGGTGTTCGGCACCGACCACCCCGTGCTGGACGGCGGCACGGTGTGCACGACGGTGCAGGCGCTGGGGCGGGGGGTTGTGGAACTGGTGGCCGGGCGCAACACCGCCCGGGCCCTGAACCGGAATGGAGGCTGAGATGAACGATCCGCTGCAGGCGGTGGATGGCTGGCTGCGCGACCAGGTGGGCGGCGACCGCGATCTCGACCCGGCCGAGCTGGCCGATCTGGCCGCACGGCTGGCCGGGCAGCCGCAGCTGTGGGAACACTGCGTCCGTCACCCCGCGGACGAGCGGTTCTACGTGCGCCTGCGCCGCGACCACCACCTGGAGGCGTGGCTCCTGTGCTGGATGCCCAGCCAGGACACCGGCCTGCATGACCACGACCTATCCAGCGGCGCCGTGCACGTGGTGCAGGGCCGGATCTGCGAGGACCGGATGCGGCTGGGCAGCACCCAGCTCGACTCGGACGAGTACGCCGCCGGCCAATCGTTTCGGTTCGACGCGTCGCGCATCCACAACGTCCGCCACGCGGGCGACGGGCCGGCCACCTCGCTCCACCTGTACTCGCCGCCGCTGTGGCGGATGGGCTACTACGAGACCGGTCCGGACGGGCGCCTGTCCCGGCGCACCGCCACCTATCTGGAGGAGCTGGGCCCGGCGGCATGACGCCCACGCACCCCCGCGACGAACTGTCCGCCGCCGGCGTCGTCTAAGGCTGTATGCGCCGCCCCCGACGACCGCCGGCCTTGACATGACGGCCGCGGTATGAAAGAGATTCGGGATCCGCCGGCTGCCTGCCGCGCACGCTTGGTGGACCCGATCTCAATGATTCCCCGCCCACCGCACTCCCCCCGCATGCATTGAGAGGAAGGACGCCCTGATGGAGATCGATCACAACCGGATCGACCCTGTACGTCGCTCGCATGGCGAGCTGGAGAACCATGTCATCGACGAGTTCGTTACCGGCCGCCTGAGCCGCCGGGAGTTCCTGCGCAGGGGCTCCATCGTGGGCATCTCGATCCCTGCACTGAGCGCCATCGTGGCCGCCTGCGGCGGCGCCAACTCGTCCAACAGCACGACCACGACCTCATCGGGGGGCGGGCACCACTCGCCAGGCACGCTGCGCATCGCCAGCACCACCCCGGCCGCCTCCATAAACCCGATCACGGTCGAGGACGAGGGCGGCCTGACCATGCTCCAGCAGACCGGCGAGTACCTGGTGCTGGACAACCCCCAGACCTTCCAGGTCAACCCGGTGCTGGCCACCAAGTGGACGCCCAACTCGGACGGCACCGAGTGGACGTTCACGCTGCGCCCTAACGTCAAGTTCCACAACGGCAAGACGATGACCGCCGACGACGTCGTCTACACCTTCAAGCAGCAGTCCAACCCCAATGGCAAGGGCAACGCGCTGTCGGTGTTCGGCGGCCTGCTGACGCCCGATGGCGTGTCCAAGGTGGACGACCAGACGGTCAAGTTCAGCCTGGAGGCTGCCACCGGCTCGTTCCCCTATCTGATCTCCACGGACAACTACAACTGCATCATCGTGCCGGCGGGCACCAACTTTGACACCTGGGAGAAGACCTTCGTCGGCACCGGACCGTTCAAGCTCACGAAATACACCTCCAAGGTGGGCGCGCAGTTCGCGCCCAACCCGCACTGGTGGAACGGCAAGGTCGGCCCGGCCGGCCTCGACTGGACCTTCTACGCCACCCAGTCGCCGCAGATCATTGCGCTGCAGAGCGGCAACGAGGATCTGATCAACGACATCGCCTACCAGGGCGCGCAGAGCCTGTTCACGAGCTCCCAGTATCAGATCCTGGACAACCACACCTCGCAGCACCGCGAGCTCAGCATGCGCTGTGACAAGCCGCCCTTCAACGACGCCCGCGTGCGCCAGGCGATCGCGCTCACACTCGACCGTCCGGCCATCGCCAACGCGCTTTTTGGCAAGTACGCACAGATCGGCAACGACAGCCCGTTCGCGCCCATCTTCCCGTCCACCGACAAGAGCGTGCCGCAGCGGCACATCGACCTCGCCATGGCCAAGCAGTTGCTCAAGGATGCCGGCCATCCCAACGGCTTCTCCGCCACCCTGTACACCGAGCAGTACCAGGAGCTGCCGCAGCTGGCCCAGGTGGTCAAGCAGTCGGCGTCCAAGATCGGCGTCGACATCTCGATCAACGTGTCCGATCAGAACACCTACTACAGCAACTACTGGTTGACCGGGGAGATGAGCCTGGTGGACTACGGCCACCGCGGCGTGCCCAACGTGTTTTTGAACGCGACCCTGACCAGCAAGGGGTCGTGGAACGCGGCGCACTTCAAGAACGCCGAATACGACAACCTCTTCAAGCAGTACGCCGCCACTGTGGACATCAGCGCGCAGCGCACGATCGCGGGCAAGATCGAAACCCTGCTGCTCCAGCAGACCCCGATCATCATCCCGTACTTCTTCGACGAGCTGAGCGCCGGCAAGCCGGGCATCGACGGCGTCGTCACCACCGGCATGGGGCAGATGTTCACGGGCCAGGCGTTCTCGACGTAGGCGTATCCGTCCGGCCGGCGGCGCTCCGGGCGCCGCCGGCCGCCCCCCGGGGGGAGCCATCCTCAAGTACATCGCACGAAGAGCACTGCTGGCACTGGTCACGCTGTGGATCCTGTCGGTGATCGTGTTCTTCGCCGGGCAGCTGCTGCCGGGTGACTCGGGCCGGGCCATCCTGGGGCCGTTCGCGCCCGCCAGCGCGGTCAGGGTGCTCGACCACCAGCTGGGCGTCGACCGGCCGCTGCTGATCCAGTACAAGCACTGGATGGGCGGCCTCCTGCACGGCAACCTGGGCACCTCCTACACCTACCAGCAGCCGATCTGGCCGTTCATCCACACCGCCCTGGTGAACTCGCTCAAGCTGGGCGCCGTGGCCTTCCTGATGTGCGTGCCGCTGGCCATCCTGTGCGGCGTGATCGCCGCCCTGAACGTCGGCCGTACGGTCGACCGGGTGATCAGCGTGGTCGGGCTGGCCGGTCTGGCCCTGCCGGAGTTCGTCTCCGGCGTGTTCCTGATCATCATCTTCGGGGTGTGGCTGAACGTGCTTCCCGACCAGGCCTCATGGCCGCCCGGATCGGGCCCGTTCACCCAGATCTACTACCTGATCCTGCCGTCCATCCCGCTCACCATCGTGCTCTTCGGCTACATCATGCGGATGGCCCGAGCCGGCACCATCACGGCGCTCGACGCTGACTACACCCGCACCGCCACGCTCAAGGGGCTGCCCCGGGCCACTGTGATCCGCCGGCATGTGCTGCGAAACGCCCTGCTTCCGACAATCACTGTGATCGCCACCCAGGTCGGCTACCTGATCGGCGGCCTGGTGGTGGTCGAGAACCTGTTCCACTACCAGGGGATCGGCGAGCTGGTGTTCACAGCCGCCAACAAGAAGGACTTTCCGATGCTGGAGGCCGGCGTGCTGACCGTCGGTGTGGTGTTCATGATCGCCACCCTGACCGCCGACCTGCTGTTCACCGTCCTGAATCCGCGGCTGAGGCTGGGCGGTACCGAATGACGGCCACACCAGCCGACGTGGCCGGCGTCGTCGATGCCGGCTCCGGGCAGATCCGGCGCGAGCTGCTGCACGAACTGGTGCGCTCGAAGACCTTCCTGGCCGGCGCGCTGGTGGTCGGGTTCTGGGTCGTGTGTGCACTGGTGGGATCGCACATCGCCCCTCAAAATCCGTATAACCAGGACCTGCTGACGGTCAACAGCGGCCCATCGTCAGCGCACTGGTTCGGCACCGACCAGATCGGCCGCGACGTCTTCTCGCGGGTGCTGGTGGGCTCCCGCTCGGTGCTGGTGATCGCCACCCTGGCCACGCTCCTGGGCACGATCCTGGGCACCATTCTGGGCCTCATCACGGGCTACTTTCGAGGGCTGGTGGACGACATCCTGAGCCGCCTGATCGAAGCCGTGCTGGTGCTGCCGGTGGTGGTCACCGCACTGCTCGTGGTGGCTGCACTGGGCCCATCCGACCAGACCCTGACCATCGCCATCGGCCTCATCTTCGCGCCGGTCATCAGCCGCACGGTGCGGGCCGCGGTGATCTCCGAGCGCGAGTTGGAGTACGTGTCGGCCGCCCACCTGCGGCGTGAGGGGTCGCTGTACGTGATGTTCGTCGAGCTGCTGCCCAATGTGCTGTCGCCGATCATGGTGGAGTTCACGGTGCGCCTGGGCTACGCCATCTTCGCGGTGGCCACGCTGTCCTTCCTGGGCTTCGGCATCCAGGTGCCGACGCCGGACTGGGGCCTGGACATCTCGTCCAACTTCTCGGAGATCACCGCCGGCTACTGGTGGGAGGTGCTGTTCGACGCAGCCGCCATCGCCACCCTGGTGATCGGCGTCAACCTGATGGCCGACGCCATCGAGCGGGTGGTCGACCGGTGAGCCAGCCAGCCGCCGCAACGGCCGACGCCCTGGCGGTCGATCAGCTGGACGTGGCCTACCGGGTGCGTGGCCACGACCGCCAGGTGCTGCGCTCGGTGTCGTTTGCGATCGCCCGCGGGGAGTCGTACGGGCTGGTCGGCGAGTCCGGCTGCGGCAAGTCCACGGCCGCCCTGGCCATCGTCCGCTACCTGCCCCGCAACGGCCGTGTCAGCGGCGGCTCGATCACCGTGGACGGCAACGACATGCTCGGGCTCGGCGGGGGCGATCTGCGCCGGCTGCGGGCCAACACGGTGTCCATGGTCTACCAGGACCCATCGCGCGCGCTCAACCCTTCGATCCGCGTCGGCCGCCAGGTGGCGGAGGTGTTCGAGGTGGGCGGGCTGCCGCGCAAGGCGGCCGTCGAACGCGCGGTGGACGCGCTTCGGCGGGTGCGCATCGCCGACCCCGATGCGGTCATGCAGCGGTATCCGCACCAGCTGTCGGGCGGCATGCAGCAGCGGGCGGTGATCGCCATGGCGCTGGCCGTCGAGCCGGCCCTGCTGATCCTGGACGAGCCGACCACCGGGCTGGATGCGACGGTCGAGGCGGAGGTGCTGGATCTGGTCTCGGCGCTGCGCGAGGAGCTGTCCACGTCGCTGCTCTTCATCAGCCACAACCTGGGCGTGATCGCCAAGATGTGCGACCGGGTGGGCGTGCTGTACGCCGGAGAACTGGTGGAGGAGGGGCCGGCCCAGGAGGTCTTCAACCAACCCCGCCACCCGTACACGGTCGGGCTTCTGCGCTGCATCCCACGACGCGGACGGCGTAAGGACCATGGCCGCCTGGACACCATCCCCGGGTTCCTGCCGGCGCCCGGTTCGGCCATCACGGGCTGCGTCTTCGCCGATCGCTGCGCGATCGCCATCGACCGCTGCCAAACCGAGCATCCGCCGCCCTACGAGATCGGCCCCGGCCGCACGGCCCGCTGCCACCTGTGGGAGCAGGCGCCGGCGCTGCCGCGCGAGGAGCCGGCGGAGGCGCCGACAGCCGCCCGCGATCCGGACGCGCAGCCGCTGATTCACGCCCGGGGCCTGTCCAAGACCTTCCATTTCGGCGGGTGTCGAGGTGCAGGCGCTGTCCGGCCGTCGACCTGGATGTGATGCCGGGCGAGGTGCTGGGGCTGGTGGGCGAGTCGGGCAGCGGCAAGACCACGCTGGCCCGCGTGCTGCTGGGCATCACCGCACCCGACGAGGGCACCGTGGTCGAGCTGGCCGGCCAGCCGCTTGCCGGCCACACGCCGCAGCGCAGCCGCGAGCAGGTGAAGGCGATCCAGATCGTCTTTCAGAACCCGGACTCGGCGCTCAACCGGCGGCATTCGGTGCGCCGGCTGGTGGGCCGGCCGCTGGCCAAACTGGCTGGGCTGCGCGGCGAGCGTCTGGAGGCCAGGCTGATCGAGCTGACGCGCGGCGTCAAGCTGGCCGACCGCTACCTGATCATGCGACCGACCCAGCTCTCCGGCGGTCTCAAGCAGCGGGTGGCGATCGCCCGCGCCTTCGCCGGCGAGCCGCGCATGGTGGTGTGCGACGAGCCCACCTCAGCGCTGGACGTCTCGGTGCAGGCTGCCATCCTCAACCTGCTGGCAGAGCTGCAGCGCACCGAGCAGGTGACCTACCTCTTCATCAGCCACGACCTGGGCGTCGTCCGCTACCTGTCCGATCGGATCGCCGTGCTGTACCTGGGCCGGCTGCTGGAGTTGGGCCCGGCCGAGAGCGTCTTTGCCGGCCCGCACCACCCCTACACCGAGGCGCTGGTGTCGGCGGTGCCCTCGATCGACGGCCTTCAGAGCGAGCGGATCAAGCTGGACGGCGAGATCCCCAGCGCCGCCGACCCGCCCTCGGGCTGCGTCTTTCACACCCGCTGCCCGCGCAAGGTGGGGGAGATCTGCGAGCTCGAGGAGCCGCCGGTGCGGCAGGCCGAGCAGGGCCACGTGATCCGCTGCCACATCCCGGTCGAGGAGTTGCGGCAGCTGCAGTCCACCCCCAGCGAGCATGCGGATCCACGCGGCGCTCCTGCCTGAGACCGGCGCTGCGCTGGAGCTGGCCGAGCTGGAGCTGGCCGCCCCGGGGCCGTTCGAGGCGCTGGTGCGGATCCACGCCAGCGGCGTCTGCCACTCCGACCTGAACGCGATCGACGGCACGGCGCCCACCCGCTGCCCGGCGGTGCTGGGGCACGAGGGGGCGGGCGTGGTGGAGGCGGTCGGCGAGGGCACCACCCTGGTGGCCGTCGGCGACCGGGTGGCGCTTTCCTGGGCGCCCTACTGCGGTGTATGCGAGCCCTGCCTGCGCGAACTGCCGCACCTGTGCGCCGCCGCCTGGCCGGCCATGGACGCGGGCGGGCTGATGGACGGCACCACCCGGCTGAGCCACGACGGCTCCCCGGTCTACCACTACTCGCTGCTCTCGACCTTTGCCGAGCGGGCGGTGGTGCCCGAGCGAGCCTGCGTACGCATCCCCGAGGACGTGCCGTTCGACATCGCCGGGCTGGTCGGCTGCGCCGTCACCACGGGCGTCTGCGCGGTGTGGCGCTCGGCCGGCGTGCGGCCCGGCGATCGGGTGGCGGTGATCGGCTGCGGTGGCGTCGGTCTTTCGGCGGTGATGGGCGCGGCTGCGGCCGGCGCCGGATCGATCACGGCGGTCGATCTGAACCCCGACAAGGCGGATCAGGCAGTCGCGCTGGGGGCGACCGGCGGGCTGGCCTGGCAGGGCTCGCCGGAGGCAACGGCCGAGGCTGTGCGCGAGGCCTCCGGCGGCGGGGTGGACTACGCCTTCGAGGCCACCGGCCGGCCCGACGCCATGCTGACCGCCTTCCTTTCGACCCGACAGCGGGGCGCGGCGGTGCTGATGGGCATCCCGGCCGAGGATGCGGTGCTGCCGCTGCCGGCTCGCTCGATCCCGCGCATGGAGCGGCGGGTGATCGGCGCCCTGTATGGCTCGGCCCGGCCAGATCGCGACTTCGGGGTGATCCTGGATGCCTACCGGCGCGGCCGGCTGCCATTGGACAGGCTGATCAGCCACCGGATGCGGTTGGATCAGATCGGCGAAGCGTTTGACCTGCTGCGGCAGGGATCCGCGCTGCGCACCGTGATCGAACTGAACCAGGAGGTGGAGAATGGCCAGCCCTGACGAGCTGGACGGCTGCATCGGCGAGGCCTGGGCCGGCGACGTGCCCAACGGCAGCCACATCAACGTTGTCATCGCCCGCCGCGGGTCGGCGACGGCGGCGGCCGCCGTGGCCGGGCTCTCGATCCCGACCGAGGGCCACGCCCCGGTGGTGGTGTGCCTAGGCGCGGGCAACGCCGTGCGGCCGGCCACGATCATGAAGAACAAGGCCACCGTGGACTCGGATGCGTTCGCCAACATGACCTGGGGCGCGGCCCAACTGGGCATCGGCCAGGGCGTGCTGGACGCGGTCGAACAGGGCGTCCTGGACGTCGCCCAGGCGGACGAGCTTGTGCTGCTGGTGGCGGTGTGGGTGGATCCGGATGCGAACGACGAGACGACGGTGCGGCTGGCCAACCGCGAGGCCACCCTGGAAGCGCTGCGAGACGCCCTGCCGCAGGACCGGCAGGCGCGTATCGGCGAGCTGGCGGCGACCCGCGACACCGCCCGAAACGCCTTCTATACGGGCAGCTGATTCGCGAACCAGCGGTGCGCCGGCGGCGTCTGAGCAGTATGCGGGTGCGTCTGATCGCGGTCACCGCCAGCGTCCTGGTCGCGGCCGGGTTGAGCGCCTGCGGACCGACGCGCGAGGGCTCGGCCAGTTCGAAGGAGCTCGTCGCGAAGGCGATGCTGAAGGAGGCGCAGGCGGGACGGTTCCAGCCGCCGCCCAGCGGCGACCACTACCAGGGCCCGGTGGACTGCCGGGTCGACAAGCCGCACGGGTTCCATGGCCGCGCCGTCTACCTGTGCAAGATCGGCATCCTGATCCCGACCGTCACCGGGCCGTTCGATCCGCCGTTCTAAGCAGACCGCAGGCGCGTGTACGTGAGCGCGAAGTCGTCCTGCCAGTCCGCACCGTCGCTCAGGTGCTGCCACACGCCGGCGATCGTGTTGCCGTCGTCGTCGAGGGTCCCGGAGAACCGCTGCGAGAAGTCGGGCGCGGCGGCCAGCCGTTCGAGTGTCCAGACCTTGTCGGAGAAGGTCATCTCGTACACACGGGCGACGCCGCGCGAGTCGAAGTAGTGCTGGCGGAGGGCTCCGGTACCTGGGTCGACCCCGATGATCGCGATCCCGTCGGGCGCGCCGGGGTGATCGACCTCCCACCGCTGAATCAGAAAGCGCCTGCCCGCGAGCCACTCGAACGTCGTCCGAGCCCGCGGCGCATCGGCCGCGTCCCCGGCCGCGAAGGAGGCGGCCATGCTCCACTCTCCGACGAGGACGTCCAGCGCGTCGAGCGTCTCGGACGCGGTCTTACCCCTGGGCGACGGCCCGCCGCAGTTCCGACGCGGCGCGGCCGAAGTTGACGTCCCAGCCGACACCGAACGCCCGCGGCGTCAGGATCGGCGCGTCCGAGTTCCACAGCCGCTCGCGCAGACGCGACGGCGTCGGCTTGCGGAAGTCGTAGGGCACGGCGCCAGCCACCTTGCCGTGCCAGGTGCGCTGCTCGCGCGGAGTGCGAAGCTCCTTGACAACGGCCGCGGCGGTAACGGCGATGGCGGCCGCGACGATCAACTTACGGTGCGATCGGCGCATGGCTCCACTGTAGCGCGCCGGTAGAGTTCCAACCCGATGAAGACCTACTCGGTTACCACCTTCGGCTGCCAGATGAACGTCCACGATTCGGAGCGGATCAAGGGCCTTCTGGAGTCGCTCGGCCTGGGCGAGGCGGCCGACCCCGAGGCGGCCGACTTCCTGGTCTTCAACACCTGCACCATCCGCGAGAAGGCAGACGACCGACTGGTTGCCCACCTGATGGACGCCCGCGCCGCCAAGCGCCGCGACCCGGACAAGGTGATCGTGGTCGGCGGCTGCTGGTCGGAGTCGATGAAGGACGAGCTGTTCGAGCGCTACCCGTTCGTCGACCTGGCGTTCGGGCCCGGCAACATCCACCGGCTGGGCGACTACATCTCGGCCGGCGGCGACGTCCCCCGCGGCCACTTCTCGACCTTCGACAACTTCGCCGGCGAGCTGCCGGCCAAGCGCGACCGCGCCCACCAGGGCTGGCTGCAGATCTCCACCGGCTGCAACTGCAACTGCTCCTACTGCATCGTGCCCAGCGTGCGCGGACGCGAGCACAGCCGCCACCCCGACGACCTGATGCGGGAAGCCACCGCGCTGGTGACCGACGGCGTGCGCGAGCTGACCCTGCTGGGCCAGAACGTGAACTCCTACGGGCGCGATCTGCGGCCAGCCGTGACGGCCAGCTTCGCCGGCCTGCTGCGCTCGCTGGACGCGATCGACGGACTGCAGCGGATCCGCTACACCAGCCCGCACCCCAAGGACATGCGCGAGGACGTGATCGCCGCCATGGCCGAGTGCGAGTCGGTGTGCGAGCACCTGCACCTGCCCGTGCAGTCCGGCTCGACCCGGGTGCTGAAGGCGATGCGCCGCACCTACTCGCGCGACCGCTACCTGGCGCTGGTGGAGCGGATCCGGGCCGCCATCCCCGACATCGCCTTGACCACCGACATCATCGTCGGCTTCCCCGGCGAGACCGCCGAGGACTTCGCCGACACGCTGTCGCTGGTGGACGAGGTGTCCTACGACCACGCCTTCACCTTCGTGTACTCGCCGCGCCGCGGCACCGAGGCCGCCCGCATGCCCGACCAGGTGCCGGAGGAGGTCAAGCGCGAGCGCATCCAGCGGCTGGTGGATCTCGTGCAGGCGCACGCCGAGCGGCACAACGCGGCGCTCGTCGGCACCACCCAGCAGGTGCTGATCGAAGGCCCCAGCCGCACCGACCCGGCCGTCCTGCGCGGCCGCACGCGCACCAACAAGGCGGTCAACTTCACCGGCCACGGCCAGCCCGGCACGCTGGCCGACGTGCTCGTCACCGGCTCGACCAGCCAGACGCTGTCCGGCCGCCGGCAGCGCAGCCAAGCGGCCTAGTGCTAAAGCCCCGCGTGGCCGCGATCTTCGGCCCCACGGGCTCGGGCAAGAGCGCCGTGGCGCTGGCGCTGGCCGAGTTTGTGGACGGCGAGATCGTCTCCTGCGACGCCATGCAGGCCTACGCCGGACTGCCCATCTTGACCAACCAGCCGTCGGACGCCGAGCTGGCCCGCGTGCCGCACCACCTGGTCGGCATCTGGGCGCCTGAACACGAGGGCTCGGTGGCAGAGTTCGGGCGGCTCGCGCACGCGGCCATCGACGACATCCTGGCCCGAGGGAAGGTGGCGATCGCGGCGGGGGGCAGCGGCCTGTACATGCGCGCAGCGCTGGCCGAGCTGCCGCTGCCGCCGCAGCCCGACCCGGGCGTGCGTGAACGCATGGGCGAGGTGTACGAGCGGCACGGGCCGGCCGCCGCGCATGCGCTGCTGGCCAAGCGCGACGCGGTTGCCGCGGCGGCCGTGCACCCCAACGACCGCCGGCGGGTGGTGCGGGCGCTGGAGCTGGCCGAGGCCGGGGCCAGCCTGGTGCCGGCCGCAGATCAGCTGTGGAGCGGAGGACTGCGCCGTCCGGCGACCGTATTCGGGCTCGAGCTGGATCCGGCGCTGGTGGCTGCCCGGATCGGCCAGCGCACGCGGGAGATGTTCGAACGCGGGGTGGAGGAGGAGGTGCGGAGGGCATTGGCGAAGCACCGCTTCTCGCACACCGCCGCCCAGATCCACGGCCTGCAGGACGTCTCGGTGCTGCTGGCAGGTGAGATCGACCGGGAGACCGCCATCAACCGGCTGGACACGCGCACCCGCCGCTACGCCAAGCGCCAGCGCACGTGGATGCGCAAGCTGCCGGATCTGGTCGCGGTGGACGCCGAGCGGGTCCCCGAGGCGATCGCCGCCGAGCTGGCGGAGCGGCTGTGAAGCTGCTGGGCCGGCGGCCGCCGCGTGAGAACGACGCCGTCCGGGAGGCCCGCGATGCGCTGGTGGTGGTGGCCGCCGCCGCTCCAGTGGCCGCCGTGGTGGCACTGATCATGGGCGCGGCCGTGGGCGACTACCTGGGCTGGCAGCGGTGGCTGACCGGCTCGGTGGTGGTGGCCGGCATGCTGCTGGCCACGCTGGCGTCGGCGCTGCTTCTGGTCGACCGGGCCGGCGCCCGTATCCTGAAGACGCGCCCGCACCCGGTCAACCGGCTGCCTTTGGCCGGCATTTCGCTTGTCATCGGCCTGCTGCTGGTGGCCGGCATCCCCACCACCTGGCCGATCGTGATCGGGTTTGCGATCGTGTGCCTGCTGCTTGGCGCGGTGATCATGACCGGCGCCCTCTTCAACATGTGATCAGGGGCCACCACTGGATGGTTGATCGATAACCCATGTGATGCGCTGGGCGGCGAGAACCAAGCCTGCGAAGGACGCAGGGAGCGATTCGGGCTGGTGGCCCGAACGCGACCGAGGACGCAGGCGCAAGGCTTTGCCTTGCGCCGATCGGGAGCGATCCGCTAGTTAGCGGATCGCGGACGGGGCGACGGTTCGCAGCCGCAGCCCCACAACATAACGCCCTACTCAACACAACTCGTGCGGCCAGGCGCGCAGGGGTTATCGATCAACCATCTAGGCTCCCCGGCATGCGATTCGAGAAGTGGCATGGGGCCGGCAACGCCTACCTGGTGATGGAGGCGGACGGCTCGCCGCCGCCAATGCCGGCGGAGTTGGTGCAGCGGATCTGCCACCCCGACCTGGGCGCCGGCTCGGACGGGATCCTTGAGATCCTGCCCTCGCAGTCGGCCCATGCGCAGGTGCGGATCTATAACCCCGACGGCGGCCTGGCCGAGTTCTCGGGCAACGGCAGCCGGATCGCGGTCGGCTATCTGACCCGCCGCGACGGCCTCTCCGAGCTCTCGATCGAGACCCAGAAGGGCGTGATCGCAGGTTCCGTGGACGGCGGCATGGTGACAGTGGATGTGGGCGCGGCGGCGCTGGACGGCGCCGACCACCGGCCGGGGCCCGGAGAGCCGCCGGCGCCCGCCTACACCTTCGTCAACCTGGGCAACCCCCACTGCGTTATCCGCCGCGACGACGTGGACGAGTTGGCGCTGGCCGAGGTGGGGTCGCCGATCGAGCACCACCCCTGGTTCCCCAACCGGGCCAACGTCGAATTCTACCGGCCGCTGGCCGCGCACGACATCCGCATGCGGGTGTGGGAGCGGGGGGCGGGCGAGACGCTGTCGTCGGGGTCGGGCTCGAGCGCGGCCGCGGTGGCGGCGGTGGTGGCCGGCCACGCCCAAAGCCCGGTCGCCGTGCATGCCGACGGCGGCCTGCTGGTGGTGGAGGTGGACGGCGACCTTCAGGTGCGCCTGACCGGTCCCGTGGTGCGAGTGCTGGAGGGCGAGTTCGACCCCGCCTTCGCCGCCGCCCCGGAGCCGGCCTGATGCGCATCGCGGCCCGCGTGCAGGCCCTGCCACCGTACCTCTTCGCCGAGTTGGAGCGAAAGATCGAGGAGCGACGGGCGGCCGGCATCGACGTCATCTCGCTGGGTATCGGCGACCCCGACCTGCCCACGCCGGCCCCGATCGTGGCCGAGGCGCAGCGCCAGGTGGCCCTGCCCGACACCCACCAGTACCCCTCCAACCGCGGCCGGCCGGCCTTCCGGGAGGCGGTGGCGGCCTTCTACCAGCGCCGCTTCGGAGTCACGCTCGACCCTGAGCGGGAGGTGGTGCCGGTGCTGGGCGGCAAGGAGGGCGTTGCCCACATCTGCTGGTCGATGCTCGACCCCGGCGACGTGTGCCTGGCCGCCGACCCCGGCTACCCGGTGTACACGTCTGGGTCGATCCTGGCCGGCGCCGAGCCGGTGTTGATGCCGCTGACCGCCCAGCACAGCTTCCAGCCCGACCTGGCGGGCATCCCGGCGTCCGTGTCGGATCGCGCCAACCTGCTCTTCTGCAACTACCCCAACAACCCCACCGGTGCGGTCATCGAGGACGACTTCTTCGCCCGCCTGGTGCAGTTCGGGCACAGCCGCGGCGTGCCCATCGTGCACGACAACGCCTACTCCGAGCTGACCTTCGACGGCTACGTGGCGCCCAGCTTCCTGGCCACCGAGGGCGCCCGCGAGACAGGGATCGAGATCTTCTCTCTGTCCAAGGCGTTCAACATGACCGGCTGGCGGGCCGGCGCCGCCGTCGGCAACGCCGACATGCTGGCCGGCCTGGTGAAGCTGAAGACCAACATCGACTCGGGCATGTTCGAGGCCGTCCAGATGGCCTCTGTGACCGCGCTGGGCGGCCTGGACGAGCACGTGCGGCAGATGTGTGAGATCTACCGCCGGCGCCGCGATCGGGTGATCGAGGCGCTGGCCGCCGCAGGCATCGTTGTGACCCCGCCCAAGGGCACGATCTACGTGTGGGTGCCGGTACCGGCCGGGCACACGTCGGTGTCCTTCGCCGAACTGGTACTGGAGCAGGCCGCCGTGGTGGTCTCGCCGGGGTCGTCCTACGGGCCGAATGGCGAGGGCTATGTGCGGCTCTCGCTGACCCTGCCGGACGAGCGCCTGGAGGAGGCGCTGGGCCGGATCGAGCAGCACCTGCGGCTGGGCTGACGTGCCCGTCGCACACGGCGACGACAGCACCGGCCGCGGCGCGACCGCCAACATCGCCCACGTCCACTTCCATCTCCACGGGCCGATGCCGACGCGGAACGAGGAGCGCCGCAGCGCGCAGCGGATCATGGGCAGCCTGCAGGCCGAGATGACTCGAGGAGGCGTCGGATGAGAATGGAGTTCGCAGAGGTTGACCGGCCCCTGACCGACCAGGAGCGCCGCCTACTCGCGATCTACTGGAAGGCCAGGCAAACCATCGACTTCCACCTAGCGTGGGCGGAGACAGCGCCGACAGCAGTCGACCACGGCGGGCATCGCCGCGTAGTGGCGCTCTACCGCGAGCTCGCCGCGGAAGCCCTCGAGGCCGTGAACATCGACCCGGCGATCGCCGACGTGACCGTCATCCACAACGACGGTTGAAGAGCCCGGCGCGCCGGGTGCGCAATGGTGGCCTCAATGCCGTTCTCCGCCCGCTCATTCAAGACCTTCGCCTCCATCGTCGAGCAGTTTGAGAAGGACAATGGCGGCGGCCGCGTCGATGTCGTTCTAGCTGGCGTAGGGCTGGTCGAGGGCGCCGTCCGAAGCCACACGATCACCGAGGGTCAGACGAAAAACCAGATCGTGGCGATCGAGTTCGAGGACGGCCACACGAGGCTCGTGCCAATCGAGTGCATCCTGCAACTCATCGTCCGCAAGGACCAGCAGAAGCACGGAGTCGGTTTCACGGCGGACGACGGGTCGCAGCTGACCTAACCACGGGCCGGATCCTTGTTCAGGGCAATCCACTCCGCCGGCCGTATTCGACCATCACGGCCGCCAGGATAGCCGGCGGGATGTGTTGTACGAACGTGGCCGCACGTTGGAGGGCCGGCCTCGCGCTCCTCGTCTGTGGTCGCCGCGGTCTCAGCGAGCTGAGCGAGCGCCGAGACGATCGCATCCTGGCTCGGGAAGCCGCGAACCGCTCGCAGGCCCTCGGGGCCGAGGCCCGTGATCAACGAAAGGTTGACCGTGGCTGCGAACGTTCCCGCGATCCAGTCAGTGTTTCCGCCGCGGGTGAGCCGACGCACAAGGAGCCGGACGTTCTCGAGGCTAACCCGCTTCGGCCGGCGATGGCAGCGGGCGAGATCCCCGCCGTTGCGTGCTCGGCGCCCAGTTCCTCCTCGAGGCAGCCGATGGCATCCAGTACGGGCAGGGTCGGATCGTAGCTGCGCGCGCCTGCCCTCCCGAGTGAGTTAGTTGCACACTCGGCCAGGCGACAGCGCCGCCCTACGAGGAGCCGGGAGCGCCGGGCAGCTCTTGCGTGATCTCCCAGGTGTAGCCGCCCGGATCGGCGAGGGTGAGCGTGCGCATACCCCAGTCACGGTCCGCCGGGCCGTTGATTGTGGCGACTTGCGCCTGGTCAAACTCGGCGCGCACCGCGTCCACGTCGTCAACGAAGATCACGAATTGTCCCACCCCCTTCTGCGCCAGGCTGAGTGCGTCGCTTGACGGACCGTCCTCATGAGCCGCACCGCGCTGCAAGAAGACGTAGGTGTCTGCGAAGCGGAACATCGCCGTGTCCTCGTCTTCGTGCTGCAGGGGCAGTCCGAAGACCTCCCGATAGAACGCCTTTGAGTGCTCTAGGTCGCCGACAATCAGATTGATGGCGCCAATCTTCTTCTCCCATTCAGCCATTTCGGGCCTCCCCCGTTTGCCTTGGTGTCGATGTTGGTCTGAGTACCTGACTCCTCGGCTCCACGTAACTCATCGGTCGAACGTTGACGGGCTGGTACAACCCTTCCGCCAGGCGTTATTCCGAAACACTGGGCCAGACCAGTGTTCTCGGGACCACACCGGGACCACACGCGGGCGCCATTCTGGGGCGTATACGGCGTTGGCGACTATGGAGAAATGCGGGTTTCCGCATGGTTGCGAGGGGTTCGCGGTTCGGCCTGGAGAACGGCGCCGGCCAGCTGGCGGCCCAGTTCCGGCACGTGCGTCGCGACGACTACCCGGACGGGCTGTGGGTGACGGAGGTCGGGGCGCTGGTCGACTACGTGCGCTCGTGGGGCGATCCGGACGCTGGCGCGCTCGATCGGCTGCGGGCCGAGGTTCGGGAGATCATCGCCCGCCAGGGCGGTTTTCGGGTGACCAAGTCCAGCGGCGTCTTCATCTGCAGCTGAGAGCGGCCGCAGGCGGCACACGCCGGCTCCCTATACTTGTTCGGATGGACGCGCTCTCCGACCGCACTCAAGAGGCGGCGCCCGAGCGGGCCGTCGTGATCGCAACGGTGCGCCAGGCCGAGCAGGCCGACGACTCGCTGGACGAGATGCGCGAGCTGCTGCGCACCGCCCAGGTCGAGACCGAGGCCACGCTGATCCAGCGCCGGGCGGGGCCCGATCCGTCCACCTACGTGGGCAAGGGCAAGCTGGAGGAGCTGCGCCTGCTGTGCCAACAGGTGGGGGCCGAGGTCGTTGCCTGCGACGACGAGTTGAGCCCGCGCCAGCAGCGCCGGCTGGAGGACGCCCTGCAGATGCGGGTGGTCGACCGCACCGCCGTGATCCTCGACATCTTCGCCCTGCACGCCCACACCGCCGAGGGCAAGCTGCAGGTCGAACTTGCCCAGCTGGAATACAACCTGCAGCGCATGCGCGGGATGTGGAAGCACCTCGAGCGGCTGGGCGGCGGAGTCGGCACCCGCGGCCCCGGCGAGTCGCAGCTGGAGACCGACCGCCGGCTGGCCCGGCAGCGGGTGTCGCTGCTCAACCGGCGGCTGCGCGAGGTGGCCGGCCAGCGCGCGCTGATGCGCCGCCAGCGGGTGCGAAACGCCATCCCGGTGGTGTCCCTGGCCGGGTACACCAACGTGGGCAAGTCGACCCTGCTGAACGCACTGACCGGCGCCGACGTGAGCGTCGACGACCGCCTGTTCGAAACGCTCGACCCGACCACACGGTCGTTCCGGGAGGACGGCCGGGCCTACCTGGTGACCGACACGGTCGGGTTCATCCGCAAGCTCCCGCACAGCCTGGTCGAGGCGTTTGCGGCCACCCTCGAGGAGACGCTGGCAGGCGACCTGATCCTGCTGGTGGCCGATGCCTCGACCGGCGAGGACGGCCTGCATCAGCAGTTGGACGACGTGATCAGCGTGCTGGATGAGATCGGCGCCGTCGACCTGCCGCGGATCCTCGTCCTGAACAAGATCGACCTGGTGGACGAGATCAGCCGCCGCCGGCTGCAAAACCGGTTCCCGCAGGCGGTCGCCATCTCGGCCGCCACCGGTGAGAACCTGGATGAGCTGAAGGGGCGGGTGGCGGAGTTCTTCTCCGACCGGTTCGTGGACGTGCGGCTGCTGATGCCGCACTCTCGCGGCGCCGAGCTGTCGGCTCTGTACCAGTCCGGCGCCCCGATCACCGAGCGCGAGGACCAGGAGCAGGGGGTGCTTGTGCGCGCCCGGCTGCCCCGTGAACTCTTGGCCCGGTACGCCGACTTCCGCGTGGACGGCTGATCGGTGCTCGACCTGCTGGTGCGGCGGTTGCACCCCGATGCCCGGCTACCCAGTTCGGCCTACCCCGGCGATGCCGGCCTGGATCTGTCGAGCATCGAGGACGCGTTGCTGGAGCCGGGCGAGCGGCGGTCGATCGGCACCGGCCTGGCGGTGGCTATCCCCGACGGCCACGCCGGGTACGTGCAACCGCGCTCGGGGCTGGCCGCCCGGCACGGGATCGCGCTTGTCAACTCACCAGGGCTGGTCGACGCCGGCTTTCGCGGAGAGCTGCGGGTGGTGCTCCTGAACACCGACCGCCAGCAGTCATTTCAGATCCGGGCCGGCGACCGCATCGCCCAACTGGTGGTGATCGAGCTGCCCATGGTGAGGGTGCAGGAGGTCGACGAGCTGCCCGAGTCCGAGCGGGCGGATCGCGGATTCGGCTCGTCGTCGTCCTCGGGGTCCAGCGAGCCGTGAGCGACCGGCCCCGCATCCGGGTGGCGGCGGTGATCACCCGGGGCGAGGCGGTGCTCGTGTGCGAGCAGCGAAAGCACGACCGCAGCTACTGGCTGATGCCGGGGGGCGGGGTGGAGGCGGGCGAAACGCTCCTGGACGCACTGCGCCGCGAGCTCAAGGAGGAGACAGGCCTGGTGGACGTACAGCTGGACGGGCCGATCGCCATCGTGGAGTCGATCGCCCCGGCCGGCACCGAGCCGCGCAAGCACGTTGTGCACATCCTGTTTCACGGCGATGCGGCGGGGCACCCGTTGGATCAGGTTGCCTCCGACGACGGCAGCATCCACAGCCACCGCCTGATCCCGCTCAGCGAGCTGAACGGGATCGACCTACGGCCGCCGATCGCACGCTTTCTGGAGCGCTGGCGCCCCGGCGACCCGTTCGTGCACCTGGGCGAGCTGTGGACGAGGTGAAGACCGGGGTCAGGCACCGTCACGGACCACGTGACGGTGCCTGACCCCGGTTCTTAGCTGCCCGCCGCGTCCAGCGCCACCCGCCGCGCCTCGCGGGCCAGGCTGTCGTCCAGCGGCTCCAGGCTGACCTCGCCCAGCTGCCGGCGCAGCGCGCGGGCGATCAGCCAGTCGGCCAGCTCGGGGTTCTTGGGCAGCAGCGGCCCGTGCACGTAGGTGCCGATCACGTTTCCGTCCAGCACGCCCTCGCCGCCATCCTGGCCGTTGTTGCCGTGCCCGTGCACGACCCGCCCGAACGGCTGCACGCCAGGGCCAAGCCAGGTGCGGCCGGCGTGGTTCTCGAAGCCCACCACCAGCCGGGACTCGCCGTCCAGGTCGCACTCCACGGCGATGTTGCCGATCATGCGGTCGGGCCCGGCCTCGGTGGTCAGATCGACCAGCCCCACACCCGGCAGCTCGTCGCCAGCCTGGCCGATGTAGCCGTGGCCGAGCATCTGGTAGCCGCCGCACACCCCGAGCACCAGCGATCCGCCGTCGACCGCCGCCCGCAGGTCGTCGGCCCGCCGGGCCAGGTCGCCGGCCACCAGCGCCTGGTCTCGGTCCTGGCCGCCGCCCAGGTAGTACAGGTCGGCCTGGGCCAGGGCGTCGCCCAGCCCGCAGCCGATCAGGTCGAAGGCCACGCCTCGCCGCCGGCATCGGGCCTCCAGCACCATCATGTTGCCGCGGTCGGCGTAGATATTCAGGTGCTCCGGGTACAGGTGGACGACCCGCAGCACGACCGGCGTACTCATGTGTCCTCCCAGTACGGGCGCGCCACGCCGCGCTCGACCAGGATCGCACGCAGGTCGAGCATGGCCGTATAGGTGGCCAGCAGATAGATGGCGCGCGGCCCGCCGGCCAGCGCCCGATCGAGTGCCGCTGCCGGGCTGGGGACGACCTGCAGGCGGTCGTCGGGGCAGCCGGCGTAGCTCAGCCGCAGGGCCATCTCGGCTGCCCGCGTGCCCGTCGTCACCGCCTGCTCCAGCGTCCCGGCCAGCCGCTCGTAGTCGACGTCCCAGATCCAGGACACGTCCCGGCCATCGGCGATCCGGTCGTTCAGGGCGACCAGCACGCGCTTGGGGGCCGGGTCGGCGGCCAGCGTGCGGATCACCTCGTTGGCGCCTGCCGGGTTCTTGACCAGCAGCAGCACCAGCTCGCTGTCACCGGCTCGCAGCTTCTCGAAGCGGCCGAAGGCGGGGTCGAAGCCCTCCAGCCCGGACGCGATCCGCTCCAGCGACGGCTGGCCCAGGGCGACCCCGCCGGCCGCCGCAGCCAGCGCGTTGTAGACGTTGTACAGGCCGGGCACGGGCAGCCGCACCTCAGCGTCGCCCTGCGGCGTGTGCAGCTGGAAGCTGCAGGACTCCAGGGCGTGCGTCTGGATGGCGGTTGCGCTGACGTCCAGCGGCGGGCGCCGGAGTCCGCAGCCAGGGCACTCCCAGCCGCCCAGGTGGCCCAGGAACACCGCCGTATAGACCAGCCGCTGGCCGCAGTTGGCACACCACTTGGAATCGGCCGCATGCGGCATCTCGTCCAGCGCGGCCGAGGAGTCGGCGATGCCGAAGGTGATCACCTGGGCGGCTCCTGCGGGCAACGACCCCACCAACGGGTCGTCGCCGTTTCGGACCAGCACCTGGTCGGCCTCCAATCCGCCGGTCACCTGCGCCCACCGCTCACCGACCAGTTCCAGCTCGCCATGCCGGTCGAGCTGGTCGCGAAACAGGTTGCCCAGCACCAGCACGCCCGGCCTCAACTCCTGCGCCACCGCAGGCAGAGCGGCCTCATCGACCTCAAACAGGCCCAGAGCCGCGTCCGGTGTCGCCAGCAGAGCCGAGGCCACGCCGGAGGCCAGGTTGGCGCCGGCGCGGTTATGGCAGACGGCCAGCTCGGGCTCGACCAGGCCGGCCAGCATGCGGGCGGTGGTGGTCTTGCCGTTGGTGGCCGAGATCACCAGCGAGCCCAGTTCCAGCCGCGAGGCCAGCCGGCCGATTGCGTCGCCTTCCATGGCCAGCAGAAGACGGCCGGGCAGGGTGGTGCCGCCGCCGGCCCGGGTCACTCGCGAGAGCGTGGCCGCCGTACGGGCGGCGGCCAGCTTGGCCTGGAAGAACACTGCTCGGTCAGCCGTCCGGGCCGAGCGTGTGCGCCACCTGCTGGTCGATGGTGGCGAGCCGCTCCTGCAGCCGGTTCCAGGCCTCGGGCTCGATCTCCTCGTAGCCCTGGGCGTCACGGGTCGCGTCCAGGTAGCCGGTCCACGCCCGAGCTCGCATGCGCTCGGCCGCTTGCATCACCTGGCGGAACCGTTCCTCGTCCCGCTGCTGCGTGCGGAGCCTCACAGGAACATCCTACAACCACCCGCAGGCTTGGACGCCGGGCTCGGATGATCGACCAAACGTGCATCCCAGCGTTTGACGCACTGCCATGTGGCCGTCCTCGGCTTGCGCACTTCGGATGTTTTGCTATAAGCTCGCAACAGCTGGTCATCGCACCATCGGAGATTGGGGTTATGAGGCGAAAGACCGTCTACAGCGCGATCGAAGGGATCGATCGGGGGGAGCTCGAGGCATTCCAGACCGGGATGCGAAAGCGCTACTCCGACGAGCACATCCTGGAGGAGCTGCGGGCCTGCGCCAAACGGCTGGGCCGGTCTCCGACCATGCGCGAGTTCGAGGCCGACCAGGCCACGACCGTGCACCCGCAGACCGTGATCGAGCACTTCAAGTCGTGGAACCGGGCCAAGCGCCTGGCCGGGCTTGTGCCGCGCAGGTTCGCCACCAAGGACGAGTTGCTGCTCCTGCTGCGCGATCTGGGCGACGAGTTGGGCCGGGTGCCGACCGCCAAGGACATCGAGGCGCGGAAGGGTGCGATGCCCTCCAAGTCGCTGTACTGGCACACCTTCGGCTCGCTCAATAACGCGCTCAAGCAGGCCGGCTTCGACGTTCCGGTGGGGGAGGAGCGGCTGGAGCGGGCGATCGACCAGGGCGCCGCGCTGGCGGTGCGGGCCGGCCGCCTGCCCAAGTTCGCCGATTGGGCGCAGGCCCGCCGCAGCGACCCGTCGATGCTGACCGAGTGGCAGGTGTACCGGATGTTCGACGCCCGGCGCGGGGCGTGGTCGACCTTCCAGTACCTGATCCGAAAGCGCCTGGAGAACCAGGGCGTCGGCGTCTCGGCCGAAGGCCGCGTGGTCTGACCCGGAGGGCCGGCCTGGTTACAGGTCAGCCGAGCAGACCGGGCAGTCGGCGGTCTCCACCAGTTCCAGTTCGGAGATCGCCTCCAGCGCCTGGCGGATCAGATCCGCCCATACCCCACCGCACAGATCCTGGTCGAACAGCCGGTTCCAGGGGATGCTCGCCATGCCGATCGAGATGCCCACCTTGGCCAGCGCACGCGCCCCCCGTTCGGCCTCATCGCCAGACGTCAGCTCGATCGGCGCCGCCAGCGTGACCGCACCCATGATCGGGCCGGCCGTCAGCCGGCGCAGGTAGAAGGGGGCGGCGCCGCCGCCCAGGTCGAAGTAGCGGTATCCGCAGGCGGCCGGCTGGTCGGGCACGATCGCGTGCGAGCAGCCTCCCCGGATCCGGTCGAGGTCAAGTGTCGTCAGTGTGGAAGCCGTGGTCGGCAGTGAATTCGTCATGTCCTCGTTGTCGGCGGCAGCGGGCCCGGGCACATCCCCCGCCGGCGCTAACGCATGGCAGACGATCCGCAAGTGCCCGAATACGCGCTGGTCATTGTGCGATCACGTCCGGTACAGGGCTCACCGGATGGTGTTGCAACCGTCACAGACCCCAGGGGAGAAGCGGGTTTCGCTCAAGAGCGAGGGCCTGCGCGCCGATTTCACGGACATGGGCGGGGCGTTGGACTCCCGACCGCAATCACCGGATCGAGGTCGCGCCGACATATGAGTTCCTCACCCGCCAACGAACACTCCGAACCGGCCGTCGAGGCCGGGCTGGATGATGTCGAGAAGGCAGAGCTCGAACTGGAGCTCGACCTGACCGACGCGCCGGCTCCGGCTGTCGACCTGCTGCACACCTACGTCCGCCAGATCGGCGACGGTGCGCTGCTCACGCACGCAGAGGAGTTGGAGCTGGCCCGGCGCAAGGACGAGGGCGACCAGGAGGCCAAGGCCCAGCTGGTGGAGTCAAACCTGCGGCTGGTGATCAGCATGGCCCGCGCCTACTCATCCTCAGGGGTGCCGCTGCTGGATCTGATCCAGGAGGGCAACATGGGGCTGATGCGCGCGGTGGAGAAGTTCGACTACCGGCGCGGTTACAAGCTTTCGACCTATGCCACCTGGTGGATCCGGCAGTCCATGTCGCGCGCCATCGCCGACCAGGGGCGGACGATCCGGCTGCCGCTGCATGTGCTGGACGTGGTCAAGAAGGTGCAGCGGGCCAACCGCAAGCTGACCCAGCAGCTGGGCCGCGACCCGCTGCCCAGCGAGGTGGCGGCCGAGGTGGGGATCCCGGTCGACCGTGTGCTGGAGCTGCGGCAGATGACCGAGGACCCGGTGTCACTGGAGGCCCGGGTGGGCGACGGCGAGTCGAACTTCGCCGACATGGTGGAGGACACGACCACCCGCCGGCCCCATGACCAGGTCGCCCGCCGCGAGCGTGAGCAGCTGCTCACGCACGCGCTGGCCGAGCTGTCGGAGCGCACCCGGCACGTGCTGGAGGCCCGGTTCGGCCTGAACAACCGCGAGCCGGCCACGCTGGAGCAGGTGGGCTCGGAGATCGGCGTCACCCGCGAGCGGGTGCGGCAGATCGAGACGCGGGCGCTGCGCGAGCTGGAGAGCCGGAACCCGGCCCTGCGCGACTTCTTGCGAAACCACGACTGAGAACGCGTTCTAAGCCCGGGTAGCAGCTCCCCGTCCGGGTGCGGACGGCCCCGGCTGGCACACTACGGAGCGTGAGTTCGTTGCACACCTTCTGGCACGCCACGGTGGTCTTCTCCGAACGCCTGGCAGACGTCAGCTTCGGCGCGCTGGCGATCGCGCTCGGGCTCAGCCTGGCCAACCTGGTGCTGCGCTCGGTTGCCTGGCGCAACATCCTGCAGGCCGGCTACCCGCAGGGCCGCGTTCGCTACCGCAGCGTGCTGGCGGCCTACCTGGCCGGCGTCGGCACCAACTCGATCGTGCCGGCCCGCGGCGGCGATGTGATGAAGGTGTACATGGTGCACCGCTCGATGCCGGGCGCGCCGGTGGCCACGCTGACCTCCAGCCTGCTGGCGGAGACGATGCTGGACGCGGTGATTGGGCCGGCGCTGCTGATCATCGCCTACTCCACCGGCCGCATCCCCAGGCTGCCCGCGCTGGGCCACCTGGCCACCTGGGAGTGGAGCTTCTTCATCGAGCACGGCAAGATCTTCGGAGTCGCGCTGGCTGTTCTTCTGATCGGCATGGGCGTCTTCTTCACCTACGTCGAGCGGCACGTGAACCGGCTGTGGGCGCGCATCAAGGACGGTTTTGCCATCCTCCGCACGCCGCGCCTGTATGCCACCCGGGTGGCGCTGCCGCAGCTGCTGGGCTGGGTGTGCCGGGCGGCCGCCATGTACTGGTTCCTGAAGGCCTTCCAGATCCCCGCCAGCGTGGTGGACGCAACGCTCGCCCTGGCCGCCGGCAGCGCGTCCACACTGCTGCCGTTCACGCCCGGCGGGGTGGGCCCGCAGCAGGCGCTGCTTGGTTACATGTTCCGGCACACGGCGCCGGCTGCGGCGGTGCTCTCCTTCAGCGTCGGCATGCAGTTTGCGATCACCCTGACCTACGTCATCGCCGGCGGCGCGGCGATCGCCCTGACCCTGCGCCGGCTGCCCTGGAAGTCGGGCGTTCGCGGCGCGGCGGCCAAGGAAGCGGCCACTCCCTCCCCGTAGCCTCCGCACTGCCCCGGGTAGCCCGTCGGGTCGTGGGCCGGCGAGCCGCTGGAAGTGTCACGGAGGTCAACTGGCCATTCACTCGAACGGCCAATTGGCCACCACGCGCGATCAGAGGCTTCGCAGGCGAGACCTAGCCCGCACCAGCGACACCAGCAACCCGGGCGGAGAACCGGAGGTTGTGCCCAGCAGCAGGTACGCGCCGGCATAGTCGACGTACTCGGACTGCCGGCTCAACACCCGCAGCTTGAGCGGCCTGGTGGTCAGTGGCCCGCTCCGGAAGCCGCGCTGTCCCAAGAGGAACAGCTCACAGACCATCGCCGCTCTGGGTGTCGACAACTTCCAGACGGTCAGATGCGGATATGCCAACCCCTGACCGCCTGCCAGAGCCCTGTCCTGGGCATCGACGCGCAGGCTCGCCCGCCCGCCGCAGGTGGCGCGGTTCGCGCCCTGGGAGGCGACGACTGTCCATCCGGCCGCCCGCAGCTGGCTCTCGACCGCGCCTCCAGGATTCCGGTGGGACGGCGACGACGAACTTCCGCTGCACCCGGCCGCGAGCGCGAGCACCAGGACCGGCAACGACAGCCATTGCCTCATGTCTACAGACTACCCGGATCCGGCCCTGGCGGGGGAGAGCTGGGCCGGTCTGCCCGGGTTCCCGCCAGCACCACCACCGGCCCCGCCACCAGCACCGACATGGCCGCCCCGACGCCGTAGCGGGCCGCCACCAGGCCCAGCAGCGGCGGCACGATGCCGGCCACGGTGCCCGACACGCTGCCCAAGGCCATGGCGCTTCCGCTGCGCTCCGGCAGCGCGTCGTACAACCGGGCCTGGAGCAGCGGATACCAGCCGGCGGTGGCGGCCGCGACCACGCCGAAGCAGGCCAGCCGGGCCGGAAGCCAGGGCACGATCAGGGCGGCCGGATAGAACACGAGCGCGGCCAGCGCACCCGACCGCACGATGCGAAGCGGGTCGACTCGCTCCACCAGCCGGATCAGGACCCCGCTGGCGGCCGCGTCGGCCAGGCCCAGCCAGGCCAGGCAGCCGGCGGCCACCGCCGGGCTGGCGCCCGCCGAGGCAACCAGGTACACGGCCAGGAAGCCCCGCATGACGTCGACCAGCAGGTCGGCGCACTCCAACAGCGCCAGCCAGCGCACGACCTGCCGGTCGCGCAGCGCCCGCAGCGCCTCGCGGGCGCCGTCCGACACGGCCCGGCCGGGTGGAGGGGAGGACACCCGAAGCCCGGTCAAGGCCAGGCCGGCCGCCGCGACGCCGACGACCACGAAGGCCGGCCGCCAGCCCCAGCCCAGCTGCTCGGACAGCGCCACCAGCAACGGCCCGGCGATCGCGCCGACCGCCCCGAACATCACCCAACGTGACATGTTCTGAGCACGGTTGGAGGGGTGGAGGTCCATCAGCGCGGCCTGGGAGAGGGACACGAACGCGCCCGAGGCCGGGTAGGAGGCGGTCAACCCGGCAAGCACCGCCCAGAACCCTGGCGCGCCGGCCACCAGCATCATGGACGCCGCGAAGGCCGCGCCGCCCCCGCTGATCAACGCCCGCCGCCAGCGCGTGTCGCCCGCCAGCCCGACCAAAGGCTCAACCACAGCTCCAGCCAGCACAGGAGCGCCCAGCAGCAGGCCAACCTGGGCGTAGGACAGCGCCAAGTCGTGCCGCATGCCCGGCAGGGCCGCCGCACGGGGGGCGGCCTCGTCGATCAGCTCGATCGCAAGCAGCGCCCCGACCACACCCAGCCGGGGCCGCGAGAGCCTAGATCACCAGGGAGGGGAAGCTCATACGTCGCGCAGTCTACCGCCGACGTCCTGGTAGCCTGATGGCCCTCGGCTACTTGAAAGGGACCCACGTGACTGACAGCGTCAGCGAGAGCGAAAACCCGGCAATCCCGAGCCCGACCGCCAAGACGGCCCGGCCCAGGACGAACAGCGACTGGTGGCCGGATCAGCTCGATCTGCGAGTGCTCCACCAGCACTCGACGCTTTCCAACCCACTGGGCGACGGGTTCGACTACGCCGAAGCCTTCAAGGCGCTTGATCTGGACGCCCTGAAGCGCGATCTGGTCGACCTGATGACCGCCTCCCAGGAGTGGTGGCCGGCCGACTACGGACACTACGGGCCGCTTTTCATCCGCATGAGCTGGCACTCTGCGGGCACCTACCGGATCGCCGACGGCCGCGGCGGCGGAGGCAGCGGCGCCCAGCGCTTCGCACCGCTCAACAGCTGGCCGGACAACGCCAGCCTGGACAAGGCGCGGCGGCTGCTGTGGCCGATCAAGCAGAAGTACGGACGAGCGCTGTCGTGGGCCGACCTGCTGGTCTACACCGGCAACGTCGCGATGGAGTCGATGGGCTTTGAGACGTTCGGCTTCGGCTTCGGCCGGGAGGACATCTGGGAGCCGGACGAGGTCTTCTGGGGCTCCGAGGACACCTGGCTGGGCGACGAGCGCTACAGCGGCGAACGGGAGCTGTCCGGGCCGCTGGGGGCCGTGCAGATGGGCCTGATCTACGTCAACCCGGAGGGCCCAGGCGGGAAACCCGATCCGCTAAGCGCCGCCCGGGACATCCGGGAGACATTCAAGCGGATGGCCATGAACGATGAGGAGACGGTCGCGCTGATCGTCGGCGGCCACACCTTCGGCAAGACCCACGGCGCTGTCGGCCCCGAGCATGTCGGCCCCGAGCCCGAGGCGGCCCCGATCGAGCAGCAGGGACTGGGCTGGCACAACGACGCCGGCAGCGGAAACGGCGCCAACACGCTCACCAGCGGCCTGGAGGGCGCGTGGACGAACGAGCCCACCAGGTGGGACAACGGCTTTCTGGACAACCTGTATGGCTACGAGTGGGAGCTGACGACCAGCCCCGCCGGTGCACACCAGTGGACGCCGGCCAACCCGGAGGCGCAGGGCACGGTGCCCGACGCCCACGATCCGTCCAGGCGGCACGCGCCGATGATGCTGACCACCGACCTGGCGTTGAAGCTGGATCCGGTCTACGGCCCGATCACCAAACGCTTCCACGAGCATCCCGACGAGCTCGCACGCGCCTTCGCCAAGGCCTGGTACAAGCTGCTTCACCGCGACATGGGCCCGGTCTCCCGTTACCTGGGCCCGTGGGTGCCGGAGCCGCAGCTGTGGCAGGACCCGGTGCCGGCGGTCGATCACGAGCTGATCGGGGACGCCGACATCGCCGCCCTCAAGGCCCAGATCCTGGCCTCGGGGCTGTCCATCCCGCGCCTGGTCTCGACCGCCTGGGCAGCGGCGGCGTCGTTCCGCGGCACCGACAAGCGCGGCGGAGCCAACGGGGCGCGGATCCGGCTGGCGCCGCAGCGCGACTGGGAGGTCAATGAGCCGGCCGAACTGGCGCCGGCCCTGCAGGCCCTGGAGCGCGTCCAGCAGGCCTTCAACGGCTCGCAATCCAACGGCAAACGTGTCTCGCTGGCCGACGTGATCGTGCTGGGGGGCTGCGCGGCGGTCGAGCAGGCGGCGCAGAGGGCCGGCGTCCAGGTCACGGTGCCGTTCGCGCCGGGGCGCACCGATGCCAGCCAGGAGCAGACCGATGTCGAGTCGTTTGCGGTACTCGAGCCGCGACTTGACGGGTTCCGAAACCACGGCCGGGCCGGAGAGCCGCTGCCGCTGGAGCACGGCCTGCTCGACCGGGCTTTCATGCTGAATCTGACTGCCCCCGAGATGACGGTGCTGATCGGCGGCATGCGCGCGCTGGACACCAACGTCGGTGGCGCCCAGGACGGCGTGCTGACCGATCGGCCGGGGACGCTGTCCAACGACTTCTTCGTCAACCTGCTGGACATGGGCACGGAGTGGAAGGCCTCGGGAGACGTGTACGAGGGACGCGACCGCGGCACCGGCCAGCTGCGCTGGACGGCCACGGCCGTCGACCTGGTGTTCGGGTCGAACTCCCAACTGCGCGCCCTGTCGGAGGTCTACGCCGCTGACGACGCCCAGCACAAGTTCGTGCACGACTTCGCAGCCGCCTGGGACAAGGTCATGAACCTGGATAGGTTCGACCTGGCCTGAGAAACCGGGGTCAGGCACCGTCACATTCCTGTGACGGTGCCTGACCCCGGTTTCTCGCTCCCCCGCCCACGCACGATAATGCTGGTTATGTCAAGTTGAAGAGAAATGCCCGGCCGGGGTGAGTGTCCCCCCGGCCTGACTCACCGGGAAAGCGCCGCGACCAGCGCCTGGACGCGGTCGGGGCCGCTGGCCGGGCGGATGTAGTCGATCAGGACGTTGCGCACGGCCGCGCCCTTCAGTCGGCTCGCGCCGAACCTCGCGCCCTCGCGCTGAGCGAGCTGATACAGGCTCACGGACCACTCGTGGCCGGCCTGAGAGGTCGTCGCCCACACGAACACGCCCGCAGGCACGAACACCAGGCACACGAGCGCTGCGGCCAGCGTGCGCATGGATCAGCTTGCCAGCGGATGCATCGGGTCGACCGGGCCCACGTAGGCCGACCGGCGGCGGGCCTCCGTCAGCCGATCCAGCGCCAGCGCCAGCAGATCGACGTCTCCCTGCGAGTCGGGCTCCAGCTCGGCGAACCCGGCGGCGCCGCAGGTCAGGCCGACCGCGTTGTCGCTCGCCACCAGGGCAGCCCGAACACGCCGGAACGCCGCCCGGGCCTCGAATGTGCCGGCCCGCGGCAGCAGCAGCGCGAAGCGGCCGGCGCCTAGGTGTCCGACGACATCGTCGCGGCGGACGACGCCGCGGGCAACGCCGCCCAGCAGCGCCACCGTCGGCGACTCGTCCACGCCGGGGCCGAGCACCAGCCCGTCCACCTCAAACACGGCCACCGCGATGTGCTCACCGCGCCAGCGGGCGGCCGCGACCGCCCGGTGCAGTTCGGCCACCAGACCGGCCCGATCAATCACGCCGAAGACGCCGTGGCCAACAGCGACCGCCAGCGCCACGCAATGCCCCAGGGCGGCCACAAAGGCCTCCTGCCCCGGCTCCGGATCGGCCGTCCATGCCACACTCATGCCGGCCGCCGTCAGCTCCAGCTGACACGGCAGGCCGGCCTCCTCGGGCACCGACGCGAGCACGCGCTCGATCACGCCCGGATCGGCGTCGGGGGCGACCATGGCGGCCGCTGCCCGGGACAGCGCACGCATCAGCTCGAGATCGGACATACCGCCCCCGTCATCGGGCGGTGAGCATCCGCACTTGAGGACTTAAGCTACGGCCGAGCGCATGATCACCGCGCGCGCCCGCATGGGCGAAAGCTCGCCGTGCTGGATGGCCTCCAGCGAGAAGTCGGCCAGAAGCCCGCGCCGGTAGGGCTCGGACTCGCGCTCGAGCACCTCCAGGAATGCCTCCACCAGGGCCGATTCGAACTGGCTGCCCTTGCCCAGCACCAGCTGCTGCATGGCCCGCTCGGTGGTCATCGCCTGCCGGTAGGGACGGTCGGAGGTCATGGCGTTGTAGGAGTCGGCGACCGCGATCACGCGCGCAAGCTTGGGGATCGTGTCGGCGTCCAGACCGTCGGGGTAGCCGGCCCCGTCCCAGCGCTCATGGTGGCTGCGCACGATCGCGGCCACGTCGGCGTAGTCCTCCACCTCGGCCAGGATGTTGGCGCCGATCTCGGAGTGCCGGCGCATCTCGGCCCACTCCTCGTCGGTCAGCGCCGAGGTCTTCTGCAGCACCTCCGCCGGCAGCCCGATCTTGCCGATGTCGTGCACCAGACCGCACAGGTGCACGCGCTCGATGTCGGAGGCCGGCATGCCCAGCTCCTTGGCGATGTCACGCGAGTACACGGCGACGGCGGCCGAGTGGCCGGCGGTGTAGGCGTCCCGGGCGTCCAGCGCCCGCACCATGGCGGCCGCGAAGCTCAGGTTGACACGGCGCAGATGCACGTTGGCACGCGCCAGCTGGTCGTTGGTCTCCTCCAACTCCTCGATCAACTGGGCCTGGCGGGCGTGCATGCCCAGGCTGAGGTGGGCGGCCAGCACCGGGATCACGAAGAACAGCAGCACCCACTCCCCCGCGCCCGTGTACGCATACGCGAAGAGCGCCGTGATCGGCGCATACAGCGCGATCGAGACGGCCAGCGAACCGCGCAGCATCCGCCACAGCGCGCCCGGGCCCAGCCGGCCGCGCAGGGTGATGGTGATCCCTGCCACCACGAAGTCGACACACACGCTGGACAGCGCCGCCGCCGCCGAGGCCAGCACCAGGCCGGCCAGCGCCGTGGACGACACCATCGACAGCACCAGGCTGGCAGCCGCGCCTCCGGCAGCACCTGACAACGTGCGCCCGGCCGTGTAGATGGCAAACCGCTCTGGGGGCCCGCTGCGGTCGCCCAGCATGGCGACGCCGCCGACCACCGCGGCCGCCGCCGGGCCCTGCGTGACGGCCGCCAGGGCCATCGGCAGGAACGACACCGACACGTACACCCCGGGCGACAACTGGAACGAGCGCCGCTCGGCGATTGCGGCCACAGCAGCCAAAGCAGCCACAACCGGCCAGCGTTGCACACCGGAATTCAGCAGCGTTCCGGCAAGCACGCCGCCCGCCAGCAGGCCGAGGCCAACCGCGAACCTACGGATACTTGTCAGATTCCGCGATGATGCGGCACTAGTCATTGTCAGGACTTGACATACCTCGACAGGGTGTGTATGGTGTCCCCCGTTAGGGGTACTCGTCCAACACAGGGGAGCAGACGATGAGCATCAAGGCTTGGTAGTCGAGAATACGTAACCGGCTTATCGGCGTGGCCATGGGATTCCATGAGCTTCCGTAAGCCGGTTACCGGGACTTTCGATGGGGAGGAAATTCCTCCTCCCCCCGGGGTTGAGTGCGAGCGCCTCCACGAGACGGGTTGACAACCCGCCCCGTGGGGGCGCTTCATGTTTGTCTCAGGAACACTCGGAACCCCTCAAGCAGAGCCCCCTTCGAGCCGATATCTGGCCCGGGAGGCACACGGCCCTGTGTCTCCCCCAGTTCGGCTCGCTCCAGCCGCGCATCACCAGTTCGTCCACGCCCGACAACCGGAGACACGTCTTATGAGCGACGCCGAGATCGACGGTCAAGAGACCCCGCACGGGTCCGACCACGAACCCACCACCAGCGGGCTGCGCAAGGCCATGGCCGACCGCATGCGGACGCTGCAGGAGGCCGAGGACCGGCTCCAGCGCGAGCAGTCGGCGCTGCAGGAGCAGGCCAAGGTCGTGTTCGCGGAGCGCGAAGCCCGGCTTGCCAGGCGCGAGCGCGAACTGGCCAAGCGGGAGGCGGCGCTGGCGGTGCAGGAGGGGATTGCCGGCCACGAGGGCGCGTCCCACAACGCGGGCGACCGAGAGCGGATCGCCACCCTGGAATCCGAGCTCGAGGAGACGCGCAGCGCCCTGGACAAGGCCCGCGCTGAGGTCAGCAAGGCGGCTGCTGCCGCCCCTGCTGGCGACGGCGACGGCGTTGACCCACAGCTGGCCGCGCGCATGACGGAGCTGCAGGAGGCGGTGTCAACACTGGAGGCGCGCGTCGCGCACGAGGTCAAGCAGCGCGAGCGGGTCGAGAAGGAACGCGACCAGGCGATCGACCAGATGCGCTCCAGCGGCGCCCTGGGTTCGGCCGAACTGGCCGAGCGCGAGACCAAGCTGAACGAGCTGGAGGCCGAGCTGGCCGACCGCGAGCACCGCACCAAGAAGGTCGAGAAGGTGCTGACCCAGAAGGAGCTGAACCTGGACGGGGCGCGGGCGGACGTGATGCAGCGCGAGGGCGCGATCGCCGCCGAGGAGCGGCGGGTGGCAGACCTCGAGGCCGCCGTCGGCGAGCGCGAGAAGAACATGGCCGCCGCCCAGGGCGAGCTCGAGCAGCGGATGGCCAAGGCCCAGGCCCGCGAGACCGAGCTGGCCAAGGCGTTCGACGAGCTGGCGTCGGCGCAGAACGCCACCGCCGAGCAGACCGCCGCCCTGGAGGCCCGCTCGACCCGCCTGGAATCCGCTGAGCAGACGCTGGCCGAGCGCCGCGAGCAGGCCGACCAGCATGTGCAGCAGGCCGAGCAGCGGGTGGCACAGCTGGCCGACCGCGAGCGCGAGCTGGAGCACGTGGAAGCCCGCATGAGCGAGCTGGAGAAGGCCGCTGAGGACATCGAGAGGGCCTCCAAGCTGCTCGAGCAGCGCGAGCAGGAGGTGCGCGACATCGACCTGCGGCGGGCCGAGGCCGACCAGGCTATCGCCAAGGCCGAGACCGAGCGCGGCCAGCTGGAAGCCGCCCGCGCCGAGGCCGAGCAGAAGATCGCCACCTGCGACCAGCGGATGGCCGAGCTGGCCGAGAAGGAGCGCCAAGCCGCCGATGCGCTGGCCAAGCTGTCGGAGCTCGAGATGCGCCAGCAGAAGGTGGACGAGGGCGAGGAGCGGGTTACGTCCGAGAGCGCCCGCCTGGAGACCGAGCTGCGCGAGAGCGAGCGGCTGCAGAAGCAGGCCGAGCGGCTGATGGCCGATGCCGAGCACAAGGCCCAGTCAGAGTTCCAGCGGCTGAGCGCCGACATCCGCGAGCGAGAGGCCCGGCTGGCCCTGTCCGAGGCCGATCTGGAGCGCCGTGAGGGCCGCCTCGACCGCCGCCAGGACACGCTGGACGAGCGCGAGCGCGAGGTCGAAGACCGCTCCGAGGAGATGGAACTGCGGGAGACCCAGCTGCGCGAGCGGGAGGCCGACGTCAGCCGGCTGACGGTCCGCGCCGACCGGGTCGAGACCGAGATGGAGAATCAGCGCGCCGCCCTCCAGGACGCCGAGGATGCGGTGGCCCGTGAGCGGGCCGTGCTGCAGCGCCGGCTGGCCGAGATCGAGGAGCGCCGCACCGACGAGCGAAACGAGCGCGAGAGCACCATCAAGGAAGTGCTCGACCAGGGCCAGGGGAAGCGCGGGCTGCTGCGCCGCGACGGCGGCCCCAAGTCGCTGGAGGCGCTGCACGAGGCGCTGCGCGACAAGGAGCAGGAGCTGCACGACCAGGAACGGCGGTTGGCCGAGCTGTCCTCCGCCCTGCACCGGCGCGAGGTCGACCTGGAGACCTACGCCCGCAAGCTGCAGCAGTCCGTGAGCTCCAGCCGCAGCTCGTCCAGCGTACCGGCCGAGCCGGCCGACGACGACGGCGATCGCGGCGAGGACGCTCCGCGCAACCGCGACGACGACCAGACAGCCCGCCGCCTGCAGTTCTGGTCGCGGTAATCGGGTTCTATCCGTCCGCCGGCGCCGGTAGCGTGCCGGTGTGCCGGGAGCGCGTGACCGCGAACGCGGACGACTGATCTTCGCGGTTGCCGCGGCGGCGGCCTATGCCGCGGCCTGGTTGGGGCCGGCCCAGGCCCGCCCGGCCGCGCTGGCGGTCGCGGTGACCATGGCCGCCTGCCTGGGCGGCCGGCTTTCCCCCGCCCTGGCGGTCGTGCTGGCGGCTCCGGCGCCGGCTCCCGTGCCCATCCGGGTCGCCGTGGCGGCAGGGGCGGTGGTGGCCGGGCTGATGCTGGAGCGCAGCCGCCGGCGAGGCCGCGACCTGGCCGCCCGCAGCTTCACCGACCGCCTGACCGGCCTGCACAACTACGACTACTTCTCCCAAGCGCTGCGCGCCGAGCTGGCCCGTGTGCGCCGGTACGGCGGCTGCACCACCCTGGTGCTGCTCGACCTCGACCGCTTCAAGGCCTACAACGACCGCCACGGGCACGCTGCCGGCAACCGGCTGCTGAGCTCGGTCGGGCATGCCCTGGCCCGTTGCAAACGCGACGCCGACGTGGCGGCCAGATTCGGCGGCGAGGAGTTCGCGCTGCTGGTGTCGGGCCGCACGCTGGACGGCCTCAAGGTGGCCGAGCGGGTGCGCCAGGCGATCGAGGACGTCAGCCTGGCCGGGCTCGACCGCCAGCGGCCGCCTGAGCTGGTCACCGCCAGCGCCGGCATGGCCACCTTCCCGGTCGATGCGGGCGACGCTGAGCAGCTGTTCGAACTGGCCGATCAGGCCCTGTACGCGGCCAAGCGGCGCGGCCGCGACTGCGTGGTCACCGCCCGCGAGCTGCAGGGCCAGCCGGCGGCCGGCCTGCGGCGGGCGGTCTAAGAACCCGTTTCAGAATGACGTCTGTTGCGGCTGGTTCGCGCTGGTTGCGGGTCCGTCCCACGCGGCGTGCGGTGCTCAACGTGGCCTCCGCGGCCCTTCGGGCCGGTGCCTGCGCTCCGCTCGCCGCTCGATCCTTCCCGCAACCACCGCGCCCTGCACCTCACGACGAACCTCATTCTGAAACGGGTTCTAAGCAGCTTCAGGAAAGCCGCCCCGCTCGACGTCGAAGGTCGAGGAGTGCAGCTGGTCGTGGAACTGCTCCAGCGTCAGGTCGCGGGCATCGCCGTACGGACGCTCCAGGTAGCGCACGACCGGGTCGTGGTAGAAGGGCACGTCCAGGTGCGCCTGGCTGACCAGGTTGACCGAGGTGTGGCCGCAGCCGGGGCAGCGCATGGCCACGCCGATCAGGTCGGCCGCGTCCTCGTGCGGCAGCACCAAGAGCAGGCAGGACGGATACACCGGCGTCAGCCGGGCCTCGCGGCTGCAGTACAGACACCACGGCCAGTTGCCCCGCTGCACCTGCAGCCGAGCCAGTTCGGCCATCTCCCCTCCCACCCGCTCGGTGCGGCCGGTCAGCAGGTTGCGAAACTCGGTCTCGACCTCGCCCAGCGGCCCGTAGTCCAGGTCGCCGTGCGACACCAGCCCGGCGTGGCTGTCGCCGCATCGGCAGCCGAACTCGACCTGGTATACGGCAGGATGGGCCGCGCCCGGCAGCCGCTCGAGGCGGCGGAACGCAGAAAGCGGCACCGAACTGCGCTCCCCCTCCGGCTGGCTGGGACAGTGGAACCGGTAGCTGGCTCGCAACACGTCGTACATGGGGGTTCCTGCTGATTATCGTCTGCGGGGCTGCTGGTCATGAATGCTCCGCCGCGGCTCGGTCGTTACAATCGCGCGGTGCAAGCCGTGGATCTCCGTTCCCGCATCCGAGATGTCCCCGACTTTCCACGCCCGGGCATCGTTTTCAAGGACATCATGCCGCTTCTGGCGGATCCCGCTGCGCTGCACCAGGCGGTCGACGACCTGGCCGAATGGGCGACCCCCAAGGAGGTCGACCTGGTGGTCGGCGCCGAGGCCCGCGGCTTCATCCTGGGCGCGGCGCTGGCCTACAAGCTGGGCTGCGGGTTCGCGGCCGCGCGCAAGCCGGGCAAGCTGCCGTATCTGACCGTCGGCGCCAAGTACGCCCTGGAGTACGGCTTCGATGCGCTGGAGATGCACGTGGACGCCGTGAACAAGGGCGCCCGGGTGCTGGTGCACGACGACCTGCTTGCCACCGGCGGCACCGCCCGGGCCAAGATCGAGCTGGTCGAGCAGTTGGGCGCCGAGGTGGTGGGCGCCGTGTTCGTGGTCGAGTTGTCGTTCCTGAACGGGCGCGACAAGCTCTACGGCTACGACGTGCACTCGCTGATCCAATACGAGAGCTAGTTAACCACCAGCCGCCCACCGCACCTTGACGGTGGTGGAGATGGAGCAGTTTGGGTGCCAGGCACGTTCCAGGCACCGTCCAACGGCCGGTGCCAGGCACGTGCCTGGCACCGGGCCTTCAGCACGAGCCCGGCTAGCTGTAGTTCCTAGGAGCGCTGTTCATCCGGGGCCTCTTGGAGACTCGGGGTTGTCGACGTGCCTAGAAGCTACAGCTAGCGGGCGGCCACGTCGCGCAGGTCGCGCACCAGCAGCAGGTGCGCCAGCTGGCTGGTCAACTCGGCCAGCGTCTCCAGTTCGCGCAGGCCGGCCTCGCGGCGGTCGGCGTTGGGCGAGCGCAGCGACGGCGTCAGGATCTGCTCCAGCAGGCCCGCTTCGCGGCCGACCGCCGAGCGGAAGGCGCGCAGGTGGCGGGCGGCCACGCCGTAGCGGGCCAGCCGCTGGCACAGCATCACGATCTCGACGTCCGCCCGCGTGTAGGGCCGCTCGGCCGAGCGGTCACGCACCTCCAGCAGCCCGTACTCGTGCAGTTCACGCACGAAATCGACGTCGCCGTCGGTCTCGGACAGCAGTTGCTCACGGGTCAACCGGTCGTCGGGGTTGACCAGCCGCGGCCGGCGGGTGCCTTTGGCGCCCTGGGCGATCACCTGCCTGATCACCCGCAGCGGCAGGAATTCGTCGCGCTGCATGCGCAGAATCACCCGCAGCTGGTCAACGTCCTCCTCGGTGTACAGCCGGTAACCGCCCGGCGTGCGCCGCGGGGTGATCAGCTTCTGGTCCTCCAGGAAGCGGATCTTGGAGATGGAGATGTCGCCGAACTCCTCGGCCAGCGTCCGGCACACGGCGCCGATGGTCAGCTTGGCGTCGGGGGGACGGGCTGGATCGGCGGACATGCCGCTACCCTCGCTCGATGTAGGCCAGCCGGTACTTGCCGATCTGCAGCTCGTCGCCGTCGGCCAGTTGGGCGGTTTCGATCCGCTCGCGGTTGACGTAGGTGCCGTTCAGGCTGCCCTGGTCGGTCAGCACCAGCCCGTTTGCGGTGCGCTCTAGGCGGGCGTGCTCGCGGGAGACGGTGATGTCGTCCAGGAACACGTCCGAGTTGGGCGCACGGCCGATCGTCATCAGCTGGCGGTTGACCGGGAACACCTCGCCGGAGCGGCCACCGCCCAGCCGGATGACCAGCGTCGCGCCCTCGGGCAGGTCGGGGTCGGGCCCGTCCTCGACCACGGCCGCAAAGGCCTGCGTGGGTTCGCCGGGGTCGGTCTCGATCAGGCTCGCCCCACACCGGCCGCAGAACCGCGCACCCTCGCGGTTGTGGTGTCCACACTCCGAGCAGTACACCGGGATCAGCCCTCGCTGAGGTGTTCGAGGTCGGGCGGCGGGCCCTTGTGGGCCAGGATCTCGGTCAGGCGGTCGATGTCCACATCGGAGATCGACGAATGCTCTCCCTGCCGCCGCTTGACCCGATCAACCAGCTCGGCGCGCAGGATGTCGATTTTGCCGTGCAGCAGCCGGCGGCGGTAGGAAACCTCCTCCTCCTCCCGCACGTACTGCTCGATCAGCTGCTTCAGATCATCGTCGGTGAGCGTGGTGAAGTCGGGCAGAACGTCCATGCGGCACCCATCCGGTCGCGGGAGTATCGGGTCAAGTCTAGCCCGCCCCGGCACATTCCTCAAGCTCTAGTTGAGGGTTGGCGCCTGTGCTTCCTCGGCGGACACGATGCCTTCTACGAGCTCCCGGTACTTCCGCTCCAGGCGCTCGGATTCCTGCTCGGTGTCGCCCTCCGCCCAGATGTGGAAGACCGGCTCGTCGGGATCCGGGATGACCTGCACCCAGCCGTCGTCCTCAAACACCTTGATGCCGTCCATGTTGTCCACCTCCAGCCCCTTGACCGACTCGATCAGCCGCCGCATGGTCACGCCCTTGCGCGACCATGGGCAGTTCACCGACCGGCGGATGAGGGTGCTGGAAGGCAGGTCGGCCACCAGCGCCGACAGCGAGCGGCCGGAATGGGCCACCACCTCCAGCACCTTGCCGATCGACATGACCGCGTCGTAGGCGGGTAGGAAGGCCGGGAACACGTAGCCGCCGCCGGACGCGCCGGCGAACACCACATCGCCCTCGGCGGCCGCCGCCAACAGCGCCTGCAGCGAGGCCTTGGTGCGGCGCACCCGTACCGCCGCCGCCCCCGTCACCCGCTCCACCAGTCCGGTCTCGGTGATCGGCACCAGCAGCGCTCCGCTGTCGGTCGACCCCGCCAGTTCGCGCAGCAGCAGCAGCAGCGTGGTCTCGGCGTCGATCGGGTGGCCGTGCTCGTCGATCAGCCACACCCGCTCGGCCTGGTTGTCCATCACGATCCCCACGTCGGCGCCCATCGCCACCACCAGTTGGCCGGTGGAGTGCAGGGCCCGGCTGAGATCGGCGGCCCGGGCCACTGCGGTAGCCTCGATGAAGGCGTTCAGAGCCACCATCTCCACTCCCAGGTCGCCGATCATGGCCGGCATCACGATCGACGCGGGCGAGTAGCTGTAGTCCAGCGCCACCCGCAGCCCGGCGCCGGCGATGGCCTCCCGATCTAGAGCGCCCAGCAACTCCTGCACGTACGACTCCGTGGCCCGGGTCGGATAGGCGATCGACCCGATCTCCCCGGTCGGCACGCGCCGGTACTCCTGACGCGAGTAGCAGCGCTCGATGGCCTTCACGGTGGCCTCCGCGGCCAGGATGCCGGGCGGCTCGAAGAACTGCAGCTGCACCACGTCGGCATCGCCCTCCGCCAGCCGCACGTGCAGTCCGCGGGCCCGCTCGTCGGTCTTCATCTCGTGCCGGTTGACGGCCGGCAGCGCCACCCGCAGGTCGGACACCAGGCTGCCGGAGGCTGTCAGGCCGGCAATCAGCGCCCGCTTGACCATGCGCGAGGCTGGATGTGCATCGCGGCTGGTGACCACCCGCGCGCCCTTCGGCAGCACGGTGCCGAACGCCATGCCCAGCCTGGCCGCCACATCGGCGGTGATGTCCACGTTGACCAGCCCATTCACGCCCTCACCGGTGAAAAGGGTGGTGATTCCGCGCGACTCCCAGATCAGGTGGGAGTGTATGGACGCGCCGGCCTCGATGGTCTTGAACGGGTACACCTTGACGCCCGGGGCGAGCACCGACTCGGCCCCGATCGAGCACTCATCCCCCACCGTCACCCCGTCGTTCAGCACGGCGTGCGCGCGCACGTCCACCCGTTTGCCGACGATGGCGCCCTCAATCCGCGCGCTGCGGCCGACGTAGACACCCGAGTCGAGCACGCTGCGGGTGATGGTGGCACCCTCCTTGACCACGACGTTGGCGCCCAGCAAAGCCTGCGGCCCAACCCGTGCGCCGGGGTCGATCTTGCAGTAGTTGCCGATGAACACAGGACCCTCGACCTGGCCCAGGTCGGTCAGCTGCACGCCGTCGCCCAAGAGCACGTTGGAGCGCAGCCGGATCCCCGAAAGCTCCAGCTGCACGCGCTCCTCCAGCGCGTCGAAGTTGGCCTGCCGGTACTGGTCGAGGTTGCCGATGTCCTGCCAGTAGCCCTCCATGACCACGCCGTGGATCGGCTTGCCGCGTTCCAGCAGGTCGGGGAAGAGCTGCTTGGAGAAGTCGTACGGTGTGCCCTCCGGGATGGCCCCCAGCACCGACGGCTCGAGCACGTAGACGCCGGTGTTGATGGTGTCCGAGAACACCTGACCCCAGGACGGCTTCTCCAGGAAGCGCTCGACACGGCCGTCCTCGTCGACGATCACCACCCCGAACTCGAGCGGGTTGTCGACTGACTTGAGCGCGATGGTGGCGGCCGCCCCGGACTCCTGGTGGCGGGCGATCAGGGCCGACAGGTCGAAGTCGCACAGCGCGTCGCCGGAGATGACGAGGAAGCTCTCGTCCAGCAGTTCTTCTGCGTTCTTGACGCTACCGGCCGTGCCCAGCGGCGTCTCCTCGACCGAATAGTGCAGGTTCACGCCCAGCCACTCGCCGTCCCCGAAGTAGCCGCGGATGACCTGCGGCAGGTAGGCGACCGTGATCACGATGTCGGTCATGCCATGCCGTCGCAGCAGGTCGATGATGTGCTCCATGCACGGCTTGCCGGCGATGGACACCATCGGTTTGGGCTGGTTGGACGTGAGCGGACGCAGGCGCGTGCCCTCGCCCCCTGCCATCACGACGGCTTTGATGTCAGCTCTCCTTCTGCGCGGATCAGGTACTGCGCGCCGGCGGCCAGCGAGGTGGCCAGGCCGATCCCGAACACAATCTCGGGAACCCGGCTGCGGATCAGCATCATCACGGCCAGCGAGAGCATGATCAGCGCCGTGGCCGTCTTGCCCACCATCGTCACCTGCACTGATGTGGCCGCATGCCGGCGCTCGAACACCAGAAGCAGCAGCGTGTCGCGGATCAGAAGCGGCGCCGCCAGCCACCAGGTCAGGCGCCCCAGCACGGCCAACACGATCACCGCCAGATTGATCAAGAGCCGATCGGCCAGCGGGTCGACCACCCGCCCGAAGCGGGTGATGGCGCCGGTTTGCCGGGCCAGATACCCGTCCAGGTAGTCGGTGATGGATGCGACCAGAAAGATCGCCGCCGCCAGCGTGCTCTGGCCATCGGCAGACGTGGCCAGGATCACGGTGAACGGCGCAACGGCCACCAGCCTGGCTCCCGTGAGCAGGTTGGGAAGCCATCCGAACATGTGGTCGAAGTCTACCCGGGAGCCGGCCCCGTCCAACCTCGCGCGCCCCTAGGATCCTGTCGCAAAATGCCCATCTCCGACCGTTCGCCCGCGCTCTCCTTCGACGAGGCCGTCCGCTCCCGCCGCACGCACAAGCTGTTCGGACGCGAGCCGGTGCCGCGGCCGCTGCTGGACGAACTGTTCGAACTGGCCCGGTGGGCTCCCAACCACCACCTCACCCAGCCCTGGCGCTTCCGGGTGGTCGGCCCGCGCGCGCTCGCGGCCCTGAAGGCGGCGACCGACGACGGCGGGGTGAAGCTGGAGCGGGCGCCGACGCTGGTGGTTGCCTCGGCCGTCCGCCAGGACGATCCGGAGGCCGACCAGGAGGACATGTGCGCGGCCGCCTGCGCCTGTTTCATCGTGCTGGCGGGGGCGCACGCCCGCGGATTGGCCGGCTACTGGCGCACACCGGCCGTCCTGCGCACCCCGGCCGGGCTCGACGCGGTCGGCGTGCCGGCCGGCGAGCGCGTGCTGGGGCTGCTGCATCTTGGCCCCGCGGTACGCACGCAGGAGCCGCCCGAGCGGCTGCCGGCGGGCGATTTCGTGCGCTATCTGGAGTGACCCGGGCGGGGCAACGCGCAAGTTGTAAGGTATTTGCAATTCCTCCTTTTCGCTATTCCGAGAGCTGACGAAGTGCCGATAACCAGTACGAGGGCCGCGACATGGGGTCAAGCGGCCGGGGATCAGGGGGTCAGGGCGATGACAACGACACTCGAGCGCGAATCAGCGGTCGTGTTTCAGGATGCACTGGACGGAGCAGCTGGGGTCGAGCCGATCGTGACCATGGGCGACGACACCGCGCTTGTGTCCTACCGGCATCCGCACCAGGTTGTGACCGACATCTGGATGCGCCGCGAGCAGTCGTGGCGGCTGGTGGCAAGCCAGGTCACGCCCGCCGAAGTGTGAGGGGGATCGCCGCCGGCGCGCCGCGGAGGGGCGGCGCGCCGCCGCGACATGGTCCCAGGCGGGCCGGCTGATACCTCAAGGAGGGGATGGCCAGCCACCGCGCGCGCCCGCCGACCACCAGGAACGTGCAGGTGACGCGAACCCATGCGCGGATGGCCCTGACCGGCCTGCTGGCCGCAGCAGCCGAAGCCTGGGGCCGGTTGCCGTCGCGCCCGCACCGCGGCTGCTTCACGTGCAGGAGCAGATGGCAAGCCGGATCTTCCAGCACACGCACGTCCTGCCCGGCAGCTGACAGACGTGCGCGGCCGCCCAGCGCCACCACGCTTCCCGGTCTAGACTGGCGTCCGGAAGCCCGCCTGCGGAAAGGACGCCGCCAATGGCCATCAAACTGCACCGCTGCTCGAACATGTGGGTCAAGATCGACGGTCACCCGTGCTGGCGAGTGCAGAAGCAGCTGGGCAAAGCCGGCGTCGACTACCAGGTGGTGAGGGGGCCGGTTCGCCGCGGCAAGCGCGACCAGTTGGAGGCGCTGAGCGGGCAGCGCCAGTACCCCGTGATCGAGTTCGAGGACGGCTCGATTTACCGTGAGGAGTCCAAGCAGATGGCCGAGACGATCGCCGCCGGCCAGCTGGACTCCAAGCGCAGCGCCGCCCACCCGGCCTGACACGGCATCACAGCCGCTGTCAGGGGGTCGCGGCGCTGCCGCCGGAGCCGGCGAAACGGCCGTACAGCGCCAGCAGCGCGACCGCCACGATGATCGCCGTTATGGCGCCGCCGCCGAACCCGATCAGCGGCCGCACCACCAGCCCCGCGATCAGCATGGACAGGAGGCCCAGGCCCATGGTCGCCGACACGCTCATCGAGTCCTTGCCGGGATGGATCAGGCGCGCCAGGGCTCCGATGACCAGGCCGCCGACGATCAAGCTGATGATGAACCACACCATGTGCGCCTCCTGGCCGTACCCCGCAGCGAAAGCGGCGAGGAGTTGCACCATATGCCCTGCGCGGCGCCGGCCGAAACACCTCCGGGCCGCCTCCGGCTCCGCCCCAGATGGGCCCGCTGGTAGGCTGGATCGGATGATCAAGACCCTTTCAGGCAGGGACTATCACACCGTCGAGGTGTTCGAACTGGAGCGCGAGCGGATCTTCGCCCGTAACTGGTTCTACGCCGGCCGGGCCGACACGCTGGCCGAGCCGGGCGACTTCCTGACCGTTGACGTGGCCGGCGAGAGCGTGCTGCTGGTGCGCGGCAAGGATGATCGGGTGCGCGGCTTCTACAACGTCTGCCGGCACCGCGGATCGCGCCTGTGCGACGACCTCACCGGGCGTATGAAGGGCGCCGTAAAGTGCCCGTACCACGCCTGGTCGTACTCCTTCGACGGCCGCCTGATCGGCACCCCCAACGTGGGCAAGGACGAGGTCGATCGCGACCAGCTGGGCCTGTGGCCGGTGTGCGTGGAGAGCTGGCAGGGGTTCCTGTTCGTCCACCTGGACGCCGATCCCGAGCCGCTGGAGGGCTGGCTGGCCGGCCACCGCGACGGGCCACTGGCGTTCGCCCGCTTCAACCTCGACCAGCTTCGCACTGGCCACACCACGGTCACCGAGGTAGACGCCAACTGGAAGATCCTGATCGAGAACTACAACGAGTGCCTGCACTGCCCCACCGTGCACCCCGAGCTGGTGGCGGTCGTGCCGGCCTTCCGCAAGGGTTCGGTGTACGACGCCCACCGGCCTGACGGGGGCGTTGCCCTCGCCGGCGGCGGCAACAGCTTCACGGCCACCGGCCGCTCCAGCGTGCCGGTCATGCCGGGCCTGGACGAGGTCGACGCCTCGTTGTTGCACGGCTGCACCGTGTATCCCAACATGTTCATCGACGTCACCGGCACCGGCGCCATCTCAACCCAGATCCTGCCCCGCGAGCCCGGGCGCACGACGATCATCACCGAGTACCTGTTCCGGCCCGAGGCCATCGACTCGCCCGGCTTCGACCCGTCGGAGATCGTCGATTTCGTCGAGCTGGTGGCCCGCCAGGACTACGACGTGTGCGAGCGCGTGCAGCGCGGCGTGCGCTCCCGCGCCTTCACCAACGGAGTGCTGGCCGAGAAGGACGCGCTGGTCGAGAGCTTCGTCAAGCGTTACCTGGCCGACCGGCTGGAGAGCTAGTCCACCCGAGCCCGGCGGTGCGCGCGCTTGATCGCGTACATCGAGGCGTCCGCCCGGCCGACCAGCGCCGCGCCGTCCTCGACCCCATCCCAGATTGCAAGGCCCATGGAGGCCGACTGGTCGGCTCCGATGGCCGCCTCCAGCCGTCCGATCAGCAGTCGCGCCGCCGGCTCGTCGGTGTCCTCCAGCAGCACCCCGAACTCGTCGCCGCCCAGCCGGCCCAGCAGGTCGGAGCGGCGCACCGTGGCCGACCAGTGGCTGGCCACGCTCTTCAGCAGCCGATCGCCGGCGGAGTGTCCGAGCTCGTCGTTGACCTGCTTGAGCCGGTCGACGTCCAGCAGCAGCACGCCCAGCGGGCGCTTTGAACGGCTGGCGCGGGCGATCGCCAGTTCCAGCTGGCGGTGCCACTCGCGCCGGTTCGGCAGGCCGGTCAACTCGTCGGTAATCGCCAGATCGGCCAGCGCGTCCACCAGCTTGGCGCGCGCCATCCCGGCCGCCACCAGGTGCGCCAGCGCGGCCAGCCGCTTGGCGCGTTCGTCGTCGAACGCTTCTGGCGTGCTCGAGTACACCTTGAGCACGCCTATGGAATCGCCGTCGAACACCAGCGGCACGACCATCATCGACCTCGCGCCCACCATCCGGCAGGCATCCCGGTCGACCCGTTTGTCGACGTCGGTGTCGTGGGACACCAGCACCCGCTGGGATTCCAGACAGTGGCCGGAGATGGTGCCCTGCGCCCCCATCCGCATGCCTACGAAGGGATCTCCGATGCCCGCCGCCGCGGCGCATGTCAAGTGGCCGTTGTCCAGCACCTCGATCGCCGCCCCCTCCCCACCCGTGAGCGGCAGGGCGCGGCCGGCGACGGCGTTCATGAGGCCGCCCAGATCCAGCCGGGAGGTGGCGATCGCGGTCTGCGCCTCGACCAGGTAATCCAGCTCCCGCGCCCGCTGGCGGGCCAGCCGAGCCTGCGTCCGCTGGTCGGTGATCACGCGATTGGCCGCGAAGCCGAGGACGAGCGACACGATCGTCCACAGCACCACGCCGCGCCAGCCATTGGAGGGATACACGGTGCCGCCGATGACGACAATGGGGCCTGCCAGGAGCAGGGCGGAGCAGGCGCTGATGGCCACCACCGCGCGCCGGCCCTGGGTCAGGCCGACCCACACCACCGGCAGCATGGCCAGCGGCGAGTAGCCGGAGATGCTCCCGCCCTGGGCCTGGCGCAGCAGCGCGATCAGCCCATCGCACGCGATCGGCAGCACGAGCATGGACGTGACCGGCAGCCGCGTCCAGGGCACCGCCCAGGCGGTCAGAACCACCGCCACCGCGTAGGCGGACGCGGCCGCGACCAGCCGCCAGTCAGTGCCGGCGGTCTGCAGAAGCGTCGCAGCCAGAGCCAGGCCGGCGAATCCCGCGAACGGAACAGCCGGCCGATCGAAGCGCACCAGCGTTGTCACGTCGGAAGTATCGGCAGCCGGGCCGGAGCTGATAACCCCGGTCAGTGAAGAGCCGTCCAGGCCCCTTCCAGAGCCCGGATATGGGCCTCCGGCCCCTCCAGCCCACCGCCCATCGTGTTCAGCATGAGATGCGTCGCGCCCCAGCGCCGCCACTGCTCCGCGGCCTGGCGCCAGTCCTCGGGCGTTTCCCGGCTGACGTTGATGGACGGCTCCAGCCCGAACGTGGACAGGTCGCGCCCCTCCTCCTCGAGCCAGCCGTTCAGCAGCTCCAGAGTGCGCTCCCAGCCGCCCTCGAGCGGGCGCAGCGGCATGAACCCGTCAGCCACCCGCACCGCCCTGCGCATGGCCGCGCTCGCTATTGGCACCGATCCAGATCGGTATGGGTTTCTGGACAGGCAACGGATTCAATCCGGCGCCGGTGATCCGGTGGTAGCGGCCCTGGAAGTCGACCACCGGCTCCGTCCACAGCCGGCGCATGAGCACGATCTGCTCCTCCAAGCGGCGCCCCCGCTCCGGCCACGGGACGCCCAGCGCCTCGTACTCGACCGTGTTCCAGCCCAGCCCCAGCCCCAAGCGCAGCCTGCCGCCGGAGAGCACGTCCAGTTCCGCGGCCTGCTTGGCCAGCAGGGCGGTCTGGCGCTGGGGCGCGATGACAACGGTCGTCGCCAGCCCCAGGGTGGGCGCCACACCGGCGATGAACCCGAGCAGCACCATGATCTCGTGGAACATGGAGCGGTGCGTGTACGGGCCCGAGAAGCCGGGATGCCGGTCGGGGTCGGCGCCCAGCACGTGATCGTAGGCCAGCACATGCTCGTAGCCGAGGTCCTCGACGGCCTGGGCGTAGGCCCGCACGCTGCCCCGGTCGGCACCGATCTCGGTCTGTGGAAAAACGACTCCCAGCTGCATTTGCTACCGGTCGCGCAGGCTAGCCGGGACCAGCACGCCTCGGTGTCAGGAGGTTCGTCGGATTGTGATCTTGGCCGCCGCGGGGGTCAGCGGGGATCGCGTGTATGCCAGCCCCGCCTCCGCTCGTCGATGGGAAATGTGAGATCGACACGGACTCCGTGACTGTGCGCAGAGTTGACGGTGACCTCGCCTCCGGCCATTCGCGCTCGCTCCCGCATCCCCTCGAGGCCGACGTGCAGTGGCCGATCCCGTGCCGGAGAAATGCGGTCGGCGAGTCCGCGGCCGTCGTCTTGCACGAACCCGCTGAGCGTGTCTGCCGTCTCCTCGAGCATCACTTCGAACCGCCCAGCCCCGGAGTGCTTGCGCACGTTGGTCAGCGCCTCGCGGATGATCCGATACGCAAGCTCCTCCACCGTCCAGCTGTAACGGCGATCCGGCACGTCGACCGACCACTGGGCACCGATCTCGTCGCCGACCTGCGCCGCCAGAGCCATCAGGGCGGTGTGCAGCCCACGCTCCTCGAGCACGTTCGGATGCAGCTCGAACATCAGCTTGCGGGCGCGCTCGGTGGCGTCCGAGAGACCTGACGCGCACGGAGCAGTCGGTCCGCGATATCGACCTGTCCGGAACGCTTGGCGAGCGGGAGCACCTGATCGAGCAGCACAAGCAGCGCGCACAGCACCTGGATCGTGTCGTCGTGCAGCTCCAGCGCAAGCCGGGAGCGCTCGCCCTCCTCGGCGTGGAGCATCTCCCCCACAACCTCCCGCCGAGCCGTCTCGCTGACCCGCAACGCAACCTCGGCGGCGCGCTGCTCGGTGATCTCGGTGAACATGCAGCCCACGCCGATGACCGAGTCGTCCTCACCCCTCAAGGGGTAGTAGTACGCGAGGTACAGCCCCGGAGTATGTGCCTTGAGCCTCGGCGCCGAGGTGTCGATCGCGACGTGCGACGCGCCCCCTTTGAGGACGTCCTGCAGGATGTCCTTGAGCTCGGTCGCCAGCGCCGGCAGGACATCCGCGATTCCGAGTCCGGCGCTCCCCTGTTCGTCGATGCCGAACATCGCAGCCGCCCGGGTGTTCACGCGCAGGAACCGAAGCTCGCGGTCGAGCACGATGATGCCTATCGGCGCGCCGTCCAGCACCCGCTCCAGGAGTGCCCACTCCTGAGGAGCACTACTCCGGGTCGGCCACCGTTCCGACTCGCTTACGGGACCATGATGCCCTGATTTGCCCGACACGCATCTCTCCGTGCCCTAAGAAGCTCTAACGGAATGAATCGTGGATGGCTGGCGAGCGGCGCGCCAGCAGGGTGTCGCGGCGCGGCGCAGCGCATATCCGGAGGTAATCTGGGCAAGCCGCGCCGTGGCTCCATGCGCCAGCGCGACGCTGCCAGGCGCCGCGAGGCATTTTGTTAGAGCTTCTAAGCCCACAACGGGCAGGAATCTAGCACACCGATTTTCGGCGCTGGCTACCGAATTTCACCAGGGCCGACCGCACGTTCAGCGGCACGAACGGCCCACACAACGTCCTCCATGACTCGCACCTGTTGTGGCGGCAGGCCATGGATGTCCCTGTCGTGACAGAAAGCCTGGGCGGCACCGTGCGCCGCTTCCAACAAGGTCTCTCCGTGCGACACGTTGATCCACCGTGGGTGGTGGCCGTACTTGAGTTGACCGACGAACGTCGTGACTGGGATGGTCATGCCCGAACCTGCCTTCCGGTCTCTGAGGTCGGGGTGCCGGCCCTAGAGGAGATCGTAGGTGCGGTGGGCGGGGCGCGCATCGGGGGAAGCACCCACAGGCACGCTCGAATAGACAAGCCGTTCCCGTCCAATCGGGGCGGCAGGATTTGAACCTGCGACCGCCCGGCCCCCAGCCGCACCGAGAGGATTATCCGCGCCGCTCAACCATGCGGATTCCGCTCAACCATGCGGCTTGTCCCTCCCGGTGGGTTCGCCTAGTTCGCGGTGAGTTGAAGGCGTTGAGGGACGCCGAGGGGACGCACGTCAAACCTCTTGCAGGCCACCTCCCGACCCGAACTTGTATCTGAGTCGGCCTCGTCCCTCTCGACACCGGATCAGCTCGTCGAGGAGTCGCGCGTAGTGCCTGACCAGTGTCTCGGTCAACAACCTGGTCGGTACAAGGCGCGCTCAGGTGCGAACAGCACGCAGGCACCCCACGCCGGCAACCGCCATGATCCACACGTAGGACACACCGTTCGTGAAGCGCTCGGACCGAAGCGTGCGGCACCCTCAGGCGGATCCAAGGGGCCAAGGACGGTCCGCGGCATGGTCGGCGAGGGCAGGATCAGCGGCGACCAGCTCCGCGACATCCGCCAAGCTGTCACAGCCGTCTGGGCCTTCTGACCGCATGCCCACCGACGGGTCCCGAACTCGGGGAATGCAGTTCGATGTGGTGTAGGGTCGTGGCCGGACCAGAATGGCAGGGATGCGCAACCGGGAACGACCCAGAAGCGGGTGTTCACGGCCGGCGTTGTCGGCGCTGTCGTCTGCGGGTCGGTCGGGCTGCTGCTGGCCGGTGGCAACGCCGGCAAGACACTAAGAGTTGGGTCGTCCTCGATGGGTGGTGTGCCGCCTGCCGCGCCGTTGCCAACCGGCGTGATTGATCTCGCTCGCAACACGGGCACCGGGCCGTTTCAGAGTGGTGTGGGTCAGGTGCGGTGTCCAAGCCGAATGGGATCAGGCTGGCCACGCTTTTTGGACGCGCTGCATGTTGCCTGGCTTGGTCTGAAGGGACGCGGACGTTCGCGCTGCGGGTCGGCCAGGGTGGGCTCGGGCGCCTGGAGGTGGTCCGTGGCGCCCCGCGTCACAAGCTCGTGCTGCAGCCGGTCACCACGTCGCTCCGACTCACGCCTGGAGCGTGGTTGCCCAGTGGCCGCGGACTTGCGCTGGGCGGCATAGACCCCCAGCACCCGGCGCGAAACGGCATCTACAGCCTCGACCTGGCGGGACATCTGCAGCAGATTTCGCAGACACGTGATCGCCGCCCGGAACTGCCGCTTGCATACTCGCCCCGCGGGAACAGACTGCTGGTCTTTCGACGCGCTGGCGGTGGCTTCGGCCAACTCTACGTGATGAACGCCACCGGGATCATGACCAGGATCGGCACCGACAGCGTCATGTGCTGCTACTTCGGATCGCCTGCCAGTTGGTCACCCGACGGGCGCCGGATCACCTTCGCCGGGTTCGCCGACCCGCACGCGCAGGACGCCGGCCAGAGCGCCGCGTTCGTCGTCGACTCCGACGGAACCCATCTGCGCCGGATCACGGAGCCTGGCGAGTGACGACCAGCGCCCGCTGGTCGCCGCGCGGCGACTGGATCGTGTTCGACCGGGTCAACCGGAGCCCGACTCACGCCGAGTTCCTGGTTCGCCCTGACGGCTCCGGCACGCGCATCATCAACACCCAGACCACGACCGGAGGGGCATCCTGCTGCGCGCAGTGGTCGCCCGACGGCGATACCTCGCCTACGAGTACACAGCCGGGTCAACCGAGATGAACGTCGCGCTGTACGTCGTGAACACGACCGGACCACCACACCCGGTCGCTGTGACCGCGACCGCACACGGCTACCTCACTTTCTCATGGCTCCCGTGACTCGCTACGCCGGCGGGACTCGCATCGGCGCGTACCACCGAAGGTCGCAGCGTTGCGGATCGTGAACTTCAGGCGAAGCGATGGTGGCGCCTCAGACGGTCGAGGGGCGTCCGAGGGAAGCGGCTTAACATCCAGCACGATCGGCAGAGACTCGGCGCCGCGGCATACCGCCCAACCATGCCGTTTCCGCGTAGTCGGGGCGGCAGGATTTGAACCTGCGACCGCCCGGCCCCCAGCCGCACCCGGAGCGATAGTCAGCGGCGCTCAACCATGCGGATTCCGGTCAACCAGGCGCCTCGTCCCTCTAGGTGGGTTGAGGTGGTTCGCGGTGGTTTGTGGCCATCGAGGGACGCGAAAGGGACGCGACCGGCGCAGAAATCTAGGTGGCGGTGCAGGCCGGACAGAATCGAAGACTCCACGACTGGTCACTAGAACAGTGCCTAAGAGTGTGGATGCACCCGGGGAGAGCGTGCCTTGACGGTTAGCACCCGACCAACCGCGAGGGCCTTTCACGATGCCGCTACGAGCCGTAGGATGTTCGTGGGGACGGTCAGTCCGAGGGGCGCGCGCAATCGCAGCTTGGCGCTGACTTACCAGCGCCTTGCCAGCGTTCGCCAAGGTACGCATGTGAGTCGAGCCAAGAGGACTCGACCCCAGACCAGGAGGATGACCACCATGTCCATGTACGTAGCCGACCTCGAACAGATGACAGCGCTCGCAGCGACGTTCGACCGCCAGAGCCAGGTCGTCGCCGAGCTGACCGCCACCGTGCGCTCCAACGTCATCGGCGCCAACTGGCAGAGCCCAGCAGCCACACGCTTCAAGGAAGCCTGGACCAGCGAGTTCGAGCCCGCCCTACGCCGCCTACAAGCCGCCATGCAGGAAGCCGGCGTCGAGGTCAACCGGCGCCGCGAAGCCATCCAAGCCGCAGGCGCCTAGGCCTCGGAATGATCTGATGTCTGCGTGACGGGGACCCAACTCAGATGCGCGCGATGGCGGCCGGGCTGCGCAGCGATGCCGAACTCGTCGCCAGTCTCGCTGCCCAGCTGCAGTCACAAGTCGACACATTGCAGTTCAGCGGCCCAGCAGCCGACGTCTTCCGAGCATCCATGCAACAGCGCGCAACCCAGGTACAACAGGTCGAGGGGGAGCTCGGCGACCTCGCCAACCAGATCCTCATCCGCGCCGCCCAAGTCGACCAAGAACTCCTCCAGCAACAAACGGCCGGATCCAATCTTCTATATCCCACCTCGGGGTCGTCGGGAACAATACCGGGCGGGCAGATCTACTCCCGCGACGTGTACTTCGGGCCCGATGGGCCTGAGGGATGGCAGGGTGTGGT
>CAVUSN010000011.1:0-36042 GCA_963744065.1 uncultured Actinomycetes bacterium | reverse complement strand
TGTGCTGCCCCACACGCCGGAGCGTATCGCCGCGGCCGGCTCAGACCAAGGTCAACTGAACCCGCGTTGCGCAGGTGCAGCGCGGGCGCGTGCGGACGCAGGCAGTGGGTGCTGCTCATGGCCTGGTGGTAGCCGCCGACATCCATCAGCGCCAGCACGTCGCCCTCCTCGACCTGCGGCAGCTCGTGGCCCTCCGCGAACAGGTCGTTGCCCTCATTGATGTGACCGGCCACCGTCACCTGCCGCCAGGGTGGGCCGTCCACCGACCGGCACAGCACGACATCTGCCTTGACGTCGTACACGAACTTGTCGGGCATCACGTTCCAGCCGACGTCCAACCCGACGAAGGTGGTGCCCAGCCGCTCCTCCACCGACACCACCTGGCACAGCAAAATGGCCGAGTCCTTGACCAGGAAGTCGCCCGGCTCACACGACACGGTCACGCCCAGATCGCCCAGCTGGCGGGCCAGTACGACCGCATAGGCGTCCAGGTTGAGCGGCCGCTCGCCCGGCGCCTGCGGGTTGCCCAGCCCGCCGCCGGTGTTCAGCTCGCGGATCGGGCAGCCCGCGTCCATCAGCCGGCGGGCGATCCCGGCCGCCCTGCCGACGGCCGACTCGAACCCCGGCAGGCCCTCGTCCAGGAATCCGTCGCCCACGTGGATGTGCACGGTGTCGATGGTCAGCCTGTACTCGGCCGCGATCGCCAGTGCCTCGTCCAGGTCCTCCTCGTAGATGCCGAACTTGGTCGGCCCGGCGCCGCTGTACAGCGTCTCCGCCCCGCCCGCATAGGCGCCGCCGGCGCGCGGGTTGACACGGATGCCAGCGGCCGTGCCGGGCGCCCGGCTGCCATACCGGCGCAGCTGGCTGAGCAGGTCGAGGTTCATGTGCACGCCCAGCGGCACCAGCGTGTCCAGATCACGCTCCGACACGTTGGTGCCGGTGTAGCTCACCTGGTCGATGCCGAACCCGTGGGCCAGCGCCCACTCGACCTCGGCCGGCGAGCTGGCATCGATTCCCACTCCCAGTTCGCGCAGCACCTCCAGGATCTGCGGCTGCGGGTTTGCCTTGAGCGCGAACCGGACCAGGCTCGGCACCCCCGCCCGCTCCAGCGCCGCCTGCAGGCGGCCGGCGTTTTGGGCTACCCGGTCGAGGTCGTACACATACAGCGGCGTGCCGTGCTGCAGGGCCAACCCCTCGGCGTCGCGGCCTGCGATCCGCAGCCGGCCGGCGTCGATGGAGAGGCCCTCGCGCAGCCAGAAGAACCTGGCCGAGATGTCGGTGCTGGTGGAACCGCTCACGCCGGCGATTCTCGCACGGCCGGGCATCGACTGCCCTCTGTCGTAGACTTGCGCCGTGGTTAAGCAGGTGGGAGGCGGTTGGCGTCAACGAGGCGCCGCATATCGGAGGGACTCGCGCCACGGGGTTGGCGGGACTTCGGGCTGCAGGTTGCCCTGCTGGGCAGTTTCGAGGTCGTCTACGCCGTATCCGGGCTGTACGGCCGCGGCCAGGCCCGGGCGGCGGTCTCACACGCGCGCGGCGTGATCCGCATCGAGCGCCAGATGGGGATGTTCTGGGAGCACGGGGTGCAGCACTGGGCGATGCGCCGGCCGCTGGCCATGGACGTCGCCAACCACACCTACTTTCTGTCCCAGCTCGGGGTGTCATCAGCGTTCCTGCTGTGGGCGTACCTGCGCCGGGCCGCGCACTTCGAGCGCGTTCGAAACGCCCTGCTGGCGGTCAACGTGGTGTCGGTGGCGGTGCTGTTCGCCTACCCACTGGCGCCTCCCCGGCTGGTGCCCAGGGCGGGCTTCGCCGACACCATGAGCTCGAACGCCGTCAACCTGCACACGCCGCTGATCAATGCGCTCAACAACCCCTACTCGGCCATGCCCAGCCTGCACGCCTCCTACGCCCTGGTGCTGGGCATCGGCGGTGTTGCGCTCAGCCGCAGCCTGTGGGCCAAGGCGCTGTGGGCCACCTACCCCCTGCTGGTCACCTTCTCGATCGTCGCCAGCGGCAACCACTTCGTGCTGGACGCGCTGGCCGGATTCGCCGCAGTCGCGGCGGTGCCGCTCGCCGACCGGGCGGTTGGCGGGGTGTCCGGGTGGCTGGCGGTGCGGCGAAGGACGAGCGGAAGCATGCATGAGGAGACCGCGTGATCGCGCTGGTCGGCCAGTGCGTGCTCGACCAGACCCACTGGCCGAACGGGGCGGTCGAGCACCGGTTGGGCGGCGCGCCGATCTTCGCCGCCCGCGCCCTTGCCGACAACGGGCCGGCGGTGGTGCTGACGCATGGCGGCTCGGCAAGCCTGCGGCGGCCGCTGCACGAGCTCGGTCTGCAGGTGGTCGAAGGCCCCAGCGAGCACACCACGGTGTACGAGACGGCGCTTTTCGGCGACGGCCGGTGGGCGGAGTCGATCACCGCCCTGGGCGACCCCTTCACCCCCGACGACGTGGCCGGATGGATGACCCCAGCGCTCGAGGCGTGTACCGCTGTCGTCTGCGGAGCCCAGTGGCGCGACGACTTTCCGCGGGCCACCCTGGCCGGCCTGGAGCGGCTGGGCCGTCCCGTGTACCTGGATGGGCAGGGCCCGGCGCGGCCGCGGCGGCTGGGACCGGTGCGCGTGCAGGGTGCGCTCGACGCACGTTCGATGCGCAGTGTCGACGTGCTCAAGCTGAGTGAGGAAGAGGCCCACGCGCTGATCGGCCGGATCGACCCGGCGGCCGCTGCCGCAACCGGCGTGCCGGTGGTCGTGGTCACCCTGGGCGAGCGCGGCGCGATCGCACTGGCCGGCGGCCGGGCCACCCGGATCGAGGTCGACCCCGTGCTGGAACTGGCCGACACCGTGGGAGCGGGAGATTCGTTCCTGGCGCTGATGGCCGCGGTGACGGCGATGGGCGCAGAGCCCGTCGAGGCGGCACGCGAGGCGTGCGCCCGCACGGCGGCCCTGCTCCGCCGCCGGCTGACGGCCGAACGGCCCGTGGCCAGCGCCGCCGAGCGATGAGCCGGGAGTTGGCCGGTGCAATCGCCGCTTTCGCGGCCTCCGGCCTGTATGCGCTGGCGGTCGTTCTGCAGGCGCTGGAGGCACGCCAAGTGGAGTCCCACCATTCGCTGCGGCTGTCGCTGATCGACCGCCTGGCCCGCCGTCCGGTGTGGGTGATCGGGGCCAGTGTGGGCCTGCTCGGCTGGTGCGCGCAGGGCATCGCACTGCTGTTTGCGCCGTTGACGCTGGTGGAGCCGATCCTGACCATGACGCTTGTCCTGCTGCTGGTGGTGGGCGCCCGCCAGTTGGGCGAGCACGTCGGCCGCCGGGAGCGGATCGGCGTACTGGCGGTGGCTGCAGGAGTGGCCGGGGTCGCCGTCACGGCCCCGGCACACGCAGGCCGCCACCCCGATGGCCCGGGCCTGGGGATCGGACTGGCGCTGATGGTTCTGGTGGTGGCGGCGCCGCATGCGTTGCGCAGGCCCTCTCCGCCGGCCGCGCTCGTCCCGGTCAGCGCCGGTGTCGGCTACGCGCTGGTCGCGGTGTCCACCAAGTTCGCGGCCGACGACCTGGACACGCATGCGTGGCAGCGGCTGGCGGCCTGGCTGGCGGTGACGGCGATGGTGGGCGGGCTGGCTGTGCTGAGCGAGATGTCAGCCCTGCAATCCCAGCCGGTGACCCGGGTCGCGCCGATCGTGTTCGGCCTCAACGTCGCCCTGCCGGTGGCGCTGGCCCCGATGCTGGCCGGTGAGCGATGGGGTCATTCGACGGCCACCCGGTCGGCCCTGGCGGCGTCGCTGGCAGCGGTGGTGGCCGGTGCGGTGCTGCTCACACGCTCGCGCGTGCTGGGGGTGGTGCTGGCCAACGAGGCCGAGGCCGCGGCCCACCACCACCTCCCCCACGTCGCCGCCGACTCGACCTGATCAGCGCGGTCGGCTGTGCCCGACATGCGCTGCCTTGGGCGGTACCAGTCTGCTCGGTGCGTGGTGGGCACACTTCGCCGCAAGGCTGGCGACCAGCGGTAACAGGTACGTAACTCTTCCGACCGCGGCACGCAGACGGTGGCACGATGCCTAGGTGCTTCGGGTCGCGGCACTTGTGACAATTCTCGGATTGGCGGCAGCCGTTACGCCGCAGCCCGCATCGGCTGCGATCCGGCCGCTTGTCATCGGCAGCCGGGGAGGCGAGGTGGCGACGTGGCAGGCCACGCTGAACTTCCTACTCGACCAGAAGCCCAACGACCTCGCCGGACTACCCCCGGTCGGGAGGCGGTTCTACCGGCATCGCCCGCTCACGGTGGATGGGGTGTTCGGACCACTCACCGCCAGTCTCACACGCGCCTACCAACAGGCGTTTCATCTGCGTGCGACGGGCCGTGTGGGCTTCGACACTTGGAGGGTGTGGGCCGGGTCGGAGATCACGTGCTGTGGCACGGGTTATCCAACATTAATCCCGGGTGACTGGTCACAGTATGTGACGTGGTGGCAAGCGAGTCTCGACGACTGGCTGAAGCATGATGAGCCGAACATGCCGCAACTCATTCCAGACGGCGTGTACGGGCCGCTCACGACCGCCGCAACGGCCCTGTATCAGTCGTCGGTCGGCCTGGCACCGGACGGGATCGCCGGCCCGCGCACCTGGACAAGGCTCATGGTCTCCGGGTTCAACCTGTACTGAGCGTTACAGCCGGAAAACGGGCCTTCTCCGGCGCCGGTAGCCGCTCCTGCTGGGGCCGCGGTTCAGCCGAGAGGCGCCGGCAGCTCCTCAACCACACCACCATCCTTCAGCCGGATCACCCGGTCGGCGGTCGCGGCCAGGCCGACGTCGTGCGTGATCAGCACCACCGTCAGCATCTGCTGCAGCCGACAACCTGCGCAGCAACGCCAGGATCTCCTCGCCGGTGGCCGAGTCGAGATTCCCGGTCGGCTCGTCGGCCAGCAGCACCCGCGGCCGGTTCGCCAGGGCGCGGGCGATCGCCACCCGCTGCTGCTCGCCGCCGGACAGCTGCGACGGCAGGTGGCCGGCCCGCGCGCCAGGCCGACGGCGTCCAGCAGCTCCGCCAGCCCGCGCCTCGCCGCTCGACCCGCGCCGAGGCCGGTGGTCGCCATCGCCGCCTCGACGTTCTGGCGTCGCTGTCAGCGTCGGTATCAGGTTGAACTGCTGGAAGATGAACCCGATCGTGTCGCGCCGCAGCCGCGAGAGCTCGCCGCTCCGACGTCCGCGCCGAGGTCGACGCCGGCCAGCCGCCACCCGGCCCGACGGTCGGCCGGTCGAGCGCACCCAGCAGCTGCAGCAGCGTCGTCTTGCCCGAGCCGCTCTGGCCGACGATCGCGATGAACTCGCCCGCGCCGGATCGTCGAGCGTCACGTCCGCCAGCGCCGTCACCGCGCCCGCCCGCCGAACCGTAGGTGCGTGTGACCTCCGTCGCAGCCGGTACAGGCCCGCTCGTCGGGTGCCGCCGGCTCCGGTCGTGGCTGACGTGGTGGCTGTGCTCCGCGTGGTCATCGTCGTCTCCGATCAGGTTGGTGGTTGCTATTCGATCGTGTCCGAAGCGCCGCGGCCGGGCTCAGCCGGGCCGCCCGCAGGCCGCCCACCGCACCGGCCATCAGCCCGCCCAGCACCGCCAGGACGATCGCGGCCAGCAGCAGCTTGGGATCGACGCTGGTGGTGATCCTGACCAGCTCCGAGCCGGTGGCTGGCGGGGCTCGCGGTCTGGCCCAGGCCGAAGCCGCCGGGCCCGCCCGTGGCCCGGGCCGGGCCGCCGTCGGCGCGGGCCGCACCGACGCGCTTGCAGCGTCCAGCCGGCCGCGTTGATCGCCTCGGCGCCGGCGATCCCGACCGCACGCGCCGATCACCCCGCCCAACAGCCCCTGCAGCAGCGTCTCGCCCGAGATCTGGCGCACGACCGTCCAGCGCGACCAGCCCAGCGCCTTCAGCGTGCCGATCTCGCGCACCCGCTTGGACACCGACGACAGCGTCAGCAGGCAGGCGATCAGCACCGCCGCCAGCAGCCCGAGCGCCTCCAGCGCGGTGCCCAGCTTCGAGGACAGGTTGCGGGCGTCGGTCAGCGAGCCGCCCACGCGCTTGGCCAGGTCGGCGGCGGTGGTCACCGACGACGCCCGGTGAAGCCGCTGCTTGATCGGCGGCCGCCACCGACGTCACGTCGCTGGAGCTGGCGGCCCGCACGTTGACGCCGTTGATCTCGCCCTTGTAGCCGGCCAGCGTCTGCAGCGTACGCCAGCTCGACGTAGATGTCCGACGGCGTGCCGCCCAGCGGCGCGCTCGAGATGCCGACCACGGTGAAGCGCTTGCCGAACAGCGTGATCGTGTCGCCGACGGCAGATGTGTTGGAGTTCGCGTAGCTGCGCGACACGACGGCCTGGCGGGCGTCGCCGCTGGTCGAAGATAGCCGCCCTTCACGATCTGGCCGGGCGTGACCGGGCGCCAGGCCGGGCTTGGTCTGGTCGATCCCGGTCACGGTGCGCGAGCTGAACTTGATGCTGCGAGTGCCCGAACCCGCCGAAGCTCGGCGGGCGCCGCCGCCGTGGGCGGCCCGGCCGGCTGCCCGCGCTGTGGTCGGCCGTGGTCGATCTTCACCTTCGGCACGGTGCCGGTGATGTGGTTCACGTTCAGCGTCAGGTAGCCGGCGGCGCCGGACACCGCTGACATCGACGCCAACCGCGGCGGCGCGGCCGGCTGCGAAGCTGACCTGCGGGAGTTGGCCACGTCGGTGTCGATCTTCGAGCCGGGCTTGGCGCCCCGAAACCCGAACCCGGCGCCCGTGCCGGCCCTGCTTGCGCAGCTCGCCGCTGCTGCGATGGCGACAGCCCGCCGAACACGCCGTCGCCGTTGGACGTGAGCTTGATCGGCCGCGTCACCGCCATGTCGGTGCCGACCCCGGTGAGCGGCTCCAGCACCGTGCTGCTGGGCCTGGTCAAGGCCGCTGGAGAGCGCGTTCACCGCCACCACCAGGCCGACACCGACGGCCAGGCCGAGGGCGGTCAGGATCGTGCGGCCGCGCCGCCGGCGAAGCTCCGCAACTACGTAGCTGACGAAGAACATCAGTCCTCCCTGGTTGGTGTCGTCGCCCGAGCGCCGGCTGCTGCCCGGCAGGGCTTGTCGACCCAGGGTGAGGCACCAGGCTCAGACGCAGGTGAGCCGCAGATTGGAGTCTTCTGAGAGCCGCGCCCTACAGCCGGAAAGCTGTATTGAATCCGCTCGCCGAGCATGCACTCTGCAGACAGGGCAGGCCCAGCAGCGCCTCCCACCCGTGCAGGATCGCGTAGTCCGTGATGTGCGTTGTGACCACACGGTGGCCGGTGCTGGGCGCGATCACAATCAGCGGCACCGGCGTGGTCCCCGTGTCGGTGTCGGCGGCGCCGTCAAACCAGATGAAGATGGCCGTGTGGCCCTTGGTGTAGGGAGCCGTGTTCAGCAGCCCGCTTGGCCCGGCCAGCAGCGTCTGCAGCCAGGCGCCGGCGTCTGCCGGGGTGTCCAGCGTCATGTCGTGATCCAGATCCGGACTGATCCAGGTGAACGCTCGCTGCGGCGCGGGCAGGCTGGCCGGAGGGACGGCGTCGCCCGCCTGGCAGGTGGCCGCAGCGATGCCCGTGTAGTAGACGGCGGGGTTGTGCCTGGGCGCGTACGCGCTCGAGCTCTGCTCTGCGCAGGCGGTTGGCGACGACTCCGCCCATACCCGCCAGCCGGACGGCCCCAGCTGCCCGAAGATGCCGCCGCCGGAAGCGCTGCAGGTCTTGCTGGGGGTGCAGTCTCCGGTCAGGCCGGCCGTCGAGCCGCCGGTCACAGCCAGGTAGTTGGGCAGGCTGTGCGGGAACGAGGCTGACGTGTAATCGGTGGCCACGCCGCACTGCGCGGCCAGTGTCTTGAAGTAGCTGGCGGGCGCCGATGCACCCAGCACCGACGCGTACGAGTGGTTTTCGAACGCGATCACGATCATGTGCGTGTAGGCCGGCACCGTTGCGCTGCGCCCGCACGGCTTGGCCGTCGCCGCTAACGCCAATGGCCTGGCGGCTGCCGGCGACGCGCCGCCCAGCAGGACCGCAACCGCGGCCACCGCCAGCCATCCGCCCATGCAGCGTGCCCCCACCGCTCCAGCCTACGGGCCAACCCGCCCACCGCCAACCGGCGCCTGCGAAGTCAGCTGCTGCGGGCGTGGGCCAGGGCGACCCGCCGGCTGTTGCAACCCTGGATGTCGACGATCTTGCCGTCGCGTACCGTCAGCACCTGGAAGAAGCGGCGAGCCTCGGGCCGGGATCCGCCCTGCGCCGTCCACCGACCGGCGATCACCAGCCTGTCCCCGACCTGCGCCACCTGTTCAAGCGCGAACCGGCGAGGGCCGCTCCGCGTCCCCTTTGCCGCCTGAACCTCCAGGTTTGCCCGAGCTTCGTCAGGACCGCTGCAGCTGGGCGTGTGCTTCCACCACAGGTGCCCCTGCGGGCGTGCGCGCCACACGACGGCATCATCCAGAAGGGCGACGGTCGGCCCCACGTCGCCGCAGTTGATCGCCTCCAGCGCAGCGTCCAGGCCGGGCAGCAACTCGGGCATGCCCGAATCATGCCACCCCCGGCGCCGGCTTGGCGGCCCTCAAGTTTCGGCAGGGACGGCGACTTACCTGGGCATGTCGGTGAGCGCCAGCCCCACCAGCGCCAGCCCGCGCGTGCGCGGCCGTGCGAACGCTGATGCTGGCCGGCCACTGGCGGCGTCGGCGGTGGGCCGGCAGCGGGCAGCTGTTCGGCGCCCGCAGGCTGATCTCCTACTCAGCTGACGGTAAGGCCCGCCACATTGGCGCCCGCCGGAACCTGTCAAGTTTGACACCCAGCCAGCGCGGCCGATAGGCTCGCGATGTTTCGGGGAAAGGCCGCCCGGCGAGGCGGCCTTTTCGGGGTTCAAACGCAAGGAGGCGGTGGATGCGGAGGATTCTCCTGGTTGCGCTTGCCGTGGCGTCGGTGGGCACGATTGCGGCCGCGCCGGCAGTGCAGGCGCGCGCGGTTGGGCACGCACACAAGCTGCCGCAGATGCATCTGCGGTTCGGCATCCGGGTCGGGCGGATGCTGCGGGCGCCGGGTGCCGTGAACACCCAGCCGCTCGGTCTGTCGCTGAACTGGTCCGGTTGGGGCGACACGTCCAAGCTGGGCCCGTTCAACTACGTGCACTCGAAGTTCGTGCAGCCGGCCATCTCGTGCAACGGCACGAAGAACAACTTCGTGTCGGAGTGGGTCGGCCTGGACGGCTTCAACTCGAACACGGTGGAGCAGACCGGGACGGTCTCGTGGTGCGGTGGCAAGAACCACCGTTCGCCGAAGTACTTCGCCTGGTTCGAGATGTTCCCGGCCGCTTCGGTCAACGTGTACAAGATCAAGCCGGGTGATGTGATCGAGCCCGTGGTCAGCTTCGCCAACGGCACGTTCACGCTCACCATCACCGACCACACCAACGGCAAGTCGGCCACCACGTCGGCCGCCTGCTCACAGTGCCTGCGCACATCGGCCGAGTGGATCATCGAGCGGCCGGCGCTGTGCAACAACACGCTGACCAAGTGCTTCATCACCCCTCTGGCCGCGTTCCGTCCCACGGTCATGGCCCAGGACTGGACGAGCATCGACGGCGGCAAGGTGTCTCCCGTCTCGCGCTTCGTTCACACTCCGCTGGACATCGTCCAGCCGCTGAAGCACAACAAGCTGAAGCTGCTTGATTCGACGGGCGGCCTGTTCGCTCACGGCTCCGCCTTCTCGGTGCACTGGCGCAGCCGCGGCGGCCCCGTCCCCATCCAGCTCTAGCTCCGACAGCCGCTGACGGGGCGGGCCGACCTGGCCCGCCCCGTCCCGCGCGTTATCCGCCAGGCCATTCCGTCCTCAAGCGGACAGGTGGAATGTGCCGATGAATACGTTGAGCTCGTGACCTCCAAGCGCCCGTCCGTTGTGATCGAGTCGCCGACGCCCGAGCATCGGGCGGGGCTGCGTTCGCGCGGGCGCAAACTGTGGCAGGCCTTCTGGCCGACCGCCGAGGGTGCCCGGCCCTCCGGCCGGTGGCGTGGCGGCGGGCGACTGGAGCGGATCCTCGACCTGTTCGAGGAGCACGTGTATAGCGGCGAGATCACACCCGACGGCCACTACGTGCACCATGCGCTGGCCACCCCGCTGGAGACCCTGATCGGGGGCGCGATGCCCGAGGGCGTCGAACACGGTCAGTTCTGGGAGTCACGTATTCCGGCAGAGGACTGGCAGACCTACGAGGAGTTCAACCAGCGGCTGCTGCGCGGCGAGGACGCCGAGGCGACCTACCGCGTGATCGGCATGGACGGGGTGGCTCGCGTCTTCTGGGACCGCGCGCGGCCGCGGCCCAAGGGCAACGGCGGCATGCTGATCGACGGCATCATCTCGGACATCTCGGTGCGCGAGGAGGCCGCCACCCGGCTGGCCGAGGCCGACAACCGCTTCACCAGCCTGCTGGACGTGGTCGGCGCCCACGTGTACCTGGCCATCGCCGCCCCTGACGGCAGCATGCAGGAGCTCTTCCAGGGCCCCGGCGGCGATCGCCTGCTGGGCGGCGCCGAGCCCGATCCCGACATGGTGAACTGGGACGCCGCGGTGCACCCGGTCGACCGGCCGGCGTACGACACCTTCAACACCGCACTTGGCCGCGGCGAGGATGGCGAGGTCATGTACCGCCTGATCGGCGCGGACGGCGTCACCCGCTGGGTGCTCGACCGGGCCGCCTGCCGACCGCGCGGCGACGGCACCTTCGAGGTCAGCGGGATCGTCTCCGACGTCACCGAGCGGCGCCGGCTGGAGGACGACCTGCAGCGCAGCATGCGCCAGATGCAGCACGCCCACCGCGAGCTCGAGCGGGCCCGCGCCGACGCCGAGCAGCGCGCCTCCACGGACGAGCTGACGGGCGCCTACAACAGGCGCCGGTTCGCCGAACTGGCCAGCGAGCAGTTGGACGCCGACTCCGGCCGCTGCGGCCTGCTGCTGCTGGACGCCGATTACTTCAAGCAGGTCAACGACGCCTACGGCCACGCGGTCGGCGATGCGGTGTTGATCGACCTGGCCCGGCGGCTGCGCTCCGCCCTGCGGCCCGGCGATTGCCTGTCCCGCTGGGGCGGCGAGGAGTTCGCGATCCTGCTGCCCGACGCCGGCTCCGAGCATGAGCTGCAGGAGCGCGCCGAGGCGCTGCGCCAGGCCGTCAGCTCAACGCCGCTCAGCCATGGCGCGCTGCGCCTGCAGCTGACCGTGTCGATCGGCGGCGCGCTTGCGGCCGATACCGGTGCCACCCTGGACGCCCTGCTGGAGAAGGCCGACAACTGCCTGTACGCGGCCAAGCACAGCGGCCGCAACCGGGTCTCGCTGCTGCCCGGGCTGGAGGCCGCGGATGTGGACACGCGCGAGCCCGAGGCGGTCGGCATGGCGCGTGCCCTGGCCTTCGCAGTGGGATTGCGCGAGGGCATTCCGGAGGAGCACTCCGAGCAGGTCTCCCGGCTCGCGGTGCTGGCCGCAGAGCAGCTGCGCTTGCCGGCCCGCGTCATCCTGCGCTGCCGGCTGGCGGGGCTGCTGCACGATGTCGGCAAGGTTGCAATCCCGGAGTCGATCCTGAACAAGCCGGGGCCGCTGGACGACGCCGAGTGGGCGATCATGCGAGCGCACCCGGTGGTCGGTGCCAGCATCGTCGGCCGCGTGCCCGGCCTGCAGGAGGCTGCCCGGGCCGTCCGCCACCACCACGAGCGTTACGCCGGCGACGGCTACCCCGACGGACTGGCCGGCGCCGCGATCCCGCTGGAGGCGCGGATCATCGCCGCCGCCGACGCATACGCAGCGATGACCACCGCCCGCCCCTACTCCGCAGCCCGGCCCCCGCACCAGGCCGCCGCCGAGCTGCGCAAGCGGGCCGGGTCGCACCTGGATCCGACGGTGGTCGAGGCCCTGCTGGCCGTTCTCGGGTTCACCGAGACCGCCGCCGCCGAGGCTGCGTAGACACCACGCCGGGTGACCGGCGGGGGGTCAGCCGGGGTGAACTAGGCGGCCTTGTCGCCGCGCTCGATAGCGCGCCGGTCGGGTGCTTCCACCGGCTGCTTCTCGAGGAACCTGGACAGCTGCAGCGACGCCGACGACTCGGGGTCGATGATCTGGCAGCCGATCCGGCGACGGCCGTAGGGAGCCGGCGCGACCTGCACGCAGCGCGCCTTCACCCGCAGCACGGCCGAGTCGAGCTGGGTGGTCATGGTGATCAGGTCGCCGCGCTCCAGGTGCCGCTCGGTCAGCAGCGCGAAGCCGGTCTGCGAGATGTCGGCCAGGCGGGTGTCGAACTCATCGCCCTGGCCAAGTTCGGTGCCGGCCACGATGGACACCAGTGCCAGCTGCGAGAGGTGGGCGCGGGCGACCGCTCGGAACGGCTTCAGCCGCGACACCGACGTCACCTCCAGCTCGACCCGCGACAGCGAGCTGCTCTCGTAGTACATCTCGACCACGTAGCAGGCGACGTCGTATCCGCCCCGCTCCTCATTTCGGACCGGGATGATCAGCGCCGACTCCTTGTGCACGTCGCCGCGCGGCACGACGGCCAGCAGCCGGTCCTCGGTCGCCTCATACAGGTGCAGCGTGGTGGCAGGACCCGTCGACCGGTAGGCGTCGATATCGCCCGGTACCTCGGGCAGGATGGCGAGCGCCAACGCGAGTTGATTTGCTGCCTGATCCACTGTCAGGGGCTCTTACCGGCGACGCTAGGCGGCGCGGCTGACCTTGGGCGGAACGAGCTGGGCGCGTGCCTTCTCCAGCGAGGAGGCGATCGCTTCCTGCATGTCCATGGCCTTCTTGACGGCGTCGCGAGCCTCGGCCCGATCCTGCTCGGCCTCTGCGCGCAGCGCCTCCCGCTCGGCGGCGGCGGTCGCTCGCAGGTCGGCGATCTCCTTCTCAGCCGCCTCGAGCTGGGCCTGCTGGTCGCGCTCGAACTGCTTGCGGCGCTTCTCGATCTCCTTGTCGCAGGAGGCCAGCGCGCGATCGGCCTTGGACGTGGCGGACGCCACCAGCTGCTGGGCCTTCTCGGTGGCCTCGGCGGACGCCCGGTCACACTCCTCCTGGCAGGCGACGAGCTGCTGCTCGCAGGCCATGCGCAGGGCGGCGACGTCGCTCTCGACGAACACCTCCAGGCCGGCCACGGTGCGCTTGGTGCGCTCGATGGCCGCCGACAGGGTCGCCAGCTCGCGGCCGACGTTGGTCGGCTCGACGGTCAGCTCCGCGGCGTCTGCGGGGGACAGCGCCACGTACTCCTTCTCGACGGAGGCCGGCGCCTCGTCGAACTCCTGGGGGTCTTCCATGAATTCCTCCTGCGGTTCGTCTGCGCCCGGCTCGTCGCCGTCGTCATGGGCTTCCTGCTCGGGCTCGTGCCCGGGCTCCTGCTCCTCCGCCTCGGCGACGGGCTGCTCGACCTCGGCGACCGTCTCCTCGACGGCCTCCGGCTCAGGCTCAGGCTCGGCCTCGAGCTCGGGCTCGGGATTGGCGGCAGCCATCTCCTCGGCATGCACCTCCAGCGCCGCCACCAGCTCGGTCAGGAAGGCAGCCACCTCGGTCGGCTTGTAGCCGGGAGCCGAGTTGGGGAACTCGTTGGACATGGCGAGGTCGTCGACCGGCGATCCGTTCTCAACCCGCCGGCACAGCTCCTCGAGGTAGGCATCCACAGAATCGGGATCCCAACCCTTGGGTGCAAGGGTGAAACTGGTCTCTCTGACGATCTTGGGATCGAACCTCATGTCTCCTCCAGGCATACACGGCATCCGACTTGACGCTGTTTCTTCGGCTGTCACATGGCAAGCCTTTAGCACGGCTTTCGATCCACCGAAAATGGGGCGCCGAAGATGCCTTCTGCGAGCGACCGCTACCACGCGGCGGGGAGACCTGTTCCCCCAAGGGGGGCATGACCTGTGCGGCTTTCCCGTCGATCTAAGCGCGAGGCTCCGGACCCCGAGCCCCTGTAAACACGCACCGGGTAGGAGGTTCCATCGTGGATCCCCAGCCGAACGACTTCATCAGCGGGGAGGCGTATGCCGACCCAGACCATGCAGCACCGATGGCCGCGGAGCCCACAGAGGGCCCTCCCGTGCGCGCGAGCTTCTCGCAGTCGCACAGCAGCCTGGCCGATCGGATCCGGGAGTCGTCCGCCCGCGAGGGCTTTGACGGCGACCCGGGTGAGCCCGCGGCCTAGCGGCTCACGGTAGAGCGCCCGCACACGGCCTACGCTTGCCGTGTGCATCGGCGTGTCGATCTGTGGCTCCTGGCCACGGCGCTTGCGGGGTCGTTTGCAAGCGGTGTGGGCGGGCTGTGGGTGGCCGACCGGCACGCGGGCGCGATCGTGTGGGCGCACGGCGCGGCCGGGCTGGCGGTCATCGTGCTGGCCTGGAGCAAGCTGGGCGCGATCCGGCGAGGCCTGCGCCGGAGAGCGCCCAACGCGGTCATGTCGCTGGCCGGCCTGGCCTGCGCGGTCGGGCTGCTCGGCTTTGGTCTGGCGCACGCCGCCGGGGTGCGGGATGTCGGCCCGCTGACCGCGCTGGGCTGGCACATCGCCTTCGCGCTGGCGCTGGTGCCGCTGGTGATCGTGCATCTGGCCACGCGACCGGCCGGGCTGCGAGGCGGCGATCTGACCCGAGCCGGCTTCCTGCGCCTGATCGGAGTGGCGGCCGCCGCGGTGGTGACCAAACTGGCATTCGACCGCGTGCTGGGCGCCCGGCGGGCGGCGACCGGCTCGCTGGCCCAGGCCCAGCCGGCACCCACGGTGTGGCTGGACGACTCGGTGCCGAGCATCGACGATGCGGCTTGGGCCGTGCACACCACCGGCCGCGACTTCAGCCTGGCGGATCTGGCCCGGCTGCCGCAGTACGAGTGGACGTGCACGCTTGACTGCACCAGCGGCTGGTATGCGACGAACCGCTGGCAGGGCGTTCTGGTGTCGGACCTGCTGGCGCCCGCACACGGCTGTGCATCGATCGAGGTGCGCTCGGAGACCGGCTATTCACGCCGCTTCGACGCCGGCCTCGCGGGCTCGCTGATGCTGGCAACGCATGTTGACGGGGTGCCGCTGGGGCCCGGAAACGGCGCCCCGGCGCGGCTGGTGGCGCCAGGCCGGCGCGGATTCTGGTGGGTCAAGTGGGTCAGCTCGATCGAGCCGAGCAGCCTGCCCGACTGGTGGCAGCTGCCCTTCCCGGTGTGACGGCGCTGGTACCGTGGGCGGGTTGCAGTCGGATCCGGCCCTTCATCGACCACCCGCCTCCCCGGCGGAGCACCGGTTCCGGCGCCACGTCACCTACACTCGGCTTGAGATCGCCAGCATCGTCCACTCGGCCATCTTCATCGCGCTTCTGGTGTGCGCATTTGTGATCGGAAAGCCGCAACCATGGACGTTCATCTTCGGGTTCACCCACGGCGTCATGTTCGTGATCATGGCGGTGCTGGCCATCGTCGCCGCGCGCTACCGCATGCTGCCCTCGCAGGTGGTGGTGGCGGTCATCGTTTTTGGCGGTGTGGGCCCGTTTCTGGGCAGTCTGTGGTTCATCCGCTATGCGGATCAGCAGCCGCCTCCGCCCGCGGATGGTTGACCACCCCGACACCTGCGATCACAAGCAGGATGCCGATCAGCGACAGCGCCGCAGGCAGCTGGCCCAGCACGCCCTCGACGATCACCGCCACCGCCGGCGCGATGAACGTCCACGCGAACACGCGCGCGCTCGGCCATTGGCTGAGCGCGAGGTAGAACAGGACGTAGGTCAGCACCTGACCGCCGATGACCAGGAAGGCCAGGCTCGTCCACAGTTCCGGCGCTGACCAGCGCACGCCGTGCAGACCGTTTGAGCCGAGCAGGTAAGGCAGCAGCAGGACGCCGCCGCAGAAGAACTGGGCGGTGGTGGCCGAGTAGACGTTGAAGCCGGCCTGATGCAGGCTCAGATAGCGCATGCCCAGGCCCGCAGCGGCCCAACCCAAGGCCCCCACCAAGCAGACGACCACGCCCGCGGCCACATTCGAGCCGTGCGACCCCTGGTGCCCGCCGGCGACGATCAGGACGATGCCGGCGAAGCCGACCACCAGGCCGCTCGCGCGCAGGCCGGTGATCCGCTCGGCAAGCGCGATCCGCCCCATCAGCGCGGCGAAGAAGGGGGCGCTGTTGACCAGCACTGAGGCGGCGGCCGCTCCGGTCAGCCGGGTGCCCTCCGAGATGCCGATCAGGGTCAGGGTCACGTTTCCGGCCCCTATCGCGGTCGCCCACGCCCATTCCCGCCCGCTGCGGGGTAAGCGGACGCCGAGCGCCCGCAGCACCGGCAGCATGATCAGGCCGCCGGCCAAAGCGCGGATGCTGGCGATCACGGCGGGATTGGAGAAGCGAAGGGCGGCGTTGGTGACCGGGTACGCGAGGCCGGCCAGGGTGACGGCAGCCGCCAGGACGAGTGCCGTGCCCGGCCGGGCCGCAGCGGTCAGCGGTCGGCCCCAGACCCGCCGTCGGGCGGCAACTCGGCTGCAAGCGCGGCGACCCGGCGCTGGATCTCGTCACGCACCGCCCGCACCTGCTCGATCGGCTGCCCGGCGGGATCGTCGAGCTCCCAGTCGATGTAGCGCCGGCCGGGGATGAATGGGCACTCGTCGCCACAGCCCATGGTGACGACGACATCCGCCCACTCTGCGTCAGCCCGGTCGAGTTTGTGCGGCACGCGATCGGCGATGTCGATATCCAGCTCGGTCATCGCCCGCGCGACTTCGGGGTGCACATGCGCAGCGGGCCGGCTTCCGGCCGACCGTGCCCGGTGCTGGCCCGCGGCCGCGCGCTCAAAGAGCGCCTGGGCCATCTGGGAGCGGCCGGCGTTCTGGATGCATACGAAGAGCACGCGGCTCATGCGGCCTTCCCGCCCGCCTCAACGTCCGGCACGCCGCGCAGGAACTGGTAGATGACCCCGGCCGCCGCCGATCCAGCCAGGGGAGCGGCGATGTACAGCCAGGCCGAGGTCAGATCGCCGGACACGATGGCCGGCCCCAGCGAGCGGGCGGGATTCATCGAAGCGCCGGTGATCGGGCCGCCGAACATGGCGTCCAGCCCGACGGTGGCGCCGATGGCGATCGCGGCCGCCTCGCCGACCGCCCGGGTGTCGGTGGCCACCGCCATGATCACGAACATGAGGAAGAAGGTGAGGATGGCCTCCCACAGGAAGGCCTGGCCGTCAGAGCCGGACGGGAGCGTGGCGCCGACGTGGGCAACGTCGCCCAGCGCCATCAGCTTCGGCCTGGTGATCATGGTCATGATCTACGCGGTCGGGCACATCTCCGGTGCGCACTTCAATCCCTCTGTGACCTTCGCCTTCGCGCTCACCCGGCACTTCCCCTGGCGACGCCGACGTGGCCCAGCTCGTGGGTCGTGGCGTCCACCATGATCGCACCGCAGCCCGCGAACACCAGCGCGAAGGTGCCGACAAGCTCAGCCAGCGCCGCCCGCAACCCGGCCCGCATCAGCTGGCCTTGACGAGGGCTGGCGGCTCGACCAGCGCGTGCAGCTTTCGCATCGCCTCGGGGCGCACCCGGAAGTGGGCGAAGGTGCCGCGCTTCTCCCGCGCCAAGAGCCCCGCCTCGCGCAGCTGCTTGAGGTGGTAGCTGACGGTGGGCTGGGCCAGTCCGAGCTGGTCGGTGAACTCGCACACGCACACCGCGGCTCCGCCGGCCCGGATCAGGATGTTCAGAATGCGCAGCCGGTGGCGGTCGGCCAGGACTCGAAACAGCCGCTCCAGCTCCACCGCGTCCGCGTCGTCCAGACTCGATCCGGCGAGCGGCGTGCAGCAGTTGATGACGGGAAGAGCGCTCTTCACGTCGCCAGAATATCGAAACTCATCAACATTTGCGAATGTGGATGGATCGGTGGTAGACCTCCGCTCATCCATCCGTGGGTGTCGATGAAGGAGCGCCATGAACACCTTCCACCTGTCGCTCGATGTGCCAGACCTGGAGCGCTCGGTCGCCTTCTACCGCCAACTCTTTGGCCGCGAGCCGGCCAAGCTGAAGCCGGGATACGCCAAGTTCGAGCTGGCCGACCCCCCAGTCGCGCTGGCCCTGCAGCAGGCGGCCAGGCCGGCGCTCTCGCACCTGGGGATCCGTGTCGAGGACACCACCGAGGTCGAGGCGGCCAGCGCCCAGCTGGCCTCGTCTGGGTTGGTCACGCTCGACGAGCGGGAGACGGCGTGCTGCTACGCGCTGCAGGACAAAGTGTGGGTCGCTGATCCTGCCGGCAACCGGTGGGAGGTGTACACGGTGCTGGGCGACGTCGAGCACGACGAGCAGCCGGACGCCGCGGTCGCGGCCTGCTGCACCCCGACCGTCGAGGAGGGCGAAGCGGCCTGCTGCGCATGATCGGCGGAGGTGCGTAACGGCCGTGATACGGTCGGGCCCGACCTTGGATACTCACGATCGCGCGGCTCCGCGCAGATAGGTGGCACCTGATGGCTCTTGGCTTCTACTTCGCGCATGAGGGCTTCACGCCCGAGAAGTACCAGGAAGCTCTCCGCCAACTCGAGGCGGCCGGAGCGGGCGCACCGGCTGGACGCACCTTCCACGTGGCGCTCGAATCCGGTGGCGGGATCCAGGTGTTCGACATCTGGGAGTCGGCGGAGCAGTTTGAGGTCTTCGGCCAGACGCTGATCCCGATCCTCTCCGGGCTCGGTATCGAGATGGGTGCGCCCCCAATGCCCGCCCATGTACTCAATGTGATCCAGGGCTGACCCCGGGCGCCGCTCGCGTGGAGACATTCAACCTTTTCAACGGCAAGACGGACATGGGGCCCGATGGCACCGAGCCGCCCGGCTACCTGTGCAGCGCGGTTCGCGTAGGGCCGAAGCTGGGCGCGTCGCGGCTCGGCATGAGCGTGTACGACCTGCCGCCGGGCGAGGCGATCTGCCCGTACCACTTCGAATGGACCGACGAGGAGTGGCTGATCGTGATCGCCGGACGCCCCACGCTGCGCACACCGGAGGGTGAAAGCGTGCTCGAGCCCGGCGACGTCGTCTGCTTCCCGGCCGGCCCGGACGGCGCGCATCACGTCCGTAATACCGGCGACGAACCTGCGCGCGTGGCGATCACGTCGACCAAGAACGAGTTCGGGATCGCCGAGTATCCCGACAGCGACAAGGTCGGCGTCTGGGCCGAGAAGACGCACTACATGCTGCGCCGTTCGGAGCACCTCCAGTACTGGGACGGTGAGCGCTAGCAGAGCGCGGTATGAGTGCAGCGCCGGATTCGGCTCGGTTAAGCGGATTAGAGTCACGCTCGATCCGATAAGCCCAGCTTAGGTAGGCAAACGGTTGGGCAAGCGCTGCACCAGCCGAGCCAAGACATGCGCTGTTGATCGCGAACTGTGGGCCGGCGACCCGTGAGCCTGCCGGCCGGCGGATGCGGATGGCTGGCCGCGGCCGTCCGTTAAGGGCATACTCGAAGCGTGACCACCGCAATGACTGCCCGGGCGACTGGCGCGGTGTCGCTGGCAACGCTCACGCTGGCGGTCGGATGCACCGCGTCGAGTAAACCGCACTTCGCTGCCCCGGCCGGGCCGCCGGTGGCACACGTCGGCACGGTAACGATCAGCCGCCAAGCGTTTGTGGCCGCCTACCGCGACGTGGCGACTCCACACGGCTCCGCCCCGCCCGCCGGGGCGCCCACCAAGCTCGAGGAGACGGTGCTGCAGGGGCTGGTACAGAAGACAATCGTGTGGATCCAGGCCCGAAGGCTGGGACTGACGGATGGGATCAGCCTGAATCAGGTGCTGGCCAACCAGGCCTACAGCACCACGGTGTACGTGCGCCTGTTTGACTACGCGGCGCGCCAGGTTCCTCAGCCGAATGACCCCAAAGTGGTCCGGTTTGCGCTCATGGACCAGGATCTGACGGGCTTTCTGACCCAGCACCAGATGCGCGTCTACCAGCGCTGGCAGGGTCGTCGCAACACCGTCGCGTCAGCCTACTTCGGCCGGCTCCTGCACCGCTACGCGACCAGAGTCACGTACTCCCCAGGTTTCCATCCCCCGCCCCCGTACGAGTAGGTGCGACATTGTTGACGGTGGCGCGCGAGGCCGATTCGGGATAATTCACTGAGAACGGTTGACGCGAGGCGCGCTGTGGGGCATCCTCGTGGGTACGAGAGTTGGGGGAGGCGTGCGACTCGGACTCATGGCACGGCGTGGCGGACGGAGGGCGGTGGCGGCGATTGGTTTGGTGGCCGTTGTGGCCGCCGCCTCGATCACCCCTGCGGTCGGCGCCACCAACCTGCTGCCGAACGGCGACTTCGAGGGCACCGGAGCCGGTTCGCTGACCGGGTGGACCGGCGTGCGCGCGACTCTGAGTCTGGCTACCGACGGCGAGAGTGGCACGTTTGCGGCCAAGGTGGCCTACAAGTCGGGCGCGACGTACACAATCCAGACCTCGCCAAACCCGGTAACGGTGACTGCCGGCCAGAGCTACACCGGTGGTGGCTGGCTGCGCTCGGACACGCCCGGCCAGCAGATCTGTCTGAAGCTCGTCGAACTCTCGGCGAGCAATGCGACCATCGGGACTGGCAAGCAGTGTGTCACCGACACGAACGCCTGGGCCAGCCTCCCTCCGCTGGTGTACAAAGCGCATACGACAGGCGACACCCTGTCCTTCCGAGTCGTCCAGAACTCCGCCTCGTCCATTGGCCAAAGCTTCGAGGTCGACAACCTGACCTTGACCTCAGCAGCTGACTCGGGCCCACCCTCGACGCCCTCCAACGTGACCGCAACAGCGGCATCCAGCAGCGAGGTCGACGTGGGCTGGTATGCATCGACCGACGACGTCGGTGTCACCGGGTACACCATCTACCGGAACGGCACGTCGATCGGCACGGTGGGCGGATCGACGCTGTCCTATCGGGATACGAACGTCCAGCCGTCAACCACCTACTCGTACACGGTTGACGCCTTCGACGCGGCTGGCCATCACTCCGCCCAGTCCGACCCGGCGGTAGTGACCACGCCTGCCGGCGGGGGTGGCGGCGGGGGCACGTTGGTGGCGGCGGCTGGGGACATCGCCTGTGATCCGATCGATAGTGACTACAACGGCGGCGCGGGTTCAACGACGCTGTGTCACGAGATGGCGACCTCCAATCTGATCCTGTCCACGCCCAAGGTGTCCGCCGTGCTGGCGCTCGGCGACAACCAGTACCAGTGCGGGGGCTTCTCTGCCTTCCAGCAGTCCTTCGCGCCGAGTTGGGGCCGCTTCCTGTCGATGATCCACCCGGTGGCGGGGAATCACGAGTACAACACGAGCGGCGGCACGAACTGCGGCAAGAACGCGGCCGGCTACTTCCAATACTTCGGAGCCGCAGCCGGCAACGCGCAGGGCGACTACGCATTCGACATCGGCTCATGGCGTCTGATCGCCCTGAACGGCGAATGCACCGCAGTCGGCGGGTGTGGTGCGGGATCGCCACAGGCGAACTTCCTGACCGCCAACCTCGGCTCGTCCAACTGCACGCTGGCCTACTGGCACCAGCCGTACTACAGCGGGAGCTCGACTAACTCTGCCTACCGCTACTTCTGGCAGACCCTGCTGAATGCCGGCGCGGACATCGTGCTGAACGGGCATGTTCACACCTACGCCGACTTCGCCAAGCAGGACGCCAGCGCGAACACTGACGCGAAAGGGATCAAGCAGTTCATCGTGGGCACCGGCGGGAAGAGCCTGCAGGGTCTCTCCAACCCGGTCAACGTGAACTTCTGGTCGAAGTCGTACGGCGCGCTGTTCCTGACCTTCCAGTCCAACAGCTACAGCTGGCAGTTCGAGGACACCACCGGCAAGGTGCTGGACTCGGGTTCCAACACCTGCAACAACTAGGCCTGGGGCAGCGAGGCGCCGGCGCGTTGCCCGGCCCGGAGTGCTGGTCGCGCCGATGCGGACCTGTTGGGTAATGGAGAGCCCGCACGCGCTGCTGGTCCGGGCACGATCGGAGTCTGTCGCGAGGGCCGCCGGGCCAACGGTCGGGCAAACCGCCCTTGACCGGTCGGCCTCCGGAACGACGAAACCCCCGCGGTTGCGAGGGCTTCGAGAGGTAGCGGGGGCAGGATTCGAACCTGCGACCTTCGGGTTATGAGCCCGACGAGCTACCGGACTGCTCCACCCCGCGCCGAGGCACAACAGAATACCACAACCACCCCGATTGGTACGATCACGGGATGCTGCTGTGGGTGGTCGGGATCGGGTGGCTGGTGGTCGTCGGCGCGAGCTTGGCGCTGCTGGGCGTGCGCGGGTTCGCGACCTACCGGGGCGCCCGCACAGCCGAGAGCGAGTTGCGCGCGCAGGTGCAGGCGCTGGAGCAGGGCGGGCTGATGCAGCTGGCCGAGAAGACCGCTGAGCTGCAGCTGCACATCGCCCAGCTGCAGGCTGTGTTCGAGCGGCTGGCCCGCTCGCTGGAGGTGCTGCGCGTGCTCCTGGCGGCATGGAACGCGGCCACTGCACCCGCCCGCTTCGCGCTTCGCCTCGTGCGCCGGTGAGCGCCGTCAGAGCGGCCGCGATCGACATCGGCTCCAACTCGACCCGGCTGCTGGTGGGCGACGTTGCGGACGGCCGGATCGAGACGGAGGTCGAGCGGCTGCTCGAGATCACGCGACTGGGCGACCGGGTGGACGCCGACCGCCGGCTGCACGACGAGGCCATGCAGCGTGTGCACACGACGGTCGAGCGGTACGCGCACCGGGCGCATGAGCTGGGCGCGGAGGTGCCGCTTGCGATCGCCACCAGCGCGGTTCGCGACGCCGCCAACGGACGCGAGTTCCTGGCCGAGCTGGAGCGGCGCCACCGGCTGACGGCCCGCCTGCTGTCGGGCGAGGAGGAGGCGCGCATGACCTTCCGCGGCGTCACCTCGACTCGCTCAGCCGAGCCCGGCACCCTGATCTGCGACATCGGCGGCGGCAGCACCGAGCTGGTGCTGGGCGACGCGGCGGGCGTGCACGCGGCCGTCAGCCTGGAGCTGGGCTGCGTGCGCATGTCCGAGCGGTTCCTGGAGGCGGATCCGCCGTCCGCTGCCGAGCTTGCCCGCTTGCGAGCCGCGGCCGCGCAGGCACTGGCCGGCGAGCCGGCGGCCTCGGCCCGGCATCTGATCGGCGTGGCCGGCACCGTGACCACGCTGGCGACCATCGACCTGGGGCTGGCCGACGAGCAACCGGAGCTGATCGACGGCCACCGGTTGACCGCAGGGGCCGTCGAGCGTCTGCTCGCCCGCCTGGCCGCGCTGCCGCTCGCGCAGCGGCGCGAGGTGCGCGGCCTGATGCCGGCGCGCGCCCCCACCATCGTGGCCGGCGCCTGCATCCTGGCGGAGGTGCTGGCCGCATGCAGCCTCGACCAGCTGACCGTCTCGGAGCGAGACGTGCTGCACGGCGCGCTGCTGGCAGCCGCCGAGCGGGCCTAGCCGCCCGGCTCAGAACGGGCCGTGGGGCGCGTAGGAGCCGGGCGGCGCGCCCACCGCTACGAAGGAGAGCCCGTTGAGGCCCGCGACCGGGCAGCGGGTCGTGCCCGGATCGAAGCGGATGAAGGCGCCCTCGCGCACCGCCACCTGCTCACCGTCGACCTCCCAATGGCCGTCGCCTGCGATTACGACGGCGACCTCCTCCTGCCCGGTGCCCGTCTCGTCGTGCTCCACGCCGCGCGCGTTGGGCGGAAGGTCGAAGCGGTTGATCCCAAACGCGCCGACGCCCAGCTCGCGGCGCACGAAGCGCACCGCCCCGCCCGGTCCGTTGCGCTCGATGTCATCGATCTGAACGACGCTGTACCCCATCGCATCCCACCTCCGTGATCGGCTCGCCGCGGGGATACTACGGTGTGCGGGCCTGCGGTCCGCCTCGCCCGGGTGGCGGAGTTGGTAGACGCAGCCGACTTAAAATCGGCGTCCCCCGAGGGGGAGCGCGAGTTCGAGTCTCGCCCCGGGCATCTCGTTCTACCGCTCAACCATGTGACTTAAGACTGCCGGCACCATGTCCCGATGTCCAAATGGTGTCCATGCTTCCAGGAGGCGACCGCATCGCCCGCGCGGTGGCGTGCAGTGTCCTAGACGACGCGGAGATGCCGCTCGTGAAGACCGAACGCGGCCTTGAAGTCATCTGGCCGTGAGTTCGCGATGGCGGCGACTTGGTCGATTGTGTAGCCCAGATCTTGCAGGTGTCGTTGGATCAACTCGGCGATCAAGGTAGGCGGCTCATCGGGAATTTTGGTCGGCTCGGACTTCGCTCCGAATTCCTGGTTCATGCGCATGAACAGGTACCGCGCCTGGTCGCGCGAGATCGACCCAAGCTCTCGGGCGTGGTAGACGACGTTGCGCATAGATACCTTCCAGCGTCGCTTAATATCTGGCAAGTCCTGCAGTCGTAGCGAGCGAAGCTCCGGCAGGGTCTCGCGTGCCGGCATCAGAAATTCGCGGCCGAACTCGTTCGCCTCTGCTTCCGGATCAGCCGTCACTTCCCACAGATGCATGACCAGGTGGCCGAGTTCGTGGCATAGCGTCTGGCGCTTGCGCTCTGTGGAGAAATGAGCGTTCAGGAGGACGATAGGTCGCTCTCCTGGGCCTGAAATGCTGATGGCGTCGAGCTTTTCGGCCATGGGCCGCTCGACGATGATGACACCCGCGTCTTCGAGCACACGGGTGACGTTGGAGATCGGCCCGGCAGGAACGCGCCACTGTCGCCGCACTTCCCGGGCGGCGTCTGAAGGGGTGCCGACGACGTCGAGATCGACACGGGGTACCTCGAACAGAGGCATCACCTCGACGCTGGCGCAGCCCCTTCGGCCAAGAGCGGGTCTCTGGGTCGGACTGCGGCGGGCACCACTCACGCACGTATACTTGTGAAATGGTATATATTGACGTCGATTACCGATGAGCATTCCCCGTCCTTTACCCGATCCGCTGATCGATGTGATCGCTGAGCGGTTCCGTGTGATTGGCGAGCCGATGCGGATCAAGTTGCTGGACCGACTGCGCGAGAGCGAGGCTTCGGTGGGCGAGCTGTCGGAATCGCTCGGTGCTGGGCAGCAGAATGTCTCCCGCCACCTGGGCGTTCTCCACGCCGCGGGAATCGTCAGCCGCCGCAAGGACGGCACGCGTGTTCTTTACTCGATTGGGGATGCGAGCGTCTTTGCGCTGTGCGAGACGGTCTGCGGGTCGTTGCATGAGACGGTGGCCGAACTGGCGGGACTGCTCGAGTCCGCCACCGAGACGCGCTGAATAGCGGTCGGCGTTTCCCGGTGGGAACCTGGTCAGGCTCGTTCGACCGCGCGGGTGATGCGTGCCTGCGCCTCGGCGGCGAGTGGTTCCAGGTCGGGGTTGTCGGCGAGCTTGAGCGCTGAGGCGGGTTCCATCGCTGCGACGTGGGTGTGCTTGCCCTGGCGGCGAACGACGACGTTGCAGGGAAGCAGCACGCCGAGGTCGGGCTCGATGGCGAGGCCCTTGCTCGCCAGGTTGGGGTTGCAGGCGCCGAGGATCAGGTAGGGCTCGACGTCGAGGTCGAGCTTCTGCTTGAGCGTGGCCTGCACGTCGATCTCGGTCAGCACTCCGAAGCCCTCGCTGGCGAGTTCCTCTCGGATGCGTGCCACGACTTCGTCGAATGGCAGGTCGAGGTCGCGGGTGATGGCGTAGCTGGTGGTCGTGGTGGTCATCGGGTGCCTCCGGGTGCGAGTGCGAGTGGGTGAGACTGGCGTCGTCGGGTCGAGCGTGCTGGCCGTCGGTGCAGACTGCGACGACTTCCAGTTCGGTCGGTGCGAACTTGTCGATGTGGGCCTGTACGCGTGCCATCCGCGGTTTGAACTCGGGGGAGCTCTTCCATCCGCGGATGGCGTCGATGCTTTCCCACTCCACGAAGCTGACGAACCGTTGGGGGTCGCGCAGGTCGCGCGCCAGGATTGCGGTGCCGGCGCCGGGCATGGTGCTCGCCCAGTTTGAGAACTCCGTCCAGGCGTCGATGAAGGCGTCTTCGTGGCCGGGGAAGGGTTTCCAGGATCCGGTGGTGTAGGTGTCCATGGCTAGATCACCAGCGATCCGCGTTTTCGGGCTGCCAGGAAGACCTGTTCGAAGGCGACCTTGGCCCAGTGGGCTTGCGGGCCGGCCATCACGTGGGTGTGCTTTGCCGCCGCCGAGCACGCGGTCGGTCTTGATGGCCATACCGGTGTTGCCGGCGTCAAGGATGCAGATGGCACCGAGCTCATCGACCGGGATGTGGACGTGCTCGCCGCCTTCCAGGTCGGCGGCGATGTTCTGCGCGGCGACCTTGGCCATGTGCTCGCTCATGTGGCCGGTCTTGGGCACGCCGCTTGGCACCAGCGTCGGCTTGGGCGGGGTGATGGCGATGTCGACGCCGGCCGCAAACACCGTGGGATGGTCGGGGTGGCGGTACTCGTCGGTGACCGGTATGAACCCGGCCGGGTTTCCCAGCCCTTCCGTCTTGGTGACGGCGTCAACGCCGGTGAACGGCGGGACGATCATCGCGAATCCAAACGGCAGCACCTCTCCGCTTCCCAGCCGCATCTCGCCGTCGCTGACCGAGTCGATGGTGGTGTTGGGGATGCCGCGGATGCCGAGCTTGTCGAAGAACCGCTCCACCCGCCGCTCCGAGTCGCCCACGCCACCCAGGCCGAAGTGCCCGAGGAACGGTTCGGCCGTGATGAACGTGACCGGGTGATCCTTCAGCCCCGCCTTCTCGAGCTGGTGGCGCGTGTTCAGCAGGAACTCGTATGACGCGCCAAAGCAGGAGCCGCCCTGCGCCGTGCCGACGACAACCGGGCCGGGGTTGGCGAGGAACCGCTGCCAGGCGTCGCGAGTCTTCGAGGGCGTGGTCGAGCGTGCACACCGACTGTGTGTATCCATGCTCGGGGCCAAGTCCGGGGATCTTCTCGAAGGCGAGTCGCGGCCCGGTGGCAACCACGAGCCGGTCATAGCCGACATCGCCGTGGTCGGTGATGACCAGTCTGCTGGTCGAGGTCGAAGCGCTCAGCGGTCGCGTTCAGGAAGGTGATTCCGCGCCGTTCATACACCGGTGCGAGCGGGAAGGTGACGTCCTCCGCGTCACGCTTGCCGAACGGCACCCAGATCAGCGATGGCACGAACGTGAAGTAGTCGCGCTGGTCGATCACCGTCACCTCGGCGCGCTCCTTCAGCCGTCGCTTCACCTCAAGCGCTGCCGTAAGGCCGGCAAAGCTCGATCCGACCACCACCACCCGGTGGCGCCGGGAACCGTTACTCGTTGGTGACCGATGTGCCCATGATTCCTCCTAGCCAGTGTTGTTCCAGGCTATGGCCCGCCGGCTGTCCCGCGCGGCGGGGTTCTCGCTGAACACGCGTGGTGGAAACCCGCGATGGGCTCGCCAGGTCACGCCGAGCCCCCATCTTGCTGAACAGTTGGTGTCGCGACGAGCTCGTCGGCGATCCGGGCTGCCTCTGCTTGTGTCGCCGCTCTGCGGCTGAGCAGCTCGTGGCCCAGCGTGTCGAGCATGACGACGTCGTAGCCGCGACCGAGGCGGCGCTTGATCCTCACCCACGGCTTGGGATCGTCGCTGGCGATACGTTCCAAGCCCCCGGCTCGGGCCAGCTTGAGCAGCTGGTTGACACCGCCAAGCAACTCGCCGTCGATCGTGATCTGCGGCATCGACCGCACCGCGCCGTAGCGGCGGGGCAGCGCTGACATCGGCTGTTCGTCGTAGCCCACCTGGTATCGGTCGAGCACCGCTTTTGCCTGCGTGCAGGCGGGACAGCTCGACCCGTACACGGCCACACGAACGCGGGCGGCGGGGTCACCCTTCTGATCACCATTGTTTGCATGTACACGCATAGAGTGGTAGAATAGCACAATGATGACGAGCATGGAAACCCGCGTGGCGATCCCCGATCCTCTACCGGATCCGCTGGTCGATGCGATCGCAGCCCGCTTCCGAGTCATCGGCGAGCCGATGCGCCTCAGGCTGCTTGACCGGCTGCGCCACGGCGAGGCATCGGTCGGAGAACTGGCCGTCGCACTCGGCGCCTGCCAACAGAACATCTCCCGACATCTCAACGTCCTTCACGCGGCGGGCCTCGTCCAGCGTCGCAAGCGTGGCACCAGCGTCCTCTATGCAATCGGCGACCAGAGCGTGTTCGAGCTCTGCGAAACCGCCTGCGGATCGCTCTACGAGACCGTCGCCGGACTCGCGGCGTTACTCGAGCCCACCATCCACCCCAAAGGAGCTGTGCGATGACGACCCACCAGACGCACGCGCAACCCCGCCCACCGCTCGAACTGGTGCTGTTCGCGATGGCCGGCACCGTCACCCTTGTCAGCGTGTTGCTGGCCGTCCTCGTCAGCCCGTGGTTCCTGCTGCTGACGGTATTCGTTGGTGTCAGCGAATTGCTGTTCGTGGTCGCCGGCGACTGCCCATCGTCCGTGATTCTTCGAAAAGCCTTCCACCTCGAGCGGGCGGTCGACCGATGAGCGCCGTCGGGCCGATGGGCCGGCTGGGCCGGTTCGCCGGTACGCATACCCGCACCGTCGTGCTCTCATGGGTTGCGGTCGCCGTCATATTCGGCGCGTTCGCGCCACGGGTGGAGACAGCGCTCTCGGGTGCCGGTTGGCAGGCCAACGGGTCGCAGTCGGTGGCCGCGCGCAGCCTGATCCAGCAGCACTTCGCCGGCAACAGCTCCAGCGCGCTGATGGTGGTCGTGCACTCGCCAAGCCTGACCCCATCTGACCCGGCGTTCGCAGCGACGCTTGGCCGGGTGGAGAGCATTCTCCACGCCGATACCGCGATCGCGTCGGTGGCCCCGCCCCGTCCCGGCATATCGATCTCACGCGACGGTCACACCGCGATCGTGCAAGGCGGCGCAGCGCGCAGCCCCAAGCAGATGGTCAGCGCGGCCGACCAACTCAAGGGCCCACTCTCCCACGCTGGCTCGGGCAACATCACCGTGAACACCACCGGCGCGTCCGCCATGTGGTCCGATTTCAACACCGCCAACCGCACGGCCATGATGCGCTCTGAGCTGTTCAGCTGGCCGGTTACGCTGGCCATCCTGGTGCTGGCGTTCGGCTCCCTGGTGGCGGCCGGACTGCCGCTGATGCTGACCATCACCGGCCTGGTCGCCAGCGCCGGCGTGCTGTTCCTGGGCACACAGGTGGCCGACATCTCAATCTGGGCGATGAACTTCGCGTTGATGTTCGCGCTCGCGCTCGGTATCGACTACGCGCTGTTCATCGTCGCCCGCTACCGCGCCGCCCTATTCGGCGCAAGCCTGTCACCGGTGGAAGCCGCGGCGGTGACGATGGACACCGCTGGCAAGGCCGTCCTGTTCTCCGGGCTGACCGTGCTGATCTCGCTCTCCGCCGTGATGCTGGTGCCAAGCCCCGCCTTCCGCTCCATGGCGCTCGGCATCATGGTCTCCGTCATCTTCGTCCTCGCCGCCGCGCTGACCCTGCTCCCTGCGGTGCTGGCCTGGCTGGGCCCGCGCGTCGACCGCCTCTCGCTGCGCTGGGTGCACTCCGGCGAGCACCGCTCGCCGCGCTTCGCCGCATGGGCCGAGCGGCTGTGGCGGCACCCCTACGCCTTCGGCGGCGCGGCGCTCGCCGTCCTGCTCGCGCTGGCGGTGCCGGTGCTGGGTCTGCGCACCGGCATGCCCTCGATCAAGGTCGTCCCCACAGGTGACACCTCCCGGATCGGCTACAACCAGGTGCAATCCGCCTTCGGCCCGGGCGCCCCCGGCGCCCTGCAGATCGTCGCACCCGCCGCTCGAGCAACGGCCGTCTCAGCCGCCGTCGAGGCGGACCCAGGCATCGCCACAGTAAAGCCCACCCAGCTTGACCGCTCAGGATCGCTCGCGCTGATCCAAGCCGTCCCAACCACCGGGCCATCCGACCCAGCCGTCGGACAGACCGTCGACCGACTCCGCTCAACCCTCCCCCAGGGCACGCTCATCGGCGGCGCAGCGGCAGAGAACCACGATCTCGAGGCAGCACTTGCCACCGCCACCCCGAAAGTGATCGGCGTGGTGCTCGTGCTCGGCTTCCTACTGCTCCTGTTCGCGCTGCAGGCACCGGTGATCGCACTGGTCGGCGTGCTCACCAACCTGCTCGCCACCGGCGCCGCATTCGGCATCGCCCGCCTCATCTTCCAAAACGGCAACGGCGCCGGGTTCCTCGGCTTCCAATCCCAAGGATTCCTCGACGCCTGGGGCCCGGTGTTCTTCTTCGCCATGATCTTCGCCATCTCGATGGACTACACCGTGTTCCTGCTCGCCTCGGCGAAGGAGCACCACGACCGCTCCGGCGACCCGCGCGAAGCAATGATCGGCGGCGTCGCACACTCCGGCCGGGTCATCCTCGCCGCCGCAGCCGTCATGGTCGCAGTGTTCTTCACCTTCGCCCTCTCCGGCCCACTCCCACCCAAGGAGATGGGCGTGATCCTCGGCGTCGCCGTCCTCCTCGACGCACTGCTCGTACGACTCATCATCATCCCCGTCGCCCTACGCCTGCTCGGCAAATGGGCCTGGTGGCTCCCCCACTGGGCCGACCGGCTCCTCCCCACGTCACCTTCGGACACTCCTGATCCCCGAAGACCACACCCTACGAACGAGAAGGCCTCGATCATGAAGCTCACACACAACATCGGAACCCCGGATCGCTGGGTTCGCAGTCTGCTTGTCGCCCCGGCCGCCATCATCGCCGCGACGCTGATCGGTGCCGGAAGCATCCTCGGCATCATCCTGATCGCCGTCGGTCTCATCATGGTTTTCACCGCCGCCGTCGGGGTCTGCCCGCTCTATGCGCTGGTCGGGATCGACACCCATCCGGCGGCCGCGCCGTTCACGGCCGCTGACCAGAGCTACCAGGCCGGGTCGTGTCAGGGGAGGTCAGTCTCGCCTGACACGACCCAGCTGGCTCACCGGCGCCGAGGGCGATCGCCGGTCTGATGACATACGGGCTTCGGTGCCGCGAGCACGGTGAGTCCCGCCGATGCCCAGACGATCCGGATTAGGAATCGGCGTGGTCGCCTCGGGCACGATGACCGATCTCGGACACCTTGCAGCATTCGCGATCGGCCTTTCTCTCGGGCCGCTGACGTCGAAACCACGGCGCGATACCCGAGCGCTGGAGACCCCCGTGGCATGCAGTCAGTGCTGCCAGGACGGATTAGATGGGTGGTACGCGTTTGATGACGAAGGCGAGGTTGGGGTCGTCGAGAGCGACGACGAGCGGCGTTAGGGCTTCCAGCCAGCGGGCCTGTTCGAGGCCACCGCAGTCGTGGGGGTCGTAGCCGAGCTCAGCTGCTAAGGCCTTCACGATGTTCCGTGCCGATGGGTCGTCTCCGCAGACGAAGACGGCCGGGTGGATCTCTCCGAACCCGCGTTGTGCGGTCACGGCCCAGATGTGATTGAACGCCTTGACGACGCTCGCGCCGGGGGCGAGTTGCTGGATGTGGGATGCGCCGGATGCACCGGCGGGGAACTCGTCCCGAACCGACCACACCGACTCGCGACCGTTGAAGCTGTCGTCCAGGTAGGGGTTGGTGGCGTCGATCAAGACCTTCCCGTCCAGTGGCAGCATCGGGAGGATCTCTCGCACCGCCTGCCAGGGCACGGTCAGCACCACGATCTCGCTCGAGTCGGCCGCTTCTGGCCGTAGTCCGACCCCGAATTGGGCGCCGACGCGCTGGGCGATCTGCTGGGCTCGCTCAATGCTGCGCGAGCCGATGACGACCGTCTGACGCCAACTGCTGCGAGGTCACGAGCGAGCGCTGATCCCATCTCGCCGGCTCCGATGATCGCGATCTTCATGGGCTCACTCCTCCGGCGGCGCTGCACCGGCACCTTCGATGAAACACTGGGTGCGCCAGAAGGATGCCACACCACCGGTCTGCGGATACCGGCTCCTGACTGGCATGATCCAGGCATGGATCGTGAGATGTGGGAAGCGCGGTATGCAGCCACCGACAGCTTGTGGTCGTTTGAGCCAAGTCGGTTTCTGGTGAGCGAAGTGGGGGCGCTCCCGCCCGGTCGCGGGCTTGACTTGGCCTGCGGCGAGGGCGGAAACGCGCCTTGGCTGGCGAGTCGCGGGTGGCGCGCGTGACCGCTGTTGACTTCTCCCAGGTGGCGCTTGATCGTGGCCGTGAAATGGCCGACCGACGCGATCTGTCCATCGATTGGATCGCCGCCGATGTGCTTGGCTGGACTCCTCCGCAGCGCTCGTTCGACCTCGTCGCCATCATCTACCTGCACCTTCCAAGGGCAGAGCGTCGTCTCGTGCTGCGCGGTGCCGCGAACGCCGTCGCACCCGACGGTGTGCTCCTCGTTGTCGGCCACGGTTCGCCAACATCACCGAGGGCTACGGAGGCCCGCAAGACCCTGCACTGCTGTCCACACCCGCCGAGATTGCCGCGGAGCTACCCGGCTTGCGCATCGAGCGGGCCGACCACGTGCAGCGCCGCGTGGAGACCGCGGAGGGTGAGCGCATCGCAATCGACGCGCTCGTCCGCGCAGTGCGACCACTCGACGGCGCCTGACCAGGCACGTCTAGATGCCGCGATGCGATCGCTCTGCGGGAGTTCGTGATGAGGCCGGAGTCCGGTCCCTTCTCGGTCAGCGGGATCCCTCGTCAGATTCACACAACCACCCGGCTATACACGTCCAGCACGCGCGGCGGGGCCCCGAGCGACAGGACCGGTCGGCCAGCTCGTGGCTCGCCAGCGTCTCTCCCACTGCAGGGCATTCCCGCGCTATCGCCGGGGATGGTGGGTGAGGCGGCGCGCTGCGACCGCGCCGCCCGCTCCTCTCCTTCGGGCGCACGACCAGACGGCTCTGGGTTTTGCGAATCAGCAGCGAGGCTAAGGGCGGAGGCGACCGCCGCCCTGGCTACTCGGCAGCAGAGGCCGCCTGTACGTCGCTCCAGGCGCGTGGTCCCACCACCCCCGCGGCCGACACTCACGACGCCGCACCAGCCGGCCAGCCATCTGCACGTGGTGTGCACCTGTGCGCCCCAGTCCGTGGGAATGGCCTAACCAGGCCGTTCTCCGCAGCGGCGTGGTGCACCCCGGGGGACAGCACCCCATGTGTTCCGCACCTCTCCCGTCATAGCCACCCCATACCCTAGTCGCAGGCATAGATTCCGTTCAACCAAGCGCTTTCCGAGCCCTCAGAGTAGGGGTCAGCATTTCTCTTTTAAGGGCATGAGCCAAAGCGTCTGCTTACCTCGGTCGCCGCGAAGCGCTCCCGGCGCCGGCCGAGGAGGAGATTCCCCTGTCCGGCCGCGCGCAGGTTCCGAACCCATTGCGTGTGTCCGCGGGGGGCAACGAGGTACCGGCCGCCGTCGACCGTCAGCACATTGACCGGGGTTCGCCCCGGCTGCCCGCTCCGGCGGCCGGCGACCTCGCACCGACGGGTAAGGGCTGGAGCGGAGGCCGGCCGACATCGGCCGGGTCGCCGAAGCGCCCCGACGGTCAGGAGGTCGGCCAGCGGGGACAGGGCAGGGCAGGGCAGGGCAGGGCGGCGTGCTACGGTCTTCAGACAGGCCCACAGTGCCGGAATGACCGATGGGAAGACTGGCCGTGTTGTACGTGCTCGCCCTGGTCGCCGTCGTGGTCGGCGTGGACGTCCTGTTCTTCAGGCACCAGTTCTGGGCGCGGCTGATAGCGAACCTCGGGATCGTCTTGGTGTTCGCCGCGGTCTATCTGGGGTTCCTGAAGCGTCCATGAGCGCAGCCGCCGCACCGCGGCGTCCTACGTGCGGCCCGACAAGCCGGTCTGCCCCGAGCAGGGGCGAAAGTATGCAGCGAGGCGCGGCGCCAAAGAGTTCCGCGGCGGTCTTCGCCGAGGGCAACGCTCCCTGTGCGACAAGGCCCTGACCAAATACACACACCAGGCCCGGGACCGCACGCAACAGAGCGGCAAGCCCAAACCCTGCGTCAGCCGAAGCGGCCGGTGACGTAAGCCTCGGTGCGCCCTCGTCAGCCGGCTTGGTGAAGATGTCGGCCGTCGCGCCCTGCTCAACCCGGATGCCACAGCGCTTGCCGTCCTCGGCCACATCGACTCGCCGCCGCCGCCGTGATGGTCGCCGTGTTCTTCACGTTCGCCCGCTCCGGACCGCTTCCACCGAAGGAGATGGGAATCATCCTCGGCGTCGCCGTCCTCCTCGACGACCTCCTCGTGCGACTCATCCTCATTCCCGTCGCCCTGCGCCTGCTCGGCAAGTGGGCCTCGTGGCTCCCACGCTGGGCCGACCGACTCCTTCCCGGCGTCACCTTCGGCCACTCCTAACGCGCGAAACAACACGGACACCGCCAGAGAAACGAGGTTCCGCCTGAACCTCACACGCACACACCCGGAAGCATCGATCGCCGGGTACGCGGCTTTCGGTCCTGGCGACATCATCCTCGCGACACTGATCGGCGCCGGGCAGCGTTCCTTGCCAGGCAACAAGCAAGTCTCCCGGCCGCGTCGATCGTGATCACCGCCCCGTCGCCCCCCGGCCCTGCCGCGGCCCCAGTCGAAGACAGGTGCGTATGCGGGTTCCACAACCCATCGGCCGGATGCATGGCCACCGAGGCAACGAGGCTTGTCCGGTGCCTTGTCATCAGGAGGGTTACGACATCATGACGTCGTTCACGCATCCTGCCGGTGGTGAGTTGGTGGTCAGTAGCCGGTGATGGCGACTCCGCGGTCAAGCGCAGGGTCGACGATGACGTGGGTGACGAGCAGCGGCGCGAATCGTGTTCGTGCCTTGTCGACGAGGTCGCGTTCGAGCCATGTCGTGTGGTCGGGGGACTGGGTGGCGATGACGATCTCGTCGGCCTGGAACTCGCGCAGCGCGTCCTCGATGGCGATCAAGGGATTCGTATCCCCGACGCGACCGGTCGTGTGGACGTGCCGGCGCTCGAGGTCGTCGCGGAGGGTCTCCAGCCGCTCGGCTGCCTGCACAGTCTCGCGGTCGAGATCCGAGGCCAGATAGTGCAGGCGGCTGGTGGTGAGGGCGGGGGCGACGATCAGCACCTCTGAGGGGACGCGGCCGGCCCGGTAGGCCACCTCGTCGCACAGCCCGCTGCCGTGGCACGACTCGTCGGCGATGACGAGGATCCGGTGGGGGCGCGGAGTGGACGTCTCCAGCTTCCCCAGCGCCTCGGCCAGCTGTGCGCGACGATGGTTCTTGTCGGAGCGGATGCGCGAGAACTGCTCGGCGGCCTGCGTCGCTCCCGCGTCGCGTGCCTGCCGTTCGAACAGGCGGTACGTCTCGTCGGCTGCACTCGCCTCGTCGGCAATCGCCTGGCGCAGATTGTCGATGTCGGAGCCCGACCCGAGCCCGGCCAGTCCCGCCTCGTGCATGAAGTAGTCGAACACCTCGACGTCCGCGAGTGACTCGAACAGGTCGGCCAGGTCTCTGTGGCCGTGCGCTCGCGCCTTGCGTCCATACAGCATGTAGCGGGCAAACGCGAACCCCTCATCGCGCATCGCCTGCTCCAGATTCTTCTGTGTGTGTGGGTGCATCGGTCCTTCCGATCCGGAATCCAGCACCCACGCTAGATCCCCGGGATCGCCCAAGCATCGGTGGGGCCGCCTATCCGGATGGTGGGAAACCCGCACCCCGAGGACCCTCTTGCCGCGAGGATCGACGGCCGCCGGACCCGGGGTCAGCTGCTTTCGGCGTCGCGTACCGCGCGGACGAGCGCGTCGATCGCGGTGCGCTCGCCGTCGGGGGTCTCCACCGGGCGCTGCACCTGTTCGGCCCGCTCGATGCGCAGGCCGCCCAGCTGTGCCACCACGTCGCCGGGCGTGAACAGCCGCGCCGCATCCTTGGGCCCACCGTACCCGCGGGTCAGGTTCTCGGAATCGTGGCCGACGACGAGCAGCACACCGCCGGGCGCGACCGCGTCGGCTTCACCCGCCTCCTCTGCGCTACGACCCTCTGCCGCGATCGCGCGTTCGACGCGCGCCAGGAACGCGGCACCAGGCAAGCCGGGCAGTCTGTGCAAGGGTCCCCCTCCCGGTCCTCGAGACGCTCGATCCGCGCGAGCAGCGCACGCGTGGA
>CAVUSN010000010.1:0-72283 GCA_963744065.1 uncultured Actinomycetes bacterium | reverse complement strand
CCCCGGCGAGGCCATCTACGCGCTGCTCTGCCAGGCCATGTCCGAGGCCGGGCTGGCGGCCATCGCAACATACGTGCATCAGAACCGCGAACATCTGGGCTGTCTGCGGGTGCGGGAGGGCGTGATCACGCTGGAGCGCATGTTCTTCGCCGACGAGGTGCGCTCCACCGAGGGCCTGGCCCCATCCGCCCAGGTGGACAAGCGGCAGCTGAAGATGGCGGCCGACCTGATCGCCGCCTACACCGGCGAGTTCGACCCGGCGCAGTACCAGGACACCTACCGCGAGCGGCTGCTGGCGGTGGTGGAGCAGAAGCGGCAGGGCAAGACCGTGCGCCCGCCCAGCGTCGAGAAGAGCGAGACGCCGCCCGACCTGATGGCCGCACTGGCCGCCTCCCTGGAGGAGGCGCGCAAGGCCCGGGCCGAGCGCGGCAAGCCCGCGGCCAAGCCCAAGCGGGCTAAAGCCGGGGCAGGCGCTGGCGGTGGGAAAGCACCGGCGCGAACACGTCGCCGAGCTTCCTGAGCCGCCGTTCCACCTCGCGCATCGTGAAGATCGCCGGATCCAGCTTCGGCGTCACCTCGTCCCAACCAAGCGGCGTCGACACCGTGCCGCCCGGCACCGGCCGCACCGAGTAGACGGCCGCCGTCGTCCGCCCCCACCCGTTCTGGTTCACATCCACCAGCACGCCGTGGCGCTCGCTGCGCCGCCAGGCCTCGGTGATCAGCTCCGGCGCCGTGCGGGCCAGCGCCCTGGCCACGACGGCGGCGAACGAGCGCACCTCGTCCTGGTCGTAGCGCCGCTCGATCGGCACCAGCACGTGCATGCCCTTGCTGCCCGAGGTCTTCGGGTACCCCTCCAGGCCCAGCCCGGCCAGCGCCTGGCGCAGCAGCTGGGCCACCTGCACCACCTGCTCGAAGGACGAGCCGGGCGCCGGATCGAGGTCGAACATGGCCCAGTCCGGCCGGTCCGGGCGATCCGCCCGGGCGCACCACGCGTTCAGGTCGATGCAGCCCATGTTGACCACCCACAAGAGCGCCGGCAGGTCGTCCACCAGCACGTAGCGGATGCCCTCCTGGGGTGGATGTGCGCACCCAGTTGGGCGTGTGCACCGGCGCGTCCTTCTGGAAGAACCGCTTGCCGTGGATGCCGTCGGGGTAGCGCAGCATGGTGAACGGGCGGCCGCGCAGGTGCTCGATAACGGCCGGCGAGACGGCGCGGTAGTAGTCCAGCAGATCGCCCTTGGTGATCCCGTCCTCAGGGAAGAAGAGCTTGTCAAGGTTGCTCAGCTCCGGCTCCGGACGGGTTTTCCCAGCGGACTTGGCGGGCCCCTCCAGGCCGATGTAGACCGGCGCCCGCAGGCGGCCGTCGGCCGTCCGGTTGGCGAACTCGACCTGGCAGCGCAGCCGCGGCTCGACCCAGGTCACCCGGCCGCGCGGCGTGCGCTCGAGGGTTGGCTGGGATCGCTCTAGCGGACGCAGACGTTCCAGCAGCCGGTCGAGCTCCCCGCCGGTCAGGCCGCTGCCCACCTCGCCCACCCAGCGTAGGCCGCCGTCGATGCGCTCGCCCAGCACCAGCGAGCCCAGTTCGCCGCGCGACCCGGTGCCGGCCAGGTAGCCGCAGATCACGAACGTCTCGCGTTCGCGCAGCTTCAGCTTCAACCAGTCCGGGCTGCGCCGGCCCGGCCGGTAGCGCGAGTTGGCGCGCTTGGCCATCACCCCCTCCAGCGACTCCTTGCGGGCCAGCTCGAGCAGCCCAGCGCCGTCCTCGTACTGGCGCGAAATGCGGATGCCGCCGGTCTCGTGCACGGTCTCGGCCAGCAGCTCGCGGCGCTCTGAGAGCGGCCGGCTGACCAGCGAGCGGCCATTCAGCTCCAGCAGGTCGAAGGCGAAGAAAGCCAGGCTGCCCGAGCCCGACTGCAGGTGCTGGAAGCTGGGCCGGCCGGCCTCGTCCAGCGCGCACACCTCGCCGTCCACCGCGCACGGGCCGGACACGGCGCCGGGCAACTGCTCCGCCACGGCCGCGAACCGGTCGGCGTAGTCGTGCCCGCCTCGACTCCACAGGTGCACACCGTCCGCGGTCACCTCGGCCACGATCCGGTAGCCGTCCAGCTTCAGCTCGTACACCCAGTCGTCGCCGGCCGGCAGCCGGTCTGCGGTGCCGGCCAGCATCGGCCGCAGGCGGTCGGGACGGGGCATGCGGTCTGCGATGCTACCGGGCGGATGACGATCCGCGAACGCATCGTCGGCCAGGCGGCCGCGCTCGCGCCACTGTCCGTCGACCAGGCCGAGCGCTGGGCGCGGTGGCTGAACGACCCCGACACCACCCGCTACCTGTACGGGCGCCGGGAGCGGCCGCCCAGCGCTGTCAGCGTGCAGGAGATGATCGACTGGGGCCGGCGCATGCTGGCCGACCCGTGGCGGCTGGCGGTGGCCATCGAGGCCCCGGGGACCGGCACCCTGATCGGGAACGCCCGGCTGGTGCCGATGACCGGCCGCCGGGCCCGCTACTCGATCGTGATCGGCGAGGCGGCCCACCGCGGCCGCGGCGCCGGCACCGACGCCACCCGGCTGATGTGCCAGCTGGGCTTCAGCACGCTGGGCGTGCGCGAGATCGTGCTGGACGTGGATCCGCGCAACAAGCAGGCGGTCGGGGCCTACCTGCGGGCCGGCTTCCAGCCGGGCCGGGGCGACTCCATGCCCGCGGCGCTGCGAGTCGAGACGTGCGTTCGCTCGAGCAGGCGGCGATCCGGTCGCATACGCCTCCACTGCCCGAAAGCTCCAGGGAGCATCCGGGGCCACCTCGGCTTTCACCTTCCCCATCGCCCGATCTGCCGTGGAGACAGCCTGTTCGAGGGTTCGGGCATCCACGCGGATCACCGCGACCCTGAAACGCGGCCGGTGCACCAAGACGAGAGATCCGGGCGGGTGATCCACCCAGCTCGCTGGCTGGATCCACGGGCCAATCGGAGCGCAGCCCGACCACGTCGAGAGATGAGTCCGCGAGCGCTGCGAGGCACCGCTGGCCGACGATTGGATCAGCCGGCCGTAGCTTGGAGCCAACCGCCGTCCGCTCGGGGATCGCCTCGATGACCACATCCCAGGAGATCGGCTCGTCACGAATCGTCCGATCCACGAACTCCCAGCCGGGCACGCGGCGGCGAGGCCACGCCGGCGCCTCACTCAACGGCTGCCCGTCGCCCGCGCCAGCTGAGCGCTCTCGGCTGCGTCGACGACCACTCGCGGCTTTTTCACGAGCACAGCCAGCGCGCGGTCGAGCGGCCACGACTCCTCGAACGCCTCCCACCCCTGCCCGTGCGGCCACGTCTGCAAGCAGAGTTCAAACTGACCGGTCGCGATCGGCCGAGGCCGTCTTTATCCAACTGCTCCGTGAGGAAGGCGATGAGTCCTGCCGCTCCACGCCCACGAGTATGGCAGGCCCACCGGAACGTCCCCGGCGCAGCCCCGCCGTTTACGGAGCAGACCCTATGCGGCCGACTCGCCGCGCAGGTCGATGGCCACGTACGGGCGCACCGGCGGCCCGACGTACTCCGAGCTCGGACGGATCAGGCGGTTGTCGGCGTGCTGTTCGATCACGTGCGCCGCCCACCCGACCACCCGGCTCATGGCGAAGATGGGGGTGAACAGCCCGGTCTCGATGCCCAGGTAGTGGTAGGTCGAGGCCGAGTAGAAGTCGACGTTGGGGTACAGCCCCTTCTCCTCGAGCACGGCCTTCTCGATGTGCTCGGACATGGAGTACCAGTCCGGCTCATCCGACTCGCCGGCCAGCTGCTTGGAGAACCGCTTGAGGATCACCGCGCGCGGGTCGTAGGTCTTGTACACCCGGTGGCCGAAGCCCATGATCCGCTCCTTGCGGGCCAGCCTGTCGCGGATCTCCTGCTCCACCTTCTTGTCTGAGCCGATCGCCATGAGCAACTTCATGACCTGCTCGTTGGCACCGCCATGCAGCGGGCCCTTGAGCGCGCCGATGGCGCCGGTGATGGCCGAATGCATGTCCGACAGCGTGGAGGCGATCACCCGGGCCGTGAACGTGGAGGCGTTCATCTCGTGGTCGGCGTGCAGGATCAGCGCCACGTCGAAGGTCTTGGCGGCGCTCTCCTTGGGCGACTCCCCGGTCAGCATGTGCAGGAAGTTGGCGGCGTGGCCCAGCCGCTGATCGGAGGGCACCGGGCCGAGCCCGCGCCGGCGGCGGTGATAACGGGCCACCATGGTCGGCATCTTGGCGATCAGCCGGGTGGCCTTGGCGAAGTTGGCGCCCTCGGCGTTGGAGTTCTTGTCGGGGTCGTCGAAGGAATCCGACGACACCGCCGTGCGCAGCATCTCCATCGGCTCGGCGTGGTCGGCCAGCATGTCCACCACCTGCGCCGTCTCCTCTGACAACTCCCGGGAACTGGCCAGCGTCGCCGTGAAATCGTCCAACTCCCGGCGCGTGGGCAGATGCCCGCGCAGGATCAGGAAGCACACTTCCTCGTAGCTGGAGTGGTCGGCCAGGTCGTTGACGTCGTACCCGCCGTAGATCAGAACGCCGTTCTGGCCGTCGATCGAGCACAGCCTGCTGCGCGCGACCACGACTCCTTCCAATCCGCCCTTGTCGGCCATCCTAGGCCCTCCGCTCATGTCTCGGACTTCGACCGCATCGTAGCCGTTCGTGCGACAATCGCCCGCGCAACTGGAAGGACGGATACTCCGTGAACCACTCTGTCACGCTGATCCCGGGCGACGGCACCGGGCCTGAAATTGCCGACGCCACTCGCCGGGTGCTGGAGGCCACCGGCGTGCGCTTCGACTGGGACGTCCAGGAGGCGGGCGCCGACGTCATGCACAAGCACGGCGGCAACCCCCTGCCCGACCACGTGATCGACTCCATCCGCCGAAACCGGGTGGCCATCAAGGGGCCCATCACCACCCCGATCGGCAGCGGCTTCCGGTCGGTCAACGTGGGCCTGCGCAAGGCGCTCGACCTGTACGCCCAGGTGCGCCCGTGCAAGCTCTACCCGGGGGTGCGCACGCGCTACGCCGACACCCACGTCGACCTGGTGATCGTGCGCGAGAACACCGAGGACCTGTACGCCGGGATCGAGTTCGAGCGCGGCACCGACTCGGCCCGCACGGTGGCCGACGCGATCGAGGCGGCGGCCGGCGTGCGACTGCGTGAGGATGCCGGCATCTCGATCAAGCCGATCTCGGAGGCGGGCACGCGAAGGGTGGTGGAGTTCGCCTTCGAGTACGCCCGCAAGCACGGCCGGCACAAGGTCACCTCCGTGCACAAGGCCAACATCATGAAGCACACGGACGGCCTGTGGCTGGAGGTGTCCCGGCAGGTGGCGGCCGAGAACCCGGACATCGAGTTCGAGGACCGGATCGTGGACAACATGTGCATGCAGCTGGTGCAGAAGCCGGAGCTGTACGACGTGCTGGTGCTGCCCAACCTGTACGGCGACATCGTGTCCGACCTGGGCGCCGGCTTGGTGGGCGGGCTGGGCGTCGCCCCGGGCGCCAACTTCGGCGAGCAGGCGGCGGTATTCGAGCCGACCCACGGCTCTGCCCCCAAGTACGCCGGCCAGAACAAGGTCAATCCGATCGCCATGATGCTGTCCGGCGTGCTCATGCTCCAGCACCTGGAGGAGTGGGACGCCGCGAACAATCTGGAGGCTGCCATCGCCGGCGTGATCGCCGACGGCCGCAGCGTCACCTATGACATGAAGCCGACACCCGACGACCCAACCGCAGTGGGCACGTCGCAGGTGGCCGATGCCATCATCGAGCGACTGGGGGCAGTGGTATGAGCCGGATCAAGGTGACCGTCGTGGGGGCCGGAAACGTGGGCGCCACAACCGCCCAGCGGCTGGCCGAGCGCGACTACGCCGACGTGGTGTTGGTGGACATCGTCGAGGGCCTGCCGCAGGGCAAGGCGCTCGACCTCAACCAGGCCGGACCTGTGGTCGGATACGAGCCCAACGTGACCGGCACCAACGGCTACGACGAGACCGCCGGGTCGTCGGTGTGCGTGATCACCTCGGGCCGTGCCCGCACGCCCGGCATGAGCCGCGACGACCTGCTCAAGACCAACCAGGCGATCGTGGCCGACGTCACCCGAAACCTGGCCCAGCGCTCGCCCGAGGCGATCCTGATCGTGGTCACGAACCCCTTGGATGCGATGTGCCAGGTGGCCTTCACGGAGGCCGGGTTCCCGCGCGAGCGGGTGATCGGGATGGCCGGCGTGCTCGACTCCGCCCGCTTCCGCACCTTCCTGGCCTGGGAACTGGGCGTGTCGGTGCGCGACGTGACCGGCTTCGTGCTGGGCGGCCACGGCGACCTGATGGTGCCAGTGGTCTCCTACACCAACGTGGCCGGCATCCCGGCCTCCGACCTGATCGCCGCCGAGCGGCTGGCCGATATCGTCCAGCGCACCCGCGACGGCGGCGCTGAGGTGGTCAAGCTGCTCAAGTCGGGGTCGGCCTACTACGCGCCGTCGGCGGCGGTGTGCGAGATGGTGGATGCGATCGTGCTCGACCAGCAGCGGGTGCTGCCGTGCGCGGCGCTGCTGCAGGGCGAGTACGGACTGGACGGGTTGTACATGGGCGTCCCCTGCAGGCTGGGGGCGGGCGGGCTGGAGCAGGTGCTCGAGATCTCGCTGTCAGCCGACGAGCGGGCCGGGCTGGAGCGCTCGGCTGCCGCGGTGCGCGAGCTGATCGGCGTGATCGGGCTGTAAGGGCTCGGCCGCGCCACCGATGAATCGCGCCGGCCGGCTCAAGCAACTGGCCGGGCAGTCGTTTGTCTACGGACTCGGCAGCCTGGTTTCCAAGGCCGTCGGCATCTTCCTGCTTCCGGTCTACCTGAGCCACGTGACCCGCGCCCAGTTCGGCTCTGTCGAGCTGATCATGGCCTCCATCACGCTGGCCCAGATCGTGCTGCGGCTGGGGCTGACGCCGGCCATGTTCCGCTTCTCGTTCGACAACCCGGGCTCCGACATGCGGGCGCGGACGGTGCAGACGGCCTTCGCCGGGGTGCTCTTCATGTCCACCACGGGTCTCGTCGTCGGGGCGGTCTGTGCCATCACCATCAGGCCCTTCTCCGACATCATGGGCGGCGTCGAGTTGACCCTGATCGGGCTGACCGGGCTATGGGTGTCGATGAACCTGGACATCGTCACCGGCATCTACCGGATCGAGCGCCGGCCCACCGCCTACGTCGGCTACTCGCTGGCCAACGTGGCCATCACCATCGTGCTGACGGTGGTGCTGGTGGTCGGCCTGCACTGGCAGGCGGCGGGGCTGATGGTGGGCAACTTCTCGGGCACGTACATCACCTACCTGATGATGCTGTACGCCCGCCGGCGCACGGTCGGCTTCCGACTGGTCGACCGCAGGCTGCTTCGGCAGATGCTGCACTTCTCGGTGCCGCTGATGCCGGCCGGGCTGGCCCTGTGGGCGCTGAACGTGGCCGACCGCTTCCAGGTGCAGTCGCTGACTTCGCGGGCGGATCTCGGCTCCTACTCGGTGGCGGCCAAGATCGCGCTCTCGATCATGCTCTTGATCGCCGCCTTCCAGACCGCCTGGCCGGCCTTCGCCAACTCCATGCCGACCGAGGACGAGACCAAGGACGTGTACCGGCTGGTGCTCAGCTACTGGGCGATGGTGATGGGCTGGGCGGTGGTGGCGATCAGCCTGCTCACGCCCATCTACATCCGCCACTCGTTGCCCAGGAGCGTCTGGAACGCCGCCCCTGTGGTGCCCATGCTGATGCTGGGCGCGGTGCTGTACGGCGCCTACCTGATCCTGAACGCGGGCGTCAACCGGTCGAAGAAAACCCGTTTCACGCCGGTCGTGACCGGTGTCAGCGCGCTGGTCAACGTCGGCCTCAACTTCTGGATGATCCCCAGGTGGGGCATCGAGGGTGCAGGCGCGTCGACCATGATCGGATACGGCGTGTTGGTCTACCTGGGCTGGCTCAACTCCCAGCGCTCCTATCCGGTGGCGTACGAGTGGGCGCGGGTGATCCGGATCGGGATCCTGGTCTCGGCCATCCTGGTGGCGTCAGTGCAGTGGGTGCCGCAGACCGGCGGGGTTGGTTACGCCATCCGGGCGGCGTTGATCGTCGCGTTCCCGCTCGGCCTGATCGCGGTGGGCGCCTTCTCGCCGGGCGAGCAGCGGGTGATCCGGGCCCGGATCAGGGCCCTGGGCACCCGCCGCAGCGCGGCGGCGGTCGAGGCGGCCGAGCAGCAGGAAGCCGTCGAGGAGGAGCCTGTCGCCGAGCTATAACCCGGTGCCAGGTACCGGTGGGCGGCTGTGACGATCACCATCGTCACAGACGGTCGACGGTACCTGGCACCCACACTGCTCCATCTCCACCAGCGTCAGGGTCGGCGCCTACCAGCTGTCCGTGCGGGCGGACTTGGACACTGCGGCCCACTGCTTCTTGGCCGCCGCCTGCGCGCGTTTGTCCCCCCGCCGCTGCTGGAACTCCAGCTCGCGCAGCAGCCGCCGGTAGCCCTCCAGCCGGTGGGCCGGCAGGCTGCCCGCCGCGATCGCCGCCTGCACGGCGCAACCCGGCTCGGTTTCGTGCGCGCAGTCGCGGAACCGGCACTGGGCGGCCAGCTCCTCGACGTCGCCGAACGCCCGCTCGAGCCCTTCGGCGGCCTCCCACAGCTGCAGCTCGCGCATGCCCGGGGTGTCGATCAGGCAACCGCCGTCGGGCAGCACGATCAGCTCACGATGGCTGGTCGTATGCCGGCCGCGGCCGTCGCTTCGCACCTCGCCGGTGGCCATCCGGTCGTCCCCCACCAGCGCGTTTATGAGCGTCGACTTGCCAACGCCCGACGAGCCCACGCAGGCCCCCGTGCGGCCGCCGGCGATCCGGGCCGCAACCCGCCCGGTGCCCTCGCCGGTCACAGCCGAGGTGATCTCGACCGGGATCCCGAAGGCGACCGACTCGACCAGCCGCAGCGCATCCTCCCGGTTCTCGCACAGATCCGCCTTGGTCAGAACGACCACCGGGTCGGCGCCGCTCTCCCAGGCCAGCGTGAGATATCGCTCCAGGCGGGCAGGGTTGAGATCGGCGTCCATCGAGGTGACGACGAACAGCACGTCCACGTTGGCCGCCACCACCTGCTCCACCTCCTGCTTTCCGGCGGCCCGGCGGACGACAGCCGAGCGGCGCGGCAGCACCGCCTGGATGCGCGCCCGGGATTTGCCCTCAGGGCGCTCGTAGACGACCCAGTCGCCCACCGCCGGCCTATCCACAGGCGCGGCCGTCGTCCGCCGCAGGCGGCCCGACAGCTCTGCCCACACCTCACCGCCGCCGCGCAGGACGTAGGCGCCACGGTGCTCGATCGCCACACGGCCGGCCGCCAGGCCGGCGTCGGCATATTCCTGGAAGGCCTCGGCGTAGTCCGAAGCCCAACCCAACTGCTCGATTGTCAACTCGCTCTCCTGAGTCATGGTGCTGGACTGGGTGCCAGGCACCCTGTCCCGGCTCAGGAGCGGTTGCTCGAGCTCACGCGGGGCGCCTGGAGGCTGCGTGCTCGAGTGTCGTCGTCATTGCTCGCCTCCTTTGGTCGCTTGGGTCGAAGTTCCGTCCTTCAGGGTAGTCCAGCCCGCGGACGCCGTCAATCGCGGCCGCCGACCCACAGCGCCTTCAGCGACAGCATCTCGTGGCATGCGCTGGCCGCCAGCCAGGCCGTGATGCCGCTGGGGTCATACGGCGGTGAGACCTCCACGCAGTCGAATCCGCGGAAGTCGATGCCGGTCAGCGCACGCAGGTAGGCCATCGCCTGGGAGCTGGTTGGGCCGCCCACCTCGGGCGTGCCTGTGCCGGGGGCGAAGGCCGGGTCGACGAAGTCGATATCGAAGCTGAGGAAGGCCGGGCGGCCGCTCACCCGAGCCCGCACGCGGTCGCCGTACTGCTGCGGCGTCAGCGCCTCCAGCTGCTCCCAGGGCAGCGCGTCGTAGCCCAGCTTGGCCGGCTCGTCCACGTCGGAGGCGCCGTACAGGGTGCCCCGCATACCCGCCTGCACGGAGGCCGCCGGGTCGACCAGACCCTCTTCCACCGCGCGCTTGAACACCGTGCCGTGGAAGTAGCGCACGCCGTAGTACTGCTCCCACACGTCGGCATGGGCGTCCAGGTGCACGAGCGCCAGCGGGCCGTGCGTCTTGGCCGCCGAGCGCAGCTCGGCCAGCACCATGGAGTGGTCGCCGCCCAAACACAGTGGCGTCACCCCGGCCTCGTGCACCGGGTCGAGGAAGGCCTCGATCCGGCGCAGCGTCTCCTCGTGGTAGCCGGGCACGGTGGGCGCGTCGCCGTAATCGACCATCGACAGCACCTCGTGCACGTCCACCCCCAGCCGCGGGTTGTACGGGCGCAGCAGGGCCGAGGCGGAGCGGATGCCCTCGGGGCCGAAGCGTGCGCCCGGTTTGAACGACACGGCGTCGTCTGTGGGGATGCCGATCACCGCCACGTGCACGTCCTCCGTCGTCTGCACGTGGGGCAACCGCATGAACGTGCGCGGCCCGCTGTAGCGGGGCATCACGGTGGGGTCGGTGGGGCGGTAGTGCATGCGGCCGATGGTATAGGTTCCCGGCCCATGCACCTGGGACTGGAGGGCACCGCCGCCATCGTCTGCGGCTCCTCGTCGGGCATGGGCCTGGCGATCGCCCGCGGGCTGGCCGCGGAAGGCAGCGCAGTGACCATGTTCGCCCGCGATCCCGACCGCCTGGCGGCGGCGTCGGAGTCGGTACCGGGCGCGCTGGCGGTGGCCGGCGACGTGCGCGATCTCGACGCCCTGGAGCGGGCCGTGGGGCAGACCGTCGACGCCCGCGGGCGGCTCGACATCATCGTCAACAACGCCGGCGGGCCGCCGCCGGGGACGTTCGAGTCGACGCCCGCGGAAGCCTGGCCGGCCGCCTTCGAGCTGTCGCTGCACTCGGCGGTGCGGCTGGCCCGGCTGGCCCTGCCGCACCTGCGCCAGAGCGGCCGCGGGCGGATCGTCAACATCACCTCGTGGTCGGTCCGCGAGCCGATCCCCAACCTGCTTCTGTCCAACGCCATCCGGCCCGGCGTGGTGGGCTGGGCCAAGTCGCTGGCGCAGGAGTTGGGCCCCGACGGGATCACCGTCAACACCATCGCGCCGGGCAAGATCGACACCCAGCGCGTGCACGAGATCTGGGCCAGCCTGCCCGACCCGGCGGCCGCCCAGAAGGCCGACCTGGCCGCCATCCCGGCCCGCCGGCTGGGCAGCCCCGACGAGGTGGCCGCAGCCGTCGTCTTCCTGTGCTCGCTGCCGGCCGCCTACATCTCCGGCACGGTGCTGCCGGTGGATGGGGCGGCGCTGCGCGGCATCTGGTAGCTCGCTGGTAGCTCGGTTGGCGCACGGCTCCGCCGCAGGGTTCTCACAGGAGGGCCACCTACACTGTTTGCGATGGCCACCTGTTATCGCCATCCCAATCGTGAGACCGGCCTCTCGTGCTCCAACTGCGGGCGCTCGATCTGCCCTGAGTGCATGCGCCACGCGGCGGTCGGCATCCGCTGCCCGGAGTGCGCGAGCAACCGGACGCAGGTGCGTGCCGCCGGTATCGCGCTGACCCGCGAGCCGTGGGTGACGCGGGCGCTGATCGCCGCCAACGTGGCCATCTTCCTGGTCACCAACAAGCTCAGCGCGGGGATCAGCCCCACCAACGCCGACCTCACCTCGCTCGGCTACAAGATGGTGCTGGACAAGGCCGATGTTGCCCACGGCGACTACTGGCGGCTGGTCAGCTCCAGCTTCATGCACTTCGGGCTGCTGCACATCGCCGTCAACATGTACGCCCTGTACCTGCTGGGCAATGCCCTGGAGCGTTACATCGGCCCGGTGCGGTTTGCCGCCGTGTACCTGGTGTCCGGCCTGGCCGGCAGCTTTGGCGCGCTGGTGGTCACGCCCAACTCGATCTCGGGCGGTGCGTCGGGCGCCATCTTCGGCGTCATGGGCGCGCTCTTCCTGCTCGAACGGCAGCGCGGCGTGCAGCTCCTGGGCGGCCCCATCGGCGGCCTGATCGTGCTCAATCTGATCTTCACCTTCGCCATCCCCGGGATCTCGGTGGGCGGCCACATCGGCGGGCTGATCGGCGGCGGCCTGGTCGCCTTCGCGCTGTCCGGCTACGGGCGCGGCCACATCGCCTACGGGAGGCTGGGGCTGGCCTCGGCGCTGGGCGTGGCGGCGATAGCTGCGGCCGCCGTGGTGGGGTCGCTGGCCATCTCGTGAGCGGACTGCCGCTGGCACTGCGAAGGCCGCGCTGGCCGCTCGCGCTGGCGATCGCCTTCGCCATCGTCGGCGTCGGCGCGACCTACGGCTGGGAGACCCAGTCCGGCTACTACGCGCTGTGGCCCGACAAGGCGCATTCGACCACTCAGTACCTGCAGGTGCCGGGCGGCAAGCCGCCCGCCGCCGGCACCGGCTTCTACTTCGTGGACGTGCACGAGCTGCAGGCGAATCTGCTGGAGGAGGCGTACTTCCGCCACTTCGTGGACGGCGCCTCGCTGGTGCCGGCCACCCAGGAGCTCTTGCCCGGGCAGTCAGACCAGCAGCGCGAGCAGGTCGACCTCGAGGCCATGTCCACCTCGCAGCAGATCGCCCAGGCGGTGGCCGAGAAGGCGCTCGGCATGAAGGTGGGCCTGGGGAACGTGGCCGTCCAGGTGGCGGCCGTGCAGCCGCACGACCCGGCGGCGAGGGCAGGGGTGCAGCCGGGAGCGCTGGTCACGGCCGTGAACGGTCACACGATCCACTCCTTCACCCAGTTGGAGCAGCTGACCAGCACCGTCACGCCCGGCCAGGTGGTGCGCTACACGTTCGATCCGGGCGGCGTCAAAGCGATCACAACCATCGCCGACCCCGGCCACCCGAAGCACGCCATCATCGGCATCGACATCGTCCAGCAGGTGCGGGTGACCCACCTGCCGGTGCATGTCAAGTTCCTCTTCCACGACATCGGCGGGCCATCCGCAGGGCTCGCCTTCACGCTGGACATCTACGACAGCCTGAGCGGCCGGCACCTGCTCGACGGACATCGGATCGCGGTCACCGGCACCATCAGCCTGAACGGCCAGGTGGGCCCTATCGGCGGCATCACGCAGAAGACGATCGGCGCCATCCAGGCCGGCGCGGACACCTTCCTGGTGCCCGCCGGCGACAACTACAGGGGCGCCTTGGCCGAGGCGCACGGCCGCATCAAGATCATCTCTGTCAAGTCCTTCCAGCAGGCACTGCGCGCCATCCGGGCGTTGCCTGCGGGGCATCCGAAGCCCTGATCGACGAACTCCCGCTACGAGCGACATTTCTGATTCGACAACCCTGGAAGCCTCTCGGCCGGACCCGTACACTGGCCGTCGCTCGGTAAACGGAATCGACCTGGGGAGGGCTCCAACCGTGGCATCAAAGGCGCGCTGTCTGACCTGTGACGACTGTTTTTTTCGCAAGAGCAACCTGTGCGCGCTGCGCCTCTCCGAGCCCTGTCCGACCTTCCGCCCGTATGTCCGCGGTGAGATGGTGGCGCCCCGCCAGCCCCAGTTGATCGCCCCCCCGCAGCCCCGCCTGGCCGCCGCCGTCGCCTGAGCAGACGGGCAGCCGGCCCCGTCGGGCCAGCTGACACCTCGTAGACTCTGCCGGTGAGCATCTGTCCAGCCTGCGGCGAGCAGAACCCGGACCGGTTCAGGGTGTGCGGCATGTGCGGGACGCCACTGGTCACCGCTCCGGATCGCCGTGAGCGGCGGGTCGTGAGTGTCCTGTTCGCGGATCTGGTGGGGTTCACCAGCCGTTCGGAGTCGGCGGATGTGGAGGATGTGGAGGGGTTCCTGCGTGGCTATCACCGGCTGCTACGGGGCGAGTTGGAGTCGCATGGTGGAACGGTGGAGAAGTTCATCGGGGATGCGGTGATGGCGGTGTTTGGAGCGCCGGTAGCGCATGAGGATGACGCGGAGCGAGCCGTGCGGGCCGCGTTGGCGATCCAGGACGCGGTGTCTGATCTGCGCTCGCAGGGCCTGGACGTGCACGTGCGTGTGGGGGTGACGACTGGTGAGGCACTGGTGTCGTTGGGCGCGGATCCGCAAGCGGGTGAGGGGATGGCATCGGGCGATGTCGTGAATACGGCCGCCAGGGTGCAGGCTGCGGCGCCTGTGAACGGCGTGCTGGTGGACGAGCGCACGTACCGCTCCACCGACAGGGTGGTGCGCTACGCGGACGCAGATCCGATCGAGGCCAAGGGGAAGGCCGAGCCCGTGCCGGTGTGGCGAGCGCTGGCAACGCGCTCGACGGTGCCCGAGCAAGCGCGGCCGGAGCTCCGGCTGGTGGGTCGGGATGACGAGGCGGCGGTGTTGCTCGCGACCTTCGAGCGGTCACGCCGCGAGCCCTCAACCCAGCTGATCACGGTGATCGGCGCGCCCGGGATCGGCAAGACGCGGCTAGTGGGTGAGCTGGAGGGGCATATCGACGTGTTGCCGGGACTGATCCGATGGCGGCGCGGCCGCTCGCTGGCCTACGGCGAGGGTGTGGCGCTGTGGGCGCTGGGCGAGATGGTGAAGGCGGAGGCGGGCGTCCTGGAGTCTGATTCGGCCGAGACGGCGGCCGGCAAGCTGGACGAGGCGGTGGCGGCGGTCATCCCCGATCAGCGCGATCGCGAGTGGGTGGTCCGCCACGTTCGTCCACTGGTGGGCCTGGAAGGTGGTGGGGGTGTGACGGGGCAGGGCGGTCAGGACGAGGCGTTCGCCGGCTGGCGGCGGTTCTTCGAGGCGCTGGCGGAGGACTGCCCGACGGTGCTCGTATTCGAGGACCTGCACTGGGCGGACGAGCCTCTGCTGGACTTCATCCTGCTCCTGGTTGACCGCGCGGGCGGCATCCCGCTCCTGGTCGTGTGCACGGCGCGGCCGGAGCTTCTGGAACGCCGCCCGGCGTGGGGCGGAGGCGCGATCAACGCGCTGGCGATCAACCTGGCGCCGCTTTCCTCAGACGAGACCGCGCGGCTGATCGCCGAGCTGCTCGACCAGGCGCTGCTTCCTGCGGCGACGCAGCAGGCGCTGCTGGAGCGGGCCGAGGGCAATCCCCTATACGCACAGGAGTACGTGCGCATGCTGCGCGACCAGGGGCTGCTCGTTCGTGACGGCGGAGGATGGCGGATGATCGGGGAGCCACAGCAGCTGCCCGAATCCGTGCAGGCAATCATCGCCGCCCGGCTGGACACGCTGACCGATGCCGAACGCATGTTCATCCAGGACGCGTCCGTGGTTGGCCGCACCGCATGGCTGGGCGCGCTGGCCGCGATCGCCGACCGCCCTCCGCGTGTGCTTGACGACCTGCTGCACACCCTCGAGCGCAAACAACTGCTGCGCCGTGTGCGCCACTCCAGCGTGGCGGGCGAGGTCGAGTTCAGCTTTGCGCATGCACTCACCCAGGACGTCGCCTACCACCAGATCCCACGCGTCGACCGGGCGGGCAAGCACGAGCGGGCAGCCGGATGGATCGAGGCGCTGGCCGGCGAACGCGAGGACAAGGCGGAGTTGCTCGCCCACCACTACGTGGCGGCGCTGGATCTGCGCCGGCAGGCGGGCGAGGAGGACGGCGCACTCGTCCCCAAGGTGCGCACTGCGCTGGCCGAGGCGGGCCGCCAGGCTCTTGCCGTCAACGCCTACGCCGCGGCTGCTCGTCACCTGAACGCGGCGCTGGAACTGACGGCCGCCACCGATCCTGCCCGGCCCGGCCTCCTGCTCGACCACGCCAGGGCCGCCCAGGCCGCCGGCCGGGCCGACGAGCCGTTGCTGCGCGAGGCGCTCGATGCTCAGGTCGCGAGTGCGGATTGGAACGCGGCTGCGACGGCGAGCTTGCTGCTCGGGATGGCGCTGGTGTACGCCGGCCAGGGGGCGCAGGGGGACGAGGTGCTGGCGACGGGATTCGAGTACGCAACGCGCATGGGCTACACGCCGGTCGCAAGCTCGATCGCCGCCCGCCTCGCCTACCGCCTGTCCGTGTCCGGCCGGGCCGCCCAGGGGATCCAGTTGACGGAGGATGTACTCCGCCAGGCGGAGGCCGCGGGCGATGCCATCGGTCGCGCCCGGCTGCAGCTATGGCATGGGGATTCGCGGATCAACACCGGCGACCCGGCTGGGATCGACGACATGCGCGAGGCGGCCGCGAGCCTGTCCGATCTGTCCGACCCGGCCGGCGCGACGGCATGGGTCAACCTGGCCGACAACCTGGTCGGTCTGGGTGACTTCCGCAGCGCAGCCGAGACCCGATCGAAGGCGTCCCGCGCGGCCATCCGGTCGAGTGCGGACATCCTCGACTACTGTCGGGCCGCCGAGGCGGACTCGGCATATCACTCCGGGGATTGGGATCTCGCGATCGACCTCGCAACACCCCCCACCGCGTCGGCGGACAGGCAGGTGGCGGCCTACGCGCGGTGGACGCGCGGCCGCATCGCCTGCGCGCGCGGGGACGCAGCCACAGCGCTCGATGACGCCGGTCAGATCGTCGACTACGCCACGCAGGGCATGGACGACGAGCTGCTGCTGTGCGGTCTGGCGCTGATGGCGCTCGCACACAGCGCCGCAGGGTCAGGTGAGGAGGCGAGCACCGCCGCGTCCAGGCTCCTCGACCGCTGGAGCGAGATCGGCGGCATGCTCACCTCCGCCCACACGGTCGCGGAGCTTGCCCCGATCATCTCGCAGCGCGTCGCCATCGGCACTGCTGCAGCGCTGCTCCTTGAGGGGTCGCGCTGGCGCATCGGGCTGACCGCCATCAGCGACGGGCGGTATGCGGAGGCCGCGGCCGTGTACCGGGAGATGGGCTCGCAGCCGCTCGAGGCCGTGGCGAGCCGACTGGCGTCCGGAGATCGCGCGGAGGCTACCGGGGCCTAGGGCACAGCCTGGAACTCGGCGAAGTGGCCCTGGGCCACGCCCCCGATCTTGGTGAAATCGCCGCCCAGGTACAGCCGGCCGCCGGCGGCACGCACGGCGAACACGCCCAAGGGGCTATTGGCCGCCGGATGCCAGGTCATGTCCAGGGCGCCGGTGGCGGCCGACACGGCCAGCACGTGATCGCGTGTGATCGGGTTCTGGCACACGGTGCCGAGCGTGCACACGTTGGCGAAGTGGCCGCCGCCGACGACCTCGCTTCCGACCACGGCCGCCGATTGCAGGTTGCCGTCGGTCTGCACCGTCCAGGCCATATGGCCGGTGGACAGCGAGTAGGCGGCCAGGTGGCCGCCGGAGCCGGCGCCGGCCGCATACAGCTGGGTGGCGTCGTGGGCCAGCCCCTCCACCGGCCAGATCGGAGCCGAAGCCCATTTGTGAGCCGCGCCGGTGACCGGCGAGAGCTCGGCCAGGTGCAGGTGCGGCGCGTTGTTGACGTGTGTGAAGAGACCGCCCACCACCACCCCGGTGCCCGCCATCACCGTCACCAGCGCCTCAACGGTGCCGTCAGCCGAGGGCTTCCAGGTGGTCAAGCCGCCGTTGGTGGTGGACAGCGCGCCCAGCCGGGTGCGCACCGAGCCGTCCAGCGTCGTGAACTCGCCGCCCACATAGATGATCCCCGAGCCCATGGCCAGCGCGTACACCGAGCCATTGGCGGACGGATGCCAGGCCGCCACCGCGCCCGCCGCCCTCAGCGCCGCCAGGTGGTGGCGGGACAGCCCGCCCATGCTGGTGAAGTCGCCGCCGGCGTAGACGGTGCCGGTGGAGCCGACCGCCAGCGCCCGCACTGTCGCGCTGGCGCCCGGGTTCCAGGCCGTGGCGGCGCCGGTCTGGGCGTTGATCGCCGCCAGGTGGTCGCGGGCCACCACGTGTCCGTTGCGATCGTCGACCTGGGTGAAGCTGCCGCCGATGTACACGGTGTCGCCGGACACGGCGATGGCCAGCACACGCCCGTTCGTCTCCCAGGTGGGAAACGGCTTGGCGCCTAACGTCGCCCCGCTGGCCGGCGCAGCGCACGCCAACGCACATACGCCCGCGAGCACTGCCCATTGCACGCGCACCCGTCCGATCGGTGGACCTCCCCGAATCGACTGCCCGGCATGGAGTCTTAGCGCCGGCGCGCGGGCCTGTCAACCAGCGGTTGGGGTGAGGGCCTCGCCGTCGACCACGCCGGCCCGCTCCGCCGCCGCCGACAACACGGCGCCCAGCCTGGCAATGCCCTCTGCGATCTGATCGGGCGACACGGCGCTGAAGGCCAGCCGCATCGACTGCCGGCCCTCGACCGTGCGCGAGAAATCGGCTCCGGCGACGTACGGCACGCCGGCCTCGGCCGCCGCCGCCAGCGTCTTGGACGGGTCGATAGCGGCCGGTAGCCGCACCCAGAAGAAGTATCCGCCGGCCGGGGTCGTCCAGCTGGAGCCAGCCGGGAAGTGCTCCTGCAGGGCGGCCTGCATGGCATCGCGGCGGATCCGCAGCTGTTCGGTCGCGCGGGCCACGTTGGTCTCGAAGAAGCCCAGCCCGCAGTAGGCGGCAAGCGCCGCCTCGGCGAATGCGTTGGGCGAGATGTACGTGTTGGTGGACAGGGCCGCGAACTCCGCCACCAGCCGCTCGGGCAGCACCAGATAGCCGGTGCGCACACCCGGGGCGATGGTCTTGGTGAAGGACGAGCAGTAGATCACGTTCTCGCCGCCGTCCAGCTCATGCAGCGAGGGCATCGGCTCGCCTTCGAAGCGCAGCAGCCCGTATGGGTCGTCCTCCACCAGCAGCACGCCGCGCTCCCGGGCCAGCTCCACCACCCGCTGCCGCTTGGCCAGCGACATATTGACGCCGGACGGATTCTGGAAGGTGGGCACCAGGTAGGCCAGGCGCGGGGCCGGGTCGGCGAGAGCCGCTTCCAGGGCCGCCAGGTCGACGCCGTCGGACTCCAGCGGCACGCCGCGCAGCTCGGCGCCGGCGGCCCCCAGCACGCGCAGGGTGCGGTCGTAGGTGGGATCCTCGACCACCGCCGCCCCCTGCCGGTCGGGAAACAGCAGCCGGGACAGGAAGCCCAGACCCTCCAGCGAGCCGTTCACCATCAGCACCCGATCGGCGCTCGCGTTGTGCCGGGCGGCTACCCACTCGCGCAGCGGCCGGTGGCCGCCGGGCGCGTAGGACAGGGCCGCCACCGCGTCGGTCTCGTAGGCGACGGCAGCCGCGGTGCGGATATCCGCCACCGGCAGCAGGTCTGCCGAGGGAACGCCGCGGGTGAACGGGATCTGGGTCGTCATGGATGCATCCTCGCAAATGCTTCGGTCGCCAGCGCAGCTGCTTCGGTGGGGCTCGAGCCGACCCGCACGCCGCGGGCCTCGAGCGCCTCCTGCTTGGCCCGGGCGGTGCCGGACGAGCCCGACACGATCGCCCCGGCGTGGCCCATGGTCTTGCCCGGCGGAGCCTGGAAGCCGGCGATGTAGGCGACCACCGGCTTGCTCATGTGCTCGCCGATGAAGTCCGCAGCCCGCTCCTCCTCGTCGCCGCCGATCTCCCCCACCATCACCACCAGCTCGGTGCCGGGGTCATCATGAAACCGGCCCAGCACGTCGATGAACGACATCCCCACGATCGGGTCGCCGCCGATCCCGACGATGGTCGAGTTGCCCAGCCCGGCGTCGGCCAGCTCCTTGCCGATCTGGTAGGTGAGCGTGCCCGAGCGCGAGACCAGCCCGATCGTCCCGGCGCCGAACACCTGGGCCGGGATGATGCCGACGTTGGCGACGCCGGGCGACAGCGCGCCGGGGCAGTTGGGGCCAAGCAGCGCCACCCCGTGCGAGCGGGCGTGGTGGTAGATGGTCAGCATCTCGTGGGCCGGAATGCCCTCGGTGATGCAGATCACGGTGTGCACGCCGGCGTCGATCGACTCCAGGATGGCGTCAGCGGCGAAGCGCGGCGGCACGAACACCATGGCGGTGTTGGCGGCCTGCTCGGACACGGCCTCGGCCACGGTGTCGTAGACCGGAGTGCCGTCGATCTGCTGGCCGCCCTTGCCCGGCGTGACCCCGGCCACCAGGTTGGTGCCGTACTCGCTTGTTGCGGGCGGCGTGGAAGCTGCCCTCACGGCCGGTGATGCCCTGCACCACCAACCGCGTCTCGGCTGTCACCAGGATGGCCATCAGCCGGCTCCCGCTCCCGCCAGCTCCACCACGCGCCTGGCTGCGCCCAGCATCGTCTCCTCCACCACAACGTTGGGCGGCGCCGCCTCGGCCAGCAGCTGCCGGCCCTCGACGTCGTTGGTGCCGTCGAGCCGCACCACCATCGGCACCGCCACGTCCAGTTGCTCGAGCGCGGTCAGGATGCCGCGGGCCACCTCGTCGCAGCGGGTGATGCCGCCGAACACGTTGAACAGCACGGCCCGCACCTTGTGGTCGGACAGCAGCACCTCGAGCGCGGTCACGATCTCGTCGGCCTGCGCGCCCCCGCCCACGTCCAGGAAGTTGGCCGGGGTGCCGCCCGCCTGGGCCACCACGTCCAGGGTGGACATGACCAGGCCGGCGCCGTTTCCGAGGATGCCGACGGTGCCGTCCAGCTTGACGTAGGTGACGCCCCGCTCGCGGGCCAGCCGCTCCTGCGGGTCGAGCGCGTCCAGGTCGCGCATGGCTGCCAGGTCGGGGTGCCGGAAGAGGGCGTTGTCGTCCACCGTGTACTTGGCGTCCAGCGCCAGCAGCTCGCCGTCGCCGGTGACGGCCAGCGGGTTGATCTCGAGCAGCATTGCGTCGGTCTCGCGGAAGGCGCGGTAGGCGCGGGCCATCAACCCGGTCGCCTCGGCGTGCTGGGCTGGCGGCAGCTTGGCACCGAACAGCAGCTCACGTGCGTGGTGCGGCTGGAAGCCCACCAGCGGGTCGATGTGCACCCGGGCCAGGCTCTCGGGCGACTCGGCGGCCACCTGCTCGATGTCCACCCCGCCCTGCGGTGGTCAGCATTGCCAGCGGCCGCTTGGCCCCGCGATCGAAGGTGATCGAGAAGTAGTACTCGTCGGCGATGTCGGACGCCCGCTCGATCCACAGCTTGCGCACGATGTGACCACGGATGTCCAGGCCGAGAATGGCCTGCGCGTGCTGCTCGGCCTGCTCAGGCGTGTCGGCAACGCGGATCCCGCCCGCTTTGCCGCGCCCGCCAACCAGCACCTGGGCCTTGACGGCGACCCGCCCGCCCAGCTTTGCGGCGGCCGCCCGCGCCTCGTCCGGGGTGTCGCAGGCAACGCCGTCCGGGACAGCGATTCCGAACCGTGCGAAGAGCTGCTTTCCCTGGTACTCGTAGAGGTCCACGTGGCTCCTGCGCTGGGGTCCCGGCCTGCCCTTTGGAGTCTAGGCGGGGCGCCCAAAAACGGGTGTCAATGACCGCGTCGGGCCTCAGGTGGCTTTACAAACCTCTAACTGAACAGACACGGCTTCTTGACAGACCGCCTGAAAAATGGCCCTCGGACGCTGCGACCGAACGTGCCCACACTTCGCAGCTACCTGCCTCCTCCGACGGCCCGCCTCTTTGCGGGTCGTCGGGCCTTAAGGGCAGTTACTCCGGGGTCGTCGTAACGTTGTTCTGCTTGCGTTCCTGGGCCGCCAGCTGCAGCCCGGCCACCGACGCCACATAGGCGGCCACGTCCTGGGCGTCCGAGCCCTTGACAAGGTTGGCCGGCATCACACCGCGCGGGTCGGGCGACTCGATCTGCTCGCGCACCATCGACTCGAAGGAGCTGGTCTCCATGCCCTGCAGGCGGTCACCGGCGTAGGCGAAGTCCAGGTTGGGGCCGACGGTGCCGTGCGTGTCCGCCTCCGCCATCGCGTGGCACTGGCCGCAGGTGCCCTGGAAGAGCTTCTTGCCGTTGGCCAGATCGGCCTGGCCGGGGGCGGCCGTCCCCGTGCCGCCGCAACCTGCCGCCGCGACGGCCACGGCGAGCGCGGCGAGTGCGGCGGCCGGGCGGATCACGCGCGGGACGATAGCAAGTTCACCGGCCTGGAACCGGGGGATGCGCTCCGGCGAAGGTGAGCGCCTCGGCCGCTCGCTCGGCAGCGAAGGCCAGCGTGCGCTCGATCCCCCAGCCGGCGGCCAGGCCATAGGTGACCCCGGCGGCGAAGGTGTCGCCGGCGCCATAGGTGTCCACCACCGGCCCCGGCGAAGGCACCGACCCGTAGCCGGTGCCTCCGCGGGCGCCGTCGGTCACGATCACGTGCTCCGGCGGCTGCTCCAACTCGTCCAGGTCGAACTGCTCGCCAGGATCGCTGCCGCTGCCCACCAGGGCGTCGGCCCGCACGCCACTCGCCGCCAGTGAGGCGAACCGGCGGGCGGTCACCACCAGCACGGGGGCGGCCCGGGCAAGCCGCAGAGTGGCGGGATCCTGGCCGGTGAAGTAGACGCCGGCCATGCCCACCAGCTCGTCCCAGGGCAGCGGATCGTCCGCCGTCGGGTGGTCGTTCTCGCCAACCACGTACAGAGTCCGCTCCCCGGCCGGGTCGATCAGCGCCAGCACGCGCGTCTGCGGATGGTCGCGGCGGGCGGCGTGCACGCGCACCCCGAACGACTCCAGCTCCGGGACCGCCGGAACGTCGGGCCCAAGCGCGGTGTAGAAGTCGACCTCCGCGCCCATCCTGGCCAGCGCGATTGCCGACACCGCCCCACCGGCACCGACCTGATCGACCGGGTCCTCCAGGTGCACGATCTGGCCCGCCGTGGGCACGAACGGGGCGCGCGCGAACGTCACCCACTCAACGTGCCCTATGACAGCCAGACGCACTTCGCTTTACCCACCACCCGGTGCCAGGCACGTGCCTGGCACCGGCCTTGGACGGTGCCTGGCACGTGCCTGGAGGTGGTTCCTTAATGGCGTCGTTGCGAGGCGCAGGATGCGGGCACGCTGGCAAGGATCGAGCGGCGAGCGGAGCGCAGGCGTGGTTTCACCACGTTGAGCACCGCACGCCGCGTGGGACGCAGCCAGCGTGCCCGCAGACCAGCCGCAGCAGACGCTCATTGAGGAACCACCTCCTGGCACCCAAACTGCTCCATCTCCACCACCACCCAAGGAGGCACTACGGCACGTAGACCAGTTTCCCCTGGACCTTCAGGTCCTCCATCAACTGCTGGGCCTTACCGACCTCCGCCAGCGGGAACACCTGGTCGACCACCGGCTTGATGTGCCCGGCCTCGACCGCCCGCAGGGCCGCCGCCAGCTCGGCCTTGGTGGCCAGGTGGCTGCCCAGCAGGTTCTGCTGCTTGTTCCACAGGAAGCGCAGGTCGGTGTGGGCGTCGTAGCCGGTGGAGGCGCCGCAGACGACGATCCGCCCGCCCCAGCGCAGGGCGGCCATCGACGCCGGCCAGGTGTCCTGCCCGGAGTGCTCGAAGACGATGTCCGCGCCCACCCTGCCGGTCAGCTCCTTGGCCCGGGCAACGACGTCCTCGCTGCTTCGGTCGATCACGTGCTCGGCGCCCAGCTCCTGGGCCCGCTTGACCTTGGCAGCGCCGCCCACGACGGGGATCGGGTTGGCGCCGTACAGCCGGCAGATCTGGATCGCCATCACGCCCAGGCCGCCCACGCCGCCCCAGATCAGGACGCTCTCGCCGGCCTGCACCTTGGCCCGCGTGACCAGCATCCGCCAGGCCGTCTCCAGCACCAGCGGCATCGACGCCGCCTCTTCGAAGCTGAGGTTCTTCGGCTTGGGCAGGACATTGGCGGCCGGCAGCGTGACCAGCTCGGAGTGGCCGCCGTCGTTGGGCCCGGTCTGGAAGCCCCAGATCAGAAACTGGCGGCAGAAGTACTCCTGCCCGGAGGTGCACATGTCGCAGATCCGGCAGCTGAGGCCCGGGTGCACCACCACCTCGTCGCCCACCTGCACAGGCGAGGAGCCGAAGCCGCGACCCGACACCTCCGAGCCGACCGCCCGCACGACGCCGGCCACATCCGATCCGGCGACGTGCGGGAACACCACCTTCATGCCCGGCATCCCCCTCCGGGCCCAGATGTCGTTGAAGTTGGCCCCAGCCGCCCTGACCTCGATCAGCACCTCGAACGGCTTCGGCTCGGGATCGGGGATCTCCTTGTAGTTCAGGACCTCCGGACCGCCGTGCTCCTCGAAGACAACCGCCCTCATGCGGCCAGCGCCTTGGTCAGGTACTGCAGGTTGTGGACGTAGCGGCGCACGTCCTCCTCGGAGTGCTGCACCGACAGCGTCCAGTTCTCGGACTTGCCCCACGGCGCCATGAACACGCCGCGGTTGAACTGCACCAGCCAGTTGACGTATGCCAGCTCGTCCGACACTTCGAGGTAGTCGCGGTAGTTGCGCACCCGCTCGCCACGGTAGGTGACCGCGCCCCGCGCCGACATCACCGTCGTGTAGCCGGGGACGCCGCCCGCGGCCAGCGCGTCGTCGCAGCCGGAGCGCAGGATCTCGCCCAGCCGGTCGAACTCCGAGTACACCTCCGGCGTCAGGATCTCGGTCAGGGTGACCCGCATGGCGGCCATCGTCAGCGGGTTGCCGTTGAATGTGCCGACCTGGTCGATGCGTCCGTCCGCGATCCAGCCCATGACCTCCTCGGTGCCGCCGATGGCGCCGCATGGCAGCCCGCCGCCGATCGACTTGGCCAGGCAGATCACGTCCGGGGTGACGCCGAAACGCTGGGTAGCGCCTCCGTATGCGATGGTGACGCCGGTCTTCACCTCGTCGTAGGCCAGCAGCGCGCCGGCCCCGTGCAGCAGCTCCTTGACGCCGCCCAGGAAGCCCTCCTCCGGCATCACGATGCCGGCGTTCATCATGGCCGGCTCCACGATCATCCCGGCCACGCGGCCCTGATAACGGTGCAACGTGCGCTCCAGCGCTTCCAGGTCGTTGAACGGCACCACCCTCGTCAACTCCACCAGGGCTGCCGGGATCCCCAGCGTCTGCGGCACCGACACCGGATCGTCGTAGGAACCGATCTTGTCGGCCGGCGGGGCGACCGAGACCATCACCGAATCCCCGTGGCCGTGGTAGGAGCCCTCGATCTTGAGCAGGATGTCTCGGCCCGTGATCGCCCGCATCAGGCGCACCGCATCCATGGTGGCCTCGGTGCCGGAGTTGCAGAACCGCCACAGCGGAAGGCCGAACCGCTCGCTCAGCTGCTCGGCGCAGCTCACCGAATCCTGGGTCGGCTGGGCGAAATGCGTGCCCTGGGCGACGCGCTTGGAGACGATCTCCACGATCTTGGGGTGGGCGTGGCCGACCGCCATCGCGCCATACCCGTTGTGGAAGTCGACGTACTCGTTGCCGTCGACGTCGAACACCTTGGAACCGCGGCCATCGGCCAGGTAGATCGGGTGGGGATCCGTGGACTGCCAGCTGGACGCGACGCCGCCGGCCAGCGCCCGGCTGGCCCTCGCCGTCATCGCTCGCGACTCGGAGTGCCTCGAGTTGAACTCGGCCTCCTCGGTGTGGATCAGCGCGGCCAGCTTGGCCGGATCAATGGTGGATTCGGTAACGCTCATGAGGTTGCTCCTCCCAGTACCTCGCCGTAGCGGCTGTCCCGCCAGGCGAGTGCGGCCTTGAGGCCCTGATTCTTGACGATTTCCATGAACTCCCGCTGCTCCGGGGTGTCTGCTGCGTTCAGCATGGACGACAGGTCGAGGTTCATGTTGACGGCCTCACGCAGGCCCATGGCTTCGAATGCCCGCACCAGCGCGATCTTGGTCAGGCGCAGCACGGGCAGCGGCGTGGGCGCGATCTTGCGCACCAGCGCCTCCACCTCCCGCTCCACCTCGTCGTCGGGCACAACTCTGTTCACCATGCCTGCCCGCTCCGCCGCCTGCGCGTCGATCATGTCACCCGTGAACAGCAGTTCGTTGGTCTTCTTCTGGCCGAGCACGAACGGCATGAGCAGCGTGACCGGGCCCGAACCGTAGCGGATCTCCGGCTCTCCAAACCGGCCCGACTCCCCCGTCACGATCATGTCGCAGGCCATCGCCAGCTCACAGCCGCCGGCCAGGCAGTAGCCGTGAACCGCGGCGATGGTCGGCTTGGGCAGCGACCACAGACGCATGGTGGCGTCGATGTCCACGCCCAGCACGTGGTGCCAGTCGTGGGCGCCGCCATAGGCCCCGGCTGCCTCGTCGGCCAGGTCGTAGCCGGCCGAGAACGCCCTGCCGGCGCCTGTCACCACCACCACCTTCACCTCGTCGTCGGCCACCGCCCGGTCGAACGCCTCGTGCAGGCCGGTCAGCACCGCCTTGTTCAGCGCATTCAGCTTCTCGGGCCGGTTGATCGTGATCCAGGCAGCCGGCCCTCGCGTCTCGTACAGCACAGCTTCGCTCATCGCTCCTCCTTCCGCGCCCCAGGAGGTGGTTCCTGGATAGCGTCGTTGTCGAGGCGCAGGATGCGGGCACGCTGGCGAGGATCGAGGGGCGAGCGGAGCGCAGGCGTGGCTGTTCCGCCACGTTGAGCACCGCACGCCGCGTGGGACGCAGCCAGCGTGCCCGCAGACCAGCCGCAGTAGACGTCCATTCAGGAACCACCTCCAAGAACCACTAGGCAGTCCAGGGCCACCGCCCGCTCCGGAGAGACGAGCAGCGGGTTGAGATCGATCTCGGCCACCTCCGGGTGCTCGGCCGCCATCCGCGACACCGCCACCACCACCTCGGCCAGGTCGTCCGGCACGTGCCCACCCAGCATGCGCAGAAGCGGCGGCAGAGAGCGCACCAGGTCGCGCGCACCGGCTTCGTTCAGCGGCGCCAGGCTGGCCACGACCAGGTCCAGCTGCTCGGCCAGCGCGCCGCCCACGCCGACCACCACCGTCGGCCCGTAGTCGGGGTCGCGCACCATGCCCACCAACACCTCCACGCCGCCGCCCGTCACCTGCTCGGCCACGATCACCCGCCCGCCCATCCGGCCCGCGGCCGCGTGCACCGCCTCGGCGTCGGTCAGCCCCAGGGCGACCCCGCCCACCCGGGCCTTGTGGGCCACGTTGTCCACCTTGACCGCGACCGGGTAGCCAATGTCGGCCGCTGCCGCCACCGCTTCGTCGGCGGTCCGGCAGCGGCGGGCGTGCGGGTAGGCGATCCCGTAGGCGCCGGCCAGCTCAGCCGAGTCCAGCTCGGCCAGCGCGCCGGCGCCCTCGATGCGGTCAGCCGCCGGCACGTCGCGGGATGGCGGCAGCCGCCACTGGTGATGAAGCCGGCTGGCCAGCGCCCGCAGACCGGGCAGGGTGCCCTTGAGCAGCGGGATGTCGTGCTGGCGGGCCCACTGCATGTCCTCGATCGGCGGGTCGGCGGTGGTCACCGTGATCACGCACGGGAAAAGGTCGCTGCCGCGGGCCGCCGCCTCCAGGTCGGAGGCGATGTTTCGGGCCAGCTCGCGCTCGCCGCCGTGCAGCCACTGCGAGTGGTCGATGTTGGAGACCAGCACGTCGAACTCGTCGGAGTCGGCCATCAACTGGAAGACGCGCGGAAACACGATTCGATCGTCGTCGATGGCCCAGCAGTCCGCCGGGTTCCCGACCTGCGCGAAGTTCGGGAACTCGGCCACGATGCGCGCTCGCAAGCTCTCGGAGAAGAGCTCCAGCGGGATCCCCGCCTGCTCGGCCTTGTCGGCGAAGTACTCGCCCTCGCCGCCCGAGTTGGTGACCGCGCCGATCCGCCGGCCGCGCGGCGGCCGGGCGCGCGAGAACACCTCCAGGTGCTCCACCCAGTCGCCGAAGTCATCCACCCGTATGGCGTTGTAGTAGCGCAGCATGGCCGAGAAGCTGCGGTCCGACCCGACCAGCGCGCCGGTGTGCGCGAGCGCAGCCTGGGCGCCCAGCTCGGACGTCCCCACCTTCAGCACCACCGCCACCTTGTCGGCCTCGGCCAGCAGCCGCAGCGCCTGCTCGAAGGCGGCCGGCCGGCGCACCGTCTCCAGGAACAATCCGACCACCCGGGTGGCCGGGTCGGCGGCGAAGTAGGCCACGAAGTCGGCCACGTCGGTCACCGCCTCGTTGCCCGCCGAGACGACTGTGCGCAGTCCCACGCGCGGCCCCAGCGAAACCAGGATCTCGCCTATCGACCCGGAGTGGACGACGGTGGCCACCGGCCCGGGGATGAAAGTCGGGTGCAGCGAGCCGATCCACGGCGACGGAAACCCGGGCGTGGCGATGCCCATGCAGTTGGGCCCCAGCATGGCGATCCCGGCCTCGCCCACGCGGGCGCCGATGCGGGCGCTGATGGGCGGGCCGTGGCGGCCGGCCTCGTTGCCCAGCCCGGGGGTGATAATGGCCCGCACCCCATCGACCGACAGCACGTCGTCGATGGCCGCCTCGATGCGCCCATGGCCGACGCCCATGACCACCATCTCGGGCACCGCTGGGCAGTCGCCGATGGTCGGGTAGCAGGCCACACCGCAGGCCTCGCTGCGGGTCGGGTTGATGCCATAGAAGGGCACGCCGTCGCGGGTCATGTTCTGGGCGATGCGGGCAGACGTGCGATCGGAGATGCCGTAGATGGCCACCGAGGCGGGGTTGAACATCGGCTCCAGGCCGGCGCGAAGAAGCGTTGGACTTGCGGATTCCATACCAGATTAGCCTTTCCAGCCAGGCTATCCGGGTCCCGGACACCTGTGAAATACGAATTTCGTATTGACGCCGCCTGTGGCTACGAATATCGTACCAACCTGATGCTGGATTCGCTGGACCGTCGGATCATCGAGGCGCTGGTCGCCGACGGCCGCCAGCCGTTCGTGCGCATCGCCGCCGAGCTGGGCGTGTCCGAGGCGTCGGTGCGCCAGCGGGCCGCCCGCCTGACCGCCGAGGGGTTCATGCAGATCACCGCGGTCACCAACCCCTTCAAGATGGGATACCAGGTGGTGGCGATGCTCGGGCTGAGCGTGGAGGTGGCGCAGATGACGGCGGCCGGCGAGGCGCTGGCGGCGCTGGACGAGGTCACCTACCTCGTCGCCTGCACCGGCCGGCATGACTACCTGGTGGAGGTGGTGTGCCGGGACAGCCAGCATCTGCTGGAGTTCATGTCGCAGCGGCTGGCCGGCGTGCCCGGACTGACCGCCAGCGAGTCGTTCAGCTACCTGTCGGTGCTCAAGGAGAGCTACCGGCCCTTCCCAGGCGAGTGGTGAATCAGCCGGGTGCCCGGCCGGTGCCTGGCACCTGCCTGGCACCGGCTTGTATGCTCTAGCCGTCGGCCTCGGGGGAGCACGATGGCGCGGTGGCGAGCGATCGCTGGAGCACTGGCAGGTGTGGCCGCGCTTGCCCTCGGCTCGGGCGCGGCCGCCGGCTCGCCGGCGGCTGCTCCGCACCCGATCCTGATCAGCGGCGGGACGGCGGCCGAGCGCGGGTTGCTGAAAGCCATTGATCATCGCATGGCGCCGCATCAGATCGCGTCTCTGCACGTCGGGCCGGTGCCCAGCGATTGGCGGCCGGAGCCGGGCGACGTGGAGCTGATCGGCAGCTCGCGCCGATCCGCTGGTGAGCGCTACAACCTGCGCGGGATCTGGGAGACATGGCTGGTGGGCGGCGCGTTCAGGGACCGCTCCGCGGCCTACGGGCTGCCCCGCGTCCTGGTGGTGGGCGACGACTTCGGGGCGGAGCGCGTGCAGCCCCACTTCGCCCACCCGCCGATGGCCGACTCCGCCGGCATCGAGGCCTTCACCGCCCAGGTGACGGCGATCGCCCACGCTTCGGGGGCGCGCGTGCTCGATGTCCAGGCCGGCCGTCCCGACGGGTACTCGGCCGAGGTCACAGTGCAGGTCAAGAACGTCGTCTGGTTCCTCAAGAACCGCCTGGACACCCTGCTCGGCAACCTCGACCGGCTGCACTCCGACGGCATCTTCGTGCAGCTGGACGAGCCGGGCCAGAAGCCACTGCTCGAGGTCGGGGGATCAACCCGCCTGCAGTCGGGTCTGGCCGGCGTGCAGGACATCAAGTACCTGCCGTGCCTGGACTTCTTCCCGTCTCCGCCTCCGTTCGGGGTCGAGCCGCCGCTGCCGTGTCCCAGCACGTGGCGGCCGCCGCCGTCCACGCCGCCCAAGCGGCTGCACCTGTACGGCTGGGAGGCCGGCGGCCAGGCGCTGGGCGAGTGGGACGGCTCGCGGGGGATCACCGTGGCCTACCGGCCGGGGGCCAGCTTCGGCCTGCAGATGGCGCTGGCCAATCCCAACGGGCATGCGGTGACGATCGAGAAGATCACCCCCGACGTCGCCTCCCTTGGGCCGATCCAGTACACCGGCGTTCGCATCCAGATCCCGCCGTCGCGCGACCGGCCGGGCGCCGCGGGCGAACTGCAGCCGCCCTTTACGCCCGAGCCGCCGTTCCGGCCGTTCACAGTGCAGCCCGGCGACTGGTTCGGCGCGGGCCTGCACTACACCGTCGAGCCCACCTGCACCGCCGCCAACGCGGGCACCACCGTGACCGTGAATCGTACGTTCACGGTCACCTATCGGCGGGACGGGCGGACGGTGCGCTCGCGCTACTCCGGCGTCCCACTGAACGTGACCTACCCGGCCACCTGCCCCAGCGGGGCGGCGGCGCCCATGCGGCCGGCCTCCTCGAGTGCGGGGGTGCGCATGCTGGCCGGAAACGGCGAGGTCGTCCGCCAGCCCCGGACCCAGGTGGTGCGCTCGGGCGGCTCGCTGGTCGTCATGTGGGGGCCGGATGCAGCCTCGATCCGCCCGGCCCGCTGACGCTCCCGCTACCCCTCGCCCTGCTCCACGAAGAACTTGCCGCTGGGCCCATCCGAGAAGAACCGAGAGGTGACCGTCTTCTTGCGCGTGTAGAAGTCCACCGCGTCGGTGCCGTGGGCATGCAGGTCGCCCAGGAAGCTCGACTTCCACCCCGAGAAGGGGAAGAACGCGACCGGAGCCGCCACCCCGATGTTGACGCCGATCATGCCCACCTGGGCGTCGTGCCGGTAGCGGCGAGCGGCCGCCCCCGACTCGGTGAAGATCGAGCTGCCGTTGCCGTACCGGCTCCCGTTCACGATCTCGATCGCCTCACCCAGCGAGTCGGCGTGGATCACCGACAGCACGGGCCCGAAGATCTCCTCCTGGGCCACCTGCATGTCGGGCGTGACGTTGTCCAGGATGGTCGGGCCGACGAACGCGCCGGCGCCGTCAGCGTCCGGGCTGCGCCCGTCCACCAGTAGCGTCGCGCCAGCCGCCAGTCCGTTCTCGATCCAGCCCAGCACCCGTTCCCGGGCCGCGCTGGACACGACCGGGCCGACGTCGGTCGTCTCCTGCATGCCGTCGCCCACCCGCAGCGCCTCGGTGCGCTCTCGAAGCAGCGGCAACAGGCTGGCCGTGGCGTCGCCCACCGCCACCACCACCGACCCTGCCATGCAGCGCTGGCCGGCCGCTCCGAAGGCCGAGCCCAGGATGTTGGACACGGTCTTGTCCATGACCGCGTCCGGCATCACCACCATGAAGTTCTTGGCCCCGCCCAGCGCCTGCACGCGCTTGCCGCTGGCCGCGGCCCGCTGGTAGACGTGGGCGGCCACCTTGGCCGAGCCGACGAAGGACACCGCATCCACGTCCGGATGGTCGAGCAGGCCGTTCACCACGTCCGCCGATCCGTTTACGAGATTGACGACACCGGGCGGCAGGCCGCCGTCCGCGTGGATCAGGTTGAACACCATCTCCTGCGTCAGCGGCACCTGCTCGGAGGGCTTGAGCACGAACGTGTTGCCGCAGGCGATGGCGAAGGGCAGGAACCAGAACGGCACCATGGCCGGGAAGTTGAAGGGCACGATGGCCGCGCACACGCCGACCGGCTGGCGGAACGTCTCGCAGTCCACAGCGGTGGCCACGTTCTCGAGCACCCGCCCCTGCATCGTTTGCGGGATGGCCGAGGCCGCCTCCACCATCTCGATCGCCCGGCCCACCTCGGCCCGGGCATCGCCCAGGGTCTTGCCCATCTCGCGGGTGACCGAGCGGGCCAGCTCGTCCTGGTGGGCCTCCAGCACCTGGCGGAAGCCGAACAGCCAGCGCGCCCGCTCGATGGTGGAGCGGCTGCGCCAGGCCGGGAACGCTTCGCGCGCGGCCGCCACCGCCGCGTCCACGTCGGCCTGCCCGGACAGCGGCACACGCGCCAGCACGCCGCCGTCAGCGGGATTGGTCACGTCCAGCGCCTGCGACGAGGCGGACGGCACCCACGACCCGCCGATGTAGTTCCCAAGCAGGCGGGTCTCGGTGGTGGTCTGCGAGGACACCGGCATCACTTCCTTTGCGGGGCGCCATCCGTGGCGCCGGGGCTGGATGTGATCCGGAGTCTAGGAGTGGACGGCCGGCGGCCGCCTCAGCGAAGCGCCGGGTGGCTGGAGATGACGCTGGCGGTGACCGTCTGGGCCGACCGCTCCAGCTCACTTTCGATGTGCATCCTGCGCACCCGCACGCGCGGCGCGGACTCCCAGTCGGCGCCCCCGCACATCGGGCAGCGCGGCAGGGCACGGACGACGGATACGCCGTAGCCGCACTCCTCGCAGCGGTAGTCGCCTGGGCCCACCAGACTGGTTGGCTCCGCCGCGATGCCGACGCGGCCGTGATCGTGCGCAGTGGCGCTCATTGAAGGACCCCTTTCCCGGCCGCGGGCGCGCGGCTCCCACTCACCATGCCACAGGATGGTTGGAAAAACATCGACCTTCCGGCGTATTCGTCTACGCGAATGTGGGGAGCCGCACCCCGATACGGGGAACTCGAACTGGCGCTTAGAAGAGCTTCTTAGTCGATCAACCGCACCAGCAGCTGTCCGTTTCCGACCTGATCGCCGGCGGCCACCTCAACGGAGTCGACCATCCCGGCGTGGTGGGCCACGATCTCGTTCTCCATCTTCATGGCCTCCACCACCACCAGCACGTCGCCGGCCGCCACCCGTTCGCCGGCCTCCACCACCACCCGCAGCACCGTGCCCTGCATCGGGCTGCGCACCGCGTCGGCGCCGCCGTGAGCGGTCCGCTCGCGCTCGGCCAGCTGCCCGCGGCGCGCCCGCAGGCGCGTGCGCCCGGGGTGCTCGGGCAGGCTGACGGTGACGTCGAAGCGCTTGCCGTCCACCTCGGCCACCACCGTGCGCTGCTCCTGCGCCGGGGCAACGGCGTGCCCGCCCGGCAGCACCGCCGCCGCGCCGTCCAACGCTTCCAGCGCCGCCGCGTATCCACCGCCCTCCACGAACTCGTGCAGCAGACCGCCGGCGATGAAGTCCGGGTGCTCGAGGATCGCCTGGTGCAGGGGGATCAGGGTGGTCACCCCGCCGATCTCGAACTCGCCCAGCGCCCGCAGCATGCGCCGCCGGGCCTGGTCGCGATCGGCCGCGCCGACGATCAGCTTGGCCACCATGGGGTCGTACTGGTCGGAGATCACCGTGCCCTCGACCACTCCCGAATCCACCCGCACGCCGGGCCCCGAGGGCTCCCGGTACCGAGTCACCCGTCCGGGCGCCGGGACGAACCCGTGGGCAGCGTCCTCGGCGTTGATCCGGCACTGCATGGCGTGCCCGCGCAGGACGACGTCGGCCTGGCCGAACGCAAGCGGCTGGCCGTCGGCGATCTCCAGCTGCAGGCGCACCAAGTCGAGCCCGGTCACCACCTCGGTGATCGTGTGCTCGACCTGCAGGCGGGTGTTCATCTCCAGGAAGTAATAGGTGCCGTCCGAGGTCAGCAGGCCCTCGATGGTGCCGGCGTTCTGGTAGCCGACGGCCCGGGCCGCCTCCACCCCGATCGCCCCGATCCGCTCGCGCAGCTCCGCCGAGACGGCCGGCGAGGGGGTCTCCTCCAGGATCTTCTGGTGCCGGCGCTGGATCGAGCAGTCGCGCTCGCCCAGGTGCAGCACGGTGCCGTGGGCGTCCGCCAGCACCTGGATCTCGACGTGCCGGGGGTCGTCCAGGTAGCGCTCCAGGTACACCGAGTCGTCGGCGAAGTACGCCTTGCCCTCACGCCGGGCGGTGTCCACCGCCGCCTCCAGCTCGGCCTCCGAGCGGGCCACCCGGATGCCCTTGCCGCCGCCGCCCGCGGCGGCCTTGACCGCCACCGGATAGCCGATCTCGGCCGCCGCCGCCCGGGCCTCGTCCAGGCTCGCCGCCGGCTCGGTGGACCCGGGCACGATCGGCACGCCGGCGTCCGCCATCGCCTTGCGAGCGCTGGTCTTGGAGGCCATCACATCCATCGCCTCCGGGGGCGGGCCGACGAACGTCAGCCCGGCCGCCGCGCAGGCCCTGGCGAATTCGGCGTTCTCGGCCAGGAACCCGAACCCGGGATGCACTGCCTGCGCCCCCGCCCGCAGCGCAGTGCGGATGATCGCCTCGCCCATCAGGTAGCTGGCCGAGGCCGGGCCGGGGCCGATCAGGTAGGCCTCATCCGCATAACCCACGAACGGCGCGTCGCGGTCGGCCTCGCTGTACACCGCCACCGACGCGATCCCCATCTCGCGCAGCGTGCGGAAGACGCGCACGGCGATCTCCCCCCGGTTTGCCACCAGCACCTTGCTGAACATCGGCCGATTCTACGGGTGGCCGGCGGGCGGCCGGCTGGGAGCAGCGGCCGGGCTCTCGGGTAGGGCCGGCTCCAGCAGCCCGAGCGCGGCCAGCGCCTGCTCGATGGCCCGCCGCTCATCGGCCGTCGGCTGCGGCCGGATGCCGACCTGCGGCTCGCTCACAGCGGGATGTTGCCGTGCTTGCGGTGCGGCGGGTCGACCCGCTTGGTGCTGCAGGCCTCGAGCGCGTTGATCAGCGCCGGCCGCGTGCGGCGGGGCGCGATCACGTCGTCCACGTAGCCGCGCGACGCGGCGGTGAACGGGTTGGCGAACGCTTCCCGGTATTCGTCCACCAGCTCGGCCCGCCGGGCCTCGGGGTCATCGGCGGTCTCCAGCTCGCGCCGGAAGATGATGTTGACCGCGCCGTCCGGGCCCATCACGGCCACCTCGGCGGTGGGCCAGGCGAAGTTGAAGTCGGCGCCCACGTGCTTTGAGCTCATCACGTCGTAGGCGCCGCCGTAGGCCTTGCGCGTGATCACCGCCAGCTTGGGCACGCTGGCCTCGCAATAGGCGTACAGCAGCTTGGCGCCGTGGCGGATGATCCCGTCCCACTCCTGGTCGGTGCCGGGCAGGAACCCGGGCACGTCCACGAAGGTGACCAGCGGCAGCCCGAAGGCGTCGCAGGTGCGCACGAAGCGGGCCGCCTTGACCGAGCTTCGGATGTCCAGCACGCCGGCCAGTGCGCGCGGCTGGTTGGCCACCACGCCGACCGGGTACCCGCCCAGCCGGGCCAGGCCGCAGACGATGTTCTCGGCGTACAGCGGCTGGATCTCCAGGAACTCGCCGTCGTCCACCACCCGCCGGATCACCTCGTGCATGTCGTATGGGCGGGTCGGCTCATCCGGCACCACCCGGTCGAGCTCGGCGTCCTCGCGGTCGGCCGGATCGGAGGGCGGCTCCCAGGGCGGCGGCTCGGCGCTGGACTGGGGCAGGAACGACAGCAGGTAGCGGCAGTCGGCGATCAATGCCTGCTCGTCGGGGGCGATCAGGTGGGCCACGCCCGAGCGGGTGGCATGCGTCATCGCCCCGCCCAGCTGCTCGAAGTCGACCTCCTCGCCGGTCACCGTCTTCACCACCTCGGGGCCGGTGATGAACATGTGCGAGCTGCCCTCGGCCATCAGCACGAAGTCGGTGATGGCGGGCGAGTACACCGCGCCGCCGGCGCACGGCCCGAGGATCAGGGAGATCTGCGGGATCACCCCGGAGGCGTGCACATTGCGGGTGAAGATGTCCGCGTAGCCGGCCAGCGACACCACCCCCTCCTGGATGCGCGCACCGCCCGAGTCGTTGATGCCGATCACCGGACAGCCGTAGCGCAGGGCCATGTCCATCACCTTGCAGATCTTCTCCGCGAATGCCTCGCCCAGGGAGCCGCCGAAGACGGTGAAGTCCTGCGAGAACACGAACACCCGGCGGCCCTCCACCGTGCCGTGCCCTGTGACCACCCCGTCGCCCAGCGGACGCGTCTCCAACAATGCCGTCCGGTGGTGCACGAAGACGTCCAGTTCGACGAACGAGCCGGGGTCGAGCAGCAGCTCCACGCGCTCGCGGGCCAGCAGCTTGCCGCGCTCGCGCTGGCGCTCAACCGCTGTCGCAGAGCCAGCATGCAGGGCTTGCTGGCGGAGTTGCTCGACCTGTTCGAGCCGCCCCTGCGTGGTGTGGTCGGGCACGCCCGAGAGCCTATCCGACGCCAGCCTGACAACGCGATAGGATGCGCCGTCCAGGTCAACCGGTTATCGGACCGGAGTCACCCGATTGAGGTATCCCAGAACCCCCGCGAAATTGCAAAGTTTTCGTGAATTCCCGTCTTGACTGTGGGGCACTACGCGGGTACGGTCAACGGTGCGAGGCACGCGACGAAGGGTGGGCAACTCCGTGGGCGAAGGTCATAGCGCAGAACGGACGCAAGCCGTCGCGATGGACCGCGGTTTGAGCCAGGTCGTGACCCCGCCGCCGGCCGCGTCGGCACCGCCTCCGCCCGAGCGCTCGCCGGTCAGTGCGGAGCGCTCTCGGCGCTCGCTCGTGCGGCTCGCGCTGGTCAGCTCCGATCTGTTCTCGCTGGCCGTCTCGATTGGCATCGTGTGGCTGGTCATCGACGACACCCGGCAGCTGCTGCCGCTGCTCATGATCATCCCGTTGTGGGCGCTTCTGTCGGGCTTCTACGGCCTCTATTACCGTGACCGGGTGGGTGCCGACAATGCCACCCTGGACGAGATCTGGCCGATCTTCCATTGCATCACGGTCGCTTCCTGGCTGGTCTTCGTGGTCACCCAGATCACCTCCCTGCCCAACCTGCACGGCGGCCACATGGCGGGCTTCTGGCTGGCATCGGTGATCACCCTGCCGACCTCCCGCAGCATCGTCCGCATGGGCCTGCGCCGGCACTCCACGCTGAAGCAGAAGGCGGTCGTGGTGGGCGCCGGCCTGGTCGGCCAGGAGATCGCCCGCAAGATCATGCGGCTGCCCAGCTACGGGCTCGACCTGGTCGGATTCGTGGACGCAAACCCGCTGCCGCTGCACCATGAACTGGCCGACGTGCCAGTCCTGGGCTCGACCAACGAGCTGGCGGACATCCTCGAGCGGCACGGCGTCGAACACGTGGTGCTGGCGTTCACAGCCGACCACGAGGCGGGCCTGGACGTTGTCCGGGTGTGCAACGAGCTGGGCGTGCAGGTGGACATCGTGCCGCGCCTGTTCGAGGTGGTGGGCAGCCGGGCGGCCGTCTACTCGCTGGAGGGAACGCCCCTGCTGGGCCTCACCCCGCCTGTGCTGGGGCTCTCGCACCGGATTGCAAAACGCAGCATGGATTTCTGCGGCGCCGCCTTCGGACTGACCGTGCTGGCGCCGATCTTCCTGATCACCGCGTTCTCTATCAAGCTCAGCTCGCGCGGTCCCGTGTTCTTCCGCCAGACCCGTATCGGCAAGGGCCAGAAGCCGTTCACCATCGTCAAGTTCCGCACCATGGTGGAGGACGCCGAGGACCGCAAGGCGGAGGTGGCGCACCTGAACGCGCACAACGGGCTGGGCGACGCGCGCATGTTCAAGATCCCCGACGACCCGCGCGTGACCCGGGTCGGCCGCATCCTGCGGCGCACGTCGATGGATGAGTTCCCGCAGCTGTGGAACGTGCTGCGCGGAGAGATGAGCCTGGTCGGCCCACGCCCGCTGATCCCCCACGAGCACCAGTTCGTGAACGACTGGGGCCTGCGCCGGCTCGACCTGACGCCGGGCCTGACCGGGCTGTGGCAGGTGTGCGGACGCAGCGAGGTGACGTTCAGCCAGATGCTCGTGCTGGACTATCTGTACGTCACCAACTGGAGTCTGTGGGGCGACATCAAGCTGATCATGCGCACCGTGCCTGCGCTCCTTGGCAGGACCCGGGGCGCCTCCTAGCGAACGTCTCGCAAAGATTCGCGGCGCACCCGAGGGGGTGGGCGTCGCAATCCCAGGGGCACCGTGTCCGAACGACCCGGTGCCCCATCCGTATGTAAAGACTCCGTTTGGGGCCTGGCCCCGATTCGCGTCCGCTTACGGACGGGCGCGCTGGGCGTCGTAGGTGCCCCAGGCGGCCCGCAGGACGTCACACACCTCGCCGATGGTTGCCAAGCTACGCAACGCCTCACGGATGCTGAAAAGCACGTTGGCATCGCCCTCCGCGGCCGCCCGCACCTCGGCCAGCGCAGACTCCACGGCGGCCGCGTCGCGGCGGCCGCGGACAGCCGCCACCCGGTCGGTCTGTTCGCGCTCGGAGGCCGGGTCGATGCGCAGCAGCTCCACCTGCTCCTCGCCCTCGGACATCCACCGGTTGACACCCACGATCACGGTCTCGCCGGACTGCACGCGGGTGTGGTGGGCAAATGCCGCCTGCTCGATCTGATCCTGCACCCAGCCCGCCTCGATGGCCGCCACCGCACCGCCCCGCTCGTCCACCTCGGCGATCAGCGTCCGGGCCTGGGCGGCCAGCGCGTCGGTCAGCGCCTCCACGTAGTAGCTGCCGCCCAGCGGGTCGGCTGTGTCGGTGGCGCCGGCCTCGCTGGCCAGGATCTGCTGGGTGCGCAGGGCCAGCGTCGCGCTGCGCTCGGTGGGCAGCGCCAGCGCCTCGTCGAAGCCGTTGGTGTGCAGGCTCTGGGCTCCGCCGCAGACCGCTGAGAAGGCCTGCACGGCCACCCGCACGATGTTGTTCTCGGCCTGCTGGGCGGTCAGCGTGGAGCCGCCGGTCTGGGCGTGGAAGCGCAGCATCTGCGAGCGCGGGTCGGCGGCGCCGAAGCGTTCGCGCATGATCTCGGCCCACAAGAGGCGAGCGGCCCTGAACTTGGCCACCTCCTGGAAGAAGTCGTTGTGGGCGTTGAAGAAGAACGACAGCCGGCGGGCGAAGTCGTCCACCTCGAGCCCGGCCGCCACCGCCGCCGAGACGTAGGCGATGCCGTTGGCGAGCGTGAAGGCCAGCTCCTGGGCGGCCGTCGAGCCGGCCTCGCGGATGTGATAGCCGGAGATGGAGATGGTGTTCCAGCGCGGCATCCGCTCGGTGCAGTAGCGGAAGCTGTCCACCGCCAGGCGCATGGAGGGGCGGGCCGGAAAGATGTAGTTGCCGCGCGCGATGTACTCCTTGAGTACGTCGTTTTGGATCGTCCCGGACAGTTTGTCGGGGGCAACGCCCTGGCTCTCGCCGACCAACTCGTACAGCAGCAGCAGGAGCGACGCCGGGGCGTTGATGGTCATCGAGGTGGACACGTCGGCCAGCGGGATGCCGGCCAGCAGGAGCTGCATGTCCTCCAGCGAGTCGATGGCTACTCCGGTGCGCCCGACCTCGCCCCGGGCCAGTGGGTGGTCGGAGTCCAGGCCCAGCTGGGTGGGCAGGTCGAAGGCCACCGACAGCCCAGTCTGGCCGCGCTCCAAGAGCAAATGGAAACGCCGGTTCGTGTCCGCTGCGGACGAGAAGCCCGCGTACTGGCGCATCGTCCATGGACGCTTTCGGTAACCGTCTGCGCGCACCCCGCGCACGTACGGATAGCTGCCCGGATCGGTCCGCGGCTGTCCGGCATCGGCCGGCCGGTAGACCGGCTGGATGGGGATGCCGGAGTCGGTCTGGCGGTCGGAGTCGGCCTCGGCCACGACCACACTCTACGCGGCAAGGACGTGCGGTCGAGCAGCCCGTACCGCGCAACGGCTCACCACCGCGAGGCGCAGGATGCGGGTTCGCCCGCAAGGATCGAGCGGCGAGCGGAGCGCAGGCGTAGCCGGAGGCTACGTTGAGCACCGCACGCCGCGTGGGACGCCAGTGTCGAGGCGCAGGATGCGGGGACGCTGGCAAGGATCGAGCGGCGTGCGGTGCGAAGGCGTAGTCGAACCTACGTCGAGCGCCGCACGCCGCGTGGGACGCCGCCAGCGTCCCCGCAGACCAGCCTCGATGGCGGAGCCCCGGCTGTCGCCAGTAGCCGCCTTCTTCGGCCCGAAAAGGCCTATCAGACTCTCGGGCCTCGAGCGGTCCCGACGTACCTCCGGGGCTCCTTCCGCAAAGCTACTCCATCTGACGGTCAGCTGCACAAGACCGAACGGCGTCGTGGAATCACTCATCTAGGCTTGAGCCGACATGTGGGTGAACGTCAGGCTGTTTGCGGCCCTGCGCGAGCGGGCCGGCTGGTCGGAGCAGGCGCTCGAGCTGGCCGACGGCGCGGCGCTGGCCGACGTGTGGCCGGCGCTCGAGCTGGGGCCCGAGCCAGCGGGCTTGGCGTACGCCCGAAACCGAGAGTACGCCGCCCGCGACACGCCGCTGGCGGACGGCGACGAGGTGGCGCTGCTGCCTCCTGTGTCCGGCGGCGGGTTCACGGTCGAGCCTGGCCCGCTCGATCTGGACGCGGTGGTGGCGCAGGTCAGCCGGCCGGATGCAGGCGCCATCGCCACCTTCATCGGCACCACCCGCGAACACAGCCGCGGCCGGGTCGTCACCGGCCTGGAGTACGACGCCTACCCCGAGATGGCGGAGGCCGAGATGGCCCGCATCGCGCAGGCCGTGCGCGAACGGCACGACATCCTGGACGTGGCCATGGCCCACCGCGTGGGGCCGGTGCCGATCGGCGAGGCCAGCGTGGTGATCGCGGTCTCGGCCGCCCACCGGGGGCCGGCGCTGGAGGCCTGCCGTGAGGCCATCGACACACTCAAGCAGACGGTGCCGGTGTGGAAGAAGGAGATCTTTGAGGGCGGCGAGCAGTGGATCGGCCGCGAGGGTGGGTGAGCCGCCCTTGAGCTTCCACGGCCGGCCGCTACTCTGAGTCCATGACCGCTGACGGATGGCAGCCGGTCGGCTCGACCTGGGAGCCGGCCGAGCACCCGGCCGAGCGCCCGTCCGAGCCGGAGTTCCACAACCCGGTGCGGCGCGACCGCGGGATCTTCCAGCGCATCGGCGGCGCCATCGTGGCCGCGGCCCTGGCGGTGATCAAGTTCGGCGGCCTGATCCTGGGCGGGCTGTTCAAGTTCAAGTTTGCGCTCAGCTTCCTGATCAGCGCCGGTGCGTACGCACTGGTGTGGGGATGGCGGTTCGGCGTCGGCTTCGTCGTCCTGCTGCTGATCCACGAGATGGGCCACGTGATCCAGCTGCGACGGGAGGGGGTGCCGGCCTCTGCGCCAATGTTCATCCCCTTCCTGGGAGCGGTGGTGGCGATGCGCGGACTGCCCGAGAACGCCTACGTTGAGGCCAAGGTGGGGCTGGCGGGACCGGTGCTGGGCAGCGTCGGCGCATTCGGCACGCTGCTCCTGGCCGAGCAGACCAACTCCGACCTGCTGCGGGCGCTGGCCTACACCGGCTGCCTGCTCAACCTGTTCAACCTGGTGCCGGTGGTGCCGCTGGACGGCGGCCGTGCCGCGGCCGCCCTGCACCCGGCCTTCTGGGCCGTCGGCCTGGTCATCCTGGCCGGGCTGGCCGTGATCTGGCGGAGCCCCTTCATCATCATCGTGCTGCTGTTCGTCGGCTACGAGGTGTACCGCCGCTGGCAGGGCCGGGGAACGCTCCAGTCACAGGCCTACCACGCGGTCACCGCCAGCCAGCGGCTGACGGTGTTCGCTGTGTATATGGGGCTGGTGGTGGCGCTGGTGTTCGGCATGCACGCGGCCCACGTGACCGTCCAGCGCTAGTCGTGCCGGAAGCCGAAGTCGAGCAGCCGGGCGGCGCTCACGAACGCGTTTCCGTGCGCGTGCAGGATGACCGCCACCAGCGTCCGCTTGTGATGCGTGGCGGCCGCCGCCAGACACACGCCGGCCGCGGTGGTTGAGCCGGTCTTGATGCCGATCGCGCCCGAGTACGTCCACAGCAGCCGGTTCCGGCTGACGTAGCCGGTGGTGGGGCCGGTGGTGTACAGCCGCCGGCCCACGATCGAGCGCAGCTCCGGGACCTGCAGGAAGAGCCGCGACAGCTGGGCCACGTCCCAGGCCGAGGAGTGGTTGCCGGTGTCGTAGATGCCCGACGGGTTGGAGTAGCGCGTGTCCGCCAGGCCCAGCCTGTGCGCCCAGTCGTTCATCAGCCGCACGAACGCGTGCACCGAGCCGGCCCGGTGCACGGCCAGCACATCGGCTGCGTCGTTGGCAGACGCGACCAGCGTGGCAGCCAGCATCTTCCGCACGGTGACAGGCTGCCCGGCCCGCAGCCCGATGGTGTACCCGGGCACGCCCAGCATTCCGTGGGTGACGGGGAACGAGCGGTCAAGCCGGGGCGCCGAATGCATGACCACCAGCGCCGTCATCAGCTTGGTCAGGCTGGCCACCGGCAGCTTCTGGTGCGGATGCAGCTCCCAGATCACACGACCGGTGGCGGCATCCACCACCAGCGCCGCCTCCGCATGCACGGCCAGCCGCTTGTCCACCACGGCCGTCGCGAACAGGGCCGGCAGCGGCGCGGCGCCGTTTGGCGCCACCGGTGTGGACGGCGACGAGACGGCTGACGGCGGGATGACGCCGGCCGAGGTGTCGGTCAGCGGCCACACCCGCCAGGCCAGGAAGCCGGCCACCGCCAAGCCGGTGGCGGCGATCGACATCGCCACAAGCCGCAGCACGGAGATCCGCGGCCATTGCCTGGGCCGGTGACGGCCATGCTCCAGCGAGTACAGCGGGGGACGGGAGGTGCGGGCAGGTCGTTTCACAACGGCGCGCCCGCAGACCAGCCGCAGCAGGCGCTCATTGTGAAACGACCTCTTTGCATCCCGCCACGTAGAATTGCAGGTATGACGGCCAATCCGCTGCGCCAGCTGCCGTCGGTGGATGCGCTCCTGCGATCCCCCGGCGGACAGGAGCTGGCCGACCGGCACGGGCGCGCGGCGGCGGTGGAGGGCCTGCGCAAGGCCCTGGCCGAGGCTCGCGAGGCCGGGGATGCCGCGCCGGTCGACGCGCTGCTGGCCCGCGCCGGCGCGCTGCTCGAGCACACCCCCAGCCTGCGCGGGGCGCTGAATGCGACCGGGGTCATCGTGCACACCAACCTTGGCCGCGCGCCGCTCGCGGCCGCGGCGCTGCAGCGGATATCCAGCGTGGCGGCGGGCTACTCCAACCTGGAGTACGACCTGGGGGCCGGCACGCGCGGCTCCCGACACGACCACCTGAGCGGCATCCTGGCCGAGCTGACCGGCGCGGAGGCCGGGCTGGCCGTGAACAACAACGCTGCGGCGGTGCTCCTGTGCCTGGCGGCCACGGCCGCTCCCGGCGAGGTCGTGATCAGCCGCGGCGAGCTGATCGAGATCGGCGACGGCTTCCGCATCCCCGACATCCTGGCTCAGTCGGGCGCCCGGCTGGTCGAGGTCGGCACCACCAACCGCACCCGCACGGCCGACTACCAGCGGGCGCTGGGCGAAGACACGCGGGCGCTGCTGCGCGTGCACCAGTCGAACTTCCGCATGCTCGGCTTCACCGAGCGGCCGCCGCTGGCCGATCTGGCCGAGCTGGCCGGCGAGCGCGGGCTTGTGCTGATCGACGACCTCGGCTCTGGCCAGCTGCTCGACCTGCCGGCGCTGGCCGACGAGCCGACGGCCCGCTCCAGCGTGCAGGCCGGGGCCGACCTCGTGTGCTTCTCCGGGGACAAGCTGCTGGGCGGACCCCAGGCGGGAGTGATCGTCGGCTCGCAGGCCGCGGTGACGGCGGTCCGCCGGCACCCGCTGGCGCGCGCCCTTCGCATCGACAAGCTTTCGCTGGCGGCGCTGGAGGCAACGCTCGAGCTGTACCGCGACCCGGCGCGGGCGCTGCGCGAGGTGCCGGTGTTGCGGATGGTGGCGGAGGATGTCGAGCCGGTGCGGGCCCGGGCACAGGAGCTGGCCGATCGGCTGGACGGCCAGGTGGTGGCCAGCCTGGCCCGGGTGGGCGGCGGCGCGGTGCCACTGCTCGAACTGCCCAGCTTCGCCTGCGCGCTGGAGGGCGGCGACGGGCTGGCCGCGGCCCTGCGGGCCGGCGATCCGCCGGTGGTCGCGCGGGTGTATGAGGGACGTGTGCTGCTGGACTGCCGCACGCTGACCGATGAGGAATGCCGCAGGATCTCGCTCGACCGCTGACGCTCGGCACGGCCGGCCACATCGACCACGGCAAGACCGCCCTGGTCGCGGCGCTGACCGGGGTCGACACCGACCGGCTGCCCCAGGAGAAGGCGCGCGGGATCTCCATCGAACTGGGCTACGCGCCGCTCGAGCTGCCTTCCGGCCGCCGGCTGTCGGTGGTGGACGTGCCCGGCCACGAGCGGTTCGTGCGCACCATGGTGGCCGGCGCCACCGGCATCGACCTGTTCCTGCTGGTGGTGGCGGCCGACGACGGCGTCATGCCACAGACCCGCGAGCACGCCGCCATCGTCGAACTGCTGGGCATCCCGGCCGGGGTGGTGGCGATCACCAAGCGTGACCTGGTGGACGACGAGTTGGCCGGGCTGGCCCGGCTGTCGGTCGACGAACTGCTGGAGGGAGGCCCCTACGCGGGAGCCCCGGTGCACGAGGTGTCCTCGCTCACCGGCGCCGGGCTGGACGGGCTGCGGGCGGCACTGGACACCGCCGCCGCCGGCGCCCACGGCCGGGCGGCGGCCGGCCCGACCCGGCTGCCGGTCGACCGCTCGTTCACGCTGCGTGGGATTGGCACGGTTGTCACCGGCACCCTGTGGTCGGGCGAGGTGGCGGCGGGAGACCGGCTGGCCATCGAACCGGGCGGGCGCGAGGTGCGCGTGCGCAGTGTGCAGGTGCACGACGCTGCGGTGGAGCGGGCGGGCGCCGGCCAGCGGGTGGCGCTCGCCTTGGTCGGTGTCGAGCGCGGCCAGGTGCGGCGTGGCCACACGCTGGCCAGCCCGGGCGTGCTGCGCGCGTCCTACCGGCTGGACTGCGAGCTGCGAGTGCTGGCCGGGGCGCCGCAGGCGCTGCGCAGCGGGCTGCCTGTGACCGTCCACCACGGCACTGCCGAGGTTCCGGCGCGGATCGCCGTGCGGGGTGCGGCGGCCATTGAGCCGGGCGAGGCCGGAGCCGTCCAGCTGCGTCTGTCCAGACCGCTGGCGGCACTGCGCGACGACCAGCTGGTGGTGCGGCTGACGGCGCCCCAGACCACGGTGGCCGGAGGCCGGGTGCTCGACCCGGCGCCGGCCCGCACGCTGCGGCCGCGGCCGGCGGCGGCCGCCAAGCCGGAACCCGCGGAACCGGCGGGGCCGCCCGCAGGCGCCGACGAGTTGCTGGCCCGGCTGGCCGCTGAGCCTCTGACACCGCCCGCCCTGGGCCCGGCCGACCAGGCCGCCGCCGCCTGGCTGGCGGCCCAGGGCACGATCGTCCGGGCCGGCAAGGAACTGGCGTTCACGGCCGCCGGTTTCGAGACCGCCCGGCAGGCGGCGGTCGAGCTGGCCGGCGAATCGGGCAGCGTGACGCTGGCCCAGCTGCGCGACCGGCTGGGGATTTCGCGCAAGTTCGCGCAGGGGCTGCTGGAGGCCATGGACGCCCGCGGCGTGACCCGCAGGGTGGGCGACGAGCGAGTCCTGCGGCGGCGCGGCCGGGAGCCGGCGGGCTAGCCAGCTTCGGCTAGGCTCAGCCCATGGCTGTCCGCGCACCCGCTCTCCCCACCGACGCCCCCTGGCTGAACGTGTCCCGGCCGCTCGAGCCGGAAGACCTGCTGGGCCGGGTGGTGGTGCTGGAGTTCTGGACCTACTGCTGAATCAACTGCCTGCACACGCTGCCCGTGCTGGCGGCGCTGGAGACGGAGCTCGAGGGTGAGCCGTTCGTGGCCATCGGCGTGCACTCGCCCAAGTTCCCCAATGAGCGCGACCCCGACCGTGTGCGTGACGCCGTCCGCCGCTACGGGGTGACGCACCCGGTGGTGGTCGACTCCGGCATGGATATCTGGCGGCAGTACGGCGTGCGGGCCTGGCCGACGCTGGCCGTGATCGACCCGGCCGGGCGGCTGGCCGCCGCCGGCTCCGGTGAGCCGGACGCCGAGAGTCTGGCCGCGGTCGTCCGCCAACTGATCGACCAGGGCCGCGAGCAGGGCACGATCGCCCCTCGCGAGCTGCCGCTGCGCCAGGAGGCGTGGCCGGCCGGCACGCTGGCCTACCCGGGCAAGGTGGTGGCCGACGATCACCGCATCGCCGTGGCCGACACCGCTCACGACCAGGTCGTGCTGGTGGACGCCGACGGCATCGAGCGGCTGCGGGTCGGCGCCCCCGACGGCGGGTTCGCGGACGGCGATCTGACCACCGCCCGTTTCCACCACCCCAACGGGCTGGCGCTGGCCGGTGACCTGCTGTGGGTGGCCGACTCCGGAAACCACGCCATCCGCCGGGTCGATCTGGCCCAGGGGCAGGTGACCACCGTCGCCGGCACCGGGCACAAGGGCGGGTTCAGCGCCGGCGGTAACGGCCAGGCAACGGCACTGCGCTCACCCTGGGATCTGGCGCTGGACGGGTCGCGGCTCTACATCGCCATGGCCGGCGCACACCAGATCTGGCTGTACGACACGGACTCCGGCCAGATTGAGGTGTTCGCCGGGGCGGGGCCGGAGACGGTCCGCGACGGCCCGGCCGACCAGGCCTGCTTCGCCCAGCCCAGCGGCATCGCACTGGGCCCGGACGGGCGCCTGTACATCGCCGACAGCGAGGCCTCCACCATCCGCCTGCTGGAGGACCTGGACGGCTCACCGCGGGCGCGCACGGTGTGCGGCTCGGGCGATCTGTTCGGCTTCGGGCTGCGCGACGGCGCCGGCCCCGACGCTCTCCTCCAGCACCCGATTGGCATCGCCGCCGGCGGTGATGGCTCCCTGTACGTGGCCGACACCTACAACCACGCCATCCGCCGGGTTGACCCGGGCACCGGCGAGTGCGTGACCCTGTTTGGAGACGGCGAGCCGGAGCGGCTTGCCGAGCTGTTCCCGGGAGCGCCGCTGGCGCCGGCGGGCCCGAACGCGCCGTGCCTGTTTGAGCCGGAGGGCGTGTGGGTCGACGGCGGCGATCTGCTGGTGGCCGACACCAACAACCACCGGCTGCTGAGGATCGAACTGGCCAGCGGCCGGCGGCGGACCCTGTGAGCGGAGGAGACACCCTCCTGGCGGGGATCGTGTTGGCCGGCGGGCGGTCGAGCCGGATGGGCGAGCCCAAGGCCTGGATCGACTGGAACGGGGTGCCCCTTCTTACCTGGGTGTGCCAGGTGCTGGAGCCGGTGGCCAGCCCGCTCGTGGTCGTGCACGCGGCCCATCAGGACCTGCCGCCGCTGCCCACCGGCGTCGAGCGGGCGGTTGACGAGCGGGCCGACCGCGGGCCGCTGGGCGGCATGGCGACCGGATTGCGGGCGCTGGCGGGGCGGGCCGACGCGACCGTGGTCGCGTCCTGCGATCTGCCCCTGCTGCACGCCGACTTCGTTGTGGCGCTGGCCGACCGACTGGCCGGCCATGACGCCGCCCTGGCGCTGGCCGACGGCCGTGAGCAGGTGCTGTGCGGGGTGTACCGCACCTCGGTGCTGGCCCAGGTGGACGAGCTGCTGGCGGCCGACAGCCTGCGGGTGCGGGCCCTGCTGGAGCACATCGACGTGCTGCGGGTGGCCGCCGGCGAGCTGCCCCACCCCGAGTCCGTATCCGAGGTGAACACCCCCCAACAGCTGGCCGCCGCCCGGGCCGGGGAGCCGGCGTGAGCCGCGATCGGGTGCGCCCCGACCACGGCGGCCGCTGCTTCGACGCCATCCCCGGGTTGGTGCAACAACTGCTGACCCAGGACGGCCGCGACAAGGTCGTGCTGGTGTGGGTGGACGCCCTGGGCTGGCGGTTCTGCGAGCGCCACGCAGGCCACCCCTTTCTGCGCCGGATGGCCGAGCAGGGCTCCCTGGAACGCTGGACGAGCCAGTTCCCCTCCACCACCACCCCGCACGTGGCGACCATGCACAGCGGGCTGCCGGTGGCCGAGCACGGCCTGTACGAGTGGTTCATCTACGAGCCCGCGCTCGACCGTATGGTGTGCCCGCTGCAGTTCAGCTTCGCCGGAGACGACCAGCCGGGCACGCTGGCGTCGGCCGGGCCAGCGCTGCTGGCCATGGTGCCCACGTTCGAGACCGTGTACAAGCGGCTGGCTGCGGGCGGCGTCGCCTCACACGTCTTCCAGAGCGCCGCCTACGCGCCCAGCCCGGCCAGCGCCGTCGCGCTGGCGGGCTCCCAGGTACACCCGTTCACGAGCCCGGCGGACGGTCTGGCCGAACTGGCCGGCGTGCTGCGCAAACCCGGCCCGATGTACTGCTTCGTGTACATCGACGACGTGGACTACGCCGGCCACCATGCAGGTCCCGACGCCGCCGACTTCGACGCGGCGGTGACCGGAGTACTCGACCTGCTCGAGGCCTGGCACGGCCAGGTCGCCGGGTCGGTCGGCGACGCGCTGGTCATGCTCACAGCGGACCACGGTATGGGTCCGGTCGACCCGGCCACCACGGTCTACATAAACCGCGAGCTGCCGGGCATCGAGCGGCTGCTGCGAACCGGCGCCGATGGCCGGCCTCTGGCGCCGGGCGGCTCCGCCCGCGACCTCTTCCTGTACGCCCGGCCGGGGTGCACCGATGAGCTGGTCGCCGATCTGGCGGCGATCACCGGCGAGCGGGCACGCGTGCAACCGGTGGCCGAGCTGGTGGCCGAGGGCCTTTTCGGCCCGCAGCCGTCCCAGCGCCTGCTCGACCGGCTGGGCGATGTGGTGGTTCTGCCGGAGCCGGGCGAGTCAGCCTGGTGGTGGGAGCCGGGGCGCTATGAGCAGCGCTTCTACGGCCACCACGGCGGCCTGTCGGCGGCGGAGATGGAGATCCCGCTGGGCCGGCTCGAGTTGGCCTGAGCCGGCTCTAGATCGCCTCCACCTTCTCGACGTACCAGACCACCCAGGCACCCTCCGTGCGCTCGGCCGAGACGACTCGTGCAGATGGGGGCAGCGGCACCCGACAGTGCTCCCGGGTCATACCGCGGACCTCGCCCACCGACTCCTTGGTGACCGCGGACACGGGCACCACGATGCGGGCCAGGATCGGCATGTCGGGGGCCTGCGCCTGATCGACGTTCTCGGGATTCTCCATGGCCCCTGGTTCGCCGCCCGGCGGGGTTCCCCTGCGCGGTTCAGCTGCCGTGATGGTGGTGCGAGCCGCCGTGATGGCTGCCGCCGCACATGTGGTGGTGGTGGCCGTGCTGGTGGTGCGTAGGGTGCGGCCGGTGATGCTGGTCGCCACTGGGATGATGCCCTGGATCGCGCTTGTGGTGCGGGCGCGAGGGGTGATGGTGATGGCAGTGGTGGCCGGAGCCGCCCGCATGGTCGCCCTTGTGGCCGCGGTGGTGATGCGCGTGGTGGTGATGCTCGGGCTTGGGCGGATCGCCCTTGCCTCGGTGATGCCGACGGTGGTGGCAGCGATGGTGATGCCGCCGGTGATGCTCGCCGTGCCGACGGTGATGGCAGCGGTCATCGGCGTCGTGGTCGCCGTCGTGGTTGCAGTGGCCGCAGGAGTTCTCGCTGACGGCGTCGCCGCCGGGGCCGTGCGCTCCACAGCCGTTGCCCTGCGATCCGCCACCGCCACCACCGCCACCACCACCAGAACCGCCGCCGCCTCCACCACCGCCGCCGCCGCCGGTGGCGCCGGTACCGCCGCCGCCCGAGCCACCGCCGCCGCTGTGGCTGCCGCCGCCGCCCGAGCCGCCGCTTGAGATCAGCGTGCCTCCGCCGCCGGTCTGACCAGTCGCCGGGACGGGCTGCGTGCCGGTCGGCGGCCGCGGATTGGTGGTCTTACCGACAGGCGGAATCGACGTAACCGGGCCGAATGGCACCCAGGGTTCGATCGACAGCACGCGGCCTGCGAACTGGGCCACACCGCCGCCTCCAAGCTCCGACAGGCCGACCGCGCCGATGCCGACGTACGCCGCGCCTACCACGAGCAGAAGCACGAGGAAGGCACCTACTCCCCGCGACCTGGTGACCGTGGTAGCTCCGTTTTCGCGCAGGTTCAGTTCTCTCACTTCCCGTTGGCCCGTGAGTCTGTTATATCAGCCTCGCACATCGATCGGCCAACACATACCCCTCTCGCGGGACGTCGTGACCGCGGGCATCTGGTCCGGCTGGGAGCCACGAGCGGCCTGGTCAGCGTCGGCCTGGCCACGTTCGGGGTGCTCCTGCCGGGGGCGACTCCGTCGGCCGAAAACGGAGCGTCGGCGGGGTCGATTGCGGCGTTCTTCGAGTTGCACCATGCCGCCGTGGAGGCCGGCACGTACATCCTCGCCCTGTCCGTGGTGGCCCTCGTGCTGTTCCTGGCCGGCCTGCGAATCACGCTGGCCGAGGCCGAGGGGGACGACGCCGGACCACTGGCAGGGCTCGCCTTCGCCGCCGGCGTGGCCGGTGCGACACTGCAACTGGCCGGGCTGGCGTCGTGGATGGGGCTGGCCCAACGCGCCGACCATCCGCTCGACCTGTCCGCGGCGTTGGCCATGTCGGACACCGGCAGCCAGGTGGCTGGGTTCTCGTGGTTCGCGTTCGCGGTGACCTTCGCCGTCACTGGCTACCTCGCGCTTCGATCGCATGCGATGCCCGCCTGGGTAGGCTGGATCTCGGCAGGCCTCGTACCCCTGGCGCTCATATCGGCACCCATCGCCGGATCTCCAGTGGAAGGTGTGACGACGGTCGCAATGCTGATCTGGGTGGGCTCGATCGCGCTCATCCAGCTTCGTCCACCATCGCCACGCCGCCCACCAACCAGCGGCCGCCGCGCCACCTGACCCAGCCCAGCGCCAGACGCAAGCCGATGAAGGCCGCGAGCCCAGCCCACAGCCCGCCCAGGCCGAGGCCGAACTCGGCCGTGGCCAGGGATAGCGGAACGAACCCGAGCAGCGCTCCAACAGCGGTCACATTGCGCAGGAATCGCAGGTCGCCGGCCCCGAACAGCACGCCGTCCAGCGCGAACACGTAGCCTGCGGCCGGCATCATCACCACCAGCCACGGCCACAACACCCGAGCCTGGTGCAGCACCGCCGGATCTGACGTGAAGATGTGCGGGATGACCGCGTAGCCCGCCCCCAGCACGAGCGCGAAGCCGCAGCCCAGAAGCGTTCCGGCGGCGAGCAGCCGACGGGCCAGGCGGTCGGCCCAGTCCACCTGAGAGGCGCCCAGCAGACGGCCGACCAGGGCCTGGGCGGCAATCGCGGTGGAATCCATGAAGAGGGCGCAGAACCCCCACAGCTGGACGCCGATCTGCTGGGCCGCCAGCACCGGCTCGCTGATCCGCGCGGCCACGCCGGTCGCGAGGGTGAAGGCGAGGAAGAAGGAGAGCGTGCGCAGGGACACGTCGCGGGCCGCCGCCAGCTGGCCACGCATGCCCGTCCAGTGCGGGCGAAGCGAGGCCCCGGTGCGGGCCAGCATGACCAGGAAGACCAGCGCCGAGCCGGTCTGGGCGACCACGTTGGCGATCGCCGAGCCGCGGATGCCCACGCCCAGCCCCATCACCAGGATCGCGGACATGCACACCGAGCCGATGTTGGCCACGCCGATCACCACCAGCGGGGTGCGGGTGTTCTGGAAGCCGCGCATCCAGCCTTGGGCGGCGGCCACAACCAGGACGCCGGGAGCGCCCAGAGACGCGATCCGAAGCCATTCCACAGCTTGCGCGACCGCGGGCGTCGAGCCGCCGCCCAGGAGTTCGGCCGCAGGGCGGGCGGCCACCTCCGCCAGCGCGGCGAGCACGGCCCCCATGGCCAGCGCCAGCCAGGTCGCCTGCACCCCCACGGCGAGCGCCGCCTCGGCCTGATCGGCGCCGAAAAGTCGGGCCGCCTTGGCGGTCGTCCCGTACTCCAGGAAGGTGCAGAAGCCGAACAGCTCGCCCAGCATCAGGCCGCCCAGCGCCAGCCCGGCCAGCGGCCGCGTGCCCAGGTGGCCGATGATGGCTGTGTCGCCCAGCACGTACAACGGCTCTGCGATCAGCGCGCCAAGCGCCGGCACCGCCAGCACCAGGATGTCGCGGTCGGTGGGCATCGAGGCTGCCACACCCCGAGTCATAGCTCGGCCCCGGGCGGTACCATGTCCGGTCAAGATGGCCGAGTTCCGGATCACCCGCTGGCACGACATCCCGTCTCTGGTGACGGCCCGCGGCGCCAATGGGGCGGCGGTCAAGGTGCCGCTGCCCAGCCGTTTCCAGGAGGCCATCGACGAGCTGGCCATGCGCACCGGCGCAGCCGATTCGGACGCCTATCTGGAGGGCTGGGTGCAGGACGACTGGCAGACCCGCGACGGCGAGCCGGCCGAGGTCGCTGCCAGCGTCGCGGAGGAGTTGGAGCAGTCGTATCCGCCGGGCCAGCTGCAGGCGCTGGTGGCAGGGCAGGAGCGGTGAGCGTGGCCGCCCGCTCAGCACTGCGCCAGCTGGTCACCGGCCGCGGCTTCGCGCTTGCCGACGGCGCCATGGGCACCATGCTGCAGGAGGCGGGGCTGGAGGCCGGAGAGCCCGGCGAGATCTGGAACGTCGAGCGGCCAGAGGCGATCGAGGCCATCCACCGCGCCTACGCAGCGGCCGGCAGCCAGATCCTGACCACCAACACCTTCGGCGGCAGTGCGCCGCGGCTGGCCATGAACAACCTTGACGGCCGCACCGCCGAGATCAACCGGGCCGGCGCGGCCATTGCCCGCGCCGTGGCGGACGACTACGGCATCCTGGTGGCCGGCGACATCGGCCCCACCGGAGAGTTGATCGAGCCGCTCGGGGTGCTGACGGTGGCCGACGCCCGGGCCATCTTCGCCGAGCAGGCGGCGGCGCTGGCGCAGGGCGGAGCGGACTTCTTCCTGATCGAGACCATGAGCGACCTGTCGGAGGTGGAGGCGGCGGTGCTGGGCGCCCGCGACGCCGCGCCCGAGCTGGAGATCGCCGCCACCATGAGCTTCGACACCAACCTGCGCACGATGATGGGCGTGACCCCGGCGGCGGCGGCTGTCCGGATGGCCGAGCTGGGCGTGACCGCGGCCGGCGGCAACTGCGGCCGCGGCCCCGAGGACATGCGCACCGTGGCGGTCGAGATGGCGGAGGCACGGCCAGCCGGGCTGCTGCTGATCGCCCAGTCCAACGCGGGCATGCCGCACCTGCACGGCGATCGTTTCGAGTACGACGTCGGCCCCGAGGCGCTGGCCGAGCACGTGCTCGAGCTGCGCACGCTGGGCATCGACGTGCTGGGCGGCTGCTGCGGCTCGACGCCCGAGCACATCGCCGCCGTGGCCGCTGCCCTGGCCTGACCAACCAACCCCCGGTGCCTGAACCACCCGGTGCCTGGCACGTGCCTGGCACCCAAACTGCGAGCACATCGCCGCCGTCGCAGCAGCCCTCGCAGACTAACCACCCGGTGTCCCAGGTTCCGGTGGGCGGCTGTGACGATCACCATCGTCACAGCCGGTCGACGGAACCTGGCACCCAAACTGCTCCATCTCCAGCCGCGTCGTGGGCGCACACAGCCGCCCACCGGAACCTGGGACACCCGGCCTCTCTAGGCCAGCTCTAGCACCGCGCGGATGGCCTCTCCACGCCTGACTGCGCTCACCGCCTCCTCCACACCGTCCAGCGGCACCCGGTGCGTGATCAGCTTCTCCAGCGGCAGCCGCCCGCGCCGGTAGGCGTCCAGGATCAGCGGGAAGTCGCGGTCGGGCCGGGCGGAGCCGTAGATCGAGCCGATGATCCGCCGCTCCATGCGCGGGATCGAGAGCGCCGGCACGGCCACCTCGTCGCCCGATCGCGGGATGCCCATCAGCACCGTCGCTCCGCGCGACCGGGTGGATAGGAAGGCCGTCCGCAGCGAGGCCGGCCGGCCGGAGGTCTCGAACGCGTAGTCGACGCCCCCGCGGCTGGCATCCCAGACGGCCGCCGCAACCTGCTCGGCATCTCCCTCGGCCTTGACGACGGCGGTCGCCCCCAGCTCCAGGGCGCGCTCCAACGGGTGCTCGCGGGCATCGACGGCGACCACCTGGCCGGCGCCCGCAGCGGCCGCGCCCATCACGGCCGACAGCCCCGTCCCGCCGAGCCCGAACACCGCCACCCGGTCGCCCGGCCGCACGCCCGCCGTTCGCCACACGGCGCACACACCCGCGGTGACCGCGCAGCCCAAGAGCGCTGCCACGTCGAAGCGGACGTTGCGATCGATCCGCACGCACGAGCGGGCCGGCACCACCGCCCGCTCGGCGAACGACGACAGGAAGCAGTAGTGGTGCACCGGCGCCGAACCGAAGCGAAGCCGCGTGGAGCCGTCCAACAGGCCGCCGGACAGGAGCAGCGGCCACATCCGGCTGCACAGATGCGGCAGATCGCGCAGGCACTCCTCGCAGCGGCCGCAGTAGGGCGCCCACGACAGCACGACATGGTCGCCCACCTCCAGTCCCTGCACGCCCGGCCCCAGCTGCTCGACCACCCCCGCGCCCTCATGGCCGGGCACCACCGGGCAGGGCACGTCGACGATCCCGTCCATCACGTTCAGGTCGTCGGTGCACACGCCGCTTGCATGCAGCCTGACCATCACCTCGCCGGCCGCCGGCTCGTCCAGCTCGAGCTCCACCACCCGCAAGGGCGTTCCGGCCGCCGGCAGCAGCGCACCGCGCAGGGTCGCGCTCATCCGGCCAGCGCCTCCGCGCCGCGTCCGCCCACCAGCCGTTCCAGCTCCTGCTCCAGGCCGGCGTCGCCGACCTCCCGGACCTCCAGCGGCAGCCCCATCCGGGCTGCCGCGGCCGCTGCCGCTCGTTCCAGCTCAGGGGTCGGCCGCTGGGCCAACCACACCACCCGGGTGTAGTTTCGGAAGTAGTCATCGCGCAGCTCCGGGTGGCGGTCGAGGCCCAGGCCGCGCCACACCATGCGGTCGAAGCCGCGGGCCAGGAAGTCAGTCAGGAAGTAGGTGCCGGGCTGTTCCGCCATGGCGGCGGCGACGTCCTCGGCCGAGAACACGTCATAGCAGTGGTCGCCGTGCAGGCGGGCCACGCCACGCCCCTCGAGCGCGCGGTCGAGCGCGCCGTAGGTGCCGCAGTCGGCGTAGGCAACGGCCAGCCGCCGGTAGCGCGGGCGAAGCTCCTCCACCAGCTCGACCACCGCTGGCGCGATCTTGCGCGGGTGGTTGTGCAGCGCCGGCGGCAGCGGGTGGATGTCGAGGTCGAAGCCGCGGCGTACGGCGATCTGCTCGACGTGGGTCGCCAGCGCCCCGCATGCGATCACGCCCAGCGGCCTCATCCGGGGAACGCCAGTTGGTCGATGAAGAGGTCGTTGAAGTCCGTCCGCCCCGACAGCTCGACGTACTCCACCTCGTCCAGGATGGAGATCGCCGCGGCCCGCTCGTTGACCGACAGCGCCGCCATCTTGGCGCCCTCGCCGGCCACGTTCCCGGCCGACACGATCCGCGGCAGCGCCAGCCGCGGCACCAGGCCGATACGAACGGCGCTGGCCGGCGACAGATAGGAGCCGAAGCTGCCGGCCAGAAGCACCTGGGAGACGTCGTCGGCCGTGATCCCCAGCTCCCGCAGCAGGATCGTCCAGCCGGTGGCGATGGAGGCCTTGGCGAACTGCAGCTCGCGCACGTCGCGCTGGGACAGGTAGACAGCGTTGGCCGGATCGTCGCCGCGCCAGGCCAGAACGAATACGCGCTCCTCGCCGACCTTGACCAACCGCGTCGCCAGGCCCGGGTGCAGCTCGGCAGCCGTCTCGTCGGGCACGAACCGGCCGGAGTGGTCGATCAGCCCGACACCGACCAGGGCTGCCACGGCGTCCACCAGCCCCGATCCGCACATACCGACCGGGTCGGCATCGCCGATCACCTCCAGCTGGAGGTCGTCATCCACCACCTTGACGCCCTCGATGGCGCCCTCCGCAGCCCGCATCCCGCACTTGATCTGGGCCGCCTCGAAGGCCGGGCCAGCCGGTGCCGCGGTGGCCAGCACACGTTCGGCCGAACCAAGCGCGATCTCGGAGTTGGTGCCCACGTCGATGAACAGCCGCAGCCGGCGGTCGCGGGTGAGCCCGGTCGCCAGCAGGCCAGCCACGATGTCGCCGCCCACATAGGCGCCCAGGGCCGGGAACACGGCCGCCGGCGCGCGCGGGTGCACGTGCACGCCGAAGTCCGCGGCCCGCGCCGCGGGCAGCCGGCGGGCGGTGATGATGAAGGGCGCCACGGCCAGCGGCTCGGGGTCGATGCCCAGCGCCAGCTGGGTCATGGTGACGTTGCCGCACAGCGAGATCTCGTACACCTGCTCGCGGCCCACGCCGGCCTGCTCGCACACCTCTCCGGCCAGCATGTCCAGCGTTTCGGCGGCCCGCGCCTGCAGGGCCTCCAGGGCGTCGGGGTCCATCATGGTGGCCGACACGCGCGAGATCACATCGGCGCCATAGGGCTGCTGGCGGTTCAGCATCGAGCGCACGGCCAGCGGCTGGCCGGTGGTCAGGTCGAGCAGGGTGGCGACCACCGTCGTCGTGCCCAGGTCGAAGGCGAGCGCATGCCGCGTCTCGGTGGTGTCGCCCGGCTCGATGTCGATCAGCTCGTCGTCCACGACCACCGCGGTGACCTTGAAATCCGAGCTGCGAAGCATCCGCCCAAGGGCGCGGGCCGCGCCCAGGTGCACGCGCAGCTCGAGGTCGGAGATGGCCGCCAGCAGCCGCTCCAGGTCGGACGCCTGGTCCTCCAGAGACGGCTCATCGAGCTCCACGTAGCGCTTCTGCACGGCCGGGCGCAGGATCACGTGCCGGCCGACGCCGACCAGCGCAGCCTTGGGCCGCGTCTGCAGGGGCGGCACCTCGACGTCCAGGTCGGTGGTCACCGGCGCCCGGCAGGCCAGCCGCCAGCCGTCCTTCAGCTCGGCGACGGTGAAGGCCCGCGGGTCGACCGCCGAGATCGGGATCGTGCCGGAGGCCAGCCGCACCTTGCACTTCTTGCAGGTGCCGTGGCCGCCGCAGGTGGAGTCGATGGCGACACCGTTCCAGGAGGCGGCATCGAAGATCGTGGTTCCCACCGGCACCCGTGTCTCGGTGCCATCGGGGGCGAACCGAACCCGAACCCGCCCGGCGCCCACCTCCACCGGTTCGGCGGCGCTCACGCCGATGCAGCCGCCTGCCGCGCGCGGTAGGCGCCGATCCAGCGCGCCCCCCACTCGTCATGGCCGAGCAGCAGATCGGCCGCCAGCACGCCGTCCACGCACTGCGGCGAACGGGCGTCCATGATCGCGCTGGTCAGCCCGTGGCTGGCCGCGATGGCCAGGAAGACGGCCCCCAGGGCGTGCCGGCCGGGCATGCCGAACGACGTGTTGGAGGCGCCGCATGTCATGTTCACGCCCAGCTCGTCGCGGATCAGCTGCACGGTCTCGATGAACAGCGTGACCGCCCGCGGCTCGGCGCCGATCGGCATGGCCAGCGGGTCGATGACCACGTCCTCGGGCGGGATCCCATGGTCGCCGGCGGCGGACACGATCTTGCGCGCCACCTCCAGCCTGCGCTGCGCGTCCATCGGGATCTCGTCGTCGTTGGCCAGCCCGATCACGGCCGCGCCGTGCTTGGCCACCAGCGGCAGGATGGCCTCCAGCCGCGAATCCTCGCCTGTCACCGAGTTGACCAGCGCCTTGCCCTCGTAGGCCGAGAGCCCGGCATCCAGCGCCTCGATGATCGAGGAGTCGATGCACAGCGGCAGGTCGGTCAGGTCCTGGGCCATCTTGATCGCCCGCTGCATCAGGCCCACCTCGTCGGCCAGCGGGTCGCCCACGTTCACGTCCAGCACATACGCGCCGCCAGCCACCTGCTCGGCGATGTCGATCTCCAGCTGCGACAGGTCGCCCGCCTGCAGCTGGGCCTGGAAACCCTTGCGGCCGGTGGGGTTGATGCGCTCGCCGATCACGCAGAAGGGCTGTCCGGAGCCGATCACGACCCGGGTCGAGCGGGACTCCAACACCGTGTCCATCTTCACCGCCCCTTCCGCTCGCTGATCATGCCGGGAGCGCCGTCTCGCCGGCCCGCGTGTCGGCCAGCCACACCGCCGTCTCCCGGAGTCCTCCAAACGGGAACATGTGGATGCCCCGAAATAGGCTATCCGGATCGGCCTCCTGAGCGGCGGCGATCCCTTCCACCACCGCGTCGGGCCGCCACACCCGGGTGGTGGCCAGCTTGAACAACCCGCCTGACTGCTTTCGCAGCACCTCGATGGAGGGGCCGATGCCGCAGGCCAGCGCGTACCGCAGCAGACGCGGCGGCGAGGTCACGCCCGGCAGCCCCGCGATCACCGGCAGCCGGTTGCCGGCGGCCCGGGCGGCCTGCTCCCAGCGCACATAGGGTTCGGAGGCAAGCGCGAACTGGGTGACCACCCGCAGCTCCAGTCCCGAGTCGGTGGCGAACTCGTTCTTCTCCGCAAGTGCCGCCTGCACCGCCTCCAGCGCGATGTCGGGGCTGCCCTCGGGGTGGCCGGCCACGCCCACTCGGCGGATGCCGTGCCGCTCCAGAAGGCCCGAGCGCAGCACCTGCATGGCGTTGGTCAGACCACCTGCCGGGGTCTTCACCGAGCCCCCGATCACCAGCACGTCGTCCACCCCGGCCTGGGTGGCCAGCGCGCCCAGGTGAGCGTCCAGCTCGTCCAGCGAGGCCAGCCCTCGCACCGACACGTGGGGCACCGGGACGTACCCCGCCTCGCGGATCTCCACCGCCGCCCGCTCGGTCGCGTCCAGCGACGCCGTGGGCAGTTTGGTGATGTACACCGATGTCCCCGAGGGCAGCAGCCCGGCCAACTCGCGCAGGCCGCCGGCTTGGCGCGGGGTGACCTCGAAACTGGCCGCCGCGGCCAGCGCCTGCAGCCGCTCGGCGACCGCCTCGGTCACGCCGTCACCGCCGCCCCGCGCCGCCGCTCGATCAGGGCCTTTGCCATGCGCACCGCAGTCGAGGCGTCGGCCGCGTAGCCGTCGGCGCCGACCGCGTCGGCGTACTCCTGCGTGACCGGCGCGCCGCCCACCATGACTATCACCTGGTCGCGCAGACCGGCCTTCTCGATCTGGTTGATATTGGCCTTGAACATGGGCATGGTGGTGGTCAGGAAGGCCGAGAAGCCAACGACGTCCGGCTGGTGCTCCTGGATCTGCTGCACGAACGTCTCGGGCGCGACGTTCACGCCCAGGTCAATGACGGTGAAACCCGCCCCCTCCAGCATGATGTTGACCAGGTTCTTGCCGATGTCGTGCACGTCGCCCTTGACCGTGCCGATGACCACCGTGCCGATCGGCTTGGCGCCGGTCTCGGCCAGCAGCGGGCGCAGGATGTTGAGCGCGCCCTGCATCGCGCGGGCGGCGATCAGCATCTCGGGGACGAAGTAGTCGCCGCGCTCAAAGCGGGCGCCCACCTCCTCCAGCGACGGGATCAGGGCGTCGTACAACAGGCTCTCGGGATTCATCCCGTCGGCCAGCCCGATGTTGGTCAGCTCGGCCACGCGGGGCGCGTTGCCGATCAGCGTCTCGTCATACAGCCCCTGCAGGATCTCTTCGTTTGTCATGCGGCTCCTCGCTCGGTCGTCGGGTGGCCCAGCCGGGCCGAAACCAGACGGGCCTCCTCCAACATGATGGCGGCAAGCTCATGCATTCGCGCCGGCTGCAGCCGACCCTCCGGGCCCGAGATCGAGAGCGCGGCCAGCGTCTCGCCGGCGCCGCCCCGGATCGGCACGGCCACGGCCGACAGTCCGGGCTCCAGTTCGCCCACGGCCACAGCGTAGCCATCCGCCCGCACCCGCTCCAGCTGCAGCTCCAGCACGAGCGGATCGGTGACCGTGTCGGGCGTCAACCGGGCCAGCTGCGCGCGCGGCAGGCGGACCGCCCCGAAGGCCAGGAACACCTTGCCCACGGCGGTGCAGTGGTGGGGCACCAGGCGGCCGATCCAGTTGGTCGAGCCCAGGAAGTGGCGGCTGTCCACCTGGCTCAGGTGCTCGACGCCCAGCGGCGTCGGCACGGCCAGGTTGATCGTCTCGTCGCTGGCCTCGGCCAGCCGCTGCATGGCCGGCGCGGACAGCTCCAGCAGGTCGCGGTCGGGCACGCCGCGGCGGGCCAGCCGCATCAGCACCGGCCCCGGCCGAAGCGGTGCGCGAGCGCCGTCGCGCTGCACCAGCGCATTGCGCTCCAGGGCTGCCACCAGCCGCGAGACGGTGCTCTTGGGCAGGTCGGTGCGCTCCACCAGCTCGCTCATGCTGAGGCCGTCACGGCTCTCGGCGACCGCCACCAGCAGCTGGGCGGCGCGATCGATCGACTGGCTCCCTGTGTGAAGACCTGGTGGTGAGGTCATTTCTCCATTGCAATCAGATCCACGATATGGAACACTTGTTTCGTAATACGGATCATACGGACGCCGACCCGCGTCCGTCAAGCAGACATCCGCGGAGGTCGCATGTTCCGAAACACGATGCCCCGGTACGAGATCCTGTCCGAGGACGCCATGCAGACGCTTGACCGGGGCTGGCGGCGGATCGTGTCGGAGATCGGCGTTGAGTTCATCCTCCAGGAAGCGGTTGAGATCCTGCGCGCCGCCGGCTGCCGGACCGAGGGCTCGACCGTCTTCTTCGACCCCGACTGGGTGATGGAGCAGGTGGCCAAGGCGCCCCGCGAGTTCACCCTGCGAGCCCGCAATCCCGATCACTCGATCACCGTCGGCGGCGACGCGATGGCCTTCGGCGCCGTCTACGGCTGCCCGTTCATCCGCGAGGGCGACATCCGCCGCGAGGCCATGATGGCCGACTTCGAGAACCTGGTCCGGCTGAGCCAGGCCTTCCCCGAGCTGGACACGCCCGGCGGCACCATCTGCGAGCCCGGCGACCGCCCGCTCGACTCCCGCCACCTGGACATGGTGTACGCCCTGATGACGCTGTCCGACAAGCCGCACATGGGCTCGGTCACCTCCGGCCCCAACGCGGCCGACACCATCCGCATGTGCGAGATCCTGCACGGCGGCCGGGAGGCCATCGAGCGCGAGCCGGTGGTGATCTCGCTGATCAACGTCAACTCGCCGCTTCGCTACGACGACCGCATGCTGGCCGCCATGCTGGAGTACGTACGGGCCGGCCAGCCGGTCGTAATCACCCCCTTCCTGCTGATGGGGGCGATGTCGCCGGTGACGGTGCCGGCGACACTTGTGCAGCAGATGGCCGAGGCGCTGGTCGGGATCGCGCTTGCCCAGACCGTGCGGCCGGGCTGCCCGGTGGTGTTCGGGTCGTTCCTGTCCAACACCGACCTGCAGTCCGGCTCGCCCAGCTTCGGCACCCCGGAGTCGGCGCAGGGCCTCCTGTGCACCGGCCAGATTGCGCGCCGGTTCGGCTTGCCCTGGCGCTCCGGCGGCGGTCTCACGGCCAGCCAGACGGTGGATGCGCAGGCCGCCTACGAGGCCCTGATGACGATGCTGCCGACCTTCCTGGCCGGCGCCAACTTCGTCATGCACGCGGCCGGCTGGCTGGAGTCGGGGCTGGTCAGCTGCTACGAGAAGTTCATCGTCGACATCGAGATCCTGCGCATGCTGAAAGAGGAGTTCACACCGCTCGAGGTGGACGAGGCCAGCCTGGCCTGGGGCGCGCACGTCGAGGTCGGCCACGGCGGCCACTTCCTGGGCGCCGAGCATACGCTGGAGCGCTTCCGCACCTGCTTCTACCGCCCGCTGCTGAGCTCGACCGACAACTACGAGCGGTGGCTGCGGCGGGGCGGCCACGACGCCACCGCCCGGGCCGGCGAGATCTGGCGGCAGAAGTTGGCCGACTACCAGCAGCCGGCGCTGGACGCCGGCATCGAGGCCGAGCTGCGGGAGTTCGTGGACAAGCGGCGGATCGAACTGGGAGACTGACCCATGCAGCTCGCGGCCAGTGTCGAGCGTCTGGGCACCGAGCGAGCCTTCGAGGTGCTGGCCCGGGCGCGGGCGCTGGAGGCCCAGGGCCGGGAGATCATCCACCTGGAGATCGGCGAGCCGGACTTCCCCACCCCGGCCCACATCGTCGAGGCCGGCGTGCGCGCGCTGCGTGACGGGCACACCCACTACTGCCCGTCGGCCGGGCTGCCGATCCTGCGCGAGGCGGCCGCCGAGCACCTGGCCCAGTCGCGCGGGATCCGCGTGGACGCCTCCAATGTGCTGGTCTCGCCGGGCGCCAAGTGGTTCCTGTTCTTCGGCGTGCTCGCCACCTGCGACCCGGGCGATGAGGTCATCTACCCCGACCCCGGCTACCCGATCTACGAGTCGGCCATCTCGTTTGCCGGGGCGACGCCGGTACCGCTGCCGATCGTGGAGGGACGGGGGTTCGCCTTCACCGCCGACGACCTGGCCGCGCGGCTGACGCCGCGCACCAAGCTGGTCATCCTGAACACCCCGGCCAACCCCACAGGCGGCGCCATCGACCGCGAGCTGCACGCCGGCATCGCCCGCGTGCTGGCCGACCACGACTGCTTCATCCTGTCCGACGAGGTGTATTCGGAGCTGCTGTACGACGGCCGCCACGACTCGATCGCAGCCCACCACGGGATGCTTCAGCGCACGATCCTGCTGGACGGCTTCTCCAAGACCTTCGCCATGTGCGGCTGGCGGCTGGGCTACGCCGCCGTCCCCCAGGTGCTGGTCGAGCCGCTGACCCGGTTTCTGATCAACTCGGCGGCCTGCACGGCCCCGGCCACTCAGCACGCCGGGGTGGAGGCGCTGATCGGCCCGCGGGCCGAGGTGGACGCGATGATCGCGGAGTTCGCCCGCCGCCGGCTGCTGCTGGTGGGACGCCTGAACGAGCTGCCCGGGGTGAGCTGCCTCATGCCCAAGGGCGCCTTCTACGCCTTCCCCAACATCACCGGCACGGGGCTCTCGGAGCGCGACCTGGCCGACCGGCTGCTTTCCGAGGCCGGCGTGGCGGTGCTGGCCGGCAGCGACTTCGGCGCCCACGGCGCCGGCTATCTGCGGCTGTCCTACGCCAACTCGATGGAGAACCTGGAGGCTGCCGTGGCGTCCATGCGCGGCCTGCTGGAGACCGTCACGGTATGAGCCGGGTGGTGGTCACCCGGCGCATCCCGCAGCCGGCCATCGAGAAGCTGCGAGCCGCCCACGACGTGTGGGTCTCGCCGCATGACCGGCCGCTGGAGCAGGCGGAGCTGCACGAGGCGATCGCCGGAGCGGATGCCGTGGTCACCCTGCTTCACGACCGGGTCGACGCCGGTTTCCTGGATGCCGCAGGGTCCGGCCTGCAGGTGGTGGCCAACGTCGCCGTCGGCTACGACAACATCGACGTGCCGGCCTGCGCAGCCCGCGGCGTGGTGGCCACCAACACCCCGGGCGTGCTGACCGACGCCACCGCCGACCTGGCCTTCGCGCTGCTGCTGATCTCGACCCGGCGGCTGGGCGAGGGCGAACGGCTGGTCCGGTCCGGGGCCAGCTGGTCGTGGAGCATGTTCTTCCTGTTGGGAGCGGGCCTGCAGGGGAAGCTCTTGGGGATCGTCGGGCTGGGCCAGATCGGAGCTGCCACCGCCCGCCGGGCGCGGGCGTTCGGGATGCGGATCGCCTACACCGGCCGCCGGCAGGCGGCGCCCGAGCTGGAATCCGAGCTTGATGCCGAGTACGTGGAGTCGCTGGATGAGCTGCTGGCCCGCGCCGACATGGTGTCGCTGCACTGCCCGCTGACCCCGGAGACGCACCACCTGATCGACCCCCGCCGCTTGGCTCTGATGCAGCCCCACGCGTATCTCATCAACACCACCCGGGGGCCGGTGGTGGACGAGGCGGCGCTGGTCGAGGCGCTGCGGGCGGGGACGATCGCAGGCGCCGGGTTGGATGTGTTCGAGCGCGAGCCGCAGGTGGATCCGGGGCTGCTGGAGCTGGAGAACGCCGTGCTGGTGCCGCACCTGGGCTCGGCCACGCTGGAGACGCGCACAGCCATGGCCGTGCTGGCGGCCGACAACGCCCTGGCCGTGCTGGCCGGGGTGCCGCCCCCGACGCCGATCCCGATGCCCTCCCAGATGTAAAGACCGCGAACCGCGGACTGGCCCGGGGTCAAATTGCTCAGAGGGCCACCCGGGGCCTGGCCCCGGTTGGGGCGGCTACCCTGAGCGGCCATGGACGAGCGCGCGCGTGCCACCGGTGGCTGTCTGTGCGGCGCCGTCCGCTACCGCGTCGAGGGCCCCCTCCGCGACGTGCACGTCTGCCACTGCCAGGTGTGCCGGCGCACGCACGGCGGCCCGGCCGCCTACTCGGCCTGCGCGCGCGACGATCTGACGGTCGAGGACGAGGGCCAGCTGCGCTGGCACGAGCACGACGGCGCCCGCCGCGGCTTCTGCGCGGTATGCGGCGGCCGGCTGTTCTGGTCGCGGGCCGACCGGCCGACCATCTCCATCGCCGCCGGCAGCCTGGACGACCCCACCGGCCTGCGCATTGCGACCCACATCCATGTTCAAAGCGCGGGCGACTGGGAAGGTCACCTGGAGGGCTGGCCCGAGGCCAGCGGCACGGCACCGCAACCCAAGGGGGCACAGTGAACACACGCGTACTGGGAGCTGGGGGCCCGGCCGTCTCGGCCATCGGCCTGGGCTGCATGGGCATGTCGGAGTTCTACGGTCAGGCCGACCGGGCAGAGTCGATCGCCGTCATCCACCGTGCGCTGGAGCTGGGCGTGACGCTGATCGACACAGCCAATGTCTACGGCCTGGGGCACAACGAGCTGCTGGTCGGGGAGGCCCTGCGCGGCCGCCGCCAGGGCGTGGTGCTGGCCACCAAGTTCGGCATCGTGCGCGACCATGACGATCCCGCCAGGCGGGACGTGAACGGGCGGCCGGAGTACGTGCGGCAGTGCTGCGAGGAGTCCCTGGCCCGGCTGGGCACCGACCACATCGACCTCTACTACCAGCACCGGGTCGACCCCGAGGTGCCGATCGAGGACACCGTGGGCGCGATGGCCGAGCTGGTGGCGGAGGGCAAGGTGGGCCACATCGGCCTGTCCGAGGCCTCGGCCGAGACGATCCGGCGCGCGCACACGGTGCACCCGATCGCCGCCCTGCAGTCGGAGTACTCGCTGTGGACGCGCGACGTGGAGGCCGAGGTGCTGCCGGCGGTGCGCGAGCTGGGCATCACCCTGGTTGCCTACAGCCCGCTGGGCAGGGGCTTTCTGACCGGTGCCGTGCGTTCCCGCGAACAGCTGGCCGAGAACGACTTCCGGCGCACCAACCCGCGCTTCAGCGACGGCAACCTGGAATCCAACCTGCAGCTGCTGGAAGGCGTCGAGCAACTGGCCCGGGAACGCGAAGTCGAGCCCAGCCAGGTGGCCCTGGCCTGGCTGCTTCACCAGGGCGACGACATCGTCCCCATCCCCGGCACCAAGCGCATCCGCTACCTGGAGCAGAACGTGGCGGCCGCCGACATCGAGCTGTCGGACGACGACCTGCGGCGGATCGAGCGGGCCTTCCCGGCCGGTTCGGTGCACGGCGCCCGCTACGCCGACATGACACCGGTCGGCCGCTGAAGCGGCCAACGGCCGGTGCCAGGAGGTGGTTCCTCAATGAACGTCTGCTGCGGCTGGTCTGCGGGCACGCTGGCTGCGTCCCACGCGGCGTGCGGTGCTCAACGTGGCGAAACCACGCCTGCGCTCCGCTCGCCGCTCGATCCTTGCCAGCGTGCCCGCATCCTGCGCCTCGCAACGACGCCATTAAGGAACCACCTCCAGGCACGTGCCTGGCACCGGCTTCTTGGCGGCCGTGGAACCCGGAATGCGGGGCCAGGCTGAAGCCTGGCCCCGAGTCGCTAGCCCTGGACCAGCGGGCGATACTTGATGCGGTGCGGCTGGTCGGCCTCGGCCCCCAGCCGCTCGTGCCGGTTTCGCTCGTACTCGTCGTGCGTGCCCTCGAACCACACCACCTGCGAGTCGCCCTCGAAGGCCAGCATGTGAGTGGCCACCCGGTCCAGGAACCAGCGGTCGTGTGAGATCACCATGGCGCAGCCGGCGAACGACACCAGCGCGTCCTCCAGCGCCCGCAGGGTGTCCACGTCCAGGTCGTTGGTCGGCTCGTCCAGCAGCAGCAGGTTGCCGCCGGAGCGCAGCAGCTTGGCCAGGTGCAGGCGGTTCCGCTCGCCGCCGGACAGGTCGCCGACCCGCTTCTGCTGGTCTCCACCGCGGAAGTTGAACGAGGCCACGTACGCCCGCGAAGCGATCTCGCGGCCGCCCACGGTGATCCGGTCGTGGCCGCCGGACACCTCCTTCCACACCGTGTTGGCCGGGTCGAGGTCGGCCCGCGCCTGGTCGACGTAGGCCAGCTCCACCGAGTCGCCCACCCGCAGCGTGCCGGAGTCGGGCTGCTCCTGGCCCGAGATCATCCGAAACAGGGTGGTCTTGCCGGCGCCGTTTGCCCCGATCACGCCGACGATCCCGCCCGGCGGCAGCGAGAATGACAGGTCGTCGATCAGCAGCCGGTCGGCATAGCCCTTGCGCAGGTCCCTGGCCTCGACCACCTGGTCGCCCAGGCGGGCGCCGGCCGGGATGTGGATCTCGACCGAGTCCAGCTTGACCGCCTGCTCCTCGGCCAGCAGCGACTCATAGGCGTCCACCCGGGCCTTCGACTTGGCGTGCCGGGCGCGTGGGGCCATGCGCACCCACTCCAGCTCCCGGGCCAGCGTGCGGCGGCGGGCCGAGACCTGCTTCTCCTCCACCTCCAGGCGGGCCTGCTTCTGCTCCAGCCAGGAGGTGTAGTTGCCGCGGAAGGGGATGCCGTGGCCGCGATCCAGCTCCAGGATCCAGCCGGCCACGTTGTCGAGGAAGTAGCGGTCGTGGGTGACCGCCAGCACCGTGCCCTGAAACTCGGCCAGAAACCGCTCCAGCCAGGCCACCGACTCGGCGTCCAGATGGTTGGTGGGCTCGTCCAGCAGCAGCAGGTCGGGCGATGACAGCAGCAGCCGGCACAACGCCACCCTGCGCCGCTCGCCGCCGGACAGGTTGTCCACCGGCGCGTCCGGGGGCGGGCAGCGCAGCGCGTCCATGGCCACATCCAGCATGCGATCGAGGCTCCAGGCGTCGGTGCGGTCGATCCGGTCCTGCACCTCGCCCTGCTCGTCGAGGAGCGCCTGCATCTCGTCGTCCGACATGGGCTCGGCGAAGCGGGCCGAGATCTCGTTGAAGCGATCCAGCAGCGCCCGCTTCTCGGCCACTCCGTCTTCGACGTTGCCGCGCACGTCCTTGGCCGGATCCAGCACCGGCTCCTGCGGCAGCAGGCCGACGGTGGCGCCGGGCGCCAGCTGGGCGACCCCGTTTGACAGCTCGTCCAGCCCGGCCATGATCCGCAGCAGCGTCGACTTGCCGGCGCCGTTGGGCCCCAGCACGCCGATCTTGGCGCCGGGCAGGAAGCTCAGCGAGATGTCGCGCAGCACCTGCCGCTCGGGGCCGTAGAACTTGTTGGCCCGGTGCATGGTGTAGACGTAGGACTCGGCCACGGCCGCGCAGGATAGATCAGCCGCGGCGGGCCGACCGCCGCCGGGAGCTGACGGCGAGGCCTAGCACGACGGCGGCAAAGAATCCGACGGCCGAGGAGACGATGACAGCCCCGGCGCCGCCCCCCAGCTGGTATGCGGAGTAGAGCGCGGGGCCGGCCACGAGAAACGCCGGCACCAGCACGAAGTACCGCTCACGGAGCATCGAGCGCGGGCCCGCCACCCACGAGTACAGACAGCCGCCGGCGACCACCGCCGAGACGGCAACAACGACCCGATAGGCCGTCAGCTGGGATATCACGCCGAACTTGCCGAGCGTCAGCACCGCCAGCAGCCAGATGGCTACCAGGCTTCCGCCGCCCGCCACGGCGAGGTCGCGGCGCACCAACTTGCGAAGCTCAGTCTGCTCAGTGGTCATCTCGTCGCCACGTGAGCCGCCGGGGCGGACCGTTTCCGGTCCGCCCCGGCGGGTTTGCCGTTCAGGGGCCGCCGTGGATCGGCGGCGGCTCGTTCATCGCCGACGAGAGCGACGCCGCGGAGGCGCGGTGTTCGGCCAGCACCTCGGTTCGGTTCTGCTGGTAGCCGAAGTAGACCAGCAGCCCGGTCCCAACCACAATGCCGATGCCGATCAGCACGCCGTAGTGCTGGTACCAGCGTGTGCCGTAGAACTCGGTCCGCGGCCAGGCCAGGTTCACGCTCATCGATATCCCGTAGACCACAGCCAGCACGTTGGTGACGACCCCAAACCGGCCGAGGCCGAACAGCCCGTCGCGGGCGTCCGGCAGGTTCCCCGGCCAGCCCGCCAGCCGCCGCTGCAGCAGGGGGATGGTCACGCCCAGGTAGGCCATGTACATGAACACGATGCCGAGGGCGATGATGACCTCGAACGCGTACTGGTTGTAGATGTTGAAGGCCAGGATGATCATCGAGATCGCGCCCACCAGGACCGCCGGGAACACCGGCACCTTGCGTGTGCCCGAGACGTGCGCCAGCCGGCTCCCGCCGGGCAGGTTGTTGTCCCGGCCCATCGCGAACAGGATCCGCACCGACATGGCGTGGATGGCCAGACAGCAGACGAAGATGGCAAGCGCCACATCGAGCAGGAACAGCTTGCCAACTGTCGACCCGAACACGCTGATGGTCACGCTCGTCAGCCCGCCGGCGAGGTCCGTGGGAGCGTTGTTGAAGAGCGCGTCGTTGACGGCCATGGCGCCGAACAGGATCAGCAGGAAGCCCATGGTGCCAGCCGTAGCTAGCGCCTGCAGCACCGCCTTGGGCGCCTTCCGCCGTGGATCGTCGGTCTCCTCAGCCAGCGAGCCGGCGCTGTCGAAGCCGTACATCACGTATAGCGGCATGATGGCGCCGATCAGAAGGGCTCCAAGATAGCCCCATTGATGTCCGGTACCGGTGCCGGAGGTGGTCGTGAGCACCTTGACCGGGCTGCGATTGGCGTGGAACAGGAGCAGCACGATCAGTCCGGTCGCGCCCACAAGCTCGGCGATCACGCCGATGTTGTTGATGCGGGCCAGGACGCCCACCCCGAGGATGTTGATGATCGTGGTCAGCGTGACCATGATCAGCGCCAGGATCACGGCGTTGACGGCGAAATCACGGGAGTACAGGTTGCCGGAGTTCGCAGCCGAACCGTAGAGCTGGAAATGCGATGAGACCTGCGGCAGGATGACCTGCCAGGCGAGCGCCACCGCGGGCACGGTGACGATCTGGGCGCACAGGTACATCCACCCTGTGTTCCAGGACCACGCCTTGCCGGCGAGGTTCTTCGACCACTGGTAGACCGAGCCGGCCAGCGGGTAATGCGCCGACAACTCGGCGAACTGCAACGCGACCATGAACTGGCCGAACATGACGAACAGCCACGCCCAGATGAAGGCCGGGCCGGCGAAGATGAAGCCGAGGCCGGACGTCTGGAACATGCCGGTGAGGATCGAGATGTAGCTGTACCCGGCCGCGAACGACGAGAAGCTGCCCAGCGTGCGGTGCAGCTCCTGCTTGTAACCGAAGCCCTCGAGGTCACGGGCATCCGATTCCGAAATTCCCGACATTCACACTCCTTTCAGCCCCAGCGAGGCGGTCTAGACCGGTGATCTTGCCGCACCCATGGGGGAAAGTCAACGCGCGCGTCTGGATGGCCATGGCTGAATTCTCTGGCGGATCGCTCGCCTATGGTTAGTGCCGGTGCACGAACGCGCCCTGACCTACTCCTCGTATCTGCGGCTTGACGAGCTGCTGGCCCTGCAGAAGCCGCTGTCGGAGGGGCCCGAGCATGACGAGCACCTGTTCATCGTCATCCACCAGGTGTACGAGCTGTGGTTCAAGCAGCTCCTGCACGAACTGGCCCACCTGAGCCGGAGGCTGCAGGCGGGCGACGCCGACGCCGCCATGCACACCACCCGCCGCGTGCTCACGATCCTGAAGACGGTGGTGGCCCAGATCGACGTGCTGGAGACGATGACGCCGCTGGGCTTCGGCTCCTTCCGCGACCGGCTGGAGTCGGCGTCTGGCTTCCAGTCCGCCCAGTTCCGCGAGCTGGAGGCGGTATTGGGCCGGCGCCACCCGTCGATGCTGGCGCCCTACCCCGAGGGCAGCCCGGGCCGGAGACGTATCGCCGAGGCAATGGCCCGGCCCTCGGTGTATGACGCGCTGCTTCGGTTCCTGGCCGCTCGCGGACACGAACTGCCTGCGGCGGCGCTGGAGCGGGACGTCAGCCTGCCGCTGGACGCCGATGAGGCAGTGCAGGAGATGCTGATCATGGTCTACCGCGGCGACCCGACCGGCGCCGGGGTGTGCGAGCGCATGGTCGACATCGACGAGGGCATCCAGGAGTGGCGCTACCGGCACGTGAAGATGGTGGAGCGGACGATCGGCGCCCGGGCCGGCACCGGCGGCTCCGCCGGCGCCGAGTACCTGCGCACAACGCTCTTCCGGCCCGTCTTCCCCGACCTGTGGGCCATCCGCTCGCGCCTCTGAGGCCGGTGCCAGGCACGTGCCTGGCACCGGCAGGTGAAGGCAGAGGGCCAGGGAAAGCCGGTGCCAGGCACGTGCCAGGCACCGGCCTTAACGCGAGCCGGCCGGCGCTTTCGCGCCGGCCGGCTGTCTGCGTATGTGGCGGGGCGGTGTTTGCGGCACCGCCCCTGTGTCGCCGGAGCCCCCTGCGGCGAACCCTTGCTAGGTCGAGAGCAGGAACATCCCTCGACCGCCCCACGTCTGGCCGTCGCCCTTGGCCGGGCCGCTGACAAGCACCTGCGTGCCGGGCACGGGGACGCCGTTGGTGAAGTCGATCCGGTACAGGTTCTGCTGGCCGAAGCTGGACACGACGTAGTAGATGCGCCCGTTGGCCATGGTCATGTCGCTGACGCTCGACCAGTTCAGGCCGTCGCCGTTGCCCGATGCAGTGAAGGTCTGCGCTCCGACCACGCCGTCCTCGGGCTCGAAGTACCGGTAGTACATGTGGCTGTCGCCGGCGACCGTGTAGTAGAGCCGCCCACTGGCCTTGTCGAAGAACATCCCGGTCAGACTCGCGATCGGGAAGTTGGCCGACGTCAGCCCGTTCAGGTTGAGCGCCGTGGCCGCCCCGAAGGTGCTGCCGTCGTAGCTGCGCGCGTACAGGTGGCCGTCATCCCAGCCGGTGTACAGCGTGCCCGAGAGCATGAAGGCGCCGCGCACATGCGACCAGTCGACGCCGCCCGCCCCCAGCACTGAGTTGGCGCCGGCGGTGGTGCCGTCGAAGCTGCGGCCGACCGGCGAGGAGCCGGCGCCCATGGTCACCAGCTGGCCGGGCAGCGTGCCCGGGTTGGCAACAGGCGGGGTGGTGCCGCCGAGCACCGGCAGCATGGCCAGGCGCGGCCGGTAGAGCGCGTCGATGTACGCGGTGTCGGAACCCACCCACAGGCCGTCCGCGGTGGGCAAGAGCGCCCACACACCGGTGCCGCGCGGGTCACGGCCTGGGTTCCATGAGTAGGGCAGGCCGTTCACCGGATCCAGGGCCGCGATGCCGAACCGCTGCGTGGCGCCCGGCCCGGCGGCGTCGCCGGCGAAGGGGTTGTTCTCCCACCGCTGGTGGCCGCCTGCGTACACGGCGGTGCCGGTGACGGCGATCTGGGTGGTGCTGTCGCCGCCGGTGTAGTCGACCCAGGTCGGCAGCTGGCTGGGGCCGGTGGCGCTGGCGTTCCAGCGCTGCACCGAGTCGCACAGGACGCCCGCATTGGGGCCGCCGAACCAGGCGCCGGTGTCGCCGACGATGAAGTACGAACCGTCGGGCGAGAACTTGACGTCGCGGATGTAGGTGTCGAAGTGGGTCGAGCAGCCCGGCTTGAAGCTGTTGGTCTCCCAGCTGGACACCGACACCGGGGTGCTGGTCAGGTCGAGCATCGCGATCTGCGCCCGATCCAGGCCGTTGGCGGTCAGGAAGGTGCCGGTCGCGATCAGCTTGGTGCCGTCCGGCGAGATGTCGAAGTGGGCCACCCGCAGCGTGCCCTGGCGCTTGGTGGCGAAGTTCACGTTGACGTTGGGGTCGACCGCGCCGGTCGTCGCATCCACCGCCGCCAGCCGCCCGCGCACCACGCCGTTGACGGAGCTGAAGGCGCCGCCGATGTACAGGTCATTGCCGAGCACCTGCGTGTCCTCGACCCAGCTGCCGGAGATGACCGCCTTGAAGCCGGAGACGATCGAGCCGTCGGCCATGTTCAGCTTGACCAGCCGCTTCATAGTGACGCCGTTCACGGTCTGGAACTCGCCGCCCGCGAACACCGCAGTGCCGCCGGGCGCGGCGGTAAGGGTGGACACCTCGCCGCCAGCGATGTTGGGAGCGAAGTTGGGGTCGATGACCCCGGTCTGGGCGTTGAAGGCGAAGATCTCGTTGCGGGTCAGCGTCGCCCCGCCCTTGTTCTGGACCTGTGTGAAGGTGCCGCCGACCACGATCTCGTTGCCGACCTGCACCTCGGCCCGCACCAGCCCGTCCAGGATCTGGGGCGTCCA
>CAVUSN010000009.1:0-137566 GCA_963744065.1 uncultured Actinomycetes bacterium | reverse complement strand
GCCGGCATGATGGACTGCAAGCGGGCGCTGGCCGAGACCGGCGGCGACATGGACGCCGCTGTCCGCGTGCTCCGCGAGAAGGGCGCGGCCTCGGCCTCCAAGCGCTCCGGCCGGGGCACCGGCGAGGGCCTGATCGAGGCCTACGTGCACGGCGGCCGCGTCGGCACGTTGATCGAGGTGGGTTGCGAGACCGACTTCGTGGCCCGAAACGACGGATTCAAGGCGTTGGCCCACAAGGTGGCCATGCAGGTGGCGGCCCACAAGGACCTGCGGGTGGTGTCGGCCGATCAGCTGTCGGACGAGTTCCGGGCCTCCGAGATGGAGATCTTCCGGGCCAAGGCGGCGGCCGAGGGCAAGCCGGAGGCGATGCTGGACAAGATCGCCGACGGCATGTGGCGCAAGTCGCTGACCGACTACGTGCTGCTCGACCAGCCCTCCATCCGGCCCGAGGACGACGGCAAGACGATCGAAGCGCTGCGGGCCGAGCTGTCGGCGACCATGGGCGAGAACATCGAGGTCAAGCGCTTCGCGCGCTTCGAGGTGGGTGCGGGGTGAGCACCGCCGGCGGCCCGGCCTTCGCCCGCATCCTGCTCAAGCTGTCCGGCGAGGCGCTGATGGGCGAGCGCGAGTACGGTCAGGACCCGACCCGCATCAAGGCGGTGGCGCGGGCCGTCACCGACCTGATCGAGACCGGCGTCGAGACCGCCATCGTGATCGGCGGCGGCAACATCCTGCGCGGCACCCGGGAGGCGGCCGGCGGCATGGACCGGGCCACCGCCGACTACGCCGGCATGTTGGCCACGGTGCATGAACGCGCTCACCATCCAGGACGCGCTGGAGCAGCTGGGCACGCACACCCGCGTGCTGTCGGCCATCCAGATCGCCGAGGTGGCCGAGCCGTACATCCGCCGCCGGGCCATCCGCCACCTGGAGAAGGGGCGGGTGGTGATCTTCGCGGCCGGCACCGGCAACCCGTTCTTCACCACCGACACGGCGGCGGCGCTGCGCGCGCTGGAGATCGGCGCCCAGGCCATCCTGATGGGCAAGAACGGGGTGGAGGGCGTGCTGGACGACGACCCCCGGATCAACCCGGACGCCCGCCTGATCCCCGAGCTGACGCACATCCAGGCCATCGAACGCGGGCTCAAGGTGATGGACGTGACCGCACTCTCGCTGTGCATGGACAACCGCCTGCCGCTGTATGTGTTCAACCTTGACGACGAGCGGAACATCGGCCGGATCGCCTCGGGCCAGCGCATCGGCACGCTGATCTCGTCGCCCCCATCCGATCCCGGCCCTCGCCGGGGCCGATCCCAGTCGAGGTGACGCAATGATCGACGACGTGCTCGGCGATGCCGAGCGGCGCATGACCAAGAGCGTGGACTCGGTCAAGCACGAGTTCACCACCATCCGCACAGGCCGGGCCTCAACCGCCCTGCTCGACCGCGTGCAGGTGAACGCCTACGGCACCAAGATGCCGCTGAACCAGGTGGCCACGATCTCGGTGCCGGAGCCGCGGCTGCTCTCCATCACACCCTTCGACAAGTCCACCATGCGCGACATCGAGCGCGCCATCCTGGAGTCCGACCTTGGTCTGACGCCGTCCAACGACGGCCAGCTGATCCGGCTGCCGATCCCGCAGCTGACCGAGGAGCGGCGCAAGGAGCTGGTCAAGCAGGTGCGGCACATGGCCGAGGAGGGCCGGGTTGCGGCCCGAAACGTTCGCCGTGACGCCATCCACCAGCTGAAGGAGCTGGAGAAGGGCGGCGACACCGGCGCCGACGACGTGCACCGGGCCGAGGATCGGCTGCAGAAGCTGACCGACCAGTACACGTCCGCCATCGACGCCGCGCTGAAGGCCAAAGAGGCCGAGATCATGGAGGTCTGACGGCGCCGCCGCTGGCACGGCGGCTGCGACAGCTGCGCGCCCTGCGCACGCTCAGCCGGCGGCCGAGCGCCGAAGGCCCGCTCGCGGACACCGCGCGCAGCGTGGCCATCATCATGGACGGCAACGGGCGCTGGGCCAAGCGGCGCGGACTGCCGCCGATCGCCGGCCACCGGGCGGGCACCCGGGCGCTGCGGCGGACGGTGGAGGCGGCGCCCGAGCTGGGCCTGCGCAGCCTGGCCGTGTACGCCTTCTCGACCGAGAACTGGGGACGCTCCGAGGAGGAGGTGGAGGGGCTGATGGAGCTCTTTGCCGACACCATCCGCGAGCAGTTCCCGGACCTGCACCGGCAGGGCGTGCGGGTGCACTTCGTGGGCCGCCGCGACCGTATGACGCCGAGCCTGTTGGAGCTGATGGCCGACATGGAGCAGCGCACGGTCGAGAACCGCCGGCTCGACCTGTGGGTGGCCTTCGACTACGGCAGCCGCGACGAGATCGTGGCCGCCGCCCGCCGGCTGGTGGCCGACGGCGTGCCGGCCGAGCAGGTCGACGAGGAGGCCGTCGCCCTCCGTCTGTACGCTCCCGAGATGCCCGACCCCGACCTGATCATCCGCACGTCAGGCGAGCTGCGCATGTCCAACTTCTTCCTCTGGCAGTCCGCCTACAGCGAGCTGCACTTCACCCCGCAGCTGTGGCCGGACTTCGATGCGGAAGACCTGCGCGAGGCGCTGGAGGCCTACGCCACCCGCCGGCGCAGGTACGGTCGCCGGTGAGCGGGCTCGTCTCGCGGGTGCTGGTCGCAATCCCGCTGATCGCCCTGGCGGTGTACGCCGCCTACGCGGGCGGCTGGGTGCTGGCGGGGCTCGCGGCGGTCACCGCGGTGCTGGCCGTGAACGAGTCTGGACACCATGCCGCGACCTGCGGCCGCTGATCCCGGCAGGCGTCCCCGGCGTCGTGCCGGTGGTCGTGGCCATCCACGGGGCGGCCTGGGGCGGGCGCTGGCGCCGCTTTGGCGACCTTCGCGGTGGCGTTCTGGCTGTCAGCGGTAGCCGACGTTCGCCAGCGGGCCTCGGTGCAGGCCGCTCGACTGTGTTCGCGTCGGCCTGGTCGGCGACGGGATCGGCCTGCTGGTGGCGATCCGCGATATCCCCGGGCCGGGCGACTGGGGCCGTGATCTGCTGCTGGCGGTGTTCCTGGGCGTGTGGATCTCGGACTCGGCCGCCTACGCGGTCGGCCGCACCTTCGGCCGCCGCCGGCTGGCCGGCGTGATCTCGCCCAACAAGACGGTGGAGGGGTTCGTGGCCGGGCTGGTGTTCGGCTTTGCGGCCGTGTTCTTCACGGTCTACCACCAGCCCACGGGGGTGCCGCTGTCGCCGCTTCACTCGATGGAGCTGGCGGCCGCCGTGACGCTGGCCGCGCCGCTGGGCGACCTCTTTGAGTCGTACCTCAAGCGCGATGTGGGGGTGAAGGACACCGGCCGCATCCTGGCGGCCCACGGCGGCGTGCTCGACCGCCTGGACGCGCTCCTGTTTGCCGGAGCCGCGGCCTACTTCGTGGCCCTCGCCATCGGCCGCGCCTAGGAGCCGGGGCCAGGCCCCGGTGTCCGTTCTTTCCAACTCAAACGGCCGGTGCCCTGGCACTTGCCTGGCACCAGCCTGGCACCGGCAGTTCCGACAACGGCCGGTGCCTGGCACTTGCCTGGCACCGGCCTGGCACCGGCAGTTCAGCGCGGCGGCGAGCACCGGCAGTTCAGAAACGGCCGGTGCCTGGCACTTGCCTGGCACCGGCCTGGCACCGGCAGTTCAGCGCGGCGGCGAGAACAGCAGGCAGTAGCTGTGGTCGTAGCCGTAGCCGTAGGTCGGCTGCCAGTGCACCACCAGCTCGCCGGCGAAGGGCAGCGCCCGCCCGACCGCGCCGGCGACGTCCCAGGCAAGCGGCGTGAAGCGGCCATCGACGCGCAGGTTTGAGACCTCCAGCACCGCCCAGCCGTCGGGCAGCAGGAGCGCGCCCAGCTCGCGGTAGATGCCGGTCAGCCCGGCCAGATATTCGGCGTAGCCTGGATTGGGGTCGCGGTAGGCGGAGAGCGCGGCATGCGGCTCGCCCGGCGAGGAGTAGGGCGGCGACGTCAGCGACAGCTGGACCGGTGGGATGGCGTACTCGCCCAGTCGCCGGGCATCGCCTGTGAGCAGCCGCTCGGGCGCCGCCAAGCTGGCGCGGGCGAAGGCCGCCCGCTCCGGGTCGAGTTCGAGGCCCCAACCCTGCCGGCCCAACTGCTCGGCGACCGCCAGCGTCGTCCCGAAGCCGGCGAAGGGGTCGAAGACGACGTCGCCGGGCGCGCTCAGGCGGACCACCAGCTCGGACGCCAGCGACTCAGTGAAGCGGACGTCATCTTCAGCCCACGGGGGCGGAAGCGGCGTCGAGTGCACCTTCTGCAGTTGGAGGACGGTTGGCAGGCCGGCCGGCCAGGATCCGTGGGGCATGCGGCAGGTCTACCATGTGTCGGTGGCGCGGCCCACCCGAAGACGCGCGTTGAGCGCCCTGAACCCGCTGCGCGGCCTCGTCGGGATGGGCGCGGGCGCGGCCGACCAGCGGGTCGCCAACGCCATCGACGTTGCCCGCGCGCAGAGGCCCGCCCTGTCGCAGGACGATGCCGACTGGTTCGGCTGGGGGCTGCCCGACGAGCCTCGCCACCGGTACGCCGCTGTCGGCTGCGAGGACCGCGGGTTCGTGGTCGACGTGGTGTCCGGCCACGTCATCTGGGAAGGCCCGATCGAGGGCCAGCGAGGGCTTCCGCGCTCGATCGCCGAGACGGCCAAACGCCCCTGACCCGCCTTCCGGTTCACGGTCCGCCAACGCCCCGCCGATACACTGGACCAGCATGAGGTCCGTGTGCGTTCTGGGCGCCACCGGGTCGATCGGAGCACAGGCGCTCGAGATCGTCGCCGGAAACCCCGACCTGCGTTGCTGCGGCCTGGCCGCCCACTCCGATGTGGACGGCCTGCTGGACGCTGCCCAGGCCTGCGGCGCCGAACTGCTGGCGGTGGCCGACCCGACCGCCGCCGAGCGGGCCCGTGGCCGCTTTTCGGGCCGCGTGCTGGCCGGCCCCGAGGGCGTCGTCGAGCTTGTGCGCAACTGCGGCGCCGACGTCGTCCTGAACGGCGTGGTGGGGGCGGCAGGGCTCGAGGCCACGCTGGCCGCCTTCGAGGTGGGCTCAGATGTGGCGCTGGCCAACAAGGAGTCGCTGGTGGCCGGCGGCGATCTGGTGCTGGCCGCCCAGCGCTGGGCCGGCCGCGAGCTGCTGCCGGTGGATAGCGAGCACTCGGCGCTCTGCCCAGTGCCTGGCCGGCCACGTCCCGAGACGATCGAGGGCGTGGTGCTGACGGCGTCCGGCGGGCCGTTCCGTGGCTGCCGGCCTCCAGCCTGGCCGACGTCACGCCCGAGCAGGCGCTGGCCCATCCCGACCTGGAGCATGGGCGCCAAGATCACCATCGACTCGGCCACCCTGATGAACAAGGGGCTCGAGCTGATCGAGGCGCACTTCCTGTTCGGGATCGCCTACGACCGGATCGAGGTGGTGGTGCACCCGCAGTCGATCGTGCATGGCCTCGTGCGGTTCCACGACGGGGCGCTCCTGGCCCACCTGGGCCACCCGGACATGCGGGTGCCGATCAGCTGGGCGCTCACCCATCCCCACCGTGCGCCCACGTCGGCCCGCCGGCTCGACCTGGCCGAGAGCCTTCTCCCTGGACTTCCAGCCGCCCGACCTGGAGGCCTTCCGGTGCCTGTCCCTGGCCCGCGACGCCGGCCGTGCCGGCGGCACCGCGCCGGCCATCCTGAACGCCGCCAACGAGGTGGCGGTGGCGGCCTTCCTGGCCGGCGCCATCCGCTTCCCCGACATCCCCGCGGTGGTCGAGCAGGTGCTCTCGCAGGTCGCCGGCGAGCCGGTGCGGGCGCTGGAGCAGGTGCTCGAGGCCGACGCCCGGGCGCGGGCGGCCGCGCACGAGCTGACCGGGGTGGCCGCATGAGCTATCTGGTCGCCATCGTGGGTCTCCTGTTCCTGGTCTTCATGCACGAGCTGGGCCACTTCAGCGCCGCCAAGGCGGTGGGCATGCGGGCCATCCGGTTCATGGTCGGCTTCCCGCCGGCGGTGGCCAAGAAGCAGATCGGCGAGACCGAGTACGGGCTGGGCGCGATACCGCTGGGCGGCTACGTGAAGGTGCCCGGGATGCTGCGCCCCGAGCCCGACGACCTGTATCCGGTGGAGGACGTGCTGGAGCGCAGCGAGCGCCTGTCCACCGACCAGGCGACCGACATCGCGACCGCCCTGGACGTGGTCAAGGTCCGACCTGACGCGCGGCCGCTGGGATACGGCCCGGGATGACCTGGCCGGGGTCAGCACGGCCGTCGAGGCGGCCGGCGACGCGCTCACCGAGGGCGAGCGGCGGCGCTGCGTGCGCACGGTCGAGCGGATGGTGGAGAGTCTTGATCCGCGCTCGTTCTGGCGCTCCAGCCGGCCCCGGCGGCTGGCCATGATCGCGGCCGGCCCGGCCATGAACGTGCTGGTGTGCTTCCTGATCCTGACCGGCGTCGCCATCTTCGGCCGGCCCGAACAGGTGATCGTGCCGCGCGTGCACGCCGTCTTCCGGAGCACGCCGGCCGCCAAGTCAGGGCTGCGCGCCGGCGACCAGCTGGTGTCGGTGAACGGCTCGACCGGCACAGTAAGCGCCATCCGCAAGGCGATCGAGGCAAGCCACGGCGGACTGGTGCGGGTGACGGTGCGGCGGGACGGCAAGCTGGTGCCGCTGACGCCCGTGCACTCGACCAAGCTGGACGGCACCTACAAGCTGGGCTTCGAGTTCGGCGCGCGCATCACCTCCCGCGGGCACCCGGTGCTGGCGGCGCCGCGGCTGGCCTGGGACGACATGTGGCGGCTGACCACCGGCACCCTGAGCGCGATCGGCAACGTGGTCACCCCGCAGGGCCGCTCGCAGCTGCACAGCGCGGTGGGCATCGTCAGCGTGTCGGCCGACGAGGTCAACCGCGGGCCCGGCTACTACCTGACCATCCTGGCCTACGTGTCGCTGTCGCTGGCCATCTTCAACCTGCTGCCCTTCCTGCCTTTGGACGGCGGCCACATCTTCCTGATCGCGCTGGAACGCGTGCGCGGGCGGATGGTCTCGCGGGCAACCTTCGAGCGGGTTTCGGTGCTGGGCATCGCGCTCATGCTGGTGGTGTTCGCGATCGGCCTGCAGAACGACCTGGGCTCGCTGATCGGGAGCAGCTCCCGCTGACCGGGTGCGGCCCCGCAGCGTGCAACATTTGCTCAGACACCACGACTATCCTCACCGCTGATGGCGTCTGAGAACCAGATCACGGTGGGTGATGTGAAGGTGGGCGGCGGCGCGCCGGTGGTCGTGCAGTCGATGACCACCGCCCAGACCTGGGACGTGGATGCCGTGATGGCGGAGGTCGACCGCATGGTGGAGGCGGGCTGCGAACTGGTGCGGGTGGCGGTGCCTGGCCGCAAGGACGCAGACGCGCTGCCCGAGCTGATCGCCCGCTGCCCCGTGCCGGTGATCGCCGATATCCACTTCAACGCCTCGCTGGCGGTGCGGGCGATGGACGCCGGGGTGGCCGCCGTGCGCATCAACCCGGGCAACATCGGCGGCCCCGACGCGGTCGAGCGGGTGGTGCAGAAGGCCCGCGCCACCTCCACGCCGCTGCGCATCGGCGCCAACGCGGGCTCGCTGCCCGAGCACCTGCGCGAGTTCGCCACGGCCGACCCGGTGGGGGCGCTGGTGGAGGCGGCGCTGGAGGAGATCCGGCTGCTCGAGCGGCTGGACTTCCGCGACTTCAAGGTGTCGGTCAAGTCGTCCTCGGTGCCCGTCATGGTGGGCGCCTACCGGCGGCTGGCGGCTCAGGTGCCATACCCGCTGCACCTGGGCGTGACCGAGGCAGGCCCGTCCTTCACCGGCTCGATCAAGAGTTCGATCGGGGTGGGCACGCTGCTCTTGGAGGGGATCGGCGACACGGTGCGGGTGTCGCTCACCGCCGACCCGGCCGAGGAGGTCAGGGTGGCGTGGGAGATCCTGCGCGTGCTGGGCGCCCGCCACCGCGGCCCGGTGCTGATCTCCTGCCCCTCGTGCGGGCGCACCAACGTCGAGGTGCTGTCGCTGGCCCAGGAGGTGGAGCAGCGGCTGGGCGGCTATCAGGAGGTGTTCGAGGTGGCCGTCATGGGCTGCGCTGTGAACGGCCCGGGCGAGGCCGGCGACGCCGACTTCGGAGTGGCCGGCGGCCGCGACGCCGGCTTCATCTACGCCCACGGCAAGGTGCTGCGCAAGGTCGAGCAGACCCGCCTGGTGGACGAGCTGTTCGGCGAGATCGACGCCTGGATCGCCGCCGGCATGCAGCGTCCGCAGCGGCAGACGCGCAAGATGAGTGTGCCCACCGGGCCACCCCAACGCGTGTAACCGCACCCCCGAGTCGGCTGGACAGCGTCCGCTCTATGCCATAGCCTCCCGTTTCGGAGGAGTTTCTGAGAGTTCCACGCATACGCTTGCGAACGTCGGCGATGGTGCTGCTTGCGATGTCGGCCATGGTGGCCGGCGGCGCCAGCGTGGCCGCCACCGCGGGCAACCTGATCGCCAACGGGGGCTTTGAGGGCTCGGGCGGCGCCGGCTCGCTGAGCGGCTGGGGCGCCAGCAACGGCAAGTTGACCCTGGTGGCCGGGCATGGCGGCGGGCACGCGGCCCGGATGACGGTGACCAAGGCCGCCAAGGCCTACGCGTTCACGTCGTCCAAGCCGGTCAAGTCGGTGACGGCCGGCGCGGCCTACACGCTGGACGGCTTCGTGCGCTCGGACACCGCCGGCCAGACGGTGTGCCTGGTGCTGAAGGAGGTGCCCTCGGGCGGCGGCACGGCCACCATTGGCTCGGCCCAGCAGTGCCTGACCACGACAACGGCCTGGCAGGCCTTCCCGACAGTCTCCTACACGACCAAGACGGCCGGCGACTCGCTGACGGTGAACGTGTCGGAGGCGGCGCCCAAGGCGGCCGCCACCTACGACATCGACGACCTCAGCCTGGTGGCCGGCGGCGGCTCGAGCGACGGCCAGGCGCCGACCGTGCCCGCGAACGTGAACGCCACCGCCAACAGCGGCACCTCGGTCACGGTCAGCTGGGACGCTTCCACGGACAACGTCGGCGTGACCGGCTACGACATCACCCGGGACGGCGCCAAGGTTGCCACGGTGGGCGCGACCACCAGCTGGAACGACAACACGGTCTCGCCCAACAGCACCTACTCGTACACGGTGGACGCCTTCGACGCGGCCACCAACACCTCCGCCCAGTCGTCGCCCGCGGCCCCGGTGACGACGCCAGCCGGTGGCGGTGGCGGCGGCGGAGTGCCCTGCGGGAGCGTGCCCGAGAACTCCACGCCGTACACCCACATCGTCGTCATCATGGACGAGAACATCACCTACCCGACCTGGCAGTCGTCCTCCCAGGCGGTGTACACCCACGCGCTGGGCGCCGGCTGCCGGCTGGAGACCAACGCCGCCGGCGAGACGCATCCCAGCTTCCCCAACTACCTGGCGGTGGCCAGCGGCAACTTCGTCACCTGCCTCGCCTGCGCCGACTCCGACAACAACATCTTCCACCAGCTGGGCGCAGCCGGCATGTCGTGGCGCGACTACAACCAGTCGATGCCCAAGAACTGCTCGCCCAACACCAGCTCGGTGCCGTACTACCGCAACGGCCACAACCCGGCCTTCTGGTTCACCGACCTGGGCCCGACCTCCAAGGGGGGTGACGGCTCGTGCGCCACCAACGACGTGCCGCTCGACCCCAACCTGTGGAACGCCATCTCGGCCGACAACCTGCCCGACTTCTCCTGGATCGCCCCCAACGACTGCTACGACATCCACTGGATGAGCGGTCCCTGCGAGACGCTGACGGGCGACACCAAGGCCAACCGGGTGGCGATCGGCGACGCCTACATCAAGAAGATCGTGCAGGCCATCGCCGCCACACCGAGCTACCAGGCGGGCCAGACACTGATCGTGGTCACGTTCGACGAGTCGAACGAGCAGTCGGTGCAGAACAAGGGCAACTGGGGCATCGACTGCTCGAGCCCGGCCATCTACCAGAAGAACGTGGCCACCTGCCAGGTGCCGACCATCCTCGTCTCGGCCCGCATGCCGGGAGGGTCGGACAACACCTTCTACAGCCACTACAGCCTGACCAGGGCGTTCCAGCAGAACTTCGGTCTGCCCCTGCTGGGCGGCGCCCAGTCGGTGACCACCGCTCCGATCTACTAGTAGCTCGTCGCGGTCACGCCGACCGTCGCACCAGGCGTCGAACAGCGTGCTTGCTCAGGTAGGCGTTGAGCTCGACCATGCCGAACTCCACCCAGATCGGTCAGGAAGCGGTCGTCGATGTCGGGGCTCGGGAGCGTGTGAGCGCCGGTTCGTATCCATCCGGGCATGATCGCCACGCCCGCGCCGGTACCTGCGCTGGCCGACCCGCGGTAACCCGGCCCCGCTTTGGAGGGTCGGGACTGCGACGGCTACCGACACGGGGTGCGGTATCCCCAGCCCTGATCTAAACTGCGCGCATGCGAAACGTAGCGCACGAAGCAGCCAGTTGGCTATGCCACCTACGCGATCGGCGTCGGGTCGTGCGTCGTGCCGTCAAGCGCAAGGCTCGCAGCGTGATCGACCGCGCGCTGCGCACCCCTGCTCCTCCCATCCGCCGCCGCAAGCCGGTAGTGGGTGCGGCGGCAGCGGCAGCCGCAGCGCTGACGGCGGTCGGTGTGGTGGCTATCCGTCGCCGCCGCTGCACCACCGACGCGACGCTCGCCAGCTAGCCCGCACGATGCGTACAGAGCGGCTGACCCCGCCAGAGCGGTGGCGTGTCGTTGCACGGGGCGTTGTAGCGCGCTCACGGGCCGCCTGAGCACACATCGGCGGCCGGGCTGATACCAGCCGCAGCGGTCTATACACTCATGCTTCTGTGCCCGGTGCCAGCCGCCGTATGTCCACCTGCACGTCCACAGCGAGTACTCGATCCTCGACGGGGCGTGCCGGATCGGCCCGCTGGTGGAGCGGGCGCTGGAGCTCGAGATGCCCGCCATCGGGCTCACCGACCACGGCTCGATGGCCGGCGCGGTGGAGCTCACCCGGGTCGCCGGCAAGGCTGGCGTGAAGCCGGTCCTGGGCTGCGAGATGTACGTGGTGGACGACCACGCGGTCCGCGCCGCAGCGCGAGCGGCGCGGCCACCTGACGCTGCTGGCCGAGACGCGCGAGGGCTACCACAACCTGATCCGGCTGGTCTCCGCGGGCTACCTCGACGGCTACTGGTACAAGCCGCGGGTCGACTTCGAGCAGCTGGCCCAGCACGCCGACGGCATCATCGCCCTGTCCGGCTGCCTGTCCGGCCGCGTCTGCAAGGCGCTGGTCGACGGCGACGAGCGGCTGGCCCGCGCAGGAGCTCGACCAGCTGGTGCAGATCTTCGGCCGCGACGACGTCTACGTCGAGATCCAGGACGGCGGCATCGACATCCAGACGCGGATCATGCCCACCCTGGTGGCGATGGCCGCGGACGCCGGGCTGCCCACGGTCGGCACCGGCGACGTGCACTACCTGACGGCCGCCGACGCGATCCCCCACGAGGCGCTGCTCTGCATCCAGACCGGCGACACGCTCGACAACCCCAACCGCTTCAAGTTCTCCAACCACGGGTTCTATCTGAGCACCCGCAGGAGATGTACGAGCTGATGCGCCCCGGTTCGGCGAGGACACGCTGCGCCGCACGGTCGAGATCGCCGACCGCTGCACCGCCGAGCTCGACCTGAGGCCATGCACCTGCCGCACTTCGAGTGCCCGAGGGCCAGACCGCCGTCGGCTACCTGCGCGAGCTGGCCGAGGCCGGGCTGCGCGAGCGCTACGCACGGCGACCCCGCGGAGCTGCGCGAGCGGCTCGAGTTCGAGCTGAAGACGATCGAGGAGATGGGCTTCCCCGACTACTTCCTGATCGTGTGGGACTTCATCCGCTTCGCCCGCAGCGACGGCATCTCGGTCGGCCCGGGGCGCGGCTCGGCCGCCGGCTCGCTGGTCGCCTACTGCCTGCGCATCACCGACCTCGACCCGATGCGCTACTCGCTGCTGTTCGAGCGGTTCCTGAACCCCGGCCGCAAGAGCATGCCCGACATCGACATCGACTTCGCGGTGGCCGGCCGCGAGCGCGTGATCAACTACGTGGCCGAGAAGTACGGCCGCCGCAACGTCGCCCAGATCATCACCTTCGGCAAGATGCAGCCCAAGGCGGCGATCAAGGACGCCGGCCGCGTGATGGGCATCGCCCTACGGCGTGGTCGACCGCATCGCCAAGCTGGTGCCCGAGGGGCCGAAGGTCGTCGTTCGACGAGTGCATGAAGCCGGGCGCCGAGCTGCGCAAGAGCTACGACGTCGACGAGACCACCCGCCAGATCGTGGACATGGCGCAGCCGCTGGAGGGCGTCGTGCGCAACGACTCGATCCATGCCGCCGCCGTCGTGATCGGCGACCGGCCGCTGACCGAGTACCTGCCGCTGCAGCAGAAGGGCGCCGACTCCGAGGTCGTGACCCAGTTCCCGATGGGCGACGTCGAGGCGCTGGGCCTGCTCAAGATGGACTTCCTGGGCCTGCGCAACCTGGACGTGATCGACCGCGCGGTCGAGCTGATCGAGCAGTCCAGCGGGCACGCGGCTGGACGATGCACGAGCTGCCGCTGGACGACGCCCGCACCTACGAGATGATGGCCAGGGGCGACGCCACCGGCGTGTTCCAGTTCGAGTCGAGCGGCATGCGCGACGCGCTGCGCCAGGTGCGGCCCACCCGGTTCGAGGACCTGATCGCGCTGGTTGCGCTGTACCGGCCCGGCCCGATGCAGAACATCCCCAAGCTACGCCGCCCGCAAGAACGGCCGGGAGCCGTTCACCTACCCCGACCCGCGGCTCGAGCCGATCCTGTCGGAGACGTCCGGCATCACCGTCTACCAGGAGCAGCTGATGCTGATCGCCCGCGAGATCGCCGGGCTTCAGCCCCGCCGAAGCGGACGATCTGCGCAAGGCGATCGGCAAGAAGATCGCTCGCTGATGGCCTCGCTCAAGGACAAGTTCATCGAGGGCTGCCTGGCCAACGGCATGCTCGCGGCCGGTCGCCCGAGCAGCTCTGGGACGACAACGAGCGCAGCGCCGACTACTCGTTCAACAAGTCGCACGCCGCCTGCTACGCGCTGATCTCCTACCACACCGCCTGGCTGCGGGCCAACCACCCCGCCGAGTACATGGCCGCCCTGATCTCGTCGGTGATGTCGACCAAGGACCGGGTGCCCTTCTACGTGTCGGAGTGCGAGTCGACATGGGCATCGAGGTGCTGCCGCCCGACGTCAACGAGAGCCAGTCCGACTTCGCGGTGGTGGACGGCAAGATCCGGTTCGGCCTGACGGCGGTCAAGAACGTCGGCGACGGCGCGGTGCGGGCGATCATCGAGGCCCGCCGCGAGCGGCCGTTCGACGTCGATCTGGGACTTCTGCGAGCGGGTCGACGCCACGGTGCTCAACAAGCGCATGCTGGAGAGCCTGATCGCCTGCGGCGCGCTCGACTCGCACCGGCGCCACCCGCCGCGGCATGACCGAGGTGCTGGAGCAGGCGCTGCGTCCGGCCAGAAGCTGCAGGAGGACGCGCGGATGGGGCACAGGGCTCGATCTTCGACCTGGGCGGCGACGGCGGCGAGCGGCGACGCGCCACTGCGCGCGTAGCCATCCGCCGGTGCCGCCGGCGAGTGGGATCGCGACGAGCTGCTGCGGCGCGAGAAGGAGGTGCTCGGGCTGTACGTCTCCAGCCACCCGCTGGCCGCCGTCGCGCGACCAGCTCGCGCGGCGGGTCGGACGCGCCGCTGCGCGCAGTTCCGGGTCGCTGCGCGACGGCCAGGTGGTGACGGTGGGCGGGATGGTCACCGCGATCGCCAGCTCGTGACCAAGCAAGGGCGACAGATGGCGTTCGTCGAGCTCGACGACACCACCGGCGCGATCGAGGTGATGGTGTTCGCCAAGACGCTGGGAGACCGCTCGCGAGGTGCTGGTGCCGGACCGCATCGTGCTGGTCAAGGGCCGCGTCGAGCGCCAGTCGGAGAGCGAGGTCAAGCTGGTGGCGATCGAGGTCGTGCCGTTCGAGGCAGCCGCCGACTTCGGCGTGGTCAAGCTGCGGGTGGACGCCCGCGAGGCGCCGGCGAGCGATCGTCGACGAGCTGAAGCGCCTGATCGGCGAGTATCCCGGGCGAGGCGCCGGTGCGAGCTGGTGGTCGAGACCTCGGAGGGCGCCGAAGGTGCTGCGCTTCGGCTCGGGCTTCCGGGTGCGAGCCGACGGCGACTTCATGGCCGAGGCGAAGGCGCTGCTCGGCGACGCCGTACTGGCCTAACGCTCACGAAGGTGCCCGGCACTGGCCCTGCCGTTACCTGCCGGTGCCAGGCACGTGCCTGGCACCTGCCTCCCATGGTGCCTGGCACCGGCCGTCCCCGCCTAGTTGTCCAGCAGCTCGATGCCCAGAGCCGCGGCCAACGCGGGCGCCAGCGCCATCACCATGCCGACGTCCATGGCCGCCCCGCTCAGGCCGTCCAGCCCCTCGATGGCCTCCATCCGGCAGCGCCGGAAGGTCGTCTGCGAGCAGTTGACGCGGGCGAAGCTGGCGCCGCTCAGATCGCAGTCGGCGAACGTCACCCCCTCCAGCCCGGCGCCCATGAAGTCGGCCTCGCGCATGCCGCAGCTCGCGAAGCTGACCCGCTCCAGGGTGCAGTGCCGAAACGCCATCAGGTCGGCGCCGCAGTCGCGAAGCTCGATGTTTCGCAAGCCCACCTCGGCCAGCGTGACGCCGGTCAGGCGGGCGCCGGTCACCGCCACCCGCTCCAGCTGTCCGCCGCGCACCAGCGCGTTGGCAAGGCTGGTGTCCTCCAGCAACACATCGCGCCAGCCGGGGTCGGTCAGCTCGGCCCGCGAAAGGTCGCCCGCCCGCACCGCCACCCCGTCCAGCTGCAGCCGGCGCAGCGCCAGCCCCTGCCACTGCGGATCGCGAAGCTCAGCGCCGTCCACCAGCTGGCCATCGGCGGACGGCGGTCCTCCGCTCCACACGACCAGCTCGGCTGGCAGCTCCGGCGCGGTCGGCGCGGTGTCCTGGGTCACGCCGGCGAGTGTAGTCCCGGCTCCTTTGCCGCCGGCCGGCCCTGCTGAGTTGGTAGTCTCGGCGCCAGTGAAGGTCTTCATCTCCACCGACATCGAGGGTACAGCCGGCATCGTCGACTGGACGCAGGTGATCGCCGGCGGCTACGACTACGAACTGGGCCGGCGGCTGCTGCTCGGCGAGGTGAACGCCGCCATCGAGGGCGCCATGGCCGGCGGTGCCGACTCCGTGCTGGTCAACGACTCCCACCACATCATGCAGAACATGCCGCCCGACCAGCTGGCCGGGCGGGCCCGCTACCTGTCCGGCAAGCACAAGCCGCTGTACATGATGGAGGGCCTGGACGGCTCGTTCGGGGCCGCCCTGATGGTCTCCTACCACGGGTCGATCGGCCACCGACAGGCGGTCCTCTCGCACACCTATAACCCGTCGGCGGTGTACGAGGTGCGGCTGAATGGCGATGTGGTCGGCGAGTCGGCCCTGAACGCGCTGGTGGCGCTGCACCACGGCGTGCCGGTCGTCCTGATCACCGGCGACCAGGCCACGGCCGACGAGGCCCGCACATTCGCGCCAGCGATCGAGGCAGTGGTGGTCAAGCGCTCTGTATCGCGGTTTGCAGCCGAGAATCTGCATCCGGCCGAGGCCTGCGAGCTGATCCGGGCCGGCGCCGAGAAGGCCGTCGCCCGGGCCGGCGCCATCGGGGTGCCGCAGATCGGGCTACCGGCCCGCCTGGAGGTCGACTTCCTGACCGCCGATATGGCCGACATGGCGACCTGGGTGGTCGGCTTCCAGCGCACCGGCGACCGCTCCGTGGTGGCCGAGTCGGGCGACCCACTGGCCCTGTACCGCTCGTTCGTGACAATGATCGCGCTCACCCGCTCGATCGCAGAGCCCTGATCCACATCCGGCTCCGCCCCTAGAATCCGTCAGGTGACGCTGTCCGACCTCGAGCTGGACCTGGACGTCTTCCAGGGGCCGTTCGACCTGCTGCTCGCGCTGGTCCTGCGCGAGGAGGTCGAGCTGGCCGAGCGTGCCGATCGCCGAGATCGTGGTGGCCTACGTCGAGCGAGATCGAACGAGCGGGGCGAGCTCGACCTGGAGTCGGCCACGCGAGTTCCTGGTGCTGATCGCCGCCCTGCTCGAGATCAAGGTGCGGCTGCTGTTCGGCGGCGAGGACGAGGACGACGAGGACCTGACGGCCGAGCAGGCCGAGGCGGAGCTGTTCCAGCGGCTGATCGAGTACCGCCGCTTCGCCGCGCGCCGCCCGCTGGCTGCGCGACCGGGCCGAGGCCGAGCCGCGCATCTTCCGCCCGGGCCCGGCGCCGCTGGCAGCCGCGGCCGGAGCCGGGTGATCGAGTTCAGCGAGGACCCGTGGCAGCTGCACGCCGCCATCGGCACGCCTGCTGACGCCGCCGCCGCAGATCGACATCTCGTCGGTGCGCCGGCAGCTGGTGCCGGTGCAGCGAGTTCCTCGACCGGTTCCGCGCGTTCCTGGCGCGAGCGCCGCGGGTTCGCTTTCGAGGAGGCGGTGCAGGGCCTCGACCGGCTGTCCCAGGCGGCCGCCTTCCTGGCGGTGCTGGAGCTGTACAAGACCGGCGAGGTCGATGCCGCGAGCAGGCCGAGGCTGTTCGGGCCGATCCGGGTCGCCAGGTGCGCCGGCCCGAGCGGGCCACCGCGCCTGCAGCCGGAGCCGGCCACCGTCCGAGCGGGCGATCGCATGAGCGAGCTGACCCACACCGTCGAGGCGCTGCTGTTCGTGGCCTCCGAGCCGCTCTCGGTGCGGGAGCTGGCGACGCTGACCGATGCGCCCCCGGAGCGGATCGAGCGCGCCCTGGACGCGCTGGCCGACCGCTACGGCGAGGGCCGCTCGGGCGTGGTGCTGGAGAAGGCCGCCGGCGGCTGGGGCTTCCGTGCCTGCGCCGGAGACGGCCGCGGCTGTGCGCGCGCCTGGTCAACCGGCCGCAGGCCCGCGGCCTGTCAGCCAGGCGGCGCTGGAGACGCTGGCCATCATCGCCTACCTCGGCGCCGGTCTCGCGGCCCGAGATCGCCCGCATCCGCGGCGTCGTCGGCCGACTCCGGCGTCGCCGGCCTGCTGGAGCGGGGGCTGATCGAGGAGGCCGGCCGGGCCGACACCATCGGTCAACCCGGTGCTGTACCGCACGACCACCGCCTTCGCCCGCATGTTCGGGCTGGAGGAGGGCGACGAGAGCCTGCCCGCCCTGTCGGAGTTCGAGCTGACCGACGCCGATCACGAGGCGCTGCGGGCCCGCCTGCACCTGGTGGCCGACCAGCGTGCCGGCACGGCTTAACCAGTACCTGGCCTCCACCGGGCTGGGCTCGCGGCGGGCCGTCGAGGCAGCTACATCCGCGACGGGCGGGTGACGGTCAACGGCAGCGTGGCCGAGCTGGCGACCAGCGGTCGGAGCCGGCGACGAGGTGCGCCTGGACGGCCGGCCGGTGACCGCCCAGCGCGGTGCGTGGTGCTGCTGCTGCACAAGCCGGCCGGCGTGATCACCACCGTCAGCGACCCACACGGCCGGCCGACGGTGCTCGACCTGGTCGGCGGGCGACGTGCGCCTTTTCCCGGTCGGCCGGCTCGACCGCGACACCACCGGGCTGCTGGTCCTGACCAACGACGGCGAGCTGGCCCACCGGCTGATGCACCCCGCACGGCGTCGAGAAGACCTACGTGATCGCAGCTGCGCGAGCGACCCGCCCGAGCAGGCCCTGCGCAGCCTGCGCGAGGGCGTGGAGCTGGAGGACGGCATGACGGCCCCGGCCGAGGTCGAGCGGATCGGCCCCGGCCGCGTGCGAGCTGACCATCCACGAGGGCCGAAACCGCCAGGTGCGCCGGATGTGCGACGGCGGTCGGGCATCCGGTGCGGGCGCTTCACCGCACCCGCTACGGGACGCTCGAGCTGGGCGGGCTTGCGCCCGGCGCGTGGCGGGCGCTGACCGGCGCCGAGCTCCAGGAGCTGCGCGATGCATGACGCGGTGGTGGTGGGCGGCGGCCTGTCGGGCCTGACCGCGGCGCACCGGCTGGTGGCCGCGGGCGCTTCGGTGTGCCTGCTGGAGGCCGGCGAGCGGGTCGGCGGCCGGGTGTGGACGCGGGTTGACCGCGGCATCCGGTGGGAGGCCGGCGGCGAGGCGATCGACGCCGCCAACGCCCGGCTGCGGGCGCTGGCCGACGAGGTGGGCGCGCCCATCGTGCGCTCGCAGGTGGGCTGGGGCGACCACGGGCCGACGCCGTCGATGGCCTGGGTGGCCGGGCGTACCGGCTTCGCCGCGCCGCCCGTCTACGACGCCCTGCTGGACGAGGTGGAGCGGCTCGGCGCCGACCCGGATCCCGCCGCCGACGCCGAATCGGTGGCCGGGTGGCTGGCCGACCACGGCGCCGACCCGTTCGACCGGGCGGTGGCCGAGACGATGATCTCGGTGGTGGCCTCCACCGTGCCGCTGCGAGCCATGTCGCTGCACGCCCTGGCCCTCAAGTATGCGGCCAGGGGCGGCGCGCGGTCCGACTCGGAGTATCGGTTCGGCGACGGTGCGGGCAGCCTGGCCGACCGGATCGCGGCCGGCCTGGGCGATCGGGTACGGCTTGGCCTGAGAGTCGTCGGCGTCGACCAGCGCGGCGGCCGGGTGACGGTGCACACCGCGGGCGGAGAGCGGTTCGGTGCCGGCCGGGCGGTCGTGGCCGTGCCGCTGCACGCCCGCGCCCGCATCGCCGGTCTGCCGCGGCCGCCGGCCGCCGCCCCCTACGGCGTCGCGGTCAAGTCGCTGATCGAGCTGGCCGCTCCGCTGGCCAACGGCGCTCCCACCTCGGCGGTCACCGACAGCGTGCTGGGCTACGCCTACCGCAAGGATGACCGCACCCTGGGCGCGTTCGTGGGCGCTGGGCCGGCCGCCCGGCTCATGCGGATGAGCGACGGGCAGGCGCTGGAGGCGGTGGGCGCCGTGATCCGCCGGCTGTTCGGCGTTGGCTCAAAGCGGCTGACCCGGGTGGCATACCCGCGCAGCTACCTGGTGTTCGGCCCTGGTCAGCTGACCGGCTGGGCGCCGCGCCTGGCCGAACCGGCCGGGCGCGTGCACATGGCCGGGGCGGAGACGTCGGTGCTGCCCAGCTTCATGGAGGGCGCGGTGCTGGCCGGTGAGCGGGCCGCAGCCGAGCTCGCGGTCTAGACGGGGAACCGGGACAGCGTCCGCACCGGGTCGAAGTCGGCGTCCTCGCGCGCCCAGGCGGCGGCCCGCGGGTCGAGCTCGATCGCCCGCCGCAGATGCTCGACCGCGTCGGCCGCGCGCCCGTCCATCGACTCGTCGCAGGCCAGGTTGTAGAGCAGGGTGGCCATGTCGGGGTGGAAACGCAGGCCCTCAGCAACCGCGTCCCGGGCGCCGGCCAGGTCGCCCCGGCTGGCCATCGGCTGGGCGGAAGAACTCCCAGGCCGCCGGCACGAAGGCCGCCCAGAGGGCGCTGAGACGGCCAGCACGTGGCCGGCGCATCCACCGCATCGGCCCGCCGGCGAGCACCGGGATCGCGCACGAAGACCAGCGTCCCGGGCGGCGCGTCCAGCCGCTGGCCATCCACCGTGAAGCGGGCGCTGCCGGACAGCACCAGGTACAGCTGCTGGAGCCCGGCCGCGCCGCCATCCAGCTCGGTGCCGTCCTCGATCAGCCGCTCGCCGGGCTGCTCGGCGGTGAAGGCGTCGATCCCAAAAGCGTCGATCCCCAGCTGCCGGCGGATCGGCTGCCAGCTGGGCGCATCGGGAGTTCTGACCGGTGAGATGTCCTTCAGATGGGCGGTCTCGAAGGACGGTCGGCTCACCGTCGTAGTATGGCCAGGCGAGCCGCCCGCGCAAGCGCCGAGCCACCCCAGGTCACAAGTAGCCTAGGAGCCCTCCGGCTTAGAAGCCCATCCGGCGCTTGATCTCGGCCAGCGTCGGCGCGGCCACCTGACGGGCCGCCTGCGCACCCACCTGGAGCGTACGACCCAGCTCGGCGGGGTCGGCGATCAGCTCGGTGTAGCGCTCCCGCACCGGCCGCAGGTACTCGACCAGCGCGTCCGCCACGTCGCGCTTGAACTGGCCGTACCCGGCCCCGGTGTAGGCCTCCTCCACCTGCTCGGGGGTGCGGTCGGAGGCGATGGCCAGGATCTCGATCAGGTTGGCGATGCCCTCCTTGCCCTCGCCCCGGCGCACATCCCGGTCCGAGTCGGTGACCGCCGACATCACCTTCCGCGCCACCACCTCGGGCGGATCGGCGACCAGCACCGTGCCCTGCGGCGTGCCACCCGTGGTGGACATCTTGGAGGTGGGCTGCTGGAGGTCCATGACCCGGCCGCCGACGGTGGGGATGACCGCCTCGGGCAGCGTCAGGTAGTCGCCGTAGCGGTGGTTGAAGCGCGCGGCGATGTCACGGGCCAGTTCCACGTGCTGGCGCTGGTCGTCTCCCACCGGCACCCGGTCGGCCTGGTAGAGCAGGATGTCGCCGGCCATCAGCACCGGGTAGGTGAAGAGGGCGGCCGACACGGAGTCCTGCCCCTTGCTCTTGTCCTTGAACTGCGTCATCCGCCGCAGCTCGCCTATGGTGGCCACCGAGCCCAGCAGCCACGCCGCCTCGGCGTGCTCGTGCAGGTGGCTTTGCACAAACAGCGTGCAGCGGCCCTGCTCGAGTCCGGCCGCCATCAGCATGGCTGCCGTGTCCAGCGTGTTGGCGCGAAGCGTCTGCGGGTCGAAGGGCACGGTGATGGCGTGCAGGTCGACCACGCAGTAGAAGGACGCGTCCGGCGCCGTCCTGGTCTGCCACGTAATGGCGGATCGCCCCGATGTAGTTTCCGAGATGCTTCTGGCCGGTCGGCTGGATGCCTGAGAAGACCCGAGTCATGAGCGCGCAATCCTAGTTGAGTCGCTGAAACGAGCCGGTGAGGAGGCACGATGCCCGGGATGGTCCCCACAGACGTGTACAGGCTGGCCGGAGCTGCCGATCCGTGCCTGTCGCCGGACGCCAGCCAGGTCGCGTTCGTACGCTGGTCGGTTGACCAGGAGGCCAACGACTACCGTGGTCAGATCCGGATCGCCCCGGTCGACGGGTCGGCCTCGGCGCGGCGGCTGAGCGCCAGCCCGGCCGGGCGCCACGGCCAGCCTCGGTTCTCGCCGGACGGCCGCCGGATCGCCTTCACCTGCTCCGCCGGCCAGGATCCGGCCCAGCTGTACGTGGCATCTGTGCGCGGCGGCGAGCCGCGCTGCCTGACGGCGCTGGCCGAGAGCGTTGGGGAGCTGGCGTGGTCGCCTGACGGGACGCAGATCGTCTTCTCGGCCCGCGTCCAGCCCCCGGCCTTGACCGAGCAGGACGAGCGGCGGCGGCCCCCGCGGCGGATCACCCGGCTTCGCTTCAAGCTGGACAGCGTCGGCTGGACGAGCGACCGCCGGCGGCACGTGTTCACCGTGCCTGCCGACGGGTCGGCGCCGCCCAGGCAGCTGACGAACGGCGACTTCGAGCACTCCCAGCCCGCGTGGTCGCCGGACGGCCGGCGGATCGCCTTCACCTCCGCCCGCACCGACGACTGGGACGTCTCCACCGTGTCCGACATCTTCGTGGTCGACGCCCGGGGCGGCGATCCGGTGCGCGTGACTGGCGGCGACGCCGGCTGCGAGTCCCCTGTGTGGTCGCCGGACGGCTCGGAGCTCGCGCATCAGTACTGGCCGGGGGTTCTGGACTCGCCGCGCCATGGCCAGATCGCGGTGGTGCCGGCAGGGGGCGGAGAGCGCCGCCTCCTGACCGCGGAGCTCGACCGCACCTGCGCCCCGTACCCGTCGCCGGGGCTGCCGCAGTGGGACGGCGGGCGGATCGTGTTCTGCGTGGAGGACCACGGCAACGTGCACATCTACGAGGTGGCGGCCGACGGCAGCCAGCCGCCCCGTCCGCTGGTCGACGGCGAGCTGGCGGTGACCGGCTTCCACACCGCCGCCGGCGTGCTGGCGCACACCGCCAGCGTCCCCACATCGCCGCCCGAGCTGTTCTCCGGCCGCCGCCAGCTGACCCGGGCCGGCCGAAGGCTCACGCTGGGGTGCGAGCTGGCGACGCCGGAACGGTTCACAGCTGCCTCATCGGGAGGCGACGTGGACGCCTGGATGGTGCGCCCGGCCGGCTTCCAGGAGGGGCGCCGGTATCCGCTCCTGCTGTCCATCCACGGCGGCCCGTTCTCCCAGTACGGGTCGGCCTTCATGGACGAGTTCCAGGTGTGGTCGGGGGCCGGGTACGCGGTCGTGTACTCCAACCCGCGCGGCTCGTCGGGCTACTCGGAGGCCTGGGGGCGGGCCATCCGGGGGCCGGTCGAGGGCGGCCCCGGCTGGGGCTCGCTCGACTACGACGACCTGATGGCGGTGGTGGACGAGGCGCTGGCCCGCTTCCCCTTCTGCGACCCTGACCGGCTGGGCGTGCTGGGCGGTTCCTACGGCGGCTACATGACCAGCTGGATCATCAGCCACAGCGACCGCTTCAAGGCCGCCTGTTCGGAGAGGGCGTTGAACAGCTTCGTCAGCCAGTGGGGATCCAGCGACATCGGCTGGGACCTGTCGGCGTACACCGGCGGGTTTCAGTTCGAGCACGTGCAGGCGCACCTGGACTGCTCGCCGGCGACCTACGCCGACCGGATCACGACGCCGCTTCTGATCCTGCACTCCGAGGACGACCTGCGCTGCCACGTCGAGCAGGCCGAGCAGCTGTTCACGACGCTACGCATCCTGCGCCGTCCGGTGGAGATGGTGCGCTTCCCGGCCGAGAGCCACGAGCTCAGCCGGTCGGGCTCGCCGGTGCACCGGGTGCAACGGTTCGAGGTCATCCTGGACTGGTTCGAGCGGTATCTGGGGCCGGCGGCGGACGGGTAGGCGGACGGCGTGCCCACCCAGACCGACTCGCCGCTGGGCGGCCGGGTGGCGCTGGTTACCGGCGTCAGCCGGCGAGCCGGGATCGGCTTCGCCATCGCCAGCCGGCTTCTGGGCCTGGGCGCGTCCGTCTTCGTTCAGTCGTGGACCGCGCACGACGCCGCCCAGACGTGGGGCGCCGATCCGCTGGGCGTGCAGGGCGTGGTCGAGCTGTTGCGCGCCGACGGCGGCCGGGTGCAGCAGGTAGAGGCGGACTTCGCCGATCCGGCGGCGCCCGCCGCGGTCGTCAAGGCGGCCAGCTCGGCCTTCGGGCATGTCGACATCCTGGTCGTCAACCATGCGCGCAGCGGGCACGGCGGGCTGGCGCAGCTGACGGCCCCCGAGATCGACGCCTTCCTGCACGAGAACGTGCGGGCTGCGCTGCTCTTGGTGCGGGACTTCGCCGCCCAGCACGACGGGCGCGCGGGCGGCCGGGTGGTGCTGCTGACCTCGGGCCAGCATCTGGGGCCAATGAGTGGCGAGGTGGCCTACGCCGTCTCCAAGGGCGCGCTGCAGCAGGCGACGGCCACGCTTTCGGACGCGCTGATCGACAGCGGGATCACGGTCAACGCCGTCAACCCTGGCCCGACCGACACCGGTTGGGAGATCCGCGATTGGGATCCCCGGCCGGCCATGCCGCTTGGCCGGTGGGGCGCGCCGGACGATGCCGCGCGACTGATCGCCTGGCTGTGCACCGACGACGCGGCCTGGATCACCGGCCAGGTGATCAACTCGGAGGGCGGCTTCAGGCGCTGACTTGATGCGCGGGCGGCCAGGGGTTGGCCGCGCCTGCAGCGGCCGGTCGGGGATGGCCATTTGGCCGTTGCAGCAATTGCCAGTTGGCCGTCCTGACGACCGAGACCGCCAAGTGGCACTGTTCGGGAGTGCCACTTGGAGGTGCCGGCGAGTGCCATTGGTGCGCCGAAGGGCTATGGCCACTTGGCCGTTCCAACGGTGGCCAGTTGGCGGTCCTGACGATGCCCGACCCTGGTCATTGCTGGTCGGCTTGCGTAAAGTCGGGGAGTGATCACCTGCCCATCGTGCGGTGAGCAGAATCCGGATCGGGCGCGGCTGTGCATGATGTGCGGCACGCAGCTGGCCGCGGCTGAGCAGACTGGCCGGCGCGAGCGACGGGTGGTGTCGGTGCTGTTCTGCGACCTGGTGGGCTTCACCAGCCGCTCGGAACAGCAGGACATCGAGGACGTCGAGGGCTTCCTGAGCGGCTATCACCAGCTGCTGCGGCGCGAGCTGGAGCGGCACGGCGGCACCGTGGAGAAGTTCATCGGGGACGCCGTGATGGCGCTCTTTGGCGCGCCCACGGCGCACGAGGACGACGCCGAGCGGGCGGTGCGGGCGGCGCTGGCGATCCAGGAGGCGGTGGCCGACCTGCGGTCAGGCGGCGCGGACGTGCACGTGCGGGTCGGGGTGACCACCGGCGAGGCGCTGGTCGGCGCTGGGGGCGGATCCCACACGCGGCGAGGGCATGGCCTCGGGCGACGTGGTGAACACCGCCGCCCGGGTGCAGTCGGCGGCGGCCGCGGATGGCGTCCTGGTTGACGAGGCCACGCACCGGGCGACCGATCGGGCGATCCGCTATGCCGACGCCGAGCCGATCACTGCCAAGGGGAAGGCCGACCCGGTGCCGGTCTGGAGGGCGCTCGAGACCCGCTCGATGTTGCCCGAGCAGGCGCGCGGCGACGACCTGCCGCTGGTCGGCCGCAAGGCCGAGGCGGGCCTGCTGACTGCCGCCCTCGACCGTTCGCAGTCCGATCCCTCGACGCAGCTGGTGACCGTGGTCGGTGCGCCGGGGATCGGCAAGTCCCGGCTCGTGCAGGAGCTGCGCCGGCACGTGGACGAGCTGCCCGGGCTGATCCGTTGGCGGCGCGGCCGGTCGCTGGCCTACGGCGAGGGCGTGGCGTTCTGGGCGCTGGGTGAGATGGTCAAGGCCCAAGCCGGGATCCTGGAGTCCGATTCGCGGGAGGCGGCGGCCGAGAAGCTGGGTGACGCCGTCGCGGCGATCGTGATCGGCGAGCGGGATCGCGACTGGGTCGCCCGGCACATACGACCGCTGGTCGGTCTGGAGGCTGCAGCAGGCGGGTCGGCCGAGGGCAGCCGGGTGGAGGCGTTCGCGGCCTGGCGGCGGTTTTTCGAGGCGATGGCCGAGGACGGCCCCACGGTGCTGATCTTCGAGGACGTGCACTGGGCAGACGACGCGCTGGTGGACTTCATCGACCTGCTGGCCGACCGGGCCGGTGCGGTGCCGCTCTTGGTCGTGTGCACCGCTCGCCCCGAGTTCCTCGAGCGCCGGCAGGGATGGGGAGGCGGCAAGATGAACGCCCTGGCCATCAATCTCGCGCCGCTGTCGGCCGACGACACCGCCCGCCTGATCGGCGAGCTGCTCGATCAGGCGCTGCTCCCCGCCGACACCCAGCGGGCGCTGCTGGAACGTGCGGAGGGCAACCCGCTGTACGCCCAGGAGTACGTGCGCATGCTGCGCGATCAGGGCGTGCTCGTCCCGGGCGCCTGGCGGATGGGAGCTGACCGGGGAGCCCGAGGGCCTGCCCGACTCGGTGCAGGCCATCATCGCCGCCCGCCTGGACACCCTGACCGAGCAGGAGCGCTCGTTCGTCCAGGATGCCTCGGTGGTCGGCCGCACGGCCTGGCTGGGGGTGATCGGCACGATGACCGAGCGCTCGGCCTGGGAGCTCGATGAGCTCCTGCACGGCCTCGAACGCAAGCAGCTGGTGATCCGGGCGCGCCGCTCGAGTGTCGAGGGCGAGATCGAGTTCGGTTTCGCGCACGCGCTCACCCAGGAGGTCGCCTACAGCCGGATCCGGCGGACCGATAGGGCCTACAAGCACGAGCGGGCTGCCGAGTGGATCGAGCGTCTGGCCGGCGAGCGGGATGACAAGGCCGAACTGCTTGCATACCACTACCTGGCCGCGCTCGAGCTGCGACGACAAACCGGCGAGGACGTGCGGGCGCTCGAGCCAAAGCTGCGCACAGCACTGGCCGAAGCGGGGCGCCGGGCGCAGGCGGTCAACGCCTACGCCACGGCCGCCCGTCACCTGGCTGCCACGCTCGAGCTGACCGAGGCCGACGATCCGGCGCGGCCGCGGCTCCTGCTCGATCACGCGACGTGCGCCTTTCACGCCGGGATTGCCGACGCCCAGACCCTGCGGGCGGCGCTGGACGCCCAGGTCGCGCGCGGTGACTGGTCAGCCGCGGCCGCGGCCTGCCAGATCCTCGGCCGCTGGCTGGACAGCACCGCCGGACTGGCGGAGCAGGCGGACGAGGTGAACACGCTTGGCTTCGACTATGCAACCCGCGATGGCTACACCCCACTTGCCAGCCAGATCGCACGCGGACGTGCGCTGCGGATGCTCGTCACGGGGCGCGCTGCCGAGGCGACCAGGTTCACTGAAGAGGGGATCCGGCAGGCCGAGGCGGCGGGAGACGAGGCTGGCCGGGCCCTGATGCAGCTGTGGCACGGCGATGCGCGGATCACAACAGGCGATCTGACCGGGATCGACGAGATGCGGGATGCGGCGAGCACACTGGCCGGGCACTCCCATCCCGGGGCGGCGGTGGCGTACCTCAACCTCTCGGAGAGCCTGGTCGCCATCGGCGACTACCCGGGGGCGCGAGCCTCACGTGCTGAGGCGGGCCTGTGGGCGGAGCGGTTCGGTGAGGCGTTTTCGATCGCGCATGCCACCGCCGGCCACGCCGACGACCTCTTCCACGCCGGCGATTGGGATGCGGCGCTCGTGCTGGCGGCGCCGGTCACCAGCCAGAGCTCCGAGATGATCGCAGCGTACGCCCGCTGGATCACGGGCCGGATCGTGCTCGCCCGCGGCGACACCCCGCACGCGCTGGGCGATGCGCAACCGGGTGCTCGAGTACGCGGAGCGCAGCGGCAACCACGAGTTTCTGCACTACGGGTTGGCCTTGCTCGCGCTTGTGCGCCACGCCGATCGTCAGGCCCCGGAAGTGGAGTCGGCATGCCGGCGGTTCTTCGATCTGTGGCACGAGATCGGCGGCATGCTCAACTCGGCCAACGTGATCGCGGAGCTGGCCCCGATCGCCAGCCAGCGCGCCGCCCTCGGAGAGGCGGCCGCGCTCCTGCCCGACGGCCGCTGGCGAGTGGCCCTGACCGCCATCGCAGAGGACCGCTTCGCGGACGCCGCAGCGATGTACGCGCAGATGGGGTCCAAACCGCTGGAGGCGATGGCCCACCTGCTGGCCGCCCAGCATGCCGACGGCCCGGCCCGGGACGAGCACGCCCACCTCGCGCAGGAGTTCTACGAGTCGGTGGGGGCGACGGGATACGCCGCCCAGGCTGCCGCCCTGCGTCGCGCCACAGCCTGACCAGGCCCTGCCGAGCCGGGCGAGGCCCGCTGGGTACACTGAACCGGCCATGGCCACCACCCGTCCAACCTGGTCTCCGGCCGCCTGGCGAGAGCTCCCGGCGCTCTTCCAGCCGGACTGGCCCGACCTCTCCGACGTGGAGCAGGTGCGGAGCCACCCTGGGCTCGATGCCGCCGCTGGTGTTCGCCGGCGAGGCGCGCCAGCTGCGCGAGTCGCTGGCCGAGGTGGCGGCCGGCCGCGGCCTTCCTGCTGCAGGCCGGCGACTGCGCCGAGTCGTTCGACGACTTCTCGGCCGTCAGCATCCGCGAGAAGCTCAAGATCATGCTGCAGATGGCGGCCGTGCTGACCTACGGATCGATGCTGCCGGTGGTCAAGCTGGGCCGCATCGCCGGCCAGTTCGCAAAGCCGCGGTCGGCGCCGACCGAGGTGGTGGACGGGGTGGAGATGCCGACCTTTCGCGGCCACATGGTGCACGGCGACGAGCCGACCGCCGAGGCCCGCGGCATTCGATCCCCAGCGGATGCTGCAGGGCTACCACCAGTCGGCCGTCACGCTCAACCTGCTGCGGGCCTTCACCAAGGGCGGCTTCGCCGACCTGACCAAGGTGCACCTGTGGAACCAGGAGTTCGTCGCGTCCTCGCCCGAGGGCCGCCGCTACGAGGTGATCGCCACCGAGATCGAGCGGGCGCTGCGGTTCATGGCCGCCTGCGGCATCGACCTGGAGGCCGAGCGCCAGCTGCACGAGGTGGACGTGTGGACGAGCCACGAGGGCCTGCTGCTCGGACTACGAGCAGGGGCTGACCCGGCGCGACTCGCTGACCGGCGACTGGTACGACTGCTCGGCCCACATGCTGTGGATCGGCGAGCGCACGCGCGGGCTGGACGGCGCCCACGTGCAGTTCTTCGCCGGCGTCCACAACCCGCTGGGAGTGAAGCTGGGCCCGGCCGCCAGCCCGGCCGACGTGGTCGGCCTGTGCGAGACCCTGAACCCCGAGCGGATACCCGGCCGGCTGACGCTGATCGCGCGCATGGGCGCCGACCGGGTGGCCGAGTGCCTGCCGCCTCTGCTGCGCGGCGGTGCGCCGACGGCGAGCACCCGGTGGTGTGGGTGTGCGACCCGATGCACGCCAACGCGTTCGGCACCGCCGCCGGCAGCAAGACCCGCCGGTTCGAGGACATCATGGCCGAGATCCATGGCTTCTTCCAGGCCTGCCGTGAGCACGACGCGTGGCCCGGCGGCGTGCACCTCGAGTTCACCGGCGGCCACGTGACCGAGTGCCTGGGCGGCTCCGAGGCCGTGCTCGAGGACCACCTCGACTCGAACTACATCGACCCTGTGCGACCCGCGCCTGAACGCCCGCCAGTCGCTCGACCTGGCCTTCCGGGTGGCCGAGCTGATGCGCGGCCGCGGACGAATCCGCGATGAAGGTCGCGATCGTCGGACTGGGCCTGATCGGGGGCTCGCTGGGGCTGGCCGCGACCGCCCGCGGCGACCAGGTGGTCGGCTTCGACGCCGACCCGGCGGCGCTCGAGTTGGGCCTGGAGCGGGGCGCCGTCGAGACCGCCGCCGGCAGCGTGGACGAGGCGGTGGAGGGCGCCGACCTGGCCTTCGTGTGCGGGCCGGTGGCCGAGCTGCCGCAACTGGTGGCCGAGGTGCTGGAGCGCTTCCGGCGAGGACTGCGCGGTCACCGACGTGGGCTCCACCAAGGGCCGGCTGGTGCGGGCTGCCGGAGCCAGCCGCGCGGTTCGTGGGCGGCCATCCGGTGTGCGGATCGGAGGCTCGCGGGGTGGCCAACGCACGGGCCGACCTGTTCGACGGCGCGACCTGGTTTCTCACCCCCGGCGCCGACACCGACCCGGCCTGCCACCGCGCGGTGCACGGGTTCGTGTCCGCCCTGGGCGCGCGGCCGGTGGCGATCGACGCCGACGCCCACGACCGCCTGGTGGCGCTCACCAGCCACCTGCCGCACGCGATCGCAAACGTGCTGGTCAACCAGGCCGGCGCCGGCCGGGTCGACGGCCACGACCCGCTGTCAGCGGTCGGCGGCAGCGTTCCGCGACATGACCCGGGTGGCGGGCGCCAACCCGCGCATCTGGGTGGACATCTTCCTGGACAACCGGCAGGCGCTGCTGGACGGGCTGCGCGAGCACGGCCGCCGGCTCGACGAGCTGGTGCGGGCGCTCGAGCGCGAGGACGCCGGCTACGTGGCCCGCTGGATCGCCGAGGCCTCGGGGCACCGCCGACGGCTGCTGGAGACGGCCTACGCGGCCCACGCCGGAGGAGCTGTTCCGGGTGCGCGTGCACATGCCCGACCGGCCCGGCGTGATCTCGGGCATCACCCAGGCGCTGGGCGCCGAGGGCATCAACATCGAGGACTTCGAGCTGCACCACCTGTCCGCCGACCGCGGCGGCACGGTCGTGGTCATGGTCGCCGGCCGCGAGCAGGCCGAGCGGGCGGTGGCGCTGCTGGACGCCCAGGGCTACGGGGCGATCGCGACCCCGGCGGTCGACGCATGAGCGAGCGAGCAGCCACGCTGCAGGTCGGCCCGGCCGGCGGCGCTGACCGGCGAGCTGACGGTACCCGGCGACAAGTCGGTCAGCCACCGGGCGGTGATGCTCGGCTCGCTGGCCGACGAGCGGGTCACCGTGACCGGGTTCGGCGCCTCGGCCGACACGCTGGCCACGGTCGACGCGTTCCGCGCGATGGGCGTCGAGATCGAGCGCGTCGCCGAGCCCGACGCTGGTGATCCAGGGCGTCGGCCTGCGCGGTCTGCGGCCGCCCGACGGGCGCGATCGACGTGCGCAACGCGGGCACGCTGATGCGCATGCTGCCGGGCATCCTGGCCGGCCAGAGCGGCGAGTTCGTGCTGGACGGCGACGAGAGCATCCGCAGCCGGCCGATGGAACGGGTGGCCGACCCGCTGCGTGCAGATGGGGGTCGCGATCGAGACCACGCGGACGGCCGGCCGCCGGTGACGGTGCGCGCCACCGGGCGGTCGAGCCGATCACGCTACCGGCTGCCGGTGGCCTCGGCCCAGGTCAAGTCGGCGGTGCTGCTCGCCGGCCTGTTCGCGGAGCGGGGCGATGACCGTGGTCGAGGAGCCGATCCCGACCCGCGACCACACCGAGCGGATGCTGCAGCGCGCCGGCGTGCCGGTCGACCGCCGCCCCGGGCGAGTCGCCATCTCGCCGGTGCGCGAGCTGGTGCTGCCCGAGGTCGAGGTGCCGGGCGACTTCTCGTCGGCGGCGCCGTTCATCGTCGCCGCCTCCGTCCTGCAGGGCTCCAACCTGACGCTGCGCGGGATCGGCATCAACCCCACCCGCACCGGCCTCCTGGCGGTGCATGGAGCGGATGGGCGCGACGGGTCGGGTCTGTTCCGGCGGCGGCTGGCGCGGCGGCGAGCCGGTGGCCGACATCGAGGTGCGCCCGGCCGAGCTGGTGGCCGCCGACGTCGACCGCCGAGCAGGTGCCGTCGCTGATCGACGAGCTGCCGCTGCTGGTGCTGCTGGCCAGCTTTGCCCACGGCATGACCACCATCCGCGGCGCGGGCGAGCTGCGGGTCAAGGAGTCCGACCGGATCGCGACGCGTGGTCGAGGCGCTGAACGGCCATCGGCGCCCACGTCAAGGCGCTGGACGACGGCTTCGAGGTGCGCGGCGTGCCGACCCGGCTGCGCGGCGGCGACGATCGACGCCGCCGGCGACCACCGCATCGCCATGCTGGGCGCGATGGCCGGGGCGCTGTTCGCAGAGGGCGTCACCATCGAGGGCGCCGAGGCGCTGGCGGTCAGCTTCCCCGACTTCGCCGAGCGGCTGGCGGCGGTGTCGGGATGAGCGCGGACTGGTCGTCACCATCGACGGCCCGGCCGGCGTCGGCAAGAGCACCGTCGCCGCGCCGGATCGCCGAGGCGGCTGGGTGTGCGGTACGTGGACACCGGCGCCGATGTACCGCGAGCTGACCGCCGTGGCGCTCGAGCGCGGCGCCGATCTGGATGACGAGGCCGCCCTGGCCGCGCTGGTCGGCGTCCGCCGCCGGCGCCGACGTGCGACCTGCCGGCTCGGAGCAGGTCTCGCGCCGCCGTCAGCGCCGTCTCCCGGCATCCCGCAGGTGCGCGAGCGCATGCGCGCGCTGCAGCGCAGTCTGGCGGAGCCGGCGGCCGTGCTGGAGGGTCGCGACACCGGCACCCAGGTGTGTCCCGAGCGCCGGTCAAGATCTACCTGACTGCCCCGGTGGACGTGCGCGCGCGGCCGCCGCGCCGGCGACCTCGGGCTTGCCGGTCGAGCGTGGTCGAACGCACGATCGCCGAGCGCGACCGGCTGCGACGCCGCAGCAGATGCCGCCGGCCGCGGATGCGCATGTGATCGACACCGGGGCGCTGGACGGCGACCAGGTGGTGACGCGCCGTGGTCGAGCTGGCCGAGGCGGCGGACATCGACGCCCCAGGCACGAGCACACCTGGTGGATCCTGCGGCTGACCGTGGCCGGGTGTGGTGCGGGTGCTGCTGCGGCCCCGGTGTCCACGACCGCGAGCATCGTGCCGCGGACCGGGCCGGTGCTGCTGGTGTCCAACCACCAGTCGTTCTGGGACATCCCGGTGCTGGGCTACTGCCCAGCCCCGCGCGATCCGCTTCATGGCCAAGTCCGAGCTGTTCCGGCACCGCCTGTTCGGCGGCTCATCGCGTGTCCGGCGGCGGCTTTCCGGTGCGCCGCGGCGAGCCCGACCGGGAGGCGCTGCGCATCGTCCACGAGACGATGCTGGGCGGGCGGCGTGGTCGGCATCTTCATCCAGGGCCACCGCCAGGCCGAGATGCGACGAGGCCAAGGCGGGGGCCGGCCGGTGGCGGTGGTGGAGGACGTGGCCGTGGTGCCGGTGGCGATCCGCGGCACCCGCGGCTGGCGGCCGGGCCGGCGCGTGCACGTCGCGTTCGGCGCGCCGCGCCGCTACGAGCGCGGACGACCGGCGGCCGGCCGAGGCCTACCGCGAGACCGCCGACGAGCTGATGGCCGACATCCGCGAGCTGTACGAGAGGGCGCGATGAGCACCGAAGACGCGAGTCGCCGAGCCGCGCACGCTGCTGGGCCTGGTGGCGGTGGTCGGCTATCCCAACGCGGCAAGTCGACGCTGATCAACCGGCTCACCGGCAGCCGCCAGCACGGTGGTGGACGAGCGCCGGGGGTGACCCGCGACCGCAACGAGGTGGTGTGCGAGTGGGCGCGGTCGCGCGTTCGTGCTGGTCGACACCGGCGGCGTCGACGCCGGCGACGAGTCGCCGATGCAGGCTGCAGGTGGCCGATCGCAGGCCCGGCAGGCGGTGCAGGAGGCCGACCTGGTGCTGCTGGTGATCGACGCCCGCGCCGGGCTGGCCGCCGGCGACGAGGAGATCGCCGCACATCCTGCGCCGTCCGGGCGGCCGGTGCTGGTGGTCGCCAACAAGGTCGACGACGCCCGCCACGAGGCCGGCGTGCCTGGAGCTGCACGCGCTCGGGCTGGGCGATCCGTGGCCGGTGTCGGCGCTGCACGGGCGCGGCACCGGCGATCTGCTGGACGTGGTGGTGGAAGCGGCTGCGAGCAGGTCACGGCGTCGGAGTACGAGGAGGTCGACCAGATGAGCATCCGGGTAGCGATCCTGGGCCGCCCCAACGTCGGCAAGTCGTCGCTTGCTGAACGCCATCCTGGGCCGGCCGCGGGTGATCGTGTCACCGATGTGCCGGGCACCACCCGCGACTCCGATCGACACCGTGTTCGTGCGCGGCGACGACCGCTTCCGGCTGATCGACACGGCCGGGCTTCGGCGCAAGCGCAAGCACCGCCAGGGGATCGAGTTCTACAGCGAGCTGCGGGCCCTGCAGGCGGCCGAACGGGCCGACATCGCGCTGGTGCTGGTGGATCGCTCGCGAGGGCGTCGTCGAGGGCGATCTGGCGGTGGCAGACGTGGCCCGCAAGGCCGGCTGCGCGACGCTGGTGGTGCTGTCCAAGTGGGACATCACCGACAGTCACCATCGACGACGTAGCCGACCGGCTGGCCGGCAAGCTGCGCCAGCGGCCGGCGATCGTTACCACCTCGCCGCTCACCGGTCGTAACATCGACCGCGTGCTGGACACCGTGGAGCGAGCTGTTCCGGCCTACAGCTCGCGCATCGGCACCGGCCCGCTGAACCGCGTGATCGCCGAGATCAGACGCCAGCCGCGAGCCGCCGCGCGGCGGGCCGCAAGCGCCTGAACCTGCTGTACGCGACCCAGTACCAGATGCGCCCGCCGCGGTTTCGGATCGTTCGTCAACGACCGCACGCTGGTCACCCGCGACTACGCCTACTACGTCGAGAACCAGCTGCGCGCCCGGCTGGGCCTGGAGGGCTGTCCCGGTGATCATCGATTTCCAGGAGCCGCACGTGAGGGTGGCGGTGATCGGCTGCGGCAGCTGGGGCACCGCGTTTGCGACGGCTGCTGGCCATGGAGGGCCACGACGTGCGCCTGGTCTGCCGCGACCGCCGAGCAGGCGCGGGCGATCAACACCCACCACCGCAACCCGCGCTACCTGTTCGACGTCGCGCTGCCGCGCCGACCTGCGGCGCGGAGGTGTTCGAGCGAGGCCGACCTGCGCGTCGCCGAACTGGTGGCGATGGCCGTGCCCAGCCGCGGCTTCGCCGAGGTGGTCGAGGTCAGCTGGCGACCGGCTGGCGGACGACGCCGTGCTGCTGTCGCATGACCAAGGGGCTCGATCCGGGCACCGCACCGGCGGCTGTCGGAGCTGCTGCTGGACAGGTTGCCCGGCCAGACCGGGTGGCGGTGCTGTCCGGGCCCAACCACGCCGAGGAGGTGGCCCGCGACTTTCCGACGGCGTCGGTGCTCGCCGCGCCGACATCGAGCTGGCCCGCGCGCCTGCAGGCCGCCGATCTCGAGCCGCGCGGCTGCGCGTGTACGCATCCCGCGACGTGGTCGGGGTGGAGCTGTGCGCGCGCCGCCAAGAACGTGATGGGGCTGGCGGCGGGCGATCTCGGACGGGCTGGGCTTCGGCGACAACGCCAAGGCCGCCATCATCACCCGCGGCATGGCCGAGATGTACCGCCTGGGCGCGGCCTTCGGGGCCGAGGCCGCGCACCTACTCCGGGATGGCCGGGATGGGCGACCTGGTGGCCACCTGCACGTCCCGGCACTCGCGCAACCGGCGGGCCGGCGAGCTGCTGGCCCAGGGCGTGCCGGCGGGCTGGATCGAGTCGGAGATCGGGCAGGTGGCCGAGGGCCTGACGCACCGCGCCCGGCGCTGCGCGACGTGGCCCGCCAGCGACGGCCTCGAGCTGCCGATCACCAACGGCCGTCTGCGAGGTCGCGTTCGAGGCGCAAGGACGCCGCTGGAGGCGCTGGCCGAGCTGATGGCGCGCGAGCCAGTGGAGGAGTGAGTGGACTGCCGTGGGTTACGATCGGGGCCGCTGAGTAGAGTCTCGCGCCGTGAGCGAGTTCCTGTTCACGTCCGAGTCGGTCACCGAGGGCCACCCGGACAAGATCGCCGACCAGATCTCCGACGGAGTGCTGGACGACGGTGCTGCGGCGCGACCCCGACGGGCCACGTCGCCTGCGAGGTGCTGGTCACCACCGGGCTGGTGGTGGTGGCCGGTGAGATCACCACCGAGGCCTACGTCGACATCCCCCGGATCGTCCGCGAGACCGTCGCGCGACATCGGCTACACCAGCGCCGACTTCGGGTTCGACTACGCCGACCTGCGGCGTGGTGGTGGCGCTGGACGAGCAGTCGCCGGACATCCGCCGCGGCGTGCACTCCTCCTACGAGCAGCAGCACGACCGCGCCGACGGCCGACCTCGACGCCCAGGGCGCGGGCGACCAGGGCATGATGTTCGGCTACGCGACCGACGAGACGCCCGAGCTGATGCCGCTGCCGATCATGCTCGCCCACCGCATCACCGCGCCGGCTGGCGGCCGCGCGCAAGCCGGGCCGCTGCGCTACCTGCGCCCGGACGGCAAGGCCCAGGTGACGGTGCGCTACCGCTCGAGCGGCGGCCGGCTGGTGCCGGTGGCGGTGGAGCGGCTGCTGGTCTCGACCCAGCACGATCCCGACGTGCCGACGACGCAGATCAAGGCCGACGTGATCGAGCACGTGCTGCTGCCCGGTGATCCCGGCGGAGCTGTGCCCGCACGAGCGGCTGTCCAGAACCGGACTTCGTGCTGGTCAACCCGACCGGGCGGTTCGTCACCGGCGGCCCGATGGGCGACACCGGCCTGACCGGCCGCAAGATCATCGTCGACACCTACGGCGGCGCGGCCCGCCACGGCGGCGGCGCCTTCTCGGGCAAGGATCCCTCCAAGGTCGACCGCTCCGGCCGCCTACGCGATGCGCTGGGTGGCCAAGAACATCGTGGCGGCCGGGCTGGCCGCGCGGGCCGAGGTGCAGGTCGCCTACGCGATCGGCGTGGCCCACCCGGTGTCGGTGTCGGTGGAGACGTTCGGCACCGAGCAGGTCGACCGCGAGCGTGATCGAGCGGGCGGTCGGCGAGGTGTTCGACCTGCGGCCGGCCGCCATCATCCGCGATCTCGACCTGCTGCGGCCGGTGTACCGGGACACCGCCGCCTACGGGCACTTCGGTCGCGAGGGCGACGGCTTCACCTGGGAGCGCACCGACCGCGCCGGCGGCCCTGCGAGCCGCCTGCGGGCTGCGACGAGCCCGCCAGCGCCGCGCTTGATCGCCCGCTGCAGCCGCTGGTGACAGCGCGGGCGGTCGACCGGCCGCTTCGACTACGCGGTGCCCGGCGAGCTGGCCGGCGAGCGTGCGGCGCGGCTCGCTGGTGCGAGGTGGCGTTCGGCGGCGCGAGCGTGGACGGCGGTCGTGGCCGAGTCGGTCGCCGACGAGCCGGCCGGACGAGCTGAAGCCGATCGGGCGCGGTGACCGGGGCGATTGCCCGACGACGCTGCTGGATCTGGCCGAGTGGATCGCCGCCGAGTGCGGCATCGACGCTGGCCCGCGCGCTGGCGCTGGTGCTGCCGCCACGGCCGCCCAAGCGGGCGCTGCAAGCCGGTGCCCGACGGTCGCCGCGGCAGAGCGCCGGTGACGCTCACGAGCCGAGCAGGAGCGGCCGTGGCGGCCTGCCTGCGAGGTGCTGGACGCGGGCGGCGGACGAGGTGCTGCTGCACGGCGTCACCGGCTCGGGCAAGACCGAGGTCTACCTGCGGGTGATCGAGCGGGCGCTGGCCGCTGGGACGAGGCGCCATCGTGCTGGTGCCCGAGATCGCGCTCACGCCGCAGACGGCGCGCCCGCTTCCAGGCCCGGTTCGGCGCCGACCGTGGCGGTGCTGCACTCGGGCGCTGACGCCCGCCCGGCGCGGCGACGAGCACCGCCGGCATCGCCGCCGGCGAGGCCCGGGTGGTGGTCGGGCGCCCGCTCGGCGGTGTTCGCCGCCGCTGCCGGGGCTGGGCGTGATCGTGGTGGACGAGGAGCACGACGCCTCCTACAAGCACGAGGCCGATCCCCGCTACGACGCCCGCCGGGTGGCCGCCAAGCGCGCCCGCCTGGAGGGCGCGGTGGCGGTCTTCGGCAGCGCCACCCCGCGGCCGGAGTCGTGGCACGGGATCCGCGCGCCGGGTGACGCTGCCGGCGCGGGTCGGCGGTGCCGGCTGCCGCGCGGTCGAGGTGGTCGACCTGCGCCGCGACGGCGGCTATCCGCTGACGCGGCCCGCTGCGTCGACGCGCTGGCCGCGATCGAGGACGGCGGGGGCCGCGCCATCCTGCTGCAGAACCGCGCGGGGCTCGGCCGCGGCGCTGCACTGCCGCTCGTGCGCGACCGGCTGGCGCTGTCCGCGCTGCGACGTCGTCGCTGTCGCTGCACGGCCGCCGCCTGCGCTGCCACCACTGCGGCCACAGCCGAGCGCCGGCCGCGGGCCTGTCCCGAACTGCGGCTCGGTCGACCTCGCCCGGATCGGCGCGGGCACGGCGGGCGATCGAGGACGAGCTGGCGGCGCGGTTTCCGGGGCTGGAGGTGCTCCGGCTGGACGCCGACGTGGCGGCCGCGAGCGGGCGAGCCGGAGGCGACGCTGGCGCGGTTCCGGGCCGCGACGCGGGCGGTGCTGGTGGGCACCCAGCTGGTGGCCAAGGGCCACGACGTGCCGGGGGTGCACGCTGGCGGCGGTGCTGGACGCCGACGTCGGGCCTGGCGATGCCGGACTTCCGGGCCGAGGAGCGCACGTTCGCGCTGCTGACCCAGCTGGCCGGGCGGCCCGGGCGGCCGGGCGACCCGCCGGGACGGGTGCTCGATCCAGGCCTGGAACCCGGAGCTGCGGCCGATCGCGCTGGCGGCGCGGCACGCCGTGCGAGGAGTTCCTGGACGGCGAGCTGGAGCGTCGCCGCGAGCTCGGCTATCCGCCGTTCAGGCGGCTGGTGCGGCTGCTGGTGACGGCTCCCGACGCCAGCAGGTGGCCGACGCGGCGCGCGCAGCGCTGGTCGACGCGGCCGCGCCGGCGCTGGCCGGCGACGAGCTGCTGGGGCCGGCGCCGCTGCCCCGGCTGCGCGATCGCTCCCGCGCGCACGTGCTGGTCAAGACCGACCGACGCCCGGCGCGCGGCGGCGGTGTTCCGCGGGCTGCTGCGCGACCTGGCCGCCGATCTGCGCCGGGCGGATGCGACCGCGGTGCTCGATGTCGATCCCCAGACGCTCACGTAGACTTCCCGGCCATGCCACCGGGAGAGGTCGAAACCGATGAAGCCGGCACCAGCGAGGAACGCCGCGCCCACCACGCCATGGCGATGCGGCTTGTGCGCCAGTTCCCCGACCCCGCGCTGCGCTCGCCAGCCGGGCCGGTGGTCGAGGTGGACAACGACGTCCGCCAGCTGGCCGAGCGGATGGCAGACATCATGCGCCGTTCGCACGGCGTCGGCCTGGCCGCCACCCAGATCGGCGTCATGCGCCGGGTTCTCGTCTACCGGCTCTCGTCCGACGACGAGCCGAAGGTGGTCGTGAACCCCGAGCTGGCCGATCTGTCGGACGACACCGAGGTGGACACCGAGGGCTGCCTGTCGCTGCTTGGCGGCGAGCTGCAGGTGCCCGTGGAGCGGTCGCTGCGGCTGGTGCTGACCGGCCTGGACGACGCCGGCGACCCTGTGCGGGTGGAGGCCGAGGGCATGGAGGCGCGCGTACTGCAGCACGAGGTGGATCACCTGGACGGGATCCTGATCATCGACCGCGCCGCCAAGGAGGATCGCCGCGCCGCCATGCGCGAGCTGCGCCTGAAGGCGTGAGCGTCGCATTCTTCGGCAGCTCCGAGCTCGGCGCGGACGCGCTGGAGGCGCTGGTGCGGGCGGGCGTCGAGATCACCGCGGTGGTCACCCAGCCCGACCGCCAGGCGGGCCGCGGGCGCAAACTGCGCCGGCCGCCGGTGGCCGAGCGGGCGGACACGCTGGGCCTGCCCCTGATCCAGACCGCCGACGCCAGCGCCGACCCTCCCGATGTCCAGGCCGGGGTGGTGGTCGCCTTCGGGCAGATCGTGCGGCCGCCCCTGCTGGGCGGCTACCCGCTGTACAACCTGCATCCGTCACTGCTGCCGCGCTGGCGCGGGGCGGCGCCGATCGAGCGGGCGCTGATGGCCGGCGACGCCGAGACCGGGGTGGCCGTGATCGAACTGGTGGCCGAGCTGGACGCCGGCCCGGTGCACGGCATGGCCCGGTTTCCGATTGGGCAGGCCGATGACGCCGGCGACCTGGCGGCCAGGGCTCTCGAACTGGGCGTGCCGCTGCTGATCGACGCCCTGGCGGGGCGCACAACCGGCGTCGCCCAGCCTGAGGACGGCGTGACCTACGCCGCCAAGCTGACCGCCGCCGACCGCGACCTGGACTGGATGCGCCGGGCGGCGGAGCTCGACCGCCAGGTGCGCGCGCTGGCCCCGCACATCGGCGCCCGCACGAGCCTGGACGGGCGTCCGGTGGTGGTGTGGAAGACCCGCCCGGCCCCCGCCGGGCCGGCTCCCGGCGGCATCGAGCCGCCGCTTCGGGTGGGCTGCGGCGAGGGCGCGCTGGACATCCTCGAGCTGCAGCCGGCCGGCGGCCGGCGGATGCCCGCCGAGGACTACCTGCGCGGGCTGCGCGAGGCGCCGCGGCGAGCCGGAACCTGACCCGCCCGCAGCGGCCCGTCAACTACATTCCCCGCGTGCCTGCGACCTGGCCGACAACCGTCCATGTGGCCCCCTCCATCCTGTCGGCGGACTTCGGACGCATGCGCGAACAGGTGGCCGAGGTGATGGACGCCGGCGCCCGCGTCATCCACGTCGACGTGATGGACGGCCACTTCGTCCCGGTCATCACCTTCGGGCCCAAGATGCTGGCCGACATCGCAGATCTGATCCACGAGCACGGCGGCCTGGCCGACGTGCATCTGATGATCGAGCAGCCCGAGCGGCACCTGGCCCAGTTCGCCGAGGCCGGCGCCGACAGCATCACCGTGCACGTCGAGACCTGCCCGCACCTGCACAACACGCTGGCCCAGATCAGTGAGCTGGGGTGCAGGGCCGGGGCCACCCTGAATCCGGCCACGCCGGTGCATGCGCTGTCCGAGGCGGCTCGCTACGCCGACGTGCTGCTGTGCATGAGCGTCAACCCCGGCTGGGGCGGCCAGGCCTTTATCCCAGCCTCGCTGGAGCGGCTGGGCAAGCTGCGCGGCCTGATCGCCGACCGGGCCGGGGTGGCGATCGAGGTTGATGGCGGCATCCACTCCCAGACCGTGGCCGACGCCTATCGCGCGGGCGCCAACATCCTGGTGGCCGGCTCGGCGGTGTTCTCGGCGCCCAGCCCCGGCGATGCCTACCGCGAGCTGGTCCAGCTGGTGACGGCGGCAGAGCCCGCCACATGGGTCTGAGCGACGCCGACACGGCGCATCTGGAGCGGTGCCTGGAGCTGGCCGAGCGCGGCCGGCGGACGGCCGCTCCCAATCCGGTGGTGGGCGCCGTGGTGGTGCGCGACGGCCGGGTGCTGGGGGAGGGCTGGCACGAGCGGCCGGGCGAGCCGCACGCCGAGGTGAATGCGCTGGCCGCGGCCGGCGACGCCCGCGGGGCGACGGTGTACGTGAGCCTGGAGCCGTGCTCGCACCACGGCCGCACGCCGCCCTGCGCCGACGCGCTGATCGAGGCGGGCGTGGCCCGGGTGGTGGCCGCGATGGGCGACCCCACGCCGAAGGTGGGCGGCCGCGGCTTCGCCCGCCTGCGTGAGGCGGGCGTCGAGGTGGAACTGGCCGGCGGGGATCTGGAGCTGCGTGCCCTGCGGATGGTCGCCGAGTGGCTCGTCTTCGCATTCGAGCACCGTCCGCACGTGACCTACAAGGCGGCGATGTCGGCGGACGGCCGCACCTCGCGCGGCGATGGCCGCCAGACCTGGATCTCGTCGCCGGAGAGCCGGCGGATGGTGCACGAGCTGCGGGCGCAGGTCGGGGCGGTGGCCGTCGGCATCGGCACCGTGCTGGCCGACGATCCGCTCTTGACCGCCCGCGACTGCGACCCGCCGGCCGAGCGCCAGCCGCTGCGGGTGGTGTTCGACCGCCGTGGGCGGCTGCCGGCGGACTCACAGCTGGCCCGCACCGCCTCGGAGGACGCCCCCGTGCTGGTCGTGCAGGCGCCAGGGGCGCCGGCACCGCCGCGGCGTGTGGAGGCGGTGCAGGTGTACGGGATCGGGCCGGCACTGCATTTGCTGGGGAGGCGGAGGATCAGCTCGCTGCTGCTGGAGGGCGGGCCCACGCTGGCCACCGGATTCCTGGACTCGGGCCTGCTCGACCGGCTGATGGTGTTCACCTCGCCCATCGAGCTGGGGGAGGGCCCGGGGCTCTTCACGGGCGCCGAGCCGCTGCTTCGGACGCCCTGGAAGGAGGTCAGGGTGGGCGTGGATATGCTGACAGTGACCGAGTTTCAGGAGGAGTTGAGTGTTCACCGGTATCGTGACGGAACTGGGTGAGGTGGTGGCGGCGGCGCCGGCGCTTCGCCTGCGCGCACCCGGCATCGCCGCCTCCGCCGCCGTCGGCGACTCGGTCGCGATCGACGGCTGCTGTCTGACCGTGACGGCGGTGGACGGCGAGCAGTTGGAGTTCCACGCCGTGCCGGAGACGCTCCGCATCTCCACGCTGGGCGCCCTTCGGGTCGGCGACCGGGTGAACCTGGAGCCGGCTCTGCGGGTCGGCGACGCGATGGCCGGGCACTGGGTGCAGGGGCACGTGGACGCGGTCGGCACCGTGGTCGCGGTGGAGCCCGACGGCGAGGCGGTCACGCTGACCATCCAGGCGCCGCCGGAGGTGCTGCGCTCCATGATCGAGAAGGGCTCGATCTGCGTGACCGGCGTCAGCCTGACCGTGACCGGCTTCGAGGCCGAGGGCTTCTCGGTGTCGCTGATCCCGCACACGCTCGAGGTGACCAACCTGGGCCGGCTTCGGCCCGGCCAGCGGGTCAACCTGGAGGCCGACCTGTTGGGCCGGTATGTGGAGCGGCTCTTGACCTCGGCTAGGCTTTCGGTATGAGCGCCACGCAGCCAACGCATCCGCGGCTGCCCGACCGCTCACCCTTCGCCACGGTTGAGGAGGCGATCGACGACATCCACGCCGGCCACATGGTGGTGGTGGTCGACTCGCCGGACCGCGAAAACGAGGGCGACCTGGTGATGGCCGCCCAGTACGTGACGCCCGAGGCGATCAACTTCATGGCCGTCCACGCGCGCGGGCTGATCTGCCTGTCGCTGACCGACGAGCGGATCGACGAGCTGGATCTGAAGCCGATGACCAAGCAGAACCGGACGCCCTTCGAGACGGCCTTCACGGTCTCCATCGAAGCCCACGACGGCGTCTCCACCGGCATCTCGGCGGCCGACCGCGCGCACACCATCCAGGTCGCCATCAACCCCGCCACCAAGCCCGACGACCTGGTCCAGCCGGGGCACATGTTCCCGCTACGGGCCCGCCCGTACGGCGTGCTCGAGCGCACCGGCCAGACCGAGGCCTCGGTCGACCTGGCCCGGCTGGCGGGCCTGCAGCCGGCGGGTGTGATCTGCGAGGTGATGAACGCCGACGGCACCATGGCCCGGGTGCCCGACCTGAGCTCGTTCTGCGAACGGCACGGGCTGAAGATGATCACCGTGGCCGACATCGTCGCCCACCGGCACCGCTCCGAGCCGCTGGTGGAGCGGATCGCCAGCGCCTCGATGCCGACCCGGCTCGGCGAGTTCGTGGCCCACGGCTACCGCTCCAAGATCGACGGCCAGCAGCACGTCGCCCTGGTGATGGGCGACGTGCGCGACCGCCAGGGGGTGCTGGTGCGGGTGCACTCGGAATGCCTGACCGGCGACGTCTTCCATTCGCTGCGCTGCGACTGCGGCGACCAGCTCGACCGGGCCCTGTCCCAGATCGCCGCCGACGGCCCCGGCGTGCTGCTGTACCTGTCCCAGGAGGGGCGCGGGATCGGCCTTTTGAACAAGCTGCGCGCCTACGAGCTGCAGGAGCAGGGGCTCGACACGGTCGACGCCAACCTGGCCCTGGGGCTGCCGGTCGACTCGCGCGACTACGGCGTCGGCTACCAGATCCTGTCCGACCTCGGGGTGCGCTCGCTGCGGGTGATGACCAACAACCCCAAGAAGCTGATGGGGCTCGAGGGCTACGGGCTGGAGATCGCCGAGCAGGTGCCGATCGTGGCCGAGCCCAATCCGGTCAACGAGCGCTATCTGCGCACCAAGGTCGAGCGGATGGGCCACACCATCCGCCACCAGAGCCTCCGGGTGGACGACTCGATGAGCGAGGACGGCGTCGGCGAGATCGCGATCCCCGAGGGCTGCGGGCACGTGCAGGTTGGCCAGACACCCGACCGACGTCGCGATCGTCGCCTCGCGGTACAACGCCGAGGTCGTGGAGCGGCTGCTCGACGGGGCGGTCGAGCGGCTGGGCGAGCCGGGCATCGGCCGCGAACGGATCACGATCGTGCGGTGGCCGGGGCCTGGGAGCTGCCGCTGGTCTGCCGCCGGCTGGCGGAGGCGGGCGGCCATCAGGCGGTGATCGCGCTGGGCTGCGTGATCCGCGGCGAGACCCCGCACTTCGACTACGTGTGCGCCGAGGCCTCGCGCGGCGTCATCCAGGCCGCCCTCGATACCGGCGTGCCGGTCAGCTTTGGCGTGCTCACCAGCGACACGAGCAGCAGGCGCTCGACCGGGCGGGCGGGGTGCACGGCAACAAGGGCGCCGAGGCGGCCGACGCGGCGCTCGAGATGGCCGGCCTTTTGCGAAATCTGCCCCGACGCCGCTGAGCGCCCACAGATCGCGCCTCGCTACGGCGCCTCGGAGCTCCAAACGGCTGCTGGTGACTGGCGCCTCGGGCTTCCTCGGGGGCGTCCTCGTGGCCAGGCCGAGCGCGCCGGCTGGGACGTGCTGGGCGCGACCCACTCGACCCCCGGGCCCGCGCGGCTGGACGTGCGCGATCGGTCGCGGTGCGGGCGCGGTGGCCGAGTTCGGGCCGCACGCGATCGTGCACACCGCCTACCGCAGGACGGACCGGCCGCCTATGCAGTGACCGTGCACGGATCGGCCAACGTCGCCGCGGCGGCCCGGGCGGCCGACGCCCGGCTGGTGCACGTGTCCACCGATGTCGTCTTCGACGGCCGCGGCGGCGCGGCCGTACCGCGAGGACGACCCGCCCTCGCCGATCACGGCCTACGGCCAGGCCAAAGGCCGAGGCCGAAGTGGCGGTTGCCCAAGCAGCCCGGAGGCCTGCCTGGTGCGGCACGTCACTGATCTACGGCGGCGACGGCTGCCATCCGGCACGAGCGGCTGGCCCTGGACGTGGCCGCCGGCCGGCTCGAGCTGGCCTTCTTCACCGACGAGATGCGCTGCCCGGTGCGTGTCGGCGACCTGGCGGCGGCGCTGCTCGAGCTGGCCGACGGCCTTCACGGGCCGCTGCACGTCGCCGGCGCCGGACGCGGTATCGCGGCTCGGAGCTCGCCCAGCTGGTGACGGGCCCGAACAGACCTCCCGGGCGAGCTGCAGCGCCGATCGGCCCCAGCCGCGGCCGCTCGACTGCCGGCTCGACACCGCGCGGGCCGGGCGCTCCTGACAGCGCCCCTGCGCGGCGTGCGCCAGGTGCTCACGGAGCGAGCCGCTCGATGACCCAGCCGCCGCCCTCAGGCGTGTAGCGGAAACGGTCGTGCAGCCGGTGTGCGCCGTGCTGCCAGAACTCGAAGGCCCGCGGCTGCACGCGGTAGCCGCCCCAGCGCGTCGGGCGCGGCAGCTCGCCCTGCCCGAACCGGGAGCTGGCCGCCGCCATCGCGCTCGTCCAGCGCCTCGCGGGACTGGATCACCGTGCCCTGGTCGCTGGCCCACGCGCCCAGCCGGCTCTCGGCCGGCCGCGAGTTGAAGTAGGCGTCCGACTCCTGCGCGCTCAGGCACGTGCACGCTGCCCTCGATGCGCACCTGCCGGCCCAGCTGCTGCCAGTGCAAGAGCAGGGCGGCCTGCGGGTTGGCGGTCAAGCTCGCGCCCCTTGCGGCTGTCGTAGCCGGTGTAGAAGCGGAACCCGTCCGCGGCGTGGCCGCGCAGCAGCACCATCCGCACCGACGGCCGGCCGTCGGCGTCGGCGGTGGCCAGCGCCATCGCCTCCGGCGCCTCAACGCCGTGCCGCGGCAGCGTCGAACCAGGCGTCGAACTGCCGCACCGGGTCGGGATCGAGATCGAGCCGCGGCGAAGCGGGTTCAGACGGCTTTCGTGACCCGGCCGCTCTTCAGGCAGCGGGTGCACACGTACTCGCGCGAGGGGGCGCCGTCCACGAGGATCCGGACCTGCTGGAGGTTCGGGTTGAAGCGGCGCTTGGTGGCCACCATCGAGTGGCTGCGGTTGTTCCCGAATCCGGGCTTCTTGGAGCAGATGACGCAGACGCGAGACATGGCGGCGGAGTATAGCCCGCAACCTGACGCCCCGCAGCACGTCACAGGGCTAGATGGTTGATTCCACGCCCCCCGTGATGTCCTGGGCGGCTGTGAACCGAGCAGCGCAAGGACGCAGGGAGCGTTCATACTGGACCAAGTATGGGCAAGGTGTCCAGCGGAACGCTGGACACCGGTCTGAGCGATCTGCGATGACGCAGATCGCGAAGCGAGGACGCCGCGCTGCGACGGTTCACAGCCGCAGCGCCGCCAGCCGTCCGATTGACCCCGAAGCCTCTCGCGCGGCCAGGCGCGCCGGGGGCGTGGAATCAATCATCTAAATGTCCGAGTCGCCGCTGCGTGTGGTGGGTGAGGCTCCGGCGGCCGGCACGTTCACGATCACCAACGATGTGATCGCCCAGATCGTCGGGCCTGACGGTGCTGGAGTGCTACGGCGTCGTGGGCATGGCGGCCTCGAGCCTGACCCAGGGCGTGTACCGGCTGCTCTCGCGCGAGCGGCTCGACCAGGGCGTGACCGTCCGCCGCGAGCCGGCGGGGCTTGTGATCGAGCTCTACATCGTGGTCGAGTACGGGCTGAACCTGGCCGAGGTGGCCGGCAACGTCCGCTCCCGCGTGCAGTATCAGGTGCGAGAAGCTGACGCAGATGCCCGTCGACTCGATCCAGATCTACATCCAAGGCGTCAAGCGCACTCGGTGACGGCGCGCTGACCGTGCATACCCCGCGCCAGATCGCCCTGGCCGCGGCGCGCGGGGCGCGGCCGCCGCGCTCGCAGCCAGCCGGGCCGCCTGAACGACCTGAACGTGTACCCGGTGCCCGACGGCGACACCGGCTCCAACCTGACCCGCACCGCGGTCAGGCTCGCCGACGGGCTGGAGTCCGACGCCAGGCCGACTCAGCTGGCCGAGCGTGGCGGCCGCCGCCAAGCGCGCGGCGCTGGCCGGCGCCAGCGGCAACAGCGGCATCATCCTGTCCCAGATCGTGGCCGGATTCGCCGACGTGCTGGGAGAGGGCGGCACGGTCGACGCCGATGTCCTGGCGCGCGCGCTGCGGGCCGCCAGCGAAGCCGCCTACCGGCCGGTGCGCCAGCCGATCGAGGGCACCATGCTGACCGTGATCCGCGAGATGGCCGAGACCGCCGAGCTGCATCGGGAGCAGCCGCTCGACGACGGCATCGACGCGGTGCTGGAGGCCGCGGCCGACACGGTCGTTCGCACCGAGTCGATGCTCGACGTGCTGCGCGACGCGCACGTCGTCGACGCCGGCGCCGCGGGGCTGCTCGAGTTCGCGCGAGGCGCGGTCGCCGGGTACCGGGGCGAGGCGCCCGAGCGCCGCGGAGACGGCTGGTCGCGCCCGGTGTCGTTCGAGTCGGTGCATCTCGAGGAGTCGCAGTACCGCTACTGCACGTCCTATCTGATCGAGGGCCGGCGAGTCGACGTGCCGGCGCTCGAGCGCGCGCTGGCAGGCTTTGGCGACTGCGTGCTGGTGGTCGGCGAGGCGCCGCTGGTGAAGGTGCACGTGCACACCGACGAGCCCGGCCTGGTGCTCTCGCTCGGGGTCGGCCGTCGGCTCGGTGGACGGCGATCGAGATCGCGAACATGCACGAGCAGGCGCGGGCCCGCGAGCGGCGACTGACGGTCATCGAGGGCGGGCGGCCGACGATCGGGCCGGCTGACCGCGGCCACCGCCGCGATCGTGCTGGACTCGACCGCCGACCTGCCGCGACCCCGAGACGCTTCACCCCCACTGGCGGTCGGTGCCGCTGACCGTCAGCTTCGGCGATCGCGACTACGCCGACGGCGTCGACATCGACTCCGACGGGTTCTACCGCGCTGCTGCGCGAGCTCGCCGCACCACCCGCAGACCGTCGGCGCCGGCCCCGGCCGTGTATAGCCCGCGCGTTCGCGCAGCTGGCGCGACTGCACGCCGGGTGTTCGTGCTGCCGATCTCGTCCAAGGTCTCGGCCTCGCACCAGTCGGCCTGGCGGCCGCCCAGGACGACCCCCGGGTGACGGTGCTGGACGGCTGAGACGGTGTCGGCGGGCACGGTGCTGCTGGCCGAAGGGGTGCAGCGCCTGCTCGACGCGGGCGACCACCGGAGGAGATCGTAGGCGTGGGTGGACGCCGCCCGCGCGCGGATCCGGCTCCTGATCGGCGTCAGCACCCTCGAGTACCTGCGAGCGCGGCGGGCGGATCGGCGCGACCCGCACGGCTGCTCGGCGACGCGCTCGGGGTGCAAGCCCCTGCTCACGATGCGCGACGGTGAGGTGGTGGAGTACAAGACGGTGCGTGGGGTGGCCGGGCGTCTGGCGTGAGTTCGAGCGGTTCATCTGGCGAGCGCTCCCGCCGGACGGCGTCGGTGCGGGTCGGGATCGCCCACGCGCAGGCCGCCGGAGGCGGCCGAGCGGCTGACCGAGCTGGTCGGCCCGGCTGCGCCCGCAGGCGACGCATCGACCGGGTGTGCGCGATCGGGGCCGTGGTCGGCACCCACGGCGGGCCGGGCGCGTTTGGTCTGCTGATGCTGCTTCCCCGACGCATGAGGTCGTTCGACGGCGCCGACAGCCCGGCGGTTTCCCCGGCCCAGCTCGGCCCCCTCGCCCTCGCACCTCGACGCCCCGGCCAGCCACCGGCACGGGCACTCGCAGCCGGCCTGGCCGAGCTGCGCCCGCCGGTGCGCACGGTCGGCGACCTGCTGGAGCACGTGCCGTTCCGGCACGACGACTATCGCGCGGCCTCGCGGCTGGTCGACATGCGGCCGGGCGAGGAGGCGACCGTGATGGTCACCATCGACCGGGTGCGGGTGCGGCCCACCCGGCGCCGAAACCTGGTGATCGTCGAGGCGGTGCGTGCACGACGAGTCGGGTACCGGCGTCGTGGTGTGGTTCAACCAGCGCTACCTGGCCAAGAACCTCAAGCCCGAGATGCGGCTGTCGGTCCGCGGGGAGCGGCGCTCCACGATCGACGCCGAGATCGTCGCCAAGAGCCACGAGCTGGTCGACGACGGCGCCGAGACTGCTGCACACCCAGCGGCCTGGTGCCGGTCTACCGCGCCAGTGAGACGGTGTCGTCAGCCGGCGGCTGCGGACGCTGGTCGCCGAGCAGCTGCACCATGCCGGTGACCGACCCGACGCGCTGCCCGCCGAGGTGCGGTCGGCGCGCCGGCTGCCGCTGCGGCGAGACGCGCTGGTCGCCTGTCACCAGCCGCGCACGCTGGTCGAGCACGGCCTGGGCCGCCGGCGGCTCGCCTACGACGAGCTGTTCCTGCTGCAGCGCGGGCTGGTGCGCCACCGGCGGGCGGTCGAGCAGCCGCGTGCACGCGCCGGCGCTGGGCAGCCCGGCGGCGATCTGATCGACCGCTACCTGGGCGGCCTTGCCGTTCGCGCTCACCGGCGCCCAGCAGCGGGCAATCGGCCGAAATCGACGCCGATCTGGGCCGCGACCACGCCGATGCGCCGGTTGCTGCAGGGCGATGTCGGCTCGGGCAAGACGGCGGTGGCGGTGTATGCCCTGCTGCGAGCGGTCGATGCGGGCGCGCCAGGGGGCGCTGATGGCGCCCACCGAGACGCTCGCCACCCAGCATCTGCGTGAACGTGACCGGCGGTCTGCGCCGACCTGGGCGTGCGGGTGGTGGGCCTGACGCAACGGCATGCCGGCGCGCGGAGCGGCGGGCGGCGCTGCAGCGTGATCGAGTCGGGCGAGCCGCTGGTGGTGGTCGGCACCCACGCGCTGATCCAGGATGCGGTGGTGTTCGGCGGGCTGCGCTGTGGCCGTGGTCGACGAGCAGCACCGGTTCGGCGTCGAGCAGCGCGCGGCGCTCGAGCGCAAGGCCGACGCCGGGGATCGCTCCGCACGTCCTGCACATGACCGCCACCCCGATCCCTCGCACCCTGGCGATGACCGTGTTCGGCGACCTGGACGTGACGGTGCTGGACGAGCTGCCGCCGGGCCGCACGCCGGTGGTCACCCGGCTCGTGCCGGCGGACGCGCCGGCGCGGAGGTGTTCGCCCGCATGCGGCGGCTGCTGGACGAGGGCCGCCAGGCCTACGTCGTCTGCCCGCTGGTCAGCGAATCGGAGCAAGCTCGAGGCCGCCGCCGCCGAGAGCGAGGCGCTCGAGCTGCGCACCGGCGAGCTGTCCGACTACCGCGTCGGCTGCATCCACGGCCAGCTGCCGATAGCCGAGCGGCGGGCGCTGATGGAGCAGTTCCGGCCGGGCGAGATCGACGTGCTGGTGGCCACCACCGTGATCGAGGTGGGGGTCGACGTGCCCAACGCCACCGTGATGGTGGTCGAGCGCGCCGACCTGTTCGGGCTGGCCCAGCTGCATCAGCTGCGCGGCCGGGTCGGGCGCGGCTCGCTCGAGAGCTTCTGCATCCTGGTCGCCGATCCCACCACCGACGACGCCCGCGCAGCGGCTCGACGCCATGGTGCGCACCAACGGACGGCTTCGACCTGGCCGAGGTCGATCTCGAGCTGCGCGGCGAGGGCACCGTGCTGGCGGCGCGCCAGAGCGGTCTCCCCGACCTGCGCCACGCCCGGCTGTCGCCGCCACCGGCGGCTGGCGGCCGCGGCCCGGGCGCGACGCCATCGCGATGCTCGACTCGTGAGCCCGATCCGGCCACCGAGCGGCTGCTGGACGCCGAGACCGGGCGCATCTTTGGGATCGGAGGTCGTCGCTGGGCCGCTGAGGCATGATCCCGGCCGATGAGAATCGTTGCAGGCGAGCGGAAGGGCATGCGGCTGGCGGCGCCGCGCGGCGCCGGCACCCGTCCCACCGCCGACAAGGTGCGCGAGGCGCTCTTCTCGATGCTGCACGACGTGTCCGGCGACGAGCGTGCTCGACCTGTTCGCGGGCAGCGGGGCGCTGGGCCTGGAGGCGCTCTCGCGGGGGGCCGCGCGGGCCGAGTTCTGCGACGCTGTCGCCCGGCCGCGGTGGCGCCGCTGAGCCGAGAACGTCGAACGGCTCGGGTACGGCGACCGATGGCGGTGTCACGCGTCGATGCCCGCCGCCGGCTGCGGTCCGACGTCGCTGCGGGACGCACGTATGACTTGATGCTCATCGACCCGCCTTATACGATGCTGAACGACTTGCAACGCCACATGTCCCTGCATATGCCGGAAATCCTGGCTCCCGGTGGCCGCGTTGTGATCGAGAGCGCTGCCGCCGACGTGCCCGCGCGTGACGGGCCTCGTGGTCGACCGCACCCGCGTCCATGGCGGCACCCGGCTGACGATTCTCAGCCATGTCTGAGCGGATCGCCGTCTGTCCCGGCACCTACGACCCGGTCACCGTCGGGCACATCGACATCATCCGGCGGGCGTGCCGAGATGTTCGACACAGGTGGTTGTGGGCGTCGTTCGCCAGCCCCGTCACAAGGAAACCACAATGTTCACCGTGGACGAGCGGATAGGCTTCATCCGAGGAGTCCGTGGCGGACATCGGCAACGTCGCAGGTGGAAGGGTTTGCGACCCTGGTGGTCGAGTTTGCCCGGGCTCACGGGTGCGCGAGCGATCGTGAAAGGCCTGCGCGCCGTGTCAGACTTCGAGTGGGAGTTCCAGATGAACAACCTCAATCGGGGACTGGCGGGGGAGATCGAAACGCTGTACCTGATGGCTTCGCCGAAGTACAGTTTCCTGTCGTCGCGCGGTGTGCGGGAGATCGCGTCGTTCGGCGGGTCGGTGGATGACTATGTGCCCGCAGCCGGTGGCGCGAACGCTCGAGCGGACTGTACGCAGCGGGCGCGCTTCAGTAGTAAAGCCAAGGGAGATCGAAAGTGGACGTTCTGGTACTGATCGACAAGCTGGACGAGCTCGTGCTGAACGCGCGCGGCGTCCCCATGAGCAACCAGGTTCGGCTCGACCGCGACGAGATCGAGGACATCATCTCGCACATGCGGGCGACCATCCCCGAGGAGATCAAGCAGGCGCGCTGGATCGTCAAGGAGCGCCAGGAGATGCTCGCCGAGGCCAAGCGCGAGGCCGAGCGGATGATCGGCGAGGCGCGCGATCACGCCGCCCGCGAGGCATCCCAGCAGGAGGTCGTGAAGCTGGCCGAGCGCCAGGCCGAGGACGTCCTGGCCGACGCCCGCCGCAAGGCGCGCGAGATGCGGCTCGGCGCCGACGACTACGCCGACTCGATCCTCGAGAACATGGAGACCAACCTGACCAAGTTCCTGTCCGCCGTGCAGCGCGGCCGCGAACAGCTGTCGGGCCGCGGCGACGACAACACCGATCCCGCCACCGCCGGGTTCGATCTCAGCCATACCCAGTAGACCGCGGGACGCATGACGTCTGCTCTGACCTACGGCACTATCGCCTGGAACCGGGCGAGTCCCGGGACGGTGACCGTGCCGCGTCGACTGCGAGCCCGTGGTGCTGGGCGGCCTGGAGTACGTCGCCGACCAAGCCGGTGGTCGACGCCCGGCTGCGGCTGCAGCCCAGCAGCCGACGGCCTGTACCTGCGGCTGCGGCTTCAGCTGCGAGTTGACCGGCCCGTGCCAGCGCTGCCTGGAGCCGGCCGCGGTGACCGTCGCCGTCGACGCCACCGAGTACCACCAGCACGAGCGTGACGGCGAGCCGGGGCCGAGGACGACGAGCTGGTCAGCGACTACCTGCACGACCAACGAGCTCGACCTGGGCGGCTGGGCGCGCGACGCGATGGTGCTCGGCGGTGCCCGCCAAGATCCTGTGCCGCGACGACTGCGCCGGGCTGTGCCCGGCGTGCGGCGCGCGGCTGGACGACGACCTCGACCACGACTGCGGCGCCGACGATTCCGATTCGCCGCTGGTCGAAGCTCCGCGAGCTCGACCTGTAGCCGCTGTATGCTTCCGCGCTGACATGGCCGTACCCAAGAAAAAGACCTCCAAGGCTCGCCGCGACAAGCGCCGTGCGAACACCGCGATCTCGGCGCCCAGCATGTCGGACTGCCCGCAGTGCCATCACACGCTGCGCCCGCACCACGCCTGCCCGAACTGCGGTCACTACCGCGGTCGCGAGGTCACTCCGCTGCGTGAGGTCGCGCCCTAACCGGGGCGCGCCGGTGAGGCTCATGACTGACGTCACCATCGCGCTCGACGCGATGGGCGGCGACAGCGCTCCGGCGCGCGACCGTGGCCGGTGCGGTCCTGGCGGCCGGCGATGGGCGTGCACGTGCGCCTGTGCGGACCCGACCGAGCGTGCTGCGCGCCGAGCTGGGCGGCGAGGTCGCCGGGCATCGAGATCGTCGACGCCCCGGACGTGATCGACGCCCACGACGAGCCGGCCGCGGCGGTGCGCGCCAAGGACCGCTCGTCGCTGGTGGTGGCCTGTCGGGAGGTGCGTGAGGGCCGCGCCCAGGGGGTGGTGTCCGCCGGGCCGACCGGGGCGATGATGGCCGCCGCGCTGATCCAGCTCGGCCGGATCAAGGGCATCGCCCGGCCGGGCATCGCCGTGCCGCTGCCGGCCGATCGGGCACCCGTGCCTTCTGATCGACTGCGGCGCGAACCCCGAAGCCGAAGCCCGAGCACCTGCAGAAGTACGGCATCATGGGTTCGGAGTTCGCCGCGCGACGTGCTGGGCGATCGAACAGCCCCGGGTGGGGCTGCTGTCGATCGGCGAGGAGGCCTCCAAGGGCACCGCGATCACGCTCGAGGCCCACGCGCTGCTGGCGGCGTCGGAGCTCAACTTCGGCGGGCAACTGCGAGGGCCGCGACGTGCTGACCGGCGAGTTCCAGGTGGTGGTGGCCGACGGATTCGCCGGAAACGTGCTGCTGAAGGGGCTCGAGGGCGCCGGCGTGGCGCTGTTCACGACAGCTGCGGCGCGGCCGCCGACACGCAGCCTGCGGGCGCAAGATCGGCGGCCTGCTGCTGCGTCCGGCGGTGCGCGCGATCCGCACCAAGACCGACCCGGAAAACTACGGCGGCGCCTACCTGCTGGGTGTGCGCGGAGTGGTCTCGATCGCCCACGGAAACTCAAATTCGACCGCGATTCGAAACGCCATCACCGTACACCGCCAAGGGCGTTGCGCGCAGGCGTGGTGGAGCGGCTTCGGCGGCCCGCGTTGGCAGAGCGCGAGGCGCGACTGCGAGCAGAAGTGAGTTGCAGTCGGCCGCCGCGGACACATACAGTCCCGCACGTCGCGGCCACTGAGATTGGAGAAGCGTGACGATGAATCGTGAGGAGGCGCTCGAGCGCGTCAGGGCAATCCTGGTCGAGCAGCTCGGCGTCGACGAAGAACAGGTGACCGAGGACGCGTCGTTCCAGGGCGACCTGGATGCCGACTCGCTCGATCTGGTCGAGCTGATCATGGAGCTCGAGGATCAGTTCGGGCTGAAGATCTCGGACGAGGACGCCCAGAAGATCGCGCACCGTCGGGCAGGCCGTCGACTACGTCACCAGCCACAGCTGACGCTCGGGGGCGCCGCTCAGGGTCGCTGATCGACGCGCTTCCCGAAGAGGCACGACGCGTGGCGTTCACCCACGCGTCGTGGGTGGAGCGGCGAGAGACGTCGTACGAACGGCTCGAGTTCCTGGGCGACAGCGTGCTGGGGCTGGCCATCGCAGAGCAGTCTGTACCGGCGCTTCCCGGATCGCCCGGAGGGCGACCTGGCCAAGGTGCGCGCCCAGGTGGTGTCGCGCACCAGTTGCGCCGTGGTGGCGCGCGACGGCTCGGGCTCGACGTCGATCTGGCGCGCGAGGGCGAGCGGCGGTCGGGCGCCGAGGAGATCGACGCCCTGATCCGGTCACAGAGCGTCGTGGCCGCCACGGTCGAGGCGGCGATCGGCGCGGTGTTCCTCGACAGCGGCTTCGACGCGACCGCCGAGGCGGTCGTCGCCGCCGTTCGCCGACCGCGTCGATTACGTGCTGCAGACGCCACGTCGATCACAAGACGGTGCTGCAGGAAGAGCTGGCACGTCGGGGGGCATCTGTAACGTATGCCGTGACCGAGACCTCGGGGCCTCCGCACCAGCGGCTGTTCACGACAGTGGCGAGGTCGGGGATCTCGAACTCGGTCGGGGTTCGGGGCCGAGCAAGAAGGCCTCCGAGCAGGCCGCCGCCCGCGAGGCGCTGGCAAACATCGATCAGGTCTGACCGAGATGTATCTGAAGACGCATCCGCATCCGAGGATTCAAGTCGTTCCCGGGGAGCGTGGAGCTGCAGTTTCCACGAGGGCATCGCGGTCATCGTCGGGCCCAACGGCAGCGGCAAGTCGAACATCGCCGACGCCCTGCAGTGGGCGATGGCGACTCAGGCGCCGTCGCAGCTGCGCGCCCCCACTGGGCCAGGACGTGCTGTTCTCGGGGTCGGACGCGCGGCCGCCCGGCCGGCGTGTGCGAGGTCGAGCTGGTGCTCGACAACGCGTGCGGCACGCTGCCGCTGGAGTTCGACGAGGTGTCGGTCATGCGCCGCCTGCACCGCGAGCGCGAGGGCGAGTACTTCATCAACCGCGCACGGGTGCGCCGGCTCGACCTGCTCGAGCTCCTGGCCGACACCGGCCTGGGCCGCGAGATGCACTCGGTGATCGGCCAGGGCGGGTGGAGGAGATCCTTCTCTCCAAGCCGCACGAGCGGCGCCGGTTCGTGGAGGAGGCGGCCGGGCTGGGCAAGTACCAGCGCCGCCGCAGCCGGGCCGAAGTCGAAGCTGGTGCGGGTCGCCGTGGAGCTGGAGCGAGCGCGCGATCTCGAGCGCGAGGTCAAGGCCGCGGCTGCGCCCGCTGTCGATGCAGGCCACCGCCGCCGAGCGGGCGGCCAAGCTGGGCGGCGAGATCGCCGTCGGCCGGCTGGCCCTGCTGGCCTCCGAGATGGTGGCCGAGCGGGCCCGCCAGACGCACCTCGGCTCCGGGCTGGCCGATGCTCAGGCGGCGCGTGCGGCAGGTGGAGGCGAAGCTGGCCGTGGTTGCCGAGCGGCGGGCGACGGCCGAGTCCGAGCTGACCGGTCTGGCCGCGGCCCAGGAGCGCGCCGCGCATGCCTTCTACGCCTTCGAGACGGCCCGCGACGCGGACCGCCGGCGAGGCAGCCAGGGTGAGCCAGGCGGCCGCCCGCTGGAGCGCGCCCGGGCCCGCCGGCTGGGCGTTCGCGACCGCCTGCTGGAGGACGCCGAGCGGTGGACAGCCGAAGCTGCGGCGGCCAGTACGGCGGCCGAGCAGGCGCTGGCCGAGATCGGCCGGCCTGGACGCCGGTGACGTCGAGCGGGTGCGCGACGCCGCTGCGGCCGCCGAGACGGCCCTGACGGCACGGCGCTCGACGCCCGCCGCGCGCTGGCCGACGCGCAGGGGCAGGTCGCCACCGCCCGCCGCGAAGCAGAGCAGCTGCGGGCCCGGGTGGAGGGGTTGCACCGAGCGGGTGAGCGTGCTCTCGACGCAGGCCGCAAGCGCTGCCGACCAGCTCGAGGCTGCCTCCGGCCAGGCCGCCGAGCTGCAGGCGCAGGCGGCGCAGGGTGAGGCGGCGTTGGAGGCGCGCACGGCGGCCGAGGCCGATGCGGCCGCGGCCGAGCAGGCTGCGGCAGCCGCCGACCGGGACGCCAGGGCGGCGGCGCACGAGCTGGAGCACCGGCACCAGTTGGCGGCCACCCGGCTGGCTGGCCTGACCCGGGCGCTGGAGCACGGCGAGGGCCTCTCGCCCGCCGCCAGGGCGCTGCACGCCGCCGGGGCCACGCTGGTGGTGGCGGGTGTCGAGGCCGCGGCCGGGTTCGAGCGAGCGGTTGCCGCAGCGCTGGGCTGGCGAGCGGGCGCGGTGGTCGCCCAGCGGCTGGACGAGGCGGTCGAGCTGCTGCGCTCGGCGGACGGCGAGCTGGGAGTCGTGCTGGCCAGCGCCGCCGCCGGCCAGGCCGGGCTGCCGCCGTGTCCGGGAGCGCGGCCGCTGGCCGAGGTTGTCACCATCGGCGATCCGGCGGTGGCCAGGCTGATCGAGGGCGTGTGGCTGGTGGACGATCTGGCGGTCGTCAGCTCGGGGGTGGCGGTGACCGGCGCCGGCGAGGGCATCGACGTCGAGCGCGGAGAGTTGTGGCGGGCGGCCGACGCCGGCGAGGCGGCGTGGCTGGCGGCTCGGGCCGAGCGCGACCGGGTGAGCGGCGAGCTGCCGGCGCTGGAGGCTGAGCTGGCGGCGGCACAGGCTGCCGCCCAGGCGGCTGCCGGTGAGGCTGCGGCAGCCACCGACCGCGCGCAGGCGGCCCGGGCCGAACTGGCCGCGGCTCGCGCAGCCGCCACGGAGGCGGCCGACCGAGCCCGCCAGGCCCTGGCCCGGCGCGACGCCAGCGCCGACGAACTTGCCCGCGGCGATGCGGCCCGCGACCTGGCCGCCCGCGATCTGGAGGCAGACGGCGGCCGGCTGGCTGAACTGGAGTCGCTGGTGGCGGCCTGCGACCGCCAGGAGGCCGAACGCAGAGCCGTTGCCTCGAGCGCCGACGAGCAGCACGCGCGGCTGGAGCTGGAGCGGCGCGAGCTGGCGGATGCCGCCGCGCTGACGGCGGCCCGCCGGGCCGGCCTGGATGAGCGCCGGCAGCGCCATCAGAGCGAGGCCGAGCGGCTGACGACGGCCGCAAGCGCGGCCACCGCGGGCGCCCAGGCGGCGCTGGATGCGTGCCAGGCCGCCGAGGCGGCGGGGCCTCTGATCGAGCGGATCGCCGCGGAGCTCGGGCGGGCGGTTGCCGCAGCCGAGACGCTGCGGGCTCCGGCCCGGGCCGATGTCGCCTCCATCGAGGGCCGCGCCGGCCAGCTGTCCGAGGAGTTGAAGGCCTGCGCCGAGGCCGAGGCCGGGCATCAGGCGGCAGCCCGCCAGGCCGCGACGGCCGCCACCGAGGTGGAGGTGGGGCTGGCCCGCACCCGTGAGCGGCTGTCAGAGCTGGAGCGGCGGCGGGCGGAGATCGCCAACGCCCACGGCATCGCGGCCGACCTGCCGGATGCGCCGCTGGAGGCCGACGAGGCGGCAGCGCTGGCCGCACGCCTGGAGCGGTTGGAGCGGCGGCGTGAGAGCCTGGGCGCCGTCAACCCGCTGGCCGCCGAGGAGTACGAGGCGGAGCGCGCGCGGTCGGGCGAGCTGGAGGCCCAGTGCGACGACCTGGAGAAGTCGCTGCGTGAGCTGCGCACGCTGATCCGCGACCTGACGGCCACCATCGACCAGCGCTTCGCCGAGACCTTCGACCAGGTCGCACATCACTTCACAGATACGGTGCGCACGCTGTTTCCGGGCGGGACAGGGCGGCTGCGACTGACCGACGACGTGGTGGCAGCGGCGCCGCCGGCCGAGGACGGGGAGGAGCTCGAGCCGGCCGCCGGCCAGCGAAGGGCCGGGGATCGAGGTCGAACTGCGCCCGGCCGGCAAGCGGATCGAGTCGCTGCATCTGCTCTCGGGCGGCGAGAAGTCGCTGACCGCGATCGCCTTCCTGTTTGCGCTGATGCTGACGCGGCCGTCGCCCTTCTACGTGCTGGACGAGGTCGAGGCGGCGCTGGACGACGCCAACATCGAGCGCTTCCTGTCGCTGCTGCGGGCCTACCAGAGTCGGGCCCAGTTCATCGTCATCACCCACCAGCGGCGGACGATGGAGGTGGCCGACGTGCTGTACGGGGTGAGCATGGCCGGCGACGGCGAGTCCAAGGTGCTGTCCCGGCGAATGCCCGCCGAGTCCGACCTGCACCACTCGCTCGAATCCGCCTAAAGATCCCCGGGGCCAGGCCCCGATGGTCGGTCTTTACATCTCAGCCGCGGGAGCTGGCTCGCGCCCGGCCCACAGCGCAAAGGCGATGGACACGCCGACCGCGGCCCCTACCACCGACAGCACCACGAACCCGGCCACGCCCAACGCCGCCCCGATTGCCGCGTCCCGCCAGCCGGCAGGCGGCAGCGCGTCGCCGCGCAGCCGGCGTGCGAGCAGCCGCAGCGCCTCGACCAGCGCCACCGAGAGCGGGGTGAGGGCCAGCAGCGCGACCAGTGTCGAGACCGCCACCACCGGCTCGAAGGCGTTGGATGACGACACGGTGTCGCGCAGCACGTCGGCTTCCACAGCCAGGAAGAGCAGCGCCAAGGCCGCTGCCGGCCACCTGCCCAGGCGACGGCCGGCCAGCGCCAGCACGGCAAACGGCAGCAGTGCGACCAGGCCAACGAACGCCCACACGACGAACGGCTTCACCTTCCCATGCTACGGGTGAGTCAGGAACCCAGCCAGGCCCACAGGTCATCCGGGATCTCCAGGCTGCCGCGGGCGAGCGCCGCCTCCCGCGTCGCCTGGCTGTGCTCACCGGGAAACCGCCGGCCTTCGAGCGCCTGGCGCATCAGGTGCGCCGGCGACGCGGCCGGGGCCGCCAGCAGAGCGACCGCCGAGTGGCCCTCGAGCCCGGCCAGCGAGCTGCACAGAAGCTCGGCGGCCAGCGCCAGCCCGAACGCCTTGTACGCCTGCGGCCCGCCGAAGGGCAGGATCCCGGCGTCGCCCGACGTGACCGCGTCGGGGTCGGTGCACGGCTTCCCATCCGCTTCTGCAGCCGCTCCCGGGGGCAGGGGCTGGCCATCGGCCGCCGCCTTCAGCACCGCCCCATAGGTGATGGTGCCCATCGAGACATCGATCACGGCCGGCTGCGGGCGATCCGGGAAGGCCAGGCAGAAGCGGGTTGGTGCCGACCACCGGCGGGCCGCCCTGGGGGTGCATGATGCGCGCGGTCGAGGTGGCCGTCAGCAGGCACACCAGGCCGTGCTCGGCGACCCGCTCGCGCGTAGTAGCCGAGCCGCCCGGTGGGGAAGCAGTCGCCGACGACGACCAGTCGGGCGCCGGTCGGCGGTCGGCCAGCTCGGCGTCGAGGGCGCGCAGCCAGGGCCAGGTAGCCGAGCGCGCCGTGGCCGTCGTAGCGGGCCAGGCCGTCCTGCCGCTCGACCAGCCGCAGGCCAGCCGCCGCGCTCGGAGGGGCCGCGTCCCGCCAGCCAGCGCAGGCGCTCGACGCCGTGTCCGCGAGCACCACGCAGCTCGGCATCCAGGAAGTGGTCGACCAGCAGCTCGGCGTCCGCGCCCTCGACGCCCAGCGCATGAGCCCGGTCAAGCATCGCGCCGCTCGAGATCGTCGATTCCCACCAACGCCATGGACGCCACGCTAGCAACCCGGAGTGCCCACTACGATGCCGCGCCGATGACCCGCACCTGGCAGGCAATGTTCAACACCGGCGAGGCGGAGCCGACCGAGCCCGAGCCCGAAGGGCCGTCGCGGCGGCATGTTGGCGCGGCTGCGCGACTCGATCGGACGCAGCCGGCGGGCGATGAGCCCAGCAGCTGGCCGGGGTCGTGCTCGACCCGGCCGACGCTGACGTGTGGGAGCGGCTGGAGGAGGCGCTGATCACGGCCGACTGCGGCGTGCCGGCCACGGTGGCGGTGATCGAGCGGCTGGAGGCCGAGGCCGACGCCGGCCGGCTGTCCACGGCAGCAGAGCTGACGTCGCGGCTGAGCGAGATCGTTGCAGAGCTGATGACGCCCGAGGGCGACCCCCGCATCGACGTGTCGCAGCGGCCGGCCGTGATGCTCGATGACCGGCGTCAACGGCACCGGCAAGACCACCTCGATCGGCAAGATCGCCTGGCACCTGCGGGAGGCCGGGCGCACCTGCGTGATCGGTGCCGCCGACACCTTCCGGGCGGCGGCCGGCGAGCAGCTGGAGACGTGGGCGCGAGCGGGCCGGGGCCGACTTCGTGTCATCGCAAGTCGGGTGCCGACCCGGCCGCGGTGGCCTTCGACGCGGTGGCCGCGGCCCAGGCCCGCGGCCGCGACGTGGTCATCATCGATACCGCCGGGCGGCTGCACACCCAGGACCACCTGATGGAGGAGCTGAGCAAGATCCACCGCGTGATCGGCCAGCAGGCTCGAGGGCGCGCCGCACGAGGTGCTGCTGACCATCGACGCCACCACCGGCCAGAACGGCCTGCAGCAGGCCCGCCTGTTCGCCGAGGCGGTGGACGTCACGGGCCTCGTCCTGACCAAGCTGGACGGCACCGCCAAGGGCGGGATCGCCCTGGCGATCGCCCACGAGCTGGGCATCCCGGTGCAAGCTGATCGGGGTGGGGGAGGGCGTGGAGGACCTGCGCCCGTTCGAGCCTACCGACTTCGCCCACGCTCTCTTCGGGGAGTTCTAGCCCGGTCCCAGACGCCTCACCGGGCATCACACCTAGACGTCGCCAGGCAATCCGAGGGCTACGCTTCGTCGGATGTTCGATTCCCTTTCAGATCGCCTCGGCGCGACGCTCGACGGCCTGCAGCGGCAAGGGCCGTCTGAGCGAAGCACGACATCAACGCCGCCATGCGCGAGATCCGGCTGGCGCTGCTCGAGGCCGACGTCAACTTCGCGGTCGTCAAGCAGTTCGTGGCCGAGGTCAAGGAGCGGGCGATGGGCTCCGACGTGCTGGACAGCCTGACCCCCGGCCAGCAGGTCGTCAAGATCGTGCACGAGGAGCTGACCGAGCTGATGGGCAGGCCGGCAGTGGGCTGTCGTTCTCCAACCGGCCGCCCACGGTGATCCTGATGGCCGGCCTGCAGGGCTCCGGCAAGACCACCGCCTGCGGCAAGCTGGCGCGGCTGCTGGCCAAGCAGAAGCGAACGCCGGCGATGGTGGCCTGCGACGTCTACCGGCCGGCCGCCATCCAGCAGCTGCAGACGCTGGGCAAGTCGCTGCAGGTGCCGGTGTACGATCGCGGCACCGAGGCCGATCCGGTCGAGACGGCGGTGTGGGGGATCGAGCAGGCCAAGGCCCAGGGCCGCGACGTCGTCATCGTCGACACCGCCGGCCGGCTGCACATCGACGAGCAGCTGATGGACGAGCTGGTGCGCATCAAGAAGGCCACCAAGCCCCACAACGTGCTGCTGGTGCTCGACTCGATGACCGGCCAGGACGCGGTCAACGTGGCCGAGCAGTTCGCGGAGGCGGTCGACTACGACGGCGTCATCCTGACCAAGCTCGACGGCGACGCCCGCGGCGGCGCCGCGCTGGCCGTGCGGGCGGTCACCGGCAAGCCGATCAAGTTCGTCTCGGTGGGCGAGAAGCTCGACCAGCTGGAGCCGTTCCATCCCGACCGGATGGCCTCGCGGATCCTCGGCATGGGCGACGTGATGAGCCTGATCGAGCGCGCCCAGGATCAGTTCGACGAGAACGAGGCCGCGCGAGATGGAGGCCAAGCTGCGGCGCGGCCGACTTCACGCTCGAGGACTTCCTGCGGCCAGCTGCGGCAGGTGCGCAAGATGACCGCAGGGCACGGGCATGGCCGGCCTGCTGGGCATGCTGCCCGGCGTCGGCCGGCAGGTCAAGAACATGAAGGTGGACGAGCGCCAGTTCGACCGGGTCGAGGCCATCATCCTGTCCATGACGCCCGCCGAGCGGCGCAATCCACCGGATCATCGACGGCTCCCGCCGGCGCCGGATCGCGGCCGGCAGCGGCACCAACGTGCAGACCGTGAACCAGCTGCTGGGACAGTTCAAACAGGTGCAGCGGATGATGAAACAGGTCGGCCGGGGTAAGATGCCGCAGTTTCCCGGGAATGCAACGGAGGTAACGTGGCTGTCAAGATCCGCCTAGCGCGGCATGGTTCCAAGAAGAATCCGATCTATCGGGTGGTCGTCGCCGACTCGCGCGATGCCGCGCGACGGCGCGCACGCTCGAGACGATCGGCCGGTACAACCCGCAGATGGAGCCGTCGCTGATCGACATCGACACCGACCGCGCTCGCGACTGGCTCGCCAAGGGCGCCCAGCCGACCGAGACGGTGGCGAAGCTGCTCAAGATCGCCGGCGTGCTAGACCGCTCCTGCGATGGACGAGCTGCTCGCCTACCTGGCCACGGCAACTGGTCGACGATCCCGACCAGGTGCGGGTCGAGCGGATCGAGTCTGAGTCCGGCGACGCTGCGTGCTGGAGCTGCACGTGGCTCCGGACGACCTCGGCAAGGTGATCGGCAAGCAGGGCCGGATCGCGCGTGCGCTGCGCACGATCGTCAAGGCCAGCGGCGGTGCGCACCGGCCGGCCGCGTGCATGTCGACATCGCCGACTGACCCGCACCCCTGGCGGCCCGGCCGAGATCGTGGTCGGCCGGGTCGGCCGCGCCGCACGGCCTGGACGGCGCGCTGCACCTGGAGGGCCACGGCGGCGTGGTGCCGCTGGCGCCGGGCACGACGGTCACGGTCGGCGAGCGCGCCGCGCGGTCATCGCGCGACCGCCGCGGCACCGCCGAGCGGCCGATCCTGCGGCTCGACATCGCCGCCACCCGGGAGGCCGCCGAGGCGCTGCGCGGCGCCGACGGTGACGCGTGCCGCCAGCCACGCTGCCGGAGCCCGACGAGGACGAGTACTTCCACGTCGACCTGATCGGCTGCGAGGTGTTCTGCGGGCGCGCGGCGGCTGGGCGACGGTGCGCCGACGGTGCATCGCCTACCCCGCCAACGACGTGCTCGAGCTGCGCCGGCCGAGGCGCAGTGCTGGTGCCGTTCGCGGCCGACGTGGTCGCGCGAGGTCGATCTGCCGGCCCGCCGCATCGACGTCGCGCGAGGACTTCCTGTGAGCCTCGAGATCGACGTGTTCACGCTCTTCCCCGAGCCGTTCGACTGGCTGCGCGAGACGCGCCCGCTGCGAAACGTGCTGGACTCGGGCGAGCTCGAGCTGCGCATGTTCGACCTGCGCGACCACGGGCCTGGGCGACTACCGCCAGGTGGACGACGCACCCTACGGCGGCGGCGCCGGCATGGTGATCCGGGTCGACGTCGTCTGCGCCGCGCTCGAGGCGCGCCTACGACGCGCCGATCGACGCAGATCCGCGAGCGACCGCCGGGTCGTGGTGCTGACCCCGGTCGGGCGCCAGTTCACCGAGCAGGTGGCCGGCGAGCTACGCCGGCGGCGGGCGACTCACGCTGCTGTGCGGCCGCTACGAGGGCTTCGACCAGCGCGTGCACGACCACGCTGGCGACCGAGGAGCTGTCGCTCGGGCCGCTACGTGCTGTCCGGCGGCGAGATCGCCGGCGATGGTGGTGATCGACGCGGTCGTGCGGCGGCTGCCCGGCGCGCTGGGCAAGGAGCAGAGCCACCTCGAGGACTCGTTCTCCGAGGCGCTGGGCGGCCGCCCCGAGTACCCGCACTACACCCGGCCCGAGGAGTTCCGCGGCTGGGGGGTGCCGGAGGTGCTGCTGTCGGGCCACCATGCGCCAGACGTGGTCGGCGTGGCGCGACGCCGCAGTAGCGCGCGCGCCCGCGACGGTTCTGATTTGTGAGCCTCCGGGCGGCGGGTAGCATGCGTCGGTCATGACCGTGATCTCGGATATCGAAGACCGCCAGCTGCGCGAGGTGCCCGCAGTTCAAGGCCGGCGACACCGTTCGCGTGCACTTCAAGGTGATCGAGGGCCAGCGCCAGCGCGTCCAGGTGTTCGAGGGCATCTGCATCGCCGCGTCAGGGCGCGGGCGTGCGCGAGACGTTCACGGTCCGCAAGCAGTCGTTCGGCGTCGGGCGTGGAGCGCACGTTCCCGGTGCACTCGCCCAAGATCGAGAAGATCGACGTCGCCGCCATCGGCGACGTGAGCCGGGCCAAGCTGTACTACCTGCGCGGCAAGGTCGGCAAAGCCGCCCGCGTCCGCGAGAAGTCTCGCTAGCTGGCCGAGAACCCGCCGACCTGATCCCGCGCCGGTCGTCACGCCGATCGACCGCGATACCGGCGAGCGACTCGCCGTCCAGCCGCAGCCGCGCGAGCCAGCGTCCACCTCCCGAGCCGACGCCGCTACCCGGCGACCAGGCCCGGCCGGCAGGCGCGCGGCCCGAGCAAGCCGCCGGCCAAGCGCGGCATGCATCCGGTGCTGGAGCTGGTGCTGATCCTGGCGGTCGCGTTCGGCCTGGCCTACCTCGTCCAGGGCTGGGTGGTCAAGCCCTACCGGATCCCGTCGGTCTCGATGGAGCCGACGCTGCAAGATCGGCGACATGGTGCTGGTCAACCGCTTCATCTACCACCTGCACGCGCCGCGGCGGGGCGACGTGATCGTGTTTCACCCGCCCGGCACGGGGACGTGCCGATCCGCGGGCGCCACGCACCGAGGCCAGCGTCAACTACATCAAGCGGATCATCGGGCTGCCCGGCGAGACGGTGCAGATCGCGCAACGGCACGGTGTTCGATCTGCTCCGCCCCGAACGTCAGGGCTGTCACGGGCTGAACGAGCCGTACGTGAACCAGCCACCGCGCTACGGTCGCTCACGGGCCCTACACGTGCCCCAGGGCGACTACTTCGTGATGGGCGACAACCGCGGCGACTCCGAGGACAGCCGCGTGTGGGGGCTCGCTGCCGCGCCGCAACATCATCGGCAAGGCGTTCGTGATGTACTGGCCGCTGGACCGTCTCGGCTTTCTCTAGGCACACTTCGAGGCCCAGCGTCCGCCGCTGGCGATACGGTGCGGCATGCTCAGCCGCCGCCCCGTCGCCGCCGATCCCGTCCCGGGGCGCCGCCTGCTCGGCACGACCGCGTCGCTGGGGTGCGGCTTGTGGCCGGCGCCGACGAGGCCGGCCGCGGCTGTCTGGCCGGGCCGCTGGTGGCCGCCGCGGTGTGCCTCGACACGCATCCAGCTGACGGGCGCGCGAGCCCGCCCGCTGGCCGATCTGAACGATTCCAAGCAGCACACGGCCGCCCAGCCGCGAGCGGCTGTACGACGGCGGTGCTTTCCTGCGCCGCGCAGGTGTGCGTGGTGGTCGTGCCGGCGAGCGAGATCGACCGGCGCGGGTCTGCATCGCTCGAACCTGCACGCGCTGGAGCGGGCGCTGCGGGGGCTCGACCGGTGCCCGACGTGTGCCTCACCGACGGGTTCCGGATCTCCGGTCGATGATTTTGCCCACACCGCGGTGGTGCGCGGTGACGGTCGCAGCGCCGCGATCGCCGCCGCCTCGATCGTCGCCAAGGTCACCCGCGACCCGTTCATGCACCGCATGGCCAAGAGCTATCCCCGAGTACGGCTTCGAGTCCCACGTCGGCTACATCACCCCCGAGCACACGCTGGCGGTGCGTACGCCGGCACGACCCCGCTTCACCGGCGCTCCTTCGCAGCGATGGCGTATGAGCAGCTGGGTCTCGATCTCGCCGGCTGAGCACGGCCGCCTGGGCCGAGACTGGTGGCGGCCTGGTGGCTGCGCGCTGCGCGGCTACCGGGTGGTCGGCCCGCAACCTGCGCGTCGGCCGGTCGCGAGGTCGACCTGCGTGGCCCGCCGCGGCGATCTGCTGGTGGTGTGCGAGGTCAAGGCGCGCCGGCACGACGGTCGAGGCCGGCCGGCTGGAGGCGGTGGACGCCGCCAGCCAGCGGCGGCTGCACGAGGGCCGGGGAGCTGCTGCTGGCGCGCCACCCCGAGCGTGCGCCGGAGCTGCGCTTCGACGTGATCACGGTGGACGGGCTGCGCCTCCGGCACCTGCCCGGCGCGTTTGCGTGACGGTTCCGGCACGGCTCGTGACTGACACGCGATCAGCGGGGGCGCAGGATAGACTCGCCGCATGGTTGCCCGCACCCACACCTTCTGGCTGGCCGGCCTCGACGCCCGCCGGGTCGAGGTCGAGGCCCACGTCTACCGCGGCGCTGCCGGCGTTCCGGGTGGTCGGCCTGGCCGACCGGGCGGTGCAGGAGGCGCGCGAGCGCGTGCGCAGCGGCCTCACGTCGGCGCGGTTCCGGTTCCCGCTCGAGCCGGCTGATCGTGAACCTCGCGCCGGCGCAGGAGCGCAAGGAGGGCACCGGCCTCGACCTGGCGATCGCGCTGGCGGTGCTGGCGGCCTCCGGCCAGGCCCCGGCCGAGCGCGTCGACGCGGTGGCGGCCGTGGCCGAGCTGGGCCTCGACGGCGGCGCTGCGGCCGGTGAGAGGCGCGCTCGCGATGGCCGAGGGCGGCCCGGCAGCACGGGTTCGGAGCGGGATGGTCATGGCGCCGGAGAACGCCGCTGAGGCGGCCCGGTGTCAGGTGTGCCGGTGCGTCGCCGCCACGACGCTGAACGAGGCGGTCGACATCCTGTGCGGCCGGGCCGACCCCGCGCCGGTTCCGAGCCGACGCGCGGCCGCGCCGCCGCGTCCGGCCCGATCTGAGCGACGTGCGCGGCCAGCCCGTGCCCGGCGGGCGCTCGAGATCGCGGCCGCCGGCCGCCACAACCTGCTGATGTGCGGCCCGCCGGGGTCCGGCAAGACGATGCTGGCCCGTCGGCTGGTCGGGATCCTGCCGCCGCCGACGGCGGCCGAGTCGCTCGAGATCTCCCGCGTGCACTCGGCGGCCGGGCTGCTGGCGCCCGGGACGCGCGCGCTGCGCCGGCCGTTTCGCGCTCCGCACCACAGCGCATCGTCGGCGGCGCTGGTGGGCGGCGCCGAGCCTGCGCCCCGGCGAGGTGACGCTGGCCCACCGCGGCGTGCTCGTTCCTGGACGAGCTGCCCGAGTTCGCGCGACCGGCGCTGGAGGCGCTGCGGGTGCCGCTGGAGGAGGGCCGGGTCGAGATCGCGCGGGCCTGCGGGCCGGGCGGTGATGCCGTCGCGCTGCATCGTGGTGGCGCGCGATGAACCCGTGCCCGTGCGGCCATCTGCGGCGACCCCGAGCGCGAGTGCAGCTGCCCGCCGCAGCGGCTGGCGGCGTACCGGTCGCGGCTCAGCGGGCCGCTGCTCGACCGCTTCGACCTGCGCGTCGAGGCGCCGCGGGCCGACGCGCACGGGCTCCGCGCGGCGAGCCGTCAGACCGCCGTCGCCGCGCGGGTGGCGTCTGCCTCGGGAGTTGCTGGGTCGCCGAACTCCGCCACGGCTGTCCGACGCGGCCCGTCGCTGCTCGATCGCGTCGTGCGAGTCGCGCAGGCTGTCGGGCCGGGCGTGCGCCCGCACGGGGCGGTGGCCGCGCACGCATCGCCGCGCTGGCCGGCCAGCCGAGCGGATCGAGGACGACCACATGGCCGAGGCGCTCTGTCCTACCGGGGGCTCGTTGTGAGCAGCGACGCGGGCTGCGGATCGCGGTGGCCGCGGCGCAGGCCGCGGTGGAGCCGTCCCGGCTGGCCGCCGAGCAGGCGGCTGCGACGCGCTGGCCGGCGCTCGGCGCGCGTGCGCTTCGCCGGATGGGCGTGCCCGAGGAGTTCGATCTCGAGCTCGCCAAGGCGCGGACGATCGACGTCGCCGCCTACCGTGCCGGAGCTGGCGCGAGCGGGGGATCGGCTGTCACGGGTTCGGCGAGCCCGGCTATCCCGCGCGAGCTCTCCCAGCTTGCCGACCCGCCGGTGGCGCTCTTCTGTCCGCGGCGTCGGCCCGGCGCTGGCGGTTCGGAGTCCCGCCGAGGATCTCGATCGTGGGTTCCCGCCACCCCAGCGACCACGGGCTCGGCTGACCCGCGAGCTGGCGCGGTTCGCAGCCGCCAACGGCGTGCCGGTGGTCAGCGGGATCGCCCTCGGCATCGACGCCGCCGCCCACGCCGGCGCGTCTGGAGGGTGGCGGGCCGACGTATGCCGTGCTCGGGTGCGGGGTGGACGTGGTCTACCCGCGTACCAACGCCCGGCTGTTTCAGCGGGTGGCGGAGCGGGGGCCTGGTGATGTCGGAATACCCGCCGGGGGTGCCGCCCGCACCGTGGCGGTTCCCGGCCCGAAACCGGATCATCGCGGCGCTCTCGGAGACGCTGCTGGTGGTCGAGGCGCGCAGCCGCAGCGGCGCGCTGATCACCGCCGACCAGGCGCTCGACCTTGGTCGCGATGTGCTGGCGGTGCCGGGATCGCCGGCCGTCGCCGGCGTCGGCGGGCACCAACGGTCTGATCAAGGCGGGCGCGGGCCTGATCGAAGGACTGCCGACGACCTGGCGGGCTGGTTGGGCGTGGCGGCGCCCGTGCAGCCCTCAACGCAGCTTCCTGCTGACCTGGCCGACGTGCTGGCAGAACTCGGCCGGCAACCGGCAGGACCGGACGACCTGGCCCAGCGGCTGGGCCGCTCCGCGGCCGACATCGCCGCGGCGGTGATCCGTCTGGAGCTGGACGGCCTGGTCATCCGGGACGGCTCCGGAGTGCTCCTTCCAGCCAGCCGGCCGGCCCGATCAGCCGGGTAGGATGCAGCCGACCGAGGGGTGTAGCTCAGTTGGTAGAGCGGCGGTCTCCAAAACCGTAGGTCGCGGGTTCGAATCCTGCCACCCCTGTCGCCCAACCAAGCGGAATCTGGCTCTCCGAGCGGGATCAAGCCGCATCACCGAGAATCCGCTGGTGTCCGCCGATGTCCGCCGAAATGTGGGCGCACTGGCGCGCAACTGGCGCGCACCCCACGGCGATACGCTGGTGGAGATGGACCGCCGATCATGAGCGATCAGTGCACCCCGAACGGCCGCCTCGAGGCCCACCACCTCGATTACGACCACCCACTCTTCGTGACCTGGCTGTGCCATCGCCACCACAGCCGCGCCGACCGCGCGCGCCGCGTGCGCGACCCCCGCACGTGGCCTCCCCACGAGGTCGACGCGGCCCGCGCCGCGGTTGGCCATGCCGTCCGGCACGGCCTGATCGTCAAGCCGTCAGTCTGTGAACACCGCGAGCAAGCGTGGCTGGACGCCAGGCTGGATGCCGCCTGGCACGCCGAATCCTCCATGGTGGAAGGGGAGCCGCCAACCAAGCATCTGCGTTTCATGCGGGTGCCGCTCCCGCCAACGCCCAAGAACACCCCACACCCACCCGCGAACGCGAGGCAACCGCCCGGATAGGGTTTACCTGGCCGGCGGGACCAGTGGCTCTGGCGCGATGTCGATGGATTGGAACCGATGCTCCTTCCAGGCGGTCATAGGGGCAGATGATCCGCGCTGTGATCAAAGCAAGCGTCGTCCTTGGACTCGCGATCCTCACCGCGTGCGGTGGTAGGAGCAGTCCCGCGCTCGCTCCGCGTCCGGTCGGCACGATCAGCGGGATCGTGGAGTCGTACCGGTCGTCCGACAAGACCCACCTGAGCCCGGCTTCAGGCCTGACCGTGACCGCCTACCGCCAGGCATTCCCCTTGATGATCGGGACGGCCCCACCCCAGCCCAAGCCAGTCACCCACGCGACGACCAACCAGCACGGCAGGTTCGTGCTGCGCGGGCTGAAGCCAGGCCGCTACTTCTTGGTCGTGTCCGCGACCGCCCACTGGGTGGCCCTACCCCAAGGTGTCGGAGCTACCACTCGGTTCGTGATCTGCGCGGACTGTCCAATCCCCGCATAGCCGGCAGCGTCGGCGGTCGCGACCGGCGCGCTACCAAGCCGAACGCGTGCTTGGGCCCTCCTCGTTAGCACTCCCGCCCCCCAGGAAGGGGGAGCAACGGAATCACCGCGAACCAGCCACGAATGCGGCGACGACCTCGTCTGCGCCAGCTCGCTGTCCCTCCGCCGTGCGGCGTTGGAGGAGGGGTGGGCGGTTCGTTAGCCAGCTTGGGTGGTGGTGTCTTGCGGCGGTTGGAGCGCCGTGTCGCCTGGCGGGACGACGAGTGTGGGGCAGGCGGCCACGTGCAGGAGTCGGTGGGTGACGCTTCCTAGCAGCGCGCCTCGAAACGGGGACATGCCGCGCCCCGCGATCACGATCAGGTCGGCTTTCCGGTCGGTGGCGACCCCAGCGATCATGTCGGCCTCCCGACCCATAGTCGTGGTCGCCGTGACCACCTCCGCATCGACCCCGGCCTCCTCCAGTTTGGCGATCTGACGTTGCAGTCGCGCGTCGATCTCAGACTCCAGGGCGTGCGTACGTGCATGGGCCACGATCAGGTGCGCGCGATCGCGTTTCGCCAACTCGGCAGCCACAGGGACCGCGCGATCGGCCCCCTGCGAGCCGTCGAGCGCAAGGATGATGGTGCTATACATGCGTTCCTCCAGACTGGGGGCTGCGGGCGCCTGCTGGGCCAAGACCCTCGAGACTCTATCCCCTCCACATGACGCTCCGTTGAGCGCGATGTGGACGATAGCGGTCTGCTCAGGCATGTCCCATGTGATGCGGCGCCGCCGCTCCGCCATCGGAGTGTCCGTTCGACCAGGGTTCGGGCTTCAAACGGAGCTGCCCTTGCCGGGCATACTTGATCACGGCAAGACGCCTATCCGCAATTCGCGGCTTCGCGAGCCTCGTGCGAGTTGCGATCCAGCATCGTGTAGGAGCAAATTTGGGGCCGAAAGCGTTCTTTCCGCGATAGCCGGTCGCGGCTCGGACCCTTCCTGCTGTGCGGACCCGGTTGTACAACAGAAGGCCAAGCCTGCGAACACGAACGTCGCGCCCACCCCGAGCGGCAATGGCAGCGAGGGACGTCCGGCGGCCCCGGGGACCGGGCACGCCGTCGGCCACGGCCGGTCAGCGGCTGGCGCTGGTACGCCCGGTACAAACGGCAAGGGCCACGACGTGGGCGGAGCGCACGGTGGCGGGAAGTCCAGCTCCGGTGGGACTCATCGGAAGGCCAGCGGGACAGGCAACGCCAACTCGGGCAAGGCTAACGGTGGCGGCAAGGCCACGGGCGCAGGCAAAGCCACGGGTACAGGCAAAGCCACGGGTACAGGCAAAGCCACGGGTACGGGCAGGGCCAAGAGCGGCGGAAATCCCACTCCGCCCGGCCAGACCTCGCCCCCCGGGAAGTCGCACGCCAGCAGCAAGCCCTGACCGCCGAGCCGACGCCACCGTCGGAACTTTCCGGCCGGGTATCCGTCCAAAGTGGCACATGGCAGCCGCCGAGTCCCACCCGCCGATCCTCGCCTTACGTGGACTGAACCGGCGGCATCTCACGGCAGCGGTGGTCGTGGCAGCCCTCGTGGCGCTGGCCACCCTTGGCTGGTCCGAGTGGCATGGCAGCAGCAAACCGACGGCGACTGCAACACACCAGGGGACGCCAACCGCCGTCTCGGGAGTGGTGTTGATCGAGGGCGGGCCGCCACCGCCGCCAGGCTCAACCGCCCACGGTGCTCAGGGAGACGCGCACGCGCGCATCGTGGTCACGGGCACGACCTCCCTCGGCGCCCACCTTCTGCGCCGCTTCACCGCCGACGCCCACGGGCGGTTCGCCCTGAAGCTCCCGCCGGGCACCTACAGCGTCGCCGCCGTCGTCGACACCACTGCGCCGCTGGCCTCGCAGCCACATCAGCAGATCACGGTCGCGGGCGGTCACCCGGTGCAGGCCCGCATCGTCATCCAGGCGTCTTAGACCCCTCAAGCTCTCCACCCGGCGGCCGATACCAGCGGTATGGCAGGTCGATTCGCGTGCGTGCTTCTGGCGATCGCGCCGCTCGTGGCCGGATGCGGCTCGGGCGCAGATGCGGCCTCGAGCACCGCGGCGCCGAAGCTGACCGACCAGGCGCCCTCGCTCGTCCTGCAGACCAGCGACCTCGCGGCCGGATTCACCCTGGTGCCCTCGGCCACCACCGCGATCACCATGCACGCCGAGCTGGCCAACGAATCAGCCCAGGCCAGGGCCGCCGACCGCCGTTCATGGCTGGGCGGCTACAACGAGACGTTCAGCGGCGACCACTCGCTCGTCGTCTCGATCGCGGCCAACTACCGCGTCGCCGGCGATGCCGCCATCAGCTTCGCCGATCCGGTCGGGCGGGCCAAGTTCGACAGCCAGTTCCACGCCCACGCCGTCAAGGCACCCTCAGGGGCGCCGGGTGAGCATGGATCGATGCGCGTGGGGTGGATGCCGATCGACGGCCGCCGCGTCCCCGTTCGTGCCTACCTGTGGCTCCATCAGCGTGCGATCGGCGGGATCATTCTGATCGGGCCCGTCAGCAGCTCGGCCAACGTGATCTCCCTCGCCCGCAAGCAGGACGGCCGCATGGCCAACCTGACCGCGGCAGGCCTCGTCTAGTCCTGACGCGCCAGGGACTGGCGCGAACCGCCCGGCGGATGGAAGATTGAGACGGACGCCAGCGTCCTAGTGGCATCCGTTACCGTCTCTGGAGGGGAGCAGGATGGATTCCGAAGAGCGCGAAATCGACAAGCCGGCCGAGGGCAACGACGTCGAGGCGCACGCCAAGCGCTTCTTCGGCCATGACGAGCCAGCGACCACGCCCGAGGACGCCGCGGCTGACGAGGACGCCGAGGACGGGCCGGACGTCGAGGCCCACCGCTTCCTCTGAACCCGCGCGCCAGGCGGGCGCACGGACGGCGAATCGTGCGATACTCGGCGGCCACGATCGAGGAGGCCGGATGCCGTCTGACGTGATGGGGCGCGGGTGGGCCGACGTGCTGGGGGAGATCCCCCTGTTCGCCGGGCTCTCCAAGCGCCACCGAAACCGGATCGCCGGCGTTGCCAAGACGCGCCAGTTTCGGCCCTACACAACGATCGTCCGGGCGGGCGACCGGGGCGAGGCGTTCTACGTGGTGCTGGACGGCACGGTGGTGGTGAAGCCGCCCGGCAAGCGCGCCGTGAAGTTGGGGGCCGGCGATTTCTTCGGTGAGCTGGCTCTGCTGGACGGCGCCCCGCGCACGGCCAGCGTCGAGGCCGAGACCGACGTCACAGTCATGCAGATCAGCCGCACAGCCTTCCGAAAGACGCTCGACGCCGAACCCAAGATCTCCGTTGCGCTGCTCGAGGTGCTGGCCGCCCGGCTGCGCGCCTCGTCTCGCTCCGCATCCGACTAGCGTCATCTCGCCCGCCAACGCCTGTCCCCCGGATGGGGGAGCCGGTTGAGCGCAATCTGCGCTGGCCTCACCCAGGCTGGGGTTTGCGGCGGGTGTCGCGCGGCCGATGCGAACCGCAGATGGTGGGTCCAAAGGTCATGCTGATCAGTCTGCTGCTGGGGCTGACGGGGGTGATCCAGTCGTCGGTTCCCGACTGGACGGAGCTCGGGCTGGGCTATTTCGCCGTGATTCCGATCGTCCTGGCGGCCATCTGGCTGGGCCGCGGGTCGGCCATCGCGGCCTCGCTGGCGGCATCTGGGATGGCGACGGCGAACATCGGCGGAAGCCAGAACGCACCGTCCACCGCTGTGCTGGCGGCCGGTTCGGTCATCCGCGCCGCCGGCTATATCGGCATCGGACTGGTGGTGGCCGCATCAACGGCTCGGCTGCGCAGGCTGGCCACGACCGACCCGCTGACCGGGCTGGCCAACCGGAGGGCCTTCTTCGAATGGGCGGGGTCGTTTGCAGGGCACGGCCAGCGGGTCACCGTCGTCGCCTGTGACGTCAACGGCCTGAAGCTGATCAACGACGAGTTCGGCCACGACCACGGCGACCGGGCGATCATCGAGGCTGGTCGCTCGCTGAAGCAGCTGGTCGGGGATCCGGCGCTGGTTGCGCGGGTCGGTGGAGACGAGTTTCTGGCCCTGTCCCCACGCGAGATCGGAGCTCTGCGGGCGGCCGCGTCGAGGGCCCCTACCACCGCCATCGGGTTCGCGGAGTGGATCTGGGGACAGCCGCTGGACGAGGCGCTGAAGCGCGCGGATACGGATCTGTATGCACGCAAGCTCGACCGCGACGTTCAGCCACTGGTGCGCATGTCGGAGCGGCGGGCAGCGGTGCTGACCGCGGTCGAGCCGGCGGCCTAGAACCCGTTTCAGAATGAGGTTCGTCGTGAGGCGCAGGGCGCGGTGGTTGCGGGAAGGATCGAGCGGCGAGCGCAGCGCAGGCACCGGCCCGAAGGGCCGCGGAGGCCACGTTGAGCACCGCACGCCGCGTGGGACGCACCCGCAACCAGCGCGAACCAGCCGCAACAGGACGTCATTCTGAAACGGGTTCTTAGGCTCTCTCAGCCCACCAGCGCGACCAGACAGCCGAGCAGCCGCTCGGCCAGCGCCTCCCGGCGGCCGGGATCGTCGTCGGTGTGAAAGGCGGTCAGCTCGACGCCCACCACCGGGCCGCGCCGGCGGACGGCCTGCAGCAGATCGAGCAGCTGCGCCATCGCCAGTCCGTCCGGCCGGGCGTAGGGGACGGGATTCTCCCTGGGGTCGAGCACGTCGGGGTCGAGATGCACATACACCGGCGCGGTGCCCAGCTCGGCCAGGACGGCGGCCGCGGCGTCAGCGCCCGGCGGCACCATGCGCACCGGGCTGCGCTCAACCGCCGCCCGGCCGCCGCCGTCGAACTCGTCCAGCGAGCCGCGCACCCCGCACAGCACGACCAGCTGCGGCGGCAGCGGAGGTCGGCCGGTTCCGGCATCCCATGCCCCGGTGGCGCCGGCCAGGCTCATACAGCCCAGAAAGCCGATGGTGGTCGTGTCCGGCGTGTCGTAATCGCAGTGGGCGTCCAGCCACAGAACCTGAGCATCCGGTCGGGCGGCGGCCAGGGCGGGGAGGGTGCCCAGGGCCAGCGAGCAGTCAGATCCCAGCATCAGCGAGACCCGCATGTTCGTCAGCGCCTGCTCGAGGGCGGCGCCCGCCTCGCCCAGCACACCCCGCGACGCATCCAGGTCGGCGGGCCAGTCGGTGCGGCCGAAAGGCCCCTGGCGGCCCTGCAAGCGGTGCACCGGCCCCAGCTGGGACTCGATCAGCGCGGTCAGCAGATCCACCCCGCGCAGGTCGCGTGGCGTCTCCTCCGAGATGCGCGCACGCACGGCGACCGCGGCCAGGTCGCTCACCGCCCGGCCGCCAGGTCGGTTGCGACCAGCGAGTAGACGAGCGCGTCCACAAGCGCGCCGTCGGCGCCCGCTCGCGGCCCGCTCTCGATCTGGGGCCGGTGCAGCAGCCCCACGTAGCCCACCGCCGCGGTCTCGCCTGCCAGACGATCGCAAGCGATACGCCCAGCCGATCAGGCGTCCGGGCCTGCTGGCGGGCGATCCATGCCCGGCCGTCTGCTGCCCGCAGGGCCTCGCCCTCGACCACGCATTCCAGGTCGGAGTCGGCCCACGCCCGCAGGCTCACCAGTTCGTCGGCCAGTGGCGGGTCGGGGTCGGGCAGGATCATGCGCCGCTCCATCGAACTCCGGGGCCGACCATGTTGCTCCTGATCGCCGTCCTCAGTCTGCTTGCCGTGGTGGTGCTGGGCATCTTCGTCGCCGAGCCCCTGTTCGAAGAGCCATACCGGGAGGCGGCGGACGCCGCCTCGAGCGCCGCAGGCACCTCCGGACTTCGGATCGCGCGACCCGCTAACGTCGGCGGCGGCGGAAGGCGAGATACACGCCGCCCACGACCAGCAGCGACACCGCGGCCATGACCACCAGAGACGGGCCGGTGGAGGTGGCTGACGGCTCGGGCTGCGGATCCTGCTCGGCCTGCGTGGACGGCTCGGGGGCCGGCTCCCACGCCGGCTCGGAGACCGGCTCAGTGAACGACAGCTCGGACTCTGGGTCGGTCTCAGGCACCACGTTGCGCACAACCTCGTCGGTGTCATCCGGCTCGATCGGCTGCATGACGCCGGTGTCGCCCTCGGCCTCGACCGGCCGCACCGGCTCGGCGGGCGCCGCCACAACATCGTCCACGGGCGTCGGGAAGGCCGAAACCAGAGGCACGGTTTCTCCCTGTTTGCCGCAGCGGATACACACCCAGCGCGCCTGGCCGCCGTCGTCGGACAACTGCCGCTCCCAGTAGTGGCCATCGCGCGCGCACTGGAGCCGGTGCAGGAATCCGGCTCGAGGTTTGGCGGCGGTGTCGGTGCCCATAGGGAAGACACAACTCTACGAGGTTTTCGAACGGAGTGCTAGTGATCCCCACCGCAAGCGGGCGTCCGTGAAGAAACCGGCCCGACCGTGCGGAATCCGTAAAGCCTCGGTCAAGGTTTCGTGGAAACGCTCAATTTGCGGCACCAATAGCCGAGCCAGACGATATCGTCGCCACGTTCCCGGGCAGGGGCTCGCTGCACTACCGAGATCACACCCTCCCGATGACCCCCCTTCGACGTCTCCTCGCCGCCCCGGCGGCCGTGCTCGCCGTGGCCCTGCCGGCCGCGGCGGCCAACGCCGCGCCGCCGGTGCCGCACGTGTCACCCGCACCCGTTCGCAGCTGGCAGGTGCCCGCGCCCAACTGGACGCACGCCAACAAGGAGGTTGGCCGGGTGGACGATGTGCTGCGGGTGGGCCAGCGGGTCTACCTGGGCGGCAACTTCGGAGTACTGGCCAACCACTCGGGCGGGGCGGTCGCGCGCTCCTACCTGGCCGAGATCTCAGCCCGCACCGGCCTGGTCGGTGCGTTCCATCCGCGACTGAACGGCCGGGTCTACGCGCTCGCGGTCTCGCCCAACGGTAAATACCTGTACGTGGGCGGCGATTTCACGACCGTAAACGGGATCCCGCGCGACCATTTGGCGGCCTTCCGCATCTCCACCCGCAGCCTGTCCCCGCGGATCGGCGACCTGCGCTTCTCTGGCACCGTGCGGACGCTGGCGGTGACCCGCACGTCGTTGTATGTGGGCGGCGACTTCGGATCCGTGACCGGCCACAGGCGCGGGCGGCTGGCCAAGCTCGTGCTTACCCGCAGCGGCCGCTTCGTGCTGTCGCCGTGGGCCCCGCTGGCCTCGGGCAGCGTGCGTGACATCGTCGCCGACACACCGCGCGGGCGGGTGATCGCCGGGGGCACGTTCACCAGCGTCAACGGCCATTCGGAGGATCGGATCGCGGCCATCGGCGCCCGCCGCGGCCGCGTGTTGCCGTGGGCCTACCACCCGACGGCCGACATCCTCGACCTGTGCATCTCGGGCGGCCGCCTGTTCGCCGCCGAGGCCGGCGCAGGAGGGACGGCGCTCGCCCTCAGCCTGCGCACCGGCGGCCTGATCTGGTTCTACAAGACCGACGGTAACGTGCAGGCGGTGGCGACCGTGCGCGGCTACCCGGTGTTCGGCATGCATGGCGACTACGTTGCGCCCAAGCGCAACCAGTCCATGGCCGAGCACGGCGGCAGCGCGCGCATCCAGCGGCACAAGCTGTTCATGCTGTCGATCAAGGGCGTGCTGCAGCCCTGGAACCCGGATCTCAGCTCGACCGCCGGAGTGCTGGGCGTGTGGGCGCTGCGCGGGTCGCACGGAAGCGTCTACGTGGGCGGCGACTTCACCGCCGTGCACGGCGTCACCCAGGAGCGGTTCGCCATCCTGCGCGGGCGCTGAGGGTCGCGCCGCACGCCGCCCTGCCGGTAGCGTGTAGGCATGGCCACCCGACCTCGGCCGACGGCCCGCGGAATGCTGTTTGTGGTGCTGGCCGCAGGCCTTCTGGTGATCGCATGGGACACGCTGGACGCAGGCCGCTGGGAGCTTGCGGTGCCGGCCGCCGTGATCGGCCTGTGGATGGCCGACCTGGCCCTCCGGGACATGGGCGTGCGGCGGTCGCGCTGGTGAGCCAGCCGGTTGCCTGCCGAGAAAAGGACAAGCAGTTGGCCGCCGCGAATAGCGTGAACGGCCGTTGATGATCCGCGAGCGCGAACATGCCCAGGAGCCGCTGCTCCGGTATCTGGACTCCCTGCGCGGGTCGGGGGCGTCTGCCGCCACCGTGCGCGCGTACGCCTCAGACCTCGCCCAGTACGGGCGCTGGCTGGATGCCGCGGGTGTGCAGGTGACCGCCGCGGATGTGCGCCTGCTGCGCCGCTACGCGGCCTACCTGGGTTCGATGCGGTACGCGCCCGCCACCGCCGCCCGCAAGCTCTCCGCCGTCCGCAGCGCCCACGCCTGGCTGCGCCAGCGCGGGCTGGCGGCCAGCGACCCGGCCTCGCTGGTGGCCGGACCCAAGCGGATCCGCACCCTGCCGGCCACGCTCTCGCAGGACGAGCTGGAGGCGCTGCTCGACCGCCCCCGGCGGGGCCCGCGGGAGCTGCGCGACGCGGCTCTGCTGGAGCTCCTGTACGGCTGCGGGCTGCGGGCTGCCGAGGTGTGTGGGCTGCGCCTGTCCGACGTCGACCTGGAGTCGGCCTGGATCCGCGTCACCGGCAAGGGCAACCGCCAGCGGATGGTGCCGATCGGCGAGGCCGCCGGCCGGGCGCTCGACCGGTATCTGCGTCTGGGCCGCCCGGCACTGGCCGGTCCCCAGCCGCCGGCGAACGTGTTCCTGAGCGTACGCGGGCGGCTGCTACACCCCTCGGATGTGCGCCGAGCGCTCGACCGCGCGCTGCGTGAGGCGGGCCTCCCGCACCGATCTCCACACGCCCTGCGGCACACATTCGCCACCCACCTGCTCGAGGGCGGCGCCGATCTCCGTAGTATTCAGGAGCTTCTGGGACATGCAACGGTAAGCACGACCCAGATTTACACCCACGTCAGCGTGCGCCACCTGAAGGCCGCGCACGCCGCCTGCACACCCGCGAGCTTGATGCCTGACGACGCTGTCCTGATCTGGGAGGAATACAAGCGCACGCATGATCCGCGTCTGCGCGATCGCCTGATCCTGACCTACGCGCCGCTGGTCAAGTATGTGGCCGGCCGGCTGGGGACGGGGCTGCCGGCGCACGTCGAAGAGGGCGACCTTGTGTCCTACGGCCTGCTCGGGCTGATGAACGCCATCGAGCGCTACGACCCGGGCCGCGACACCAAGTTCGAGACCTACGCGATCAGCCGCATCAAGGGCTCGATCATCGACGAGCTGCGCTCGCTGGACTGGGTGCCGCGGTCGGTGCGCAGCCGCTCGCGCGAGATCGAGCGGGCGATCGGCGAGCTGGAGCACAAGCTGCACCGGGCGCCCACCGACGAGGAGATCGCAAGCCACATCGGCATCTCCGACCAGGAGTTCGCCGACAGCCTGACCCAGATCTCGCGCTCGTCGGTGGCTGCCCTGGACGAGCTGTGGACGATCAGCTCGTCGGGCGGCGACACGGTCTCGCTGATCGACACCCTGCAGGATCCAAACGCCGACGACCCGTCCACCGAGATGTCGCGCACCGAGTTGCGCGACGCCCTGGCCGGCGCCATCGGCAAGCTGCCCGAGCGCGAGAAGACGGTGATCACGCTCTACTACTACGAGGAGCTGACCCTGCGCGAGATCGGCGAGGTGCTGGGCGTGACCGAGTCGCGCGTCTCACAGCTGCACACCAAGGCCATCCTGCGGCTCAAGGCCAAGCTGCACGGCAGCCTGGAACGCCTGCCCCACGACCGCAGCCGTTAGCCGAACGCGGCCGACGATCTAGACTGAACGGTCAGTTCCCGACCGTTTGAGGAGGCCGCCCGCGATGCTGCACGCCACCGACACCGCCGACGCCGCCGGGCTGCTGACCCGGCTGGGCGTCGACCGCGCCGAGTTCGAGGATGGGCAGCTCGAGGTGCGAAGCCCGATCACCGGCGAGCCGATCGCGCCATGTACCCGAGACCACCCCGCAGGCCATGGCGCAGGCAATCGACCAGGCCGTGACCGCCTTCCACGCCTGGCGCGAGCTGCCGGCCCCGCGGCGCGGCGAGCTGGTGCGGCTGCTGGCCGAGGAGCTGCGGCGCGAGAAGGAGGCGCTGGGCGCGCTGGTCACGCTGGAGGCGGGCAAGATCGTCCAGGAGGGACTGGGCGAGGTGCAGGAGATGATCGACATCTGCGACTTCGCGGTCGGCCTGTCGCGCCAGCTCTACGGGCTCACCATCGCCTCCGAGCGGCCCGGCCACCGGATGATGCGAGACCTGGCACCCGCTGGGTCCGGTGGGCGTCATCACCGCCTTCAACTTCCCGGTCGCCGTCTGGAGCTGGAACGCGGCGCTGGCGCTGGTCTGCGGCGACCCCGTGATCTGGAAGCCGTCCTCGCAGACGCCGCTGACGGCGCTCGCCTGCCAGGCGCTCCTGCGAGCGGGCGGCCGAGCGCCTGCGGCGGCGTGCCCGAGGGCCTCATGCAGGTGGTGGTGGGGAGCGCCGGCCGGGCGCTGGTTGACGACCGCCGGGTCCCGCTGGTGTCGGCCACCGGGTCGACCGCCATGGGCCAGGCGATGGCCCCGCAAGGTGGCCGCCCGGCTGGGCCGCTCGCTGCTCGAGCTGGGCGGCAACAACGCCATGATCGTCACCCCCAGCGCCGATCTCGACCTGGCCGTGCGGGCGATCCTGTTCGCGGCCGTCGGCACCTGCGGCCAGCGCTGCACCAGCGCTGCGCCGGCTGATCGTGCACGAGTCGGTGGCCGACGCGCTGCTGGAGCGGCTGGAGCCGGGCCTACGCCAGCGTGCGGGTCGGCGACCCGCGCGAGTCCGGCACGCTGTGCGGCCCGCTGATCGCCGAGGACGCCTTCGACGACATGCAGGCGGCGCTGGAGCGGGCGCGCGCAGACGGCGGCCAGGTGAGCGGCGGCGAGCGGCTGCTGGCCGACCGCTGGCCGGACGCCTACTACGTGCGGCCGGCGATCGTGCGCATGCCCGGAGCAGACCGACGTCGTCCGCGAGGAGACGTTCGCGCCGATCCTGTACGCCGTCGCCTACCGCGACCTGGACGAGGCGATCGCGATCTGCACAACGACGTGCCGCAGGGCCTGTCGTCCTGCATCTTCACCGGCGACCTGCGCGAGGCGAGACGTTCCTGGCCGCGGCCGGCTCGGACTGCGGCATCGCCAACGTCAACATCGGCCCCAGCGGCGCCGAGATCGGCGGCGCCTTCGGCGGCGAGAAGGAGACCGGCGGCGGCCGCGAGTCGGGCTCGGACGCCTGGAAGGCGTACATGCGCCGGCAGACGGCACACGGTCAACTACTCGCGCGAACTGCCGCTGGCCCAGGGCATCGTGTTCGACGTCTGAGCTTGTCCGGTTTACGAAGGCACCGGTATCGTGGCCAGTGCACACAGACGAAGCTAACGGAGGCACCGTATGCCCGACAGGGAGCCCGGAAAGATCCGCAATGTCGCGGTGATCGGCCACCGCGGCACCGGTAAGACCTCGCTGGTCGAGGCGCTCCTCTACGAGTCCGGCGCGCTCGACCCGGCTGGGCAGCGTGTCCGACAAGTCGACCGTCTCGGACTACGACGAGGAGGAGCGCAGCGCGGCATGTCGATCTCGTCCGCGGTCACCCACCTGAGTGGGAGGACCGCGAGATCAACCTGATCGACACGCCCGGGCGAGCCCAGCTTCCAGGCCGACGTGCTGTCCGCGCTGCGAGTGGTGGAGGGCGCGATCGTGGCGTGTCCGGCGTGCTGGGCGTCGAGGTGGGCACCGAGCGGCTGTGGCGCCGCTGCGACGAGCTGGGGCTCTCGCGGCTCGTGCTGGTCAACCTGCTCGATCGCGAGCGGGCCGACTTCTTCACCGCGCTCGAGGCGCCTGCGCGAGCAGCTCTCCGACCGCTGCGTCGCGGTGGAGCTGCCGATCGGCAGCGAGCACGAGTTCCGCGGCGTGGTCGACCTGGTGCACATGGTCGCCTACCTGCACGGCGACGACGCGTCCGGCCACGACGAGTCGGTACCGAATCCCCGAGGACATGAAGGGCGTGGCCGACGAGTACCACGACAAGCTGATGGACGTCGTCTGCGAGACCTCCGACGAGCTGATGGAGCGCTACCTGGAGGGCGGCGAGATCACCCGCGACGAGATGGCGGAGGCGCTCAAGAAGCTGGTCACCGACGGCCAGCTGTTCCCGGTCGGCTGCGGCGCCGCCACCCGCAACATCGGCTCTCACGGGCTGCTCGACCTGATCGTCGAGGGCCTGCCGTCGCCGGCCGCGGGCCCGCAACGTGCCCGAGGTGGGCGGCGCAAGCACGCTGGCCTACGTCTTCAAGACGATCGCCGACCCGTACAGCGGCCGCATCAGCCTGCTGCGGGTGTTCGGCGGCACGCTCGCGCTCCGACACCACCCTGGTCAACAGCCGCACCCACGGCAAGGAGCGGATCGGCCAGCTGCTGGTCGCTCCAGGGCAAGGACCACAGCCCGGCCGACGAGCTGGGCCCGGGCATGATCGGAGCGGTCGCCAAGCTGAAGGAGACGGCCACCGGCGACGTGCTGGCCGACGTCGACAAGCCGGCCCCGATCGAGCCGCTGCGCGCTGCCCGCGCCGGTCGTCTCGTTCGCGATCGAGCCGCCGCACAAGGGCGAGGAGGACAAGGTGTTCGCGTCGCTGCGGCGGCTGGTCCGAGGAGGATCCGTCGCTGGACATCCACCGCGACCCGCAGACCGGCGAGACGATCGTGGGCGGGCTCTCGCAGATGCACGTCGAGATGGTGCTGGAGCGGCTATGCACGGCGGTTCGGGGTGGAGGTCGATCCTGAAGCCGCCGCGCGTGCCCTACCGCGAGACGATCCGCAAGCCGGCCCGCGCCCAGGGCACGTACAAGAAGCAGACCGGCGGCCGCGGCCAGTTCGGCGACTGCCACATCGAGATCGAGCCGCTGGCCGACGCGCGAGGGCTACGAGTTCGTGGACAAGATCGTGGGCGGCGTGATCCCGCAGGGCTTCCGGCCGGCGGTGGACAAGGGCATCCAGGAGGCGATGCAGCACGGCGAGCTGATCGGGGCGCCCGGTCGGTCGGGATCAAGGTGACGCTGGTCGACGGCTCCTACCACAACGTCGACTCCTCGGAGATGGCGTTCAAGATCGCCGGCTCGATGGCCTTCAAGACAGGCCTATCAGCAAGGCCGACCCGGTGCTGCTGGAGCCGATCATGCGGCTCGAGATCACCGTGCCCGAGGAGAACGTGGGCGACGTGATCGGCGACATGATCAGCCGCCGCGGGCCGCGTGCTGGGGATGGACCCCGGCGCGGGCGGCACGGTCATCCACGTCGAGGTGCCGATGGCCGAGGTGCTGGCCTACGCGCCCGACCTGACCTCGATGACGGGCGGCCGCGGCGACTACTCGATGTAGCTTCCTGCGCTACGAGGAGGTGCCGGCGCACGTCGCCCAGCAGGCCTGATCGACGCAGGCGCAGCAAGGAGCGCGAGCTGGTCAAGGCGTAGCCCGACGGCTCGGGACTAGCGGGACACGTGACCGGCGGCGTTGCTGGCGTTGCCGCCCAGCACCTGCACCCGCACGTGCCGCGCCCGATCGTGTAGAGGCCGATGATGCGCGCCGCGTGGGCCGAGAGGTCGAGCACGCCGCCGCCCGAACGGGCCGCGGTCGTTGACCCGCACCACCACCGACTTCGTCCGGTCGACCGAGCTGGTCACCTGCAGCATGCGTGTTGAAGGGCAGCCAGGGGCTGGCGCAGGTCAGCGCGTTGGGGTCGAAGATCTCGCCGTCGGCCGTGTGGTGGCCGGCGAACCCGGCGCCGTACCAGGTGACGTCGCCGTAGAAGACGGCTGCCGACGTTGGCTCCGCCGCCGCCGGTCGCGGACCGTCGGAGTCGGGCCAGCTGCTGGCGGCGGCTGCTGCTCGGCGGCCAGCTGGGCCGCGCATCGCGGCGTCGAGTCCGGCCAGCACCGCCCGCCGTGCGGCGATCGCGCCGATCCAGCCGCGGCCCGGTCGCGGTCGCCGTCTGGGCGGCCGAGCACCGCGCACCGCCGCCTGCTGAGCGCGGTGATCGCCTGCAGTGTCGACCTGCACCGGGCGGTGTCCTGTGCGATCTGGGCGATGCGGTCGCTCTGCCGTCGATCCGCGCCGGTTAGCACGTCGACCCGGTCGACCAGGTCGCGAGAACGAGCCGCGCCGAGCACGTAGGCGGCCGGGTCGGTGCCGCCCGTGCTTGTAGGCTGGTGACCAGCGTCCGCGCCAGATCGCTGCGGCGCGGCCGTCCAGGCTCTGGCGGCTGGTCGGCGAGCTGCAGCCGGCCGCCCGGATCGCCGCGGCCGCGGCCCGGCCAGCCGGCTGGCTCTGCGCCGTCTGCCGGCCGTGATCGCGGCGCCGCGTCGCGGCGGTCGATCTGGGCCATCACGCAGCGCAGCCGACCGGCTGGCCGGCTGCGGCGGAGGCGTCGCCGGCCGGTCGAGCGCGGCGGCGGCCGCACGCAGCGGCCGCGATGATCAGTGCCGAGCACGACCGAGCTGTGCACGGCCAGCGTTCGTCGGCAATGGATCGAACCCGCGGAGCGGATGCGGTGCCCACGCAGCCTGTCCACCCTTGACGGCGCGTTACCCTACCGGGCGCGGTAGGCTGCGCGCAACCGGGACCTACCGGTTCTCACCAGTATCGCAGGCAAACTGCCTGCAAAATCCCCGACTGCCGAACAGGTCCCTGCGAGTAGACTCTGGCCCCGTCGCTGAGGCCGCGACCGAGCCGATGATCGAGATCCGCCGCGACGACAGCCGAGACGCAGTGCGCCGTCTGCGGCCGCACGCTGCTGCTGGGCGAGCGGCTGGTCAGCTACCAGCGGCTCGGGGCGGACGACGCGCTGGTCTGCGAGCTGTGCCTGGACGAGGCCGACGCGCGCGGCTGGATCGCGCGAGGGCGCGCCGGCGCTGCCGGTGCAGCTGGGCGGCCCCGCGAGCGCGGCCTGCGCGGCTTGCTGCGCGCCAAGCCGCGCAGCGTCCGCCGCGCCCGAGCCGTTCGACCCCGAGCTGCTGCCGGACGATCCCGCGCGACGCGGTCGAGGCGGCGTCGAGCTGTTCAACGAGAGCACGCACCCGCGCACGGTCTCGGGCATCGCCCGCACGCTGGGCGACCCACGGGTCAGCGTGGTGCAGCGCAGCCACCGCGAGGTGGTCGTGACCGTCGCCTGGGACCTGTCCTGGTACCAGTACCGGGTGGACATGCTGGGCGCCCAGACGGTCACGCTGCAGCACCGCGGCGAGGAGCTGGACGAGCTCGACGCCCGCTTCCGCGAGTGGAACGCGCACGGCCGAGGCCGACGGCACCGTGGCGCTGCGCCTGGCTGGTCTACTAGGCTGCGACAGCGAGTCGATGCGCGGGAAGGTGCCGGCGCCCGCGGCCGGCGGCGGTCGCGCGATCACCCGCCGCTCGTCGTGCAGCGCCCGCTCGCCCCGGCGGCGGTCGTTGACGCCGCCGTCGCGGCGATCGACGATCACCGTCCACCTCGGGGTTGTCGCGGTAGTAGCTCGCGCATGCGGTCGAGCAGCTCGTGCCTCGAGCTCGCGGGGGATCACGCAGTAGATCATCCGCTGAAGTAGACTACCGATTGCGGGGCCTGCGTCAAGCGGATATGCTCGAGGCCGTGGCCGTCCCCAGCGCCCTGGAGTGTCTGCGATGCAGGCGCCGGTACCCGGTGGTGTCGATGCCCGGCGGGTGTCCGTCGTGTTCGGCGGAGGGCGCGCCCACCAACGTGCGGCCGATCTACGCGCGCATGCACGGCGCTGCGGCCGGGCCAGCTCAGTCCGGCGACGGGCTGGCCCGCTACGCCGCGCAGCTGCCCGATCCCGCGCGACCGGCTGGTCACGCTGGGCGAGGGCGACACGCCGCTGTCTCGGTCGCCATCGCTGGGCTCCAGCCTTCGGCCTGCGGCGGCTGATGATCAAGGACGAGCGGCGTCAACCCGACCGGCAGCTGGCGCGACCGCTTCTCGGCGCATCGCGCTGTCGACGGTCGAGGCAGCCGCGGGCGTCACCGTGGCCACGCGCAGGCGACGAGACGCTGTGCGATGTCGATGGCCGCCTACGCCGCCCGTGCCGGGCTGCGCTCGGTCAGTCTGGTCGACGCCGCCGAGGAGGCCGGCCGCGGGCCCGCGACGCGATCGAGGGCGTCGGCGGCCGGGCGGTGGGCGTGCGCTCGGCCGCGAGGCGCGCTGGCCGCTGCTGGCCGACGCCGAGCGGCAGCTGGGCTGGCGGGCGGTCTCCAACCGGACATCGCCGCCGATCGGCGGCGACCCGCTGGGCGTCGAGGGGTACCGCACGATCGCCTTCGAGATCGCCGAGCAGCTGCGCTTCCGGTGCCCGACCTGGTGGTGGTGCCGGCCGGGCTGGGCGACGGCATCCAGGGCATCTGGCGCGGCTTCCGCGACCTGGTCGACTGGGGGGTGGTGGACGCGCATCCCGCGGATGGTGGCGGTCGAGGTGGGCGGCGCGGTGGCCAGCGCGCTGGCCGGCGGCAAGGACTGGGTGGCGCCCAGCGGCGACGTGCACACCGGGGCCCGGTCGCTGGCCGGCGTCACCGGCACCGTGCAGACGCTGCAGGCGGTGGTCGAGTCGGAGGGCCTGGTGGTGCGGGTGACCGAGGCCGAGCTCGAGACGGCCCGGATCGAGCTGGGCGAGCACGAGGGGGTCTGGGCCGACCTGGTCGGCGGCCGCCACGGTGGCCGCGCGATCAGAAGCTGTCCCAGCGCGGCGACGTGCCCGCCCGGGTGCAGATCGTGGCGGTCGTCACCGAGCACTGGCCTGCTGGACGACAGCGGCGGCGGCGCCGGGCGAGCTGGAGGTGGTCGACGCGCGCGTGGACGAGCTGCTCCGCGTGCTGGCGGTGCGCGGTGAGTAGAGTGTCGCCGGCCCTCGACCGAGCGACCGAAGGAGACCGGTGCGACTGACCGAGCTGACCGCCGACCTGCAGACGCTGCGCGAGAACCTGGCCGACGAGCTGCTCGCGATCAACCGCTACGAGGAGCAGGCCTTCACGCTCTCGGACGAGGACGCCAAGGAGGCCGTCCAGCGGATCGTCGACGACAAGAAGGAGCACGTCGCCCGGCTGCTGGAGCTGCTGCAGCAGCTGGACGTGAAGCAGCGCGAGAAGATCGACCGCCTGAGCGCCGACGGGGCCGCTGGTATACTGGGCCCGCTTCACGCGGCTGTAGCTCAGTTGGCTAGAGCGTCTGCTTGCCATGCAGAAGGTCGAGGGTTCGAGCCCCTTCAGCCGCTTCAATCCCCGTCCTAGAGCCAAAGCTCGGCGCCTGCGAACGGACTCGCCGCGGGAGTTGATCCCGGCGGCCTTCCGCGTTCTGGGTGTGGCCGACCTGCCTGCGACTACGTCCTGTCACCAGCGTGTTGGGTGGGCCGGAGCTACCTCGTTTGCACCGTTCGGCGTGGTGGCCTTGGGAGTTTCTTGAAGTTGCCCTTCGCGTTACCCGAAGGCGCTAGGGCGTTGGCCGAAGATCGCCCCATCCAGAGCCGGTTGTATGCGGGCCCGTGGATTCACGTGACCGTCCAAGAGTTCGAGCGATAGTAGGCACGCGCTCCCTGTCTTCGGGGAGACAGCGATGGCTTGGAAGTCCGCTCTTCCTGGCTCAGCCGTTGTGGTTGACGACCTCGACGTTGTGGCCGTCCGGGTCGAGCACGAAAGCGCCGTAGTAGCCCGGGTGGTACACGGCGCGCTCGCCGGGGGCGCCGTGGTCCTCGTAGCCGGCGGCCAGCGCGGCGGCGTGGAAGGCCCGCACCGTGGCGTCGTCGTCCGCCGGGAAGGCGAGGTGGACGTGCTCGCTGAGCGGGCGCTCGTCGCGCACGAGCGAGAAGGAGAAGTCGGGGCCGCAGAACCGCACGCGATCCGGCGAGTCGTACGCGAGGCGCAGCCCGGCATACGGCGCGACCGTCATATAGAAGAGCCGCGACGCCTGCGGGTCGCGGACGCGCAGCCACAGGTGGTCGACCCAGCCGGCGGCCGCGGGAGGCTCGCGCACCCCGTGCACCGCCTCGACGCTGTTTCCGTCCGGGTCGAGCAGGAAGCCACCGTAGTAGTCGGGGCCGTACACCGTGCGCGGCCCGGGCGTGCCGTCGTCCGGGTGACCGGCGTCGATCCCCGCCTGCCAGAAGGCGTCCACCGCCGCGCGGTCCGGCGCGCGGAAGCCGACGTGCAGGCCGCGGGTCACGGGGTGCTCGCTGTCCGTCGGTCCGATCGCCCAGTCCTCCCACTCGACCAGTCCCGCGTCCGCGTGGTCCGGCTCGATGCCGATCGCAGACAGCACCGTGCGGTAGAAGCGCTCGGACGCGGCCAGGTCGGACACGGCGACTCCAACGTGGTCGAACATCGCCCCGAGGCTACCACCGCAACCATGCTCGAGCATCGACGTCGCACGCGTCGCCGCGCCGCCAGCGGCGCGCGTTGAAAACGGTGCGCGAGGTGTACCGTCCATGCGCAGGGCTCATGGAGTGCTCGTTCAGAGCCCTTTCCGTCGAAGGGACGTCATGATGAAGGTGTGTATCGTCGGTGCCTCGGGGAAGCTCGGCCAGTACATGGTGCAGCAGGCGCTCGACCGCGGCCACGAGGTGGTCGGCGTGTGCCGAGAGCAGAGCGTGCCCAAGCTCGGGCCGTTTGAGGGGTTGATCACCGTCATCCCTGGTGCGACCGACGACCGCGAGGTGATCAAGCGAGCGGTGGAGGGGTGCGACGGGGTGCTGGTGGTGCTGGTGCCACGGGGCGTCCACCAGTACGCGACCGGCACCGCCCAGGCGGTGCTCGACCATGCCCGGCCGGGTGCACGGCTTGTGTTCTCTTGCGGCTGGCACATCAGCCGCGACGGCCAGGACGTGTATTCGCGCAAGCTGAGGATGATCGTCAAGGTGTTCGGCCCGGTCGGCCGGCTGACCCGATTCGCCGACCTGAACGATCAGGTGGAGGCCTGCCGGCGGGTGTTCGCCAGCGACACGCGGTGGACCGTTGTCCGCGGGAGCGACCTCGAGGAAGGCCCGGGCGAGGGACTGCCGGTGTGGAGCCGGCACGTCGGCGACCCCATCCTGGAGAGCAACCTGACCCGCCGCGTGGATTTCGCCCGATTCATGGTCGAGGCGCTGGAGAACGACGAGCTGGTGCACGAGGCCCCGGCGATCGTCGGCTCCCACTCGCCGTCGGCGCTCGCCCACGCCGCGGCCTGACCGCCGCTCGGCACCCGGCGGCGCCAGCTTCTGGATTAGGATCGCGCCGTGCCGATCGAACACGTGAATGGCGTCGACCTGCACTACGTCCAGGAGGGTGAGGAGGGCGATCGTCCTGCTGCTGTGCGGCCTGGGCGATGACCTGACCGCCTGGGCCGGCCAGACGGGTCCCTTCAGCGAGCGCTACCGCGTCACCGTCGTGGACAACCGGGGGGTCGGCCGCTCGTCCCTGCCCGACGGCGAGTTCAGCGTCCGGGACATGGCACAGGACGCCGCCGCGCTATGCGATGCGATCGGCGTCGGCCCGGCGCACGTGATGGGCTTCTCGATGGGCGGCGCGATCGCGCAGGAACTCGCGATCGCACGCCCCGACCTCACCCGCAGCCTCGTCATCGTCGGCTCCTGGGCGTACTCCGACCGGCTCTTCCGCACGTTCATCGAGAGCTCGGCGTACTTCGCCGGGATCGCCGACGACGACCGCAAGTTCCTGATGTACTTCCTCGCCTCGACCTACTCAAAGGCCGTCTTCGAGGACGGCCGCGTCGACACCTTCTGCGACGCGATGCTGAGCAACCCGTCCCCGCAGTCGACCGAGGCCTTCCAGCGGACGGCGCGGGCGATCCTCGAGCACGACACCCGCGACCGGCTCGGCTCGATCGCGGTGCCGACGCTCGTGCTGTACGGCGAGGAGGACGTCATCTGCCCGCCGCGTCACTCGCGCGAGATCGCGAGCCTGATCCCGGGCGCGCAGATCGTCGGCGTCCCCGCGCAGGCACACCAGCCGTTCCAGGAGGACCCGGCTGGCTTCAACGCGACAGTAGGGCGGTTCTGGGCCTCGCTGTGACCGGGTGCCGTCGCCGGCGCTGGATATGATCCCAGCGGCTCCAGGAGAGGGGCCGTCGACCCGGGAGTGCAGTGCCAGACGACGTTCACGGCGATGCGGCCGCCGATAACGCATGGTCAGAGGTTCGGCGGGAGCGCGCCGAGAAGAACGAGCGCGAGTTCCGGGCCTACAACGAGCGGCGGGTGGCCGCTGAGCGCCCGGCCGCCTGGAGCGAGGTGCCTGTCGTGTGCGAGTGCGGCAATCGTGGCTGCTGGGCGGCGTTGGACATCACATTCGAGGAATTTCGGGACGCCCATTCCCGACCCGGCCAGTTCGTGATCATCCCCGGACACGTCATGCCCAGCGTCGAACGGGTGGTCGCCGAATACGAAACCCACTGGATTGTCGAGAAGTTTTCGCTGATTGCGGGTAAAGGCTAGGTGGATGACGGGTCCGGCCCGGCAACTGGCGGCGGCATCTCGCACCGGCGAGCGCTCGCTGCTGCGCGTGTGGCTGCCGGCCCAACCCGATTCGGTGTCCACCGCCCGAGCGGTGATCCGGGCCTTCAGCGAGCCATACCTGCACGACCCCCAACGGCGCTCGGACATCGGGCTGGCAGTCACCGAGGCGGTCACCAACGTCGTCCGCCACGCCTATCCACGGGTCCCAGGCCGGTTCCAGCTGACCGCGGTGGTGGACGACGGTCGGGTGGTGGTCGGGATCCGCGACTGCGGCGTGGGCTTCGCCCCGACCCCGCAGCCGGACCCTGGGTTGGGGGTGGGCATGCGGGTCATGCATCAGTTGGCCGACGACTGCGCGATCCGCTCCTCGGCTTCGGGCACCACCGTCACGCTCGGCTTCCTGCTCTAGAACCCGCGAGAGCGCCTCACAGCTCGAGCTCGAGGAACACCGCGCCAGGAGGTCGTTCCTCAATGAGCGTCTGCTGCGGCTGGTCTGCGGGCACGCTGGCTGCGTCCCACGCGGCGTGCGGTGCTCAACGTGGCGAAACCACGCCTCCGCTCCGCTCGCCGCTCGATCCTTGCCAGCGTGCACGCATCCTGCGCCTCGTGACGACGTCATTAAGGAACGACCTCCAGGCACCGGGTTCTCGGTGTAGGGAGGCGTCTCCCGGAAGCCGAGCGAGCGGTACAGCCCGATCGCCGGCCCCATCTGGGGCAGCGTGTCCAGCAGCATCCGGCGGTAGCCCAACGCCCGTCCACGGCCGATGATCTCGCCGGCCAGCGCTCTCCCGCGACCTCCACCCCGCAAGGCCGGCCGCAGGTACAGGCGCTTCATCTCGCACACCGACGGCTCGAGACCGCGCAGACCGACGCAGCCGGCGACCTGCCCGTCTGCGCCGGCCAGCAGCAGCGCGCCGGACGGCGGCGCGTATCGGCCGGGCAGCGTGCGCAACTCCTCGTCGAAGCCCTGGAAGCACAGATCGACGCCCAGCTCAGTCTGGTAGTCGACCAGCAGGCTGCGCACCAGCTCGGTCTCGGCCGGGAACACGGCATCGCGGATCTCGAGCTGCGAGGTCAAGCCCAGTTGGTGGACACCGCCGGCGGGTCGATCAACGTCTGCATGACCACGCAGTAGCGCTCGGTCTTGCGCTGCAGGGCGGCCAGTTCCTCGGCCGACGCCGCGGGCGCGTCCACCGCGAAGCGCATGCGGATGTCGGTGAAGCCGACCGGCAGCTCGCGATCCATGCCCAGCGTGCCGCGCAGGTCGAGGTCGCCCTCGATGGTGACGTCGATCGAGCGCACCTCCAGGCCCATCGCGTCGGCCACCATCTGGCAGGTGATCTGCGCGCAGGCGGCCAGCGCGCCCAGCAGCAGGTCGCCCGAGCAGGCGCCGGTGCCTGCGCCGCCCACCCCGGAGTGGGCCTGGGCGGCGTACACCGCCCGGCCGATGTCCACCGAGCAGGCGATCGGCTCGCCGCTGCCGGCGCCGGTCGCGGTCAGGGTGATCCGGCTCGACTCCGGATCACGCCGGTAGCCCTCCTTCAGCGGCTCCTGCACCTCACGCACACTCACATCGCACCTCCCGCATCGACGGCTGACACCAGGCAGGGTAGTGTCGTTGTGTGAGCGCCGAGGAAGGGCAGGGACAGCCGGTCGCCTGGCATGTCGGCGACTACGGACCGCTGGGCTGGGCCGAGACCGCGGTCAAGGCCGCCGCCTTCCTGTGCGCCTACATCGCCTTCGCGCATGCGCTCACCCGCAGCCTGCACTCGCCGTCGGGCTTCCGGGTGGCCGAGCTGGCGCTGCTGGGGGTCGCCGAACTGGGCCTCTTGGCGGCCATCGGCGACCGTCTGATCGAGCGCGAGATCGGCGCCATGGCGTTCGTCGTCTTCTCGAACGCCGCCCACCTGGGCATGCTGTACTCGGTGCTGGCGGTGCCCGGGCCGGGCCTGCTGCTGACGCTCTTCTGTGCGCTCATGGCCGGCGGCGAGTCGATCAAGATCGTGTGGCTGCGGACGACCGGGTTCACCGTGCGCGAGGCGGCGCCGCTGCTGGTTCAGGGGCTGGTGGCCGGCTACGCCCTGCTGTACCTGGTCGCCCTGGCCGTGTGGCAAATCAAGTGAGGCTGGTTCGCGCCGGCTGCGGGTGCGTCCCACGCGGCGTGCGGTGCTCAACGTGGCCTCCGGCCACGCCTGCGCTCCGCTCCCCGCTCGATCCTTCCCGCAACCACCGCGCCCTGCGCCTCACGACGAACTCACTGTGAACGGGCTCAGCCGCCGGCGAAGGCCAGCGGGCTGGTTGCGGTCAGGTCGATGGCCGGCTCGACCGTCGAGTAGGACTGCATGTTGTCCTTGAAGATGGCGTGCGAGTCGAACTGGGCGAAGCGGTCGCCGCCTGCCGCGGGGCAGCGCCGCATGCCGCCGACGACACCGGTGGCCGCGAAGCTGTTTGGGCCCTCGACGACGGCGCCGGCCAGGATGGGCGGCCGGCCGTCCAGCGATCCCACCAGGTTGGCCACCTGGTGCTGCATGCACTCCGGGTAGGCCGAGCCGTCGCCGACGGCCAGCGAGATGCCCCAGGCGTTCGCGCCCAGCACGTTGTCCAGCCAGCGCTGACCGAGGGCCGCGAAGCGCTGGCTGTGCGCGAGCCGGTCATACTCGTCGGCGGTCACGGCCAGCCCGAAGCCGTGCGAGCTGGTGTCCCACTGGGCCCACGGGAAGCCGAACCCGAACGGGTCGGCGGTGCCGATGGACTGCCCGTGGGCGATCTGCCGGCGCAGGTCGGCGAGCAGGAAGGCCGGGCCGACGGCCAGCCCGCGGGGATCGCCGGCGGCGCGGATGGCCCGGATCAGGTCGGCGTCGGCCAACGCGCTCGTGTCGTACAGGTTGAGCGTGTCCTTGGCGTCGTTGGGGCCGTCGATGAAGGCCCGCGCCCAGCTCGCCGCCTGCTGCAGGTAGTAGGCGGAGCGGCGGTGGGGGAGACCGCGCGGCAGATGCCCACGGGCCGTGGCCAGAGCCAGCTCCGTCGCGCCCAGCTCGAGGTCGTCGCGCCACGTGGTCTCGGGATAGAAGTCATACGGGATGACCGTCACCAGCCCGGTCGGATGCGTGTTGGCAAGGGCGAAGATGTGCTCGCCCGAGCGCAGGCAGCGGGCGGCCAGCCGAGGGTGGGTGTGCTGGAAGACCTGGAAGCACAGGCCGAAGGCAGCGGCGTCCCGACCGGCCAGGTTGGGGCTGACCGGCGACCCCGGCGGCCCGGCCCGGAACACCGGGCGGTTACGGATGTAGCGGGTGGCGAACCCGCCGGGATAGGTGTCGTCGGCCTGCGGCAGCCGCCAGATGTCGTGGTCGCCCACGGTCTGGTCGTTGCCCTCGCCGATCCCGACCTGGTAGTACAGCGTGCGCGTGCGGTCGTCCCACATGCGCAGCAGCCAGTCCACGCCGAAGGCTCCCTCGGCGGCGAAGCTCGACCCGTGTACGCGGGCCGCGCCCATGCTGTGCGGGTGGTCGCGCACCCCGGCCAGCAGCAGGCTGTCGGTGTAGCTGGTCGTCTCCACGAACTTCAGGTAGTCGCCCGCGTCCCACCAGCCGCCGGCGGCGTCGATGCGCACGCCCAGCGGGGTCAGGCTGCCCGCGAAATTGCCGTCGCCGTCCACCCGGGGCGTCAGGTAGGTCATGGCGTGCTCGTCGTTCAGGTGCCCGGGGGCTGTGCGCAGCGCGCTTGGGATGAAGTCCGGCCCGTCCCGCTCGTCCTGGTAGAAGGACAGCGCGTTGCGGATCGCCTGGGCGTGCAGCGGGCCTGCCGCCTCCACCCTGAAGACGGGTGAGGTGGCCGGCGCCGGGCCGCCTACGGTGATCGTGTAGGCGCCGGCGGTGCGCAGCCGAGAGAAGTCGATCGGATACACGTCGGGGAAGGCGGCGCTCCACCCGCCAAGGGCGGGGCCGACCCGCCCGTGCAGCGCCACCCGCCCGTCACCGGCGCGCACCTGGAAGGGCGCCCCGGGCGCGGCGGCCGGTGCCAGCAGGTAGGCGCGCTTGGGCGCCTTCAGCGGATACCCGACCTGGTCGACGCGCACGAACGCGGCCGGTGCCGCGGCCGGCGCCGCCGGGGCAGAGGAGGATGCCAGCGCCGCGACCGCCGCGACCCCCGCCGCCCAGCCCCACAGGCTTGACTTTGTCATCCCGCCAAGCTTATCCTGCGGGCGGCGTATTGTCAGGAAAGTTTCCTTACTCCCGGGAAGGGGCGAAGGCGAACACCAGGACTGAGCCCGAGTACGCGACCGGCACCCCCAGTCTGCTGCGGGCCATCAACGAGCGCAACCTGCTCGACCTGATCCGCCGCGAGGGAGCCATGTCGCGAGCCCAGGCGGCCCGCCGCAGCGGCCTCTCCAAGCCCACCGTCTCGCTGGCCCTGTCGGAGCTGGAGCAGGCCGGCCTGGTGCATCGCACAGGCCGTTCCCGCGGGCCCAAGGGGCCGGGCGCGGTCGTCTACAGCCTCAACCCCGAATCCGGCTGGGTGGTCGGGATCGACGTCGGCAGCCACTGGGTGCGGGCGGCCCTGGCCGACATCTCGGGACGGGTGCGCGCGCGCCGCGACCAGCGCACACGACGCGGCCCGGAGGCCACCGCCGCCCAGATCTGCGAGCTGGCCCACGGCCTGGCCGCCGAGCACGGGCTGGACTGGTCGCGGGTCAACCACGCCACCGTCGGCCTGCCCGGCGTGCTCGACCCGCTGGGCACCCGGCTGGCTCTCAGCTCCAACCTGCCGGGCGCCCGGCGCGGACTGGTGGACGCCATCCGCTCCCAGCTTGCCGGCCGGGTCAGCTTCGAAAACGACGTCAACCTGGCCGCCCTGGGTGAGCAGGCCCACGGCGCCGGACGCGACATCGACAACTCCGTGTTCCTGTGGGTGGGCACCGGTATCGGGCTGGGCATCATCGTGGACGGCCGCCTGTACCGGGGCGCCTCCGGCGCCGCCGGCGAGATCGCCTACATGCCGGTCGGCCCCGGCGACCCGCACGATCGCGCCTACCGCCGGCGCGGCCAGCTGGAGGAGACGGCTGCCGCCGCAGCCGTGCGCATCCTGGCCCGGGGCAGCGGCCTTCGCTCCAGCTCGCCCAAGAGCGTCTTCGCCGCCGCCCGCCGGGGAGAGCCGACCGCCCTGGCCGTGGTCGAGCAGATCGCCGGCCGGGTGGCGCTGGCCATCGCCGCGGTGGTGCCGGTGCTGGATCCCGAGCTTGTCATCCTGGGCGGCGGCATCGCCGGCAACGGCGGCGATCTGCTGCGCGAGCCGATCGAGCGCGAGCTGCACCGGCTCTCGCCCTTCCGGCCGACCCTGGCCGTGTCCCAGCTGGGCGACGAGGTGGTGCTGCACGGTGCGGTCGCGACCGCGCTCGAGGCTGCCCAGCGATCCGTGTTCGACCGTGCCCGCGACCTGCAGCCCATCGCCACACGAGGAGGAGAGGCGACATGAAACGACGTTCCACACTGCTCGCGGGGGTGGCGGCGCTGGTCCTGGCCGCCGGCTGCGGCTCGAGCGGCAGCTCCAGCTCGACCACCACCACGGGGTCGCAGTCGCACACCCCGGTCACGCTGACCGTCTGGCACCTGTACACCGGGGCCGAGGGCCAGGCCTTCAAGGACGGCCTGAAGGGCTTCGAGAAGCAGTACCCGTGGATCCATCTCAAGCTGGTGGTGCAGCCCAACACCGACAACGACACCTTCGACCCCAACCTGATCCAGGCCATCAACGGCGGCGACGCCCCGACGTGGCGATCTCCTTCGTGCCCAGCTACGACGCCCAGTGGTGCTCCAGCGGGCTGTGGCTCAACCTGGCGACATTCATGCAGCAGTCGGGCATCTCGGCCTCGGACTTCGCGCCGGCCACGCAGGACTACACCTCGTTCGACGGCAAGCAGTGCGCGCTGCCGTCACTGACCGACGCCTACGGCCTCTACTACAACACGGCCATGTTCAAGAAGGCCGGCATCACCAGCCCGCCCAAGACCCTGACCGACCTGGAGAACGACGCCAAACGGCTGACGGTCAAGAACCCCGACGGCTCGATCAAGATCGCCGGCTTCGTGCCCCTCGACCAGTGGAACGAGCTGGACATCTCCGACATCGCGAACGCGTTCGGCGCCAAGTGGTTTGACTCCAGCGGCCAGGCCCAGCTGTCCAGTGACCCGGCCTGGGCGGCGGCCTTCAACTGGCAGAAGCAGTTCGTGGACTGGTACGGGTATTCCAACCTTGAGAGGTTCTACGCCACCTACGCCAACAGCGAGTTCACGGCCCACAACGCGTTTGAGACCGGCAAGGTGGCGATGGCCTTCGACGGTGAGTGGCGCACGGCGTTCATCCGCCGCGAGCACCCCGAGCTGAAGTACGCGACCGCGCCCTTCCCCGTGGCCGACAACATGCCCCAGCTGTACGGCCAGGGCCTGGTAGGCGGCACGGTGGTCGGCATCCCCGAGACCACCAAGCACCCACAGGAGGCGTGGGACCTGGTCAAGTACCTGGCCACCGACACCAACTATCTGGTCAAGCTGGCCAACGCCCTGGGCAACGTGCCCACCACCACCGGCTCGCAGTCCTCGCCGCAGCTCAACCTAGGCCCGCAGTTCCAGACCTTCATCAATGTGTGGCAGAACAAGAACTCGAGCTTCTTCCCACCGCTGACCGCGTCGGGCGCCGGCTGGGTGCAGCTGATCGACAACCTCGATACCAAGTGGCAGGCTGGCAACGTGTCAGACCTGCAGTCGAGCCTGCAGTCGCTCGACCAGAACATCGACAACCAGCTGCAGCAGGGGCAGACGCCGTAGCCCAGACCGTGTCCGTGGACACCCCGACCGGCGTTCCGCAGCGCACCGCGGCGGAGCGCCGGCGGGCTCGGCGGCGCAAGACCGCCGTCCGCTACGGCACGGTGCTGCTCTTCCTGTCGCCCTGGATCATCGGCTTCGTGCTGTTCACCGGCTGGCCGATGGTGCTCAGCCTGTACTACTCGTTCACCCACTACGACCTGTTCTCACCGCCGCACTGGATCGGCCTGGACAACTACCGGTTCATGTTCGGGATCGGCAAGATCCACGGCCAGCGCGAGGCGGATCCGTACTTCTGGCAGGCGGTCCGCAACACCGCCTGGATCATCGCCGTGTCGGTGCCCTTGCGGATCGTGGTGGCGATGCTGACGGCAATGCTGCTGACCCGGCCCAAGCGAGGTGTGAACGTCTACCGCACGCTCTTCTTCATGCCGTCCCTGGCGCCCACAGTGGGCAGTGCGCTGGTCTTCGTGTATCTGCTGAACCCGACCACCGGCCCGGTCAACCAGCTGCTGTCGAGGATCCCCGGGTTGAACGCCCCGCTCTGGTTCTACGATCCCAGCTGGGCCAAGCCGGCGCTGATCGTGCTCGGGTTGTGGGGGATCGGGGACGCCATCGTCATCTACCTGGCCGGCCTCCTCAACGTTCCCCGCGAGCTGTACGAGGCGATCGCCCTCGAGGGGGCCAACGCCTGGCAGCGGTTCCGGTACGTGACCCTGCCCATGATCACCCCGGTCATCTTCTTCACGCTGGTGATCGGGATCATCAACGGCTTCCAGTACTTCGACCAGGCGTTCGTCTCGTCCACCACCGCCGGCACCCAGCCCGGCGACCCGCAGGGGTCGCTGCTGTTCTACGGCGTGTGGCTGTACGAGCAGGCCTTCAGCTACTCGCACATGGGCTACGCCTCGGCCATGGCGTGGGTGCTGTTCCTGGTCACCATGGCCACCACCGCGGTGCTCTTCGTGACCGCCCGCCGCTGGGTGCACTACGGGGGCGGCCTATCGTGAGCACGGACGCGCTCACACCCCGCCGGCTGCCAATCGCCGTACGCCGGCGGCGGATGCTGCTTGCGATCGCCAACCACGCGGTGCTGATCGTGGTCTCGATGGCCTTCGCGCTGCCGGTGCTGTTCATGCTGCTGACCGCGCTCATGTCCGACAACCAGGCGCTCTCGGCCAGCCTGATCCCGCATCCGTTCGAGTGGGGCAACTTCTCCCGCGTCTTTCGCAGCATCGACCTGGCTCGGTACACGTGGAACTCGTTCGTGTACGCCGGGCTGGCCACGGTCGGAGTGGTGGTGTCGTCGATCCCGGTCGCCTACGCCTTCTCGCGGATCGAGTGGCGGGGCCGAAACGTGGTCTTCCTGCTCACGTTGTCGACGCTCATGCTGCCGCCGCAGGTGACCTCGGTGCCGCTCTACATCCTGTTCGCCAAGCAGTACCACGACTGGACCGGGATCCAGTTCATCGGCACCCTGAAGCCGCTGATCATCCCCAACTTCTTCGGCGACGCCTTCTCCATCTTCCTGCTGCGGCAGTTCTTCATGACCATCCCCAAGGAGCTGACCGACGCGGTGCGCGTGGACGGCGGCGGCCACCTGGCAGATCATCCGCCTGGTCATGGTGCCGCTGTCCATGCCGGGCCTGGCGGCCATCGCCCTGTTCAACTTCATCTACTCCTGGAACGACTTCTACGGGCCGCTGGTGTACCTGGCCGGCAACCCCGACTCGCAGACGCTGTCAGTGGCGCTGGCGTCGTTCCGCACCATCCACCAGGTCAACTGGAACCTGACCATGGCCGCGGCGGTGCTCTTCATGCTGCCGGTGATCGTGCTCTTCTTCCTGGCCCAGCGGGTCTTCATCGAGGGCATCACGCTGACCGGGGTGAAGGGCTAGCCAGCCGTCGCGACGGGCGCGGCGTCCAACTCGATCGCGGCGCCGCTGGCGGCGTCGAAGAAGTGCAGCCGGGACGGATCCACCGACAACCGCACAACACCGCCCGGGCGGGCCTGGGTGCGGGCATCCACACAGGCGGTGCACTGCGTCCGCCCGGCAGCCACCAGCGGTGTGGTGTGCTGGCCGGCCGGCAGGTCGGGATCCACGCTGACGATCGCCTCCGTGACCGGCTGGGCGTCCACCGTGAACAGCACGTTGGCATCGGCGCCCAGCTCCTCGATCACGTCCACGCCCACCTCGATCACCGCCCTCGCATCGTCTCGCCAGACGTCGGCGTCCTCGAAGTCGGACGGCCGGATGCCGACCACCAGCGGGCCGCTGTGGGCGCGCACGGCCGCCGAGGCCGGCAGCGGCAGCCGGTGACCGCCAAACGACACCTGGCTGGTACCGGCATCGACGGCGGCGTGGAACAGGTTCATGGAGGGCGAGCCGATGAAGGCCGCCACGAACAGGTTGGCGGGCCGCAGGTACAGGTTCTGGGGCGTGTCCAGCTGCTGCACGACGCCGTCGCGCATCACCGCCACCCGGTCACCCAGCGTCATCGCCTCCACCTGGTCGTGGGTCACATACACGGTGGTGGTGCGCAGGCGGTCGCGCAGCTGGGCCAGTTCGGCGCGCATCTGCACCCGCAGCTTGGCGTCCAGGTTGGACAACGGCTCGTCCATCAGGAAGGCCTGCGGCTCGCGCACCATGGCCCGGCCCATCGCCACCCGCTGACGCTGGCCGCCCGAGAGCTCGGCCGGCTTGCGCGAGAGCAGCGACTCCAGGCCCAGCACGGAGGCCGCCTCGGCCACCTTCTGCGCCACCTCCGACTTGGGCCGCTTGCGCAGCTTGAGGCCGATGGCGATGTTCTGGGCCACCGTCATGTGCGGATACAGGGCGTAGTTCTGAAACACCATGGCCACGTCGCGATCGCGGGGGGGCAGGTCGGTGACCACCCGCTCGCCGATCACGATCTCGCCGTCGGTCAGCTCCTCAAGCCCGGCGATCATCCGCAGCAGCGTGGTCTTGCCGCAGCCCGAGGGCCCGACCAGCACCATGAACTCGCCGTCGCGGATCTCCATCGAGACGTGGTCGACGGCGATCACCTCGCTGCCGAACCGCTTGCTGACCTCCTGTAGGACGATCCGCGCCATGCCTCCTCCTCAGCGTACCGCTGCGAAACGGGATCTGGTCAAGAGCTTTCGCAGCCGCGACTCGGCCCCATCGGCCACGCCCAGCCGGTCGAGACCGACCAGGGCGGCCCCGACCACCGGCGGCTGATCGACGACCGAGATGCGGGCGGCGGGCGCGCAGGCCAGCACCAGCTCGCTCACGCGCGCCATCAGGATCGGGTTGCGGGCCCTGGCCACGCCGCCGCCCAGGACGACGTCCACGTCGGTCGCGGTCAGCCGCAGCCGGCGTATCGCCGAGCACACCATGGCGGCGATCTCGTCGCCCTGGTGCTCGATCAGCCTGCGGGCCACCGCGTCGCCCTCGGCCGCCGTCGCGAACACCACCGGCACCAGCTCGTGCAGTCGCTCCTCGTCCACCTTTCCGGTGTGCACCGCCTCCAGCAGCTGAAGCGGCGTGCGCACGCCGAAGTGCGCCGGCACGGCCCGTCGCAGCGCGGTCGCCGGCGCACGGCCGTCCGCCGCTCGGGTGGCGGCGGCCAGGGCGTCGGTGGCCAGCGCCCAGCCGCCGCCCCAGTCCCCCGAGATCCGGCCCAATGCGGGGAAGCGCACCCGCCGGCCATCGGGGCCGACACCGCTGCAGTTGAACCCGGCGCCGTACACCACGGCCACGCCCCAGCCACGGGGAGCGCCCGCCCGCAGCACCGCGAAGGTGTCGTTCTGGACGACCGTCTCGGTTACCAACCGGGCGCTTCGCAGCGAGCGCAGGATGCGCCGGTCGTCGGCCGGCAGGTCGGCCCCGGCCAGGCAGAAGACGCCGATGTCGGCCACCCGCGAGCCGTTCAGGCCGGCCTGGCCGGCCACCTTGCGTACCGTCCGCTCCAGGTTGGCCATCGACTCGGCGTGGTCGCGCGGCTCGAACGACGCGCCCGGTCCGCGGCCGGTGGCCAGCACGTTTCCGCCCTCGTCAAGGATGGCCACGTCGGTCTTGGAGTTGCCGCCGTCGATGGCGGCGATCAGCCGGGCCGCGCTCATGCCGCCAGCTCGTCCAGCCGGGCCGGCCGGGCGCCGGCCGCTGCCAGGTCGTCGAGGATCCCGGGCAGGGCCGCAGCGGTGGCCGGCGGCCAGCTGTGCAGGAGCACGACCGCGCCGTCGCCGTGTGTCAGGGCGCCGTCCACCACCAGCTGCCGCACCTGGGCGGCTGTGCGCTCCGGCTGCCAGTCGTTGGGATCGACATCCCAGTGCTGGTCGCGGTAGCCGGCCCGCTCCAGCGCCGCCAGCACGCGCGGGTCGTCGTGGCCATCCCCGAACGGGCAGCGAAACCACGGGCGCGGATCGACCCCGGTGGTCTCGACGATCACCTGCTCGGCCTCCTCCAGGTCGCGCTGGATGCCCTCGTCGGTCAGCAGGTCCATCGGCGCGTGGTGGTGCGAGTGGCTGCCGATCAGGTGGCCCGCCTCGGCGATCCGGCGGGCGGTGCCGGGGTAGGCCTGGGCCCACCGGCCCTGGATGAAGAAGGTGGTGGCCACGCCGGCCGTGGCCAGGGCATCCAGCACTCGCTCCTGCACGTCGGGCGTGGAGGGCCGGTTCCAGTGCTCCGTGTCGAAGGTGAGCGCGACCCGAAGCTCACTCATGTGTGGTCACCTTGGTGGCGAGCGTATACGTCCCCGGTTCCAGTCCGCGACGGCGGGCGAGCGCCCAGGCCAGTAGCTGCACGGGGACGATCGAGACGGCCGGTGAGAGGCCGGGGGAGAGCGTGGGCACGGGCACGCCGGCGGCCCCCGCCGGCAGGCCGCCGTTGGGGCCGATCACGAGCGCGGCGCCGCCGGCCGCCAGCACGTCGCCGGCCAGCCGCAGGTCGAGCTCCAGGGTGCGCGGCTCGCAGGCCAGCACCACCACCGCCAGCTGCGGCCCGGCCAGCTCCAGCGGGCCGTGCCGGAACTGCGCCGCCTGCAGCGACTCGGCCGGATAGCGGGCGGCCTCCTTGAGCGTCAGCGCGCCCATCTCGGCGGCCGCCCTCGACCCGCCTCGGCCCAGCAGGGCCAGCATCGGCCGCTCGCCCAGCCACTCCAGGAGGCTGGCGGCGTCCCGCTCGGGATCGGCCAGCAGTTGCGCGCAGGCGCGGGCGGCCCCCTCGTCGTCGGCGGCCCATGGCAGCTCGCCGCCGGAAAGCGCATCGGCCACCGCCGCCATCACCACCAGGGTGGCGCAGAACGTAATGGTGGACGGCCCCAACTCGCCGCCGGCGCGGGTATCCAGGGCCAGGTCGGCGGCGCCGACCAGGGCGTTGTCCAGGCCGTTGGTGACCGAGACGATGAAGGGCCGCAGCTCGCGCTCCTGCAGCTCTCGCACCAGGCCCACCGTCTCGGCGCTCTCGCCGGACTGGCTGACGCACACCAGCAGGTTCTCGGGGCCGAGCGCCGGCTGACGGTAGTGCAGCAGCTCCGCGGCATCCACCATGGTCGCCAGCAGGCCGCGCTGGGCCAGGGTGGTGGCGGCCGGATAGCAGGCGTCGTAGGAACTGCCCATCCCGGTCAGCACCAGCCGCGGCCGGCGTCCCAGTTCGGCGGCCATCAGGGCCAGTGCGGAGGACTGGTCGCGCACCGCCCGGGCCGCCCGGCGGATCGCCTGCGGCTGGCCGGCCATCTCCTCCAGGAATATGTCAGGAAAGTTTCCTAACGAAATCACCGGTGGGTAGATTACAATGCCGGGCGGTGGTTGGGAACCCCAAAATCGCGGTCATCGGCGGCGGCAGCACCTACACGCCGGAGCTGATCGAAGGGCTGGCCGAGCGGGCCGCCAGGCTGGGGCTGTCCGAACTCGTGCTGCACGACATCGACGCCGACCGGCTGGCGGTGGTGGGCGGGCTGGCAGAGCGGATCCTGCGCCGGCAGAAGTTCCCCGGCAGGTTCTGGTGCACCGGCGATCGTGAGCGGGCGATCGAGGGAGCAAGCTACGTGCTGGTGCAGCTGCGGGTGGGTGGGCTGGCCGCCCGCCTGAAGGACGAGACGATCCCGGCCCGGTTCGGCTGCATCGGCCAGGAGACCACCGGCGCCGGCGGCTTCGCCAAGGCCCTGCGCACGGTGCCGGTGGTGCTGGGGATCGCCGAGGACACCGCCCGGCTGGGCGCCGACGGAGCGTGGCTGCTGGACTTCACCAACCCGGCCGGCCTGGTCGCGGAGGCCCTGATCAGCGCCGGCCACCGCGCGATCGGCCTGTGCAACATCCCCATCAACTTCCAGCGCATGTTCGCCGACCGGCTGGGGGTGCCCCACGAGCAGGTCGAGCTCGAGCACGTGGGCCTGAACCACCTGTCGTGGGAGCGCAGCGTGCGTGTGGAGGGCGTCGACCGGCTGCCGCAGCTCTTGGAGACGTTCTCCGACCAGGTCGGGGAGGAGGTCGACCTGCCCGGTGAGTTGATCAGGCTGGTGGGCGCCATCCCCTCGTACTACCTGCGCTACTTCTACCTGACCGAGCGCGAGCTGGCCCATCAGCGTGAGGTGCCGCCGCGCGCCGCGGAGGTGATGGCGATCGAGCGCCAGCTGCTGGAGATGTACGCCGACCCGGCGCTTGACTCCAAGCCCAAGCTCCTGGAGCAGCGTGGAGGCGCGTTCTACTCCGAGGCCGCCGCCATGCTGGTGGAGTCGCTGCACACAGACCGCGGCGACACGCAGGTGGTGAACGTGCGAAATGCCGGCGCCATCCCCAACGTGGACGCCGACGCTGTGGTCGAGGTGCCGTGCCGGATCGACGCGGCCGGCGCGACCCCGCTGCCCCAGCGGCCGCTGCCTCCGGAGATGCTGGGGCTGGTGGAGCAGGTCAAGGCTTACGAGCGGCTGACCGTCGCCGCTGCGACCAGCGGCGATCGCGGACTGGCCCTGCAGGCGCTGATGGCAAACCCCTTGGTGCGCACCTACGACATCGCCCGGCCGCTGCTCGAGGCGCTGCTGGACGCGCACCGAGAGCACCTGCCCGCCTTCTTCTCCGCCGCCTGAACGCGGGTCAGGCACCGTCACGTCCGCGTGACGGTGCCTGACCCCGATTGCAGACCCCGGTGTCTAGCTCGTCGCCGCCGGCTGGGGGATGGCGCCCAACTGGGTCATGATCGAGAACATGTCCGGGCCGCCCTCTGAAGGTGGATACCCCGGGGTGTTCGCCCAGCCGGAGCACCCGGTTCGCACGTCGTTCAGGTGGTGACCCGGAAGTGCACCCAGGCCGAAGTGGCGCCAACATTAGCGCCATTCGTGGCGATGGAGAAACGCACTCGCTGAGGAACGTTGACCAGTGAGGTGTTGCGGTAGAAGACGGTCAAGAGCAGCCGGCCGTTTGTGCCGGCCTTGATGCTGCCGCGGACGATCGTGATCCAGTGGCCGGAGACCGTCCGGCCCTGCACCACCGCGGTGATCGCGCGGCCGGGTTGGGCGGGCCCGGACCAGGCCAGGAAGGCCGGGCAGCCGGTGTGCTTGGCGGTCGTGCAGGCCTTGGTGTAGTTGTACAGGCGGACGCCGTCCAGCGTGCGGTAGCCGCCCCGCGGCAGCACGTGCATGACCAGCCGCACGTTCACCCGCACGCTGGCGGTGGCAGCGGCGTGGCCGGAGTCTCCGGCCCACTTGACGGTGTAGATCGAGTCCACCGCCGGATGCACCAGCAGGCTGATGTTTCCCTTGGCCCCCGCGGTGCCCGTATGCACCAGGACGGCCGTGCCTCCGGTGGCGTGACGGCGGAAGATCTGCAGCGTGCGGCTGGACGTGGATGTGCCCAGGTGGGCGGTCAGCGTGTCGCCGTGGCCGTAGGTGACCGTGCCCAGCGAGCGGGTGATGGAGACCTTGCCCTTGGGCAGGACAATGGTGCTCAGCACGTGCAGCACGGGGCCGGCGTCAGACAGGCCGGAGGTAACCGCGTAGATGTGCGAACCGTCGGAGCTGAAGGCCAGGCCGCGCGGATACAGCAGCTCCGCGGTCGGGAATGACCAGTCCGTCAGCTTTGCCGTGCCACCCGCGTTGAACAGATACACGTCAGGGCCGGTGCCCGAGTCGGAGCCGCCCGCTACCTGGCCGCCGGACGGCGAGACGGCCACCGCGTTCGGGTAGCTCCCGGTCGGGTAACTGTGCGCCAGGCCGAGGTCTGTGGTGTTGAAGGTCTGGACGTCGTTAGGGAAATCGGCCGCCATCAACAGCTGGTCTGCGGAGGCCGCGGGCGCGATGTCAGACAGCTCCCCGCCGGAGCCGGAAGGATCGAACTTCGATGTCACCTGGACCGGGCTGGCGGGGTTGCTGACGTTCTGGATCTCCGCGGTGGTGGGGCTGGAGAAGGTGTTTCCCATGGCCAGCCAGGTGGGGTGAGCCGGAATGGCGGCGAAGATCTCCTGGTACACCTGATGGGTGGTCGTGACGACGGTGTGCGACGAATCAAGCGACACCGATGTCAGGTCGCCCCACTGGTCGTCGATGTCGTTGGAGAACCACAGCCGGCCCGCCGCCTGCGCCATATCGCAGACGCCGCCCACGGGAGCCTGGAAGCTGCCGACACGGGCCAGCGTGTCGGTGTCGATCTCGTCGATCACGCCCCACCGGCAGCGGGCCACATACAGCGTAGAGCCGTCCAGCACCATGCCGCCGGCCCCGGACTCGCCCGTGATCGCCGTATCGAAGGTGCCGTCGGGATTGAAGACGTCGATGGCCGAACTGGCCCGGCCGCCGGTCACGAACACGTGCCCGGTCGGGTCGACCAGGATGTGGCTGAAGCCGGTCACGGTGGGCGTGGGCGCGGCAGCGGACGTCGACAACGCGTTGAAGACAACGGAGCCCCCGGCGCTGCCGTGGGAAACGGCAAACAGCGTGCTCCCGGTCTCGTTGAACGCAAGCCCGCCGGTGTACACCGCATCCGAACTGGATGACATGTCCCACTGCGTGCTGGGGGCCGCATCGCCGGCGTCGAACAGGAACGCCCCGCCGTTGTCGGCGATGTTCTGTCCAGCGGCCAGCTGAGAGCTGTCGGCACTCACGGCCACGCTGGTGGCGAAATCGGGGGTGGGGTACCAGCCGGCCTGGTTGAGACCAGGAAGCCCGTACGACTGGACGCCGCGGTTCGTGCCGACGGCGACCTGCGAGCCATCCGGCGCCACAGCCAGATCCCCGACCGATCCCACGTCCGGCACCTCGACGGTGGCCAGCTGTGAAGGACTGGACGGCGCGGACACGTCCTCGACGTACATCTGACCCGGATCGGAGCGGGTCTCGCCGATCACCAGCCAGTCGGGGTGGCCCGGCACCGAGGCCAGTTCCATCTCATACAGGCTCAGACTCGTCGTGGTCACCGTGTGCGACGAATCCAGCGATACCGCGGTCAGATGCCCGAACTGCTGGTCGGTCGAGTTTGAGTACCACAGCTGGCCGTTCGCCTCGGCCATGCTGCAGGTGCCGCCGATCCCTGGTGCAGGGATCGGGATCGATCCGGTGACGGTCAGGGTGGAGGTGTCGATCTCGTCGATCTGACCCGGGTTGCCGCAACGCGCCACGTACAGCGTGGAGCCGTCCAGCACCATCCCGCCGGCGCCCGACTCACCGGTGATCGAGCCGGCGGACGTGCCGTTCTCGTTCATGACGTCGATGGTCGGGTCGGTGGGTGCGCCGTCCACGAACACGTGGCCGTTGGCGCCGTCGACGGCCATGTGCCCAAAGCTCGTGAGACCGTTCAGAGACGTGCCGGAGGCGCTGGCTGACGGCACGCCGCCGGCGACCACCGTCGCCGAGGCGACAAGAGCGGTGAGCATGGCTGCAAGGCGGCGTGAAGGCATAGGAAGGGAGGGCCTGGGGGACCGGGGGGCCCTCTTCTCTCATGGTGGAAAATCGTGGTCAAATGTCAAGAGACATCGAGTGCACCAATCAAGGTGCTAAGGGGTAGCTCGCTCGCGGGGTATCCGCAGGTCGGGTGAGGGTGTGCGCCGATGCGGTCACCGAGCTGCCCGGGCAGGCTGAGGGGAGGATGGACATGAGCGCGCGACATCACGCCTATCTCCAACGCGAGTTGCCGTACCTGTGTGCCCTGGCCCTGCAGGTGCGTGGCGTCCACACGGCGCAAGACGAGCGGCTGAGCGACCTGGTGGCCGTGCTCGCCCGGCTGCGGGCCGAGCTCGAGGCTCACATCGTTCTGCAGCAGCGGATGTTCCTGGATTCGTGCGGCGGATACGAACGGGAGCTCCTGGAACGGCACGCGCGCGAACTTGAGGCCGAGATCGCCACGCTGTCGAGGCTGACTGACGGGTTTGGCATCGACCTCGTTGTCTCGGAGGAGCACCGGGTGCTGATCAGGCGGCTGGGCGCCCTGGCCGCCGATACCGAACACCAGCTGCGTGCAGAGCGTGACCTCATACGCCCGGTGCGGGCCTCGCTGTCCGCCGCCTGACCGGCGGGCGCCGATCTACACTCGGGCCGTGGACACCATTGCCACGGTCACCGACGAGGCTCGCCTACGCGAGATCATCGGGTCGCCGTCGGAGGTGGTGGTGTCCAAGCTGACCGACCACCTGAACGACCTGACCCGTCAGTTCATCGAGCGATCGCCCTTTGTGTGCGTGGCCACCTGCCGCCCGGACGGCGGGCTGGACGTGTCGCCGCGAGGCGATCCGGCCGGGTTCGTGCGGATCCTGCACGAGCGCCAGCTCCTGATCCCTGATAGACCCGGCAACCGGATCGCCGACACGCTGACCAACCTGCTGGCCGACCCGCGGATCGCGCTGCTCTTCCTGATCCCGGGCGTGGGGGACTCGTTTCGGGTCAACGGCCGGGCGGCCATCATCGAGGATGCGGCGCTGCTGGCGCCCTGCGCGGTTGACGGCAAGTTGCCCAAACTGGGGCTGCTGGTGGAGGTCGACGAGTGCTACACGCAGTGCTCCAAGGCGCTGATCCGGTCGGATCTATGGAACCCCGAGCGGCATGTCGATCGCTCCGAGCTGCCAACTTCGGGCCAGATACTGCGCTCACTGAACGGCGAGCGGATCGACGCCGACGAGTATGACCGCGAGCGGGCCGGCCGCTACGCCCGCCGGGAGGGCTTGTACTAAGGCGACGACCGGAGTCGAACCGGTGTGCACGGCTTTGCAGGCACGCAGCGCTTTTCGGGTGCGCGCTGCACCCACCACGTCAACCACCCCAAGGCGACGACCGGAGTCGAACCGGTGTGCACGGCTTTGCAGGCCGCTGCCTAGCCACTCGGCCACGTCGCCAGATCGACGCCAAGGCTACCAGCGAGCGTCGCCGGTACCCGGCAAAGCCGGCACACTCGCCCCAGACCCGCACGCGAAAAGCATGCGCGTAGCCACTCGGCCACGTCGCCAAACGGACCGACAGGCTATCAGCGCCCGGGTGGCCGGGTGCCTGGCTCGATTTCTCCGTCGTGACAAATCCAGAAGCCCTGGAGAGCCTTGAACCAAGGAGATTTGTCAGGACGGGAAGTCGGTGCCTGGCACCGGTTCTCCGGTCAGCCGTGGCCACGCGGTCACGGCGATTGTGGCCGTGACAACGAGCAGTCCGGCGGCGATCCGCCAGGGCTGTGATCCGCTCTCCGGGGTGGGTGTGACCCACATCAGCCAGCCGACCAGCCACGCCGCGCCGAACGTCGGCCGACGGATGGCCACGACGATGCCCGCCAGCAGAAGGTAGTGAAGCCACAGAATCGGCGTCGCCAGGAGCGACAGGCCGACGCAGCCGGCGAACGCTGCGGCATCCCCCGCGCGGCGGTGGAGCAGCACCAGCGCGGGCACGCCTGCGGCGATCAGCCCCGCCGTCAGCGCGAGCCCGGAAAGCGGCTCGCCGAGAGCAGCGGCTAGGGAGACCACCGAGTAGCTGCGAGCGGCTTCGACATGGCTGAGCGTTGAAAGCAGGGAGGGGTAGTCGCGCAACCCGGCGAGTCCGATAGCCAGCCAACCTACCGAGAGCAACCCGACTGCCGCTGTCGCTGCGACGGCCGCCGCGCGCACCCGACGGGTGATCAGCAGCCACAGAACGAGCGGGGCCAGGAACACCTTGGCGACGAGCGCGGTGGCCACCACCAGGCCGCACCGGGCCGTCTGGTCGCGCCACCGCCAGGCGAGGGCGAGCAGAAGTGCCAGAACGGGCGTCAGGGTGCCCAGTCGTACGGCGTCAAGCGCGGCCGGGCTCGCAAGCAGCGCCCCGTAGCAGCGCCAGTCGCGCACGTCCAGGACCCACAGCGCCAACCCGATGCAGGCGACATCGGCCGCGATCCACAGCCCGGCCGCGACGCCGAACGGCAGCACGCCCAGCACAGCCGCCACCACCGCCACCGGCGCCGGGTAGACGAACTGGTCGATATCGGTGCCCCGCAGGGCCTGCAGATGGTGGATGGTGGGGTACGGCGTGCGGCCGTGCAGAACATCGCGGCCGGCCTGCCACACCGCACGAAAGTCGTACGCGGGGTGATGGTGCACCGAGCCGGCGATGAAGGCGATCAGGAGCGCGACCGGCAGGGCGCCCAGCACAAGCATCGCGACCGTCTCCCGAGCAGCCACCATCAACCCGGCGGCGCCCGGGTGAAGCTCGAGATCGCGGGCCGAAGCCGCTCGATGAAAGGGCCAACTCATAAACGTGCTGCAACCGGTATCGGCGACATGGCGCCGAGCCTTAGGAACGGGCTAGATGGATGATTCCACGCCGGCGCGTGGCTGGCCGCTCGCCGTCTCTACGCGGCCCGCAGGGCCACGCGAGACGGCGAGCTTCGGCTGCGAACCGTCGCCCCGTCCGCGATCCGCTTGGATAGCGGATCGCTCCCGACCGGCGCAAGGGCGACGCCCTTGCGCCTTCGTCCTCGCTTCGCGGTCTGCGTGATCGCAGACCGCTCAGACCGGTGTCAAGCTGACGCTTGATACCTTGCCCGGGCCACCAGCCCGAGCGCTCCCTGCGTCCTGCCCAGGCTCGGTTCTCGCTCGCCCAGCCCGCACGCCGGCGTGGAATCACCCATCGAGGCGGTCAAACCGCCGACACCCACACCTGGCGCTGCCGCGGCCCGTCGAACTCGCACAAGAAGATGGCCTGCCAGCGGCCCAGCGCCAGCTCCCCGTCAACCACCGGGATGACCTGCGAGCCGCCGGTCAGGATGGCCTTGATGTGGGAGTCGCTGTTGCCCTCGGCGTGGGCGTACGGGCCGGTGTGGGGGATGCGTTCGCCGAACCAGCGCTGCACGTCCGCCGCCACGTCGGGGTCATAGCCCTCGTTGACCGCAATCCCGGCCGTCGTGTGCGGGCAGTACACCAGCACGCCGCCGGCCGCGATGCCGAGCGCGTGAACCGCCTCGGCAACACGGCCGGTGATATCGACGAACTGTTCGCGACGATCCGTGCCGACGTCGATCCGCTGCACGCCCCGACTCTAGCGGGGGGCGGCGGCTACTTGCCGCCCGAGAACGCCTTCATCAGGTTCAACGCGGCCGGGCCGAGCGCCACCACGAACATGGCGGGGAAGATGAAGAGCACCGTCGGGAAGAGCATCTTGATCGGCGCCTTCATGGCCTTCTCCTCGGCCGCCAGCTGGCGTCGGATGCGCATGTCGTGCGACTGCACGCGCAGGATCCGCGACAGCGCGATGCCCAGCTGGTCTGCCTGCACGATCGCGCGGCAGAACTGCGCCACCTCGGGCACCTCGACGCGCTCGGACAGGCTCTTGAGAGCCGATGTGCGGCTCTCGCCGATGCGCATCTCGTGCAGCACCAGGTTGAACTCGTCCACCAGCGGGCCTTCCATCCGCTCGGACAGCTTGACCAGGGCAGCGTCGAAGCCCAGTCCGGCCTCGACCGACACGCACAGCAGGTCGAGCACGTTTGGCAGCTCGGCCTGCATGATGGCCTTGCGGCCGCGCACGCGCGAGTTGATGTAGAAGTCGGGCGCGATGAAACCGATGGCGCCGCCGCCCAGCGCGACCATCAGGCCGGTCACCCCGGGCATTGCGCCGGTGACCATCAGCAGCAGCCCCATGGCGCCGAACATCGAGACCAGGCCGCCCTTGATGGCCAGGTACATCTGCGGCGTCATCGACTGGCCCAGGCCAGCCGCCAGCAGCCGGTTGTGCACCTGCTGGGCGTCGGTCTTGGGCAGCAGCCGCAGGGTGACACCGGCCAGCTTCTCGGCAACAGGGCCGATCACCCGGTCGTTGACACTGCGGCGGGTGACGATCTCACGCTGGTCACGGCTGCCGTAGCGGCGGGCACGGCGCACCGAGACGGCGATCTCGCGCTGTCGAACGGTGAGCCCGGCCAGCAGCATGTAGCCGGCCCCGAAAACCATCACAATGGCGATCGCTAGCATCATCTGACTACCCCTTGAAAGACACGATTCGCTGGATCACGACGCCTCCGATGGCCATCATGAAGAGCGCAGCCCCGATCATGACGTTGCCAGCGGTGCTGGTGAAGAGGATCGTGATGTAGGCCTGGTTGAGCGCGAAGATGGCAAGCGCCATGAAGAACGGCATGGCGATCAGCACGTAGGCGGACATCCGGCCCTGGGCGGTCAGCGCCTTCACCTTGCGGCTGAACTGCTGACGCTGGCGGACGGTGTCGGCCACCATGTCCAGGATGTCGGCCAGGCTGCCGCCGACCGTGCGCTGGATGTTGACGGCCATCACGACGAACCCGAAGTTGGTCGAGTTCATGCGCTGGGCCATCGCGTCCAGGGCCTGCTCCGACGGCATGCCGAGCTGAATCTCAGACGACACCCGGGCCAGTTCGGTGGAGGTGGGCTCGGCGCCCTCCTTGACCACGCTCTGCAGGGCGGCGTTGAACGCATGCCCGGCCTTGAGCGACGCGGCCAGAGTGATCAACGTCTCCGGCAGCTGCATCTCGAACTGGTTCATACGGCGGCGAGCCATGAACTTGACGTACAGCATGGGGATCAACGCCCCGATGCCCAGGGCGACCAGCGCCCCGATGCCCTGCATGCCGAGCAGCAGGCTGGCAAAGGCCGCCAGCAGGATGGCGCTGCCCATCTGGATGTACACCACCTCGGCGGTGCGCAGGGGCAGGTTGGCCTGCTCCAGCCGGAAGGTCATCCGCTTCCAATAGTTGAGCGAGCCGCCCACCTTCTCGGTGGCCACGTACAGCTGGTGCAGCATGGTGATCTTGGGCGGCTCCAAGCCGGTCACCGTAGCCACCTGCTTGCGCGCCTCGGTGTAGGGAGAGATCCGCTTGCCAATCACCACGTCCGGCCTGGCCGACAGCAGCACGAGTGCCGCCAGCAGCACGAACAGCGCCGCCACACCGGCGATCGCCGCCCGCCCAGCCGGGCTGTTGGGCAGATTGACCAGGCCATGCGACGGCTTGCTGACGACCTGATGGCCGGGGGCGGTGGCTGCCGCTGTGGCGGTGGCCGAACCGTCGGCCGAGATCTGCAGCGAGATCTTCTGGCCCGGCGGCACCAGGCTGTGGTAGGTGAACTCGGACACCGAGTTGACGGACCTGGCGACGGCCGCGTAGGCCGCCTTCAGCCCAGCCGCGTTGGTGCCGGCGATCTCCCTGCCGCCGGTGGCATTGGACATGGCCTGCAGCGGGCCGACCGCCGACTGCGCGCTGGTGGCCACCGTGTAGATGGTGACATGAGCGGCCTTGGCGGCGGCGATGGCCTGGGCCAGCGTCGTCTTCTCGCCGACCGACGCGCCGTCGGTCAGCAGCACCAGTGAACGCCGGTCAGCATGCGTCGCGGCCAGGTCGTTGCTGGCCCTGACGACCGCCGAGTAGATCGCGGTGCCGGTGACGTTGGTCACGCCCAGGTTGGCGAGGGCAGCCGCCGAACCTGTCGGGTTGTCCGAGAACGGCGCCACCAGATAGGGGGCATGGCCGAAGCCGTACACCGCGATCTGTCCGTCGCCGGACTCGCTGAACAGGAACGTGCGGGCCGCCGAGATGGCATCCGCCAGCGGCTTTCCGCGCATGCTGGTGGAGGTGTCGAGAGCCAGCGCGACCGCTGACCCGCCGCTCCCGCCGATCTTCACGCCAGCCGCCGGCTGGCCGTTCTCGATCACGTTCAGCTGTGACGGTGTCCCGCCCGGCGTCGCGAGCGTGACCTTGACCAGCGGAAAGCGGCTGGTGTCGATCGACTTGATGGTCGGTGCCGGAGCGGCCGCAGCGGCCGTCGAACACACGGCCAGCGCCGCAACCAGGGCGCACGCGAAGGCCGCCCGCAGCCTGGTCACTGTCCGACCGCCCGTCCGAAGATGCCCGACGCGGAGCTGCCGCTGCCGGGGGCCTCCTCAGCGAAGAAGTTGGGCGGCAGGTTGACGCCGTTGCCGGCCATCTTGTCCAGGAAGTGCGGCTTGACGCCGGTGCTGGTGAGCGGGCCGAGCAGGCGATGGCCGGCGTCCCGGTTCTGGGCGCCGTCCTCGATCGCCTTGGCGATGAACACGTCCTGCAGGGTGACGACGTCCGACTCCATGCGCAGCACCTCGGTCACGTGAGTGATCCGGCGGGTGCCGTCGACCAGCCGCGAAACCTGCACGATCAGGTCGAAGGCGGACGCGATCTGCTCGCGGATGGCGCGCAGCGGCAGCTCGACGCCGGCGGTCAGCACCAGGGTCTCGGTACGGGCCAGGGCGTCTCGCGGGTTGTTGGCGTGGATCGTGGTCAGCGAGCCGTCGTGGCCGGTGTTCATGGCCTGCAGCATGTCGACGGCCTCGGCGCCACGGCACTCCCCGACGATGATCCGGTCGGGCCGCATACGCAGCGTGTTACGCACCAGGTCGCGGATGGTGACCTGGCCCTTGCCCTCGATGTTGGCGGGCCGCGACTCCAGGGTGATCACGTGCTCCTGCTTGAGCTGGAGTTCGGCCGCGTCCTCGACGGTGATGATCCGCTCGTCGGAGGGGATGGCAGACGACAGCACGTTCAGGGTGGTGGTCTTACCGGAACCGGTACCGCCCGAGATGAGGATGTTCAGCTTGCCTCGCACGCACGCCTCGAGGAACTGGGCGGACTTGTGCGTGAGCGTGCCGAACTTGATCAGGTCGGCCATCACGAACGGGTCGCGGCGGAACTTCCGGATGGTCAGCGTGGAGCCGCGCACGGCCAGCGGCGGGATGATCGCGTTGACACGCGAGCCGTCAGGCAGACGGGCGTCCACGTACGGCGACGACTCGTCGATGCGGCGGCCGATCCGGCTGATGATCTTGTCGATGATCCGCAGCAGGTGCGGCTCGTCCACGAACTGCGCGTTGGTGCGGGTGATCTTGCCGTGCCGCTCGATGTACACGGTCTTGTGGTCGTTGACCATGATTTCTGTGATCGAGTCATCGCGCAGGAACGGCTCCAGCGGCCCGTAGCCGAGGATGTCGTCGGTGATCTGGCGGATGATGTCCTGCCGCTCCTGCCGCGTCAGCGGCGTCTTCTCGACGGCCAGGAGCTCGGTGACCACCTCGGTCACCTTCCCCTCCAGGTCCGCGTCCGAGGCGTCCGCGTTGAACATGCGGGGGCCCAGCCGGGGGATGATCTCCCGGTGAACGCGGGTCTTCAGCTCGGCGAACGGGTCGGCAACGGCCGAGCGCTCGCCGACGACCTTGATGTCAGGCGACTCGCTCTCGGCGCCGTCGTTGGAGGTGACCTGGATTCGGGACTGCAAAGACACCTATGACCTCCCCATTCGGCGCTTCTTCTTGGCCTCGTCCTTGGCGCCGCGCGGCGGCACCAGCTTGTCGGCGATCTCGCCCAGCGACTTGACCATGGCCGAGCGGGGAGAGGCGAGTGCCAGCGGCACTCCGCGGTTGACCGAAAGCGGCACCTCGCGCTCCGACTCCACCTCGAACTCCACCGGCATGTCGAGCGCTCGCTCGACCTCGCGCGGGTTCAGTCCGACCTTGGATCCGGTGCGGTTGAGCAGCAGGTGCCGACGCTCCTTGGGGTAGTGCAGGAGGTCGAGGGTCTGCAGGGTGAGCTTGATGTTCTTGATCGTGGGCACGTCCAGCGAGCCCACCAGCAGCAGCTGATCGGTGCGATCGAGGGTCGACAGCACCGGCCCGTGGAAGAACGGCGGCGTGTCCACCACGATCACGTCGTAGGCCTCCTTGGCCACCGCGAACAGGTGGCCGAGGCGCTCCTCGGTGACCAGCTCGGCGTCCTCCGGGCGCAGCGGCGCCGGCATCACGTGGACACCCGACTGATGTGCCGTCACATACCCGGCCAGCGAATCGGAGTCCAGCTCCCGCCGCGCCATGACCAGGTCGTAGATGGTCTTGTCCGGCTCGATCCCCATCATGATGGCGGCGTCGCCGAACTGCAGATCGAGGTCGAGCAGCAGCGTGCGCCGGTCGTGCCGGCGGACGAAGGTGATGGCCAGGTTGGAGGCCAGCGTGGTCTTGCCGGCACCGCCCTTGGGCGAGAACAGCGTGACCACCTTGCCCTCGACTGCGGCCGACGCCTTCCCAGCCGCACCGCTGGCCCGGCCGGCCGCCAGCGCAAACGCCTTCTTGATGGTGAAGACGATGCCGTCGGTCAGCTGGGGCAGCAGCACCACGTCGAAGATCCCTGCTGCCAGCGCCTCGGACAGGATGCTGTTGGCGCTGGCCGACGTGATCAGGATGATCGGAGCCGCGGTGACGGCCCGGATCGCCTCGATCTCGCCGGTGGGGACGTGGTCGGTGGCGCTTGTGCCGTGCAGGATCACCTGCGCGGCCGACTCAGCCAGCTTGGGGCCCGCCTTGGTGGGGTCGGCGGCGGTCCCCACCAGTTCCACCTCGGGGTGGTCGGCCAGGCCCTCGCGGACCTCGGCCAGCCCGTTGGCAGCACCGGTGATGAAGACGCGAATAGGGGACGGATTGCTCATTACTTGCTCCTCGCGCACAGCGGCAGGTAGGACTTGAGCTGACCGGTGGTGATCCCGCTGGCGAAGACTGTGCAGCCGTTGGTGAGCTGAGTTGGGCTGTCCTGCGCGCCGGTGGCGGGCCGGTCAACCATCCACACACCGCAGAAGTGCATCGCGTACAGCAGGCTTGCCACCTCGGTCTGAGGCACGTTCAGGATCACGCCCTGGCCGTTGGTGCCGTCCAGGGTGCCGGTCGCGCTGGCGCCCTGCGAGTCGGCGGTGACCGAGGTGGCAGCAGCACCGGTGCCCGTGGTCGACAACACCGGGATGTCGGTCATGATGACCCGGCCAATCGACTCAGCCGAGTACTTGCTGCCAGAGGTGGACGGCTGCAGCGTGCAGAAGGACACGACGTCCACGTGGTCACCGGCCTGCAACGTGCCCGCGAGCACGGCGTTGGAGTTCAGCGCCACCTGGACGGCACGGCTGAGCCCGCTGATCTGGGTCACGATCGCGTTGTCCAGGGAGTTCTTGAACATCGCAGGGGTGATCTGCGTCTGGGCAGCGATCTGGGTCGCGGTGGCCAGCGAGCCGTTCAGCTGCGAGACCGACTGCAGCGCACCCGGCACCTCGTCGCTCTTGACGACCTGACGCGTCCCGAATGCACCGGCGGCAATGGCTTCCTTGACTTGTGTGCCGGCTTCGATCGGGCTCTTGGCGACCAGCACGGTCACTGTCTGCTGGTTCTGGCTGGCCTGCTTCTGGACGTTCCCGGTGTACAGAACAACCAGGATGCCCGCGACCGCGGCCAGGGCGAGCGCGATCACGATGTTACGGACGCTGTAGGTCATGCGGCTGCCTCGCTTGAGATGGGACGTGGGGACGTGGCCTCACCACTATCGGCAGGGCCGGGCGGCGACTTTAGGCGCCGTGAAACCAGTGGTGGTGCGGGTTTGCGCGCGTGTGCGCAGGTTCGGAACGCGCCCGGCCGCAGCGGCCGGACGCGCGCCTGGAGTTACTCCACCCGCATCGTGGTGGCGGAGCTGAGGTTGCCTGACGCCACAACCTGCCCGAGCAGGCTGACCGACCACGGATAGGTGACGGTCACGGTGATGTCGTTGCCCTCTACCACCACGTTATTTGTGCAGGTGTCGGAGACTGTTACACCCATGTTGGTCGTGTTCAGTCCCGGTGCGGCGTTCTGGGCCGATGACACGACCAGCGACTGCACTGCGGCACAGTTGCCCGACGTGCTCGAGACAGCGCCCTTGCGGGCACCCTCACGAGCGGCCGCGGCGACCTGGATGTAGTTGTTGAAGATGACGCCGAACTGGAAGATGGCGAACAGCACCAGCAGCAGCACAGGCAGGATCACCGCGAACTCGGTGACGGCCTGGCCGCGCTCGTCATGCATGATGTTGCGGATCATGCTTTGCCTCTTCTGAGTCAGATGGGACGGGGGGGAAACGAAAGACTGGTCCTGGCCCCTAGTGTGAAGCCGCGGACCCGATGATGCGTTACTACTTGGTCCGGGTTCTGGCCGGATGATGTGTCGGCACCCGGAGCGCTCGCGTTGAGCGCCCCGGATGCCGGATCATCCTGCGGGTGAACACCGGACCCGCGGATCCTGAACGGTAAAACTACAGGATGCCGATGACGCTGTTCAGCTGCTTCGAAATGGCAGACGACAGCAGGCCCAGCGTGACCACCACGGCGATGGTGATAACGGCCAGCACGACGGCGTACTCGGCCATGGTCTGGCCGGCCTCGTCCTTCGCGCGAGCGATCAGGTCAGTGATGCGGGTCAAGGTTTTCACCTCCTGAAGACGGTTCGGGGGGGAGCCCGCAAAAACTACGGGCCTAGGACTCATGTGGATAGAAAGGACCTGAGAAGTCAAGTAGTCTTGGCTCATATCACCCGGCCGGGTGAGACCCGATGCGCCGGGGTTGGTGCAAGAAATGTGAGGCGAAACGCCACTGCGAGTCGCTCACGAGTGGTAAGTAGACACGGCTCCTAGAGGATGCCGACGACGCTGTTCAGCTGCTTGGTGATGGCCGAGGACAGCAGGCCCAGGGTGACAACGACGGCGATCGTGATCACCGCCAGCACCACGGCATACTCGGCCATTGTCTGACCGACCTCCTCCTTGGCGTCCGCGAAACGACTGCGGATGTGCTCGAGCATTGGTTCACCCCCTTCAGGCTCGATCGAGGCTCGGCGCTGGACAGAGCCGGCGCTGAAACTTGGATATGACGCGTGCATCTGGCTGAAAATGCTCCTGGGTGAGAGGGGAGGCCCGGGCCGACTGGCCACGGAGCTCCGGTCCTGCTCTCGAATTCCTGTCTCGGCAATTCCGACCAAAGGTTGAGGATTGATGGCGGGAATTCACCCCCTCGGGTGACCGCCCGCTGCCCCGCTCGGCGTTCGCTAAGGTGTGCGGCGCCCATGGCCACCCTGATCGACGGCAAAGCCATCTCCCAGGCGGTCCGCGCCGACGTCGCCCGCGACGTGGCCGCGCTGCGCGAGCGCACTGGCCACATGCCGGGGCTGGTGACCATCCTGGCCGGCGACGATCCGGCCTCACAGGTGTACGTGCGCAGCAAGATCGCCGCCTGCGAGGAAGCGGGTATGGCGTCCTTCCACGAGCGGCTGGGCGACGACGCCAGCCAGGCCCAGGTGGAGCAGCTGGTCGACCGCTACAACTCCGACGACCGGGTGGACGGGATTCTGGTGCAGTCGCCGCTGCCGCCCGGGCTGGATTTCAAGCGGGTGCTCGACCGCATCGACCCGGCCAAGGACGTGGACGGCTTCCACCCCCTGAATGTGGGCCGGCTGGTGTCCGGCCAGCCCGGCCTGGTGGCCTGCACCCCGGCCGGCGTGATCGAGCTGCTGATCCGCACCGGCATTCAGATCGAGGGCGCCGAGGCGGTGGTGGTGGGCCGCTCGGACATCGTCGGAAAGCCGGTCGCCCTGCTGCTGCTGCACCGACACGCGACGGTCACCATCTGCCACTCCCGCACCCGCGACCTGCCCGGGGTGATCCGCCGAGGCGATATCGTGGTGGCGGCGGTCGGCCGAGCCGAGATGATCACCGGCGGCATGGTCAAGCCGGGCGCGACGGTGATCGATGTGGGCATAAACCGCACAGACCACGGGCTGGTCGGCGACGTGGACTTCGCCTCGGTGGAGCCGGTGGCGGGCGCGATCACACCGGTGCCGGGCGGGGTGGGGCCGATGACCATCGCCATGCTGCTTCGCAACACGGTCGATGCGGCTGCTGCCAGGCTCGCCTGAAACGTTTAGACGACACCGGTTGCACTGGTCGAATGGCTGCTCTATCGTTGCCGAACCGGCTCACCGAGCCGGACAGAGGTGCGAACGGCAGGCTAGGTACCCCGCACCGGCAGATCGAGGAGAGGATCGTTCGTGGCAGAAGGCACGGTCAAGTGGTTCAGCAACGAGAAGGGCTACGGCTTCATCCAGCAGGATGGCGGTGAGGACGTGTTCGTGCACTTCTCGGAGATCCAGGGCGACGGCTACCGCACCCTGAACGAGGGCCAGCGGGTGGAGTTCGAGGTCGTGCAGGGCAATAAGGGCCTGCAGGCCAGCGGCGTCCGCGCCATCGCCTGACCGACCACGTCGACCGCGAGATGCCCGCGCTCTGCGCAGCGTGGGGACAAGATCCGATTATCCTGCGCCCGTGGCGATCTCCCGGGACGACGCGGCGCACGTCGCCAGGCTGGCGCGGCTCGCGTTCGCCGACGATGAACTGGAGGCGATGGCCGGCCAGTTGTCGAGCATCCTCGGCCACGTGCAGGCGCTGTCGCAGCTCGATCTCTCACAGGTCGAGCCGACGGCCCACGCCCTCGACCTGCGAAACGTGACCCGCCCTGACCTGCCGCGCCCGTCGTGGCCGCGCGACGAGGTGCTGCGAAACGCGCCCGCGCCGCAGGACGGAGCATTCCGGGTGCCGCCGGCATGAGCGTTGCCGGAGGTCGGCTCACAAGGGGCTCCGTCGCGAGGCACAGGATGCGGACGCGGTGGCAAGGATCGAGCGCCGAGCGGAGCGCAGGCGTGGCCGGAGGCCACGGTGAGCACCGCACGGCGCGTCGGACGCCGCCACCGGGCCCGCAGACCAGCCGCAGCAGAAGGCCATTGTGAGTCGAGCTCCCAAAACCCTGGGACTGACCGCCGAGCGGGCGATCGCCCTGCTGGACGCGCGCGAGATCAGCTGCCGCGAGCTGGCGGCCGCCTACCTGGATCGCATCGACCGGGTCGATCCAGATCTGCACGCCTTCCTGCGCACGCGCCGCGAGCTGGCCCTGGCCGAGGCCGACCGCTTTGACCGCGAGGGCCGGGAGGGCCTGCAGGGCGTGCCGATCGCGCTCAAGGACATCCTGTGCACACGCGGCGAGGAGACAACGGCGGGTTCCCGGATCCTGGCCGGGCACACGCCGATCTTCGACGGCGGCTGCGTGCAGCGGGTCAAGCAGGCCGGCCTGATCTCGCTGGGCAAGACCAACATGGACGAGTTCGCGATGGGCTCGTCGACCGAGAACTCGGCGTTCGGGCTGACCCACAACCCGTGGGACACCGATCGCGTGCCGGGCGGCTCCAGCGGCGGCTCGGCGGCGGCGGTGGCGGCCGGGCTGGCGCCGCTCGCGCTGGGCACCGACACGGGCGGATCGATCCGTCAGCCGGCGGCCCTGTGCGGCGTGGTGGGCATGAAGCCCACCTACGGCGCCGTCTCCCGCTACGGGCTGATCGCCTTCGCGTCGTCGCTTGACCAGATCGGGCCGTTCGCGCTGACGGTGCGCGACGCGGCCCTGCTGCTGCATGCGATCGTCGGCCACGACCCCTGCGACTCGACCTCGGTGGAGCTGCCCGGGCCGATCCGGGTGCCCGACCAGCTCGATCTGCAGGGCGTGCGCATCGGCATCCCGGCCGACCTGCTGGCGCAGGGCGTCGAGCCCGGCGTGCGGGCCGCCTTTGACGAATCGATCCGGCTGGCCGAGGGGCTGGGCGCCGATCTGGTGGAGATCAGCCTGCCGCACGCCGGCCACGCGCTCCCCGCCTACTACCTGATCGCCCCGGCCGAGGCCTCCGCCAACCTGTCGCGGTTTGACGGGGTGCGCTTCGGGCTGCGACTGGAGGAGCCGGGCGACTCGGTGTCGGACATGTACGGGCGCACCCGCTCGGCCGGCTTCGGGGCCGAGGTCAAGCGCCGCATCATGCTCGGCACCTACGCGCTCTCGGCCGGCTACTACGACGCCTACTACGGGATGGCGCAGCGGGTGCGGACGATGATCCGGCGCGATTTCGACGCCGCCTTCGGGCGGGTCGACTTGATCGCCTCGCCGACCTCGCCGACGGTGGCCTTCGGGATCGGCGAGCGGGTGGACGACCCGTGGGCGATGTACGCCTCCGACGTGCTGACGGTGCCGGTCAACCTGGCCGGCCTGCCCGGAATCTCCATCCCCTGCGGCCTGGCCGGCGGGCTGCCGGTGGGGTTCCAGTTCGTGGGCCCGGTGTTCTCCGAGAACCGGATCCTGGCCGCCTCCCATGCGCTGGAGCAGGCGATCGGGTTCGACCCCGTGCCGCCAGCCCTGAAGGCCGCCGCATGAGCGCAAACCCGCGCTGGGAGCCGGTCATCGGCCTGGAGATCCACGTCCAGCTGGCCACCCAGACCAAGATGTTCTGCTCCTGCGCGAATCGCTTCGGTGATGAGCCCAACACGCTCACCTGCCCGGTCTGCCTGGGCCAGCCGGGTGCGCTTCCGGTGATCAACGAGGGAGCGGTCGAGCGGGCCATCCAGATCGGCCTGGCGCTGAACTGCGGGATCGCCCCCGAGAGCGTCTTTCACCGCAAGAACTACTTCTATCCGGACAGCCCCAAGGCCTACCAGATCAGCCAGTACGACCAGCCGATCTGCACGGCCGGCTGGCTCGAGGTGGACGGCGGCCGGGTGGGCATCGTGCGCGCCCACCTGGAGGAGGACGCGGCCAAGCTGGTGCACGCCGGCGGGGCGGGCGGGCGGATCGCCGGCGCCGACTACTCGCTGGTGGACTTCAACCGCTGCGGCACGCCGCTGGTGGAGATCGTGACCGAGCCCGACATCCACTCGCCCGAGCAGGCGGTGGCCTTCCTGGGCCTGCTGCGCACCACCCTGGTCACCATCGGGGTGTCGGACTGCGACATGGAGAAGGGCTCGCTGCGCTGCGACGCCAACGTGTCGGTGCGGCCGGCCGGCTCGACCGGGCTGGGCACCAAGACCGAGCTCAAGAACATGAACTCGTTCAAGTTCCTGGGCGACGGCATGGCGGCCGAGATCGAGCGCCAGATCGAGATCGTGGAGGGCGGCGGGCAGGTGCGCCAGGAGACGCTGCACTACGACCCGTCGACGCGCTCCTTGCACCCCCGGCGGTCGAAGGAGGAGGCAGACGACTACCGCTACTTCCCCGAGCCCGACCTGGTGCCGCTGGCGCCGAGCGGCGAGCTGGTGGAGCGGCTGCGGGCGGCCATGCCGGAACTGCCGGCGGCCCGCATCGCGCGTTTCCGCAGCCAGTACGGACTGTCGGCCCAGGACGCCGGCGACCTGAACGCATCAGGCCGTGCGGCTGACTACTTCGAGCAGGTGGCCGAGCTGGCCGGCGATCCCAAGGCCGCGGCCGACTGGGTGCGAAACCAGCCTGGGAGCGTGGAGCGGCTGCCCGCCGAGAAACTGGCCGAGGTGCTGCGGATGATCGGCTCCGGCCAGCTGACGACGGCCATCGGCCGCCAGCTGTACGCCTTGCTGGAGGCCGATCCGGGGGCCGACCCGGCCGCCCTGGTGGAGCAGCACGGGCTGACGTCGATCGGCGACTCGGAGGAGCTGTCGGCGATGGTCGAGCGGGTGATCGACGCCAACCCCGCCTTTGTCGAGCAGTTCCGGGCCGGCAAGGACGGGGTCATCAACGCCATGGTCGGCCAGGTCATGAAGGAGACGCGCGGCCGCGCCGACGCCCGCCAGGTGCAGCAACTGTTCCGCGACAGGTTGTCTACATGACGCCGCCACGGGTCAGCCTGGTCACGCTGGGTGTGGACGACCTGGGCCGGGCGCGGGCGTTCTACGAGGCGCTGGGCTGGACGAGCGGCGCTGCGCCGGCCGATGACGTCGTGTTCTTTCAGTCCGGCGGCATGGTGCTTGCGCTGTGGGACCGGCAGTCGTTGGCCGAGGACTGCGGGGTCGCGAACACGGGCGGGTTCGGCGGCGTGGCGCTGGCCCACAACGTCGCCTCGCCGGACGAGGTGCGGGCCGAGATCGAGGCCGCCCGGGCGGCCGGCGGATTGATCACCCGGGAGCCGGCCGAGACGTTCTGGGGCGGCTATTCGGGCGTCTATTGCGACCCCGACGGGCACCCCTGGGAGATCGCCCACAACCCGCACTGGACGCTGGGCGAGGACGGCTCCGTCAAGCTGTCCGGCTAGCTCGGACCGGCCTGCGAACTAGCATCCGGCCCAGTCCCGCCAGCCAGCCACTTCGCAGCGCGTGACCGACCGCCAGTACCTGATCACCCCCGGCCCGACGCCGATACCGCCCGCAGTGCAGGCGGCCATGGCGGCGCCGCTGATCCATCACCGCAGCCCCGACTTCCGGGTGGTGCTGTCCGAGACGCTGGAGGGCCTGTCACGGACCTTCCAGACCGAGTCGCCGGTGGTGCTGCTGGCCGGCTCGGGCACCGCCGCCATGGAATCGGCGGTGGTCAACCTGTGCTCGCCCGGCGAGCCGGTCGTCGTTGCGTCCGCCGGCAACTTCGGCGAGCGCTGGCTGAAGCTGGCGACGACCTACGGGCTGGCGGTGGAGCATGTCGCCCAGGAGTGGGGCGAGCGGCTCGACCCGGGCCGGATCGCCGCCGCCGCGGAGGGCGCGACGGCTGTCTTCGTCACCCATTCGGAGACCTCCACCGGGGTCGTGCACGACGTCCAGGCGATCGCGCAGGCGCTCGAGCCGACCGGCGCCGCGCTGGTCGTGGACGCCGTCTCCAGCCTGGGCGGGGTCGACCTGCGGCCCGACGAGTGGGGGGTGGACGTGGTCGTGGCCGGGTCGCAGAAGGCGCTGATGACGCCGCCCGGGCTGGCCTTCGCCTCGGTCTCGGCGCGGGCCTGGGAGCTCAGCCAGCGGGCCACGCTGCCGCGCTTCTACCTGGACTGGGGGGCGACCCTGCGCGCCCAGGAGAAGGGCGACACCGCCTTCACGCCGGCCGTCTCGCTGATCTTTGGCCTGCGCGCCGCCCTGGAGATGATCGAAGCCCGCGGGCTGGCGGCCGGCTTCGCCCACAACCAGCGGCTGGCGCTGGCCGCCCGCGAGGGCGTCAAGGCGCTGGGGCTCGAGCTCTTCAGCCCGGACGACCCGACCAGCGCCATGGTCACCGCCTTCCAGATGCCTGCCGGGCTGGACGGCCAGCACGTGTACGCCGGTCTGCGCGACCGCTACGGCGTGGTGCTGGCCGGCGGACAGGGCAAACTGCGAGGCCGGATCATGCGTATCGGCCACATGGGCTACATGAACGAGTTCGACATCATCACCGCCCTGGCGGGGCTGGAACTGGCCCTGACCGGGCTCGGCTACCGGCCGCCGGCGCCGGGCATCGGCGCGGCCCGTGCGGTGGGCGTGTTCGCCGAGACGGAGCCCGGTGGCTGACGCTCGGGTGCTGGTCAAGGAGACGATCGCCGAGGCCGGCGTCGACCTCCTGCGCAGCCACTTCCAGGTGGACGTGGACACCGATGGCGGGCCCGACCGGCTGGCCGAGCGGATCGGGGAGTACGACGCGCTGATCGTCCGCTCCAAGACCCGAGTCACCGCCGAGCTGATCGACCGCGCCACGAATCTCAAGGTGATCGGCCGGGCCGGCACCGGGGTGGACAACGTGGACGTGGCTGCCGCCACCCGCCGCGGCATCATCGTGGCCAACGCGCCCGGCTCCAACATGGTGGCCGCCGCCGAGCACGCGATCGGCCTGCTGCTGGCGGTGGCCCGCAACATCCCGCAGGCAGACGCCGCCCTGCGGGCCGGCCGCTGGGAGCGCCGAAACGGCGTCGAGCTGGCCGGAAAGACGCTGGGCGTGGTCGGCCTGGGCCGGATCGGCCAGCTCGTTGCGGCCCGCACCCTGGGCCTGGGCATGCGGGTGATCGCCCACGACCCGTTCGTGCCCGAGGAGCGGGCCCGAGAGCTGGGCGTGATCCCCGTGGCGCTCGAGGAGCTGTGGGCGCAGGCCGAGTTCATCACCCTGCATGCGCCGCTGACCAGCGACACCCGGCATCTGGTGGACGAGGCGGCGATCGCCCAGATGCGGCCCGGCGTTCGGATCGTGAACGCGGCCCGCGGCGATCTGGTCGATCTGGACGCGCTGGTGGCCGCGCTCAAGGCCGGGAGGGTGGCCGGCGCCGGACTGGATGTCTTCCCCAGCGAGCCCTACACCGAGGGGGAGGTGCTGACGCTGCCCAACGTGGTTGTCACGCCGCACCTGGGAGCGTCCACCCAGGAGGCCCAGGACCGGGCCGGGGTAATCGTGGCCGAGCAGGTGGTGGCGGCCCTGGATGGCCGGCTGGTGTCCAACGCCGTGAACATCCCCCAGCTGCGCCCCGAGGACCTGGAGGTGGTGGGCCCGTACCTGCCGCTGGCCCGCCGGCTGGGCGCCATGGCCACCGGCCTGTGCGGGCGCGGCGGCACGCTGGACGTGGTGTATTCGGGCGGCCTGGCCCACATGGACACGCGGCTTCTGACCGTGGCCGTGCTGGAGGGCGCGTTGGCCGGCCAGACCGACGAGCAGGTCAACCTGGTCAACGCCCGGGCCGTCGCCGAGGCGCACGGGATCGGCGTCAACGAACAGCGCACCGACGAGGCCGGCGACTACCTGAACCTGATCACGGTGCGGTGTGGCGGCAGCGAGGTGTCAGGGACGACCATCGGCCGCGACTTCCGGCCGTGGCTGACCTCGGTGTACGGCTCCCGGGTGGAGATCGAGCTGTACACCCACATGCTGGTGATCCGAAACGAGGACCGGCCGGGCATGATCGGCCAGGTGGGGATGCTGTTCGCCGCCGAACACGTGAACATCGCCAACATGAACGTGTCCCGCCAGCACGAGGGCGAGCGGGCGGTGATGGTGCTGTCGGTGGACACCCGCCCTGACCCCCAGGTGCTGCTGAAGCTGACAGCGCTCGAGGGCATCGAGGACGTGCGCGTGGTCAGCCTGCCCAACGGCCGCTGATCCGCATGGACGTGGACAGCTTCCTCGCCGAGCTGCCGGGGCTCTTCGTGGACTTCCCAACGTCACCGGAACCCACCGATCGAGCGCTGGCAGTGGTCGTCGATGGGGTGGAGGGGCTGTCTGAGGAGAACAACCTGGCGCTGCTGGCGCTGGCGGCGCGCCACCTGGACGCCGGCGAGTGCTATCTGGAGGCGGGTGCGTACCACGGGCGCACGCTGATCGGCGTCGCCACCCAGACCGCGGCGGCCTGCGTCGCGATCGACGACTTCTCCTACGACGGCATCAGCCAGGACCTCCTGGCTGCGAACCTTGAGCGGTTCGGGGTGTCGGATCGCGTCCGCATCCTGAGCGGCGACACCAGCGCCGTGCTGCAAGGGATGGAGGCGATTCCGCCCGTCGGCGTCTTCTTTTACGACGCAGAGCACACAACCATGGCGACGCTGGATGCGCTCCGTCATGCAGCCGGACTGCTTGCCGGCCACGCGTTGATCGTGGTCGACGACGCCGACTGGAGTGAGGTTCGAGCGGCGATCGACGCGTTCCTGGCCGAGGAGCCCGCCGCCACCCGGCGGCTTCGGATCGCCGGCCGGGCCGAGGGTCAGCCCTGGTGGTGGGACGGCATGGACATGATCGAGTGGCTGGCTCCCCCGCGGTGATCCGGCCATGCACCAAAAGCGACCGGGACGCGATCGTGCGCATCGTGAACGCGGCGGCAGAGGCGTATCGGGGCGTGATCCCGGATGACTGCTGGCACGAGCCGTACATGCCGGCGGACGAGTTGGATGGCCAGATCGCTGACGGCGTCGACTTCTGGGGCTACGAAGACGGCGGCGAGCTGGCCGGGGTGATGGGCATCCAGCCGCGCACAGATGTCGATCTCATCCGTCACGCCTACGTGCTCCCAGCGTGGCAGGGCCGGGGCGTCGGGCGGGCGCTGCTCGAGCACCTGCGCGGCCGATCCGACCGGCGGATGCTTGTCGGCACGTGGGCGGCCGCCGAATGGGCGATCCGCTTCTACCGCCGAAACAACTTCCAGCTGGTGGCGCGGAACTCGACCGCGACGCTCCTTCGCACCTACTGGTTGATCTCCGAGCGCCAGATCGAGACGTCGGTCGTGCTCGCCGATCCGCCCATCGAGGAGACGGCCGAGAGTGGCCATTTGGCCGTCACGGTGAATGCCAATTGAGAGTCGTGACACTTCTGGGCACGTTCGGCCCGAAACCGTAGGCCTCCAGCTATTCCATGCGCCCGCGGTGTTCCGGTCACCACGCTCTCGGCAGAGCTCGGCCTACCCGTAAGAGCCCTACGCTCCAGACCAACAGCCACATCCCACGGGGGAGTAGTGTCGAGGGATGGCCGACGTGATTCTCGGCGCGGTGATCGCGCTCGCCGGCTCGATCTTGGGCGGCCTCTGGCTTGCCCGAGTCGCGCTAGTAGGCGAGAAGCGGCTCCACCTCTACGAGACCGTCCAGCCTGCGCTGCGGCCAGGAGCGTTACCCGCACCGGGATTCAACCGTGCTGAGGAGGTCCTCATTCGGTTTGATGAGATCCGTTGCCTCGGGCGCCTGCTCACGAAGCGCGAGCGACAACTCGTCGACGAACTCATGAAGGAGCACTTCAAGCTCGGCGATCGAATTCGAGCGCTCGAGGCGCCCGATCGTTACGGGCAACCGGCGATCGGCGATCGGACCGCGTACGACGGTGCAGTGGCCGAATTCGACGCGCATCGCGCGGCGTTGGAGTCGGAGATGGCGCGACGGCTGCGTCGATGGATCTAACGTGGGGCGAGTCGTCAGGTGTGGCCCCGGTGTGGTTCGGCCAATGACACGACACTGAACCCGGCTCGTACGAATAGGCGGGGCTTCCCGAGCCCGGAACCGCCAGGCCCGCCGCCCCGCCGCCGATCAGCCGGCCCGCACCGCTCGTACGCACATGGTGACGAACGGCATGGGGATCGTGTCCCGTCCGCGCAGATCGGGATCGGTCGCGCACAGCCGTCGGATCTCGTCCAGCAACTCGTCGCGGGCGCCCGGCTCGAGCACCGCAACGGAGCTGGTCGAGCGCGCCCAGTCCAGCAGCCGGTCGAGGCTGAACTCGATCGGGTTGGCGAATCCATGCCGCTGGACGTCGTGAAACGCCGGGTGCTCTTCCACCGGCTCCCGCTCGGGCAGATCCCGGCTGGCTGACACCGTGTCCTGCGCCCCGTGCAGGATCTCCGACAGCATGACGACCCATGGCCGGCTGTCATCGCGCAGGTTCCAGGCCAGGCCCAGCGCGCCGCCCGGCCGCAGCACGCGGGCGATCTCGTCCAGCGCCGACTGCGGCTCGAACCAGTGGAAGGCCTGCGCCACCAGGACGGCGTCGCAGCTGGCGTCGGCCAGCGGGATCTGCTCGGCGTTGCCGGCCAGGGCGGTCACGCCGGGCAGCGCCGCCCGAAGCTCGGCCAGCATCTCGGGAGCGGGTTCGACCGCCGTCACCTCGTAGCCGGCCTCCACCACGACCTGGGTCAGCTTGCCGGTGCCGGCGGCCAGGTCGAGCACCTGCCGGCCGGGGGCCGGCTCCAGCATCCAGCGCACGGCAGCCATGGGGTATGTGGGCCGGGCCCGTTGGTACACACCGGCCACCCCGCCGAACGACCGCGCCCGCTGCTGGTACACGTCCTCCATCACCCGCAGACTAGTAGGAGATCGTTCTCCTGGGGCCGTCCGGTACCATCCTGAGCGACCTCCCAACGGCCCGGAAAGGACGGCGCATGCAGACCACGGAGAAGATCTGGCGCAACGGCAGCTTCGTTCCGTGGGAGGACGCCCAGGTCCACGTTCTGACGCATGCGCTGCACTACGGCACCGGGGTGTTTGAGGGCATCCGGGCCTACGAGACGCCCAAGGGCACGGCCGTCTTCCGGCTGACCGACCATCTCAACCGGTTCCGCCGCTCGGCCAAGCTGTACGAGATGGAGCTTGGGCACTCGGTCGAGGAGCTGGCTGCGGCCGTGCACGAGACGGTGGCCACAAACAACGTGGCCTCCTGCTACGTCCGCCCGATCGCCTTCCGGGGCGCCGGGCCGATGGGCCTGTACCCGCTGGACAATCCGGTGGAGGTGGCGATCGCGGTGTGGCCGTGGGGCGCGTACCTGGGCGAGGAGGCGCTGGAGGCGGGCGTGCGCTGCAAGGTGTCCAGCTACCGACGGATCGGGCCCAACACGCTGCCGCCGGCAGCCAAGGCCACAGGCCAGTACATCAACTCCGTGCTGGCCAAGCTGGAGGCCAGCCGGGCCGGCTACGAGGAGGCCATCCTGCTGAACGAGGAGGGCTACGTGGCCGACGGCTCCGGCGAGAACGTGTTCGTCGTCCGCGACGGCGTGCTGTACACGCCGCCCACCACCGCCTCCTGCCTGCCCGGGATCACCCGCGCCAGCGTGATCCGGATGGCCGCCGTGCTCGGCATCGAGGTGCGCGAGGTGAACCTGGTGCGCACCGACCTGTACTTCGCCGACGAGGCCTTCCTGTGCGGCACGGCCGCCGAGGTGACGCCGATGGCAAGCGTGGACGGGCACGAGACGGGCGGTCGGGGGCCGGTCACCAAGGCCATCCAGGACGTCTTCTTTGCCACCGTCAGCGGGCGCGACGAGCGGTTCGCAGACATGCTCGAGTACCCGGTGCGGGCATCCGTGGGGTGAGCGCCACCCGCCACATCCCGCTGGCCCGGCCGCTGATCGGCGAGCGCGAGGAGGAGCTGGTGCTGGGCGTGCTGCGCTCCGGCGAGCTCAGCCTGGGCTCGCTCACGCCGGCCTTCGAGAAGGCCTTCGCCGACCGTGTCGGCACCGCCCACGCGGTGGCTTGCTCGAGCGGCACGGCAGGCCTGCACATCGCGCTTCACCGGCTCGGCCTGGGGCCGGGAGACGAGGTCATCACCTCGCCCTACTCGTTCGTGGCGTCGGCCAACGTGATCCGCTACGTGGGGGCGACCCCGGTCTTCGCCGACATCGACGAACGCACCTTCAACCTGCATCCGGACGCCGTCCGAGCGGCGGTCACGCCACGCACCAAAGCCATCCTGCCGGTGCACATCTTCGGCTATCCATGCGAGATCGAGACGATCAACGGGATCGCCGCCGAACACGGGCTGGCGGTGGTCGAGGACACCTGCGAAGCCCTGGGCGCCGAGATCGGCGGCCGCCAGGTGGGCACGCACGGCAACCCGGCCGTGTTCGCCTTCTATCCCAACAAGCAGATGACCACCGGCGAGGGCGGGATGGTGACCACCGACGATCCGGAGGCGGCCCGCATCCTGCGCAGCCTGACCAACCAGGGTCGGGGCGACGACGGCGGTTGGCTGATCCACGACCGGCTGGGCTTCAACTACCGCATGGACGAGCTGTCGGCCGCGGTCGGGATCGCCCAGCTGGAGAAGCTCGACCTGATGCTGGAGGCCCGCCGGCGGGTGGCCGAGCGGTATCGCAAGCTGCTCTCGGGCATCCCCGGCGTCGAGTTGCCGTTCGCCGGCGCGCACCGCCGCAGCTGGTTCGTGTACGTCGTCCGGCTGGCAGCCGGCATCGACCGCACGGCGGTCATGCAGGGGCTGGCCGAGCGCGGGGTGGCCAGCCGGCCGTACCTGCCGACCATCCATCTGCAGCCGCCCTACCGCGAGCTCGGCCACCGGCCGGGTGAGATGCCGGTGGCCGAACGGGTGGCCCAATCGACACTCGCGCTGCCCTTCTACGTGCAGCTGGCCGAGGAGGACCAGGAGCACGTCGCCGCCAGCCTGCGTGAGGCGGTGGCCGGAGCCGCCGCGTGAGCACGCCGCCGGCCATGGTCTTCCTCGGCTATGGCAAGTACGTGCGGGCCGACCGCATCTACGCGCTGGAGCCGATCCCGGCCGAGGACGACCGCGGCGACGGGCGGCGCACGCGGGTGTGGGTGGAGGGGATCGCCGAGCCGCTGGTGGCGTCTCGCACCGAGCGCACGATCCTGGCCGATATGGGAGAGTCCGTCGCGCTCACGGACGCCGTGCGGCGTGCGCGGCGTGCCCAGATGTCCCTGCTGGACTGACGTAGAGGTTCAACCTCCCTTGACCGACACCATCACCTCCGACGGCTGGACGGCCATCCTGATCGAGGCCGGCACGATCCCCTTGCCGGGCACCGATCTGGGCCCCGCCGGCAGCATGCCCGAGCAGGTGGTCGTGCCGTCCAACGTGCTCTTGCTGCGCGGGCACGACCGGGTGATCCTGGTCGACACCTCTGCCGGGTCGCTGTCCGAGGAGTGGCCGGGCGCCAAGGACGACCTGGAGGGCGCCCTGGCCGCGCATGACTGCACGCTGGCCGATGTGGACATGGTGGTGCTGACGCACCTGGATTTCGACCACTGCGGCGGCGTTGCCACCGGCAGCTACCCGGATGGGCTGGTGCCGGCGTTCCCCAGGGCGCAGGTGGTGGCAAGCGCCGACGCGATCGCCTGGGCCCGCGAGCTGCAGCCGCCCGACGACTCGGCCTGGCGCTGCCTGGCGGCCGCCGAGCAGGCCGGCAGGCTGGTGGAGGCGGCCTACGGGCGCGAGCTGGCGCCGGGCGTAACCCTGGTCCGCACCCCCGGCCACCGCGCGGGGCATGCCGCCGTCACGGTCGGCGACGCCGTCCATCTGGGCGACGTCATCCATCACCCCAGCCATGTGGCCAACCCGGAGTGGGACCACGTGCACGACTCCGACCCCGAGGTCGCGCTGCGCACGCGGCTGGCCGTGCTGGACGAGTTCGTGGACGCGCCGGCGTGCGCCTCGCACATCTCCGGCTGGGGCAGCGTCCAGCGCGAGGGCGACGGCCTCGCCTGGGTGCCGCTCTGATCGCCGGCGCACCGGCCCTCGACCTCGATCTGGAACTCGATGCGGTGTCCGTGGCGCGGGCGCTGATCGGCTGGACGCTGGTCGTGGACAGCGTTGGCGGGCCGATCGTGGAGGCGGAGGCCTACCGCGGAGCGCTCGACCCGGCCGCCCACAGCTTCCGCGGCCAGACGGCCCGAAACGCCGCCATGTTCGGGCCGCCGGGCACCCTGTACGTGTACCGCTCCTACGGCATCCACTGGTGTCTGAACATCGTCTGCTCGCCGGTCGGGGTGGCAGAGGCGGTGCTGGTGCGGGCACTGGAGCCGGTTCTGGGAGTCGAGCGGATGATCCAGCGGCGCGGCCTGGGTGACCTCCGCCGGCTGTGCGCCGGGCCCGGCAACGTGGGCCAGGCACTGGCCATCGGGCCCGAGCACAACGGCCGACCTGCGCAGCTCGAGTCGCCCCCCGCGCGACGCCGGGTGGTGACGGCCACGCGGATCGGCATCAGCCAGGCCGCCGACCGCCCGTGGCGGTTCCTGGATCCCGATTCGGCCTTCGTCAGCCGACCGGTATCATCCGCGTCCCGTGCCGCCGGACGTTAAAGCCCTCACTCGTAGCGCGGTGAAGGTGCTGCCGGAGGGGGGCCTGGAGCAGAAACTGGCTCTGGGCCGGCCGCTTCGGGTCAAGCTCGGCATCGATCCCACGGCCCGCTCGATCCACATCGGCCAGGCCATCCCGCTGCAGCGGATGCGGGCGTTTCAGGACCAGGGCCACACCGGCGTCCTGATCGTGGGTGACTACACCGCCCGGGTGGGCGACCCGTCGGGCCGCTCGAAGGAGCGCCCCGTGCTCTCAGGCGAGGAGATCGACGCCAACGCCAGGGCCTACTTCGAGCAGGCGCTGAAGATCCTGGACGCCGATCGGACAGAGCTTCGGTTCAACTCCGAGTGGCTGGGAAAGCTCGATTTTGCAGGGTTTCTTCAGCTGACCAGGACGATGACCGTGTCCCGCATGCTGGAGCGAAACGACTTCGAGCAGCGGTTCCGCTCAAACCAGCCGATCTCCATCTCGGAGTTCCTGTACCCGCTCATGCAGGGCTACGACTCGGTGGCCATCCAGGCCGACGTCGAGTTGGGCGGCACCGACCAGGAGTACAACCTGCTGGCCGGCCGCGACATCCAGATCGCCTACGGCCAGGCGCCGCAGGTTGCGCTGATCACGCCGCTCATCAACGGCCCCGACGGCGCCCGCAAGATGAGCGCCTCGCTCGGCAACTACATCCCCATCGACGATCCGCCGAACGAGATGTACGGCAAGGCCATGAGCTGCGTTGACGAGATGATGCCGGACTACTACAGGCTGTGCCTGGAGTCCGACGAGCCGCCGCCCGCCGACCCCTATACGGCCAAGCGCGAGTTCGCCCGCAGGCTGGTCGAGCGCTGGCACGGGGCGGAGGCGGCTGAATCCGCCGAGGCCGCCTTCGACCGCCAGTTCAAACAGGGTAGGGCGGCCGACGATGCACCCGTGATCCCGCTCCCGGACGGGGATCCGGTGCACATGCCGGCGCTGCTGGCCGACAACGGCCTGGCCGGCTCGCGGGGCGAGGCACGGCGGCTGATCGGCCAGGGCGGCGTGCGCGTCGATGGGGTGCCGCTGGCCCCTGACGAGCTGGACGTGGCCCGCGCCCGGTTGGCCGGGCACGAGCTGCGGGTGGGCCGCCGGTTTGCCCATATAGCCCCAGATTGAGCGCCCGGCGACGGTTCAACTTGACGGGCTCCGGTGGCTCCGGCATACTTCCGCGGCCGCCGCTGCCAGCCAGCGGCGGTTCTCTGGGGCCAGGTTTGCCCGCTTCGGCGTGCGGATGCTAGTCTTAGAGGTCGCCCTGTGGGCGGTGGTCTTTGAAAACTCAACAGTTTGGGGACTCACCCCCGGCGCATTCGTGCCGGAGGGGAGTCAACGTCGGGTTCTTCCGCCGCTCCTTCGGGGACGGCGGATCCTGCCGGTGCGCCTGCGCGGGTGACCGCGGTGGTGTCACCGGCCTTTGAGAGAGCTCAGGCTCTTTGACACAGTTAGAGACCGGTCGACGATCCCGTTCGCGGGGGAGACCGTTTTCGCAACCTGTTCTCGGAGAGTTTGATCCTGGCTCAGGACGAACGCTGGCGGCGTGCTTAACACATGCAAGTCGAGCGGAAAGGCCCCTTCGGGGGTACTCGAGCGGCGAACGGGTGAGTAACACGTGGGTAATCTGCCCAAGACACAGGAACAACCAGTGGAAACGCTGGCTAATGCCTGATGACGTGCCGGCCCCTCGGGGCTGTCACCAAAGGTAGCTTCGGCCTCCGGTCTTGGATGAGCCCGCGGCCCATTAGCTTGTTGGCGGGGTAACGGCCCACCAAGGCGACGATGGGTAGCTGGTCTGAGAGGACGATCAGCCACACTGGGACTGAGACACGGCCCAGACTCCTACGGGAGGCAGCAGTGGGGAATCTTGCGCAATGGGCGAAAGCCTGACGCAGCAACGCCGCGTGCGGGAAGACGGCCTTCGGGTTGTAAACCGCTTTCAGCAGGGAAGAAGGCGAGCGGGTTAATAGCCCGTCAGTTGACGGTACCTGCAGAAGAAGGTCCGGCTAACTACGTGCCAGCAGCCGCGGTAATACGTAGGGACCAAGCGTTGTCCGGATTCATTGGGCGTAAAGAGCGTGTAGGCGGCCACTTAAGTCCTGCGTGAAATCTCGGGGCTCAACCCCGAGCGGTCGTGGGAAACTGGGTGGCTAGAGTGCGGGAGAGGAGAGTGGAATTCCTGGTGTAGCGGTGGAATGCGCAGATATCAGGAAGAACACCCGTGGCGAAGGCGGCTCTCTGGAACGCAACTGACGCTGAGACGCGAAAGCGTGGGGAGCAAACAGGATTAGATACCCTGGTAGTCCACGCCGTAAACGATGGATGCTAGGTGTGGGCGGTGTCGACTCCGTCCGTGCCGCAGCTAACGCATTAAGCATCCCGCCTGGGGAGTACGGCCGCAAGGCTAAAACTCAAAGGAATTGACGGGGACCCGCACAAGCAGCGGAGCATGCTGTTTAATTCGATGAAACGCGAAGAACCTTACCTGGGCTTGACATGTATTCGAAATCCTGGGAAACCAGGCCCCCAGCAATGGCGGATACACAGGTGGTGCATGGCTGTCGTCAGCTCGTGTCGTGAGATGTTGGGTTAAGTCCCGCAACGAGCGCAACCCCTGTTCTGTGTTGCCAGCGGTTCGGCCGGGAACTCACAGAATACTGCCGGTGACAAACCGGAGGAAGGTGGGGATGAGGTCAAGTCATCATGCCCCTTATGTCCAGGGCTACAAGCGTGCTACAATGGCCGGTACAAAGGGCTGCAAGACCGCGAGGTGGAGCGAATCCCAAAAAGCCGGTCCCAGTTCGGATTGGAGGCTGAAACTCGCCTCCATGAAGTCGGAGTTGCTAGTAATCGCGGATCAGCAACGCCGCGGTGAATACGTTCCCGGGTCTTGTACACACCGCCCGTCACACCACGAAAGCCGGAAACACCCGAAGTCCGTGGGCCAACCCGCAAGGGAGGCAGCGGCCGAAGGTGGCGTCGGTGATTGGGGTGAAGTCGTAACAAGGTAGCCGTAGCGGAAGCTGCGGCTGGATCACCTCCTTTCTAGGGAATGCGGCAGGCAAGTCCTGTCGCGGGCGCCGCTCACCGTAACGATGGCATCCGTGCCGTCCGGTTGACCGGCTCAGCCTGGAATACGTCGACACCCGTCGTCTCCCGCCCTCGGGCGGGGCCCAAACTGTTGAGTTTTGAGAGACCGCCCCTCGCCGGCCCTCAGGTCGGCGTCGTGCGTTCCCTCGAGGCGGCGGGCACTCGCGCCCGCGTGCACCTTGAAAACTCCAGAGCGGTTTTGTGGTGTTCTCTACTACATGAATCAAGTGAACAAGGGCACACGGTGGATGCCTTGGCACCTGGAGCCGATGAAGGACGTGGACGGCTGCGATAAGCCTCGGGGAGCTGCTGATCAAGCGTTGATCCGGGGATTTCCGAATGGGGAAACCCACCCGTGGTAATGCGCGGGTACCACCACCTGAACACATAGGGTGGTTGGAGGTAAGCCGGCGAACTGAAACATCTTAGTAGCCGGAGGAAGAGAAAGAAAAATCGATTCCCTGAGTAGTGGCGAGCGAAACGGGAATAGCCCAAACCGAGATCGGCGTGACAGCCTGCGGGCGTTTCCGATCCGGTGTTGTAGGACCTGTCTTGATCGTGCCGCAGCGCGGTCGGGGAGTTACAAAGTGTCGTGCTAGCCGAAGCCGGTGGAACCCGGCGCCAAAGAGGGTAAAGGCCCCGTAGGCGAAAGTGCGATGCCTCCCTGGACAGGACCCTGAGTACGACCGGGCACGGGAAACCCGGCCGGAACCCGCGGGGACCACCCCGCAAGGCTAAATACTCCCAGGTGACCGATAGTGAACTAGTACCGTGAGGGAAAGGTGAAAAGCACCCCGGAAGGGGAGTGAAATAGTACCTGAAACCGTGTGCTTACAAGCGGTCGGAGCGGACTTGTTCCGTGACGGCGTACTTTTTGCATAATGGGCCAGCGAGTTACTCGTCTGCGGCAAGGTTAAGGAAACGGAGCCGAAGCGAAAGCGAGTCCGAACAGGGCGATTCAGTCGCAGGCGGTAGACCCGAAACTGGGTGATCTATCCATGGCCAGGTTGAAGCGGGGGTAAGACCCCGTGGAGGACCGAACCCACGTCGGTTGAAAACGGCGGGGATGAGCTGTGGATCGGAGTGAAAGGCTAATCAAACCCAGAGATATCTGGTTCTCCCCGAAATATATTTAGGTATAGCCTCGTGCGTTCAGTACTGGCTGTAGAGCACTGCTTGGCCTAGGGGCCCTACCAGGTTACCGAAGTCACGCAAACTCCGAATACCAGTACTCCAGAGCACGGGAGTCAGACTGCGGGGGATAAGCTTCGTAGTCGAGAGGGAAACAGCCCTGACCGCCAGCTAAGGTCCCGAAATCCTGGCTAAGTGGTAAACGATGTGCGGATGCACAGACAACCAGGAGGTTGGCTTAGAAGCAGCCACCCTTGAAAGAGTGCGTAATAGCTCACTGGTCAAGTGTTCGTGCGCGGACAATGTAGCGGGGCTCAAGTCAGGTACCGAAGCTGCGGATTCCGGCGCAAGCCGGAGTGGTAGGGGAGCGTCCCGATGCCGACTGAAGCGGCGGGGTAACCCAGCCGTGGAGGCATCGGGAGTGAGAATGCTGGCACGAGTAACGAAAGAGGGGTGATGAAACCCCTCCGCCGAAAGCCCAAGGGTTCCTGAGTAAAGCTAATCTTCTCAGGGTTAGTCGGGACCTAAGCCGAGGCCGAAAGGCGTAGGCGATGGACAACGGGTTGATATTCCCGTACCACGTCGGGAGCGCTTGACCGATGGGAGGACGGGGTAGGATAAGGGATCCCAGCCGTTGGTTGTGCTGGGGCAAGTGCGTAGGCCGGCCGGGCGAAAACCGGCCATAAGGCTGAGACACGATGCCGTGACATACAGTCGGAAGTCCCTGAAACCATGCCCCCGAGAAAAGCCCCTAGGAAGTTCCCACGTGCCCGTACCTAAACCGACACAGGTGGGCGGGTAGAGAATACCAAGGTGATCGAGAAAACCCTCGTTAAGGAACTCGGCAAAATTGTCCCGTAACTTAGGGAGAAGGGACGCCCCGTTAGGGTTTAGGGCTTCGCGCCCAAACGCCCGAGGGGGCCGCAGAGAATAGGCCCGAGCGACTGTTTACCAAAAACACAGGTCTCTGCTAAGTCGAAAGACGACGTATAGGGGCTGACGCCTGCCCGGTGCCGGAAGGTCACGAGGAGAGGTTAGCCTTCGGGCGAAGCTTCGAATCCAAGCCCCGGTAAAC